>NZ_CP054698.1:5045000-6389252 GCF_014023275.1 Nostoc edaphicum CCNP1411
ACGCCTCTCTAAAAATTGTTGTTTACTACATCTTTCATTTTTGATTTTCTGAAATGCCACTCGAACTGCAAAACCTCACAGGCGGTTATACCACAGTACCAATTGTCCAAGACATTAACCTTACTCTGCAAACAGGAGAATGGTTGAGTTTAGTTGGTGCTAATGGCTCAGGTAAATCTACTTTACTCAAATTGCTGAGTCGTATTCTCTCGCCACAATATGGAACGGTGCTACTTGATGGTAAGGCAATTCACTCTCAACCCCCAAATTTAGTTGCACAGAAACTGGCATTATTACCGCAACAACAAACGGTTCCCGTTGGGTTAACAGTGCGACAATTAGTAAGTTTAGGACGCACGCCGCATCAACCTTGGTGGCAATGGGAACTAAACGCTGAAGATTGGCTCAAAGTTGAAACTGCAATTAAAAAGACACAACTAGAAAAACTGAGCGATCGCTTAGTCGAACAACTATCAGGCGGTGAAAGACAACGGGCTTTTTTAGCTCTAGCACTAGCGCAAGAGCCAAAAGTTTTACTATTAGATGAACCGACAACTTTTTTAGATATCAACTATCAGTTGCAACTATTGGAACTGCTCAAAGGACTGAATCAGCAGCAGGAATTAACTATTATTACAGTTTTACACGAACTGAATTTGGCAGCACGGTATAGTTCCCGTATTGGATTATTAAAACAGGGTCATATTTGGGAAGTTGGTACACCGGAACAAGTCCTGACACCAAATGCGATCGCACAAGTCTTCGGTGTAGAATCAGTGATTATTCACACACCTGTCGGATTACAGGTTTGTGCCATTTCTGCTGTTTAAAATCTGCCAAGCTAGCAAAATCTAAATACTTGGATACTCTATTCTGTAAAGATATGAGGGTATCCAAGTGGGGAAATAAGCAGAGGGCTTAACACTCATCCTAAGACTTGGTTTCTTGTGTCTGTGCGTCGATAATTACACTCCAGTCATCATTTGTCACAGCAGCTTCAAGTTGACGCTGACGTTCGGCTTCACTGGCATTTATTGTTTCTGACTCTTTAGAGAGAGTTGTGTCAGCCATTGCTTTCCGCAGTTTTAGCTTTTTCTCCTCATAGGCTTGGCGTTCCGCCTCTGACATTACCGCTTTTGCAGCTTCGCCTACCGTGCTAGCCCACATTCCGCGATCAGTTGCGTTACCAGGTGGTGTACTTTCGAGTTCTGCTATCCACGCATCTCGCAAATCTTCCATTTCTTGACGCTTGGGGAACTTGAATGCTTGCACGCGGACAAAAGCACACTTTTGCTTACCATTTTTAGTGACATGACCGTTTAGGGAAAGCAATACATTCCGAGAATAGCCAATGTGCTGTGTACAGCGTACTGCGTCCAATACTGCGTAAACACCTGCAATTTTAGCATTCTGAGCAGCTGCACTCCAAGTCTCAAGATCAATGATTTCAGTACCATCGTTTGCCAGTTCAGGGGTTATACTCACCTCAATGGCGGTGTGTTCGTCATCGGAACTATACAAAAAGTCATGTAGTCCACGGTGGTTTATGGGGACATTTTGATGTTCAATTGACGACGAGTTGTGCTGAGTTTCCATTGCAGTTGATCTCCAAGTTATTAATTAGCGATGCCAATGGCAAGCGCGAAGCGCTACGTAAATATATGCTCTTAAAATATTGAAGCTTAAATCTACTCACATCCCCAAATTCTTTTTCTTAAGGATTTTGACCAAGCAAAAACAACTATTAGAATTTATATGAATCAATTGACGCCTAAAAATTGGATATTCATCAAACAGAGACTAACTCCTTATTTATTTTTACTACCCGCTTTGGTTCTTTTGGGTTTAACTGTTTTTTGGCCTGCACTGCAAGCGTTTTACCTCAGTTTTACTAGCTATGAAGATATTGCCCAGCCGCCACTATGGATAGGTTTCGCAAACTTTCTCAAGCTTTGGAAAGATGCAGTTTTTTGGAAAACCTTAGAAAACACTTTTCTATATCTTGTTGGTGTAGTACCAATTTTAGTAATTGCTCCCTTAGTACTGGCAATATTGGTAAATCAAAAACTGCGGGGGATGAATTGGTTTAGATCGGCATACTACACTCCAGTGGTAATTTCAATGGTGGTTGCGGGAATAGCTTGGAAATGGCTGTACGCAGAAAACGGATTACTTAATCAGTTATTTAAAGCTTTAGGTATTTTTCCAGAAGGTATTCCTTGGCTGACTAGCCCAGACAAAATTTTTGGTATTGTACCAATTTCTCTTGCCAGCGTTATGGCTGTCACCGTGTGGAAAGGACTAGGCTACTACATGGTGATTTATTTGGCGGGGTTGCAATCAATTCCCGCTGATGTGTACGAAGCCGCTGCAATTGATGGCTCGTATGGAATCAGCAAACATTGGGATATTACCATACCTTTAATGAAACCGTATCTAGCACTAGTGGCGGTAATTTCGGCTATTTCTGCAACCAAAGTATTTGAAGAGGTATACATTATGACCCAAGGGGGACCACTCAGTAGCTCGAAAACGATTGTTTATTATCTATATGAGCAAGCCTTCAACAATTTGGAAATTAGCTACGCTTGCACAATTGGGCTAGTGCTATTTTTGATAATTTTAGGGTTATCAATTTTGCGATTAGTTATTAATCAACAGGATGGGGATAATATCACAATTTGATATTTAAACTGCACAAAATCAAGCTTTGTAAGACAAGCTATTGATAAGCAAGGACAAAAGGGAATAACAAGGATATGAATTTTGGATAATGGTAAAGTGATGCCTACGCCCTTTCAATTATTTTTTATTTAAAACCGCGTTTGATACTCCACTACTGCACGACTATCATCGGTTAAATTAGTGGAAGCACGCACACGAAATTCATCGTTTATTCGGTAATTAACACCCCATTGGAAGGGGTCATTAGTTGTTAAAATTTTAATACTAGAAACGGATATTTTAGAAGTAATGTCAACCCCAGCCTCTGCTGCTAATTCTAAAGTTGAATTGCTTCTTCCAGCTTCGGGATTCTCAGAAATAACTGTAGGAAATATCCGTAATTCACTTAAACCAAATGTACTGCCAATCTGGTTAAAAGCTGACTGAAAATTGTTGAACACAGCCGAGCCTGCAATGTTAATTAGACCTAAAGTACTGTCAGCACGTCCTTGGGTGTCTACAAATCCACCTCCTAAAAGAGCAACAATTTCGGTTTGACTACGTGACGGACTGCTTGTTAGTTCTAGATTTTCGTTTAGTTTGCTGGCGAGACCGTTGATAGTGGCTTCGACTCGAACACTTTCTAAGGATGATAAACCTGTGGTATTTATCCGGCTGAAATCATTACTTTGAGTTACGTCTAGTACTTTGGCAAATAGCCGAATATCTAAGTCGGGGTCGCGGGGTTGAGTGGGACTAAATGTTGCGGTATGTTTATAGCCACGAGCAAGGTTAAATTGGGTAGTAAATAAATTTACACCACCTTTTTCTAACTGGATAGTGCCGTCGGGTATTGGCTGATTGATTAAGCCGTTAACTATGAGATTACCAGTGGCGCGGAAGTTAAGAATAGGGGGACGGGTAATTTGGACGTTTTTGCCTAGTTCTAAATCTAGATTATTAAATCTAGCGATCGCATTTCCCATTTCATTCCCAATTTCAGCTTTACTCTGCTTATTATCTTTTGTGGGTGATACACCAAGACCGCTATCATTTGCAGATGAAGTCGTGTCAGTAGATTCTGCCAGCAACACCTGACCATCAAATAAGTTTACTTTACCGCCAATTACTGGGCTAAGGGCAGAACCAGTAATCTGCAAATTGCCGCTAGCACCTCCCTGGTAAAGTCCCTTCAGATTCAACGCTAGCTGATCGAGATTAACAGTCAGGGGATTGTTGATAGTCGCGTTCTCATTGTTGAAGATGGGAATTTCCCCAGATGCTTCTACCTTCCCACGGCTAAATCTACCTTCAAGATTTTCTACTAAGATGCGGTCAAAATTAAACAGTACTCTACCTGTTACACGTCTGAGTTTACCTGGCAAAGCCTGGGCTGAAAAAGTAGCATTACTAATAGTAGCAATTCCATCTACTTCGGGTTTTTGCAATGTTCCGCGTACCTTGAGGTCTATTTCTCCTTCACCTTTCTCAAATACCACTTGATTAGTTAATGCGTTTAACAGTGCCAATCCCTCGTTTTCCAATTTCATATCCAAACTGATTTGCTCACTGTCTGGTGCGACGGAGGCAAAAGGCAATTTATAAGGAATGCTGCCAGTAATATCAACAGGTTTTGGCCCAGCAACGGCTACAGTACTACCAAAATTTAAGCGTCCGTTGGCATAGCTGAAACTTGCGATCGCTGACTCTATTTTATTCTGATTTAGTATTCCTTCTGTAATTTGCAATTCCCCTCTAGCTTGGGGATTAGCAATGCTGCCTGCTAAAGCTGCTGTACCGTTAAGATTCCCTGTGATTCCAACTGGTAGTTTGACA
The DNA here is from genome assembly GCF_014023275.1 of Nostoc edaphicum CCNP1411. Taxonomy (NCBI): domain Bacteria; kingdom Bacillati; phylum Cyanobacteriota; class Cyanophyceae; order Nostocales; family Nostocaceae; genus Nostoc; species Nostoc edaphicum. The sequence goes on from NZ_CP054698.1 coordinate 5,049,501, forward strand.
ACATTATTCAATAGTTGTACGGGAAAATTGTTCACTCGCAACTGGCCAGATTGTTCATCACCGCCAACGTTACCAGTGAAGGCAATCAGCCTGTTTTCAGATTCGAGCCGTAATGGTCGCAAACTTAAAACACCATTTTCAAAGTTGCCTTCGGCAATCACTTTGTCGGCAGTATAAAAACGATTTTTTTCTTCCTTTTTACCCCAGGCAAAGTTTTGTCCATTCAAATTAAAATCCACTGATAATCCATTGGCTGTAGCTGTATTTACAGCCACCTCCCCGTTGAAAGTCCCCTTTAAATCTGCCAAATCTGGTATGGGAGTGGAATTAAGTCGCTGTTCTTCCTGTTCTGCTACCAAAGCTTCAATTTCAGAAAACCGTTGGATTTGGGTTAATAAGGGTTGATTTGGCGCTCCTTGGGAGGTGGTGGTTAGATCCGCTGCTGTGCCGTAGATTTCTGCTGAACCACCTGGCAAATTTTGTAAATCAAATATCTGTGCTACAGATAAAACATCTTGGATCTCTCCCTGGTTGACGTTCAGTTTACCTTGTAGTTGAGGCCCTTTAGGGCTTTGGGCAAAAGTACCGACAAGAGCGTAGCTACTTTTTCCTTTGACAAATTCGCTACTAGCGAGTGTGGCTTTCCCGTCACCGTAGCGGAATTGAGCAGCTATTCGATCGCCTTTAACCCGGCCAATTTGCGGATTAGCGATCGCTAAATTCCCCGTTGTTGCCAATGTCTGCTGATTAAACAGCAAATCCCCAGTTAACAATCCAGCTATCTTACCAGTACCCAGGCGAGTAATTGGCGGCGGAGTCAAATTCAATATTTGTAAGGGGAAATTGGCAACTTTGAGCGCCCAATCATTCCCTTGAACATTACCTGTTGCTGATGCTTGCTGCCATTTGACTAAGAAGGATTTCGGACGATTATTGGCATCTAAATTGAAGGCCAGGCGATCGCTATTTCCTGCCAAGTTCAAATTTAAACCGCGTCCCTGTGCTGAATCGATGTTTCCAGTCAACAACGGCTCAAAAGCAATATCTTGAACAACTAAATCTCGTAAATTAATTTGCCCTACTACATTTGGCAAGGGCAGCTTACCAGTGATTTGACCATTAAAATCAACTCTCCCCGCCACAGCAACCTGATTAGGAAGATTGATTGGTAACTGTTTTAAGTTGTAATTCTGCGCTTGGACGTTGAGATTTAATGCAGTAATTTCCGGTATGCCCGCTCCCTTAGCATTGGCTAATATGTTACCAGTAACACTTAAACCGGGAGCAGTTGCTCGCTCAATGGTCAGCCTTTCACCACTCCAAGCGATCGCAGCCGTCAGAGGTTGCTCAAGACCAGGGATACCTTGGGATAATTGCACCTGTCCAGCAGCACGCACATCAGCTAACTTGGATGATCCTAGCGTGCCAGCTAATTGTAACTGACCGCCAAATTGACCCCGCAATTGCTGATTTAACCGATTTAATTCCACACCGGAAGCATCAACTACAGCTTGATAGCGACCATTAGCCAATTGGATATTAGAAGCTGCGATCGTTCCACCTGCAACATCCAACCGTCCTTGACCGCTGGCTTGGATGGTTTGCGGTTGGAACGATTCAATAGAACCCGCCACGTTTGCTTGACCAGTTAAGGCTCCCCGGAACTGCGGGGGTACTGCTGCCAACTGCTGCAACGGTAGATTATTTGCTTGAACTTGTGCCTGATATACACCATTACCGACTTGGATATTAGAGGCTGTAATAGTTCCACCTGCAACATCCACTCGCGCTTGACCTATAGCTTGGATAGTTTGTGGTTGGAACGATTCAACAGAACCCGCCACGTTTACTTGACCAGTTAACGTCCCTCCAAACTGTGGTGGTACTGCTGCCAACTGCCGCACAGGTACATTCTTAGCCTGAACTTGCGCTTGATATACACCATTACCGACTTGGATATTATTGGCTGTAATAGTTCCACCCGCAACATTGATCCGCGCCTGACCGCTGGCTTGAATAGTTTGCGGTTGAAACGACTCAACAGAACCCGCTACGTTGAACTGACCAGTCAACGCCCCTTGGAACTGCTTTGGTAATGTTGCCAACTGTTGCACAGGCACATTTTTAGCTTGAACTTGCGCCTGATATACACCATTACCCACTTGGATATTATTGGCTGTAACCGTACCACGACCAATAGTAAGGCGGCCTTCCCCAGTGCCACTGAGGGTTTTCAGACTGAAATTATCTCTGTTGCCTGCGATTTGGAACGTACCCGCCAATGGATTATTTAAAGCTGGGGGAGACTGTTTCAATATCCGCCCCAACCGCACACCATTAGCTATAAGTTGAGCAGAGAAGCCTTGGTCTTGTAGTTGGACATTAGAAACTGCAACCGTGCCGCCACCAATTTGAACTCCTGCACCATCACTGCGAATCGTGGCAATTTCAAATGGTGCTGTGCTGCCTGAGAGGATGAGACGACCATTAAACTGTGCCCCCGCCAACGAGACATTTTGCAGTTGACTTTTATCTACAAAGGGTTCCAATTTTACCCCAGAGGCAACAGCCACAGCTTGCCAACGATCATTGGCATAACTACCAGTTGCCCGTACTTTACCACCACTTACATTCAGAGCCACATTACGGAAAGAGACAGTGCGATTTGGAGCGATCGCAACTTCGCCAGTTCCAGGGTAAGTTCCGTTAGGAGCTTGGAATCTTACCACAGTTTGGACATCGGTAGGAGCGCCGGTTAGTTGGGCTGTAGCTGAGACATTGCCGATTTGGAAAGCGGGTGTTGTTTCATAAACTTTTGCGATCGCATCCCCTGGAACATTCTTGGCAGCAAAATTTAAATCCAGTCGCGGGGTTTCACCGAGTTGAATTTTACCAGCGCCCGTGATCTCACCACCAACTTTGGCTTTACCTTGAATATCTTTTAGGGTAATTAAAGAGGAACTAGTAACAAGCTCAAACTTACTACTGATGCTATTAAAATCAACTTTATCAATCCGGGCAGTTTGAATTGTGGCAACTGTACCTGAGAGAATTGGTTCTTTAGTTGATCCGGTAATCTGCAAGTCTGCTTGTACTTGTCCAGCGATCGGTACAGGTAGTTTTACCTTGAGAGTCTCTTGGGCATTAGCCAAACTCACCGCATTTACACGCCCTGCCAACTTAAAGCCTGCTTGAGTGTCGATAATTCCCGTAGCCACTAGGGGAATTTTACCGTAGTTGGTAGTAATATTATCTAACTGCAACTCCGTTCCCTGAAAGCGGAGATTTCCTTGACTATTGCTCAACAGTTGCGGGACTTTGGGTATTTGAAGTGTTACCCCTTGCACAGTCGCACTGCCATACAATAAAGTATCCTGTCCTGGCATCAACCGAACTAACAAGTCGCCATTGGCTCGACCAGTCAGTAAGTTCACTGGTAACTTAATTAGTCGAGTAATATCCGCAGCCAGCAAGTCTTGCGATCGCAACTGAAAGTTACCCGCTAGCACCTTAGATTGCGTCTCACCCTGAATGGAAATATTACCACCACTATCTGCATGACCCCCCACTTCAAACCTGACCAACTGGTTATTTGCTAAAAGCTGTGCAGATCCGTTCAGTTGAGAAAATGTTATGGGAGATGAGGGGGATGTTGCTCCCCCTGCCCCCTGCCCCCTGCCCCCTACTTCCTCTGCCCTCTCCTGCGGCATCAACGCCAGCTTGGCATTGCGAAACCGCAAATTGTCCAAATCGGTTTTAATTGCGCCGCCTTCACCTGACGGCGCTAAATTAGTGGAAACCCAGCGCCCTTGGTCATCTTGGTCAATGTAAATATCTGGATTGACTAAGGTAACATCTAGCTTTAAGTGGCGGTTAAAGATTAGTTGTGGCAGGTCAAAACCCACCTCTACAGCTTCGACTGCGGCCCGATCTGGATCTGTGGGTGTGGCTGGGATAGCTGAAGCCCCAAACTCCACTCCCGTCAACGAAAATTGTGTGACTCTTCCCAGTTTTACCGGACGGTTGAGTGTAGTCGTGAGACTTTGTTGTGCCAAAGGCGTTAATTCTGTTTGGACAAAAGTCCACAACCGCCAAATACCGATGATAACTCCTAACAGTAAAAGTCCGCCCAAAGTAATGCTACCCCGACTCAACACCAGCAACCACAGACGCTTGCGGATAGGGGACGGGGAGAGAATATCTTGATTGGGAGTTTTAGTCATTTGCTTTCACTGTATTAATTGCCAGATGTCGCTGGCACACACAAGCATTAACTGGCACATTGATTCAGTATGCCATTTCCAGGATACGCCAACTAAACCCAAGACCTCATTAGTTAAGTTACGGTATTTGCTTGATTCAATACTTATGCTTAATAATATTGGCGTTTTCAGGAAAATCTGATCTCAATAGAGTGAAAATTGTTCCTGTGACTTTCGCTGAAGCACAACCTAGAACTTTAATATGAATAGACCTTAAAAAAGACAGATGATTACACCAATGCGTGTCTTTGTATTAATTTTTAATGCTCGAACGGAAAATGAGGGGATTCACACGATTCGGGAGGGCGATCGCAATAAAATTCTGATGTTCGAGTCAGAAGACGACGCCACCCGCTTTGCTCTGATGCTGGAAGCTCAGGATTTTCCCGCACCGACACCAGAGCCGATCGATGCTGAGGAAATCAAGGAATTTTGCGAAAGTGCTGGATATGAATGGGAAATCATCCCAGAAAACAGCAATTTAGTTGTCACTCCCCCAGAATTGAATGTCGAAGAAACTGATTGGCAAGCAGACGCCCAGAAGGAGGATACTGTTGAAGACACCTTCCCTCTCAATCAACAGCCACTAGAAGAACCAGAATTGTCTGATTCTGAACTAGAAAAGATGCGTCGCAAATTGGAAGGATTGCTGTAATTAGTCATTAGTCATTAGTCATTGGTCATTGGTCATTGGTCATTGGTCGCTAATTGACTAATGACAATAGACATAGGCGGCTTACTGTAGGACAAATGACAAATGACAGAGGACAAATGACAAACTTGCAGGAACGTGGGCATCTTTTAACAGAGCTGGTAAATCCTAACAGTCTAAACTTAGACCAACTCAGTTCTCTGGAATTAGTGGAGTTGTTTAATAACGAAGACCAAAAGGCAGTCGCAGCAGTTGCAGCGGCAAAAATTCAGTTGGCTGAAGCAATTGAGCGCACCGCAGAGCGTTTGCGCCACGGAGGACGCCTATTTTATATTGGTGCAGGGACAAGTGGCAGGTTAGGGGTGTTAGATGCTGCTGAGTGTCCACCTACTTTTTGTACACCCCCAGAGTTGGTACAGGGGATTATTGCTGGTGGCGCTGGGGCACTGGTACGTAGTTCCGAAGATTTAGAAGACAGTATCGAAGATGGTGAGGCTGCGATCGCTGGGCGACATATTACCCAGTTAGATGTCGTAGTCGGCATTACCGCTGGTGGGACAACGCCTTATGTCCACGGTGCGCTTCATGCTGCTCGTCAGCGAGGAGCCATTACTATTTTTATCGCCTGTGTTCCGGCTGAACAAGTTAGCTTTGATGCCGATATTGACATTCGGCTATTGACAGGGCCAGAAATCATTGCTGGCTCAACTCGTCTGAAAGCTGGTACAGCTACAAAGTTAGCTTTAAATATTCTTTCTACCGGGGTAATGGTCAAACTAGGCAAAGTTTATGGCAATCGGATGGTGGATGTAGCGGTAACAAATCAAAAGTTACGCGATCGCGCTTTGCGAATTTTGCAAGACCTCACAGGTTTAAGTCGGGAAGCTTCTGGTTTTTTACTAGAACGCAGTGGTAAATGGGTGAAGCTAGCGCTATTAATGCACTGGACTGGTTTAGAAAAAGACGAAGGTGATCGGCTTCTTTCAGAACACCAAAGTAATCTCAGGGAAGCTGTTGTCAGCTATCAAAACCATAAGCAACCTTGAAAAATTTTCCTAAATAAATATTCTAATAATATGGCTGCTACTTCTCTTAGTAGCACGCCTTTTTTTTAGAAAAATATTCTCTAGAAAAGCTAACATTAAATAGCACTATTAAGAATAGTGAATTTAAATAAATATTTTTAACATTTATTCTCAATTCCAATAAATAAAGCATGACTCTCTAAAGACTGCTAATGTTTTTTAAACAAAAATTCAGAACTTATACGGATATGATTCAGTATGAAAATTATTAAAATAATATATCAATACTAGACACATCACGATGTGGACTATGGCAACCTCCTTAAGTCATAAATATTAGCAGAAAACTAAAGTCTGCCAATAAAACTCTATGCGAGATAAATTATTTCACAGCATAGTTTTGCTATCTTCTCATCTTCCTTGCTTTTAATAATCTTGATTTAGACTGCTATATACCAAATGTATTTCCACTTATTCACATATCTGCTGACCACTATATAGCTAGCGTGGGTTTTTTAAGGGTTGGCTTTTTTACAAAAGGAACAAACTATGTCCCAGCGGGAAGTTATTTCAAATAATCTAGTAAATGAATTTAAAACTTGTACTCAGCTACAATATAATGGCAAATTAAATATTAAGAGTTCAAAGGGCAGCCAATGGACTTTTTACTATCGGCTGGGACGAATAGTTTGGGCAACAGGGGGAACTCATCCCTTCCGACGTTGGCGTAGACATATAGCTCAAAATTGTCCGCAGATTGATGTTGATAAGTTGCAGTTGCGTTTGCAAGACCTATCAATCGATTACTGGGATTATCGCCTTCTAGAAGTTTTGTATAAAAAACAGAAAATCCAGCGAGATCAGATTAACTCTATTGTCGATAACACGATAGCAGAACTATTATTTGACCTAGCTCTGCAAGGAAACTTTGCATCTATAAGTTGCAATCGCAGCCAAGAAGTTATCTTAGAAACTCCAATGAGCTTCACGAGTGCAGAAATGTCTGTAAAGCATATGCAAGACTCGTGGAAAATTTGGTCAGAAGCTGGTTTAGCAAATTTTTCTCCTGATTTGGCACCAATTCTGCGGCGACCAGAACAACTTGAGCAGATGGTAAGTCCATCTGTCTACAAAAACTTTGTGAATTTAATCAATGGTAAATTCACTCTGCGAGATTTAGCCATGAAAATGAAGCAGAGTGTACTACCCCTCACGCGTTCCTTGCTTCCCTATATCCTTAAAGGAATCATTGAATTGGTGGAAGTACCTGACTTGCCTTTAGGAATTACTGAAGTCAACAATAACTCTACCACCACACAAGCAAAAAAGCGGATTGCTCCATTAGTGGCTTGCGTTGATGATAGCCCTCAAGTATGTAAAATGCTAGAGGATATTATCACTTCCAATGGATTAAGGTTTGTCAAGATTCAAGATGCTGTACAAGCTCTACCAATTCTCATTCAGGATAAACCAGACTTGATTTTCTTGGATTTGATTATGCCAGTTGCTAGTGGTTACGAAATTTGTACTCAGTTGCGACGAATATCTACCTTTTCCAACACGCCAATAATTATATTAACGGGCAGTGATGGTCTTTTAGATAGAGTTCGTGCCAAAGTGGTTGGTTCTACAGATTTTCTCACTAAACCTGTAGTGGCTGATAAGGTAATGAGTATAGTACGTAAATATTTACCTACACCGACTGTATCCACCGAAAAGAGTAAATCTAATTTAGAGGTTTGCAATTAGGAAGAATTAGAGGCTATTTTTTACTCTGAATTCTTCTGCAAAATTTATAGACTTTTCACCTCAGTAAAAATTAAATTATTGAGGTCAAACTATTTTATATTTCAGATTTACTCCAGCAATCAAGTCACTGGCTCTGTTAATTAATTTTAAATTTTGGATTTATTATCGCTTTTAGATTCGCTGACTTTCAGGCATTTTAAATTTTGGAGTTTTCAATCAAAAATTCCAAATTCGATGATAAGAATATTTTATATTTAAATACATATTAAGTTATGTTTATTACGTACTTTTTCTGAGGTTGATACATAAAGATTGAACCAAAATTAGACAAATACAAATTTTTGTATTTATAGCAGTCCTATTTGATTTGTGAAATATTGGTTAGGGCAAAGGGGTTAGGGCTAGTCTCTAGTCCCTTCCATGTCTTGTTTGGGAAATCATTTAGGATTTGGATATCTAATTTGTTTACATTTTGAGAAAAATTTAACGAGTAATTACCATGAATACTGTTTTAGTTGTTGAAGATGGCTTAACAGATATGGAAATAATCAGCCGTTACTTACAACAGGCAGGTTATTCTGTGATGAGCGCCACTAGCAGTGAAGAGGCTCAAGACAAAATAGATAAAAATAAGCCAGACCTAATATTTCTCGACGTAATTTTACCGGGGAAGAGTGGCTTTGAAATTTGCCGAGAACTGAAAAATAATCCCAACACTAGCAAAATACCTGTAGTTTTTTGCTCTACAAAAAATAGTGATGTAGATAAAATTTGGGGTAATATGTTGGGCGCTGATGGTTATCTATCAAAACCGATTGATCGAGACGAGCTAGTGGTAATTTTAAAGCGATTACTTAATTAGTAAAAATGTCATAAATCAACAATCCCTAGAAGTTACTATTTCTCAGTTAGAACCTCTACAAAAACAAACAATAACTGTAAATAGTGGCTAAAGATAAATAATAAATGACAAAGGATTAATAACTTTGGAAACACAGGAAAAGTTTTTAAGTTTTAATTTGGGAGTAAGTGATACAGCCGTAATTTCGTTACAACACATTACAGAAGTTTTGCAAGTGCCATTACCTGAAATATGTGCCGTTCCTCAAATGCCTAGTAGCGTTTTGGGTATTTATAACTGGCGTGGTGAAATGCTTTGGTTAGTGGATTTAGAGGAAATGTTAGGTTATCCTCCAATTTCGCAAGGGCCAAATTTACTTTCAAGAATGATGGCGATTGTTCTGGAAAACAAGGGTAAATATTTGGGCTTATTGGTGCGACAGCTTATAGATATTGAATGGCTGGATACTAAGGAAATGAAACCTGCAACTGCTGAATTATTTTATCCGAAAATATCACCTTTTTTACAGGGATACTTTATTAGCGATTCGGAGGACATGATTTTTAATTTGGATGCCACAACTATTATCCAAGCTCCCATGTGGGGGATTCATAATTGAACATTTAGTAATGGTTAATTAGGTAGAGAATTTTGACAATTCTTTATCTTTAATGACCAAATGCCAAATCATTCTTAGCTGCCACATATCAAATTATTATCTATCACAAGTTTTGAGGTTAATCAAATGACGTTTTTGTATAACAGTAGCCAGGAAAATGAGCATCTAATCTCTGAATTAGAAAATCAAAATGGTAACGCTAATATAGCGAATATTGCTAGCAATGAAATAACTTTATTAAATGCGATTGCTCAGGAATTTAAAACTTGGCGGCGACAATTGCAAGACATCACAACTCACATGCGCCAAGCACCAGACCTAGATACACTACTCAAAATCACTGTAGCGCAGATTAGAGAAAAGATTGGCTGCGATCGCGCCTTAATTTATCAGTTTACTTCGCGGGAATCAGGTAATGTTTTAGCAGAATCTAGAACATTAGGTTGGACACCGACTTTAGGCGAAAATATTCCCGGAATTATTTTTGGCTTATATACCAATCAAGACTATATAGAATCTGTAGTTATTGACGATATTAATCAGATACAACTTACACCTTATCAAAAGCAACTGCTAGATAAATTTCAAATTAAAGCTAGTTTAAGTTTGCCGATTTTAGTAGAAGGTAAAGTATGGGGATTACTGTCAGTAAATAATTGCTACTCAATACGACAGTGGCAAGAAGTAGAAATTAGTCTACTATCTCAAATTACAACAGAACTGACCTATAAATTACAGAGCTTTGAATTCCAAAAAGAACAGCAACAGCGGCTACTAGCAAAAAAATCGGTAGCTAAAGTCATCGACAAAATTTTGCGAGCATCAAATGTCGATAAGCTTTTTCAAACAACCACTCAAGAAGTACGTCAATTATTAAAGTGCGATCGCGTCGGTGTCTATCGCTTCAAACCTGACTGGAGTGGCGAGTTTGTCGCTGAGTCAGTGGGTAATGGTTGGGTAAAAATGGTAGGCCCTGATTTTTACATGGTCTGGGAAGATACTCACTTACAAGACACTCAAGGAGGACGTTATGCCAAAGGTGAAACCTTTGTGGCCAATGACATTTATCAAATGGGTCATTCTCAATGTCATATTGACATTTTAGAGCAGTATGAAATGAAGTCTTACGTCATTGCGCCAATATTTTCTGGAGAAAAACTATGGGGTTTGCTGGCAGCTTACCAAAATTCTGGGCCTCGTGATTGGCAACCTTGGGAAGAAAGCTTTGTCACTCAAATTGGACTGCAATTTGGTGTGGCTATCTCACAAGGGGAATATCTGGAACAAGTGCAGACGAAATCTGACCAACTAGCTCAAATAGTTGAACAAGAGAAAGTTTTCACTAAGATAGTCAACCGCATCCGACAATCTTCAGATGTAGAAAGCGTCTTCAAAACAACCACTCAAGAAGTGCGGCAATCACTACAATGCGATCGCGTCGCTGTCTATCGCTTTAACCCTGATTGGGGTGGCGAATTTGTAGCTGAGTCTGTGGGTACTGGTTGGACAAAACTGGTAGGCCCTGATATTAAAACCATTGTGGATGATACTTACTTGCAAGAAACTAAGGGAGGTAGGTATGTTAGAGGTGAAAACTTTGTTGTAAATGACATCTATGAAGTAGGGCTTGCTCCCTGCCATATTGAGATTTTAGAGCAGTTTGAAGCCAAAGCTTACATAATTGTTCCTATATTCTTCGGGGAAAAATTGTGGGGCTTGCTGGCAGCTTATCAAAATTCCAGCACCCGTGAATGGCAAACCTGGGAAGTGAACTTTTTGGTTCAGACTAGCTTGCAATTTAGCCTAGCTAAATCACAGATCGACTATTTGGAATTAGTGCGGGTGAAATCTGATAAATTAGCTCAGATAGCAGAACAAGAGAAAGCTGTCACCAAAATAAGTAACCGGATTCGGCAATCTTTAGATGTAGAAGAAATCTTCAAAACCACCACTCAAGAAGTAAGACAATTACTGCGATGCGATCGCGTTGCCGTCTATCGTTTCAATTCTAACTGGAGTGGTGAATTTGTAGCGGAATCAGCAGGTCATCTTTGGGTAAAACTGGTAGGCCCCGACATCAAAACCGTCTGGGAAGATACCCATTTACAAGAAACTCAGGGAGGTCGATATGTCCAGGGTGAAAGCTTTGTTGTAAATGACATCTATCAGGTAGGTCATTCTCCTTGCCACATTGAAATTTTAGAGCAATTTGAAGTCAAAGCTTATGTAATTGTTCCTGTATTTGCTGGGGAACAATTGTGGGGCTTGCTAGGAGCTTATCAAAATTCGGTAACTCGTGATTGGGAAGAATCGGAAGTCACTTTGTTAGCACGTATTGGCAGCCAGTTAGGACTGGCATTACAACACACCGAATATTTGCAACAAGTACAAGCGCAGTCAGCAAAATTAGCAGAAGCAGCAGCGCGGGAAAAGGCAGCTAAGGAGTTACTACAACAACGATCTATTCAACTCCTAACAGCCCTTAGACCCGCTCTCAACGGCGATTTAACGGTACGCGCACCAATTACAGAAGACGAGCTAGGAACGATCGCTGACGCCTACAATAATACCCTACAAGCGCTGCGGCAAATCGTTATTCAAGTACAGGGCGCTGCTCAACAAGTTGCCCAAACTTCTAGCAATAGCGACGCTTCACTGGCCGGACTAACCAATCTAGCACAACAGCAATCCGAGGAAATTACCGCAGCATTAGGCGAAATTCAACATATGGTGGACTCTACTCAAGCTGTTGTGGCGAACGCAGAGTTAGTGCAACTAGCAGTGCAACAAGCCAATCAAACTGTAGAGTCTGGTGATACTGCGATGAACCTGACTGTAAAAGCAATCCAAGGAATTCGTGAAACCGTTGCTCAAACCAGCAAAAAGATTAAACGCCTCAGCGAATCTTCGCAAAAAATCTCCAAAGTGGTGAATTTGATTGGTAATTTTGCCACACAAACAAACGTACTGGCTCTGAATGCAGCCATTGAAGCCACTCGTGCAGGTGAATATGGCAAAGGCTTTGCTGTCGTAGCTGATGAAGTCCGTTCTTTATCTCGCCAATCAGCAGCAGCAACCATCGAAATTGAAAAATTAGTTCAGGAAATTCAAGCAGAAACTGGGGAAGTTGCAGTAGCGATGGAAACTGGCATTCAACAGGTGGTAGAAGGTACAAATCTTGTCAGTGACACTCGCCAAAACTTAAATGCGATCGTTTCTGCAACTGCCGAAATTAGTCAGCTAATCGAGCGAATTACCGCAGCGACTCAAAAACAAATGGCGCAATCTGTAACAGTAACTAAATCAATGCAAGATGTAGCAGAAATTGCTAACAAAACCTTTGCTGAATCTCAAGAAATTGCTACCGTGTTCCAAGATTTATCAGGTATGGCGCAAGAGCTATTAACAACTGCTAGCAAGTTTAAAGTCAAATGAATTTTAGATTTTAGATTTTAGATTTTGGATTATGAATGAGGAGAATTTTAAGCGGATAACAAAGCAGCTAGCATTGCGAGTAATCCGCTTAGTAGAAGCTCTTCCGCAGAGCCGAACGGCAGATGTAATTGGCAAGCAGCTAATCCGTTCAGCAACATCTGTGGGAGCTAACTATCGGTCAGCTTGTCGTGGTAAGTCAACCACCGATGTCATTGCTAAACTCAGCTTGCTAGAGGAAGAAGCCGATGAAAGTCTTTATTGGATGGAACTTATTGTTTAGGTTGGTTTATTACCACTGGAAAAAGTGAGCAATTTGATGTCATAAAACACCGAAATTCTTGCAATTACAGTTGCATCAATTAAAACTTTACGTAACAAATCCAAAATCCAAAATTTAAAATCAAAAATATGATCACAGATAAAGAAATTCGCGAACAAGGATACATCTACTTTCTGGCTGAAGCCCCGGAACTAGTCCAAATTATTGAACAAGAGCTATTTAGCTTATCGGAAGGTTATAGCACTGCAAAAATTCACAACTTAATGCGAGCTACCCATACACTTAAAGGTGGTGCTGCTAATGTTGGATTAGAAGTAATTAAGATGATAGCCCATTTTTTAGAAGATGTATTTAAGGCTCTTTATAATCCAAATGTAATAGTTGATGCTGAATTACAAACGCTTTTATTACAAGCTTATGAGTGTCTGAGTATAGCATTAAATACTGAGCTAATCGGCAGTACTGTTAATGATGAAGAATTGCTTCACCGGGCAACTTCTGTCTTTGCACAGTTGCAAGAAAAATTGGGTGATGCTTTTGGTGCTGAGTCTCATATTCCCACTTCTGAAGAATTGGGATTTGATATTGTACAGTCCGTTTTTGAAGTGGGAGTAAAGCAACGTCTAAACAGTATTGCTGATGCTGTTAATAATCCACCAAGCAATGCCGAATTGATTGAATTTTTACAGTCTCAAGCCGAGGTATTTTTCGGCTTGGCAGAATCTCTAAACTTACCTGGATTGGGAGAAATTTCCCAAACGATTATGTTGGCTCTGCAAGCAAATCCCACCCAGGTGCAGCAAATTGCAGAAATTGCTCTTGGAGATTTACAACAATCACAAAAATTAGTATTAGATGGCGATCGCACATCTGGTGGAGAACCTTCTCCAAATTTACGAAAACTCACAATTGTGGCAAATAATGAGTTATTTGAAGAATTGCAAAACAATTCATCTGCTAACACATTTATTACCTATGAAGAACAATTTTACCAGTTTATCACTACATCTGATCACAATAAAAATGAATCGGTCAATCCAACAACAGCCAAGTTTTATTTAAAGGTAATTCGCTATATTTTTGGCTGGTTTAATCACCAGATGGAAATACCAGAAGCAGAACTAAGTTTGACTTTACTGGTTCCCACATTAGAAAGAAAAACTTTACTTAAGTATATCGAAAACTGGCTGAAAAAATTTCTTGATTTTGTCCAAGATGAAGAAGATAGTCAAAGTCTTTATATTTATAGACGTGGCATCATCTTAATCATTCTATTTGCAGTTGCAAAATTTCAATATTCTCTTAAATCATCTGATGCCTATCTCTCAGTAATTAAAATCCTACAAAACCAAATTTATAAATTAGCAAAAGAATATAAAAATTATCCTCCTGTTACTGGCGAAGAGAAAAATTGGCTTGATAGTCCCAGACTACAAACACTGTTAGTTATTAAAGAGATATCTGTATCAACCCAAACAACTGATAACTTCCTAGAAGCAATATGGGGAGAAGAAGCTAGCCAAAATATTGCTGCTGAAGTCGTGACGTTCCAGACTGATGATTCTTCAGAAAAACTTGATTCATTAACTGTCAGTGAACAGGTAGTTATCAATGTTTCTGAAACAGCTATTGAAGTCATGCCTGATTTAGCTACACAAATAAACAAAGAAATAGAAGATAAATCACAGTATGTTCAAACTAAAAACTTTCGCCAACCTTCATTTATTCGAGTAGATACAGAGAGACTGCAACACCTCAATTATCTAGCAGGAGAATTGCTGATTTATCAAAAACGGCGTGGATTGCAAGATGAACAAGTCAAAGAAATAATTGAGCAATTAATACAGCAACTCACTAGACACCAAACAACTTTAAATGAATTACGCGATTTACCATTACAAATACAAAATATAAGCTCACAACAAACGCAAAGTTTTGCAGTGGATTTTGACTCACTAGAAATGGATGTATATACAGAATTTCAGATGACGTTGCATGAATCAATAGAAGAAGCATTGCAACTACAAGAAACCACAGAGTCTCTTGACTTACTTTTGACCCAAGCTGCTCAAATTAGTGACAAACAAGAGAATTTAACTCTTAATATTATAGATAGCTTAGTAGAAGCACGAATGTCGCCTTTGGGCAATATTCTAAATCGCTTCCCCCACATGGTAGATAAGTTGGGGAATGTTCATGCAAAAATTGTAGAATTGAAACTTATTGGTAGTGAAGTTCTAGTAGATAAAGCGATCGCAGAAAAGCTGTACGATCCCTTGTTACACTTAGTGCGTAATGCTTTTGACCACGGTATTGAAGCTCCACAACTTCGTCGAGAGCTTGGTAAACCAGAACAAGGTTTAATCGAAATCTGCGCCTATCATCAGGGTAGCCAAACTGTTATTGAGGTTCGGGATGATGGTCAGGGATTAAATTTAGACAGAATTCGTAGAAAAGCTGCTGAACTTTATCCCGTACAAACTGAAGAAAAAACTAGAGTTTATGCTTCTAATCTGCCTGAATCTGAACTTTTAGATTTGATATTTGCGCCTGGGTTTTCTACTGCTAATAAAGTGAGTGATATTTCTGGGCGCGGTATGGGTTTAGATATTGTGCGTACTCAGATGCACGCACTCAATGGCTCAATTTCAGTTCAATCCTTACCCAATCAAGGAACAATCTTCATACTCAAAATTCCTTTTTCTATGACTACAGAAAAATTAATGCTAGTTCAAGCCAAAGGTGTTGTTTATGCTCTCCTTTTGGACAGTGTAGAAAAAATATTGATTCCCTCCGATCAACAGATTAAAGAAATTGAAGGAAACAAAGTCTTGCATTTGCACACCGACAATGATGAAACTATGGTCAGCCTTCGTCAACTTTCAAAGTTGATTGATTATAATGGTTCATTCTTTAATAGTGCTACTTCATACAACACATCAAATACTCACGATCCAAGCGTAGCGAAAAATCCGGTGCTTTTACTACGACAAAATCAGGGAAAAATTGCTTTAGAAGTTGACCAAATAATTGGTGAACAAGAACTGGTAATTAGACCTTTAGGAAATGCGATCGCACCACCAAAATATATTTATGGTTGTAGTAGTTTAGCTAATGGTAATCTCATCTTAGTTATTGATGCTTCGTTGCTGGTAAAGTCTAGCGAGATCCAACAAACAACACTTGATATCAGAGCGCTACCAGTAGCTTCGTCATCTAATAAAAAAGCTTTGCCGATATCAGGACATACTTTTTCATCTACACCATTACTTGCCGCATCTACTTCCACGACAACTATAGAAAGCCAACCCAGTTATTCTCAAGAGCCAGATAATAAATCACCGATAGAAATCCAACCCAGTTATTCTCAAGAGCCAAATAAATCACCAAAAGTTGTTTTAGTAGTAGATGATGCAATTAGTCTTCGACAAACTCTCTCTCTGACTCTACAAAAAGCTGGCTATCAAGTAATACAAGCCCAAAATGGTGTAGAAGCTCTAGAAAAGTTGCAGTTACATCCTGAAATTCAAGTTGTTGTCTCCGATTTAGAGATGCCACGAATGAATGGTTTTGAGTTGTTGAGTAATTTCCGTCAATACCCCAATTTAGGCAAAATACCTGTAGTGATTCTCACTTCTCGTAGCGCTGAAAAACACCGTCAGCTTGCCCAAGAATTGGGTGCTAAGGCTTACTTAACTAAGCCTTATTTAGAGCATGAATTTTTATCTACAATCAAGAATTTAATTAACAGTAATACAAATGATTTAAATCATTTGCTCATGGTGACAAATCATTAAAATTAATCTGAATTTTAGTTGAGTGCGATCGGTAAGTTATCTCTAAGAGTTTAAGCTCAGTGATACCACAGTGGTGAAAGAAGCATAGTGTACTTATGTAGTGTATCAATCCTTGGGACGCGATCGCCTTAATTACCAGGTAGATTATTTGGATCTACACCTAGAGAACGTAAATACTCCGCTAACTGTTCAGCCCTTTGCCGTTCTTGTTCAGCCCGCGATCGCTCTTGTTGTGCCTGTTCTGCATCTGTAAAATAGCGGTTTCCTTGCTCGTCATACCAACATAAAAACTCCTGTTGTATCCCGCCAATTACAGCTTGGTGTCGTCCTATACCTAAACCCACCTCTGGCATTAAATAGGGTTCACCTATTTGTAATTGGTAGTTTCCATCGAGCAACTTATACACTTCAAAGGGTTGATGTTGGTCGCGTCGCCAAAACTCAGGGTTATAAATTACGTAGTACAATACACCGAGTTTTCTATATATATCTAGCTTCTCGTCATATTCACCGCCTGGGGTATGGGATACCATTTCTAATGTGAATATTGGAACTATCCCATTTTCTTCCCAAACCGCGTAACTTTTGCGTGATTTACCACCTTTTTTCCGTTCTACTCCCAGACTTAAAAAAGCATCTGGGACTACAGGTACTCTAGGATTTACTCCTGTGGTGTGATACAGTCCCATATCTACTCCGAAGTACCAATCCATGCGATTTGCCCAAATGGAGTTAAGTAAAAAGAGTAAAATATTGGGCAAAAAGTTTTGATCTTCGTTATCCACTGGGGTATCGTCTGAACAGGGAAGTTCGTCGGTAGTTGGTAACGCATTTTTGAGATCGGGTGAGAGCATAACCGTTGTCTCGCTGGCGTTTAATGCCTTTATTATAAATGAGCGAACAAAAGTTTAAGGTTTGGGTGTAGGTTCACCAAACTTAATTACAAGTGCGATCGCAATACTAACTAGCAAAATTAACGTCATACTTAATGCTGAACCAAATCCCCAATTTTGGGTGGCTCCAAGAAACTGATTATAAACTAACCGCGCCGCCGTCATACTAGAAGCACCACCGAGTAATTCTGGATCGACAAAATCCCCCAAGCCTGTGATGAATACAAGCATGGAAGCAGCTGCAATTCCCGGCAAAATTTGCGGTACAGTTACTTGGAAAAAAGTTTCCACAGGATTTGCACCTAAATCAGCTGCTGCTTCTAACAACTGCTTGTCTAACTTTTCGAGAGAAGCATATAAAATCAAAACCATGTAGGGTAACAAGCTGTAACTCATACCAATCAATACAGCTTGACTCTGATTAAGTAATTGCAAAGTAGGCAAGCCTAAATTGCTGAGTAAACTATTCAATAAACCAGTAGGACGAAGAATTGTAATCCAAGCATAGGAGCGAAGTAAGGAGGAAGTCCACAAAGGCAAGACAAAGCTTAATAACAGCAAATTTCGCCAACGCTGCGGCGCTATCTGAGCAATCCAATAGGCGACGGGGAAGCCCAAAATTAAACAAATTATTGTGGTGCCAAAGGCAAAAAATAGCGATCGCCCAATTACTTGCAGGTAAAGGGGGTCAAATATTCTAATGTAGTTTTTGAATCCGTTGGGATTGACTAAATCTCCCGGTCGGATGTCTGCAACTAAACTTAACTCGAAAATTATCAAACTGGGCAGCACCAACAAAAGTAATAACCAAATGCCAGATGGTGCAAGCAATACCAAGGGTTGTAGCCAATTTCTGACGGGATGATGCAATTCTTCTATTTTAGAAATCTCATTTTTTTCCAAATTAATCACTCCTAACTCCTAACTCCTAACTCCTAACTGTTTTAACTGCTGGTCAATTGAGTCCAATAACGATCGTAAACCTCTTCAAATTCTCCTACAGGAGTAACACGTTCACAATTTTGTAAAAGTGACTCTGGCGGAAACAAATTAACGTTGTTTTGGATTATTTTTGGCAATTGTTCAAATCCAGCGCTATTAGGTGTAGAAATATTCAGACGTTGAGTGATTTGGGCTGCTATTTCTGGTTGCAAAATCATGTTAATCCAAGCATAGGCTCCAGCTTGGTTGGGGGCTGTTTTGGGAATCACAATAGTGTCTGTCCATAATGAAGAACCACTGCGAGGAACCACATATTTGAGTTTAGGGTTTTCTTGAGAGATTTTCACTGCATCTGCTGAATAACACATTGCTAATAGTAAATCTCCTGCCAGAATTTGATTTTGCCAAGCGTCAGTGTCAAAACGTGCGATCGCAGGTTTTAGTTCCTTCAACTTTTCATAAGCTTGTTTTATTTCTTGTTCATTTTTTGAGTTGTAAGAATAACCTAGCATTCTTAACGTCGCACCCATCACCTCTCGAACATCATTGAGCAAGGTCATCCGCTGATTAAGTTGCTCTTGATTTTGCCAAAGGTAATCCCAGTCTTGTGGTGGATTGTTTATTTTTTCGGAATTGTAAAGTAAACCTGTTGTTCCCCAGTTAAAAGGGATACTGTAGCGGTTATTGGGGTCATAACTAGGATTCTGGAACCGGGGAAATAAATTCTCTAGACCAATTAAGCGATCGTGATTTATTTCTGTTAGCAAACCTTTGTCTACCATCTTCTGCACCATGTAATCAGATGGGTTGATGATGCTATAAGTGCCACCGCCTCCAGCTTGGAATTTAGCTAGCATGACATCATTGGAATCATATACATCCGCTAGCACTTTTATACCAGTTTGGGTGCTAAAATTTTCCAGTAATTGATTGTCAGTATATTGCGTCCAGGTAAAAATATAAAGTTGGTCACGCTGACCATTAGTATTAGAATTAGCACGTACTTCAGCTAGCCTCCAGCCACAACCAGCTAAAGATAAGCTAGAAAGCGCTGCCACCCCTTTTAAAAATTGGCGTCTGTTAGTCATTAAGTTAATAGTCAATCATCTTCTGTGTTGTTACCGATTGATTTTAGATATGCCTTTAATTAGAGTGCTCATGGCTAGTTTAAACATTAACTTAAGTGTATCTACCTGTGCAACTGTTAATAAGTTATGGCTATCAGCTAGTTTGAGGCAAGATTTTTAATCTATTTAAACAAGCTTGAGCTATAAAAATTAACAAAGCGAGCGAGCGTCAAATTATCAAGGAAATCCAGGGTTGTAAGCTGAACTGCACTTCTGTAGTAGCAAAAAGAACAGAGTTTGTCATTACCTTACCAGTTAAAACTGTGGCAGGAGTTTTGAATTCATAATTGTAAGGAAGACTCATATAAATATCTAATTGGCAAAACTTTCGCTTGCAGTTTCAGGGAGTACGGTAAAAGATTGAGTTTTAACTAAGTTCTCAGTGAGGTTACGGATTTTGTTATTGAAATTCCGGTGTAACTTTTGGCTCTTTTTAGTAAACAATTTCAGGCATCTGGGAATACTAAATTTGGAAGCCTTAACGATTTAGCAGTATGGTTAGCACTCTTGTCAATATTCCTGGATACAAGGTTAGCGAAGAGCTCTACGATGGTTCTAGAACCATAGTTTATCGAGGGTATCGAGAGACTGACTCATTAGCTGTAGTTATTAAACTGCTGAAAAATCCTCATCCGAGTTGGGGCGAACTCTTGTCGTTTCAGAATCAGTACACCATAGCTAAAAATCTCAAATCACCGCTAATCGTCCAAACTTATAGCCTAGAACCATACCAAAATGGCTATGCACTTGTGGTGGAAGACTTCGGGGGGATTTCCCTCAATGAATGGGGAGTGAGGATCGGGCGACAATCTCTACAAGAGTTTTTAGAAATTGCGATCGCACTGTGTAATACCTTAGATATATTATATCACGAGCGGATTATTCACAAAGATATCAAACCCGCCAATATTTTAATTAATCCCGAAACAAAACAAGTTAAATTAATCGACTTTAGTATCGCATCTTTGCTAGCACGGGAAACGCAAACACTAATCAATCCCAATGTGTTAGAAGGGACACTTGCTTATATTTCTCCAGAACAAACAGGAAGAATGAATCGGGGGATTGATTACCGAACTGATTTTTATTCTTTGGGTGTAACTTTCTACGAATTACTCACTGGAGTTTTACCTTTTCAATCAAACGATCCGATGGAGTTGGTACATTCTCATATTGCTAAACTTCCACCATCCCTTCGGGAAGTTAAACGTCAAAAGTCAAAAGTCAAAAGTGAAGAGATTCCGCAAGTGTTGTCAGACATCGTGATGAAATTGATGGCAAAAAATGCCGAAGATCGATATCAAAGTGCATTGGGACTGAAGTTTGATTTAGAAAAGTGTTTATATCAGCTACAAGTTTCTGGTAAGATTGAGGTTTTTGAGATTGGGCAACGGGATGTGTGCGATCGCTTCATCATTCCTGACAAACTTTATGGACGAGAAACTGAAGTATCAACACTACTCGAAGCATTTGATAGAGTTAGCCTTGGTGCAACAGAAATAATGCTGGTAGCAGGTTTTTCGGGAATTGGTAAAACAGCCGTTGTCAACGAAGTTCATAAACCGATTGTTCGCCAACGCGGTTATTTTATCAAAGGAAAATATGACCAGTTTCACCGGAATATTCCCTTCAGTGCATTTGTGCAAGCATTCCGAGATTTAATGGGACAACTGTTAAACGAAAGTGATGTACAAATTCAGCAATGGAGAAACCAAATATTAGATGCTGTTGGAGAAAATGGTCAAGTAATTATTGAAGTCATCCCCGAATTATCAAGAATTATTGGTGAACAACCGCCCGCTATACAATTATCAGGAACGGCAGCACAAAATAGATTTAATTTACTGATTCAAAAATTTACTCAGGTCTTTACCAGTGCTGAACATCCTTTAGTGATATTTTTAGATGATTTACAATGGGCAGATTCGGCATCGCTGAAGTTAATGCAATTATTAATAGCTGATACAGGTTATCTTTTATTAATTGGTGCGTACCGTGATAACGAAGTAAACCCAGCACATCCATTAATGTTGGCTTTGAGTGAAATTCAAAAAACTCAAGCAATGATTAATACAATCACTTTAGCGCCACTGAGTCAAGGGCAAGTAAATAAATTAGTTGCTGACACGCTGAAATGTCCACAAAGTTTGGCATGGACTCTTTCTCAATTAATCGATCAGAAAACTCAAGGTAATCCGTTTTTTGCCTCCCAGTTTCTCAAAGCATTGCATCAAGATGGGTTGATTAAATTTGATTTTGAGTTAGGCTGTTGGCAATGTGACATCCCACAGGTGACAACTCAAGCGGTTACAGATGACGTTGTTACTTTTATGGTATTTCAACTCCGAAAACTGCCTGAATCAACTCAAGAAGTGTTGCAGTTAGCTGCTTGTATTGGCAACCAGTTTGATTTAGAAACTTTAGCAATTGTTTACGAACAGTCAGAGGTGGAAACGGCAGCAAGTTTATGGAAAGCATTACAAGAAGGTTTAGTTTTACCCATTAGTGAAGTTTATAAGTTTTATGTAGGGGAAGAAAGTCAAGTTGTTAAACTAGAAAATTATCAAACGGTTACATACAAATTTTTACATGACCGAGTACAACAAGCTGCCTACTCTCTGATTCCTGACGATCAAAAGCAAGCCACTCATCTCAACGTTGGGCAATTGCTGTTGCGAAATACTGCACCTGAAGCCATAGAACTCAATGTTTTTGATATTGTTAATCAATTGAACAATGGAATTACTCTGATAGATCAGATCGGCGATCGCTATGAGTTAGCGCAGTTGAATCTGATTGCTGGCAAAAAAGCAAAAGTTTCCACAGCTTATAAGGCAGCCATTAAATACTGCGCGATCGGGATGGAAATGCTTTCCGAAGATAGTTGGGAGACTGCCTACGACCTGACGTTTCAGCTTTATCGAGAATGTGCAGAGTGCGAATACATCACAGGGCGCTTTGACGAGGCAGAACGACTCTTCCATCGGGCATTACAGTACGCCAAGAAGAAATTCGATCTCGCAGAGATTTATGGCCTTCAACTAGCCCTGAGATCCAATCAGGGAGAGAATCTACTCGCCGCTTATGAGGCTGCATTGAGTGGCTTGAGTGTTATGGGCATGAGCATTCCGGCAACCGATGAAGGTCAGCAAGCGCTGATTGAAACCACACTCAAGGAGATCCACCTCAAACTGGAAACTGTGCAATCCGCAGATTTATATGACCTGCCTGCGATGACCGATCCGGCGAAGAAGGTATGTATGTCAATCCTCCCCAATCTTTGGGGGGCTGCTTATGTTGGTGGCAATCAAGCGCTGACAATTCTGAGCATCCTGTTAATGGTTCATACTTCATTCACCTATGGCAATGCCGAAAGTTCGGGCTGTGCTTACTGTTTGTATGGGATGATGCTCACAATACAGGGAAACTATCGAAGTGCTTATGAGTTCGCTACGTTAGGGCGAAAGCTCGATCGCCAATTCAATAGCGCTAAGTTCATTCCCAAAACCAATAACGTTTTTGGTCATACAATCAATCCCTACAATAGACCACTGGTTGAAAACGTAGCAGTTTACCAACAATCTCTCCAGATCAGCTATGAAACAGGTGACATTGGGTTTGGCATCTGGGCAGTAATATGTCTCATTTGGACGATGCTGTTGAAGGGCGATTGTTTATCAGAGGTGTATGCCGAAACCGAGAAATACTTGAGCTATGTGCAACAAGTAAATAATGTGAACATGACGCATACATTTAACCTACAACAGCAATTTCTTTTGCACCTGCAAGGTTTGTTGGCAGAATCCGATCTACTGGTCGATCATGGCGATCGCAAGATTGTCTGTCTTGATGCTTGGCAGAAGAATAATTTTGAAGCTGGTATCAATTGGTATTGCTTCTTGAAACTTCAGCTATTGTACTTATACGGTCGCTATGCCGATGCCCTGGAAGTTGCTGCTATTGCTGAAAAAACGCTGGTTTCTAATCTTGGTCTGTTTCCGATCGTTTTATTCCACTTTTATTACCCGCTTAGTTTAGCCGCGCTTTATCCAAAAGCAACACCAGAGAATCAACAGCACTACTGGGATGTGATGCAGCAGCACCGGCAACTTCTAGAAACCTGGACGCAGACTTGTCCAGAGAACTTTTTGCATCAATTGCTGTTGCTTGGGGCTGAAATGGCAAGAGTTTCTGGTAACTACGCAGATGCGATCGCCTGTTACGATCGCGCCATTACCGCAGCCAAAGAAAATCACTTTACCCATATTCAAGCACTCGCTAACGAACTAGCAGCAAAGTTTTACCTGGAATGGCGTAAGGAAAGGATTGCTCAGGAGTATATGATTCAAGCTTACTATGGCTATGTTCGTTGGGGAGCAAAAGCCAAAATCGCTGACTTAGAAAAACGCTATCCCCAACTACTTGCTCCCATATTACAGCAAACCCGTTCCACCCTTTCCACTAACGAAACCATCTTCGCTTTGGGGAGTGTTACATCCACCAGTTCAGCCACTTCTAGCAGCAGCATATCTGATTCCCTAGATTTAGCAGCTATTCTCAAAGCTTACCAAACTCTCTCAAGTGAAATCGAACTCGAAAAACTGCTTTCATCGTTGCTTTTGATCGTCATGGAAGATGCAGGGGCTGATAAATGCGTGTTTATGCTTTTGCGAGACGATCGCCTGCTAATTAAAGGGTCGATTTCCGAGGGAACACAGCCAGTCGTGTTGCAGCGCCTTCCCATTGAGGAAAGTCAGGATATTCCCCTGAAGTTGATTTACAAAGTCTTGCACAACAGGCAGACTGTTGTCCTGGTGGATGCGACAGCAGATCCGACCTTAGCCAACGATCCGTATATTGTTCGTCAACAGCCTAAGAGTATCTTGTGTAGTCCGATTTTGCATCAAGGTAAGTTGATGGGCATTTTATATCTAGAAAATAATTTAGCAATGGGAGCGTTCACCAGCGATCGCGTCGAACTGCTAAGTTTACTCTGCGCCCAAGCGGCCATTTCCCTAGAAAATGCCCGACTTTATGAACGTTCTCAGGAATATGCCCAACAGCTAGAGCAGTCATTCGCCAAGTTGAGTGCGAGTAACTCTCGGTTTGAGAAACTTGTAGATAATGTTCCTGGCGTTGTTTTTCAATATTGTATGAGTGCCAATGGGGTTATATCGTTGAGCTACATTAGTGCCGACTGTTACAGCTTACTAGAAATTACCCCAGAGCAAGCCATGTTCAATTGGCAGTTTTTCGACAATATGGTGCATCCAGATGATGCCGTGAGTTATCAACAGTCCCAAACTCAAGCCATTCAAACCATATCTCCCTGGCAATGGTCAGGACGAATTATTACACCCTCTGGAATTATCAAGTGGATTCATGGGGAATCTCGAATCCAAATATTTGCCGATGGGTCTATGGTGTGGGATGGATTATTTGTGGATATTAACGATCGCAAAGTTGCGGAACTTGCCTTGCAACAAAAATCACTTTTACTAGAACAAGCGCTCGCCGATCTGCAAAACACCCAATTACAAATGGTGCAAACTGAGAAAATGTCTGCACTAGGCAACTTGGTTGCTGGTGTAGCTCACGAAATGAATAATCCTCTCGGTTTTATTTCTGCCAGTCTCAAACAAGTTAAACCCACTTTTACCGATATTGTTGAACATCTGGGACTATATCAAGCAAGTTTACCTAACAAAAGTGAACAAATCATTGACCACGCCGAAGAAATCGACTTGGATTATAGTTTAGAAGACTTGCCCAAGATGATTGATTCCATGTCTATGGCGTGCGATCGCCTAAAAAACATCAGCACCAGTTTACGTACTTTCTCTCGTGCCGATCAAGATTACAAAGTGCCTTTCAATATCCACCAAGGCATTGATAGTACCATTCTGATTCTCAAACATCGTCTCAAAGCGAATGAACAACGTCCCGCCATTGAAGTTGTCACCAGCTACGGTAATTTACCTCAAATTGAATGCTTCCCCGGTCAATTAAATCAGGTATTTATGAATCTTCTAGCCAATGCCATTGATGCCTTGGATGAATCTAATCATGGACGCAGCTTTGAAGAAATTAAATCCAATTCTAACTGCATTATAATTACAACTTCAGTCGCAAATAATCTAGTTAAAATTGCCATTGCGGATAATGGTAAGGGAATGAGTGAACAAGTCAAATCAAAAATATTTGACCATTTATTTACTACAAAAGCTGTCGGTAAAGGAACAGGATTAGGATTAGCGATCGCGTGTCAAATTGTTGAAGAAACCCACGGCGGAAAATTGAGTTTTAACTCGGTTCTGGGTGAAGGTACAGAATTTATCATTGAAATTCCGGTGTAAGTTTTTGCTCTTATTTATAAACAACTTTATATATAGCTAAGTGCTGAGTGCTGAGTAAAAACCCAGTTGTTTCAAGACTTTGAGCAATCAACACTGTCCTAATCTGTATGTCTACGGCTATATCAATACAGTTCAGATAAGACCAAAACACTTGTAGAGACGGCGATTTATCGCGTCTTGAAAACCCACAATTTTGT
Organism: Nostoc edaphicum CCNP1411; assembly: GCF_014023275.1. Lineage (NCBI taxonomy): Bacteria > Bacillati > Cyanobacteriota > Cyanophyceae > Nostocales > Nostocaceae > Nostoc > Nostoc edaphicum. The sequence goes on from NZ_CP054698.1 coordinate 5,075,676, forward strand.
ACTATTAGCCCTTAACCCAAGCGTATTGCTTTATATATCACGAAACACTACATCTGTAAATTTTTAGAATTTAACAGTATGGTTAGTACTGTTGTCAATATTCCCGAATAACGATTTTGAATTTTGGATTAAAAATTTAAAATTAGGTGAATATTATTCTACAAAATTGTCAGTAAAAGTACAGGTTTGAGATTAGATATCGCTCGTCAGATTATCGAATAAACCCACAGTAACAAATTGAGTTTCAACTCGATTCTAAGTGATGATACGGGGTTCATTATTGAAACTCTGGCGCAAATTTTTGCTCTTGTTTATAAACAACTTCACTATCTATCTGGGAACACTATATCTGTAAATGATTAGGATTTAATAGTATGGTTAGCACTCTTGTTAATATTCCTGGATATAAAATTAGCGAAGAACTCTACAATGGTTCTAGAACTCTGGTTTATCGAGGGTATCGAGAGACGGACTCTTTACCTATAGTAATTAAACTACTAAAAAATCCTTATCCGAGTTTGGGCGAACTCTTGTCGTTTCGCAATCAGTACACCATTGCCAAAAATCTTAACTCACCTCTAATCATCCAAACCTATAGCCTGGAACCCTATCAAAATGGCTATGCGTTAGTAATGGAAGACTTTGGGGGGATTTCTCTCAAGGATTGGGGAGTAAGGGGAAGGCTAGAATCTTTGATGGAGTTTTTACAGATTGCGATCGCACTGTGCAATACCTTAGATATACTCTACCGCGATCGCATTATTCATAAAGATATCAAACCCGCCAATATCCTGATTAATCCAAAAACCAAACAAGTCAAATTAATTGACTTTAGTATTGCATCCTTACTACCACGGGAAACTCAAACTCTGATGAATCTCAATGTGTTGGAAGGAACACTGAGTTATATTTCTCCAGAACAAACAGGAAGAATGAATCGGGGGATTGATTATCGTACTGACTTATATTCTTTAGGTGTAACTTTTTACGAATTACTAACTGGAGTTTTACCCTTTCAATCAAATGATCCGATGGAGTTGGTACATTGTCATTTAGCAAAGCTTCCACCTCTTTTAGGGGACAGGGGACAGGAGACAGGGGATAGGGAAGAGATTCCCAAAGTTCTCTGTGACATCGTGATGAAATTGATGGAGAAAAATGCTGAAGACCGTTATCAGAGTGCATTAGGACTAAAATTTGATTTAGAAAATTGTTTATCTCAACTCCAAGAAACTGGTGAAATTAAGCGTTTCCCAATTGCTCAACGGGATGTGTGCGATCGCTTTATTATTCCTGATAAACTTTATGGAAGAGAAACCGAAGTATCAACCCTACTCCAAGCATTTGAAAGAGTTAGTCTTGGTGCAACAGAAATGATGCTGGTAGCTGGTTTTTCCGGTATTGGTAAAACCGTTGTAGTTAACGAAGTTCATAAACCAATCGTCAAACAACGTGGTTATTTTATCAAAGGGAAATATGACCAATTTCAACGAAATATTCCCTTTTCGGCATTTGTCCAAGCCTTCCGAGATTTAATGGGGCAATTATTAGCAGAAAGCGATGCTCAAATCCAGCAATTTAAATCCAAGATTTTAGCGGCTGTAGGTGATAACGGACAAGTAATTATTGAAGTCATCCCCGAATTAGAAAGAATTCTTGGCAAACAACCACCAGCACCAGAATTATCAGGAACGGCGGCACAAAATAGATTTAATTTACTATTCCAGAAATTTACCCAAGTCTTTACCAGTGATGCACATCCATTAGTGATGTTTTTAGATGATTTGCAATGGGCTGATTCGGCATCACTGATGTTAATGCAGTTATTAATGGCTGATACAAAATATTTTTTCTTAATTGGTGCCTATCGTGATAACGAAGTCAACCCAGCACATCCGTTAATGTTGACTTTGAATGATATCGAAAAAACAGACGCAACAATTAACACAATTGCTTTAGCACCTCTTAGTCAAGGGCAAGTGAATCAATTAGTTGCTGATACACTTAAATGTACAGAAAATTTTGCATTACCTCTTTCTCTACTAGTATCTCAGAAAACTCAAGGGAATCCGTTTTTCGCTATCCAGTTTCTCAAAGCATTACATCAAGATGGCTTAATCGAATTTAATGTTGAGTCAGGGTTTTGGCAATGTGATATTACTAAAATAAATCAGCAAGCGGTTACAGATGATGTTGTTAATTTTATGGTATTTCAATTAAAAAGATTGCATCAATCAACTCAAAATGTGTTGCAATTAGCGGCTTGTATTGGTAATCAATTTGATTTAGCAACTTTGGCAATTGTTTCGGAATCATCAGAAATTGAAACGGCTGCTAGTTTATGGAAAGCTTTACAAGAAGGGTTGATTTTAGCAATTAGTGATGTTTATAAATTTTATCAAGATTCATCGTTAATTAATGGTCATTTATTATTAGAAGATAGCGAACCAAGGACAGTTTCTTATAGATTTTTACATGACAGAGTGCAACAAGCTGCTTATTCTCTAATTCCTGATAACGAAAAACAAGCAACTCATCTCAAAATTGGCCAATTACTTCTAGAAAATTCCTCTCAAATAGAACAAGAGGAAAAACTGTTTGATATAGTCGGGCATTTGAATTTAGGACAAGAGTTAATGACCCAATCAAACGAGCGAGAAGCCTTGGCTCAACTAAACTTAGCAGCAGCAGGTAAAGCTAAAAGTTCTACTGCATACACTGCGGCCAGAGTCTATTTACAGACTGGGATTGAGCTACTCACAGTCAATTGCTGGCAAGATCAATATAAATTGACCCTGAGTCTCTACATTGCCGCCACCGAAGCCGCCTACTTAAATGCTGACTTTGATGGCATGAAACAGATAGCAGTACTGGTGTTGCAATCAGCCCAGACGATTTTAGACAAAGTTAAAATTTACGAAATTCAAATTGCTGCCCAGACAGCGCAGAGCAGACTATTAGAAGCGATCGCAGTGGGCAGAGATGCCTTAAAACAATTGGGGGTTGAGCTACCTATTGAGCCAAACAATGCTGAGATTGCTAAATCTCTACAAGTCCTTGCCAGTCAACTCGAAGGCAAACGAATTGAGGAACTAGCTGATCTCCCAGTGATGACTGATCCCCAAGCACAACCAGCCATGAAGCTATTAGGAATGTTATTTGCACCCGTTTTCCAAGGAATGCCGGGTTTATTGCCCCTAATTAGTTCCAAAATGGTGAGTCTATCGCTTCAGTTTGGGAATACGCCCGCCTCAACAGTGGGGTATGGGCTTCACGGAATGGTGCTGTGTGCCTTTTTGGGAGAGGTCAAAACAGGCTATGGCTTTGGGCAATTGGCGCTCTCATTACTGGAGAGGTTCAATGTGCCAGAATTCAAATCCACAATTTCAATGTTGTTTGGCGGCTTTATTCAGCATCACCAAAAAGCTCTCTCGGCAACAATACCGACAGTGAAAGCTGGTTTTACATCTGGTATGGAAACTGGCGACTTTTTACACGCTGGTTATAACTTATGTTGTTACAGTTATGCGGTCTTTTGGAGTGGCTCTGAATTAAACAATTTGGAGTCAGATATAGCAAGTTACAACGCCGCCTTGACTCAGGCGAAGCAACATTCTGCCCAGACCTATGTAAGTATAATGCGGCAAGCGGCACAGAACTTTAGGGAAAGCCAGATTCAACCGGATTGCTTAAGCGGCACTATCTACGATGAAACGGTGATGATTCCCAAACATCGTCAGGCTAATGAACTCACGGTGATGGCCGAACTCCATATCTACAAACTGTTGCTTGCCTATTCTTTTGGTAATTACAAAGCTGCGATCGCTTACATTGAACAATGCCAGCAGTATTTACTCGCAGTATCAGGATTAATTTTTGTACCGATTTTCCATTTCTATGCAGCCCTGACGCACCTGGCATTGTTTCCTACCCAGTCAGAAGTTGAACAAGCCGAAATTCTCGCACAGGTAGAAATCCATCAAAGCACTCTGCACCAATCGGCGCAAAATGCTCCCATGAATCATCTGCATAAATGGCATTTAGTTGAAGCTGAAAAACAAAGAGTGTTGGGCAATAAAGCAGAAGCACTTGAACATTACGATCGCGCCATCTCCCTTGCCAAAGAAAACGAATACGTTAACGAAGAAGCACTTAGCAATGAACTAGCAACCAAATTCTACCTTGATTGGGGTAAAGAAAAAGTTGCCCAAGTATATATGCACCAAGCATACTACTGCTACGCTCGTTGGGGCGCAAAAGCCAAAATAGAAAACCTCGAAAAACGCTATCCCCAACTACTCCAATCCATTCTGCGACACCAACGAATCAACCTCAACTCTTTAGAAACTGTTAACTTTCGTGGAACTTCCTCATCTACTCGCACTTCTAGTACTGACAGCAGCAGTATTTCCGATACACTAGATTTTACCTCTGTCCTCAAAGCCGCTCAAGCTATTTCCAGTTCTCTGGAATTAGATCAACTCATTACCAGCCTCACCCGTATTATCCTCGAAAACTCCGGCGCGAAAAAAGTCGCACTCATTCTTCCCCAAAATGATACTTGGCAAGTTAGGGCAATTACCTCGATCAATCATCAAGAAATACAAACTATTCTTGAATCACAATCACTAGATACTTGTCAAGACATTCCTGTAAATATTATCAATTATGTCAAAAATACCAAGCAAACAGTCGTTATAGACAATTGCAAAACAGATATTATTGGCTTAATTGGGGAATATATGCACCTAATGCAACCCCAGAGTGTGTTATCTACCCCGATTATTAATCAAGGGCGTTTGGTAGGGATTCTTTACTTAGAAAATCAACTGACTCAAGGGGTATTTACTAGCGATCGCCTTTCTGTTTTAAATTTTCTCTGCACTCAAGCCGCAATTTCTTTGGAAAATGCCCAATTATATAATCATCTCCACGAGCGAGAAAAGTTTCTCAGTAGTATTTACGAAGGTGTTGGCTGTCAGATATTTGTCACTGATATCCGAGCTAATAGTAGGTTGGAGTACACAGGATGGAGTAAATCCTGCGAATTAACGATTGGTATACCTGCTTCGGAAGTGGTGGGTAAAACTCCGCAGGAAGTAATGGCTCCTGATGAAGGCGCAGAAATAGAGCAAAAATATCTGCGTTGTTTCCAAACCGGAATACCCGTCACCTATGAAGAATGTCTCACATTTAATGACCAGAAAATTTGGTGGTTAACCACACTCAGTCCATTAAAAGATGAGACGGGCAAAGTTTATCGGGTAGTCGGGACAAGTATTAATATTAGCGATCGCAAACAAGCTGAGTCAGTGATCACAGAAAAATCTCAAGCACTCGGAACAGCCTTAGAAGATTTACAACAAGCCCAATTACAAATTGTTCAGAGCGAGAAAATGTCAGCGCTGGGTAATTTAGTTGCTGGGGTAGCCCATGAAATGAATAATCCTTTGGGCTTTATTGCTGTGAGCCTCAAACAAGCTAAACCCACTATTGCTGATGTTGTTAAACACTTGAAACTTTATCAAGAAAGTTTACCTAATCCGGGTGATGAAATTATTTACCATGCTGAAGAAATCGACTTAGATTATACCTTAGAAGATTTACCCAAGGCAATTGATGCAATGGTGATGGCGTGCGATCGCCTGAAAAACATCAGCACTAGTTTAAGAACTTTCTCCCGTGCAGATAAAGATTACAAAGTGCCATTTAACATCCACGAAGGTATTGACAGTACGATTTTAATTCTCAAACATCGCCTCAAAGCTAACGAACAACGCCCAGCAATTGAAGTAATAACTGAGTATGGCAATTTACCCCAAGTTGAATGTTTTCCTGGACAATTAAATCAGGTCTTTATGAACATCCTTGCCAATGCCATTGATGCCTTAGATGAGTCGAATTTTGGGCGGAGCTTTTTAGATATTCAAGAAAATCCTCACCAGATTACAATTCAAACCTCATTGAAAGATAATCAGGTTCAAATAACGATTGCTGATAATGCTAAGGGAATGAGTGAAGAAGTTAAGCAAAAGATATTTGACCATTTATTTACCACGAAATCTGTCGGAAAAGGGACGGGGTTGGGGTTGGCGATCGCTCGTCAAATTGTCGTGGAAAAACACGGGGGTTTGATACACTGCAACTCCTGCCCAGGAAAAGGCACAGAGTTTGTGATTACAATTCCAGTGCGGCAATGAAGAGTGCTGAGTTATGAGTGCTGAGTGCTGAGTTAAAAGAAAGACCGCCCACAAGGGGCGGGGCTAAAACCCAACTACATAACTACTGAGTACTTCTTAATTTACTCAGCACTCAACAGTCAGCACTCAGTATTGTAAATAGGAGGTGATCATGTGTACTGAAGCATTCAATCATGAAATATCGCTTTACGAATTTTCTTGGGTAGAGGCGATCTCAAGCTCAAACAAAAACACCACTGTGTCGAGTGGTGTTTTAAGTGAATGTGGACAGATGACAAGGATATTGCAATCGACTAGGTTTGTAAATCCTGTGGTTTAATCTCCCAATCTTCTTTCTTGATTCTCTCTGTTGCAAGCCGTGCTAACTTTTCTGCAACTTTCCTAAAAGTTCCTTTGTTCGTGTAACTAGGAGATGGCTCAATTTGTGGTTCGCCTGTATAAAAATCTTTTATTTTTTCATAGAATAAGCCAGGTATTGTAAGATTCCATGCTGGGTCTGGGGCAAAGCGAAACTCACAGACCGCTTCTTCTATTGGTGGGTTAGGATACTGGCGGCGTGTCATAGATTCCCTAAATTTGGCATAACCTCACGGACTTAATCTTATATGAAGTTGGTCGTATTGTTTGACTATTGACTAATAGCTAAACAATCAGTTTCAGCCCACCAGGCATAAATAGGTGTGTCGCGGTCAGGTAAAGCGCCAAAAGTATTAGGTTGCAACACATTTATCCTAATGCCATTTGTTAATTCCACAACATAATTAACGTGTGTGCCCAAATACATAACATTCACAAGCCGTCCTTCAAAGCAGTTAGCTGGTAAATTGGGTGGATAAAGCGAAAGTTGTATTTTTTCTGGGCGCACACTTACCACTACAGCTTGTGATAATTCAGATGGTGTATCTTCAGCGCGGCTAATGATAATTGAGAGTCCTGTTTTCGTCGAAATTTGCACATTCGAGGAGTCTACCTCGACAATTTCACCGCTGAATAAATTAGTATCGCCAATAAAATCAGCAACAAAGGATGTCTGGGGACGTTCGTAAATTTGGCTAGGAGTGCCAACTTGTTCAATTTTGCCTTGATTCATCACGGCAATGCGATCGCTCAAAGACAATGCTTCTTCCTGGTCGTGTGTCACCATCACAAAGGTTAATCCCAATTCTTTGTGTAAATTTGATAACTCAACCTGCATTTCCTTACGTAGTTTTAAATCTAACGCCCCTAAAGGTTCATCCAGTAATACGACGGTGGGACGGTTGACTAGGGCCCTGGCTAAAGCGACCCGCTGCTGTTGACCACCAGAAAGCTGATTGGGAAAACGCGATCGCAAACTTTCCATTTTCACGAGCTTTAAAGCTTCTTGGACTCTACTTTCAATTTCCGATTTGCGTAATTTTTTTAGCCGCAGTCCAAAGGCGATGTTATCCCAGACATTCAGGTGGTTAAATAAAGCGTAACTTTGAAATACAGTATTGACGGGTCGGCGGTAAGGCGGCACATTAGTCATAGACTGACCCTGAATTAATACCTTGCCAGCGTCAGCGATTTCAAACCCAGCAATTAAGCGCAGTGTTGTTGTTTTACCACAACCGGAGGGGCCTAAAATACTAAAAAATTCTCCTTGTCTAACATCCAAGTCGATTCCATGTACTGCTGGTTCTTGGTTAAAAAACTTGAAGACATTACGCAGTTCAACATCAAGTGGCTGAAAACTTGTTATCCCCCTCTGATTCTGCATGACAATTTGAGCCATAATCCTCAGTAGAATGCCGTGATTTTATGAGATTTTGTCAATTGATGTAGTCTTTTGGGCAGACTAGATTTGACACTTTGGTTTATTGTATCCGCCAAAAACAATTGTTCAAGAATATACTCACCCGATTCTTTTATGCTCAGTACCGAATCTTGATGCAAAGCAAACTTAAGCACTTTATTTGTACTTAGGCGTTCTTTGTTTAAGCTAATAAGTATTAAAATTGCATATTAGCAATTGCTAAAAGGCTGGCTAAGATTGTGTTTATTCATTTTGAATTTTGAATTATTTATGTCTTTATTCCCATCAATTGGCGGCAAAAAAGATACACGTACCGTTGGACGTGGTTTACAGCCGATATTTTTAATTATATTTACTCTACTGATGATCACTGGGATCAGTGTTCGTTTGGCATATTTGCAAATTACTGAAGGAGCAAGCCACCGAAAACGAGCCGAGTCCAATCGAATTCGGATGATCCCCAAACAACCAGAACGAGGCAATATCTTTGACCGCAATGGCAAACTTTTAGCCAGTACTCGCTATCCTCGCTCTGTATATTTGTGGCCGATGGCACATACCAAGCCAGCATGGTCGGTTGTGGGATCACGTCTATCTCAAATTCTCGACGTTTCTCAAGAAGAGATGGAAAAGAAATTAGAAGAAGCAGGTGCTAATTCTTCTTCACTGATTCGGGTCGCTCGTGACTTGAACGAAGCACAAATCACAGCATTGAAGGAGTATCAAGCCGAACTTCAAGACGTGGAAATTTCTACAGAAGCGGTTCGCTACTACCCCCACGGCAAGCAATTAGCACATATATTAGGCTATACGCGAGAACTTACTGCCGAGCAGTTAAAACAAAAGAAGCAGGAAGGCTACAGATTAGGTGATGTGATTGGTCAAATGGGAGCTGAAAAAGCTTATGAGAAAAGTCTGCGGGGCGAATGGGGTGGTCAGCAGGTAGAAGTGGATGGTGCAGGTCGGCCGCTCCGGGTTTTGGGGGAGAAACAGGCAAAATCTGGTAACGATTTGCACTTGACTATAGATTTAGATATGCAAAAGACAGCAGAAAAAGCTTTGGGCGATCGCGACGGTGCGATCGTGGCCCTTGACCCCAAGAACGGTGCGGTTTTAGCAATGGTATCTCATCCCACCTTTGACCCAAATATTTTCTCGAAGCAGAAACTCACCCAAAAAGATTGGGAATTTGTCCAAGGTGCCGACCATCCTTTGGTGAATCGCGCCCTTAGTGCCTTTCCACCTGCTAGCACCTTTAAAATTGTCACCACCACGGCCGGGCTAGAATCAGGTAAATATTCTCCTAACACAGTCCTACAAACCTACGGCTCCTTAACTTTTGGCGGTACCCGATTTGGTGAATGGAATCACGCCGGATTCGGGCCATTGGGTTTTGTCGGAGCATTACAGTGGAGTAGTGATACCTTCTTTTATCAAATTGGTCGGGGAGTTGGCGGCCCAACTTTAATTGAATGGACTCGCAAGTATGGATTTGGTAAAACAACTGGCTTTGAGTTTGCCAACGAAGAAGCAGAAGGTTTAGTACCAGATGAGAAATGGAAGCAGAAAGCTTGGAAGATACCTTGGACTGTAGGCGACAGCATTAATATGTCAATTGGTCAAGGTGCTTTACTAACTACACCTCTGCAAGTCGCCATCATGTTTGCCGTACCTGCTAATGGTGGCTACCGAGTCCAGCCACATTTGCTTAAAGACAATGAAGAAGCAAAAAGCTGGCGAGAATCTTTAAATATGAAGCCTACAACCATAAGTGTTCTCCGTCAGGGACTACGGAAAGTAGTATCCGAAGGTACGGGTAAAGTTTTGAAGCAACCAACAATTCCCCCAGTCGCGGGTAAGAGTGGTACAGCCGAAGCCTGGAAGGGTCGTGTTAAGCAAAATCATGCTTGGTTTGGAGCCTATGCACCGGCTGAACAGCCAGAAGTTCTGATTGTGGCATTTGCGGAACATTCTGGTGGTGGCGGTGGTAGCATTGCTGCGCCCATGATTTTACAAATTATGGAGGAATATTTTCAGCGCAAGTATCCGGGGAAGTATCAGAAACCAGTGCCTGAGAACATAGTAAACAGCCGTCGGAGTTGATTGAAGGAGGCAGGACGAGCAAATCATCCCTTTATCTTCTCGTTACGGCAACCAGGACAAGACCAATTAACGCAGCTTTAAATCTTTTAGGACTTACGCAAACAATAGCCGAAACGCTGATTTTATAGTAGGGGCAATTCATGAATTGTCCCTACCGCGTGTAGTTTTGCGTAAGTCCTATCTTTGACCACTACGCATATTGCAACAGACAGTAGAGGCGCACAGATATGCACCCTCTACTTCAACAATCAAAAACTTTCAATAATTAACTCTTATAATTAACAAATTATTTTTAACCTTTTCATAACCTAAAATTAACCAAAATTTATCCGGTATCAGATCTAGACTTTTTGAAGTAGACATTGTACAAAAAAGCTAGACCGTAAAGGATGCAAATTACATGAGTCGAAAAGTCAGCAAAGTGTTTAAACAGTCTGGCGTAATTCCTTATAGAGTGAACAATGGCAAAATTGAAATCTTGCTAATTACGACCCGTAACTTTCAACACTGGGTGATTCCGAAAGGAGATATTCCTAATGGCATGAGTCCGCCTGCTTCAGCAGCTAAAGAGGCGTGGGAAGAAGCAGGAGTGATTGGGCAAGTAAACGCCAATGAACTGGGCACTTATAAGTACCGCAAACGAGGCAAAATTTACCGGGTCAAGATGTATTTGTTACCAGTCGAGATGCTGAGTGAAGATTATCCAGAAGCAAGTAAAAGAAAACGGCAGTGGGTAGAAGTGAATAAAGCTATCAGGCGGGTTAAGTTTAATTCACTCAAACGAATCCTGAAAGGTTTTTTCCAGGTCAAATCTTACTTTTGTGCATTTCAACAATAATTTGTAATGACGCTCTCTACGAGACGCTAAAAGCGAACGCGGACTCGCTACCGCTGCGCTAACGTAATTCGTAATTAAAGTAATAGCATAGGAAGCAAGATACACCCAGCATCTCGTAGAGAGCGTAATTAGTAATTACGAATTGCTAATATTATCTGTTGCTTGAATCAAAGCATTACGAATTCCTGGTTCACTCATCGAATGTCCGGCATCAGGAACCACAATAAATTCGGCTTCTGGCCAAGCGCGATGTAATTCCCAAGCTGATATCATTGGGCAGACTACATCATAACGTCCCTGAACAATTACAGCCGGAATATGGCGGATACGGTCTATATTTAAGATTAATTGATCTTCGGTTTCTAAAAATCCCTTATTCATAAAGTAATGGCATTCAATGCGGGCAAAAGCTGAAGCAAATTCACTCTCGCCAAATTTTTGCATAAGTTCTGGGTCTAAGAAAAGTCTACTTGTACTACCTTCCCAAATTGACCAAGCACGCGCTGCTGTTAATTGAATTTCTAAGTCTGGACTGGTCAACTGCTTGTAATATGCTGCGATTAGATCATCACGTTCATCTATGGGAATCGGTTTGAGATATTCTTCCCAAGCATCAGGAAAAATATAGCTAGCACCCTCTTGGTAGAACCATCGCAACTCTTTTTGCCTCAGCATGAAGATCCCACGGAGAATTAGCCCCGTGCATTGAGAGGGATGGGTTTGACTGTAGGCTAATGATAAAGTACTACCCCAACTTCCACCAAAAACCGCCCACTTTTCTATACCTAAATGTTGGCGCAGTTTTTCGATATCACTGACTAAATCCCAAGTGGTGTTTTCTCTTAATTCAGCATGGGGCGTACTTTGACCACAACCGCGCTGGTCAAACATCACTATCCGCCATTTTTCTGGGTGGAAATATTGCCGATAAAAAGCTGGACATCCACCACCAGGGCCGCCATGCAGCACAACGATGGGTTGACCTTGGGGGTTACCTGACTCTTCAAAATGAATGGTATGAAGGTCAGAAACCTGTAAACTACCTTCTAAGTAAGGCTCGATCGCTGGGTAAAGTTCTCGCATTTTCGATATCTTATCAGTAATGTTGTCATGGCGATCGCTAGCTTTTTGGAACCAACTTCAGTAATTCATGTCGGTACGATTGAATACTATTTATATAAAAGCTACCGTACTCTTCCTGTCAAGGAATTTTAACAGATGTGTCCAGTCGGTGTTCGTACTAGTCACTCAACTCATGCCTTAGAAACCGGCTTGGCAAAGCTTTGGCTCATATTGGTGGGAGTCAACCAATATCAGGATGAACAAATACCCTGTTTGCATTACTCAGCATTGGATTGCCAAGGTTTAGGAGAAGCATTAAATGCTGCAACTCAGGGATTTCCGCAAAGGGATGTGAAGATTCACAACGATTTTGCTCATCAGCAGCCCTTATTAGAAGATGTCCGTACCAGTCTCAAACAAGTAGCATCTGCCACTAAATCTATTGACACCGTTCTGTTTTATTTTTCTGGACATGGGATGCTAGAGCCATCGAGTCAGCAGGTGGTATTGTGTCTCAAAGATACTCAAAAAGACAACTTAATAGAAACTGGTTTGAAGTTGCAAGAGTTATTGCAATTATTAGAAAATTGTGCAGCCCAGCAGCAACTTGTGTGGCTGGATGCTTGTCATAGCGGTAGCATGACGTTATTGGGTGCTAGGGGAGAAACACCAATAGATCCGCAACTCAACCCCACACAAGAATTAGTGGAAGTTCTGCGACAACGCGCTGCTAAGAGAAAAGGATTTTATGCCTTACTATCTTGCGATCAAGGGCAACAATCTTGGGAATTTCCGCAATTAAAACATGGAGTATTCACTTATTACTTAATTCGGGGACTGCGGGGAGAAGCGGCTGATTCCCAAGGCATTATTGAAGCGGATGGACTTTATCGCTATGTTTATCACCAAACCCTCGCATATATAGATAAAGCTAATCAGCAACTACGGGTGATTAATCAGCTAAAAAAAGGTCGTGGCGAAAATCAAATTCATCCAGAATATCCATCTCAAACGCCGAAGCGAATTGTCGAAGGAATCGGAGAAGTGATTTTAGGACTCAAACCAGATAAAACAGTGTCCACACGACATCCACGACAGGCGTTAGTTATAGAGGGACTTCCTAAGAGCAAGAATGCTTTGGCTTTGGGTAAAATACTCAGTACATCTGGTGGCTTTGAGGTAAATTATTGGACTATTAGCGAAAAAACCCCTACTTCGGATGTCCGCAAAGCGATTCAAAAATGTTTGTTAGCTGAATCTTTTTCCGAGTCACCCACTAGCAGCAATTCTATAGAAGAAACCGCAACTGTATTTTTATACTTGCGAGGGCAGATTCAAGAAACTGAACAAGGAGAAGCAGTATTAATACTTTCTGAGAATGTTGTACTTAATCGTTCCTGGTTGAGAAAACAGCTGCGCCGATGTCGATCGCAACAAATTATCATCCTGGATTGCCCCGTGGGAATGCACACATGTGCATCTCTACGCGATTGGGTGGAAGAATTGCAATTGGGACTCGATGAACAATGTTTAATTGCTGCTGCTGCGCCACCTCCAGAGGGTGAAAGATTTGCTTCTTCCTTGGTAGATACCCTCAATGTTGCTATTCAAGCATCTGGACTCACCGCAGCAGCTTGGATTACACAATTACAAGTAGAATTATCACGCACCGATATCGAACTATATTTCTGGTTATTTGGTTCTCAAGGTGTGATTGAAGTCTTACCAGGAAAAACTTTGTTTTCGGGCGATCGCTCTGAACAAAAAACTGAAGATATAGATGATTTGAGTTCATCTGTGGGGATAGATTACACTCAATTGCGGGATTTACTTAAAGCTGGGAGATGGTTAGAGGCGGATCAGGAAACTACAACTCTCATATTGAGGATAGCTGGTAGAGAAGAAAAACCCTATCTTGATTTAGAAAGTGTAGAAAACTTTCCCTGCATCGACTTATGTACTATCGATACTCTCTGGGGTAAGTATAGTCATGGACGCTTCGGTTTCAGCGTCCAGAAGCGGATTTGGGAGAGTATTAGAGATGTTTCTGCCAGCGATCCTGTACTAGCTTTGATAATTGGTAATGGTAATGTTGCTGCTTCCCAAACTTGTATTGATTTTGCCAATCGCGCTGGGTGGCGTTTAAAAGATTCCTGGATTGATTATAGTAACTTAATTGTGGAAGAAGATGCTCCCAATGGGCAGTTACCATACTTTGGTTTTTTTGAGCAGGTTTGGCGGTTAAAGCTATTAGGTGTTTGGGAATGGCATAGTGCGATCGCTACAGCTTCTTGGTGGCGATTATGTGTGGCTTTATTCTCTCGCATTGAAACTTGTCAAATTAAATAAGCTTGGGCATTGGGCATTGGGCATTGGGAATAGGGGATGAGTCTTTAATACTCGCTGACGAGTCTTTGAACTCCACTCCTCTGCCCCCATGCCCCATGCCCCAATACCTAGACATCGCCCTCAAAACTCGGAACTTCGAGGCGAGAACCTGGAATGTTGCGTGAGAGTCTATAACTTGTGTGTACACACGATCCGCTTGCAATAAAAAGTAACGTGGATATATTTTCTACACACAAAGATACTACTTTCAAAAAGTTTGCTACAAGTAGTGTTATTTATGATTGTCATAATTAAAACAATTGACTCTCAACTATCAATGGTGAACTCTACCCTCGTTGTCACACTCTATGTCAACCCTATGACTGGGAATGATACCAATACAGGTTCACGGTTGAGTCCGTTTAAAAGCCTCAGCCGTGCCTTAAAAGTAACCAAAATACCGACGATAATTTATCTGGAATCGGGGACTTACAGCGCCGCTAGTGGTGAGGTGTTCCCACTGATCATCCCTGAAGGGGCGAAAGTGGTGGGTAACGAAGCGAACAAAGGTGCAGAGATTTTAATTTCTGGGAGTGGCGAGTATCAAAGTCCCAGCTTTGGTATACAAAATATTACGCTGCTCTTGGTAGATAATGCCAGTCTTTTAGGTGTTACTGTTACCAATCCTTCACTCAAAGGTACTGGTATCTGGATTGAATCGGCTGCACCTACTTTAGCTAACAATACTTTGAGCAACTGTGGGCGGGAAGGTGTGTTTACCACTGGTACTGCTAAACCCGCAATTTTAGATAACATATTTGTGCAAAATACTGCTAGTGGGTTAGTGATGGCAGGTCATAGCCAGGGAGAAGTACTGGGGAATGTATTTCAAAGAAACCGTTTAGGCATAGCAATTAGTGACTTTGCCGCTCCGGCGATCGCAAATAATAAATTATCAGAAAATCGCACGGCGATCGCACTCTCTCGCAACGCCCAACCTGTGCTGCGTGAAAATCTCATTGCTAAAAATACCCAAGGTGGTCTATTAATCAATGGCAATGCAGCCCCCGATTTAGGTAATACCCAAGATTCCGCTGATAATATTTTTCGTGATAATAGTGAATTTGATTTACACAATGCTACTACCCAAAAGGTGATTTCCGTAGGTAATCAATTAAATCCTATTCTAGTCAAGGGCTTAGTCGAATTGCTCCCAAGCAATCCAGTAGCGGTTAGCACTAATTATTCTAACGCCCCAACAGAATCCCCATCTGAAAAACTCCCTGCGTTTCCCCAACTAGATGGACATTGGGCAGAACCATTTATTCAGGCATTAGTGAGGATGGATTTAACTCATGCTTTTGCTGATGGTAGCTACCAGCCAGATAAACCCATGACTCGCGCCCAATATGCAGTTCTAGTTGCGATCGCTTTTAACCCATTTCCCAAAATCCCGGCACCTGATTTTACCGACGTACCCAAGGATTTTTGGGCTTATAGCGCGATCCAAATCGCCGCTAGCGGTGGCTTTGTGGGCGGATTTAGCGATCGCACTTTCCGCCCTGATCAAAATGTGCAGCGGCTACAAGTGATTGTCTCCCTGGTAAACGGATTGGGACTACCAGCTGTTGATAGCGATGTTTTAGAGCTATATAGCGATCGTCATACCATTTCCGAATACGCCCGCAAAGCTGTTGCTACTGCTACACAACAAAAAATCATCGTTAATTACCCAGATCCCAAACTACTTGCACCTTCACGGAGAGCAACACGCGCCGAAGTTGCAGCAATGGTTTATCAGGCATTAGTTGCCATTGGACGAGCACCTGCGATTAAATCAGTCTATGTAGGGTTGCATTCTATAAGTTGACAAGTAGAATAGGAAACACTGCTTATCGGCTTGTAACTATTGGAAAAAAACCATGTAGTTAAAAGCACGTTAGGCTAATATGCGATGGGTGACCAATCTTAGACCTATTGCCTAAAGCTAATAGCCCCATGTTAACAACACTTCCAGACACCTCTGCCAACTTGGCGATCGCTTTATTAATTAACTATAGTTTCGATCTCAGTGGATATAGTGCCAATGAGCTAGTTGAACGTTGGCAAACGCAATACCCGCTGAATTGGCTACACCTGGCAGTGATTGAGGCACTCTATCAAGGTCGTTATAAAGCGGTTTCCGTGCAGCAAATCTTAGTATTTTGGCAGCGCCGGGATCAAGCTACATATCATTTCAACATGGAATTTGAACGCATGGTTTGTAGCAAGTTTCCCCAAAGCTTAACCTCGTCGCCTGTACCAGCTTTACCGCTAGCCAAGAAAAACCCCACTGTTGAGAAAGTGACGAGTCCTCAATTACCACCAGCGAAGATTCGCAATGGCTATCAATACAACAATACTGCAACCCTACAACTCAAAAGTTCTGAACCAAAGACATCTTTGAGTGAAGAAGAAAAGCAGGTAGATAGTGATCATAAAACTGTCTTGAAGTCTCCGCTTTCTGGGAAATTTACCTCTTCGGCAACCCTTGAGCGATTATCTGCTGTCAGCCAAAGGCAAACTTCACAAGAAAGTCCACCGCCTTCGCCATCACCAAGCCATCATCAACGACAGCCGAAACTGCTGCCACCGGCTGCTATTCATGCCCCAATTGGGCAATTTACTCCCGAAAAAAGCGATCGCTCTGACTCTTTTACATCTAAACTCAAAGCGATGTCTGGGGAACAGAATGGAAGTGTGAGGAGTGGGGAGTAGGGAGAAGATGAGCAGGGGGAGCAGGGGAAGTAGGGAAGCAAGAGTAGGATAACCCCAATGCCCAATGCCCAATGCCCAATGCCTTTTAGGTTTTTAGGCTGTAATTAACTCCTTAAAGCGCTCATCATCAGCAATATCATCAAAATCTAGGTCAGTTGTTGCGTCTTCTTTATACCTGGGATTAAGTTCAATTGCTTGTTGGAGAGATAGCAGAGATAGTTCAACTTGTCTTTGCAGTGCGTAACAGGCTGCTTTGTTGTAATGGGCACTGGCGTAATCTGACTTAATTTCTAAGGCTTTGTTAAAACTAGCGATCGCTTCATCATCGCGTCCTAATCTCACCAAAGTATAACCGCGTTTATCCCAGATTTTGGGAGAATTGGGTTGGAATTCCTGGGCTTTATCCAAGGATGCTATTGCTTCTTCATATTGTTCTAATGCTACTAGAGAAAGACCGCGATTTAACCAAGCGACTGCATCATCAGGCTTGATTTGTGTAGCTTTGTCAAATGAAGCAAAGGCTTGCTGATGCTGTTGTAAGTTTCCAAAAGCAACGCCGCGATCGCACCAAGCTTGATGATAATCTGGCTGAATCTGAATCGCTCTATCATAGGAAGCGATCGCATCTTTGTAGCGTTTCAACCTTCCCAGAGTTAGACCTCGTTTTAACCAAGGCACAGGTTCATCAGCTTGGATTTTAACCGCTTGGTTGTAAGCTGCGATCGCATCTTCATAGCGCTTTTTATAAAATAGCGCATCTCCCTCTTTTACATACTCATCAGCAGTGAATTCGGGTTGTTGTGGCTGTTCCTTTATTTCTTCCTCAACTTCAGAATTAACTACCTCTGGGATAGATTCAGGTGTAATTTCAGTTAATTCTTGAAGGATGAGATCCTTTCTTTCTTGAGCATCCAATTGTAACTCAGAGAGTTGAGAGACAAACTCAGTTTCTAATCTTTCTAACTTCTCTAAAATGAGAATCTTTTGTTGTTGAGCATTCCATTGTAATTCTGAGAATTGTGAACTAAACTCAGAACCAGATTTCTCTAAATTCTCAATAATTAACTCTTTGCGCTTTTGAGCATCTATTTGTAATTCTGATAGTTGTTCAGCAAATTCTGACTGCAATGCTGCTAAATTCTCAACAACTTTATTTTTTTGCTCTTGAGCATCTACCTGTAATTCTGATAATTTAAACTTCAATTCTTTATCTAAACTTTCAAATGTGATATCTTTTTGTTTTTGAGCCTCTACCTGTAATTCTGATAGTTGTTCAGCAAATTCTGATTGCAATTTTGTTAAGCTTTCAATAGCTATATCCTTTTGTTTTTGAGCATCAGACTGCCATCCAGAAAGTTGAGATGTGAACTCAGACCTTGATACTTCTAAATCAGCAACCGCTAATTCTTGCTGTTGTTGCACACCTAACTTGAAATTAGATAGTTCCGCTGTCATCACAGATGCTAATTTACTTAGATTCTCCAGTGCAATATCTCTTTGTTGTTGAGCATCAAACTCTAACTTAGACAGTGCAGAAGCAAATTTTGACTCTAAAACTTCTATATTTCCTTGAGATTTTTTGAGTTCAGTTTCTAATCTACTTAATACCTGTGCTTTAGCTAAATCTAGCTCAGAAGTAAGGATAGATACATTTTCTTCTTGTTCATTTTTAATTTTTTGTTTTAAAGCAACCGTTTCCTGCTCTAATTCATAATTGATTTTTTTAGATTCTTGAATAACATTTTCAGCTTCTTGCTTAACAGTGGTTAGCTGATTTTGCAAATTTTCCATTCCCTGCATTTGTTGCATTGCTCGATCAACAATTTCACGGATTACTGCCCGTCGTAGAAGCCAAAATAAAGCAATAATTGCGACTGGAAATAGACTTAATATAACTAGCCAGATATTAATTAGAATAGTTGTACGGCTAAAAGCCCTCTTTAAATCAGATTGAACTTGCTTTTCGGCTCGTAATCGCGTCAATTCTTCCCGTTCCTGATTCGATAAGACTGGAGTAGGAGTTAGTGCTGGGGAGGGTAATGGTGCAGATTGTCCACTGGCAATAGTAGCATTTAGCACTAAAGGGAAAAAAACAATAGTGCTTTTTACAATTAAAGCGAAAATAGCTTGATTTTTGCTCTTCATAACAACCATCTCAGTCTCTTGGTCAGTTTTTGAAGCGGCGTGCCTCTCTCCAATCTATAACAAAATTAAGTAGTTAATAACTCAATACGGTTCCGATAAGCATTTTGAACTCAGAGTTACCTTTGGGGAAAAGGTTACTGGGTTTGGGTTAAAGGTTTTTTATTCTGCCCCTTTAAGCAAACCGTATTGCTTAATAACTATAAAGCAATAGGTTCAGTTAAGGGCTAATTGTACAAAATCGTGGGTTTTCGAGACGCGATAAATCGCCGTCTCTACAAGTGTTTTGGTCTTATCTGAACTGTATTGAACTATAAAGGGTAGGCATATTGCCTACCCTACAAATAAATTCATTTACACACAATCATGATTGAGGGTTTTATCGTTTGCGCTTCAGGACTGAACTAACCCCAAAAGTACCAAATGCCAATAAACCTAATATAGAAGCGGGTTCTGGAACACTTTGGCTAGAAGCGGTGTATTTGATATCGCCAATACCGATACCGTGGCTATCTGGATTTCTAGTACCGATATCATCGCCATCTGTAAAGACCAACTCAAAACGATCAATGGCGCTAGCAAACTTCACTAACACAGTACCGAAATCTCCGTTAGTAGCATCTGAATCGAATCCTATACCATCAAGAGTGTAAGCATCGACTTGCTGGATAGTATTTTTTTGACTTAAAACTGGATTAAAAATGGCGTTAACAACCTGATCTCCCAAAAATCCCTTCAAAATTACCCTATCTTGCCAAGTTTTGCTATTGCTGATATCAACATCAAACAGCTTAAAGGTGACATCTGTGAGGGGACTACTAAAATCTTTGAAGCTAGTCGTCATAGTCATCGAGTTAGCCCCCTTTGTCAGACCAACTGCTGAAGGGTTAATTTGTAGATGCAGACTTTTGTCATTTACACCCTGACTACCATTGAGAGTGCTGCCAATAGCGGGAGTCAACCCACTACCACCAAAACTAGCGAACGTAGTTTGTGAACCAAGGTCAAATTTCAGGTCAACTGTTCCTGTACCAGCTTGAAAGCTGCGAACTTCACCTGATTTTGGTGCTGTCCATCCAGTGGCGAGTTGATCCCAGTCTATCAAGGTTTCAGTGTTTCCTATATTAGATGCCTTCGCTGTTGTTGGCATTAGGACAGATCCTGTTAAGGCTACAACACATCCTAATTTCAACAGAAAACTTTTTGTCAACATATCTTTGAATCTTTAGTGTGATAGTAACTTTGTTAATACAAGGTTCATCGTGTCACACCTTTTATCTAAGTGGGTAGTATTTTATAGTATCTTATTTTTCACAGTGTATATACTTAAGCTAGACTTCTAGTGATAGTGTAGAAAAGTTTTTTGGGCTAAAACTGCCTTAGTGA
The DNA here is from genome assembly GCF_014023275.1 of Nostoc edaphicum CCNP1411. Taxonomy (NCBI): domain Bacteria; kingdom Bacillati; phylum Cyanobacteriota; class Cyanophyceae; order Nostocales; family Nostocaceae; genus Nostoc; species Nostoc edaphicum. The sequence continues at coordinate 5,096,269 of NZ_CP054698.1, forward strand.
AACCCTTTTAGGCTTAAGGGATTTGCTTTAAGTTAGATAAAAGTGAGACTTTGGTAGTAAAAAGTACAAATTAATGTAAAGAATATATAACCCAATACAGTTCAGATCAGCCCAAAAGCCTCATGTAGAGACGCGATTTATCGTATCTTCAAAGACCAGTTATCTACACCAATAACCCTTAAACCAAGCGTATTGACATATAAGCACTGGTTGAGTGCAGATAATTTTTTACCTTACTCAGGAACTCAGCACTTTTCATAGTAGGGTAGGCATCTTGCCATCCTTAAACTAACATCAGATTATGTAGGAAAAGCAGATTAGTTTGCCTAAAATTTATTTAACAAAGGCGGTAGGAAATGAGTCGCATAAATCCCTATACACTGCAAATGCAGATTACCAGAATGTTTGAGCAGGGACAATCATTATTTGCCACAACCAAGGTGCAGGATTGGTTAAAAGAACGCAAACACAATCCGCTAGATTATGAGATTATTTTTCATCAAAAACCTGCGCCTCCTGGTTCAAAAGAAGTCATGGTAGTGGAGATTGAATTACGCCGTAAAGATGGACAACCTGTAGATCCTTGGTTGCAAGAACAAGCAAATCTCCATGCCTGATTTTAGCAAATAGCAATTTTCAATTTAAATTCAGGTTATCTGAATAGAATTTACCAAAATATAGCGTTCCCAATTGCGGAACGCTTTTTATATTATTGGCAAATTCTACTTCTGCCTCTGTGATTTTGCTCTTTCTGTGGTAGCTTGCGGTAAATCACTATGTATGTATATTTATTGAAATCACCCGATCAGGTGATTCTAATGGGTGAGGTATAAGCAACAAAAAATATCGTACCTTGAGGCTATCAATGATTGCTTGGTACACCAATTTATAGCCTTAAAAGTTAGGAAGTAGATAATGACTGTAAACCAAATTATTGGAGATTCACAAAAACAGATTTATGGTAACTTTGGCAAACGTTTTTTTGCCTGGATGATGGCTCAAAGTAGCAGCACGTATGATAAAATCGTATGCGATGTCTACGACGGGCTACGCCTACGCAAACGTTCTCTTTTTGCCAATCTTCAAGGTAAAGTGTTAGAAATAGGCCCAGGAACAGGCCCTAACCTTCCCTACTATCCTAAAGATATCCACTGGATAGGAATCGAGCCAAACCCACACATGCATTCCTATCTGCAAAAACAAGCAGAAAAGCTGGGTTTAAACATCGACCTTCGCATTGGTAATGCTGAATGGCTAGATGCTGAAGATAATAGCATAGATACTGTTGTTAGTACCTTAGTTTTGTGTTCAGTGCCGAATATAGATTATACATTACAGGCAATTTTAAGAGTACTAAAACCAGGCGGACGCTTCTTATTTATTGAACATGTCGCCGCACCTCCAGGAAGTTTATTACGACAACTACAAAGCACAATTCGTCCGATTTGGAAAGTGATAGGTGATGGTTGCCATCCAGATAGAGAAACTTGGATAGCCTTAGAAAAAGCTGGTTTCACTAGTGTGAATTATGAGCGATTTGATGCACAATTGCCAATTGTCAGCCCTCATATTATCGGCGTAGCGACAAAGTAAAAGAACTTTTTGGGGTTACTGAGTAAAATTGAATTAAAATATTTTTCCTTGTTAATACTCCATCCATGAAGGCATGGAGTATTCTGAATTCTGAATTCTGACTCCTGACTCCTGGTTTATGGATTTTCGCGCAGGAAGGTGCCAATCTGATCTAGTTCCTGCTGATTGAGGCGAAATTCCCCAGCACCGATGATTCCTTCCACCTGCTTTGGATTGCGTCCGCCCACGATCGCAGCTGTCACCGCCGGATTGTTTAAAGTCCAAGCGATCGCTACCTCACCGGCCGAGCGATCGTGTTGTTGAGCAATGTGCTGCAACACCTCGACTAGCTTCAAGTTACGAGACAGACGTGGCTCCTGAAATTCACTGCTATTCTTACGCCAATCATCATCTGGGAAATTGGCAATCCGCTCAGGTGTCATCTTTCCTGTGAGCAAGCCAGATTGCATCGGTGAATACACAATCACACCTATGTTATTTTCCTGACAAAAAGGCAGAATTTCCTTCTCGACATCGCGCTTCACCAGTGAATAAGGTGGTTGCAATGAGGTAACTGGTGCAATTTCCTGGACACGTTTCAACTGTTCTACATTAAAGTTTGAAACCCCAATATAGCGAACCTTACCTTCATCCTTAAGCTTGTTAAGAGTTGTCCAACCTTCTTCGATGTCTGAGTCAGGGTTGGGCCAGTGGATTTGGTAAAGATCAATGGTTTCAATATCGAGTCGGCGTAGACTAGCTTCAACCTCACGCCGCACAGAATCCGCCTTCAGGCTGCGACCAATTTCACCCTTTTCATCCCAGATCATTGAGCATTTAGTGAAAATGTAAGGGTGACTAGATCGACCTTTGAGTGCCTTAGCTACAACCTCCTCCGAATGTCCCAAACCATAGACAGCTGCGGTGTCAATCCAATTAACGCCGAGGTCGAGAGCGCTATTGATCGCTGCGATCGATTCCTGATCATCCTGCGCTCCCCAACCAAAAGCCCATCCACCTCCACCGATCGCCCAAGCACCAAAGCCGATTGGGGTAATGTGAAGCTCCGAATTACCAAGCTGTTTGGTTTGCATATCTACCTTCTTCAAGAATCTGTCAAATGTTAGTCTAAGCTGCAAATATTTTCTCAACAGCTATCTGAGGTGTGAATTACTACTGGTGTAAACATAACGGACAAGTACTAGTACCGCAAGGCGGAATTAAAAATTAAAAATGAAGACAGCGTAAGGGTTTTGTTGATTGGGAATGGGTGGTTTATTTCCGCCGTACTGTACTAGTTGTGTAGCATTACTAAATCCTGAATCTTGTGTTTATCACTAGATTTACTCGAAGATAGTAACAGTTGTCAGTGTTCATTAAAATATAGAAAAAAATATGTCAGAAGATTTAAAAGGCAAAGTTGCGCTGATTACAGGTGCAAACAAAGGTATCGGGTATGAGATTACACGCCAATTAGGTTCTAGAGGTGCTACTGTTCTTGTTGGTTCAAGAGATATCGGACGTGGTGAAGAAGCGGCGAATAAACTTCGTTTAAATCAGATCGATGCTCGATCAGTTCAACTTGATGTCATCGACCAAAAAACAATCGATTCCGTGAGTGAACAAATCGAGAGCGAATTCGGAAAACTTGACATCCTTGTAAACAATGCTGGGATACTGGTTGATGGCGATCGCCTTCCACCTAGTCAAGTTGATATTGAAACACTGCGACAAACTTATGAAACCAATGTATTTGGAGTGTTTGCAGTTACAAAAGCCCTGCTGCCACTTTTAAAAAAGTCAACAGCAGGGCGAATAGTGAATTTATCAAGTGGTTTAGGTTCTCTGACTCAAAACTCTGATCCTAATTATGAGTTCGTTGATTTTAAGCTTCTTGCTTATAACTCATCAAAAACAGCAGTGAATGCAATCTATAGGCTGCTGAACTTAAAGATACCCCGATTAAAGTCAATGCTGCTGACCCTGGTTTCACAGCAACAGACATTAATCAATACCAAGGGTATCGCACTGTTGAGCAAGGAGCGATCGCAATAGTGAGACTTGCTACTTTACCTGATGATGGTTCTAGCGGAGGGTTTTTTGATGAAAATGGCGTGGTTCCCTGGTAGAAAGTAGAGAGGAATCGGGCATTGGGCATTGGGAATTGGGCATTGGGTAGGAAAAGGGAGAGTTAAAACTTAAACTTTGAGCCTCTGAAGATAAAAGTTCAAATCTTACTCTTTATGCCCCATGCCCAATGCCCCATGCCCCATGCCCCATGCCCCATTCCCAACTTCAATAAGGATTTGAATCAATCCGTCCCCTTTTGACACTCCTGAGATAATACCCAGAGGTTGGTCTGTTTCTCAAGTTAAAGGTGTCGCCACTGCGAACTTTCCAAATTTTGTAATTAGAAAAGGTTAAAGGCTTGCGGGGTTCACAGACTTCAGGTTGATGATTGCCAAGTACAAAATACGCCGCACCCCTACCCATAACTTTCACCAAACCGTTTTTATCTACAAGAACCGATGTACTTTCACTAACTGCTATGCCTAAAACACTGCTAGATACACCATCCTTAATTTGACGGGCAATAAAAGTCATAATTCGACCCATTCTTTCTCGCCTGTCGAAGTGCGTATCTACGATAGTTCCCTTTAAATTACTCCAATTGAAAAAATTGTAAGTAAAAGTAATGTCTCGGTAAGGATCTTCGAGTGCGTCTCTAGTTTCAATGCCTTTTTCAGAAGAAGCGCAAGCATCATAGACACAATCACTTTGGATCATCGCACCCGCACTGGTGCCACCAACACCACCTCCCTTCAGGTAAACTGACTTAACAGCAGCCTCAAGCTTAGTATCCTTCCAGTTGCGGATGTATTGACATTGGTCGCCGCCAGCAAAGAAAACCACTTCAGCGTTTCTGACTTTTTCATAAATCTCGGCTTTGTTTGCCTCTTGTCTGTTGCGAATCAGAAGAGTTTCCACAGAATTTACACCCTTCATAGCAGAAATTAGCCGATTGTAATCGTGATTACCATTAGTGCGGAGAACTACAACATTAACTTTAGTACTGGAGTTGCTACTTCCCCGAACTTGGTTAATCATCCACTGGATAGCATCATCGACATCGGGGCCCCCTCCACCTAAGCTTAGGACTGGCCCCCCTAAAGAGGGACGGACATCAGATGAAGGAGAGGGAGAGGGGGAGGGGCGGACATCAACAGTGTCACCCAGGAAGTAGCGTTTCCAGCTTGCAATAAAACGGGTTATTAGGAAGGTTCCCATCTTCAACAACTTGATTCCTGTACTTTTCAAGCGCCTTGCTATGCTTGGGAATGCCTTTGTCATACTAAACTTCTGGAGCAAACTGCAATTATTGCTAGGCTATTACGCACTTTAATTGCTTATTTATCCGTGAAATTCGTCTTTTGTCATTAGTCATTTATCAGTTGTCCTTTGTAAATAATTAATGACAAATGACAGTTTTAACGAAAAAATGTGCAACTTAGACACGTACTAGCTTAACTCTGGCACTAGATAGGGTAAAATTTCCAGCGTACAGGGCTTGTACTGTTTGTTAACGCAAAATATCGCGGAGTAATCATTTATTCTCTGCCCTATTCTGCGAAAATCTCCCTATTGCTTGTGTCTTTTATAGTGCTTCTCCAATGGAAGCAATACATCACAATACACGGTGAGGACACAGCAATGCTGTGCCCTACGATCGCTTGAGCGATAACCGCTATAATTTCGACCAGATGAAATCCAAAATTGAAAACCAAAAAGGTAACTCTGAATACGGTTCGGATCAACTGGAGAAGTAGGAGGAGAAAAAAGAAAAAAGAAAAACTCCCCCTACTCAAGAACTGCTTGCCTCAACAAATAATTTTACTTAACCAAAAAATATTGGCTATTTTCCAATCATTAGGCCGAATTACACGCCTTCGCTATGCAACGAAATTAAGAAATTAAAACGCTTGCTGATTGGGTCTTTCAACAAAGAAGGAGAGAGGCGATCGCGATCGCTGCTTTCAAATAATACGCTTAACTCTTGATAGGGATTGTTGGTTGTTGAATCCCAGTTGATTTGCCCAACGTACTTGTCATTTTCGCGATCGAGCGTAATATTCTCTTCCTTATCCAAGGCTCCGGTAAGGCGATTAGGTTCCACCAGCTTCACTTTTATATTATCCACAAGATCGGGATGCGCTGGCGTAACAGAAATGCGTAATGGCGATGCAGAATAAAATCCGCTTCTGCCGCCCAAGAAAGTATATTGCCAATCAAGCTCTATCACGGCACCAGCAGTAAAAAAATCACCCACGCTGTCAGAGATCAGTCTCAAGTGGCGGTTGGTTTGGGTTTCTGTTGAAGCTAAGGTAGATAGATTTGCCATTGTTGTTTTGTCCAAATGTTTAAGTTGTTGAAATTGACTTAATTCTTCATCGCATCTCTAAAGTCAACGCCTTCTTTGGCGCAGCCTTTACGTGTTGTTCCCTATAATTGCGGAATGCGAATTCTCCGCCCAGGCACCAGTACGGTAAGATCGGGCCCAATCACATCTCGATTAGCCTCGTAAATTTCCCTGAACCTATAGACATAGCGGGCTCCAGAAATGTGGGATTGTTAGACCAGAACCTCTGAATAAACTCAAATTGTTCCCAGATATCAGACTGGTAGCACATGAATAGCAACCCAACACCACCTGTAGGTAGTCGATCGAGGTTGCTATAGTCGCTGATCTCTGTACCATAGGGGTTAATTTTTGCAGGTCGATGCATTAAAGGTGCACCTTTGATGCATCAAAGGTGCAGATTGATGCATTAAAGGTGCAGGTCGATGCAACAAAGGTGCAGGTCAAGAGACTTGTGTGTACACCGTAGCTCCTCGGAGAGGGGCCAGTAGGGAAGAGGTCAGCTTGGAATGGTACCAAGGTGTCGCAATATTCGGATTACAGTTCCTTAATCCGAATGTTGCGGAACTGAACTACTTCGGTATGGCACTGGAAGCCAATGAAACCTTCTGAACGCTTCTTCTTACCGTCGCTGGGATCGGCAAATCCTAAGAGTTCCGAGAAGGCTCCTTTACTAACTAATTGACCATTGAGTTTGACCTCAATCTCATTACCTTGCACTCTGATTTCATAGCTGTTCCAGTATTCTTGATTACCGGAGTTGCGCGGACTTAAGACTTTCGCAGCCCATTTTTGAGCGGGGAAAACTTCATATACTGCACCTGTTTTGTGCAAGGGACTACCATAAACGTTATTGCGGAAGTCGTAACCGCGCTCATCGATTTGAATTTCGGTGCTGGAGTTATAGAAGCTATCATCAAGAGCTTTGGGTTCTGGTGTTCGCAGGAAAATACCAGAGTTAGCTTCGATGTCGAAGGCTTTCCAATCCAACTTCAGAATGAAATTCTGGAATTTTTTCCGAGTAAACCAGAGAACGCCCAGGGCGACATTTTTATTACCAACACCTGCACCAAGCACAGCACCACTCTGATTTGGGACATCAAAGAAGTTTTGGCTACCTGATGCTGTAATTTCCCAACCATCAGCCTTGAAGTTACCCCGATAAAGGGTTTCAAAACCTGCTTCGTTGTCAATCGTTTGAACTTGGGAGTAGCGTTCAATAATTGAGCGAGCAATCTTACGGGATAGGGTTAGCCCTGTGGGTACAGGATTCGCTGAACCAACGGTAGTGAAAATAGACTGATCTACGCAATAGGCATTAGATACGTGGTGGAAACGACCATTTACATCTGTTACCGATGTGGTGAAGTCGTTACCAATCCACAATGTCCCTGATTCGTGATAAGTGGTACCTATTCCATCTTCCCCGCCGCTAAAGAACTCAATCGGTGCATTGGGGTCTTTTTTGGTGGCACTGCCTTTTGGTTGACCAGCCAACGCCTCAATGAAGGCAAAAGCTGCTTCAGATTGAGCATCTCGAACTTGTTTGTCTGCGGGCGTTTCTACTAGGTTTACAAATGCTTTAGGTACGCGCAGTTCCCGTCCGTTCTCAAAGTACACATCATCGCCAATACCGCCGAAGGGATTGACGCTGATCCAACTACTATTAGGATTACCGATTGGGGTTGTGCGATCGCCAAAGGTTTCGCCACAGGTGCGAATGCCGATCACAACCTTGTTCTCAATCGTCCCGGTAGTTTGAGCGGCGAGAATCTTCTCAAACTCCTCAATGTTCGGTACTACCCGGTAGAGGAACTCTTCGGGATTATTGGGGGCATTAGGAAAGGCTGAGGTGAATACATTTGGGGCAGCATAAAACTGAAAGTGGAATTGTCCCGGGCCTTTGGTTGTTTGTGTTGAGCCTGGGATGTGGAGAGCAGCAGTCTGCAACTCTTTTTCCAGTTCTGACGGGACACCCAAGGCGGGGCGGGCGATCTTCCAAATGAAGTTGCCACGAACGTGAACCATCAAGTTCCGCCCGATCAACTCTGAGTTCGGCTGCAACGTTTTGGGGCGTGGGAATGAATTTAAAGCCAGACGTGTTGAATTGACAGTATTGCCTGCCAGCACGATCGCAGCGCTGGGTTTGACATCCAGACGCACGATCCGAGCTTGGCTCTTGTTGTTGGGGTCAAACGGATTTTTTAAAGCCACCACAATTTGGGTGACGACGCCGTTACTAGTTTCTAACTTGATTACCTCGGCATTGGGCACGAGAAACAGCCGTCGGTTGGCATCATTTTGATTACTGGCTTCGCGGATGGCATCGAGCAGCAGAGGCAAGCTGCTAAACTTGTCCATACTAAATAAGCCAGACCCCGGCGATTGACCTAGCACTGCGATCGGTGGATCTTGCACTGTTGTTAGTGACGGCACTTTGCTCAACACGCTTTTAGCACGGTCTTTGAGAATATCGAACAGATCGCCATTGATAAAGTCGGCGACGGGCCAAGTGCCGATTTCACGCTCTACATATTCATAGCCGTCGGGCTTGTCTTTGAGCCGCAGATATTCCACAACCTCGGCGGGCCACTGTTTGAGATCGTCTTCGACCAGACGCGGTGTCCAGCCGCCCCAAAACAGCGATTTGCCACCCACACAACGGTGATGATCATTTAGCCTATTAGCACCGGCATAATTTGAGGGTTCGCCGATGTTTCTTCCCTGGGAATTTGGCTCAACCAGTGGTTCCAAAACTGAGTTAAATAAGTTACCAACGCGAGTCAGATTTTGAAAATGTTCGCTGATCAGGAATGGCCCAGATTCCAAAACTAGAATGCGTGGTTGTTGGTTTGGTAAGTCCTTACCAAACTCAAACAACTTGGTAGCTGTGTATGCACCATACATCCCTGAGCCAATCACCACAGCGTCAAATTGACCACCTGCTTGTGCTGCGAGGATTTCTTCCCAAGTATTGCAAACTAAACGAGCAACTGCATCTAATGCAAAAGTAGTTTTTTGCACATCAGGTATTGGCAAAGCCTGTCCTGAATCAAAAAGTCTATTTAAAGGCATGAGAATTTTCCTTAATCATGATTTGTTTTCAACACAATTTGAATGCAATCTTTACTGTGCATTTAAATTCGGCTGAAGTTTTCCATTGATTGTTTACTACGCGGCTGTTTGTTAATAAGTGCCGCAAGAGAGTTAGGACTTAAATTGACAGAAAGATAATTATGCAGATAAGCTGTAATCTGCTTTCTCAGATCCTTCTGTGATTGTGATATTTCCTATTTGCCTTACAACTCAAACAATAAGTCCAAGTCAAAGAAGAGGAAAAGGGGCAGGGGGCAGGGAGCAGGGGGGAAACCTCATAAATAAATTTAGAGGTTGTTTGAAAAGTGTTTCGCTGTGACTTTAATCACTTTTAGATCCCCCTAAATCCCCCTTAAAAAGGGGGACTTTAATTCTGGTTCCCCCCTTAAAAAGGGGTTAGGGGGGATCTAAAATTTTTGATACCGACAAGAGGACTTTTCAAACATCCTCTTAGGGGCTTGAAACCATTTTTGCAGAGGAATTTCAGTATCTTTCTCTCCTGCTTCCCTGCCTCTTCGGTCAACTAGGAGGCATCATCATGAGCGGAAACTGCATTTCCAATTTTGGAAATTGGAGGGAGAGAAAAGTTCTTTACCCTATAAGGAACACCTAGCCACTTAATGATGACGTAATTGAAAAAAATCACATCTGTAACCCCACTAAATTTACTCTGCTCAAGGAATTAAATCAGTTATTAGTTATTCACTTTTTGCTGAAGCAGTGCACGTTGAAAAACTATCACCCCTTAATTGAAGATTTATGCAAGTTCAAAAACATTACCAAAAACATTACATTTATGAACTTCGATTCAGCAATAGTTAAGGACAGCTAAATTTAGCTGTCCCTGATGTCATATATGAAACAGTGTATTCTCTGAACTACCAGGCAATTTGCGATCGCTCTTGCACAACTCGCTGATATACTTCTTCAGTTTGCTTGGCTAATTTTGGCCAGCTAAAGCGTCGCTCTAAATCCTCATAAGCGTTATCCACCAACCATTGCCGATATCCTGGATTTTTCAATACTTCCAAAATTCCCCAAGCTAAAGAATTGGGATTGTTCACCCAAGTCACAATGCCTGTTTTGGTATGTTGCACCACTTCTGGAAAACCACCAGTATCGGAAACTACCACTGGAACACGAGAAGCAAAGCTTTCTAAAGCCACAATCCCAAAGGGTTCGTAAAGACTAGGAAAAACGGCACAGTCAGCAACAGTTTGGAATTTATCTAAGTATTCATCGGAGAGAAAACCGGTAAAATAACAATGATGCCAAATTCCCAAATCCCAGGCTTGGCGCTTGAGATGGTCAGTATTGCCGCCACCAACGATGACAAATTTAACATTACCTCCCATTTCTGAAAGGATTTTAGGTGCGGCATTAAGTAATACAGGTACACCTTTTTCGTAGGTCATACGACCGAGGTAGTAAACGATTTTCTCATTGTCTGTGGCAAATTGACGGCGAAAATCCAGAGCATGAAAATTTATGTGATGCTGTTTCTTTTCGGCTCGGATACCGTTATAAATGACATCAATTTTGTCCCAAGGACTATGTAGCGCTCGTTCTACTTCTTGGCGCATGTAGTCGCTACAAACGATAATCCGCCAAGCATTGTAAGCGAGCAATGTTTCTTTGCCATTTATATAGCCTTGGATATCTGTGTGAATACCGTTGTAGCGTCCGTATTCCGTAGCGTGAATTGTAGCAATTAGTGGTATTTTAAAATTATGCTTGAGAGCGATCGCAGCATCTCCAACTAACCAATCATGGGCATGAATTAAATCAAAGGGCCCTTCCTCCAAGATCAACTTACCACCGTGATCTCCCATACTCAAGTTGAGATTAACTACCCAGTGGAAAAAATCGTTACTATGTCCAACTGGTACGCGATGTATGTGTACTCCCTCAACCACCTCATACATCGAAGCTTGACCAAACTCTGCTGTAATTAGATGGACTTCATGCCCTAGCTTTGCTAGTTCTGGGTACAACTCCGCGACATGACGCGCAATTCCCCCAATAATCCTTGGTGGAAACTCCCAACTCAGTACCAGTATCTTCATCTACTAGACTCCCCAACACTTTATAAATATCTAACAAACTACATTTACCTAAAAATACAAGTCTGGCCAATGCAGTGAGTACTTTTACTAAAATTTTGAGATTTTTTAACAGTAATTTTGTTAAAGCTTATTAAAGGTTATCAACTGTGGGCTAGGGATAGAAGGCAAGGTATGATACTAATTCGTAATTTAAGATAATTGAGCGCCAGTTTTGGAACTCAGATTTTAATGGTATTATATTTAGCGTCTTGACCATCAATGCCATAAGCGAAAACCAAAGGGAATGTAAGACTTTCTAGTACTACGGAGTCCTGGAGGCTATTCCCGATGAATTTGGAAGCTACGTCCGTTTTACGGCGAGGTAGTTCACGAAGGGGTAACGACGCAAACAGCATGAACTTGATCGCGTCCTTGCTGTTTGGCTATATAAAGTGCTTTGTCTGCTGCATTAATTAAGTCTGGCGGTGAAATTTCGCAATTTGGCACAATGCTGACAACACCTAGACTCACGGTAACGCGATCGCACACACGAGACTGAGTATGGGGAATAGCTAAGTCGCATACTGCTTGTCGAATAGTTTGAGCTAGATGGATTGCTCCTTGAATCTCTGTATTAGGCAGAATCACAGCAAATTCTTCCCCACCGTAACGGGCGACTAAATCGGCTGGACGCTTAACAATATTTTTGAGGGCACTTGCCAATTGCCGCAAACAATCATCTCCTGCTAAATGACCATAGCTATCATTGTAAAGTTTAAAAAAATCGACATCGAACAAAATTAAAGATAATGGCACTTGCTCACGTTTGAGTCGCTGCCACTCAGTTTCAAGATACTCATCAAATCGGCGGCGATTAGCTATTTGAGTCAAACCATCTAGGGTAGCCAATCTGTGTAGTTCTTCATTGGCAGCTTGTACTTGCTGGTAAAGTACAGATTGATGAATCGCGATCGCTACCTGACTTGCTAACTGTTGCAACAAATTAACTTCAAAGGCTTGCCAGTAACGAGGTGCGGCACACTGGTGAGCAATCAGTAAACCCCATAGATGCTCTCCATTCAAAATCGGTGTTATTATAGCAGCCTTAATTTGATAGAGTTGTAATAACTCAAAAAGATCGGCTGAAAAATCAGACTCCTGAATATCATGGAAGACTTTAGGTAATCCCTGGTAATAGTCGCTAAAATCTTGGTTGAGCGAAAATGGGTGCATTGTCAATTCTAATCTCTGGGGGTAGTCATCAGCCAATGACTCCGCCGCAAAATTGCCACTTCCGTCAGGTTCTAACTGGTAGATAGCTACGGAATCTGAACCCAAACACTGGCGAATACTGTTGACTGTTGTATTCAGAACCTCTTCCAAATTCAGTGATTGCCGAATCTGTTGAGTTACTTGAGTAATTAGCCGTTCACCTTCTGCTTGTTGTCGTAGCATTGCTTCGGCTTGTTTGCGAGTGTTAATGTCTTCTACTGAGCCAAGAATCTGCGTCGGACTACCGTTAGCATCTCTGGCAAATACGACTTCTCGTGTATTTAGCCAACGCCAATCCCCATTTTTGTGTCGAAATCGATATTCGGTGGAAAGAACTTCATTGTCTTGCAGATTGACGAAGCGACTTGGTATGTCATAGCAGAGATGTCGGTCGTCTGGATGAAAGCAATTTATGAACCACTGCGGATCTGCTTGACAAATTTCCTCTGGGGAGTAGCCTAAAACTGTCACACTTTTCTCATTAAGATAAATGCTCGTTCCTTTTAAGAGGTCAAACAAATACAAAATATGCGGTACGGTATTAGCAACCTTTTGGAGAAAGTCTTGACTTGAGCGCAATGCTTCTTCAGCTTTGTGGCGTTCGCGCAGCGCTGCTTGATATTCACTAATATCTCGTCCCTCAGAAATTAGTAGTGTCACACGCCCTGCTTCATCAAGTATGGGACGTAGTGAGAAATCAATCGTGATAATTTGATGATCTCGACCTAAAACGTCAACTTCATAGCGAATAGGTTGACCATTAGCAACAGCAGCGATCGCAGTTTTTAATTGCTCTTGTGTCTCTAAGGAAATTGTCCACCATTTTGCTTCCCAAAATGGCTTACCTACCACTTCTTCTCGACTAATCCCAGCAAAATCCAACGCTGTTTGGTTCGCTTCTAATACTATTCCATTCGGCTCAAGCAATCCGATAAACTGAATGGTTTGATTGAAAATCGCCCGGAATTTTTGCTCATTTTCACTTAGAGCTTGTTCTACCCGTTTACGATCGGTAATATCTCGTCCAACAGATTGAAGTTCTACAATCGTACCTTGGTCATCAAATATCCCTCGAATAATCCACTGCGTCCACCGCACCCCTTGGCAAGCTACAGCGCGATTTTCAATGGTGATAACGGGATTTTCTAAGCTGATGGAATTTACCAGACTAAACACACGTTCTTGGTCTTCCTCAAACACAACAGGTTTGTAGTGCTGACCGATAATTTTGTCTCGCTCCAGTCCAAAAAATCGACAGTAAGCTTCATTAACAAAGGTAAAAGTGCCATCTGGTAAGCCTCTAGCAATCAGTTCCGTTTGGTCTTCGAGGATGGCACGAGAACGCGCTTCGCTCTCTTGCAGTGCAGCTTCTACTTGTTTACGAGCGCTAATATCAAACAATAAACCCTGAAGTACCTGAGTTTGTCCATCGGCATCCAGAACGAGATTAGCTTGATTTCGTACCCAAATTATTCTGCCATCCCGCCTAATCATGCGATACTCGATGCTCAAAGGCTCTCCAGTAGCAATCGTAGCGTTTACAGCTTGCCAAAAGCGATCGTGATCGTCTGGATGAGTGTAATCTAACCAACTATTCAAGAAATCAGGATTCCAGTCTTCGGGAACAATGCCCAATAATTGTTGCAGTTGCGGACTAATATAAGCTTTTTTTACAGTGGTATTTATTGGTGAGATATAAACAACGCCCGGAATTTGTTCTACCAGAGTGCGATACTTTTGTTCTGCCTCAGAGAGTTTTTCTTGGGCCCGCTTGCGACTCATGATGTTTTGAATTTCTACAATAAAGTATATTTTGCTGTTAGAAATCCCGCACTAGGGGCACACTCAAGGATGGTTGAGCCAACAGTGAGTCAGTCTGGCTTTGTGAAAGCACTTGAAGCTGCTGTTGACAGCCTGTGTAATTAAAATTAAAGAATACAGAATTCAGAATACAGAATTCAGAATAAGGAAACTATGGTGAGGGAATATAAAATATCACAGTCAGATAATCGCGTACTTGCTACCACTGCACTATCCGCCACTTGCACTCCCATTCATTCTGAATTCTGACTCCGGAATTCTATTAGTTTTGATCCAAGCGCAGTACTGCCATAAAAGCTTCCTGGGGTACATCGACAGTACCTACAGATTTCATCCGCTTTTTACCTTTTGCTTGCTTCTGTAAAAGTTTCTTCTTCCGACTGATGTCACCACCGTAGCACTTGGCTAGTACATCTTTCCGCAAGGCGGGGATATGTTCGCTGGCGATAACTTTACTACCAATAGATGCCTGAATTGGTACTTTGAATTGATGGCGGGGAATTAGTTCCTTGAGTTTTTCTGCCATTGCCCGCCCGACATTGTAAGCTTTATCTCGATGCACAATCATCGCCAAGGAATCTACGGGATCGCCGTTAATCATGATATCCAGCTTCACCAAAGGATTTTCACGGTAGCCGATGATGTGATATTCCATACTGGCATAACCGCGCGATCGCGACTTCATTTGATCAAAAAAGTCAGTTACAACTTCCGCCAAGGGGAGTTCGTAAGTAAGGGTGGTTCGTCCTTGGGCGAGATATTTCATATCTTTGAAGATGCCACGGCGATTTTGTGACAACTCCATCAAAGCGCCGACATAAGTTTCCGGCGTAATCATCTCGACTTGAACGTAGGGTTCTTCAATTCTTTCGCGATCGTTGGGAGAAGGCAAGCGACTAGGATTATCGATGTACAGTTCCTCACCTTTGAGGGTGATCACCTTATAAACCACCGAGGGGGCTGTAATGATTAAATCTAGGTTATACTCTCGCTCTAGACGTTCCTGGACAATTTCCATGTGCAGCAAACCCAAGAACCCACAACGGAAGCCAAACCCCATCGCGCTAGAAGTTTCTGGTTCGTAGTGCAGCGCGGCATCGTTGAGTTCCAGCTTTTCCAAGGCTTCCCGCAAATCTTCAAATTGGTCAGCATCAATGGGGAACATCCCGCAAAAAACCATTGGGTTCGCTTCTGCGTACCCTGGTAAAGGTGACTCCGCTTTCGCCTTACTTAGGGTAATTGTGTCTCCTACCCGTGCATCAGCTACAGCTTTAATTGCCGCTCCCAAATAGCCTACTTCCCCAGCGTGGAGTTCATCAACTTGCTTTTGAGTCGGAGAAAGAACACCTAACTCATCAATTTCAAATTCTTTACCGGATGCCATTAAATGGATGCGATCGCCTTTTTTCAAAGTGCCATCCATCACCCGGAAATAGACAATTACTCCCCGGTAACTGTCGTAATAGCTATCAAAAATTAACGCTCGTAAGCGTTCATTTATGGTATTGGGTGGTGGCGGTATCCGCTCGACAACTGCTTCTAAAATCTCATCAATACCAATTCCTTCTTTAGCAGAGGCCAGAATTGCACCACTGCAATCTAGACCGATAATTTCTTCAATTTCGCTAATTACCCGTTCTGGTTCTGCCCCAGGCAAATCGATTTTATTCAAAACCGGGATAATTTCCAGGTTACTCTCTAAGGCTAAATATACATTTGCCAAAGTTTGCGCTTCCACACCTTGGGACGCATCTACTACTAATAGCGCTCCTTCGCAAGCAACAAGAGAGCGGGAGACTTCATAAGAGAAATCGACGTGTCCCGGAGTATCAATCAGGTTCAGCACATACTGCTGACCATCCTTAGCTGTGTAGTTCATCCGGGCAGCTTGCAGCTTAATCGTAATGCCGCGCTCCCGTTCTAGATCCATGTTATCGAGAAACTGTTCCTTCATCTGTCGGTCTTCAACAGTGCCAGTAGCTTGTAGCAAGCGATCGGCGAGGGTTGATTTCCCGTGGTCGATGTGAGCAATAATACAAAAATTGCGAATGCGAACTGCGGGAACGTCAGTCATATACTATCTTTGCCTTAGCAGCAACCAAAGTTAAAAGAGCAATTTACTTAATGTATTTTAATGCTTTCTTAGCCAAGACGCTCCGCTTTTAGTGCTGAGTTCCAAGTGCTGAGTGCTGAGTGGGGCAGAGGGGAAAATAACTCTTAACTCTTAACTCAGCACTCAGCACTCAGCACTCCCTTCACTCCATCTTCAACTTTCGATCTAAATAGGTGGACTTTTAAGAATATTATGAAAGTCTATTTGTCGCTGCTAGTATTCAACAGCTAGGAGCGTACAATAAATGTAAATAAGTACATGTAGGGATCATGTAGGGATCATGGGCAATTACGACCCGTAATTACTCAGAATCACTGATTTATCGGCAAAACTTCTAGAGCTATTGTCTAGTCAGTTATATGAAAAATGTGATTTGAAACTTAAAGCCTGTTACTTTGGTGCTATTTCAGGGAACTATGTAACTGTCCCTTTGAAGATTTTTCAGCGAACTAGCCCGAACTATGAATATAACTGCTTTACAAAGCTTTAGACAAAACCAATTCAGAGTATATCAAACCTATGAATATGCAAGAGAAAACTACCGAAGCGGAAAACACACGAACCGATAAGGTAGAAATTGCTGTCCGCCTAGACTCCGAGTTACTAGAGCAAATTCAGCATCTCACCAATGACCCAAGTAAAGTAATTGAGGTGGCGATTCGCCAGTGGTTGCGGGGTGAAATTCTCAGAGATGATGAATTGACGCGCACGCCTGTGCGTACCCCCGTTCCTCCTCGCGGTGAATGGAACGATTGACGCCATTAGTCAGCTGTCAATAGAAATTAAAAAAAGTAAAGTTTGTCAATCTGGTTTCCAGAACACCAAGAAATACCCAATCAAAAACAAAAAAGCTGTAAAAGTTTATGCATAAATTTTAACGGCTTTAGTAAAATTACGGTCGGACACCCTTTGTCTATCCAACTCAATTAATGACTATTACTGCCAATTCCCAATTGCCAAATGTATTTTCCCAAAATCTGGAATCTATTACCAGTAAGACTGATGGCTCATTACCAGCTCTAGGAGCAGAGTTGGTGTATACGCAAGATGGGGCAGGGCGCTATCTGACCTTTTATTGGCAGCACAGCGAACTCCTGGGGTTAAATACTGAAAAAATAGTTGACGAGCTGAACCAGTCCCAAACCTTTGCTCCTGTGGATAAGGTTACTTATTTGGAACGATTGCACCGAATTTTGACGGGTTTGATACCAGAAAGGTTTCAGTGCTGGTTTAGCTATCACCAGGAATTATTTGAGTTGGACTTAGTGATTAGTCCGATTATGCCGAGTTTGGGAACAACTGCCACTACAGTTTTAGTGATGGGACGTTTAGTGCAAGCGACACTCAACAAAAAACAAGTGCGCGTGGCATCAAAAACGCCCACACAAATAGAGTTGGCTTTACGTTCACAGCAACACCAAAAACTGGTAAATCGCATTACCAGAAATATTCGCCGGACATTGGATTTAGATATTATTTGGCAGCAAACAGTTGATAGCTTGGGGAAAGCACTGCGGCTAGAGCGCTGTATTATTTGTCCTTATCAGCCCTCTAGCTCAAAAGTGCAGGTAAAAGCTGAGTATCGCCAGCCAGAACTCAAATCAATGCTTGGTTCAGAAATAGATGTAGTTTCTGAGCCTGCTTTTGCTCAAGCCTTGGCAACCCTAGAACCAGTTGTGATGGAAGTGCCTGGATACACTGGGTCTGGGCGGCAGAAAACTTTAGTGGTTGCAACTTGCTATCAAGACCAAGCCAATGGATTGGTTGCCTTGAATTGGCAGGATGAGTGCTACACATTAACAGAATCGGAATTAGAACTAGCAAAAGAAGCAGCAGATCAATTGGGAACTGCGATCGCACATGCTACTTTATATAAAGAATTAGAAGCAGCGCGTCAAAAAGCCGAAGAAGCTTCCCGCCTTAAAAGCGAGTTTCTGGCTAATGTATCCCATGAAATTCGTACCCCCCTCAACGGCATGATTGGCTTCTTGAAGCTGATTTTGGAAGGGATGGCAGATGACCCAGAAGAACAAAACCAATTTTTGACAGAAGCTCATCAGTTATCCATACATCTGCTGAATATCATTAACGACATTTTGGACATTGCCAAAATTGAAGCTGGCAAAATGGAGCTAGCTTACGCTCCAGTCAAGCTAAATGAGCTATTCAGTGATGTAGAAAGTTTCATGCGTCCCCAAGCAGAAGTGAGAAACCTCAGCTTTGGGATGCAAATGCCTGCCACTTCCGATGAAATCATTGTCCAAAGCAACTACCAACGGTTGCTACAAGTGATGCTCAATTTGGTAGGTAATGCCATCAAATTTACCCATGAGGGCGGCATCACCGTCAGCGCCGATTTAGTACTGAAAAAAGCGAAGCCGAACTTTCAAGGTCAGGAATTTCCTGGCATGGTAAGAGTACGTGTGGCAGACACTGGTATCGGTGTTTCCTTGGATAAACAAGATAAACTGTTTCAATTATTCTCTCAGGTGGATGGCTCCCGCACTCGCCAATATGGCGGCACAGGCTTAGGACTGGCAATATCCCAGAAGTTAGTAGAGGCAATGGGTGGTGAGGTACATTTTTATAGTCTAGGCGAAGGACTTGGCTCAACAGTCACATTCACCGTGCCACTGTATCAACAACCAGTTATGGTTTCATCTAGTGATAGCGACTCAACAAGTAGTGCTGAGTGCTGAGTAATGAGTAATGAGTAATGAGTGCTGAGTGCTGAGTTTGGATACTTGGTAATACTGGGTTTTGAGTTTTAAGCTTTAAAGTTTTTTAGTAATTATTAGTAATTATTGTTTAATAACCATATTAGGCATGGGGCAAAATAGTTCCGAGTTGTGAGTAAGGAATCCTACTCATTACTCATTACTCAGCACTCATTACTCAGCACTCTTGAGGGGTATTGGGAAAAAACCTTCCTTGTTCTCACCTCCTTGCGTTCTCTTCAGTACTTTAAAGGCTAAAGTAGAGTAGGAGGGCTTGCACAACAAATTGTTCAGCTAATCTAATATCAAGTTGCTAAAACCAGCAGTGGTTTAGTCAAAAGTCATTAAAAACTGACACATGACAATCTAGCGGCAATTAGATTTAGGATCGATTTAACAAAGCTGAAAAATAAAATTTTGGATAATGGTTAATGAGCAACGCCGCATCTGGCACAGAGATCATTATTATTCAATGCCCAATGCCCATCATTAACTTAGCAGGTCTAAACTATGGAACTCACAATTGACAACGTTGAAACAGTCTTAGATGAAATGCGCCCTTATCTCATGTCTGATGGCGGCAATGTGGAACTCGTAGAACTCGATGGGCCTGTTGTAAAACTGCGCCTGCAAGGTGCCTGTGGTTCTTGTCCCAGTTCTGCAATGACCCTGAGAATGGGAATTGAGCGCCGCCTTAAGGAAATGATTCCCGAAATTGCAGAAATTGAGCAAGTAGTGTAGAGATTGGGGACTGGGGACTGGGGACTGGGGAAGAATGGATTTTTTCATTCATAATTTATCATTAATACCTAAATCCCTAATTTGTAATCCCCAATTCCTAACCCTTAATTACTCGCTATGTCCCATCCTCTTTACATCGCTTTTATCTGGCATCAACATCAGCCGCTGTACAAATCTCCTGGCAGCGGCGTTTCGCTATCTCCAAGTCAGCAGTACCGTTTACCTTGGGTACGTTTACATGGGACTAAAGATTATTTGGATTTGGTATTGCTATTAGAGCGGTATCCTAAGTTACACCAAACGGTGAATTTAGTACCATCGTTGATATTGCAACTGGAAGATTATATTGCTGGTACTGCTTTTGACCCTTATCTCACAGCCAGCTTGACACCGGATGAACAACTCACCCAGGAACAGCGGGAATTCGTTATCCAACACTTTTTTGATGCCAATCACCACACGCTGATTGACCCCCATCCCCGCTATGCCGAACTGTACCAGCAAAGGCAGGAAAAAGGGCAAGCTTGGTGTTTAGCAAATTGGGAGTTGCCAGATTATGGCGATTTGCTAGCTTGGCACAATTTGGCTTGGATCGATCCGCTGTTTTGGGATGATCCAGAAATTGCTACTTGGTTAAAACAGGGTCGGAATTTTACTTTAAGCGATCGCCAGCGCATTTATTCCAAACAGCGAGAAATTCTCAGCCGGATTATCCCCCAACATCGAAAAATGCAGGAGGCGGGACAGCTAGAAGTTACTACCACGCCTTACACCCACCCGATTTTACCGTTACTCGCTGATACTAACTCTGGTCGGGTCGCTGTGCCTAATATGACACTACCTAAGCAGCGATTTGAGTGGGCAGAAGATATTCCCCGCCACTTGCGGAAAGCTTGGGACTTTTATAAAGACCGCTTTGGACAGATCCCTCGTGGTTTGTGGCCTTCGGAACAATCAGTAAGTCCGGCGACACTTCCACATATTATTGACCAAGGATTTAAGTGGATATGCTCAGATGAAGCCGTCTTAGGGTGGACGCTGAAACACTTTTTTCATCGGGATGGGGCGGGGAATGTGCAGCAACCAGAATTGTTGTACCGACCCTATCGCCTACAAACCGCCGAGGGTGATTTGTCAATTGTGTTTCGTGACCACAGATTATCAGATTTGATTGGCTTTACCTACGGTGCGATGCCAGCAAAACAGGCAGCAGCAGACTTGGTGGGACATTTGCAAGCGATCGCTAAAATGCAAAGAGATAGTCACAGTGATCAACCTTGGCTAGTTACCATCGCCTTGGATGGGGAGAATTGCTGGGAATTTTATCCCCAAGACGGCAAACCTTTCCTAGAAGCTTTATATCAAAGCTTGAGCGATGAACCCCACCTGAAACTCGTCACTGTCTCCGAATTCCTCGAAGAATTTCCAGCCACAGCCACCATTCCCGGAGGGCAACTACATAGTGGTTCTTGGGTGGATGGGAGCTTCACAACTTGGATCGGCGATCCCGCCAAAAATCGTGCTTGGGATTACTTGACAGAAGCCAGGGAAATGCTCGCAAGTCATCCCGAAGCGACGGAAGAAAACAACCCAGAAGCGTGGGAAGCATTATATGCCGCAGAGGGTTCCGACTGGTTTTGGTGGTTTGGTGCAGGACACTCATCAAATCAGGATGCCATCTTTGACCAGTTGTTTCGAGAACACCTGCTTGGCATTTACAAGGCATTAAATGAACCTGTACCGCCCTATCTCAAGCAACCAGTGGAAATCCACGAAGCACAGGGAAGCCATACCCCACAAGGATTTATTCATCCTGTCATTGATGGTAAAGGTGATGAGCAAGACTGGGACAAAGCTGGACGCATAGAAATCGGCGGGGCGCGGGGGACGATGCACAATAGCAGCGTCATCCAGCGACTTTGGTATGGGGTGGATCACCTAAATTTCTATTTGCGCCTGGACTTTAAAGGTGGCGTTGCACCAGGGCGGGGTTTTCCAGCAGAGTTGAATTTGCTTTGGTTCTATCCAGAAAAAACAATGGTCAACAGCCCAGTTCCCTTAGCCGATGTACCAGATGCAGCCCCACTTAATTACCTTTTCCATCATCTTTTGGAAGTTAACTTGCTGACGCAATCGATTCAGTTTCGGGAAGCTGGAGACAATTATCAATGGCAACCCCGTTTCAGTCGCGCTCAAGTAGCTTTAAATAATTGTTTAGAGTTGGCAGTACCGTGGGCAGATTTGCAAGTGCCGCCAGATTATTCCCTGCGCCTGATTTTGGTGCTTGCGGATGAAGGGCGTTTTGCCAACTATTTGCCAGAAAATGCTTTGATTCCCATTGAGGTGCCTTAGAACTCAATATCCTTGGTGTTATTAGACCTCTTGCAAAAGTCCTTAACACCCCAACCCCTCCCCTTGGTAAGCTACGGTGTACACACATCTTTTTGCTG
The DNA here is from genome assembly GCF_014023275.1 of Nostoc edaphicum CCNP1411. Taxonomy (NCBI): domain Bacteria; kingdom Bacillati; phylum Cyanobacteriota; class Cyanophyceae; order Nostocales; family Nostocaceae; genus Nostoc; species Nostoc edaphicum. The sequence continues at coordinate 5,118,513 of NZ_CP054698.1, forward strand.
GGTGCAAAATGTGTATTGATCCCCCTAAATCCCCCTTAAAAAGGGGGACTTTGAGAGCTTTTTGCCCCCCTTTTTAAGCAGGGCTGATTCATTCCATTTCAAACAGGATTTGTCAAGATGGTTAGCGAGAAAATTGTAAGTAAGGTTTCTCTCCCCCTGCCTCCCCTGCTCCCCCTGCTCCCCCTGCCTGCCTTAACAGATAAATTTGCTTAACTGAACCGTATTGGTCTATTGGGGGTCATACCAAGTCTATTCCTGAGAGGATTGCTAGATTGCTCCCGATGTAACCCATTGCTAAAGGAGATTGACCTTTTAACAACAACAAAATCTGATTCAGGATTTCTGGAAGAGTTGCACCATAAAAGCGCCAGAGCTTTTTCCCCAGTTGGTTTAAAATGCGATCGCCTGCAATATCGTCAGTACCCGGTCGTAGCAACCAATGGGTTCGCAATATCTGAAAATGACGAATATCATGACTCTGGACGACTTGATGAATCTCTTGGGCAGTATGTTCCACCAATTCATCTGTCACTATTTTCATTACCAGGGGTTGCAATGTAAATGAGGGTTCATAATCGCTGATCCATTTTTCTAAAAGCGATCGCCTTTCTAACCCCACAATCCCCTCTAAAACCATCCCTGGGTCAACGGATATCAGCAAATGGGTTTGCAATCGAGAAAATGAGACAGGTTCTTGCCAAATAGCCAACCAGTAGAGAATGTCTTGCTCTAAGCCGGAAAGTTGCTCAAATTGCTGTTTGAGAATCACACGCAAGCGATCGCCCACAATTAGAGTATTCTGACTTAAAAAAGCAGCAATATTCCCGCCAAATACAGACTGAATCAATGGTGTTACCAGTTTCAGCGCCAAAGGATTACCGCGATAAAGTTGAATTAATGCTGATAACCCCAGTTCTTTGCCTGTAAATTCCCTTGATTGTAATAATTCTACAGCCGCTTTTTTTGGCAACCCTTTGAGATTTAAACACCGAAATGTTTTGCTATTAATTTCGATATTCTTTGGTTGTTCGCGGCTAGTAATGAGAATACAACTTTGATGTCGTTCCCGACTTAATTGTTGGATAAATTGACCATAGCTGAGGTTTTCTGCCTGTGAGAAAATAGCCTCTAGTCCATCCAATACCAACAAACAGTGACGCTTTTGTAACTGCTGTATAAGTTGTACTGTACCTTGTTGAATATTTTGCACAACGCCTTGCTCAAAGGAGTTTAGCAGGCTATTGAGCAGGGAAATGAGAGATGGGGAAGTTTGTAGAGACTTCCAAATTAAACAATCAAATTTTGACTGAATGCGGTCTACTAAAGCCAGTGCTAGGGAGGTTTTGCCAATACCAGCGATACCGTTAATGGTGATTAATTTACAGTTTGGGCTGGTGATCCATTCTTCTAATTGTGCCAATTCCTGATTTCGTCCATAGAAGCTTTCGATATCAGGTGCTTCATTCCAGTCTCGGTAAAGTGTGGGGATGTCTGCAATAGATTCCAAGTCTGCGTGGGATAATTCTGCGATCGCTTCCCAGTTGACAATACCAACAGCTTGACAGATCGCGATGAAAATTTCTCGCTGAATGCGATCGCCTTGCCAAAATCGGCGTAAAGTAGCTCTAGAGGTATGGGCATCTTGCCACCAACGCGCCGTGCTAGTTTTTGTCCAACCTAGACGTTGACGGGATTTGTCTACAATTGCTAATCCTGAATCAGAGGCTTTCAGCGAGTTTGACATAACATCTACAATTTTAGATCCCCGACTTCTTAAAGAAGTCGGGGATCTGGGAATGATTTTCAAACAATTCTAATAAACCAATTGTACCCACAAAAAAAGTATAAATTCCATATTGGATTGGTTTTTGATTTTTCCCAGGTGCATAAAAAGCGGCAATGATTCCTTCAATGAAATGAGCCGACAATGCCAAGTGAGCAATTATCAAAACTGGATTTAAGATAATAGGTAGATGATTGTTAGTTGTTAATGCTTGAATATTCCATAATTCTAAGCCTATTGCAGTTGCGATCGCTACTATAGATATTACTTTTATAACTGGAAATATTTTTTGTTTGATATCTTTTAAATTCATCTTACTCTCCACTATTTTGTTTTAGATATCCCCATTTTGATGAAAAGACAAGTATAGATTATGTAAATTTTACAATCTTACAATTCACTACTTGAGGGTTTGTACATCAGAATAATTAAGAATTTTAGCATCGGCAGTTAACAAAAGACAATTATAATATCTGGCTGTAGCCACAATCATTTGATCAAACGGGTCGTTATGGAATCCATTTAATTGAGTTGAATCAACTATTATCGGCAAAGACAAATTTAATAGTTGTACTCCCGGATAAGCTAAAGCAGCTTCTAGCCATTTATCAATATCTACAGGTAAAACTAGTCGCTTTTTCTCTACCAATTTTGCTACTTCCCAGCAAGAAAGAATGCTGATTCCTAAACCATCAGATTCGTAATCTCGTAACCATTCTTGCTGTTGTTGGGTCAGTCGTGAATCGTTCTGCACCCACCAAACCCAGATATGAGTATCAAGTACAATCATTGCAAAGCTTCCCAATCTTCTAAAGCTACAGGTTCTGTTGGATCTTCATAATGGTATGGCTGTGTATCATGCAAAGGATAAAGATTTGTATTTGATTGGGGTTTTAGTGCTACTTGGTTATCTGGAGTTTTAGCTTCCAGAATAATCACTTCTACAGCGTCCCCTGCATGAAAAGGTAAACCTTGTAGCGTCAGAGTTCCATTTTCAGTTAATACGATTTCTATCTTGTGAGCGATCATAGTTCAACTCCTTTCTTCATAATTAGGATAGGAATGGAATAAGAAATTGCTAACTTAGCTTTCTACTTTATTGCCATAATCTCTGCCAATTTATCACTGAGTTCGCACTAAAATAATTTAATGACTCCGTATTATGTGTGGAAGAAGCAACCACTTAATTTTTATATCCAGTGTTGCAGTATGGATGTGTTATCTGTCCATTATCCACATTTGCTAATCCACCATCTTCTTTACGCTGTATATGATCAATTGAAATAGAGTTTCTATGGATAAGTCCGTTGCAAATTTTACACCTCGGAACATTTTTTAAGGTTTCCTTGATATAAATCTCACTTTTTTTATTTGTATTGAAGTCTTGTGCAGATAAATCTGTTGGCTGACTTATTATCTTACGAACAGTCAAATACTGAAGGTTCGGAGTAGACAACATTTCATCTATAGTTTGTTCAATTGTTTTTCCCGATTTTAAATAGAAAACAGCTTCTTGAAAAAACTTCGATATGTGTTTATAGCTCTTTTGGACAGACCTATATTTCACATAAATCTGCTGAAACAAATAATCATATTCAAGAACTAATTCTTCAAACTTTTCTCTAACTTCAATAAAATGATTAATTTTTTTTATTTTATCTAGCTCTATGACGAAATCAACAATAGATAAAAAAGATACTGTTTTATGTCTTCCTTCTTTTGAATAAAAATAAACAACTGGGTGTAGCCCCAAAGATGAAGGTTTATTACTATTTAATCTATAAGCAATTTTTCTGACATTTTTTAATATTTTGATTGTTTCTTCTCCTGTTGTATCATCATCAATCCCTTTATTGTTAAAATCTATATGATTAACGATATTTACAAAATCTAAAATTAATGGTAGTGTTTGAGCAGAATAAAGCTTACCAGCAACTGGTATATCAAAAGTTTTTATTGGAGTTTGCAGTTTAGGCTCGAAAAGTATTTCATTAATTTCTTTCGCTATTTCTTGTATTTGATTTTGTATTTCAGCTGGAAAAGATGACCAATATTTATGACCTGTACCACTCCTAATAATTGCACGTGCAGCTATGCTATTTGGTTTCCTTCTAGATTCAAGCAGCTGTAGCTCAGTTTTATCAATTAAAGTAGCTTGTTGATTAATCTTGAAAAAAGAATTTTCGGCTTTACTTGCATCACCTTCAACCCATTGAACCTGAATTGCCAACACTGATAAATTTTGAGCAGATTTGACAATTTCAGGTTTAAATTTGTCAGGATGTTTTAGAGCTAAATTGACATCACTATATGAACCGATGTTTTTATTAACTACTTTCCTCGTTTCTTGAGCAATCTTTATTTGTTCATCAGGAATTATACCGTCATAAAATATTTTAGATGTTGTTCCATCACCATAATCATCATTTACCCAAGCAGCTAAAGCACTTAACCTATGGCTGCCATCAATTACAAACAAATATCCGGCTGTACTTCGCCATAGAATAATCGCTGGTATTAAATCACCATCTATAAAACTTTTTATAAAATCACAAACTTTTGTCTTATCCCATTCGTTAGTTTCTCTTTGAAAGTCGGGTTTGCGGATGTTTAAGAAGAAAAATGAATCTGTTTTAATATCTTCAATAGAAATTGTTTCTTTCTTCTTACCTGGATTACTATTTTCTCCTACCTCGAAATCTTCTCGTGGAATCAGTGCGTCCAAATTAACTTTAGTCATTACGTTTTTAATTTTTTCTTGATGGTCAATAATGAGTATATATAAGTAACTTTACTTATCATTTAATATCATAGCAGAAATATAAAGTAGCATTTCCACTAAACCCATCACTGAGCCAATAACTGAGCACAAAACTGAGCATATCTCCCAAAAAAAACCGCCTACGCTAGAGACAGCAAACAAAAGCGCCAGGTAAAAATTATGACTCAAACTCTAGAACAACAACCCAGTGGTTTATATCTGCAAAACTCCAACCAACAGATTGCCTTTCCCCTCAAACACACCGAGGTAAAAGCCAAAATCGCTGGTAACATCTCACGGGTGGAAGTTACCCAAAGCTTTGAAAATCCCTTTACCACAAGCCTAGAAGCCGTTTATATCTTCCCCTTACCCGATGAAGCTGCCGTTGATGATATGCTAATTCGCATAGGCGATCGCACAATTCAAGGCAGCATCAAAAAACGCCAAGAAGCTGTAGCCATCTACGAACAAGCCAGAAAACAAGGACACACAGCCGGACTCCTCGAACAAGAACGAGACAATATCTTCACCCAATCCCTGGCGAACATCAAACCAGGTGAACAAATTGATGTGATTATTCGCTACAGCGACAGCCTAAAATTTGAGGGGGGAAATTACGAATTCGTCTTCCCGATGGTTGTTGGCCCCCGTTACATTCCCGGAATCACCATCGCAGAAGATGCAGTCGGGGGTGGTTCAGCTATTGCACCCATGACTTTAAATCAAGATACCGATTTAGTTTCAGATGCTTCCCGCTTGAATGCTCCCATTTTACCGTCGGGGATGCGCTCAAGTCATGATATTAATGTCACCATCGAAATTAATGCTGGCGTTGAGATTCAGGATATTAACTCACCCTCTCACCAAATCCAAATCATCCGTGAAGAACAGTTAGTAAATGTCAAACTAGGAGGTGGAGACACCATACCCAATAAAGACCTAATTTTACGCTATCAAGTTAGCAATAATAAAATTCAAACAACCACGCTCACCCAAGCCGATGAACGGGGTGGACACTTCGCACTATACCTGATTCCCGCCCTTGAGTACCGTCCCGAAGAGATTGTCGCCAAAGATATGGTGTTTCTCATCGACTCCTCCGGTTCTCAAAGTGGCGAACCACTGATGCAATGTCAGGAATTGATGCGCCGTTTTATCAATGGACTCAATCCCGACGACACCTTTAACATTATTGATTTTTCCGATACCACACAGCAACTTTCACCCGTTCCCCTCTCCAACACTTCGCAAAATCGCTCATTAGCAATCAACTATATCAATCGCTTAAACGCTGGCGGGGGAACAGAGATGTTAGGCGGTATTCGCACTGTCTTAAACTTAAAAACCACAAATCCGGGACGCTTGCGAAATATTGTTTTACTAACTGATGGTTATATCGGCAACGAAAACCAAATTTTAGCTGAAGTTAAACAGCGTCTCCAGCCAGGAACCCGCCTTCATAGCTTTGGTGCAGGTAGTTCGGTGAATCGTTTCTTACTCAATCGGATTGCAGAATTAGGACGGGGTATTGCTCGGATTATTCGCCATGATGAACCTGTAGATGAGGTGGTAGAAAAATTCTTCCGCCAAATCAATAATCCAGTCCTCGCCAATATTCAATTGCAATGGGAAGGTGATGGGGAATCTCCAATTATGTATCCTTCTACACCACCAGATTTATTTGCAGAGCAACCATTAGTGCTATTTGGACGCAAATCAGACGCGCATTCTGGAAAGTTGCACATCTCTGGCATTGCTGCGGGTGGTAGGCGTTATCAGTACAGTTTTCACCTGAATTTTCCCCAAACAGGTAATCCTGCGATCGCTCAACTTTGGGGACGTTCCCGCATCAAGGATTTAATGAATCAAATGGTGAGTGGAGACACAAAGGGAGGTGTGGAAGCAGTGACAGATACGGCTCTGGCTTATCAACTGTTATCGCAATATACCGCTTTTGTTGCCGTCAGTGATGAGATCAGAGTCAATCCCAACCAGGATTTCATATCTGTGCAAGTACCTGTAGAAATCCCTGAAGCCATCAGCCATGAGGGTATCTTTGGTAACGCTGTTGCTGCTGCTCCTAGCGGTGCAATGGTAAACCAGCCAATGGTAAGGCGAAGCCGGGAAGCAAAGAAACAATCTGCACCACCGCCAATGTCTGCACCTGCTCCAGCAAAACCAATGCCACGCTTTGAAGAAATGGAATCATTAGCGATGGAACATGATATTCCAGCATCAGAGCCAGAAATCGGATTTGCAGATGTAGATGAATTTAGTAATCTTGAGCGCTTTTCATTATTTTCTGAACAATTGATGCCACAGCTTGAAGAGATGAACTTAGATGATCAGTTGGAAGATTTAAAAGCCTTACAGAGAGAAGAATCTTCTATACCTCATCTACAGATTGTGAGCTTCACAGGATTAGATCAACAGATGATTTATCTACTGACTCAATACTTGCAAGCAATTCAACTCCCTAGAGGTTTCGGTGGTGATTTGGTGTTTGAATTTCAGGTTAACCAGGGACGGGTAAAACAGTTAATGCTAGATGATGAGGCTTCATCCTTGAAGGAACAGACGGTGATTGAATTAATTAGGCGATCGCTTTTAGCTTGGCTACCTTCCCAAACCTTCACCAGTACAGTGCTGTTAACACTTCGCATTCAAGCATAACAGTAGAGAGCGATCGCCTTTGATGTCTGCAATCAAACAGGCGATCGCTTTTTTGGTGTAGGTTGTACAGCCGTAGTCACACAGATTAGGACAGTGTTGATTGCTCAAAGTCTTGAAACAACTGGGTTTTTACTCAGCACTCAGCACTCAGCACTCAGCTATACACCACTCTCTACTCCCTACTCCCTACTTCCCGTCCTCGTCATCAACCCCTTAGATTGTTCCACCAGGCGGATAAACTCACCCCGATAGCCCTCCTGGTCTTCCCCTTTCCCTTGGGTTGCCAACTTCATCACCAAATCAAAATTAGCATTCCCCTTATACTCAGAGTCACGCAGCAGCATCCCAAAAGTTGCCACCGCAGCAGCAAATCTCAGGTTTGTGGAGGGTATCTGATCGGCTCTCAAATCATCATCTTGGATGGTTTGGGTAATTAGTTGACTGGTGCTGTCCTGGGGCAATTTATAGCGCAGTTTCACCTGCATTAACTCATTACCAGCAGCATCCGAGGCAGTTTCACCAGAACGCTGATATCGCAAGGGGTCTATCTCCGGTAGTTTCACATCGCTTTTCGTGCCGGTGGGAATTATTTCATAAAGCGCTGTCACAGAATGACCAGCCCCAATATCCCCTGCATCTTTCTTGTCGTCATTGAAATCCTGGTTTTGCAGCAGGCGGTTTTCGTAGCCAATCAAGCGATATGCCTGAACTTTCGCCGGATTAAATTCCACCTGAATTTTCACATCCTTGGCAATGGTAAACAGAGTTCCCCTCAGATCATTAACTAAAACCTTTTTGGCTTCCAATAGGGTATCGATGTAAGCGTAGTTGCCATTACCCTTATCAGCCAGTTGCTCCATTTTTCCGTCCTTATAATTGCCAGTGCCAAATCCCAACACCGTCAGGAAAATTCCCTGATCTCGCTTTTGTTCAATTAATCGCGTCAGTTCGGCATCACTAGAAACCCCGACGTTAAAATCTCCATCGGTAGCTAAAATTACTCTATTATTACCAGACTTGAGGAAGCTTTGTTTAGCTATTTTGTAGGCTAGTTCAATGCCCTGACCGCCAGCAGTGGAGCCTCCAGCTTCCAAGCGGTCAATCGCCGCCAGAATCTTCGATTTCTGACTACCAGGAGTAGCAGGTAATACCAATCCAGCGTTCCCAGCGTAAACTACCAAACTTACCCGATCTTCAGGACGCAGTTTATTCACCAGCAATTTTAGGGACTGTTGCACCAAGGGTAATTTGTTGGGGTCATCCATAGAACCGGAGACATCAATCAGAAATACTAGGTTGCTGGGTGGTAAGGTTTCACTCTCTAGGCGTTTACCTTGCAAACCCACCTGTACCAGCTTGTGTTGAGGATTCCAGGGAGCAGCAGCCAATTCAGTGGTGACGGAAAAAGGGCGTTGGCTCTGCCTACCGTCGGCATCGCCTTTTGGTTGGGGATAATTATAGGTAAAATAGTTGATCAATTCCTCAATTCGCACTGCATCCTTGGGTGGTAATTCCCCTTGAGTAATAAACCGTCGCACGTTGCTGTAGGATGCTGTATCTACATCAATCGAAAAGGTGGAAAGGGGTTCATTACCGACGCGATGAAAAGGATTATCGTCAATCCGATTGTAGTTTTCTGTATTGAATCTGCTACCTGTTTGTGGTTCCGGGGCAACCCTTCCAATAGTGCTACGAGTTTGGCGTGTAGGGCTTACAGGGCGGTTAGAAACTTGATCCTGCACAGATGAGCCAGAGGGAATGCTAAGGGGTGGGGCGGTGGGTACGGGTTGAGTTTTTCGGGTAGACTCGGCTTGAGTACGTTCTCTGGGAGCCTGAGTTGGAGTGACGGGACTACCAGCTTCCAATTCATCTATCTGATTTCTGAGGATTGCTAACTCCGGTGCAAATTCTGACTGCAAGCGTTGTAGGGTTTTCATATCCCCTTGGGTGACTATCTTGGGGTCAGTCGCTATTAGCTCATTGCTCCGATTCACACAGGCATTCAAGACGGTGGCAAACTCAGCTCGGGTTAGGGGAAGAGTACCAAAGTTTTGGACGGGGACTACACAACTATACTTTTGTACCAATGCCTGGAGTGCTTGGTAGTCAGGGTGATTGGGTAGAATGGAGCTTGTTGGGGTAGAACTGGGAGGAGTCTGATTAGCTGGAACCGCAACCGTAGCAGACTGACGTAAGATTGCAATTCCTACTGACGGTATCAATAACAACAGTACTACAATACTAACTCGCTGCCACATTTTGGACGGAATCGGGTAAGACATGGCTAAATCCTCACACTAAATTTGTGTATCAGCTCAAAACCTTGTGGGATGTGTGGAAGCCCTATCTTTTTGTACAGGGTTGCTGAAATTTCAAGTTTCCACTTACCTAGAATAGTCTTGAGCAGCCTGGGATTTCATAACCGTTGCAGTTTTGGTAACTGTAGCAGATACAACACTAAACATTCCGGTCTACCATCAGGGGAAAGGAAACCCAACCTTAAAAGCCCACGAACTCATAGATGCAATAGTTCAGGCAAAGCGTAGTAGAGTAAAGTAAGAAATCTCAAGGTGCGTGTAGGCATGGAAACCTACAGATTATAAATTGAACACCACATACAGTGGTAACGTCGATCGCTCCCAAAGCAAGAGTGTCGCCATGACTAACTCAACTCCAATGGATGACGATAAAAATCTCCCCAAGAAGAAGGGCAGGACACTTCCTCCAAAGCTGATCATTTGGCTGGGAAAGTTTGTCTGGACGACTATGTGGCAAATAATGATGTCCCAGCTTGCTCCTAGCAATAAGTCGGGAGCATATATTCGTCCTAATAGCCAGTTTCGGAAGTTCATTGGTACAGAGTCAGGGAATCCACACCCACCATCCGTTGGGCGCTACAAACTCTATGTTGGGCTGGGCTGTCCTTGGGCGCACCGAACCTTGGTTGTGCGATCGCTGAAAAAACTCGAAGCGGTAATATCAGTATGTATTGTCTCTCCTTCTCCCATTGAAGGCGGTTGGATATTCAACGAAGAAGAAGAAGGTTGCCGCACACTAGTTGAATTTTATCAGCGGGCAGAACCCGGCTACAGCGGACGCTTTACAGTTCCAATTTTATGGGATAACCAAACCAAAACCATTGTCAACAATGAGAGTTCAGAGATTATCGTGATGCTGAACTCTCAGTTTAACGAGTTCGCCAACAATCCCACGCTTGATCTTTACCCAGAAGCACTCAAAGAGAAAATTGACTGGTGGAATGAGAAGATTTATCACGCCGTAAATAACGGTGTATATCGTTGCGGCTTTGCCCAGACTCAAGAAGCATATAATCAAGCCTGTAATGAATTGTTCACAACTCTTGATGAGATTGACATAGCATTGCAGACTAATCGATATCTGTGCGGAGATAATCTCACACTCGCAGATGTGCGTTTATTCACCACGTTATTTCGGTTTGATAGTGCCTACTACGGTTTATTTAAATGTAATCGGCGGCGAATTCGAGACTATCAGAACTTGGGAGTTTACCTAAGTGATTTATATCAGCTTCCAGGTGTTGCTGACACCTGCGACTTAGAAACTGTGAAGCACGACTACTACGGAAACCTATTCCCACTCAATCCTGGCGGGATTATTCCCGATGGGCCTGATATGTCCTATCTTAATCAACCACACGATCGCGATCGCATCGGCAAAGTTAATGCTTCATAAGGTACATTGAGAATTGATACCTCGATGACTGCATTCTAGAGTTGGTGTAATCGTGAACCAGATTAATCGAGTTGCAATTGTCGGCGGAACTCATGGCAATGAGTTTACAGGAGCCTACCTGAGCCAAAAATTTGCCCAGTTTCCCAATTTAATTACTAGACCAAGTTTTGAGACAGTCACCCTGTTAGCAAATCCTCATGCTTTTGCAGCAGGGAGGCGATATGTAGAGAAGGATTTAAATCGTTGTTTTCTCAAGCAAGATTTACAAAATCCGAGTCTGAACAGTTACGAAGAATTACAAGCGAAATCAATCCAGGATACCCTAGCATCAAACGGGGATAAACAAGCAGATTTCATCTTAGACTTGCACAGCAGTACAGCTAATATGGGTCTGACAATTATTTTGGTAAATAGTCATCCCTTAAACTTGAAATTGGCTGCTTATCTAAGCCATGTCAGCCCTTTGGTGAAGGTTTATCGCTGCTCTTTTAAATCAATTGAAGAAAACCCATTTGTAAATTCTCTGTGCGAATTAGGCTTTGCGATCGAGGTTGGCCCGATTGCTCAAGGTATTTTAAAAGCGACGCTGTTTCAACAAACAGAAGAACTTGTTCATGCAGTTCTGGACTATTTGGAACAGTTTAACCAGGGTGAAATTCCATCAACTAACGAAACGTTGATTATCTACGATCACTTATCTGTTGTAGACTATCCAAAACAACCGGATGGAACAATCTTTGGGATGATTCATCCAGAACTGCAAGACAAAGATTATCAAGCATTGAACCCAGGAGACCCAATTTTTATAACTTTTGATGATAAAACAATTATTTATGAGGGTGCATCTACCGTTTGGCCGATTTTTATTAATGAGGCAGCTTACTACGAAAAGGGAATTGCAATGTGTTTGACTCAAAGGCAGCAAATTAATATCTAGGATATGGAAAATTTTTTGTATAATTGCTTTTTATTGGAACTAATGATAAAAATTGAGCATCCAAATCATTAATAACTTCTATATATAGCGCGATTGCTAAAACCTACTTATATTAAGTTTAAATGTCTCATGATTATGATATATTAATCACCAGGAATTAAATATCAGGGTAAAAATTTGTCCGTAGGGCTGATAAAATAGGAGTCAGAATTCAGGATTGGTGAATACTCTACCCATAAGGGGATAGAGTTTTAAGGCTAAAATCTTTTAATTTTTTTCGTCCAATATTCCACTCTCTTTTAGCCAATATTCGTCACCCACTCGTACAGAATTCATACCTGTTTTCTGACTACTGAGTTCTGAATTCTTCTTATAAAGTCGATATTCAAAAAATGCTGAAAACCCATTATCTAATTCATCAAAAATATTTTTTAGAGAAGCAGAATTTGTTTACAAATATGAGACATTAATCTGGGTGATGTCTATAACTGGCTACGCCTACGGAATTCTGCTCTTAAAGTAACTCTTTATTTTGAAAATGAGGAGCGGCAAACCTTCTGGCTTGAATTTTCCCCTAAAACCAGCCTTGAGTCGAATTACGAAACTTGAGCAATAAAGCTCAAATCAACACTATAATTTACGCTTAAAATTGTCCAAATACTTGAATTTATAATGAAAACCAAGCAACAAGGAAACAGACCAATAGCGAGTCTTTCTTTAGACTTGGATAATATTTGGTCTTATCTAAAAAATCAAGGCGCTCCGGGTTGGGAGACTTTCCCCTCTTACCTGGATATCGCAGTACCTCGTTTCTTAGATATTCTCCAGCAATGGAATTTGACAATCACAGTATTTATTGTGGGTCAGGATGCAGCGCTGGAAAAGAACTCTAAAGCAATACAAGCGATCGCTAACGCCGGCCACGAAATTGGCAATCATTCATTCTACCATGATCCTTGGCTACATCTGTATTCAGAGGATGAGATTGAACAAGAGGTGGCACTTGCCGAAGAACATATCAAGCGCGTCACTCATCAACATCCTATTGGTTTTCGGGGGCCGGGATACAGTTTTTCTCCTGCGGTATTAAAAGTTCTAGCACGACGGGGATATGAATATGATGCTTCGACCTTCCCCACATTTTTGGGGCCAATAGCACGAGCTTATTATTTAATGACCTGTAAATTGAGCAAGGAAGAACGTAAGAAACGGGAAGCCTTGTTTGGTGGTTTCAAAGAGGGTTTACAGCCTTTGAAAGCTTATCAGTGGCACATGGGTAAGGATAAACTAACTGAGATTCCCGTTACCACCATGCCAATTTTCAAAGTGCCAATTCACTTCAGTTACATAATGTATCTAAGTACATTTTCTTCGGAAGTGGCTTTACTCTACCTGCGAATTGCCCTCTGGTTGTGTAAACTTACACACGTTCAACCTTCTTTGCTACTCCATCCTACAGACTTTGTAAGTCAAGAGGATGTGCCAGAACTATCATTTTTCCCTGGAATGAGCGTCCCTACCTACAAAAAGCTAGCAATAGTTAACAAAAGTTTAGAACTTATATCCAGTCAGTTTAATGTTTTGACTGTTGGACAACACGCCAAATTCGTAGCGGGTGCGCGTCAACTGCCTGTATTAGTGCCTCAAAAGAGGTAAAAATATAATCTATGCGATTTCTCAGTCTAATTCGTATCCTTAATTACAGGCAAAATTAACTTTGACCTGTGCTTGAGAAGGAGGTGATAGGGTTGGCAAAAAGATAGATTTATTTCTATAATAGTTCACTATTCCAATGTCTTTATTAAAAACCTCTGGTGATATCCCTTCCCTAGAGGTTATTTTTTTAGATGCGATTAATGTCATATAGGAATCCGCTTTGATTTTTGAACGAATTTGCGTAGGCAGGCAATAGTCAATAAGGCTTCTTAGTTGTACTGAGTTTTTTCAGAAATCAAATATGAGTGCTATATAGAAATCCGATTATGAATAGTCAGGGATAATTTTTAGTTCTTGATAACCTGTTTGTTGGTCAAAAGTTCTATTAAAAGTAAACTCCTCACTCGCACCGATAACTATTTCAGCAGTTGTGTGGATAAGGTTACTTGAAAAGTCCTCTGGTCGGTAGCAAAACGTTTTAGTTCCCCCTAAATTCCCCGATAAATTGGGAGACTTTTAGAGACTTTGCCCCCCTTTTTAAGGGGGGTTGGGGGGATCAACAAGTGCCTAAAATTACAGCCAACCACTTTTAAAATATCCTCTTAGTTAATAGTCATTAATTAGTTGTTTAAGTAATATCCAGTAATTAAACCGCATAAAAAATTCTCAGGAATTTTACTGAACCATCAAGACAATAAATATTACTAAGATATAGATAAATATTGTCAGGATGCTGAATATGTCAGATTTACCGCTTCAGTGCAAAAATTTGAAAGGGCAGGTTGAGTCGATATTACAACTTTTACAACAAGAACCAACGCTACGTTCTCAAGATATTACACCTGTACAAACTTCCTTAAGTAAAGCGATTTCTCCCAAGTTTGAAATTGTGTTTGCGGGTGCGTTTAGTGCTGGTAAATCAATGCTAATCAATGCATTATTGGAAAGAGAATTACTCTACAGTGCAGAGGGACATGCTACAGGTACAGAATGCAAAATCGAGTATGCAGAAGCAGATAAAGAACGTGTTGTTTTGACATTTTTAAGTGAAGCAGAAATTCGGGAACAAGCAGTTTCTTTGTGTCAGCAGCTAGGATTTAAGACAGTAGCTAATATCAACCAAATTGATGTAATCAACTTATTACGTCAGGGTTCTGAAGCGATTATTCAGCAGGAGGGTGGTGAGAGTCAATCAGAACGTGCAAAGCAGGCGAAAGCGTTAATGTTATTGCTAGAGGGATATATGGCAAACCGCGATCGCATCAACACGGTTAATAATGCTACATACTCAATGGAGCAATTTAACTTTTCCAATCTCAAGGAAGCGGCTGGATATGCCCGTCGTGGTAGCAATAGTGCAGTATTGAAGCGGATAGAATATTACTGTAATCATCCTTTGCTACAAGATGGCAATGTAATTATAGATACACCTGGTATCGATGCACCAGTAGAAAAAGATGCACAGCTAACTTATGCCAAAATTCAACATCCTGATACTTCGGCGGTGGTGTGTGTGCTAAAACCTGCTTCGGCGGGCGACATGACAAAAGAAGAAACAGAACTTTTAGAATTAATGCGGAAGAATGGGGGAGTACGCGATCGCGTTTTCTATATCTTCAACCGAATTGATGAAACTTGGTATAATACCCAACTACGGCAACGGTTAGATAACTTAATTAGTGGGCAATTTAGCAATTCAAATAAGGTTTATAAAACCAGTGGATTATTAGGATTTTACGGCAGTCAAATTAAACAGACAAACCAACAAGATAGATTTGGTTTAGATTCTGTTTTCGCAGAAAGTATTAAAGGTTTAGATGGTAATGAAGAAACACCGCAATTTGTCTATGCATTTAACAACTACTGTGTAAATTCAGGAAGGCTATCTTCTACTAAATTCAATGTCTCTGTTAACGCCATTGAAACCCCAAATCAAAATTATGTGCGGATTCTGGGAGATTGGGGAAATGAACTGATAGAAAAGCTAATTCAAGATAGTGGTACTAATGAATTTCGCACAGCTATTACTCGCTATCTTACAGAAGAAAAGCGTCCACAATTATTTAAAAATCTTGCTGATGATTTGGAAGATATTTGTATTAAGCTGAAAAAACATTATCAGAGTGTACAACGCGATTTAGATAGTCAGCCTCAAGAAATTGAGATGATGAAGGCACAAGAATTGCAACAACTAAATCAGCAACTCCAGCAAGTTGGGAGAGAATTTAGTGAGCATATTAAAGAAGAAGTTAACCATGTAATTAATAATTCTTGTGATGCTTTTGAAGCAGATTTTAAGCAATTGCAATCACGTATGATTCGCCGTTTAGATGAATTGCTAGATACTTTTTCTGTAGCTTATGCTTACCGACGCGCAACCATCAGCCATCCTCGCAACGCTACCGCACCTTTGATTGCTATTTTAGTAGAAGCATTTTATTACTTAGCAAATCAATTAGAAGATATTTTGGTTGAATCTTCTCAGCAAGTAGTTGCAAATTATTTTCAGCGGTTGATTGAAAAGATTCGTAAGTCAGAATATTATCGTCAGTTGTATCGGTTATTAGATCATGATGGCGGCATTGAACAAGAGATTAGAACTATCGAAAAGCAGGTTACTCAAGCATTAGTTAGTGCAGCTAGTGTAGAGTGCGATCGCTTTGTGCGAGAAAGTCCAAGATTTTATGATGAAGGCACTTTTTCTATATATCAATTTCGCCAAACTTTATTACAAACTTCCCAAGGTTACGACGCTGAAAGTATCATAGAAGCAGAGCCAGCAATTAGGCAGTTATTGAAGTTAGATTTTGAACCCAAAGTTTCCCAAACTATTCGTAAATCTTTCCGTCAAACCATCAACCAAACTCTCAAAACTCAATTGATCCCAATGGCAAATCAGCAAGCCGATGAAATTTTGCAGCAATATCCACAGGCGCGTGCTTATTTAGAGAAAACATTGCAACAAGAGGCTGAAGAAAAAATTGCGAATAATCGCCGATTATTGAATGTTGTCGAAGAAAATATTGCAGCATATAATTCAGCCACTTCTAGTATTAATAGTTGTTTGCAGGCGATGCAATTATATGATCATCTTTTGCCTGTAATTGGTGATTCGTTTGACACTGATGGGAAGTTTGCTAATAATGGATTTGTGATTTCAGATGTGGTACAAGAGGTTTAATTTTACATATCACAATCCGATTTGATTTGTGAAAATTAGCGGTATTTAGATCCCCGACTTCTTTAAGAAGTCGGGGATCTAACTTTTTATAATCCAAATCCCCAACTTAATGGTTATGACTATCAAGCGCCGACAATTTCTTACAACCTGTGGACTCGCTACCCTAGCCACCCAAGTATCACCACTTA
Organism: Nostoc edaphicum CCNP1411; assembly: GCF_014023275.1. Taxonomy (NCBI): domain Bacteria; kingdom Bacillati; phylum Cyanobacteriota; class Cyanophyceae; order Nostocales; family Nostocaceae; genus Nostoc; species Nostoc edaphicum. The sequence continues at coordinate 5,135,406 of NZ_CP054698.1, forward strand.
CCGCCCAAGGTAAACTACCCACAAACACCATCCGCAAGCCGCCTCATCTGCAAGTAGGCGATACTGTAGGATTAATCGCCCCTGCGGGTATTGTTGACGCTAAAGACATCGAAGCAGCGCAGAAGTCAGTTTCACAATTAGGGTTAAAAGTCAAGCTGGGGAAGCATATTTTAGATCGTTACGGCTATTTAGCGGGTAAAGATAGCGATCGCGCCCAGGATGTAAACTTAATGTTTAGCGATCGCACCATCAAAGCAATTATCGCCATGCGTGGCGGTTGGGGTTGTAATCGCATTTTACCTTTACTCAACTACTCGCTGATCCGCTCCCATCCGAAAATTATCATCGGGTACAGCGATATTACGACGCTGTTATTGGCAATTAATGCCCGTAGTCAAATGATTACTTTTCATGGCCCAGTTGCTACGTCTACCTGGAATCAATTTACAGTGGATTACTTCAAGCGCATCCTATTTAATGGCGAAGCTGTGACTATGCAAAATCTCAACCCTAGCGAAGTGCGGGTGGAGACAATAGCACCGGGAAAGGTGAGAGGTAAACTTGTAGGTGGAAACTTATCAGTGCTATCAGCGATGATAGGTTCACCTTACCTACCTTCTTGGAACAAAAGTATCCTGTTTATGGAAGAAATTGGCGAGGATATTTACCGTATAGATAGGATGTTGACGCAGTTAAAAACCGCTGGGATACTAAATCAAATTACTGGCTTTATCTTTGGGCAATGCACGAATTGTAGTCTTGGGGATGAACCATCATTTACATTAATGCAAGTATTGCAACAACACCTACTTCCTTTAGGGATTCCTGCTTGGTATGGTTCAATGATTGGTCATATTAAAGATAAATTTACCTTGCCAATAGGTGTAGAAGTGGAAATAGATGCTGAACTTGGGACAATAAGAATGTTAGAAGCGGCTGTTAGTCTGGTTTAACGCAAGTTCGACGGCTCAAGATTATTAAAATAAGACTTACGCGATTTGAAACCTTTCATTGAGCCATAAAAAAAGTATGTGGAATTTGTCGGTTCATGGTGAACCAGCGCGTTGCGGGGGTTCCTCCCCCCCGTTGTAGCGACTGGCGAACCCGCAAGGGTTAAAGATATCTATGCACAAGACTCACATATTTTGTTCACTTCAAGCTTTTGTTAGATTGGAGTTTATACGGTCTGAAAAAATAATTAGCAATTGGTACGAAATACAACGGAATATGTTCACGTTAGTTGTACGTGAACATATTTTTGCAAACCTTAGCGGTGATGGCATTGTCTAGACTAAATTGCTCGTATTTCTTGATATATCTAAAAGATTAGACAAGGCAATTTGTTGAGTTTCTATTGCTAGGTTAAGTCGAAATAACTCCATATCTAGTTCGTTATAGTAGTACGTAGTATTATAAAGTAAGAGTAAATATCTCCTGATACTAAAAAATAAATTTAATGATTAGAGCGGAACTACCTTTTCCCCGCCTAGTTGTGCAAACACTAGCGTTGGCTACGCCCACCGCAGGCATCGCATTAGCGCAGCGGCAAGTACATTTAGTGAATGTCTACGGCGACCTACGCTAACGTGCCACAGTAATTTTGATTAGATTTTGATTAAGATTTTGATAGACAAGTATGAATTTCTCCTCGCTATGTTACGACTAACAGAAGTAAAGCTCCCGCTTGATCATCCTGAAGATGAGATCAAGTCTGCCATCCTCAAAAAGCTGCAAATCACAGACGAAGAATTGATCAGCTATTCAATCTTCAAGCGTAGCTACGATGCGCGTAAGAAAGGAGATATAACCCTTGTCTATATTCTGGATGTAGAAACGACTCAGGAAACTCATCTACTCAAGCGTCTGAAAAAAGATCCCCATGTCATGGCCACGCCAGACATGAGTTATCGCCCAGTGGCACAAGCACCCAGCAATTTGGCGATTCGCCCCATCGTGATTGGTACTGGGCCTTGTGGCTTGTTTGCAGGTTTGATGCTGGCGCAAATGGGGTTCCGTCCCATCATTTTAGAACGTGGGAAAAAAGTTCGCGATCGCACTGCTGATACTTTTGGCTTTTGGAAGAAAAAATCAGACTTCAACCCCGAATCCAATGCCCAATTTGGCGAAGGTGGGGCGGGTACATTCTCCGATGGCAAACTCTACAGTCAAGTTAAAGATCCTCAGCATTATGGGCGCAAGGTACTAACCGAACTCGTCAATGCGGGAGCCTCACCAGAAATTCTCTATATCAACAAACCGCACATCGGCACATTCAAACTGGTGGGAATTGTCCAAAGTATGCGGGCTAAAATTGAATCCCTCGGTGGTGAAATTCGCTTTGAAAGTCGAGTTGAAGATATCAACATCGAAAATGGACAGGTGCGGGGAGTCACCCTCGCTAGTGGGGAATATATCACCAGCGATTATGTGGTTCTCGCAGTTGGTCACAGCGCCCGCGATACCTTCCAAATGCTATTTGATCGTGGAGTTTACATAGAGCCAAAACCTTTTTCCATCGGCTTTCGGGTCGAACATCCCCAGACTCTCATCGACAAATGTCGCTTCGGCGCTCAGGCTGGTCATAAGCTTTTAGGTGCTGCCGATTACAAACTGGTTCACCACTGCCAAAATGGTCGTTCCGTCTATAGTTTCTGTATGTGTCCGGGAGGCTTGGTAGTTGCAGCCGCATCAGAACCGGGGCGACTTGTGACCAATGGGATGAGCCAATACTCTCGCAATGAGCGCAATGCCAATAGTGCGATCGTTGTGGGTATCACACCCGAAGATTATCCGGGAAATGCGTTAGCGGGAATTGACTTTCAACGGCGCTTGGAAGAAAAGGCTTTTGAGTTGGGCGGTGGAACTTATGAAGCTCCAGGGCAGTTAGTGGGAGACTTTCTCAACCATCGCCCCTCTACAGCATTGGGCACTGTTAAACCGTCTTATACACCTGGGGTACATTTGGGTGATTTGAGCCAGAGTTTACCAGATTATGCGATCGCAGCCATCCGCGAAGCCCTTCCCGCTTTTGACAAACAAATTAAAGGATTTGCGATGGATGATGCCGTGTTGACTGGAGTGGAAACCCGTACCTCATCACCGATTCGGATTAAACGCAAAGAGGATTATCAGAGTTTAAATACAGTCGGTCTTTATCCGGCTGGGGAAGGCGCAGGATATGCAGGGGGAATTCTCTCGGCGGGTATCGATGGTATCAAGGTAGCGGAGGCGGTGGCTTTAAGTATTTTGAAAAATTGCGATCGTAATTTTTGAGACAGAAGAGTTTTATCGATGGTTGTTTCTAAAAGGGGAAAAGCGATCGCATCTTAGGAAACAACATCCATTTGACATACCTAAAATCTATTCAGCTTATTAGTTGTGGACTCCTCAAAATTTATTTTATCAAAAGCAGCTTTATGAACGTAACCAGTATTTTATCAAGCACACAGATAACAGAGAAAGTTAGGATTCTGGTTGTTGAAGATGAGTATATTCTGTCCATGAATTTACAAGAAACTTTAGAGCTGCTGGGATACACTGTTTTAGATATTATCGATACGGCAGAAACGGCAATTGAGAAAGCTGGTGAACTACTCCCAAACTTGGTTTTGATGGATATCCAGTTGCGGGGTGAGATGGACGGAATTCAGGCGGCGGAGCTAATCTGGAATCGTTTTCAAATACCTGTCGTTTATATTACCGGACATTCTGATAAAAACACTGTGAAGCGGGCTAACATGACATTTGCTTTTGGTTACATCCTCAAACCTGTCAAAGAGCAACAACTTTATGTTGCTATTCAAACAGCACTCAATCGCCATCAACGTGAGCAATTGTCACAATCTCAACGGCTCAACCTGTTGAAAAATAATTTTCTAGCAACCGCCTCTCATGAAATGCAAATGCCCTTATTGAATATCAAAATGACAATCTCGGTGCTAGAAAATATTCTGGAGCGAGAGGGCATTTTAAATTCAGAACTACTTTCTCCATTTGAGTCTGTAGCTGGCTACATAACTATTATGCGCCAACAGTGTGAAGAAGGGCTAGATTTGGTGAACATTTTGCTGTCTCTACAAATGATTGATACAGATGCATATCCATTAGAATTAACTTCATTTCAACTTCAAGAATGGCTTCCTCATTTAAGCTTGTATTTTCGAGAACTTGCTCGTTCTCAAAAACAGATTTTCCAGGTTAGTATCCCCCAAAATTTACCACCTATGGTTTCAGACTTAGGTGTTGTTACCAAAATTATCTCCGAATTACTCAACAATGCCTGCAAATATTCTCCACCTGATGAAGAGATTAAATTAACTGTCCAGATTATCGACATAACAAAAAGTGTAATCAATAAAGATGAGGAATCTGATATGAGGACTAATGCTCAAGTGCCCTTTTTTGAAATTACAATTAGCAACTCTGGCGTAATAATCCCTAAAAAAGATCAATCTCGAATATTTGAACCATTTTATCGAATTCCTTACAACAATTTCTGGAAAATTGGCGGGACAGGATTGGGTTTGACATTAGTTAAGAAGTTTGTAGAATGTCTCCAAGGCACGATAGAAGTTACCAATATTAAAGATTGCACAAGATTCACTGTCTTACTACCGTTAAGCCTGTCAGATTTATCATCTTAAGCGAACATTATATTTCTCCTCACGCGCAGAGAGAAAAAAGAAATTTTACAAGTCACCTTGAAAAGGCTAGTACCGCAAGGCGGAATTAAAAATTAAAAATTAAAAATTAAAAATGAAGACATCGTAAGGGTTTTTTTGATTGGGAATGGGTGGTTTATTTCCGCCGTGCTGTACTAGTCCTATACAGCAGAAATCAGGAGCAAAAGACGCTTTATACCTTTATTTCAGCTTTTTTCTATTTCATTCTGTGATGTTATTCATGCCAATATCAATTCTAATATCAAGCCCCACCTAGCTACTTTCGAGGCAGGGCTTTAGTTTTTATGGCTGGAGTCGAGATGCAATCATGCATAAGCGCGATGGCGTACACGCCCGCAGCAAGCGATCGCACTGGGGAATTTAGCCGAACGTTAAAGCTGGTTCTTCACAGAAGTTAAATAGGGCTGACTCACTTTCTGATTCATCTTCAAAGACAGCAGAGATATACCATTCACAGGGCGAATCATTCGTATATTCAGCCCAAGCAATTGTCACTGTTTCACCCGATGGAATCCCTGAATCACTCAAGGTAAATGAAGCCCAATCTTCATCATCGAGAGATACCCACAACTCTGTAATTGCCTGTTCGGTGTCATTGGTAACGGTAAACGTGAATTGGTCTGACATAAATAGCCCCTTAGCTATAAATAAATTGCAGGTTGTCAGTCACCGATTATACTGCCACTTTTTTTAAATGTTGTCATCATAACTGCCAGAATATATACTCAGAGATAGTTTCAAGCTTTTTTGGACTAAATTTAAATTTATTAAAGAGTATTAAAAATATCACAGGTAAGACGCGATAAATCGCCGTCTCTACAATGATCGGTCTTTTGTAAAGACGGCGATTGATCGCGTCTTTGTCTTAATACAACTCATATTTCATTAACTGACAAGGCAGCGCTCCGTTATACACCGCAATCCGCCGGGATGATTTTAGTCCAATCGATTGAGACAGTTCCTTATTCCCACTCAGCACAAATGCAGTCCAGCCTTTGAAGCGTTGTTTCAAGACATCGCCCAAAAGTTTATAGAACGCCCCTAAATCACTATCTTGCCCCAGCCGTTCGCCATAAGGTGGATTGCAGAATAAAATCCCACTGTCTGCGGGGGCGACAACATCGGCTAACTCCATTTGAGAAAACCATACATGGTTATCAACGCCGCAGTTTTGAGCATTGTTAATCGCTTGCTCGATTATATTTTCATCGCGATCGCTTCCCCAAATAGGTGCGGGAAGGGTATCTAGTTGGCTGTCCTTAGCTTCTTGGAGCAACTTTTCTAAAAGGGACAAATCAAAATCGAGCCAAGTTTCAAATCCAAAAGACTCACGAAACAGCCCTGGTGCTATGTTCAGCGCCTTTAAGCTAGCTTCCAAAGGTAAAGTGCCAGATCCACACAGAGGATCGTAGAACATCTGGTTTGGCTCCCAACCCGAAAGCTGAATGAGCGCAGCAGCGAGAGATTCCTTGAGAGGGGCTACTCCAACCGCAGGACGGTAGCCTCGGCGATGCAGACTATTTCCAGAACTGTCGAGTTTAACGGTACAAAAGTCGCGTTCAATATGAACATTGACCCGCACATCTGGGTCATGAAGCTCTACATTTGAACGCTCGCCCAGATTTTCTTTCTGCTGGTCAACGATCGCATTTTTGACCTGGAGAGATGTGAAGTGGCTGTGGTTGAGGTGCTGGTTTTTGCCTGTGACATTCACCGCCAGGGTCATGTCTGGCGTTAAATAGTTTACCCAATCGATAGTCTGGATACCGCGATAGAGATCATCGGCATTTTGGCAAGGAAACTCATGGATATTCACCAAGATTCGGAACGGTAGCCTAGCCCAGAGATTGACGCGATAAAGCAAAGTGCGATCGCCCTCAAAGGCTACACCACAAAATCCTGGCTCCACCGAATGGGCACCCAGTTGCTCTAACTCCTGAGCCGCCAGGGTTTCTAATCCGCGAGCAACCGTTGCAAAATAATTCATAAGTCGTAATTTGTAATTCGTAATTAATGGTTACTAGTAACTCAATTTATTGGTTTTTCAGAGAAGCGACTTTTTTAACTTAAGAGGTTGTTTGAAAAGTGTTTCGCTGTGACTTTAATCACTTTTAGATCCCCCTAAATCCCCCTTAAAAAGGGGACTTTAATTCTGGTTCCCCCCTTTTTAAGGCTACGGTGTACACACAAGTCTGAAATCGCTGATTAACCAAGATTTTACCCCACCCTAACCCTCCCCTTGCAAAGGGGAGGGAACTAGATTTTCTATTTCCCCCCTTTGCAAGGGGGGATTAAGGGGGGTAATTAGACTTGTGTGTACACCGTAGCCTTTTTAAGGGGGGGGTTAAGGGGGATCTAAAATTTTTGATACCGACAAGAGGAGTTTTCAAACTTCCTCTAAGATTCATCTAGAAATTTCTAAAATCAATCATTGTCTGACGATAAGCATCTGGCAAACCTGTATCAAAACACTTCCCTTTAACAACATACCCTGTCATTCCCTCTTCCTGACGTAACTTTTCCAGACAGGATGTTAACTGAAATTCACCTCGTTCTCGGAAATTTTGATTTATATGCTCTGCTAGAAAGTCAAAAATTTTCGGCGTCAGCAAATATAAGCCAAATATACCTAAAAAATCATTTTCTGCCATTCCTTCTACACGCAAATGCTGTTTTGCATATTCAATGGTAGGCTTTTCATAGAGTTGTGTAACTGACAAAATCGAATTTAACTCTTGCCAAACTCCTGTTATACACCCAGCCTTATGAATAATCTCTGCTGGCATTGTAGTTAAACCAACAACATTTTGATTCACTTGTTCGTAAACATCTAAAACTTGACTAGCACAAGATTTTTCAATGTCAGATGCATAAATGTGGTCGCCCAACATTAGTAAAAATGGCTCATTCTGCACCCAATCTTTGGCACAAAACACCGCATGACCATAGCCCAATTGCTCCTCTTGCAATAAGATGGTAATTTTGCTGCCTAAATCTTCGAGATATTGGCTATATTCCTGATTTTGCGGTGAAAGTTTCTCTAAAAGTTCTTTTTTAGGTGGGTTTTTCAATAAATTTTCAAATATTTCTTTGTCATCGGGCTGCACCACGATCCCCACTTCTGCAATTCCAGCACTAATTGCCTCTTCAATAATTGCGAGAATCACAGGTTTTGCCCTACCATCTCGATCAATAATCGGAAAAAGTTCTTTTTTCACAACTTTCGTAGCTGGAAACAACCGAGTCCCAAAACCAGCTACCGGAATCACAGCTTTTCTAACTTGATTTTTCTGCATAAATGGATCGTCACCCCAACTTCTCGAACAACTCCGCCAACACCACATTAGAAAACAAAAACCCTTGGGGATCAATCAAATGCAACCTTCCCTCTACAATTTCTACCCAACCTTCATCAAAATACTCTTGCAAACACCTGCAAATTTCCTCCACCTTCTCTTCCCCATAAGCTTCCGCCAACGCCGCCAAACTCACACCCTCCGCCAAACGCAACCCCAACATTAACGTTTCTAACAATACTTCCTTTGGGGGAGTCAGATCACAATCAATCACACCGCCAGCTTCTACCCACTTGTAATACTCCTTAGTTTTACGCGGACGAGTGAAGCGTTTACCCTCAACATAACTCGCTGCACCCATCCCAAAGCCGTAATAAGAGCGGTTTTCCCAATAGACTCGATTATGTCGGCACTGATGACCAGATTGAGCATAATTAGAAATTTCATAATGCTCATAACCTGCACTAGTTAAAACCTGCTGCCCCATCTGGTACATTTTGACCGTGGCTTCATCCGTGGGCAAAGGAGTATCGCCAGGTTTGTAGTAACGGCCAAAAGCCGTACCTGGTTCGATGGTAAGATCATAAATAGATATGTGAGTAGGTAGAAGCGCTACCGCTTTGGTGAGAGAATCTTGCCATTGATCCAAAGACTGATGCGGCAACCCGGAGATTAGGTCTAAGCTAAATTCGGGAATCTCGACTTGATGAATTAGTTCCACTGCTGCAAAAATATCTTCAACTGAGTGCGATCGCCCCGCCCTTTGCAATAATTCTGATTGAAAGGCTTGTACACCCAAACTTACCCGGTTCACGCCTGCACTGCGATATCCTGCTATATGTGCTAAATCAAAAGTACCTGGGTCAATTTCCATAGAAATTTCTACCCCAGATGCAATACCAAAATGCTTCTCTAGCTCTGTTACTATCCGTTGTAGCTGCTCTATTGATAGCAGGGAAGGAGTACCACCACCGAAGAAAATTGTCTTTAGGGGTTGACCAAATGCTGGTGTAATGGCAATTTCTTGACATAGCACCTCAACATATTGGGAGATAGTACCAGATGTTTCGCCCCGCAAGCGATCGCCAACAACAGACACCGGGAAATCACAATAAAAGCACCGCCGTCTGCAAAAGGGAATATGCACATAAGCAGAACTCGCAATTCCAGAAATACTAAATTTTTGACTCATGTTGAGAAAGAATTGAGTTAATCCAACTGCGAATTAGAGACAATAAAAAAGAGGTAAGAATTCAGGAGTCAGGAGTCAGGAGCCAGAATAATTGTAAAATCAAGCGTGTAATAACTTCTTGATTTTATTAAAATTATTAAGTTTGGGTATCAAAGTCTTCTTAATTCTGACTTCTGGATTCTGGATTCTGAATTCTTACAAAAAGAGTAGTTTATTTACAAATTTCTGTCGTTTTACAAAGAAACAATGAAAAATATTAAGATAAAAGCCTTTGGTTATAATAATTGCAGATATTGTCCTACTAAACCCTTAGTGTAAGTCAATATTGCTTATTGATGAGTTTATCTTACCGATGAAATAAAAAATACTTAACTTTATCGGTGAACACAATTTCAGGAAAACAAGACAACCATGCTTGACGCCATTATCATTTTCTCATTTATCCTGGCAGCGTCGGGAATAGGGTTCTACAGCATTGAACTGTTACCCAATGGGGCGCTAGATCAAGTAACGAATCTAGAAGCTTTACGCTTAGTTGTTGCCGTCTTTGCCGCCATTATTGGTGGTGCGATCGGGCTGAGTTTCCAGACGACATATCGTCGCCTAGAATCACAAGTCAAGGAAATGCCTCTGGAAGTGATCTTAACTCGTGCCATTGGCTTAGTGATTGGGCTATTGTTAGCTAACCTCATGCTAGCCCCACTATTTTTGCTACCTATCCCGGCGGATTTTGGATTTATTAAGCCACTCGTGGCAGTTGTCGGTAGTATTATCCTCTCCGTCACTGGCATGAATTTGGCAGATACTCACGGGCGAGGCTTATTGCGGTTCATTAATCCCAACACCGTCGAATCGATGGTAGTGGAAGGAACACTAAAACCCGCCAATACCAAAGTTTTAGACACTAGCTGCATTATTGATGGTCGTATTGAAGCCTTACTAGAAACAGGATTTCTGGAAGGGCAAATTCTTGTACCCCAGTTTGTCTTGCAAGAACTCCAACAAGTAGCAGATGCTAGCAAAGACCAAAAACGGGTGCGCGGAAGACGAGGGCTAGAAATTCTCAACCGCATTAAAGAAGATTATCCCGATCGCATTCTGATTAATGCAGTTGACTACGACGATATTCCCACAGTAGACGCGAAGTTAGTACGCTTCGCCCAAGAAATCAGCGGTACATTGCTAACTAACGACTACAACTTGTCTAAAGTCGCCAGCGTTCAGAAAGTACCTGTTTTGAATGTGAATGATTTAGTGAATGCCGTCCGTCCCAGTTATTTACCTGGTGACAACCTGGATTTGAAAATCCTCAAGGAAGGCAAAGAACCCAGTCAAGGCATTGGCTATCTAGACGACGGCACAATGGTTGTTGTTGAAGAAGGCAGCAATTATGTGGGTGGTGAACTGCGAGTAGTAGTAACCAGTGCTTTACAAACTACAGCAGGAAGAATGATTTTTGCCAAACCCCAAGCTTCAGCATTGGCGTGAAACAATGGGATGTTTAATTCAAGTGACATTTGGTAATCGGTGCAGGTTGACTGCACCGATTATTTATTAATTAGACTTATAAACCTCACTATTGAGGCATCACATTTATGATTTCCCACCCAAGAACAAAATTTCGTTATTTGAACCACGTTTAGAACTCTGTTTGAGAGTTCCCACTCATTCCCAAATAAACAACCTACACTTGTCAGAATCTTCCTCCTGCCTTCATTGATAAATTTCGGGGTTGACACAATAAGCTAGACGATCGCCCCTCAGTCCAGCAATTAAGTTAGCGATCGCCATTGTTGCCATTTTTGATCGCGTTTGACGACTGGCACTGCCAATATGAGGCGCAATAATTAGATTATCTAGAGTCAACAACAGGCTATCGCTGGGAATCGGTTCTGGTTCGGTGACATCCACAGCCGCAGCGGCAATTTGACCACTTGTAAGGGCACGATACAGAGAATCTGGATCTACAATAGTTCCCCGCGCTGTATTAATCAAAATAGCCGATCGCTTCATCAACTCAAATTGGCGATCGCTAATAAGATGATAAGTATCATCAGTAGATGGTGTGTGCAGTGTTACAAAATCAGACTCTTGCAGCAAGTGTTCCAACGTAGCAAACTCCACACCTAAAGATTGTTCTAATTCTGGGTTACATCGTTGCCTACTCGTATATAAAATCTGCATTTCAAACCCTTTGGCACGACGAGCAATCGCTTGACCAATGCGCCCAAAACCAACAATCCCCAAAGTAGCACCCGTAACATTTGGCCCCAATAATAAGTCTGGTTCCCAAGTCTGCCACAACCCTGCACGAGTAAACCGATCTGCCTCCACTACTCGCCGTGCTGCTGCCATGAGTAATGCCCAAGCAAAATCTGCGGTAGCATCGGTTAGCACACCAGGAGTATGACCGACGGGAATTTGCCGTGCCGTAGCGGCGGCAATGTCAATGTTATCGTAACCCACCGCCATCTGACTGATGACTTTGAGTTTCCCAGACTCGATCAGTTGTCGATCAATTTGGTCAGTCAGCAGACAGAGTAATCCATCTATTTCCTGGACTTTTTCTCGTAAAATTTCGTAGGGAGGGGGTTGGCGTTCTGGCCAAACTTCCACAGTGACAAGCGATCGCAGTTCCTCTAATTCAATGGGTAGACGACGAGTAACGAAGACTTTAGCTTCAAGCATAGTTTTAGCATAATAAATTCTTCCCATTATTATCAGGAAAGGCAGGAGGAAAACAGCCCTGTCTACAACACGCTGCGATCGCTACGGTGTACACACAAGACCTAAAAACCTAGCTGTGATAAGACTTTCCTCGTTCCCAGGTTCCGCCTGGGAATGCATTCATTGAGTCTCTGACTCAATGTCTGACTGGAGGCAGCAGCCCCTAATAAGCCCATGCAGAGCATGGGAACCAGAGACGAGGGCTTCTTCTGAAAGTTCAGTCACAATTACACTACTTTGTTCTGTGTCCTCACTTTCCGGAATTTCATCTAGGTCATAGCACAATACGGTTCGGATAAGCACTCTTCACTTTCCTTATGCTCTGGAAATTGGTTTTGCTTAAAACCTTTCCCCTTTCCCTTTTCCCCTTTCCCCTTTACCGAATCGTATTGGGTCATAGCAGAGGTTTATTGATTTGATTGGAGTTTCGTTAATTCACACCAGTTAATCAACATTACTTGTAAAGGATTAACAATTATTAATTATTCTTTAATAACTGTCTTAAATGTTTGAAATATCTGCTTAACTGTCTTAACTGTCTTCTTATTCTTCAACTTTTGATTTAAATATCTGCTTAACTGTCTTAACTGTCTTCTTATCCTTCAATTTTTGATTTAACTATCTGTTTAAGTGCTTTCATCTACGGATTGCTTTTTTTTTAAAACTATGAAAAGTTATGAGAACACCATAATAAATCACTAAAAATTAATCTGCCAGCATTGGAAAAAAGTAATGACTTAAACAGCTTTTTGAAATGCCTTATCTTTGGTATAGGGAACTTCAAATAAAACGTACATAGCTCGTTATTTGAATTAGCAGTATCTTGTATTATCGCCTTAACACAAGCTATCACAAGCAAACCAATGTGGAGACTTAATCCGGTTGGCGAGGATATCCATGAACTGCAACGGTACTCAGATCAGCCACGAAATAAAGACAGCAAGAAGACCCAAGAGGAGATTACGCGCAGATCATGCAACCCTTTGAACTGCCAGAATTTTACACGCCTTGGCCCGCACGGCTGAACCCAAATCTAGAAGCGGCAAGAGTCCATTCCAAAGCGTGGGCCTACGAGATGGGGATACTTGGCTCAGAAGAGGAAGCGCAAAGCTCGGTTATCTGGGATGAACATACATTTGACTCCCACGATTACGCCTTGCTTTGCTCCTATACCCATCCAGATGCGCCGGGAGCGGAGCTTGACCTAGTAACCGACTGGTATGTTTGGGTGTTCTTCTTCGACGATCACTTCCTGGAAATCTATAAACGCACCCAAGACATGGCTGGGGCAAAGGAATACCTTGACCGATTGCCAGCGTTTATGCCAGTGCATCCCACTGATACCCTTTCGGTTCCGACCAACCCAGTAGAGCGCGGCTTGGCTGACCTCTGGTCTCGCACTGCCTTTACTAAATCTGTGGATTGGCGACTTCGATTCTTTGAGAGTACCAAGAACCTCCTAGAAGAGTCTCTGTGGGAACTCGCCAATATCAACCAAGATCGGGTTGCCAACCCCATCGAATATATTGAGATGCGCCGCAAAGTTGGTGGCGCTCCGTGGTCAGCGGATCTCGTCGAACACGCCGTGTTTATAGAGATTCCGGCCCAAATCGCCTCGACTCGGCCAATGCGTATCCTCAAAGACACATTTGCCGATGGAGTGCATCTTCGCAACGACTTATTCTCCTACCAGAGAGAAGTGGAGGATGAAGGTGAGAACGCCAACTGCGTGTTGGTCTTGGAGCGCTTCTTGAATGTGAGTACCCAGGAGGCGGCTAACCTCACCAACGAACTGCTGACCTCGCGGTTATACCAGTTTGATAACACTGCCGTCACCGAGTTGCCCCCTCTCTTTGAAGAGTATGGACTAGACCCAGTGGCTCGTGTGAACGTTCTCCTTTACATCAAAGGACTCCAGGACTGGCAATCGGGCGGTCACGAGTGGCACATGCGATCGAGCCGTTACATGAACAAGGGAGGAGACAATTCTCAGACATCCACGCCACTTCTGGGAGGCCCCACAGGACTAGGCACATCGGCTGCGCGGATTGAATCGCTATACGCCGCCTTGGGTTTGGGAAGGTTCAAGAGCTTTACTCACGTTCCATATCAGGCTGTCGGGCCAGTAACACTGCCGAAGTTTTACATGCCCTTCACTACAAGCTTGAATCCCCATCTGGATGCTGCGCGGAAGCATTCCAAGGAATGGGCGCGTGAGATGGGGATGCTGGAATCACTACCTGGGATTCCTGATGCCGTCATCTGGGATGACCACAAGTTTGATGTTGCCGACGTAGCTCTATGCGGCGCATTGATCCATCCGAATGGATCTGGCCCTGAGCTAAATCTGACAGCGTGCTGGCTTGTTTGGGGAACCTATGCCGACGATTACTTCCCGGCACTCTACGGGAATAACCGCAACATGGCTGGTGCAAAAGTGTTCAATGCCCGACTGTCGGCGTTTATGCCTCTGGATGACTCCACCCCCAGCGAGGTTCCGACTAATCCGGTGGAAGCCGGTTTGGCAGATATTTGGTCTCGCACAGCTGGCCCCATGTCCGCAAACGCGCGGACTCAGTTCCGCCGCGCAATCCAGGATATGACTGACAGTTGGGTGTGGGAACTTGCCAACCAGATCCAAAATCGGATTCCCGACCCGATAGATTATATTGAGATGCGCCGTAAGACCTTTGGTTCGGATCTGACAATGAGCTTGTCCCGACTAGCTCAGGGGAGCGAGATCCCGCAGGAGATTTACCGCACCCGAACGATGCGATCGCTCGATAATTCCGCCGCCGACTTCGCCTGTTTTACCAACGATATCTTTTCATATCAGAAAGAAATCGAATTCGAGGGCGAAATCCATAACTGCGTGCTGGTCGTTCAGAATTTCCTCAATTGCGGCACACCAGAGGCGGTTGAGGTTGTCAACAACCTGATGACCGCTCGGGCGCTCCAGTTTCAACACATCGTCGCCACCGAACTGCCAGCCCTTTTCGATGATTTCGATTTGGATGCAAGTACCCGCGAGAAACTGCTTGGATACGTCAAGAAACTAGAGCAGTGGATGTGCGGCGTCCTCAAGTGGCATATAACGGTAGACCGCTATAAGGAATTTGAATTGCGTAATTCGTTAGCAGGGCGGCTACTTAGCGGGCCCAGAGGGCTGGGTACTTCAGCTAGGCGTATTGGATCGATGAGGGTTTAAGGTCATTACTCGGTCAATAAAGTCAGGTTTTTTGTCGGTGAGTTAATTCAAGGTCATACCATTTTGGATTTTAGATTTTAGATTTTGGATTGTGAAACATCCATTGGATAAGTGTTTCAGTTTTCCATTTGTCGCAATCATTTTTCAAATTGGTATCAGTATGCGATCGCGTGAGATCAGTTTTTTTAGTAACTAATTAAAGTGGAGGATTAAGTTGTGACGTATTCTAACGATCCCAATTTGAATGTAGAAGATCAGCAGCCCCATTTAACTTTGAGTACAGCAGCGGCGCGTAATTTGGCGACAACGACCAAATCTGCACCACAGACTCAGGAAATTACATCGCGGTGGTTATTGAAGTTGTTGCCGTGGGTGCAGACGAAAGGTGGCGCATATCGGGTCAACCGTCGGTTGAGTTATTCCGTCGGTGATGGGCGGGTGAGTTTCACTAACACCGGAGCAACGGTGCAGGTGATTCCCCTGGAACTTACTGAGTTGCCCTTACTGCGAGGGTTTAACAACCTTGACGTATTGACCGGGTTGGCAAACCAGTTTGTGCAGCAAGAGTATGCCCCAGATGATGTAATCGTCGAACTTGGCCAGCCTGCCGATCGCGTCATTCTGATTGCTCGTGGCAAGGTCAACAAGATTGGTGTTGGCAAGTATGGCGAGCAGATCGTCTTCGATGTGCTCGCTGACGGCGATCACTTCGGCGATGAAACTGTGGTGCAGTCGGAGGATACTTGGCAGTACACCCTCAAAGCGATTACCAGAACCATCGTTTTGTCGCTACCCCAAGCAGCGTTTGAGAGGGCGATCGCTCAGTCTGAGGCGTTAGGAACTCATGTTGAACAGTTCCGCACCCGCCTGAACCAGCCACAAACTGCCCAAGGTGAAGCGGCCATTGAACTGGCAGCCGATCATCCCCAAGAGGCTGAGTTGCCGGGAACCTTCGCCGATTACGAACTCACACCCAGAGAATATGAGTTGAGCATTGCTCAAACGGTGTTGCGAGTAAGTACACGGGTAGCTGATCTGTACAACGAACCGTACAACCAGACAGAAGAACAACTGCGTCTGACTATCGAGGCATTGCGGGAACGTCAAGAACACGAATTACTCAACAACCGCGAATTCGGGTTGCTGCACAATGCTGACCTCAAACAACGGATCTACAGCAGTAGCGGCGCACCCACCCCCGATGACTTGGACGAGCTGTTGGCTACGGTATGGAAGGAGCCGGGATTCTTCCTGGCTCACCCCCGGACGATCGCTGCTTTCGGTCGTGAGGCCAACCGCCTGGGTCTTTATCCACAAAGCGTAGATGTGAACGGCGTTCAGGTAACATCTTGGCGCGGCGTACCCATCTTTCCTTCCAATAAGATCCCCATCAGCAATAACCGCACCAGTTCTATCCTTTTGCTCCGCACTGGTGTAGAAAAACAAGGAGTGATCGGCTTACATCAAACTGGTATCCCCGATGAATACCAACCCAGCTTGTCTGTTCGATTCATGGGCATCAGCGAAAAGGCGATCATCTCCTACCTCGTCACCGCCTACTACTCCGCAGCCGTCCTCACTCCTGACGCACTTGGCATCCTTGAAGATGTTGAAATTGGGCGCTAAATATCAGGAGTGCTGAGTGTTGAGTGAGTAAAAATTATAGCTGACTGTTGATACCCTGCAAGAAAGTGGGCGGTCTTTTAACTCAGCACTCAGCACTGAATGCAATACGGTTTGATTAAGGCAAGAGACGCGATAAATCGCCGTCTCTACAAAAGATTGTTCCTTGTAGAGACGGCGATTTATCGCGTCTTTGGATCTAGAATTTTCATCAAAAAACCTTAACCGAACCGTATTGGTACTGAATGGCACTTTTATTACTAACTAGAGGATCGGCTGATGACGGATTTTATTGAATCAAATTTAAATGTTGAGAGTGGACAACCTCAACTGAGTTTGAGTAAAGATGCTGCGCGTAATTTGTCCACGACCACCAAATCTGCACCGCAGACGCAGGAAATTACCTCACGGTGGTTATTGAAGATGTTGCCGTGGGTGCAGACGAAGGGTGGCACTTATCGGCTGAACCGTCGGTTGACCTATACAGTAGGTGATGGGCGGTTGAGTTTCTCCAACACCGGAGCCGAGGTGCAGGTGATTCCCCAGGAACTTGGTGAGTTGCCCTTGCTGCGAGGATTTGACGATATCGAGGTGCTGAGGGCGTTAGCAAGTCGGTTTGTTCAGCAGGAGTTCGCACCTGGTGATATCATTGTCCAGTCAGGTCAGCCAGCCAATCAGCTTTTCTTAATCGCACATGGCAAAGTAAACAAGATTGGTATTGGCAAGTATGACGAGCAGCCTCTATTGGATATGCTAGCTGACGGTGATTATTTTGGCGATCGCGTGTTGGTCGATTCAGAAAGCAATTGGAAGTTCACAGTCAAAGCTGTGACCCGATGCACCGTATTAGCACTACCACAACAGGCATTTCGGGAACTGCTCAACCAGTCGCAAGCGTTGCAAGCCCAAGTTGAGCAGTTTCGGACTCGCGCCGAACTTCCACAAAACAAGTATGGGGAAGCTGCGATCGCGTTGTCAACCAGTCATAGTACAGAGACGACATTACCAGGAACATTTGTTGACTACGAACTTTCACCCCGCGAATATCAGTTAAGCATTGCTCAGACTATGTTGCGAGTGAATACTCGCGTTGCGGATCTGTACAATCAACCATATAACCAGACGGAAGAACAACTGCGGCTGACGATTGAGGCATTGCGGGAACGTCAAGAATACGAGTTGATCAACAACCGCGAATTTGGATTGTTGCACAACGCCGACCTGAAACAGCGCATCTACACTCGCAGCGGCCCCCCAACTCCCGATGACCTTGATGAACTAGTCACCCGTCGGCGGAAGTCGAGGTTCTTTCTGGCTCATCCCCGCACTATTGCAGCCTTCGGTCGCCAGTGTAACCGTCTGGGCATCTATCCAGACACCATCGACATGGATGGGAGCAAAATAATCACGTGGCGCAATGTACCGATTTTTCCCTGTAACAAGATTCCGATTACCAAGAATCAGACCAGTTCTATCCTTATACTCCGCACTGGTGAGAAAGATCAGGGCGTGATTGGCTTACATCAAACTGGTATCCCGGACGAATACCAACCCAGTTTGTCCGTCCGATTTATGGGCATCAGCGAAAAGGCCATTATCTCTTACCTCGTCACTGCCTACTACTCCGCAGCTGTCCTCGTTCCTGACGCACTTGGCATCCTCGAAGATGTCGAAATCGGTCGCTGAGGAAAGGGTTAGTGCATCTGAAATATCTGGTAGCGATTTGCAAACATCGGGATATGGCTTAAGGAGGCAGGAGGATGAAGGCAGGAAGGAGGCAGGAGGTAATCCCCATAAATAAATTTAGGGGATTTATGATGGACGCTGTATTTTTGCGCTGCGCGTCTCAAAATACATTTTTAACCTTTATTCATAAATAAATTTAGTTGCTCTCAAACCCGTTTGGCAGAGGGCAAAAAATATATTTTCTGCCTCCTGCCTTCTGCCTTTTGCCTCCTGCCCTCTGCCTTTCTTCGGTAAAGACATTACTTCTTCAGTGCCAGAGTTAAGCCATCTGCGATCGCTATTAAACTAAGACTAACTCGCTGGTCTTGATGCAGTTTTTGATTAAAGGCACGAATTCTTTTAGTTCTATTATCTTGCACTTGGGGGTCGGCAACCCTACCTGACCAGAGGACATTATCGATCGCAATCAGTCCCCCCGACCGCACTAATTGCAGCGATCGCTCATAATAGCCATCATAATTGCTCTTATCTGCATCAATGAAGGCAAAATCAAAAGTTGCCGCTTCTCCTGTTGCGAGTAGCCGATCCAAAGTCTCCAAAGCTGGGGCAATGTGCAGTTGAATTTTATCCGCCACTCCTGCTTGCTGCCAATAACGCCGAGCGATCGTTGTAAATTCCTCACTGATATCACAGGCTACCACCTTACCGTCGCTCGGTAACGCCAATGCCACCACCAGGGAACTATAACCTGTAAATACCCCAACGTCCAAAGTTTTTTTTGCTCCCAACAATTGCACCAGTAACGCCAAAAACTGCCCCTGTTCGGGAGCAATTTGCATTCTACCGATGGGATATTGGGCTGTTTCCTGTCTCAGTTGGGTTAAAATTTCCGGTTCTCGAAGAGATATTGATAGTAAATAGTCATAGAGATTTTGTTCGAGTCCTAGTGTTTGAGTTGTCATAACGTGCGTTACTACTGAATAAATCCTAGATAATTTAGACTTTTACAAAGAAAGGCAGGAGGAAGGGGACAGGGGACAGGAGGAAAGAAGTATGAATGAAAACTTTAGTTCTGGCCCAATGCCCAATTCCCAATGCCCAATGCCCAATGCCCAATGCCCAATGCCCAATGCCCAATTCCCCAACTTTTGCTGCCAAGATTAGAATTAGAATTGACGTGACATTCTCCTAATAGCCAAAGTGCCAGACTCTCTGCCATTAAGCGATCGCTATCTTGCCTTAATTGATGAAATTGTCGAAACCACCCTCAAGGGCAAAATAAGCTCTGTGGAACAGGTATATCAAATGCTGCTGAAAGGAATTACTTCCGGGACAGGGGAAGTTTTTGAGCTAGCTTTGAGCGATCGCCTGAATTCCCTGCAAAGTCAAGTAGATAGCCAAAAAGACGAACTCAAGAAAGCCAAGGCTACTCGCAGTTTGAGAGCCATTAAGACTATTCAAAGTCAATGGCAACGGTGGCAAGAGCAAAATAAAGCCACAGAAGCGATCGCCTCGGCAGTTTCAGAAATTACCACAGCCCCCGCTGACGAGCGTTTGGCGGTATTTATCCGGGTTACTGACCCCAATCAGAAGTATCCCCTAAATTTGCAACAGCTACAGCAGTTATCAAAATCATTACAGCAATTTGCTCAGGTAGATTCTGATTTAGAACAATTTTCTGAAGGGATTACCCGTGGTTTAGCTTCTTGGCAGCGATTGCAAGATAACTTGCTCAGTTGGATGTACGAGCAAAAAGAATCTCTGGGATTTGGCGGCGTACCGGGAGAAGGTGGCCCTTGGGCAAGTTGGGCGAAACAACTCAATAGTGAGTTACCCCAATCACTGCTTCGCACCTTGGCTAGGGAAGAATCGGTAATAGAGTTTACCGAGCGACAACGAGGAATCACCCTCAGAGATTGGGTGGAAATGGCATTGATTTTACAGTACTTGCAACGGGGACTAATTAACTGGTTTGACCAACAAGCTTACGATGTGAAAGCGGGGCCAAAGTTGTCCATTTCTACTTTCTTGACCTTTGCAGTGATTTGGAGTCAGTTAGCAAGTGGTTTTGGCAGCATTGGAAAAGTATACGGCGATGCCTGTTCTCAAATCATGCTCCAGATTTTACGAACCTTTGCCCAGCGTCCATATTTTCCCTTTTACGGCGGGATTTTTGCCTCTTTTACTGGCACTTATTTGCGAGATGCCCTCGATTATTTAGATGAACCGCTGCGAAAAGGCGAAGGAACCCAAGAGAAAGCGCGAATTTTGACCCTTTTAGGCTATTCTCAGCGTGCTTTGGGACAATACCAGCGCTCTATTGACTTTCATCAGCAGGCACTAGAGATCGCCAGGAATGCAGGCGATCGCGCTTGTGAAATTGCCAATCTCAACCACCTCAGCCGCACATACGTGCAACAGCAAAATTATGCTGAGGCAATTAACTACAGTCAACGAGGATTAATACTGAGTCGGCAAGCAGGCGATAGAACAGGAGAAGCAAACGCGCTAGTGAATTTGGGCTACAGCGAAGTCATGCAAGCTCAAGAATTGGAAAACTTAGAACCAGAAACTTATGAAGCCGCAATTAATTATTTGGAACAAGGTTTAAAATTATCAGAAAAATTAGGCGATCTTCAAAGTAAAGCCTTATGTGTCAGCAGTTTAGGAATTGCCTATCTAGTAATTGGACAACACCAAACCGCAATTAAATATCTCGAAGATGGCTTTAAAACAGCGCAAGTTTCCGGTGATTTGTATCTACAGGGGCGGAACTTAGCTTATTTAGCAGAAGCTTATTATCATCTGCAAAATTCGGAAAAGACTGTTTACACAGGCTGCTTGGGAATGTATCTTTTAGAGCAAATTGCTTCTAGTGAATGGCGACAACCAGCAGGGTTACTGACAATTTTGCAAGGACAGATAGGGACAGAAGCTTTCCACAAGTTCTTACAGCAACATCGCCCGAAAATTATTGCGATTATCGGTGTAGATGGGTATGATCACATTCCGCAATTGTTAGAAGAATACAAGCAAGATATGTAATACCAATTTGAAAAAAGAATGCAACAAATAGACCATCTTGTAGAGACGCGATTCATCGCGTCTTTACCCAAGGATATGTTGTAATCATTAATTGAATTGGTATAAGAAAGTATTGACAAAGAGTTAAATCTTAACCCAAGCGTATTGCGCTATAAATGTTACACAGACACCTGAATTTTGCTGTAGATTCAGGAAGTTTGCTTCTTTTCTATTTGGTAAGCCTGCAATAGATATTCACCATTGAAATGAATCAGGTGAGTAGAATCTTCAGCAACCCAAACATCTGTTTCCCAAGCAATCTCTGCCAGATATGCCACCATTGCCTTACGACTGAGAAATGTTGTTACCATCACCAGAGGTATTTCGGCATTTCTAAATAGAACTTCAAGTTCCTTCTTTCGTTTAGGATTAATTGGGCCATGTGAGGTTACAGCTTCAATCAGCACCAACCAGTTATTTGTGGTGAAGTGAATAATCACATCTGGCATTTTGCCGTGGAAATCAATGTTAACGCCTAAATCTGCCAATGCTGCTTCATCGAAGTGAGCAAACTTTTCATCTGTATCGCCAACATGGATAAGCTTTCCATTAGGAGTAAAACGAGGGGCAAAATCATTAATAATTTTTTCAATCAGAATATTCTGACCACCTGGTGATAAAGTTTTGATTTCTCCATTAATTACTATGGGAATACGGGACATTTCACGCTCTTGAGCATATTGCTTTTTCAGAGTTTCAACTGAAGCAAGGTAAGTGCAAATGTTCTTTTCCCATTCGTCAGTACCGTAAGTTCTTAATAGTTCTAACGCACTATTTTCAATCTGATATACAGTTTTGGGACTGTTGATAGGGCGGCTTAAATCATCTGGATTAGCAACTATCAAACCTGCATCCAGAAATTGATGTACTGTCTGGCGGCGAACTGTTTCCCGTGTGTTGGGTTTATAGGTTTTGCCATAATGTTGAGCCATAAAGCCCATCATCGGCGTAATTCCTATCAAAGGGGAAGTTGCTAATTGCCAAGAGTCTGTCGGTTTTAAATCAAGCAATGCCAGGAGGGTTAAAGCTGACCGTTCATTAAGCTGTGTTCGTGGAAAGCCCAATTGTGTCAAGATTTGCAGCGCTTCATCAATTCGAGATTTAGTTGCAATTGGATTATTCTCTGATAGATTCGACATACTCAGTAGCTGATTTTCTATAAGTTCATCAATTTCCTGTAAAGAAGGAAATTCTTCTTTAAACCCCGTCCCTAACAAAAATAGCTGTGACAAATTAGGGTACTTTAATTTTCGCAAATCTGTTGCATTGACCTGAGTATGTCCATTGAACAACCGAAAAAAAGCATCAACTAGGGTTGAATTGAGATAAACAGCAAGCCCACGAGCCAAGATAAGGCTAACTCCACGCCCATCTTTGTGAAAGTAATTCAAGTGATTTTCAAAGCCGACATATTCATAATTAAATTGGTTTGCATCATAAACCACCGCAACAACACGCTTTTTCTCTTCTTTCGATGAGAATCTTTTGCATAGAACATAATGCTCATTTGGTATCAAAAGATTCGCTGTTTCTTCTATATGAACTATTGCTTGGGGCTTTTTAGTTATTTTTGGGTACTCTACATATCCATTCGATAAATTCACTGGATATATTAAAGGAACGGTATTGTTTTCTATATTTTCTCTTAGGTAATCTTTAGCTCGAAAATCTACTACCCGTCCAGTTGAAACTTTTAGCTCTAAATCTTTCAAGGTACAGGTAAAAAGTTCTATTCGCTGAACAATTTGCTGGCTAATGTTATCTGGAATAATATGAATAAACTGCTCTAAATCATCGAGGTGAACCAAGTCTAAATATGGTACAGAGTGTGACATAAGCAAGTCATCATTAGCACCAGAACTGGTATTTATGATGACGCTGCTAAACTTTTGCCTTTGTTTTGTAGCTTTGATGATGATAGTTTCCTGTAAAACATCATCATCACTAAATGCTTCTTGCCGCGACTCAAAAAGATGTATTTGTTGTAAAGCCATCGTTTCTAAAAACATCTTGCGGAAGTCACGAAAATAGGGACCATTACAAAAACTGCGCGGGGTAATCGCTACAAACTCCCCACTTGGTTTTAAAAGTTGCGCTGTAGCTGCCATAAAACCAGTATAAAGATTGCTAGTTTCCAAACCGATCGAACGCAGCAATTCGCGCACCTTGGAATGAGCATTGATTTTCAAATAAGGCGGGTTGAGAATAGCATGGGTAAATTCTGTTGCGTTTGCACTATTCAATAAACCCATCTGAAGTAGCCTGACTGCATCTTCGATAAAATCAGTCTCACGAATTTCGTAATTGAAGGAAATACCCACACGTTGACATTCCCTTTCACATAGCTCTAGAGTCTGATGCAAATATCTAATTAGAAAAGGGTCAATTTCATAAGCTACAACGCGCAAACTTGAGGTTTGTTGTCGATGCTGGCATACTTTTTCCACAAAAGCGGCTAGTAATGAACCGATTCCTGCTCCAGCATCAAGCAAGGATATTTCAGGCAAATCCAGCTTATTAAACATCCCAACCATCAATTGGGCTACTGAGGCAGGAGTCAAAAATTGACCCATTGATGCTTTTTTGTCTTGTCTTAGCTTTAAACTTGCTACAGCCCGGTGAAGATCCACTTCTGCAAGCAAGTTTCCACTTGATAGTTTTGCGAGGCTGGTAAACTCTAAATTACTGTTATGACTTGCTACGAAAGCTCTAATGCTTGATGGGACGATCACGGTCTGTCTTCTTAATTGCGATCAAGTTTACAACAACTTTACGGCATCTTGATGCTGAAGCAGACCAAGTTTGCGATCGCGTCGTGCAGAAACTCACTCAAAGAAGTCCTGCTGATTCATATAATCGTTTGAGCATTGCTGAAATCTTTGTACCATAATCCAAATCTGCCGACCAGCGCCCTGATAGCTGATCAATTAATGGCGCAATCCCCCGTGTGACAAAGCGAAACCTGGGATCTACTACTTCCTGTACCAGAGGTTCTAAACTGGCGTAAGCTTTCAAATGTTGGATGTGCGCCCTGACTCCAATTCTGGCACTTGCAAAAGAAGCAGCCTCCGAACCACCACCAATTGCACCTAAGCCTGCAAAGTTATTTTGCTCAGGTCTAATATCGCTACCAAACCGTAAAAATCCAGTTTCTACACACATTTGGCAAAAGGCAATATCATAGTTCACTCCCTCTATCCCTGCTTCTTCCCGATAAAGTTTTGGGATGTCAGGAAACTTTACTAAAGCATTTTCATTATTGTTTCTCAGAAATAATTGTAACTGTACTTCTGAAGTATTCCCGTTTGACATCACCCGCTCAAATTGACCAGAGCAAACCATCAAATTCGAGCGCAAGCTAACAGTACGTGTTGCAGCATCCCAACTCACTGCAACATTAAAATCTCGCAGTTCAATCGCTTTAACATAAACTACTTTGCGATAGGTAATCCGATTAACATTAGCTGCTTTTGAAAGGTCAATCCGTAGGCGGTCTACTAAATCAATAGGTATGTAAGCATTCCCATTAACTAAAACTCCTTGCTCTGAGTAATTTTGCCCATTAATATTAATATTAATTGCTGGATAATTTGCTTCGGCTGGAGTTCCAGGAGTGGGGTCAATCACACGACTCCAAGTGACTAATCCATCCGCAATACCTAAAGCAAAATCGCGGCGACGAGTTTGCAGCAAAGCCCGATCCTCTGGATTGCTGAGAAACCCCACTTGCATCACCAAAGCTGGAAGCGTTGTCTGGCGACAGAATGCTAAACTACCCAAGCCACTATTCGTATCTGCTTTGACTCCGCGATTCGGTAATTGGGGTACACGGCGCAATAACCCCACTAGCAACTGTTCAGCATTGCTTTTGCGATCGCTATTATTAGCAATATAAAAGACGCTAGCCCCCCGCACAGAAGGGCTGCTAGCTGCGTCAGATTCAATTTCTAGGGCGACATCACCCCGGCGACCACGGGAATTGATCCAGGTGATAGTTTGGGTGGCGCTCAAGTCATCAGGAACCGCCAAAATTTCCAAACTCCGCGCTCTCAGTTCCGTGACAATCAAATCCCGCAGCAGAATCATTTCTCTCGCTTCAGTTGTACCACCTGCGATCGCACCTGGATCGATTCCTCCCGCTTCTCTGCCTCCATGAGCCGCTGATATAAAAATACGTCCCATTTTCAGTATTTCCTCTGATAAAATTTAGTGTAAGCAATTCTACAAATCATTTTTGGTCTAGCAACAAGAATATAATAGCTATCAGAAGTCTAAAGTCATTTGTCCTTTGGTATTTCTCCAAAGTTCATGACCAATGACCAATGACCAATGACTAATGACAAAGCCATGCAAATCCCCCGCTTGCACCCAGACACAATTGAGGAAGTGAAACTACGGGCTGATATTGTAGATGTCGTCTCGGAATACGTAGTTTTACGCAAACGTGGAAAGGATTTTGTCGGTTTGTGCCCTTTCCACGATGAGAAATCTCCTAGTTTCACCGTCAGTCAGACCAAGCAAATGTATTATTGCTTCGGCTGTCAAGCTGGGGGAAATGCCATTAAGTTTGTCATGGAGTTGGGGAAGCGTTCTTTTGCTGACGTGGTGCTGGATTTAGCACGGCGTTACCAAGTACCTGTGCAAACTCTCGAACCTGAACAACGCCAAGAATTGCAGCGTCAGCTATCTTTGCGTGAGCAGTTGTATGAAGTTCTGGCTTCGTCAGCACAGTTTTATCAACACGCCCTCAGACAATCACAAGGGCAAAAGGCTCTTCAATATTTACAATCTAACCGCCAATTCAAAGAAGAAACTATACAGCAATTTGGTTTAGGTTACGCTCCCGCAGGTTGGGAAACCCTTCATCGCTATCTAGTGGAAGACAAACATTATCCAGCGCAAATATTAGAAAAAGCGGGATTGATTAAGCCACGTAGGGAAGGAGGCGGTTATTATGATGTATTTCGCGATCGCCTGATGATTCCCATCCGTGATGTTCAAGGGCGCGTCATTGCCTTTGGTGGGAGAACTCTAACTGATGAACAGCCTAAATATTTGAATTCACCAGAAACCGAACTTTTTAGTAAAGGTAAAACCTTATTTGCCCTCGATCAAGCCAAAGATGGAATTTCTAAACTCGATCAAGCGGTGGTGGTAGAGGGATATTTTGATGCGATCGCTCTCCACGCTGCTGGTATTAATAACGCCGTCGCCTCACTCGGTACAGCTTTAAGCTTAGAACAAGTCCGGTTAATATTACGCTACACCGAATCAAAACAATTAGTACTCAACTTTGATGCTGATAAAGCCGGAACTAATGCTGCGGAACGGGCGATCGGTGAAATTGCTGAGTTAGCATACAAAGGCGAAGTTCAGCTAAAGATTCTGAATTTACCCGATGGTAAAGATGCTGATGAATATTTACATAGCCACACTCCAGAAGATTATGGAGAACTGCTAACAAATGCGCCACTTTGGCTAGACTGGCAGATTCAGCAAATTATTCAAGACCGCGACTTAAAACAGGCTACTGATTTTCAGCAAGTAACTCAGCAATTAGTCAAATTACTTAAAAATATAGCTAACAGCGATACACGCAACTATTATGTTTCCTACTGTGCAGAAATACTCAGCTTGGGAGATACCAGACTTATACCCCTACGAGTCGAAAATCTGCTAACTCAAATTGCTCCGGCTACGGCTACATACTCTAAACCTGTGTCAGCGAAGAAAGCATGGGGAAGTAGCAAATCCCCACTCCCCACTCCCCACTTCCCACTCCCCACAGAACGCAGCCTTTTAGAACACGCAGAAGCCTTGTTATTGCGAATTTACTTGCATTGTCCTGAACAGCGTCAAGCGATTATTGCCGAACTAGAGGAGCGAGATTTGCAATTTAGTCTTTCCCACCACCGATTTTTATGGCAACAGATTTTAGAAATTTCATCTGGTGATGGAGAAACGAAAAATTTTGCGTCTCTACCAGATTTAATTTCCCGCCTGCAAGACCAGTTCTTAGAATTTGACAGCGAGATCGGGTTAATTTCCCATTTATTTCATGTAGATGAAAAAAACCAGAAAGAAATACTGCGGACTCCGCAAGTAGTTCAAGCTGCGATCGCTTGCATGGATTTGGTGATGCTTGAAAAACGTTATCGCCACTTTTTGGAACTATGGCAACAAACCGATCCCGAAACTGAACCAGAGCGCTATCAATCGTATTATCAGGCTTTCTACGCTGAAAAAATCAAGCTTCAGCAAATAGATCGACAACGGTTATTTTCGATCACAGACTTGTTGTAGTTTTGTACTCACGTCATTAAACAACGCTATCAAGATGCGCTAGAGAGGGAAGAACAACTGTCAAAGCTTTTGTTAAGAAAGATGTTTATAATGCATAGCTTAAAAAGGGGGGAACCGGAGTCAAAGTCCCCCTTTTGAAGGGGAGCCACTGCGGTCTTGGGGGTTTCCCCCATGAGCAAGTGGCGTGGATTTAGGGGGATCTAAAACTTTTGATACCGACAAGAGGACTTTTCAAACATCCTCTAAGAACGAAGATCAGCGATCGCGTTTCGCAGAACGGCGCGATGCGGAAGAACGATTACGATTATCACCATTCGTGGCAGGTGGCGCTGCCTTACGTTTAGCCGATGTCTGTGGTAGCGGTTTAGCAGTCCGAGCCGGACGCTTATCACCTCCAGTTTTGGCTCTGTGTTGCCGTCCATTTGCGATTGGTTCAGCCTTGATGTCGGGGTTGGGGCCAAAGCCATCAACCACTTCCTTTGGTAAGCGCTGCTCGATCAGTTTTTCAATATCTGTCAATAGATGCTGTTCATCAACGCACACCAGCGACACGGCTTCACCTGATGCACCAGCGCGACCGGTGCGACCAATGCGATGAACATAATCTTCTGGTACATTGGGCAAATCGAAGTTAACTACATGGGGCAGTTCGCTGATATCAAGACCCCTAGCAGCAATGTCCGTCGCCACCAATACTTGTAATGTGCCATTTTTGAACTTTGCTAGAGCATTAGTACGCACCGGCTGGCTCTTATTACCGTGAATTGCCAGTGCTTGAATCCGGTCTTCACCCAACTGCTTAACCAAACGGTCAGCACCATATTTAGTGCGAGTGAACACTAGCACTTGATACCAATTATCTCGCCGAATCAAGTGAGCAAGTAATTGACGTTTCTTGTCACGGTCTACCTGGTAAACTTTCTGGGCGATCGTTTCGGCGGTAACGTTGCGGCGTGCTACCTCAATCATCTTCGGGTTATTGAGCAGTCCGGCGGCTAGTGCCTTAATTTTGTCTGAGAAAGTAGCGAAAAATAGCAAATTCTGTCGCTGTTTGGGCAGAAGTGAAAGGATGCGGCGGATATCATGAATAAAGCCCATGTCCAACATCCGATCTGCTTCATCCAGCACTAAAACCTCAATATGCGACAGGTTGAGCGTCCCCTGCTGTACGTGGTCTAGTAGTCGCCCTGGAGTAGCGACCAAAATATCTACTCGACCCCTCAAACGCTGTTTTTGCAGATTAATACCGACTCCGCCAAACATCACCATTGAGTTTAGATTTAAGTACTTGCCATACTCGCGCACGCTTTCTTCCACTTGTGCAGCGAGTTCGCGAGTCGGGGTGAGAATTAGCGCCCGAATTGGTGGGTATCCATTAGATGTACCTTTGCCCTTGTTGGACGACAAACGATGCAAAAGCGGTAGGGTAAAACTAGCGGTCTTTCCAGTGCCAGTTTGTGCGCCAGCTAACAAATCGCTACCAGATAATACAGCGGGAATCGCCTGCATCTGGATTGGCGTGGGTTCCGTGTACCCTCGTTCGGTAACGGCACGGATAATTTCATTGGACAAGCCGAGATGAGAAAAAGACATAAGACTCCAAAAATAACATCGGCCTGTCGCCAATGAGGCGTCAGTCTTAGGCGGACGGATAAAAAATTATTGAAAGGCTGGATGGGCAGTAGCGCCAAGACTGAGAGCGAGTGCCGCAGTACTTAATCTTAACAGATTGCCGTCTATTGTGTTGTTAAAGTTGCTCTGATTCAGTGTTGTGTTAAATTGGCATTACCTGCTTGTAAAGCAAAGTATTGAACAAATGGGAGAAATTCATTATCGCAATCCAAAAGCAACTGATTAATTCACAAATCAAGTCACCTAGTGTCTTCTTGATTGACCATGAGAATAACAATCGTGGTCTGATTGACACCAATGAGGCGCTACAGCTAGCTGAAAGCTTAGAGCTTGACTTAGTTGTAGTCTCCCAAGGTAAAGACGCTCCGATCGCGAAGATTCTCAACTATGGGAAGCTTCAGTATCAAAAGAAAAAACGTCAGAGCCAGAGTGCTAGACCTACGGTAAAGGAAGTTAGGTTCGGTCTAAACGTGGGTGTCGCTGATTACAATTTACGTATTGAGAAAGCAGTTCAGTGGTTGAGTAAAGGCGATTCAGTCAAGTTTGCCATCCGTTTACGAGGCCGAGAACATCAATATCGTGACCAAGCAGGAGAACTGCTAGACCGAATTGCCAATGATCTCAGTCAAGTAGGTAAAATCCAGTCACTGGATAAACGCGCACTAATTGTTCAAGTCATTCCTGCCTAGTTATCTTGCGATCGCTGGAGGATGTATTTGTGGCAGCTTGTAAGAAACCAAATAAGCCGGAGACAGTACTGTAACTTCTATAGAAAAAATAATGAAGATTGTTCAGTGCTGAGTTAAAAGACCGTCCATACAATAGTTGGGGCATTTACTAAGTACATAAGTACTAAGTAATTTTTTAATTAAATCAGCACTGAGTATAGTCAACTGTTACTCAAGGTGAATTTGACCTTCTGACCAAACAAGCGCCACACGCCGGGATCTAACCAATCAATCGGCGCGTTTAGTGATTAAGTGTATCAAGGCATCAATCAAGCGATCGCTTTCCATTGGTATAATATCTCTCCCATGCATCACATCCTGAGTAATATGAAAATGCACTAACGCTCCTAAAAGAATTCTTGCTGTTGCCTCTGGGTCAGGTATATTTAGCTCAGGAGCGGCCAAGTATTGAGTGAGAGTTTCCGCCACTGGCTTAATCATCGCTCGGACACAAATTTGAGCTAACTCAGGAAAACGACCAGATTCCCCTATTAATACTCGCATAAATGCAGTATGTTCTTGGTCGCTATTCATCAAATCTAATGCTTTAGTACCTAAGTGATGTAGTACGGCTGCTGGTTCTTTGCCAATAGGTTCTGTGCCAAAAATAGAGTTATTCTTTTTGCTCGCCAGTTGCTCTAACAGTACTTTAAAAAGTCCTTCTTTATCTTGAAAGTGGCTGTAGACTGTCGCTTTAGAAACACCTGCTGCTACTGCTACTCGATCCATACTTGTACCAGCATAACCATTTTGGAGAAACTCTTGCATTGCCCCTTGCAGAATTTGCTCCACTTTATCAACGGAATTATCGCGATCAACTTCGTCAGATTTAATGCGTACCATTTATTAATCATCCTCTCTTATAAACAATTTTAATAGATGTGGCAATTTACCCTACGTCATTAATCCCAGTCCTGACAAGCATTCTGGTTTATAACTCAAGGCAAGCTGATTAAATTGAGAATTCTACCTTTGTGCTATTGACTAAACTACTCCGTTTAGTTTAGCATGAATTGAACTGAACAGTTTAGTACAAGTTGCTAATGGGGAAAGGTGAACACTATGGTGCAGAACTGGAAACTAGAGGATTTAAAGTCTCCCCAAAATCTTTTGCGATCGCCAACTACACTAGCAATAATTACATCTCTACTAATAGGCGGAGTTAGTGTTTACACGGTACTAAAGTTCCAGGCTACCGCCAATGAGAAGCAAATAGCGCCAGTAGCTGTTCAGCCAGTAGTAAAAACAGTTACAGCATTGGGACGCTTAGAACCAAATGGAGAAGTTATAAAACTGTCTGCAACTTCTTCGACAGAAGGAAGTCTGCTTCAGAAGCTATTGGTGAAAGAAGGCGATCGCGTCCAAGCTGGACAGGTAATTGCCATTATGGATAGTCGCGATCGCTTGCAAGCAAGTTTAGTTGAAGCCCAAAAACAAGTTCAAGTTGCCAAATCCAACCTTGACCAGGTAAAAGCGGGAGCAAAACAGGGAGAAATTGGAGCAAAACAAGCTGCTGTCAGCCGTCTGCAAGTCGAATTAGAAGGAAATGTCAAAACTCAGCAAGCCACAATTGATCGCCTAGAAGCAGACTTGCAAGGACAACGAGAGAGTTTACAAGCAACGGTGGATCGGGTTGCAGCCGAAAAGCGGAACGCTCAAGTAGATGTGCAACGCTACGAAGCTTTATACAAAGCAGGGGCAATTTCTAGTCAGCAAGCCGATCAAAAACGCTTGAGTGCAGAAACTTCTACTCAGCAGGTAATCGAAAACCAAGCCAATAAGACAAGAACTGTAGCTACTTTAGAACAGCAAATTAAAGAAGCCAAAGCGAACCGCAACCAAACCCTCGCTAGCTTGCAACAGCAGATTAACGAAGCCAAAGCCACCCTTAACCAAACCGCTGAAGTCCGTCCTACAGATATTGCCAACGCTCAAGCAGAGGTAGACAGCGCTCAAGCGACTGTGGCAAAAATTAAAGCGCAACTTAATCAGGCTTATGTCCGCGCACCGGATGCGGGACAAATTCTGAAGATTAATACAAGGGCTGGAGAAACCGTTTCTAATGACGGGATTGTGGAACTAGGTCGAACCGACCAGATGTATGCAGTCGCAGAAGTTTACCAAAGTGATATTAACAAAGTGCGATCGGGGCAACGGGTCAAGGTAATAAGCGATTCCCTCCCCGGAGAATTACAGGGAACCGTCGATTGGATGGGGATGCAGGTACAGCGGCAAAATCTCGTCAACAGTGACCCCTCTAGCAATATTGACGCCAGAGTAGTGGAAGTACATGTGCGACTAGATGAAGTATCTAGCGTCAAAGCTGCAAAGTTTACCAACCTACAAGTAAAGGCGGTAATTGAACTGTGATTGGATTTATTCAACAACTGCGGCAGCGAACCCCCCTGGGATGGTTGCAACTGAGTCATGAAAAAAGCCGTCTATTGGTAGCATTGGGAGGCATTGCTTTCGCTGATATTCTTATGTTCATGCAGCTAGGGTTTCAGACCGCCTTATTTGAAAGTAATACTAAGTTGCACAACAGTATCCAGGCTGATATTTTTCTAGTTAGTCCTCAAGCCCGTAACGTGTTAAATGCGTCCACCTTTACGCGGCGGCGGCTGTATCAGGCAATGGATGTACAAGGGGTGAAGTCCGCAGAACCAATGTATGTCAACATTGTCGATTGGAAGAATCCTAAAACACGCCAAAAGACATCTGTGCTAGTTATCGGGATCAATCCTGAAAAGCAAGCGTTTGACTTACCGGATGTGAACAGCCAGATAGATCGGGTGAAGCTACCAGATACCCTTCTGTTCGATCGCGCCTCTAGAGGAGATTATCAAGAAGCGATCGCTCAAGTTGCACAAGGGAAACCTGTGACAACTGAAATTGACCGCCGGACAATTACCATTAGCGGCTTATTTTCAATCGGGGCTTCCTTTGCGGCTGATGGCAACCTGATTACCAGCGACCAGAATTTCTTGCGGCTATTTCCTAAACGAGAAGCAAGTAGTGTCAGTATAGGTTTGATTCAACTAGAACCAGGCTATGATCCCAAACAAATCAAAGCAGCTTTAGAATCTCATTTAGATGATGATATTAAAGTTTTAACCAAAGCAGAATTTATCGAATTTGAAACAGATTATTGGAAAAAAAATACAGCCATCGGGTTTATCTTCAGCCTGGGTGTAGGAATGGGGTTTATGGTAGGCGTGATTATCGTCTATCAAGTTCTTTCTACAGATGTGAATTCCCATCTCAAAGAATACGCCACTTTCAAAGCAATGGGCTATAACAATTTCTATTTATTAGGCGTGGTGTTTGAAGAGGCAATAATTTTGGCAATCTTGGGCTTTATTCCAGGAGCGATCGCACCTTTAGGACTTTATGCTTTAACTCGCAATGCCACCAATTTACCACTCTATATGACGGTAGCGCGAGCCACCACAGTGTTAATACTAACAATGATTATGTGTATTATTTCTGGTGCGATCGCCACTCGGAAATTACAGTCCGCTGACCCCGCAGATATGTTTTAAAAACTGTCATTAGTCATTAGTCATTAGGACTTACGGAGACTCTAGGAATTATTCTCTACGACAGCGAAATTAGCAATTTTGGCGTAAGTCTTGGTAATAAAAAATGACTAAGAACAAAGGACAAATGACAATCATCAGGAATAATCGAGCTATTTATGACTAGTCAATCCGTTATCTCTGTTAAAAATCTCGACCACTATTTTGGTAATGGTCAACTCCGTAAGCAAGTTCTTTTTGATATCAACCTGGATATTAACGCTGGCGAAATTATTATTATGACTGGGCCTTCTGGTTCTGGTAAAACGACACTTCTCACCTTAGCAGGCGGCTTGCGTTCTGCCCAATCCGGTAGTTTGCAGATATTGGGACAAGAACTTTGTGGCGCTAGTACAGGACAACTTACCCAAGTGCGACGCAATAATGGTTATATTTTCCAAGCGCACAACTTGCACGGTAGCCTGACAGTACTCCAGAACGTCAGAATGGGCTTGGAAGTGCATAATAATATTTCACCAGCAGAAATGAAAACCCGGTCAGCCCAAATGTTAGAGGAGGTAGGATTAGGAAATCGCCTCAATTATTATCCTGATGATTTATCTGGGGGACAAAAACAAAGAGTTGCGATCGCTCGTGCATTGGTTGGTCGTCCTAAAATTGTTTTAGCAGATGAACCTACCGCCGCCCTTGACAGCAAATCGGGACGAGATGTGGTTAACCTCATGCAAAAACTAGCTAAAGAGCATGACTGTACCATTCTCTTGGTTACTCATGACAACCGCATTCTAGATATTGCCGATCGCATCGTCTATATGGAAGATGGCAAGTTAGTAAATGATCGTGCTGTTGTTGCAGCCAGTTAAACTACTAAGTAAGTAGGCGAGAATAAATCAAAGTAGATTAAGTAATGTAAAAAATCTTGAAATTATTTCGTAGTAAGGACTTTAGTCCTCAAATGAGGGCTGTTCGCGTTGGCGGAGCCTCTCGTAGAGAAGCGTTCCCGCAGGGGGTAGCCCCCACTACAAACCTTGAATTATTCATGCCGCTCTACTTAGACCTTCCAGTAAATTTCTAACGACCGATTTTAGATTAAGCTTACTACTCCGTATTGCATCCAAATGATAGATTTTAAATATCCCTTAACTTTTGAAAGTATCGGATAAAAATATCATAATTTTTGAGTGGAAATAACTCTAAGTTTTAAGTAGACATAATTTAGTCTCTAACTATGTTTGGTAGATTAATTATCATACCTGCGATCTGGTTGTTATATAGAATTAATCATTAAAAGTTGAAGTTATTCATAATCTTGACAAAAAATACTTATTTTATTAACTTAATTTGATTCTGATTGTTGGCGCTGTTACAAATCATAATTTTGAAAACGCTTACTATACCTGAATACTTTCATAAACCAAAGGTAGTTTCACAGGAAAACAAATCTCTCAATCAGTAGAATAATTTGTTATTTTCCTATCCAGATAAATACCTGATGTAACTAAAATGTCAACAATTTACAATTTTGTTATGGACTGTTAGGGACTTCCAAATAAAAAAACATCCCAAATTTTCTTGTGGGATGGTTGTCCCCACCACTGGTGTCAACTTAACGCGAAACCGCACGTCCGCCAGGGATTGTAAATCCCTGTCTCATAGTTAAAGTCCTCTTCAGAGGACTTTAGAGCGCAAAAATTTTCAGTCTACTTCAGTAGACTTGAGCAATTAGTCAGGGATTTACAATCCCTGGCGGGTGAACAACACCCAATCAGTACGCTATTTTTGGCTTAAGTTGACACCAATGGTGTCCCCACCCGTCCCAGATTTAGGGCGCTCATGTTGCCTACCCCACAAAATGGATAATTTATTTCTTGGAAGTCCCTTAAGTGATAAATCAACAATAACTGACTTAAGAAGTAGTAATTAGCAAACAATTACGGATAAAAGCCTAATTTGTTCTTTTTTCTGCGCCACTAGTTAAGAGGTAATCTATGGTGCGAAACTCAAAGCTAGGGTACAGAACGTTCCCTAAGTCTATTCTGCGTCCATCTGTTGCTATAGGTATAATTGCATCTTTATTGATTGGCGGAATAAGTTTTTATATAGTAAAACGCTGGCAAAATTATGTAAATCCAGAGACACAAGTGCCAGCAACACAATTGCCACAGTTAAAAACGGTAACAGCTTTAGGGCGGCTCGAACCACAGGGGAAAGTAATTAAACTCTCTGCTGCGGTGTCTGCGGAAGGAAGCCGGGTAGAAAAGTTGTTGGTGAAGGAGGGGGATAGAGTAAAAGCAGGACAATTGATCGCAATTTTGAACAGCCGCGATCGCTTGCAAGCAGCATTAAAAGAAGCGCAGGAAGAGGTAAAAGTAGCCCAGGCAAACCTAAACCGCACCCAAGCAGGTGCTAAACGTGGTGAAATTGCTGCCCAAAAAGCTGCGATCGCTCGTTTAGAGGCAGAACGCCAAGGTGATCTTAATGCCCAAGCCGCGACAATTGAGCGATTCCAAGCCGAAGTGCGTAACGCCCAAGCAGAAGACGAACGTTATCAGCAACTATATCAACAAGGCGCAATTTCCGCTTCTCAACGGGATAGTAAGCGTTTAAACTTGGAAACCGCCCAAAAAAGCTTGCAAGAAGCACAGTCACTATTAAATCGTACCCAATCAACTAGTCAGCAACAAGTTAAACAAGCTACAGCCACGCTTGATGAAATTGCCGAAGTGCGCGGAGTGGATGTAGAAGCAGCTAAAGCAGAAGTCAATCGTGCCGTAGCAGCGATGAATCTGGCAAAAGTTAATCTTAATCAGGCTGAGGTGCGATCGCCTCAAAATGGACAGGTCTTTGAGATCCATACCCATCCTGGGGAATTAGTATCAAATGATGGCATTGCAGATATCGGCCAAACCAGCCAGATGTATGTCATAGCCGAAGTCTACGAAAGCGATATCGGCAAAGTGCATTCAGGGCAGCAAGTACGAGTATTTGGTGATTACCTCCCGATCGAATTACAGGGAATCGTAGATCGCAAAGGTTTGCAAGTGCGACGACAGAATGTCATCAACACAGATCCCGTCAGCAATATCGACAACAGAGTAGTAGAAGTCCATATCCGACTAGATGAAGCTTCCAGCCGAAAAGCTGCCACCTTAACCAATATGCAAGTTAAGGCAGTAATTGAATTGTGAAATTTGTCATTAGTCATTAGTCATTAGTCATTGGTTATTAATTCTTCTTCGTTACTCCCTCATCTCCCTTGTCCCCTAATCCCCCCACTCCTCACTTCTTATCATGGGATTGATTAAACAACTGCGACGGCGAACTCCTCTAGGATGGCTGCAACTGAATCATGAAAAAAGCCGTCTCTTCGTGGCATTGTCAGGTATTGCCTTTGCGGATCTTCTGATGTTCATGCAGTTAGGCTTTCAAACTGCATTGTATGACAGTAACACCAGATTACATCGCAGTTTGCAAGCAGACATTGTTTTAACAAGTCCCCAAGCCCGTAACTTGCCAAGCTTGTCTACATTTTCTCGTCGGCGACTTTACCAAGCAATGGATATACCAGGGGTGAAGTCAGCCGAACCAATGTATTTCAATAATGCAATCTGGAAAAATCCCCAAACACACCGTGAGACAGGGGTGCTAGTTATCGGCTTTAACCCAGACAAGCCAGCCTTTGACTTACCAGATGTTAACCAGCAATTGCAAACGATCAAAATGCCAGATACCGTTTTGTTTGATCGTGGTGCAAGAGGAGATTATCAAAAAGCGATCGCTCAAATTGACCAAGGAAAAACCCTGACTACAGAAATAGAACGGCGCACCATTACTATTAGTGGCTTATTCCAAGTCGGGGCTTCCTTTGGTTCTGATGGCAACCTGATTACCAGCGATCAGAATTTTTTGCGGCTATTTTCTGGGCGACAGTCCAGCAGTGTCAGTCTAGGTTTGATTGTTCTTAAACCAGGCTATGAACCGAAAAAAGTAGCAGCAATGCTCAAAGCCTACCTGAGAGATGATGTCAGAGTATTAACCCACGCCGAATTTATTGAATTTGAAAATAACTTCTGGAGAACAAATTCACCCATTGGGTTTATTTTCAGCCTGGGTGTATCGATGGGCTTTGTCGTAGGCGTGATCATCGTCTATCAAGTCCTTTCCACCGATGTTAATGCCCATGTTCGGGAATACGCCACCTTCAAAGCAATGGGATATCGCAATTACTACCTGCTAGGTGTGGTACTTGAAGAATCGTTGATCTTGGCAGCACTCGGCTTCTTCCCTGGATTGGGAGTATCTTTAGCACTTTACCAACTGACTCGCAGTGCCACAAATTTGCCCATGTACATGACTGCGATTCGGGCATTACAGGTATTAGTGCTGACTATCATTATGTGTACAATTTCCGGTGCGATCGCCACCCGCAAACTCCAAGCCGCCGATCCTGCTGATATGTTCTAAATTTGTCATTTGTCATTTGTCATTGGTCATTTGCAAATGACAAAGGACAAATGACCAATGACGATCATCACGAGTAATCAAGCTATTTATGACTAGTCAACCCGTCATCTCTATTAAAAATCTCGACCACTATTTTGGTCATGGCTCACTCCGCAAGCAAATTCTATTTAACATCAACTTAGAGATTAACGCTGGTGAAATTATTATCATGACTGGGCCCTCTGGTTCTGGCAAGACTACCTTACTGACCTTAGTAGGTGGATTGCGTTCTGCCCAATCTGGTAGTTTGCGGGTGTTAGGACGAGAACTTTGTGGCACTAGTGCTGAACAACTAGTGCAGGCGCGACGCCGTAATGGTTATATTTTCCAAGCACATAACTTGCATGGTAGTTTGACGGCACTCCAAAACGTCAAAATGGCTTTGGAATTGCACAAATATCTTGGGTTAAAAAAGATGCGAGCTAGGTCAGCCCAGATGTTAGAACAGGTAGGATTAGGAAATCATTTGCATTACTATCCTGATAAACTGTCTGGGGGACAAAAACAAAGAGTAGCGATCGCTCGTGCCCTAGTCAGTCATCCTCAAATAATC
This sequence comes from Nostoc edaphicum CCNP1411, assembly GCF_014023275.1. Taxonomy (NCBI): domain Bacteria; kingdom Bacillati; phylum Cyanobacteriota; class Cyanophyceae; order Nostocales; family Nostocaceae; genus Nostoc; species Nostoc edaphicum. The sequence goes on from NZ_CP054698.1 coordinate 5,174,162, forward strand.
CTTGCGGATGAACCCACCGCCGCCCTTGACAGTCAATCGGGACGAGATGTAGTCAATCTCATGCAAAAACTGGCAAAAGAACAAAGCTGCACCATCTTGATGGTTACTCATGACAACCGCATCCTAGATATTGCCGATCGCATCGTTAACATGGAAGATGGCAAACTTAAGTCAAAAGTAATACTATCAGCCTAAAGTTGATCAGCGTATTCCATCATGTAAAGTTGATTTATAAAGTAAATCTTAAGTGTGGCGTGACTATACTAAAATTTGTGCATTATTTTTATGGTTTTTTGGCGTTAAAGCGCTACTAAGAGCAAATTTTAAGATATTTACATTATTTAATATAGTTTAATTTATCCTCGCGGACTTACTTACCTAGTTTAAGTAATTTCCCCATACCGATTTCAACCTAACAGTGTGATATTAGTGTCCAGTTGAAAAAGTGTCCAGTTGATTCCAAGATTTCCTTCAAGTATCATTATGTAATGAGTATAATTACAACGAGTTTCCTTTGTTGCCTAACAAGTGAAACATATAGCAAGCCACAAGAGCGTTTTTGCCATCAATCTAGTTAAATTTTATGCTCATTATCGATGTCATACACATTAATTATTAGAGTTAATACCAATTCACTAATAATTACAGATAAAATCATTCGCCCTTGCAATCCATAAGTACTTAGAGAATTTCCTAACATTTATGGTTTACAACAACATCGGCTTCAAGCAGGAAACACTAGTAATAATAAGCTAGTCTATTTTCTAACACAAGCAAGGGTTTTTTTGTAGTTCTATGATTATTGAGAATAGCGCTAGTAGTTCAAACAAAAAGTTGCTCGGCTTTGATGTCAAAACCTTGACAGCCAACCGTCGTGCAATAAATGTGTTAAAGGGAATATTTGCTGTTCTCCCAATCGCTTTGGCATTGCCTGTAGATGCTTTAGAAGTAAAAGTGACTCCAACTAATCCTAAATTAGGGGATACACTCTCGGTGGAGATCAATCTAGATAATCCAGATAATGGTACAAATCCAACAGTAGCTAGTGGTAATAATACATACCCAGCTTTTGAAATCGCACCCAATCAGTATCGGGCTTTTGTTCCCACAACTCCACTAGAAAAATCTGGAACTAGAACACTTCGGGTTGCAGGGGATGGTCAAGTACAAAACTTAGCAGTGAATGTGCTTAATCGCAAGTTCCCCGTACAACGCATTACTTTGCCACCTGGCAAAGCTGGAGTGAAGGCTACAGAGCATGAACTTCAGCGTGTGGCAGCTTTTAAGGCACTACAAACACCAGAAAAGTATTGGAATGGAATATTCCTGAGGCCAAATGCAGGGCGAATGAGTACAACCTATGGTGTACGTCGCTACTATAATGGTACATTTGCAAATGACTACTATCATCGTGGTCTTGACTACGCTGGTGCTGCCGGTTCATCCGTAATTGCCCCAGCCGCTGGGCGAGTTGCTTTGGTAGGTAGGGTATCCCAAGGGTTTCGGGTTCATGGTAACGTAGTTGGCATTGACCACGGTCAAGGAGTAACCAGTATTTTCATGCACCTTAGTCGTATTAACGTTAAAGAAGGTGATTTTGTGAAAGCTGGTCAACTAATTGGCGCAGTAGGTTCAACAGGTGCTTCTACGGGGCCACATTTACACTGGGGTTTGTATGTCAACGGACAATCTGTTGATCCAACACCTTGGCGAACTAAGGTCTTTAACTAGTAGAGGCGGAGTTGATCACGTCTGTGAATAATTTGTGTATTTTTTGCTGAGAATTAGACAAAACAAATTGGATTGATACCGTCCCTACCTTGCTTGGCTAACATAAATGATGATAAGCGTTATGAGTATCGAAAAAATTGTAGAACAAGCTCTCCAGGATGGTTATTTGACACCAGCAATGGAAGCAGAAGTCGGTAGAATCTGTGACAACGCCTCGGAACTCTCAATTGAAGAGTATATGGCGCTGGATCGGCTGATGGGTGCGCTATTGACTGGTGAGGTAGTGGCGGTACCTCGCAAACAATTCATTAACGTTATGGAAGAATTGGTACTGACGGAAGCGATCGCACGAGTCGCAGAAATTGAAGCTACCAGCGAAAGTTCTCTGGATGTCGGGGATATTGCCGCTTACGCTCTCAATCGCCTACCACCTCTGTATGCTACTACAGAAGAGGGTGCTAACTTTCAGCGCCAAACTGCTCAGGCACAACTGCAAGACTTAATTTCTCAGCAAGTAAGTGAGGCGATCAACCGTTACCTAGATCGACCCAATTTCTTCCCAGAACGGCAAGCCTTGGGCAAAAACACTGGCAATGAGGTTGTACGCCAAGTTAGTGCTTTACTCCAGACATACGCACCTAACTTTGAGCAAAAATTATAATTTTAAGAGTCATTGGTCATTGGTCATTGGTCATTAGTCATTGCCACTAAGATAAGTACAAAGTTTTGCGTTGCCTAGTTCCCAGCCTCCAGGCTGGGAACACCATTCCTTGAGGCTCCGCCTCCTCTTTCTTAATGAGAGGCATCAGCCGTCTTAGAATACATTCCCAATCTGAAGACTGGGAACGAGGTTACACAAGCCTTTCGGCTTTTATTAGTGCCACTCAGTCATTTGTTTTAGACAAATGACAAATGACAAATGACAAATGACTCTTAATAAATTAATCACGTACTACCACTGCTGTACCTAAACTCACTTGGTCATACAATAATCGGACATCAGAATTACGCATCCTTAAACAGCCGTGGGATACAGCCGTTCCTACCAGGTCAATTTCCGGCGTCCCATGAAAGCCAATTTCATTCCGTCCATCTGTCCAAAAACCAATCCATCTGTCTCCCAAAGGGCTATCCGTACCAGCTTCAAATACTTTGCCCGTAATTGGGTGACGCCAGATTGGATAGTGTCGCATGTGGATTATCTGGAAAGAACCTGTAGGCGTTTCCCAACCTTTCTTACCTATAGCAATTGGGTAGCTGGCTATCACCTCATCCCCTGCGTATACATAAGTGCGGCGATCACTTAAATCAACTACCACTTGCGTCTTGGCATCTGCCAGCTTATTAGATGCTACTTGCTGGGCTGAAGCCTTAGACCATAGAGCTTTTGGCCAGCTATCTGCAACTGGATTTTGTCTTTCTGCTTGTGCCACCAGCTGCGTCTTAGTTGGTAGGTCGGTTGCTCTAGCGATATTCTTCTTAATGGTTTGAGGCTGAGTTTGAGGCTTAATAGTAGAAGGCTTAAATGTAGATGCCTTTCGATTAGTTACTTTCGCTACAGGTTTCTTAATTATTTTCGACTTAGTTTGAGACTTACCACCAGAAGACCTGAGTGTAGCAGCCTTCCGAGTCGTTGCTTTGGCTACATTCTTCTTAATTGTTTTTGACTTAGTTTGAGGCTTAAGAGCAGAGGGCTTTGTTGTAAATTCCCTCTTCTGGGCAGTTGAGCCTTGGGTCACTTCACCAGGTGGCATAGAAGATGCGCCCATAGCAATTTCCCCTAAACTCACTTGAGAAAGATTCTTGTAGACTCCCTCTGGGCGGCTTCCCTTGGGATTGCTTAGGGTAGAATCTCGCCGCATCGAAGTAGATGCAGTCTTCTCAAACTGCCGTTCCGCCGTAGTAATGCGCCAATGGACACCTAAAGATAGAAATGCTGTGCCAAAACAGAGCAACATTACCATCCGCCCTACAGATTCATTTCTTAGCATTGCCATCGCCTATTGTTTATCCCTGACATATCCAGCCGAGCAATTGAATGTGTTCATCATCCTATTATCAAAAATTTATCAATACTTATCATTTCTGCTATAAATCTGCCAACACCTCTGGGCAAACTAAGACTATGCGAATTGTCCCAGCTGCAAAACTTCAAGTGAGAAACCTGATTATTCAAAAGTTCTGGGGATTGTAAGCCAATACTTGGACTTTTTGGTGGAACTCTTGAAATGTAGCAATCAATCACTAATGGTGTAGGTGGAAGAAAAACCATGTTTGAAAAACTATTGCTAGCAGTCACAATTACATTTTCCCTCAATTTATTTTTTCAAGTTCGCGTACCAGAGCAACATAACTCTAGTGCTGCCTACGGCCCACAACCAGAACAATCAGCAACTATTCTGGTAACAAAATCAAAAAAATAAATCACTATCTTAACAACCACAGCAACCCAACTTCCAGAAATTATTACCTGAATTTTAAAGGTATCAAAAAGTTAGAATTACAAAATTTTTATCTTCATCCTTATAACCAGATTTAATTATTTTTATCAAGCGTATATACCCAGTTGCGAAAATTACTAAAATGTGCATATTATAGTAACTTTGTTAGTTGATGGGTGCAAAGGCAACTATGGGAGCAGTATAAGGAAAAAGTGGCTCTCCTTATTGCTATAAATGTATCCAAAATTGTATGCTTCAGTGTTCCAGTAATAAATCCGTCACCTTAGTATGGAACTTATGTCCCATTAGCAGGTCTAATAGATAGGGATGATTTAGAGCCAGTACGATCTATGAGTCAGTCGATTACTGTATCCTGGTCAACGGTTGATGCAAAGTATCCAGAAGCATCAGTGCAAGTTGACAAACTCCCTAACCACGATTTAATTTTGCGCTGTCAAGCGGGACTGCGACCAGATCGTGTTGCGTTTGCAGAACTATTACGCCGCTATCAAAGTCAAGTTGATCGAGTTCTCTACCACCTGGCTCCAGATTGGGCTGACAGAGCCGATTTGGCTCAAGAAGTTTGGATTCGAGTGTATCGGAATATTAACCGATTACAAGAACCTGCTAAATTTCGGGGCTGGTTAAGCCGTATTGCCACCAACTTGTTTTACGACGAGTTACGGAAACGCAAGCGGGTTATGAGTCCTTTGTCGCTCGATGCTCCCCGCTCCTTAGAGGACGGCGAGATGGATTGGGAAATCGCTGGTGATACTCCAGGGCCTGAAGAAGAACTGACAACTAGAGAATTTTACGAGCAATTGCGGGAAGCGATCGCGGATTTACCAGAAGTTTTTCGTACTACCATCGTCCTGAGAGAAATCGAAGGCATGGCTTATGAAGAAATTGCCGAAATCACTGGAGTTTCCCTAGGAACTGTGAAGTCAAGAATAGCCAGAGCTAGATCGAGATTGCAAGCTCACTTGCAGAATTATCTAGACTCCTAATTTACAGTATCTTGCCTCTGTCGAATGGCAGAATTTAAGCATAGATTAAGAATTACCAGAAAGACGTAGATTACTTCTGCCCTAAGGAGGAAAATTGGCTAATTTTCCCAAATTTCCCGCCCAGTTTACCCGTGTATGAATTGGTAATAATGTTAAGATGACTACTGATTCTCAGTTTTACGACCGTTCACCTTTGCAACTTCCTCAAGATTTGCCAGATGGAATGGCCAAGCATACCAATGAATCAACGGGTCTTATGGATATGGTGAAGCGCGATCGCTTCGAGTTATTGAGTGCTTACCTCGATGGTGAAGTCACAGCTACCGAACGCAAGCAAGTAGAAGAATGGCTGGCAAATGATGCCTCGGTTCAATGCTTGTATGCCCGACTGTTAAAGCTGCGCCAAGGCTTGCGGACGCTCCCAGTGCCAGCAGCCCAAGAGTCCCCAGAAGCAACAGTTCAGAAAGTTTTGACACGTTTGCACCGCCGCTCTCGTCTCAACTGGATGCTGGGAGGTGCAGCCGTTGCTGCTTGTGTGATCGGCGCAGTATCTAGCTTAGTACCTGGCGCTTCGAGAGTACCACAACTGGCACAACGACCACAAACAGAACCGATACAAACATCGTCAGCGTCTATAGTTCCCCCTTCGCCGCTGATGGTGGGACTAAATAACCCGGTAATTGAAATTCCTAAAGCAGCAGTAGCTTCTCCAGAAAATCCGGTTTATCGGGTACAGCCGCAACGCCAGGACTCTAGACAAGACATAAACTAATCACAAAGTTAACAGTTTACAGATCATAACTGTATTTTGCAGTTAAACCTGAGCCACTCCACCAACCGTCAGGTTGGAGGCATCCTCTTAATTGCTCAACTCGGTCTAGAGTCATTAAATAAACCCAAGCCCAACCCAAAGAGAGCGACTGTGAATCGTAAACCTCAATCATTTGTCGATTATAGAGGTTTGCTGTTGGTTGTCTAGTTGGCTGGTAATTTTCCAGCACATCTAATTCATTTAAAATCTTTAGGTTGGGAAAAAAAAGTAAATATCCGTGAACTTGGCTATCTCCTAAAGTCATCGCCGGGTATCCCATTGGTAGAGCAAACAATTTACCTTGTGCAATAGCTAATTTGACATCAACGACTTTACCAGCACAATATCTTTTATAGTTAGCTTCACCTGGTTTGAGCGTGCCATAGACAAAAACCCGCACCAAATCAGAAAATTTTATATTTGATTCAACCATTTAAACTTTCATTAAATGACTTTTGCTATACCCAAAAAGCTAGCAGTTTGGGCATAATCAGGCTGATGCTCAATTGTATAAATCTTTGAGTACTTGACCTACAATATAGGTTAACCTAGCAGGTTAACCTAGACAGACCCAGTAGGAGCATTTTTGGTGGATTCTCGATATAACCCAGCAGCAATTGAGGAAAAATGGCAAAAGACATGGATAGAACTTGGCTTAGATCAGACACCTACAGCTAGCAATAAGCCAAAATTTTACGCTTTATCCATGTTCCCTTATCCATCGGGCAGCCTACACATGGGTCACGTCCGTAATTATACGATTACTGACGTGATTGCCCGCCTCAAGCGAATGCAAGGGTATCGGGTAATACACCCAATGGGTTGGGATGCCTTTGGCTTGCCAGCAGAAAACGCCGCCATTGACCGTGGTGTACCGCCAGCAAAGTGGACTTATCAGAATATGGCCCAGATGCGGCAGCAATTGCAGCGTCTTGGTTTATCCATTGATTGGGAATGTGAACTTGCTACCTGTTCACCAGACTATTACAAGTGGACGCAGTGGATTTTCTTGCAGTTTTTGCAAGCGGGGTTAGCTTACCAAAAAGAAGCAGCGGTAAACTGGGACCCTATAGATCAAACTGTACTGGCAAACGAGCAAGTTGATAACGAAGGACGTTCCTGGCGCAGTGGGGCAATAGTTGAGCGCAAATTGTTACGCCAGTGGTTTTTTAAGATTACCGACTACGCCGAAGAATTACTCAATGACTTACATAAATTGACAGGTTGGCCGGAACGCGTCAAGTCGATGCAGGCAAACTGGATTGGTAAATCTACAGGCGCTTATTTAGAATTTCCTATAGTTGGGATAGATGAAAAAATCGGTGTCTACACCACACGCCCAGATACCGTTTATGGTGTCAGTTACTTGGTGTTAGCACCAGAACATCCTTTAACAAAACGTGTCACTACAAAAGAGCAACAAGCAGCGGTAGAAGTCTTTATTAAAGAAGTTTCCAATCAAAGTGAGTTGGAACGTACCGCTGAAGACAAACCTAAGCGGGGTATCCCCACAGGTGGTAAGGCAATTAACCCATTTACAGGCGAGGAAGTGCCTATTTGGATTGCTGACTATGTACTGTACGAGTATGGTACTGGGGCAGTGATGGGTGTACCGGCACATGATGTTCGGGATTTTAAGTTTGCCAAAAATTACGATTTGCCGATTGATTTTGTCATTGTTTCCCCAGATGATGTGGCAGGTTTTGACTTAACTCCAACATCAGAGAATGATGAAGTCACGCAACTCATCCAAATTGAATATAACCAGGCATACACTGAACCAGGAATTTTAATTAATTCTGGGGCTTTTACTGGTATGGCTTCCACAGAGGCTAAACAAGCAATAATTGAATACGCCGAACAACAAGGTTTTGGTAAAGTGCGGGTGCAATATCGCTTGCGGGATTGGTTAATTTCGCGGCAGCGTTATTGGGGCGCACCCATACCTGTAATTCACTGTCCCAACTGTGGGATAGTGCCAGTTCCTGATAAAGATTTGCCAGTAGAGTTGCCAGAAGAGGTTGAATTTACTGGACGTGGCGGTTCACCTTTGACTCAGTTGGAAAGCTGGGTAAATGTGCCTTGTCCGACTTGTGGCACTCCAGCGAAGCGGGAAACTGACACGATGGATACTTTTATTGATTCCTCGTGGTACTTCTTGCGCTTCCCTGACGCTAAAAATGAACAACAGGTTTTCGATTCCAGTAAAATTAACGACTGGATGCCAGTTGACCAGTATGTGGGTGGAATTGAACACGCAATTTTACATTTGTTGTATTCGCGGTTCTTTACTAAGGTTCTGCGGGACAGAGGGTTACTGAACTTTGACGAACCCTTCCAACGCCTGTTAACTCAAGGTATGGTACAGGGTTTAACTTACCTAAATCCCAAAAAGGGTGGTAAAGATAAATGGATTCCCTCTAATCTAGTAAATTCAGCCGACCCCCGTGACCCCCAGACAGGTGAACCGCTGCAACGTCTCTATGCCACCATGTCTAAATCAAAGGGCAACGGTGTAGCGCCAGAAGATGTAATTTCCAAATACGGTGTAGATACAGCGCGGATGTTCATCTTGTTCAAAGCGCCACCAGAAAAAGATTTGGAATGGGATGAAGCCGATGTGGAAGGACAATCCCGCTTTTTAAATCGGGTTTGGCGTTTGGTGACAGATTATATTGCGGCTGGGGTATCCCGTAAAAAAGCTCAACTCTCTGATTTAACTAAAGCAGAAAAGGAATTACGGCGGGCAATTCATACGGCTATTCAAGCAGTAACGGAAGACGTGGAAGATGAATATCAATTCAACACAGCGATTTCAGAATTGATGAAGCTGAGTAACGCCTTAACTGATGCTGACGGCACAAATTCACCAATTTATGCAGAAGGTATTCGGACTTTGGTGGTTTTACTAGCACCATTTGCACCACACATTGCTGATGAATTGTGGCATTTATTGGGTGAAAGTGATTCAGTTCATACTCAAACTTGGCCATCATTTGACCCGGTTGCTTTGGTAGCTGATGAAATCACTTTAGTGATTCAAGTTATGGGTAAAACTCGCGGCTCGATTCAAGTGCCAGCACAAGCAGATAAAGCAGCGTTGGAAAAATACGCCCGTGAGTCAGAAATTGCCCAGCGTTACATCGAAGGCAAAGAGATTAAAAAGGTAATTGTAGTACCGGGAAAGTTGGTAAATTTTGTAGTTGGTTAAGTAGAGTTTTGCGTAGACTCGTGGCGAATTGAGGGTTGAAATTTAAACGCAGATGCGCTTTGCCTTTCCGCAGGATAGGGCGGCAGAGGATTCGCTACGAATTAATAAAATGTTGTACTTAGCAATCGATAAAATTGTAAATGTAGCCTGAAAAAACATCAGAGGATTTACATCCGTGACACTCAAAGAGTTAGAACAAAAACTTCTTGCCCTCAGTCCTGGTGAAAAATTGCAGGCTATACAGTTACTTGCTCAAAGTCTCGGCAACAATTGGCATTGGCAAGGAATTGAGAAAACTCCTAGAGTCTGTGGTGGAGAGGCTCGCATCACTAAAACTCGTATTCCCGTATGGGTACTTGTGGAAGCTCGCGGTCTTGGATATAGTGATGCTGACCTTTTGACAAGCTATCCAACCATTACAGCTACAGACTTAGCCAATGCTTGGGTATATGCAGAAACTCATGCCGATGAAATCGAATTGGCAATTGAGCGTAATGAGGCAGCCTAGTTGATGGCACGATTCTACGCAGATGAGCAGTTTCCGTTCCCAGTTGTGGAATTATTACGCGCTTTGGGACATGATGTTTTGACAGTTCAAGAAGCAGAAAATGCAGGTCAACGTATAACCGATGAGGAAGTGCTAGCATTTGCTATAAGTCAAAAACGCTCGATATTAACTATCAACAGAGATGATTTTATCCGTTTGCATCGTCGTGATTCTAACCACTTCGGTATTATTGCTTGCACGAACCATCGTAATTGGGAAAAGTTTGCAGCACGGATAGATGAGGCTGTGACAGCAGGAGAACCTTTGCAAGGAAAACTAATTCGTGTGGTACGTCAAGTCAATTAAAAAGGATTTGACGGATGGCACGGATGTTAAATCCATTAATTATGTGTTGTAAGAAGTACTGTTACAGTAATTTTATAAGAAGAATTCAGAACTCAGGAGTCAGAATTCAGAATTGAATTCTGTACGACTGGGTAATGAATATTGGTTTAAAACCTTGCCCGCAAGTGGCGCGAAAAAAATTAAAATATTCTCACCTTAAAACTCTATCCCTTTATGGGTAGAGTATTCTGAATTCTGACTTCTGTTTTATTTATACACGAAAAAGCGCTTGAGAGTTTTGCTCACTCAAGCGCTTTCCCGTAAAAGCTTATACCAACTCACTCGTTTGATGCAACATTTGAAATCTGCAACATTCCCTGAGGAGGGAGCATTACGGGGATAACTTGTGACAAACATGTGGTGAAATGGTATCACTCCTTGCACTAACTAAGAATATCTCTTTTGCAAGAATACCGGGGATCTGGTGAGTGACAGTTTATGAACTGAACACTAGTTAAAAACGACTCACCATGAATAGTAATTAAAAAGACTAGGCACGATTGTAGCAATTTTGTAAGTGTTAGTATAAAAACTTATAATTTATAACGTAGGCGTAGCCCGTTTTAGGCATCGCTTTCCACTAAGTTCAACATCATAACATACAGCAATTAGTAGCATAAATATCTCAACTTCTGTGGCAAATAAATCGCTATTGAGTAAGCCAGAAAAGTCTTGGATATTAGCATCGAAGTGATTTGGACTGAAATAAATCATCGCCTCCTTTTATAGATGGAGGTATTCTTTAAAGAATGGCAACCTAAGAACAAATTTTCGCCCCAAGTACATTGAAAAGTTTGGGTTGGGTATCTTCTATCTCTTAGCAAACGGTAACATCCAAGTCTTCCGCATAGTGTAGGTGGTTACTTCCTTCGTGGAAGCAAAACATTGCTTTTTCACCGACTATTCCCGCGATATTCAAAACTATTTCGTCTGTTTTTATCAAAACCGCCGCAGCGAATTATGGGTAAGATTTAAGAATTGATCATATCCGCGCCTCATCTAGATAGACGTTTGTTTCACCCTTAGCTAAAATAGCCTCTCCCCTATGAGCAAACGCCTTAACCTGGCGTCTAGGTGTGTGGTAAGATTGCCTGGAACAAAGGTTTTATCTGAGTTAGAGTCTCTGTATAAATTGGAAAGTTCAAGCTGACCGAACAGTAACTCTCATGATACTTTTCCTATAGATTTGGAAAATATACAGCAAGGCTGGTGACAAACTGTGTGTAATCTGTAGATGAATATCTAGGATTTGCTATCAGACTGAACCAACTTTCCACAATTTTGACTTTTATTTGACTTTTAGGATAGGACACATGAACGATAAGCTGATGCTGATGATTCCTGGCCCAACCCCGGTGCCAGAAGCTGCCTTACTGGCATTAGCCAAGCATCCGATTGGGCATCGTACCAGTGAATTTAGCAACATATTGGCAGAGGTGACGGAAAACCTCAAATGGCTGCACCAAACTCAAAGTGATGTATTGACGCTGAATGTCAGTGGTACTGGTGCTGTAGAAGCTGGAATAATTAATTTCCTCTCTCCAGGCGATCGCATTTTAGTTGGCTCTAATGGTAAATTTGGTGAACGCTGGGTAGAAGTTGGTCAAGCCTACGGTTTGAATGTAGAAGAAGTTAAGGTGGAATGGGGAAAACCCTTAGACCCCGCAGTATTTGCTGAAAAACTCCAAGCAGATACCCAAAAGCAAATTAAAGCCGTAATTATTACCCACAGCGAAACATCAACAGGTGTGTTGAATGACCTAGAAACTATCAACCGCCACGTCAAAGAACACGGTGAAGCTTTAATTATCGTTGATGCTGTAACCAGCTTGGGTGCGTTCAATCTACCCGTGGATGCTTGGGGTTTGGATATAGTCGCCTCCGGTTCCCAAAAAGGTTATATGATTCCGCCGGGATTGGGTTTTGTCTCTGTTAGTCCCAAGGCTTGGGAAGCTTACAAAACTGCGAAGTTACCAAAATATTATTTGGACTTAGGCAAATATCGTAAAGCCACAGCCAAAAATACAACCCCATTTACTCCGCCTGTGAACTTGATTGTAGCGTTACACACCACGTTGCGAATGATGAAAGAGGAAGGCTTGGAGTCAATATTTGCTCGACATGAACGGCTGAAAAATGCTACCCGCGCCGCCATTCAAGGGTTAAACTTACCCCTGTTTGCAGCAGATAGTTCCGCTAGTCCAGCGATTACGGCTGTAGCACCACAAGGAATTGAACCTGATAAGATTCGGTCATTGATGAAAAAACGCTTTGATATCGCCCTAGCAGGTGGTCAAGACCATTTGAGCAACAAAATTTTTCGCATTGGTCACTTGGGTTTTGTGAGCGATCGCGATATCTTAAGCTGTATAGCATCCTTAGAAGTTACCCTCTCAGAACTTGGTTACGAAGACTTTACCCCTGGTTCTGGTGTAGCAGCAGCAGTTAGAGTGTTTACACAATAGTCAAGTCATTGGTCATTGGTCATTAGCAAAGGACAAAGGACAAATTAAAAGAGCGAGTTGATAATTTAACTCGCTCTTTTAATCTGTATATAAATGAGTAGAAACCGCCAGAGTCAATAGATTCAGATATCAACTTTTGCACAACGTAGAGTTGATGTGACATGGCTCAATTCTCCTAAATCATACCGAGTTGTCATAGATAGTATTATTTGCTCCCGAAACAGTAGCACAGCATCTTTGACACCAAAGAAACTAACTTTGTCAACTTAGTATGATACCAAATTGGTATAAATAGTGTTTGTTTGAGATTCCGTTAACGGTCTTTTGGTAAAGACTTTAAATCCAAAACCCAAAATCCAAAATTGGTGTGACTTATGCCGTCTCCAGCCAATCATAAATTTGTTCTAACTGCTCTAAAGTAATCAACCCATACTGCCAAAGAATCATTGCTAAAGGGCCTGGGTCTTGCTCACGATGTCGAAGCACCACCGCCAGTGAGGCTGTGGAAATGGCCAAATCTTCTTGTAAAAAATGCATCAGTCGAGAATATTTTGATGGTGACATTTGTATCTCACCTCCTTGTGCAGAATGTATTGTCATATATCAGTTCACCATTGCTTGGTAGACAGTAGCCAGTATTTAATCTGTCACTGTGCCGTTATCGGCTATACACCCACCCCAGCACAGCTTTTTTTGATTTGCCTTAGAGAGAGGCTTCTCATAAAAGGTCTAAGAAATAGAATTTTCCTACAAACCATCTGCTTGAAAGTCGAGCAGTATTTTTGCTTAGTTAAATTAACTCCATCTCGTTGACTTTTGTGCTTTATTTAATCACACATGTAGTAACAGAGATTCCATAGCCTATATTCTCTTATTGGCAGCTATTTACACTTACGCCCAAGGGAATATTTTTGCAACCAAACCTCAAAAGCGCAATTTTAGGTTGGAGACATTAGAATTTTACATCATTACCACAGTTTTCAAATATTAGCGTTACAAGTGACTGTTTTACCACATAAAGTGATATTTTTTACAAAAAAAATATATATTTAGACCGTGTAGCTTCTCAACAGAGTAACTACTTAGTTCTTTATGGTCGTAAAGCACTGGAGTCTCAAAACTCGATTTTGACAGTATCGCCCACTTTCAAGTTCAATTCGGCAGCTCTTCCAGAGCGAAGTTCAATTACCTTATCTATTGGTGTGTTTGGGCCATAGGTAGGACAAGGCTGACTTGTACAAGGAGGTGCAGAAGCCTGAATATATTTAACTACACCGTTCTGTAAAAATACCATATCCAAGGGCACTGGTACATTCTTCATCCAAAAACTTACTGGCTGTGCTGAAGGGAATCCAAACAGCATCCCTCGGTCATCTGGCAAAGCTGGTCGATACATCAAGCCCATCGCTTGCTGTTCTGGGGTCTGCGCCACCTCTAATTTAATTGTTGTACCATTAGGAACAATGGCTTTAGCCGAAATTGGTAGTGTTTGACCTAAATTTTCTGGTGCTGGAGTTTGAGAACCAGAGGTGAGACTGGGAGGTTTAGCTGTTGTTGGCATGGAACAGCCCATCAGAAAAATACTCAGCAATATCGAGAGCAAACTTAGCCGACGACTCATATTATTTGTTCGATTTTGTAATTTAGATTTCAATTTTACAGAATTTAAGCTGGAAAACCCACGGCTTTTATTTGTCCCGTAATACACCCCAGTTTTCAATCTCAATTAGACAATGGCAAAATCCCCTTGTTAAAGATAGGCAAACTTCCGCCACAGTATATTAGGATTCTCTTAAAACATACCCTACGCCGCGGACTGTCTGAATGAGGCGCTTTTGACCTTCATCTTCAATTTTTAGGCGCAAGTAGCGGATGTACACTTCAATTACATTCGACTCACCCAGAAAGTCATAACCCCAAACATTTTCTAAAATTTGTTCGCGGGTTAACACCTCACGGGGATGTTCCATTAAGAATTTTAATAGTTCAAATTCCTTCATTGTCAAGTCAATTGCCCGTCCGCTATGTATAGCACGGCGAGTTGCGATGTCTAAAATTAGATCCCCAAAGCGCAATTGCTCCGTGGTATCCACATCGGGTTTTAAGTAGAGGCGAATTAACTTCAAAAAGTCTTCTGAACGGTAAGGTTTGAGGATGTAATCATCCGCTCCAGCTTCTAGACAGGCTACACGATCATCGACTGTATCCCTTGCCATTAAAATCAATACAGGCGATCGCATACCAGTGCTTCTCATATTTTTACACAACGAGAGTCCTGATTCTCCTGCTAGCATCCGGTCTAAGACGATTAAAGCAGGTTGGCGATCGCGACAGTGTTGTAATCCACTGGTCGCATCATGAGCCAAAATTGATTCATAGCCGGCTTCTTGCAAATCGCAAGCAAGCTGATTTGCTAGGCTCTCATCGGTTTCAATCACCAAAACACAGGGACTTGAAGCAACTGTCATAACAATTTGGGATATTGGATTTGGGATTCGTAAAGATATTCCAGAGAAAATCTTTACATCAGTCATAAAGTGCAATTACGAGTTTTTAGTGACGGAGCAATCCTGATTTGACACGCTGCTAAGAATCTTTTAGCACGTTCAGGTGTCAGCTATCTAATTCTCCGATGCAATCTTAATAACTAACTTCAAGGGTATTGGGCATGGGGCATGGGGCATGGGTAATAAGAAGAAAGTAACAATCACCAATTCCCAATAGACATATCCGCGAATTAACCTTTAAGCCTTATAAATCAGAGGGTTAAAACGTAATTTACGGATAAGTTTAATCCACAATGCCCGATACCAATACCCAATGCCCAATGCCCAATCCCCAATGCCCAATAACTACGGCAATTCTACCGAAGTTGGTTTAGCGATATGTGGCAGACCCCAACCTAATTTTTCTCGTAAAATTCGGAAAAACTCAGGCGGTTGCAGGCGAATAAATCTGGCACTATATTGCGATCGCTCCATATATACTCGATCTTCTGGTAGGATATAACACCCGCCATTGCCATCTACTACCATCACCAGTCGAGGAATATTGACTGGGTAGATGTTGACCGAATCGGTATCCGGAAATACCAATGCTCTCGAAGCTAGAGAATGGGGACAAATGGGTACTAGCTGTAAAACAGGTACGCCAGGAGTCACGACTGGGCCACCAGCACTCAATGAGTAAGCTGTAGAACCAGTAGGTGTAGAAACAATCACACCATCCGCCGCAATATCTACTGGCGCATGACGCCCTATGGCGATTTCAAAATGGCACATAGAGGTCAAGGGTTCCCGATGCAGTACCATTTCATTTAAGCAGAGAGCTTCCCATAGTACTGAATCTCCCCGAAACACTTTGACGGTGAGCATAGCTCGTTCTTCAATTTCATATTCACCCGCCATCGCCTGTTCTAATGCTTGGGGCAATTGATTCAGGAAAGTTTCTGTCAAAAATCCCATGTGGCCGGTATTCACTGTTAGCAGTGGAATACCACAGGGGGCTACTTGACGAGACGCTGCTAAAACAGTGCCGTCCCCCCCTAACACCACTGCAAACTTCATATCTGAGTCAAAACCAGGGGGGGTTAGACCATCAATGGGCGTGTGGCATACAGAACTCTCAGGTGTAGAGTAGCCCAGT
Source organism: Nostoc edaphicum CCNP1411 (assembly GCF_014023275.1). Classification (NCBI taxonomy): domain Bacteria; kingdom Bacillati; phylum Cyanobacteriota; class Cyanophyceae; order Nostocales; family Nostocaceae; genus Nostoc; species Nostoc edaphicum. The sequence continues at coordinate 5,190,365 of NZ_CP054698.1, forward strand.
ATTCCACCGATACTCGATGTGATACATACATTCCAACCGGCTGCGGTTAGCTTGTCTTTCAACTCGATAGCGACACGGCCCGCTATCGGTTTAACGTCATTGTAGATAATGCCTGCTTTCGGCACACTCAAATATCCAAGTTTAGGCGGTGCTCTGTATTATGTAATCCTTACACATTTTGGTCATGTAGTCATTAATCTAGAGTCAAATATCCAGAGTCTAGAGTTTAACGACTAATGTCTATTTTGTAATGACTATTGACTATTGGCTTTTGAAGACTGTTTAAAGGGAGTTTTTTTAGGTTTCTGCTTTTTATTTTTATTTTTCTGGTAGTCTACCTCTTTGAGCTTCTTCATGATTCGGCTGAAGTACTCTTGTAGATAGCTTTCTAGGGTTGTGGTTTGTTGTGCATCTAAACCAAAAACTGTATATACTTCATCCATTGAAGCATTTAACTGTTTACCACTAGCTAATACTTCTGTAAACGCTAGCCTGTCAGCTACGTTCCATCCCCACTGAAAGAACCGCATTAAGCCCCGCACAGCACGCAGCAAGTTTATTGGCATCCGCGTTATTCTGGCGTCTTTTCCAGATAAGCGTTCGCACAGGTTGATGATTTCTTCTGCACTCCATGCACGAGTACCGACTACAGGAAAAGCTTGGTTTTCGGTTTCTGGTACACTCAATGCTCGGATTGCAAACTTAGCAATGTCCTGAGTGTCCATATAGGCGATGGGAGAAGAATTACCTGTTACCCAAACTGGCTGTGCTTCTAAAATAGGAATCCCATACTGGCCAATTAACCCTTGCATAAACCCAGCTAGCCGCAAGATGGTGTAATTTAAACCTGACTCAGCCAGGAAGAGTTCTGTACACCGCTTAATTTCCATTAACGGCACTTCTGGGTATTTATCAGCATCTAAAATCGAAAAGAAGATAAAACGCTCTACACCCGCTGCTTTTGCTGCTTGAATCAATGCTACTTTGCCGTCCCAATCCACTTGTTTGATACTCAGTGAATCTGTAGGGCGGGATGTTGACGCATCAATAACTTGGGTTACGCCAACTAAAGCTTCCGCAAGGGTATCGGGGTAACGCAAATTTCCGGGTACGAGTTCTGCACCCCATTCTTTGAGAAAAGCTGCTTTTTTACTGCTGCGAACAAGACAGCGTACTTTATATCCCTCATCGATTGCCCGACGAGCCACTTGTCTTCCTAAGGTGCCAGTGGCACCGACGATTAATAATGTCATGAGGGTTGTAATAAATTTTAATGTTTTATGAAAAGAATGTTATCAGAATAACCTATGCAAACAAAACTTTACATCTTTTCTCAGAAAATCAATTGATTTGGGTAGACTCATGAGAAAATAGCTGCCCGGTTAACGGACAAGCTTTTTTCTCATTTCGATGAAAAAGGGAATGGGGAATGGGGAGTGGGGAGAATAAAATAACTCTTAACTCCTAACTCCTAACTCAGCACTAATTATTCTTCTCCGCCCTGAATTTTAAGTAACAAAGCACCTAAGCCCCAGCCCACGAAGATTAAACCGAAAGACAATAGAGCTGCATTCAATATTTCGCCGCCCATTGGTGTGATTCTCCTTATGCAAAGTGGTGTGTAAACTAGGTCTAACAGAAGCTTTTCAATAGTTGCTGTTGGATTAGACCTGTGTAAATAATTTTAAACTAGTTTAGCAGGTAATCCCTACTGGCTTGGGGGGCAATCCCTACTGTTGGAAGAAGGGGAGATGGGGAAATTGGGAAAATTTTATGATAATAATTATGAAGAAAATTTATGTATCAAAATAATCAAGGTAATTTAATAAATTTTGCTAAAGAGAATCGTCCGCGCTTGGCGTTGACGCTGGGAGATCCTGCGGGAATTGGGCCAGAAGTGATTTTGAAAGCTTTAGCAGATACGGAAATTAGTAAAAAATATGACGTTACAGTGGTGGGTAACAAGGATTTGCTGGTACAGACTTATCGCAAACTGAATTTAACTGAGAATTTAGCACCTTTGGCAAATCCAGATGAGTTGTCAATTAACGATGTGCAGTTGGATGGGGAAATAAAAGGTGAAATTATCTCAGGAATAGGTAATGCGGCGAGTGGTGCAGCTAGTTTTGCCTATATGGAATACGCGATCGCTCAAACACTCGCTGGTAAATTTGATGCTATTGTCACGGGGCCGATCGCTAAATCTGCTTGGAAAGCCGCAGGATATAATTATCCGGGTCAAACGGAACTTTTGGCAGAAAAATCAGGTGTTGACCGCTTTGGGATGTTATTTGTGGCGCGATCGCCTCATACTGGTTGGATACTCCGCACTTTACTTGCCACCACACATATTCCCTTACGTCAAGTAGCCGATACATTGACACCAAAGTTGCTGACACAAAAACTGGATTTACTGGTGGAGTGTTTGGAGAAAGATTTTGGGATAGAAAATGGGAGAATTGCGATCGCAGGTTTAAATCCCCACAGTGGTGAACAGGGACAACTTGGACATGAAGAACAGGATTGGTTAATTCCTTGGTTGGAGCAAGAGCGGCAAAATCGTCCACAATTGCAACTAGATGGCCCAATACCGCCGGATACGATGTGGGTTAAACCTGGTCAAGCTTGGTATGGAAATTCTTTAGGACAAAATCCTGCTGATGGCTACTTGGCACTTTACCACGACCAAGGCTTAATTCCTGTGAAGCTGATGGCGTTTGATCGGGCAGTTAATACTTCTATAGGTCTTCCTTTTGTTCGGACTTCACCGGATCATGGAACAGCGTTTGATATTGCGGGTAAGGGAATTGCTGATGCTACGAGTATGAAAGCAGCGATACATTTAGCGGCTGAGTTGGTTAGTCAAAGGCAGATATGATGCCTAAAAGTGTAAATTAACCTACTTATTTTTATAACTCGAAGATATTTCCTAATTTCAAGTGAAGGTAATCTGCATTTCCCAGTTATTCACTCATTGAGTTGCTGGGATTTTTTCTTTTGGCTCTACGAAATTTTGTAGGCTAACGCCTAATAATTGTGATGATGTGCATTTATTTATCCACTCGCTGGGTGGACTATATGGTGAGCAGCTTCGCTGAGGCAATTAGGAAAGAAAACAGAGATAACTAAACAACGCCCCAGGAATTTACCTGTGGATTTTTGTTTGTTGATCTCTGAAGAGGTGCTAACGCGCACTTAGGTGTGAGGTTTGTGTAGCGCTATCGCGCATAGCTTCGTGAATACTATTTGGTACATTCAAATGTCACAAAAACTAAAAGAATTGGGTTTTGTTATTAGTACCACTTTATTGCTTGGTGGTTCTTTCGGTTTGGCTGTTGTTGATAAAGACTATCGTCCAGTATTTGCTGATCTTGTTAAGGTCGGCTTTGGTGGCTATGTCGGTTGGGTTACTTCTACCCGACACGAGCAGGACAAAGGTAAGGATTAAAACTCTTTTCTACATTGTCTAATAGTCTGAAACAACTGCATCTTCATGATTATGAGTATTTTAACTAGTCTTAGTTATCACTCAATATTGTACTTTTGTAACTTGTGCTTCCACCTGAAAGACAAACTTGCTTTATCAGCCTCATCTCTTTCTTCACTTTCATCAATGAGGTCTTGGTTTTTTTCTTCTAACTCGCGCATATAGGAATCATATTTGATTTCTGAAAATATTTGAGTAGGGTGTGTTATGCCGTAGGCTAACGCACCATCCGAAGATTTTGGTGCGTTACGGAAGCCGTAACACACCCTACATATACTTAGATTTTTTCATAAATCAAATACTAGTCCTATATACTGCCTGAGTATACCCCCAACAGCGATCGCTCTACTTCTATGCAGTTGACGGGTTAACTCTAAAAACCATTCTCTATCACCCACTAAATCTGACTCTTTCACCTGATACTTGAGAATTTCTGGGATGAGTAGTGATGGGTTATGATGCTTTGCAATTGCGCTAGTATGAATAATTGGCTGGTAATCAATCCGTAAGCACTGCTGCCATAAGGCTATCCATTTGGTATGAGAAAGATAGCCATGACTGAAATACGAAGGCGGCACCATTGCCAAAATATGTAAATGCGGATGTGCTGAGACTCCATCTCTACCTTTAGTCACTTCTATGGACTTTACCCAGCCTTTCCCAGGCCATGCTTTCAATTCAGTGAATCGCTTAAAAGCTTTATTTATGGAATCCAAGTTTTCCCTGAGTTCCTCAATCTGGCAATTCTTTACAGTCAAGGTGAGAAATAGCCAACGATGCTTGGGGTAATCAGTTACAACCTGTGGGAGAATTTTGTAAGCTCTTGCTTTCCACATAAGCGATCGCCGCCACTGACAAATCGGACAGTGACGAACCCTACAGAATCGGGCATCCAATAGCTTTAACTTGAGAATACTTTCTGATTCGTCTGGCACTAATTGAAATTCCAGCAATTCGGAACATATTCTCATCCGCCAAGCATATTGCTGAAAATAATCTTCGTCTGCTTTGGCGTAATAATGTAATACTTTATCAGTATTAGCTCTGTGTTTATCCCAAATTTTACCTATGGGTGAAACTTCGGTTAAAGTCTGTACATTTTGATTTTGTTGGAACTTATCTTGAGACGATATATTAAAAGCAATAAAGTTACTGTCTGAGGCTTGAGCAGACACGAAATCACCAAATCAGTTTGTATCAGCGTCCTAAATTAACCCAAGTTATAGGGACAAGCCTCAGTAAAAGTATTTAGGTAAGTCAGATGCGATGATAATTGATAATTATTACCCCATCCAGAAATGCGCTTTTTTGTCTCCATTAATAAACAACGGTGCAAGTACTCATTAATTACGAATTACGAATTAGTAATCTCATCGGGCGCTTCAAACTTATAACCATAGCCCCGCACAGTTTTAATAAACTCCGGTACGCTGGTATCGACTTCCATTTTCTTACGCAACTGACCAATATGGACATCAACTACCCGTCCATCTCCTATGTAGTCGCAACCCCAGATTTTTTGGATTAGCTGTGGGCGACTCCAAGCCTGATTCGGATGACTTGCCAAAAAATGTAAGATATTAAATTCCAGGGCTGTTAAGGCGAGAGGTTTATCGTTAAGTGTTACCTCCCGACCTTCTGGATTAATTGCTAGCTGCTTGAAAACTATCCGTTGTGTTGGGGAGGGGTTGATGTAGCGTATCCGCCTCAAAAGAGCTTCTACTCTAACTTCAACCTCTGCAAGACTAAATGGTTTAGTCATGAAATCATCAGCACCTGCGCTTAAGATTCTAATTTTATCAGCCTCGTCAGTCCTACTAGTCAGTATCAGCACTAAAACATTAGTACGACTCTGCATTTCTTGGCAGAGGTTATAACCAGTAACATCCGGCAAATTCCAATCCAGAATTACTAAAGCTGGATTAAATTGCTCAAACAACGATAAGGCAGTTTTACCATCTGCTGCCGACTCTATTTGATATTTTCGACTTAAAAAACGATAGACGAGATTTCGCACACCGAAATCGTCATCGACGATCAGAATTTTAGGAGTAGTAGTGGGAACTGTAACCATAATGCTGCCTATTATTGATTGGGCGATTCGCTGTTGCGTCAGTTTTGCTTTACGTGTTTCTGTTGAGAGTGTGTTCACGCGCGTCTCTGCTGAGTACGATCGCTACTGTAGTACTTGTGTACAATTAATTTTCCATGAAGTTTATGAAAACTTCAGCCATCGTAATGCTTATAAAATGTATAAGTCTTGTATGATTTTTGTATAATTTTGAATTTATATTGTATATTTTTAAACTTTCATACTTAAAATAAGTGTCCTTGAAGACCATCTCCATATCCGCAAATAGTCCAAAGAAACACTAAACACAACTGCAATTGCTACAACTTTGGAAGAGCAACCACACTCTCTGATGAATTAGATATCTATAAAAGCTCACAAAGGAAACCATAAGCCAATCTAGATTCTAAACTCCTATTTAACCCAACCGTATTTTAGCCAATGAGTATGTCTTCTTGAAGAAGGTCTACGAAAATCTACCCTGGTGCATTTACATGTAGTTACCCTCTTAAGCATATACTATACTACAAGTTTCAGCCTGAGACTATGATAAGCCAAGGACTGAGAGCATCACCAGAAGGTATAAGGGCAGCAAAAACAGCTTTAACAGACAAAACTTGGAGTCAGCATAAATTAGCAACAGCTTTAGGAATTACACGTCAACCAGTTTCCAAATTTTTTGCAGGTGAGTCGGTTTCTCGCTCTTGTTTTGTCCAAATTTGTCAACAGCTAGGATTATCTTGGCAAAAAGTAGCTAGCTTACCTGAAGATGTCGCATTTGATGCAACTCCTAAAGCGCAATTCAAAGGTGCTGACATCGATACATTGGTGCGGGAAGTGCGCCAAAAGCGCCAAGACAAAATTCAAGACCAGTGCAATACCATGCAAATGTTGGACATTTCCCAGACTGTCCAACTGATGGATATTTACACCAATATTAATGTCTTAGAGAAGATAACTAGCCTGGAATGGCGAGAAATTTCTGACCTGTTGAAAGACTTCAAATCTGAATCGAACTTTAATCAACTTGGAGGATATAAACGTCAGAGACGATTACCAGGCTTAGAGGCGGTATTGCAACACTCAAAACTAATAGTGCTGGGTAAACCAGGGTCAGGTAAAACCACATTTTTACAATATCTCGCAATTGAGTGTAACAAAGGCGAGTTTCAGCCAAACCGCATCGCAACTTTTATTAGGCTGAAAGAATTTGCTGAAGATGCTAAAAGTGATAGCCAATTCAATATATTGAACTACATCAGCGAAGAATTTCTGAGTTGCGGTATTGAAAAAGAATCAACTAAAATTCTGCTGACTGAGGGCAAACTACTGATTTTGCTAGATGGATTAGATCAAGTACCAGCAGAAAAGGCAGATAAAGTCACAGTAGAAATTCGTAGATTTACCCAGAGTTTTTACAAAAATAAGTTTGTTATTAGCAGTCGGATTGCTGCCCAGAAATATAGATTTCAGGGATTTACTGAAGTTGAGGTGGCAGACTTTGACCAAGAGCAAGTGGAAGTTTTTGTCAAAAAATGGTTTGTTGCAGTTGCTCTTAATTCTAGAGAAGATGGGGAAGCCATAGGAAATTTATTTATTAATCAGCTACATCTACCAGAAAATCAGCATATCCGAGAATTAGCGGTCACTCCAATACTGTTGCATTGGATTTGCATAGTGTTCCAAATAAAAGATGGATTCACCTTAAATCCAGCCAAGTTATATGAGCAAGCGCTGAATATTTTAATGTTCAGATGGGATGAGATTAGAGATGTCAAACGCGATCGCGTTGGTTGTAATTTGACTCCATTAAGTAAAAAAAAGCTCCTTTGTAAACTTGCATTTATAACTTTTGAGCAAGAAGATTACTTCTTTGAAAAGGAAAAAGTTTTGCAACTTATTGCTGACTATCTGGATACATTAGAAGGAATTAACTTAGAAGGAACTCAATTGCAGCTAGATCGAGAAGCAGTTTTGAAGGCAATTGAAGTACAAGATGGGTTATTAGTGCAAAGGGCACAAGAAATTTACTCTTTTTCTCATTTGACGCTCCAAAAGTATTTCACAGCTAGAAAAATTGTTGAGATTTCCCAAGTCCAATCTTGGAACAGTCTGGTTAGTCACATGACCGAAAAGCACTGGCAAGAAGTATTTTTACTAACTGTTAGTATGTTGTCGAATTCTGATGAAATACTACAGATAATGAAACAAAAAATTGATTTATTAATGGCTAGCGACGAGAGATTACAATATTTTTTAACCTGGCTGCGTCAAAAATCTAGTTCAATCTCTACTAATTACAAAGCAGCAGCCGTTCGTGCTTTTTACCTCGTTTGCGTTGAACAAAGCTCTTGCAATAGACCTCGCGCCTTTGTCTATACTTCTGGTTATGATCTTGAGTACGCCCTTGTTGGTAACATAGCTTTTGACCCTGAGCTTGCTCTTGATGAGTTTCTGTTTAGTACTGTTGCCTGTGTTAGCGAACTTGATTTTGCTTTTAAGCATAGTCTCAACGATGCCCTTGATCATGTTCATGCCCTCGCCATTGCCTTTGATAAAGCTGTTGACCTTGTTATTGATCCTAAATTGAAGCAAGTCTTACAAAAACTGAAGAAACAACTGCCACCCATAGACAGCAATCTAGATAAATTTAAGGATTGGTGGGAAGCTAAGGGTAAAATGTGGGGTGAACAATTAAGAAATATACTGATTAAATATCGCAATATTGGTTATTATTGGCAGTTTAATGAACAGCAAAAAGAATTACTTCAGCAATATTACGATGTCAATAAGTTGCTGGTAGATTGTCTCAATAGCGCCGCTTATGTAAGTCCAAGAGTATGGCAGGAAATTGAGGAGACATTATTATTAGCGATCGCTGATATTGAAAGGGTACGCAATTTATATATTAATAGCTGATTTTTTACTTTTAAATTAATAATTTCTCTGATTTTTTAAGAATTTAGTAAAATTAAGATTGTCTAAATTACTACAACATCAGAAACAGAAAATTTAAATCTATTTAATTAGATTAATATAAAACAGAATTCAGAATTCAGAATTCAGAATAATCTACCTATAAAGAGATAGAGTTTTAAGGCGGGAATATTTTAATTTTTTCGCTTGACTTCGGGCGTTAGCATAGCGGGACGAAGTACGGTTTTAACCAATATTCGTCACCCAATCGTACAGAATTAATACTGAATTCTGACTCCTTAATTCTGAATTATTTTTAGAAAATCTTGTATTCCCATAGTCTTAAATGGTTGTATTTGCAATTGATTAATTGGTAGAAATTATTGAAATTACCCAGTCTATCTGAGGAGAGATTTCGAGGATATTCATACCAGCGAAAGAGCAATTAAATATATTGAGTTAGTTAAATTGCTATTAATATCGTCAGCAAGGAGCAGTTATGGCAAATAATTTAGTAGGCGGGATCATTCCCCCACAGCCACCAATAGAAGCACAATCTGATGCTCATGTCTTGAAGTCTCGCTTGGAATGGGGCGAACCAGCTTTTACAATTTTGGATGTGCGCGATCGCAACACCTTCAACCAAGGTCATATTATGGGAGCGATGCCCATGCCAGTAGATGAATTGGTAGAACGTGCAGTACCTTCTTTGGATAAAAGCCGTGATATTTACGTTTACGGTGCAAATGAAGAAGAAACTGCTCAAGCCGCGCAGCAACTGCGTTCTAATGGATTTGAGCATGTCTCCCAACTCAAAGGTGGTCTTGGCGCATGGAAGGCGATTGGTGGCCCAACAGAAGGTATTATTGAATCAAAAACTCCCCCAGGCGCAGATGACTACAATGTTGTAGCTCGGCTACAAAATCACCAAGAAAATCTGCAAAAGGGAGGTACTAGCGCTACGGAAGCCATTAAGAAGGGAGCTAGTAACCTCAAAGAAGGCATTCAAGAGGGAGCAAGTAACCTCAAAGAAGGCATTCAAGAAGGAGCTAGTAATCTCAAAGAAGGCATTCAAGAAGGAGCTAGTAATCTCAAAGAAGGTGTTAGTGAATCTAAAACTCCTAGAGACACTAATGATTCCAACGTTGGATCTTAGGTAAAAATCACTTGAGTAAGTGGGCGTGAATAATTAAAGTTTTGTAGTAAGGACTTTAGTGCTTAGAAATAAAATAAGGACTAAAGTCTTTACTACGAGCTTGCTTACCTGTCAATTTAAACTTGACAGTTCAGTAGTCTGAAACGACGAGCAGTCAAAATTTATTGTCCCTACTCCTCATTGCCCATTTCATCAGTGTTCAAACAAATCCTTAAATTGCAACAAATCTAAGGAAACTATAGTTGGTAGAAATTGAAAACATTCTTGAGCAATTTCCCAACGTTCTTCTCGTTTGAGCATTTCTATTAGCTTCTGCTGCACACTAATTAAGTAGCGCACATCATTGGCAGCATAACTTAGTTGAGCTTCAGATAAACTAGCGGCGTTACCCCAATCAGAACTTTGAGAGCTTTTATCCAGTTCCACTTGTTCTAATTCTTGCACCACATCTTTGAGTCCGTGGCGATTTGTATAAGTACGGGCTAACTTGCTGGCAATTTTGGTGCAAAAAACCGGCCCAACCTGAATCCCCAGATTGGCTCGCAAAGTGGCAAGGTCAAAACGAGCAAAGTGAAATACTTTTACGACATTCGCCGCTTCTAAGAGTTTTTTTAAGTTTGGAGCGTCTGCTTGTCCTTTGGCTATGCGGATTGCAGTCACTTTCCCCTCAAGGTTACACAGTTGGACGAGACACAAGCGATCGCGCAACGGCAATAATCCCATCGTTTCTGTATCAACTGCGATCGCCGTCGATTCTAAATACTGTTCAAGGGCTGCGTCACTAAGGTCGCGATCGCTCACCTGAAAATCTGGTAATGTCATGAATTGTCCAAAAATAATAGCAGTGTCCAACAGACAAAAGTATTGTCAGACAATACATTATTATTGTGCAAACAAATTAAAAATTAAATCTACCTAGCCCGAAAGAAAAGTTGTGTAAGGTAGACTTCGCCTTGATTATTAGTAGCAACGCCAATTCCAGTAAGGTTGTAATTTCCTTTAAGATTCTTTAGGTGTCCGGGGCTGTTGATCCAACCAGTAACAGCTTCCTCCACGGGGTTGCTATATCCCCGATTGAAAGCAACATTTTCCGCCGCACTGTTGTAGCGAAGAGTGATAGCTTTGACTCGCCCTTCAAACCCCTGATGGCTAAATGGGGTTTTACCTTTAGCCATATTTTGACTATGAATTCTTGCCTGTCGAGTGATACTAGCATTTAGGGTCAACTTTGGCAGTCCTTTAGAAGCCCGATATCGATTAATTTGCTCAAATACTGATTTTTCTAGCTCCGTAGTTTTAAAAGTAGGAGTCGATATTGCAACCTGACTGGAAAAAAGCGACAACAGCTTATTACGGGTGGATGTATTTGTAGAAGGATGATTTGGTATCGGAACAGTCGTTAATCCACTAGCAAGGACAAGCGCACTTAAAGCGATGCCAAAAGCAGTTTGTCGGAACATGGAGAATTGCGTAATGTGTAGAGATATAAGACTTATACTCTACCTCATTGTTCCGACGATATATACCACGATACTATTAAGGATTGATGAATTTCGGCAATTTGGCTATATCCTTTACGAGGAACACAAATAATCATTTCTAATTGTCAATACTTCAATAGGTCAACTTCATGAAAACCATGCTTACTTTTGCTGAGAATTTCAGATTTTCATGCATTACTAAAAAAATAATGTAGTATTCAATAGACAAATGTCATTGAAGCTACATTACTCAATATTTAACAAAAGATTAGCTAACAAGGAAAAAACCGAAATTTTGCTACACTTTTGGGATCTATCTTGGTGTCATAAATATTTGTGTGAAGTAAACTTTGCCTGTACTTGTGACAGCAACACCAATCCCCGTCAAGGTATAATTCTGATTTCTGATATTGGCAAGATGCCCTGAACTTTTGAGCCAACCTTGTACAGCTTTCGTAGCAGGATCAGGATATCCCTGGTTGTAAGCGACATTTTCACCAGCTGCCCTGTAAGGAATACCGGTTGCTACAACACGCTGTGAAAATCCAGTATGTCCAAAGCCAACTTTACCGTTAGCCATGTTCTGACTGTGAATCCTGGCTTGATTGTCGATCTTAGGATTACGAGTCAGCGCTAGTCGCCCTTGGGAAACTCTGTAGCTATTAATTTGGTTGAAAACTGACTGTTCTATCGCGGCAGTGTCATAGCTCAATGCTGCAATTTTAACAGTATTATTTGATAGTTGTGAAGATAGCGGCGTAAAAGTTTGATTTGTTACAGGAGTAGCGATCGCCCCACTACTAAGAGCAATAGTGCCTAAAGCAACGGCGTAGATTGTTGTTTTAATCATTTGCTGAAAGTAAAGTTCCAGACAATCTAACCAAACTACTGCCAATGTGACAAATTGCTTATAGGTCTATATACTCCTGTTTATACCGTTTTTTGTTCAAAAGTTACCAAAAAACGGTTACATTCGCGACTTTACGAAAACTTTGTAATGTTCATGAAAAATTTACATCTATCACTAGTAGTATTTTTTCTGTACAAATGGCATAACTTTCTCCACTAAAACCTCTGAGTGCCTAGCTTTGGTTGAGGGTTTCTAACTCTTCCTGTACCACACGCAACACCCGCGCAATATATTCTGCACGCCACTGTTCCCGTTCCTTAGTTACTTTGGCATCCGGCTCGTAAGCTTCAATCTCAGTAGCCGATAAAATACCTTTAACCTCTAGCAACCGTTCAATGGTGTCTAGCCGCTCATGCAGCACGGATACCTCGCCAGTTAAAGCCATGACGATCGCTAACAATTTATCAGTTTGCGGATTTTCTAGATAAACAGGCCGTTTACCCTTGGCTATTTTTGTCATCCTAATACCAATTCTCCAAAAATCAGACCACACATAGAAAAGAAGGAAACTCAGAGAAAATCTGACTTCCTCAATTACGAATTACGTTAGCGACGTAGGAGCGTCATTACGAATTACGAATTACGAATTACGAATTCTTACTTAGTTGCAGCAACTACAAACCAAGTGCCTTGGCTGCCTGAGTTACTTACTTTTGCCTTCCATGCCCCATTAGGGACAAATTTCTCAAATACTTTATCTGCTGCAAAACCAGCCTCAGTAGCTAGCGGCACTAAATCTAAATCGCGTACAGCACTCCAAAAGGGTTCGTTGTTGTTAGCGGTTTCCCAATCATAAATAAACTGTGTATAAATATCCATGTGACGATATAGGGGTGCTTCCACATGGATCATCATGCCGCCAGGAGCCAGTAGACGATAAGATTCTTGCATAACTTTACGCACAGATGGCGGGGGAATTTCATGCAGCAAAATGTGAGAAACCACTAAGTCAAATGATTCATCCGGAAAGTTAGTATGTTCGGCATTTTGTTGAGAGAAGTGTACCCGTTTTCCCAAGGCTTCGGCTCTTGCATGAGCGTAACGCAACATAGATGCGCCTACATCTATGGCATGGACTTCTGCATCTGGAAAACCATCTGTGTATGGTAATGTGCTATTGCCAACAGAACATCCCATATCGAGAATTTTTCGGGGTCGAAAGTCTGGATACTCTGGTAGGAGGTAGTTCTGGACTATAGATAGCCCCATATCATCGTTGAGCGGCCCCAACCAACCTAAACCATAAACGTAAGCGCCGCGATCGTAGGTTGCACCGGCAGCGACATCATCATCTGTGAATTCACTGTGATATCCTCCGGGCATACAGTGAATGTCTACAGCTTTTTGATGAGTAGGTATTTGAAAATTTGGGTCGAGGGTTAAAGTACCGAGTTCATTACCCTTGTCTTTGGAACGCTCGATTAACTCTGGTAGCTGTCTGTCAACATTGGCATTTACAGCATCCCATAACATTTCCTGGTTGATGCGCTTAAGGGCACTAGTCCAGCGATAGTAGGGTTCGTGCTGCATTACTTCCCGAATTTCATAACGATTCTGGGGAGGACGCTGATGCTCTTGTTCAAACTTCGGCTTGCCTAGTTTTTCATAAATTACTTTATTACCAGGAGAGATATTCCTGAAAATGTGCATTTTCAGACTTTGCACAAAGTTTTGGCGTGCCAACTCGTCGTGAGTAGGTTGCGGTAGCATCGCGTGTTGGAATTGTTGATCCATCATTGCTTCCTCCCAAGAATTTTAAGTATATTTACGCGGGATTTAATAACTTGGCTACTGTTTGTACATCCTTATCACCGCGTCCAGAGCAGTTAATTACAATCCGAGGACTGTCGGTTAATTGAGGACAGAGGGTTTCGAGGTAGGCGATCGCATGGGCTGTTTCCAATGCTGGGATAATTCCCTCCAATTTCGATAATCGCTGGAATGCTGCCAAAGCCTCTGCATCCGTCACACTATAGTATTCAGCGCGACCAGTATCCTTTAAATAGCTATGTTCTGGGCCCACACCGGGATAATCTAAACCTGCACTAATTGAGTGTGCCTCAATGATTTGCCCATCTTCATCTTGCAGCAGGTAGCTCATTGCTCCGTGTAATACACCAACTCGTCCTTTTGTCAAGGTTGCAGCGTGTTTTTCAGTATTAACACCTTCCCCGGCTGCTTCAACCCCAATGAACCGTATAGAAGACTCATTCATAAACTCGTAGAATAGTCCCATAGCATTGGAACCACCACCCACACAAGCCAAGAGAATATCAGGCAATACACCCCATTTTTCCATTGCTTGGGCGCGAGTTTCTTGGCCGATTACTGCATGGAAATCACGTACCATCATCGGGTAAGGATGGGGCCCTGCTACCGAGCCGAGAATGTAGTGAGTGGTTTCCACATTTGTCACCCAATCGCGGATTGCTTCAGAAGTGGCATCTTTCAGGGTTCCAGTCCCCGCTTCCACCGGGCGCACTTCTGCTCCCATCAGCCGCATTCTGAAGACATTTAAAGATTGGCGTTCCATATCATGAACGCCCATGTAAATTACGCATTCCAGCCCAAAACGAGCGCAAACTGTAGCTGTGGCAACTCCGTGTTGTCCAGCGCCCGTTTCGGCAATAATCCTTTGCTTACCCATGCGTTTCGCCAACAATACCTGACCAAGGGCATTATTGATTTTGTGAGCGCCAGTATGATTTAAATCTTCGCGTTTTAAGTAAATTTGTGGGCCCGTGCGATCGGGTCTGGCATAATGAGCAGTCAAGCGTTCAGCAAAATACAATGGTGTTGCACGTCCCACATAGTCCCGTAATAACTGCTGTAGTTCTGCTTGAAAACCAGGGTCATTGCGGTATTGCTGATAAGCTGTTTCTAATTCAGCAAGGGCAGGCATGAGCGTTTCAGGTACATATTTACCGCCAAAGCGCCCAAAGCGACCTAGCATATCGGGAACTTGAGCAGTTGAACTTGGAGATAGGGGAGTGGTAGTCACAGGCTGTTTTTGATGACGGGAATGACTTAATTATTATAGAAAGTCTGGGGTATATCTGGGGATTGGGGATTGGGAAGCAGGGGAAGAAGCAAGGGAGCAGGGAGCAGGGAGCAGGGAGAAAGGGAGAAAAGTTTTCCCCTCTTCCACCCGCACCCCGCCCCTCTGCCTCTTTTCAATGCCCCATGCCCAATGCCCCATGCCCAATGCCCAATGCCCAATCCCTTGCAATGGATTTGTGATGTTAGCCTAGAAATTGATATCCCCGCAGAATGGTTGCGTAGAAGTTTCCACTGCCTTTGAAATTTTTCTTAACATTCATTTTATGTCTTCTTCCAATCCCAAATCTTCCGACAAAGGCTTTGTCTACCGCGAATTTGGCAACGACAACTCCGCGGCTACAGAAAGACCAATTCCAGAACTACCCCCACAACAACAAAATCTTAAAGTACAAGCTTCCCGCAAAGGACGCAAAGGGAAAACCGTCACAGTAATTAGTGGTTTTCAAGTCAAACCGGAAACTTTGGCAGATTTGGTGAAGCAGTTGAAAACCCAGTGCGGCACAGGTGGGACAGTTAAAGATAACGAAATTGAAATTCAGGGCGAACACAAGCAGAAAATTTTCGATATTTTGACCAAGCTAGGTTACAAAGCCAAAATCAGCGGTGGCTAATGTTAAGTACGGTTTACCGCATCTAAATCATGACCTAGATTAACAGAGAGAATGTTATCTTTGAGAGGTACAAACATGCTTGAAAAGTGATGAATAACTTCACCAACAAGCTGTCTTTTGTGAGATTAATAGGAGGTTTAAATGGATTTAGTTCGGATTTTGTGTGCCATTTTTGTGCCGCCTTTGGGAGTTTTTTTACAAGTAGGCTTTGGCGTAGACTTTTGGATTAATATACTTTTGACGCTTTTTGGTTACATTCCTGGAATTATTCATGCAGTGTGGATAATTGCTAAGAAATAATTCTTTGTGGGGTAGGTTGGAGGCTCTGCATCCAGTGATAAATTGAGTCAGGGCCTCAATGAGTACATTTCCATACGGAGCATGGAAATAAGGAAAATAAATTACCTGCTTTGTATTTGTAAGTTTTATTAAACAAAAATCTATAATAATCTTGAGCGTATTGGTTCAGCTTTTGTCTAGCGGTAAATACCGAATTAGCTCTCATTTTTTAACATAGCATAAAGTCTAAACTCTAAAAGCAAGGGGCAGATGTGTAACTGCCATTGCACAGTTGAGACATTCAAATCTTTGATCAACCCAGTGCTTATATCTAGTACCCAACCATGAACCATAGGCGCTTTTCGCTCATGGAGTACCTGACGCATGATAGAAGTTTGGTAAAGATTTTTCACTTGCGCCACAACATTGATTTCTGCCAAACGATTGAGACGTTCTTCTCTTGTTGGCAAGGTATCAATTTCTTCTTGTTTTTGTAAATACAGTTCCCGAATCGGATTTACCCAGTTATCAAGAATTCCGATGGTTCTCCCTTCTAAAGCGGCCTTAATTCCTCCGCAATCGTAGTGACCACAAACGATAATGTGTTCCACTTTAAGATGTAAAACTGCGTATTCTAAAACGGCTAAAAAGTTTATATCCGTTAGAGAAACTTGATTGGCAATATTACGATGTACAAATAACTCTCCGGGTTCTGTACGGGTAAATCTTGTTAATGCCAGACGACTATCAGAACACCCAATGTATAGAAAAGGTGGTGTTTGTCCATTAGATAATTCTTCAAAGTAAGTTGGATCTATAGCTAGCTTTTCGGCAACCCAAGCCTGATTATTTCTGAGTAGTTCGTGAATGCTGTTATATTTCATCTTTCGTTAAATTCGAGAGAGAATCTCATCAATATTTTAACTGATCTACAATTTCTTCTAAATCAAGATGAACTTTTTCAGAGCTAAAATATTATAAAGATGATATTTTTTCTACAGCATTAATATTATTTTTGTATAAATTGTCAAAAGCTAAGTTAGTAGTTAGAGAAACAATAACTATGTATAAATTGAGTGAACTAGCTCAATAAAGTAAAATCTATATCAACTAAACTTTAAGCGTTAAAGCTGCCGATTTCAAATACTAATTTAGGATTTCTATATATTTTTACAATGCAGAGAAAGTTCTGTAACTAGAGTCTATATAGAGGATTTTAAATCACACCCCAAACCGTGCCTTTGGGTCAAGCAAGTGTGGCGGAAATTTTGAGTACTTACCCCTTCAATACACAGAGACATTTTCTGATAATGGTAATATAACTTAACTAAAGATGCCAAATTTAAGGTTGAGATATTAAGTTATCAGCTTCAATCGGGAGCAACAACTTTGCTATCGTTATGGTGGTTGATCGACCAACGGTGATCAATAGTTACAGAGGAAAACTCGCAAATTTCTTCTAGTCGCTTTTGCTGCACAGCAGCTTTACGGAGAGTAATAATTAGCTGATTGACCTGATGCCTTAAATCTGGATTATCATTGACTGCTAACATAGTTTGTCTTTCTAAAAGTTGAAGTATAAGTTCGTAGTGAATAGGTGAAGGTAGAGGAATTTGCTCCATGAAGTTAAATTTTGATTTCATATTTGGGATTTTGTATTAATGAGAGTTTGTCTCTTATTAATGAATTGTTACATAATAAATAACTAGTTGCTTATGGCTTGGATTTGATTAGCAATGAAGATTTGGCAAAGATATTGATGATACTTGATGGCAAAGTGCTGCGTGTCTACGCATAGTGTGCCCAATTGCTCAACTATTCTGTGCAGTTAGTTGCCCTGCGCTCCTTATTAGCGCAGGAGAGGTATAACTTTTCAGAAATTCCTCGGTAATATACGGGCGATCGCAGCGCCGGGATCTGGTTGTTTTACCAAAGATTCTCCAATGAGTACAGCGGATGCACCTGCTGTAAGCACCAAACTCAAATCCTCTGGGTTGTGTAGTCCTGACTCGCTGACAACAAGGATGTTTTTCTCTTGCAATTGGCTACCTCTTGCAGCCAAAAGTTGGCAAGTGGTTTGCAGGTCAACAGAGAAATCTTCTAAATTACGATTATTGATTCCTATCAAGGAGACCCCATCTAAGGCTAACACACGGTCAAGTTCTGCCAAACTATGGACTTCAATCAAGGTTGCCATTTTTAGATTGTTAGCAATTTTGAGGAAGTATTTCAAATCTTGATCGCTGAGAATAGCTGCAATCAACAAAATAGCATCTGCACCCTGAACTCGCGCCAAGTATATTTGGTAAGCGTAAACGATAAATTCTTTGCACAGTAGGGGCAAATCTACGGCAGCCCGAACTTTTGCTAAGTTATCAAAACTACCTTGAAAGAACTTGACATCTGTCAGCACAGAAAGACAACTGGCACCACCTTGCTGATAAGATTGGGCGATCGCTACTGGGTCAAAATCTTCTCGTAAAACGCCTTTGCTAGGTGAAGCTTTTTTGACTTCGGCAATCAATGCTGGATTAGTTTTACCTTGGCGCAAGGCGGCGACAAAATCACGGGTTGGCGGCGCGGTAAGTACCTGTTTAAGCAATTGCTGCAAAGGAACTTTTTCCCGCATTTGGTCATATTCTACTTCTTTCTGCCAGACAATTTCCTCCAAAATGTGGTTTGGCGCTGCATCAGGTACGACAGCCTGATAACGCAATATAGATACATCAATAGCTGGGTTAGGTGAACGGCGGCGAATTTGCATAATTTGTCATTAGTCATTGGTCAGTGGTCATTTATCAATGGTCATTTGTCCTTGTTTATTAGCAAAGGACAAATGACAAAGGACAAATGACTAAATGGCTCGTTTATAAGCTTCGTCCAGGACTTCTGAGAGTGTCGGGTGGGCGTGAACTAGATGTGCGAGGCTTTGGACAGATTGACGGTTTGCGATCGCAGCGGATGCTTCGTGAATTAAGTCTGAGGCGTGCAGTCCGAAAATGTGGACTCCTAAGACTTCTCCTGTATCTTTGCGATATATCACCTTGGCAATACCGTCGGCTTCATTTTCTGCCAACGCTTTGGAATTCCCTTTGAAGTAACTCCGACTTGTGGCAATTTCAAACCCTTCGGTTTGTCCCAACTCCTTAGCTGCGGTTTCTGTTAAGCCCACATAGCTAACTTCTGGGTGGGTAAATGCTGCTGCGGGGATGCTGCGATAGTCTACTATTCTTTCCCTCCCAACTATATTTTCTACCGCAATGATGCCTTGAGCAGAAGCCGCGTGTGCTAACATCATCTTCCCATTCGCGTCGCCAATTGCCCACAGATGCGGCACTACTTCACCAGATGACAGAACGGCCATGCGATCGTCAACTGGGATAAAGTTCCGCCGATCAACTTCTACACCCACAGACTCTAAACCAAGATTTTTGGTCGCTGGGATGCGTCCCGTAGCCACCAAGCAAGCATCTACTTCGATGACATCTACATCTTCTTTGGTTTTAAAATCTGCTAACTCAATCACCACAGGTGAACCAGGAGTGACTTTTTTGGCGTATATCCCCACTTTCGTTTCAATATCGCGGGGAGTAATCAGCACCCGTTCAGCAAGTTTGGCAATATCGCGGTCAAATCCTGGCATTAACTGATCTAGGGCTTCAATCAAGGTGATTTCACAACCCAAAGCTGAGTAAATATCAGAAAATTCTAAGCCGATGTAACCACTACCAATAATCGCCACCCAATCTGGTAACGACTCTAACTTGACACCTTGATCGCTGGTAAAGACAGTTTTGCCGTCTACTTCAATTCCTGGAGGCACAAAAGGAATTGAACCGGGGGAAAGAATGATGTCTTTGGCGGTGATGGTTTTTTCACCACCGTCTCCGGTAACAGAGACTTTTTGCGCCCCAGCAATTTTTCCCCAACCTCTGATGATATCGACTCCTAGACGTTTGAGGCTGTTGGTTAAGTCGCCTTGAATTTTCGAGACGAGATTACCAGCATGATTAGCGATCGCTTGGCGATCAAATTCCACGCTTCCAACTTGAATTCCTAACGACTTGAGGTGGTGGGCATCACGTAACTCCCGCACACGTCCAGATGCCGCCAGCAACGCTTTAGAAGGAATACAGCCCCGATTAACACAGGTTCCTCCCATATCAGCAGCTTCAATAATCGCTGTTTTCAGACCGCAACTTACGGCGTGTAAGGCTGCGCCATGTCCGCCTACACCAGCGCCGATAATTACTAAATCGTAATCAAATTCTTGACTCACCTTAGTTTCCCCGTGTGCTTCGCCTATTTATTCTCAACTTGACCGACAATCAGCGCAACCCCTTTAACAGTTATCAGTTATCAAGGAAGGCAGGAGGCAGAGGGCAGAAACTCTTTATATCTGATTTTGAGTCCTGCATTTTGTACCTTACTTATTTGCAAATTACTGTATCAGTGAACACTGGTAACTAATTTAGATCCCTACCATACGCCTGATAACTATTTCCTGATTTAAGGTTCGGGTTTTGCTAACTTAGATTATGATTCAATCACTTCTGGCGAAAAGATGGATGTTTTCAGTAATTATAGTCAAATCTAGATACTTATTTTTTTAGACTTTAGAGTGGGGACTGGGGACTGGGGACTAGGGACTAGGAAATAATATTAAAAATACTATTTTCCAATTCCCAATTCCCAGTACCCAATTCCCAGTACCCAATTCCCAATTCCCAATTCCCAGTACCCAATTCCCAGTACCCAATTCCCAGTACCCAATTCCCAGTACCCAATTCCCAATTCCCAATCCCCACACCTTTTTATTTACAGCACGTTAGCTGAACACCTAAGCTGGATTTAGCTTAAACAAAAAGAAGCCCCACATCTGACCCGAAGGGCAGTGTGGGATGAATTTTTGGGTGATGACGAATTGACCAATAACTAATTCAATCCGCAGGATTGACAGGGCAGTTGGTCGATGATAACTCAGCGTTAGCGAGTCCGCGAGCGTCGGAATCACCATTTTTTATGCTTGGTAATGTGTCGATAAGCTCGTCTATCACTTGAGTCATGGTTTTATCTGCATACTCTGCATATTGCTTGAGCTTATTGAATCTACGCTCTGACATTCTTAATCTTAATTGCTTGTTTTTCATATTGGTTACACGATGGATACACTTTATGTTATGCTACTTTCAGGTCGAAGAACAGAAGGCAGAAAATGAAAACCTCATACCAATACAAAGTCAAACCAACTGCATTGCAGGCAGAGAAAATAGATAAAACTCTGGAAATGTTGTGTTTTCAATATAATTATTTGCTGGCTCAAAGGTTTGACTGGTACGAGATGAATCGCTGTCCTGTTGATAGATGTTCGTTAATCTGTCATCTGCCAGAGTTAAAAGAACAACCTAACTATTACAATCAAAAAGCAACTCTTGTTCAACTCAAAGTAGATAGACCTTGGTACAAAGAAATTCACTCTCAAGTACTACAAGAAGTCCCTAAGAAGGTTGAATTAGCTTTTGATAGATGGATAAAGGGCGACGTTAACGGTAAAAAGTCTGGTAGGCCCAGATTCAAAGGAAAAGGGCAGTACAAAACATTCACTTATACCCAATTTAAAAGACATCATTTTGTTAATAACAAAATCACGCTGTCAAAAATTGGTGATATCAAGGTGATTGTTCATCGCTCAATACCTAAGGGGTTTGATATTAAAACTGTGTCTGTCACCAAAAAGGCAGATGGCTACTATGTAACTTTAAGCCTTAATGACAAAACAGTTCCCACAATCAAGCCTGATTTTAATCCTGACAAGATCGTAGGTATTGATGTAGGTTTAATTGATTTTTATGTAGCGTCAGATGATTCTAGAATTGCTGCACCGAAACATTTGCGCAAAGCTGAACGTAAATTAAAATCAGCACAGCGTAAGGTATCAAGACGCAATAAAAGCTCTAATCGACGTAAAAAAGCTATTCAAAAATTGGGTAAGCAACACAAAAAAGTTGCTGATACTCGGAAAGACTTTCACTTCAAAATAGCTAAAGCACTACTTGATAAGTATGATGTCATAGCTGTGGAAAAGTTGAATATCAAAAGACTAGCTAAAACAAGATTGGCTAAAAGTGTCAATGATGCTGGTTGGGGACAGTTTGTAACCATACTTTCAAACAAAGCCGAAAATGCTGGTTTGAGGCTAATAGCTATAAATCCAAACGGCACAAGCCAAGAATGCTCTAGTTGTGGTCAAAAAGTAAAGAAGCTGCTATCCCAAAGAAAACATAATTGTCCTAATTGTAAGGTCAGTTTGTGTAGGGATTTGAACGCAGCTATCAACATAAAGAACCGTGGGGCACACGGTCTTAAAGCTCAGTCAATGTCTTCCTAGAAGAGTCGCTGAGAAGCCTACACTTTCTGCGTTCGCGAAGCGTCTCGTAGAGAAGCAGAAGTGTAGGAAATGTCACGATTGATCCAAAAGATTTACGCAGGCGATCGCTCGATGTCTATTCCCCAAATTAGTGAATTTACTATCCGCCGTCATGCCAACGCCAAATCTTTCCAGCGGGGCGAGGCATACTATGAGGCTGGTGCTGTCAGTACTGTTATCCAACGTGGTCATCTGCTTCAGGCAGATGTTGCAGGTAGTCAAGCTAGACCTTATCATGTCAACCTGAATTTCGATAGCAGTGGGTTAACTTCAGTCAACTGTACCTGTGCTTACAACTTTGACGGGTGGTGCAAACACATTGTGGCAACGATGCTTGTCTGTGCGCGTAACTCAGAAAGTATTGAGCAGCGCCCCACCCTAGAACAATTACTAAATCGCCTAGATTATATCGAAACTCAAAGGCTGTTGCAAGAGTTGGTAGCTGAATACCCACCAATGATTGAGGCGATTGACCGCCATGTAAGTTGGATGACAAATCCTACTGACAAGCTAACAACTATAAAATCTCTGCGCCGCAATACTATTGATCCGATTCCGTTTCGGCGGCAAGTACGGCAGATTCTCAAGAATACCGTGCGCTACTTTGAGGAGGGGTACGAAGAAGACCCAATTGCTGAGGAATTGCTGAGTGTAGTGCAAACTGCCGTAAATTTTAGCGAACGGGGAGAGGGTGAAAATGCGATCGCTATTTTGTCAGCGATTACCTCTACCTGTGTGGAAAATTGGGATGATGTTGCAGAATACGGTGCTGAAAACGATGAACTTGTGGAGGAATTGAATCATGCTTGGTGTGAAGCAATTCTCAGCACCGAACTCACTCCAGAAGAAAAGGTTGATATTCAAATAAATTTAGAAGCTTGGCAAGATGACTGGAATGTTGATTTTGGTCTAGTTATGGAAGCTTTACGCCAAGGTTGGGATTATCCACCATTAGTAGAAGTTCTTCAAGGTAATATTACCGAAAGGGGAGCTTGGGAAGAAGATGTGCCAGACTACGCTGATGATTTGGCACTAATTCGCCTGAAAATTCTTGAACGTCAGGAACGTTCTCAAGAATACCTGTATTTAGCAGAAGCAGAAGGGCAAACCCAGCAATATCTGACAATGCTAGGGCGTTTGGGTAGGGTGGAAGAAGCAATTGATGCTGCTCAAACCCAGATGATTTCAATGGAAGAAGCTTTTGCCCTAGCGAAAACACTCAGTGTTCAGGGGGCATTACAGCAAGCACTAGATATAGCCCAGAGTGGATTAAATTTACCAGGTAATTCTCAGTACGAATTGGGGATTTGGACAAGTGATTTAGCTCTGGAGTTGGGTAATAGTGAAGCTGCTTTATTAGCAATCAAGGCGGCTTTTCAAGTGAAGCCCTCTTTTGTTGACTACCAAAAGATGGCAGAATTGGCTGGGGAAAACTGGGAAAGTGTCAAAACAGACTTGCTGAGAATTATCCGTACTGATAGCGGTTGGGGAACAGAATCGGCCAAGGTGGATATATTCTTATATGAAGGGCTAATTGATGATGCCATTGCGATCGCTAGTGAACTCAGTTCTTATGATTCAGAGTTGATTCACCGAGTTATGGATGCTGCTATCTCTCACAATCCTAGTTGGGTGATTGCTAATGCTCGTCGCCGTGCCGAAAAGATTATGGATGCAGGTAAAGCCGAATACTACTATTACGCGGTTGAATGGTTAAAAAAAGCACGTAATGCCTACTTAAAATCTGGGAAGAAAGCTGACTGGTTAAGCTATCGGGACAATTTGATGCAAACCCACGCTCGTAAACGTAAATTGATGGGAATGTTTAAGCAGAGGGATATGGAGTAACCTGAGTTTTTTCATACACAAAGCCCTAATTGCTCTAAATACTTGAGGTCTATTTCTCCCGCAGCAATAGATAATTTCAACATATCTGCTTGCTGATGCAGATTGAACATTGTCAATACTTTTAAGTCTGCAATAACCAGATAATTTCGCTTTTAAATTGAGATTTACCCAAGATATTAACTTTAGCGGCAGAAGATGAAGTAAGATTCACATCTGAGGCAGTCCCCCTATAATCCCATAGTTTCTGACAAAAAATAGTCCAGTGCGATGATTGATAAATATCCTCAGAATCTTATAGTGTCCTGCTTACCGCTGAGTATGCTTGTATTTCTCAGCAGCATATCTTCTAGTCCACTGCAAGCTCAGGTTGTTGATACTACACAATTACCAACTAGTAATTTCATCCTGTCACAACAATTCCCACCACCACAGGATGTCCAACCACCCGCACCTTTGCCAACTCCCTCACCTGAACTGCCACAGCCACTTCCCCCACCAGCAGAATTATTTCCGCCCTCTGCCCCAACTCCCACACCTGAAGAACCAATCCCCGGCAACTTTCCTCAAACTATTGTTGTGGAACGGTTTGAAGTTGTTGGTAGTACAGTCTTCAGTCCCGAAGAATTAGCCAAAGCCACTGCTGAATTTACCAAACGACCGATATCGCTGACTGAAGTTTATCAAGCACGTTCTAAAATCACTGAGTTATACGTCAACAATGGTTACATTACTTCTGGAGCCTATATCCCACCCCAAACAATCCAATCTGGTGTTGTCAAAATTCAGGTGGTCGAAGGTAAATTAGAAGACATCCAGATAACTGGAACTAGACGGTTGAATCAGAATTATGTCCGCAGCCGACTAGCAATAGCGACATCACAACCTCTCAATCGCCAGCGTCTACTAGAGGCACTGCAACTTTTGCAACTTAATCCTTTGATTCAAAATGTGACTGCGGAACTCTCCGCAGGATCACGGACTGGTGCAAGTCTCTTAGAAGTTAAAGTGACCGAGGCAAAAACCTTTAGTAGCCAAATAGTTCTTGATAATGGGCGATCGCCTAGTGTTGGCAGTTTCCGCCGCCGATTACAATTAAATGAAGCCAACTTATTGGGGCTGGGAGACTCTCTGGGTGTAGCTTACACTAATACCGATGGTAGTAACTCCTTTGATGCCAGCTATACATTACCACTCAATCCCCGCAATGGAACCCTCACCTTAAACTATGGCATCACATCCAGTAATGTTATTGAACCTCCTTTCAACGTTTTAGATATCCAATCGGATTCTCGCTATTACGAATTGACATTCCGCCAGCCCATAGTTCAAACTCCTACACAAGAATTCGCTCTTGGGTTGACAGCCTCGCGACGGGAAAGTGAAGCTTCTTATATTGAAGTAGAGCGACTACCTTTTCCCGGTTTAGGTGCTGATGAACAAGGACGCACCAGGGTATCTGCGTTGCGATTTTTTCAAGAATGGACGAGTCGTAATAGCCGTGAAGTCATCGCCCTCCGTTCTCAATTCAGTTTGGGCATAGATGTATTGAATCCCACAATTAATCCAAATCCTCCCGATAGCCGTTTTTTTGCTTGGCAAGGACAAGCGCAGTGGGCACGCCTTTTAGCTCCTGAAACCTTATTTTTACTCCGTTTAAATACGCAACTCGCATCCAGAACACTTTTGCCTTTAGAGCAATTTGGCTTAGGTGGGCAGGATAGCATTCGCGGCTACCGTCAAGATTACTTACTGACGGATAATGGTACTTTTCTTTCTGCTGAAGTTCAAGTACCGATTCTGCGCTTACCTCAGATAGATAGCACCCTACAGGTTGTCCCCTTTGTGGATTTTGGTGTTGGCTGGAATAGTTCTGATAGAGAGAATCCTGATCCTAATACTTTAGCTGCTGTTGGTCTGGGGTTGCGTTGGTCACAGGGCGATCGCTTCACCCTTCGTCTTGACTGGGGAATTCCTTTAGTATCTGTTAACTCAAACGAGAGAACATTACAAGAAAACGGCCTGTATTTTAGTTTACTCTATAATCCTTTTTAAAATTAGGCTTATTCTCCTTCCTTTCTCTACAAAAGTCTGTACCAAGCAACGGGGATTCCCGCCATTAAAGCAACTCGCTCGCGTGCGATTCAGACGATGCTTGGTGGGCTGGATGTATTGATAGGTTGACTCCATAAAAAATTAGGCTCATTAAATTCACGGGTGTCGAGAATAATAACTCGCGAGTGTATTGAGTTTTTGCACTACGAACAAAAATAGGTAATTCAGTATCTAGGGACATAGTGTTTTCTCTAAAAGTCCACAAACCATCACCGCAACTGGACTTTCTGTTATAAACGGTTCAAACACCTGCCCCAGCAACATCTCGATTCTCAACTCAGCAGATTTTCACCTCTTTTGAGCAAACTACAAATCAAGCTATTACATAACACCTTGAAAGGTCTAATTCTAAGGGTAATAGACTTGTGAACAAAAAAATTGAGTATTTTCACTGAAGATATCTACGTATTGTCACTGTATTCTTGTCAAAGAAAGAACCGAACTGCCACATTATTAAGAAAATATAAAGGTATGGATTAATACGTAGATTTTAGACTAAAACATCCATTAACTTAAGATTCAAGAGATTTAAAGAAAAGATATGTCAGATAAAGTTGCTAAAGAGTTGGCAGATTTTTTGCTGCAAATAGAACAGCGATCGCAGTTTCATGCAGGTTATCCGTATAATTTAAGTTGTGACTACAGTGCGATCGCAAAATTTTTTAATTTTCTGTTAAATAATGCTGGAGATCCATATATTGAGCCAGATTTTGGTCTTCATTCTCGTAAGTTTGAGCAAGAAGTATTATCTTTTTTTGCTCACCTCTATAAGATTCCAGAAAATCAGTTTTGGGGTTATATTACTGCTGGCGGGACTGAAGGTAATTTATATGGAATGTTTTTAGCAAGAGAAATCTACCCTAATGGGATTCTTTACTCCTCAGAAGACTCTCATTACTCCATACCCAAAGCAGCCAAATTATTTCGCATTCAACATAATGTTGTTAATTCACAAATTAATGGAGAGATGAATTATGAACATTTTGAAAAACTAATTAGTGAGAATCGTAGTTATCCAGCGATTATCAATTTAAATATTGGCACTACTGTCAAAGGTGCGATTGATAACTTAGACAAAGTTCTAGAAATTTTAGAGCGCAATCAGATTAAAGATTACTACATTCATTGTGATGCCGCTCTTTCAGGATTAATATTACCATTTCTAGATGGCGCTCCGCAAGTTAACTTTCAAAAACCTATAGATAGTGTAGCCATTTCTGCTAAATTCATTGGTTCTCCCTTGCCTTGCGGTATAGTTTTAACTAAAAAGAAATGGGTAGAAAAAGTTGAAACAGCAATTGAATATATTGGTTCAACAGATACAACAATTCTGGGGTCTAGAAACGGTCATACCCCTTTGATTCTCTGGTATGCAACGAAAACAAGAGGTTATGATGGATTAGCTAGAGAAGCAAAGACCTGTATTGATAATGCCCAATATCTTTTCCAACAACTTCAAATCAGAGAATATCCATGTATGCTGAATAATTTTTCCAATACTGTAGTCTTTCAAAAACCTTCTCAAAGGTTAATTAAAAAATGGCAGTTAGCGATTTTTGAAAATTGGGTACATATTGTAGTCATGCAGAATATCGATAGAAATAAAATTGATGCTTTTGTGAGCGAACTTTTATTAGAAGAAGGGTTAGTTAATAACGCAGAGAATTTCCAGCGACAGTCAGTACTACACTAATATAGATTCTCAAGTGAAATTGATCGCCCAATTTTACAAAGTGTTTCTCTAAGCAGAATTTGATCCCAAGACTTTATCTTTTTAAAAAGTTTTTGGAGCATAAGTTAGCAGCAAGTAGTCTTTCTACTTCTGCACGTTCCATCGGTGGTAAGAAAAAATACCCTTGTCCATAATCACATTGTAAAGCCTTCAATTGTGCCAATTGCTCTACAGTTTCTATCCCTTCTGCTGTTACAGACATATTTAAATTATGGGCTAATGTCACAATCGCTCGAATAATTTCTAAATTTTCTCCTCGACTACCTATACTGGTGACAAAAGAGCGGTCAATCTTAATGGTTTTGATTGGTAGACGGTGTAGATAACTCAAGGATGAATAGCCAGTACCAAAGTCATCCATGTGTGTCTCGACATTCAGCGCTGTTAACTGGGAAAGCACAGTGGTAGCTAATTCAAAATTATCCATCAACAAAGTTTCAGTAATCTCCAATTTCAAACAGCATGGCTCCATTCCAGTTTGCTGCAAAATATGTTTAACCTGTTTAAATACATCGGGTTGCGTGATTTGTTTACCAGAAAAATTGACGCTAATTGTCAAAGGTGGTGAAGTAGGAAATTGTTGATGCCATCTGTGCATTTGATGACAGGCTTCATAAAGCACCCATTCCCCGATACTAACAATCATTCCCGTTTCCTCAGCCAGGGGAATAAAATCTTGCGGGGAAATAAGTCCTCGTTCTGGATGATACCAACGTATCAGTGCCTCAAATCCAATAACTTTGCCAGTTGTTAGTGAAACAATTGGCTGGTAGTCAAGACGAAAATCTTCTTGCTTGAGCAGCGCATGACGTAAAGCAGTTTCTAATTCCAAGAGCAAAGCTGCACCCTCGTGCATCTTTGGGTCAAAAACCTCATAACGCGCTTTACCAAGTGCTTTGGCACAATACATTGCTACATCGGCATCGCGTAGAATCTGTGCTGCTTGCTCATAATCTCTTTTACTTAAAGCGATGCCAATACTAACATTAGTAAACACCCGATGCTCGTTTAATTGAAATGGCGAAGCTAGCACCTTTTTAATTCGCTCGGCTACATGTATAGCGGTGCTGATATCTTCAATTTCCTCAAGTAATATTGTGAACTCGTCTCCACCAAAACGGGCAACTATGTCTCCGACTCGCAGAACTGACTTTAGCCGATGAGAAATTGCAATCAAAAGTTGATTTCCTTGCAGATGTCCAAGGCTGTCATTAACAACTTTAAAGCGGTCTAGGTCTAAGAAGAGTACAGCAAATAAATAATTATTTTGCTGTTTACTCTGTTCTATTGCCTGCTGTACCCGCTCCATAAATAATCTTTGGTTAGGCAATCCAGTTAGCCCGTCATGAAGACTATTGTGTAGTAATTGCTCTTGTGCTTCTTGACGCTTGATAATGTCTTGTTGAAGTTGTTGATTAACTCTAATAAGTTCAATGGTGCGTTCTAGCACCAACTGCTCAAGCTGATAACGGTACTGGACTAATTCTTCCTCTGCTAGCTTCCGCTTAGTGATATCACGGACAATTACAATATATTCCCGTAGCTGGGAATTAAATGGCTGTGAAATAGTCGATTCAACAATTCGTAAACCTTGGTTTATTCTTAAACTTTGCTCACTTCTAATAGACCATTGTTCCGGTGTACCGCGATAGCACATTAGGAGTTGATTCAAGTTTTTCCCAAGCAACTGTTGAATGCTTGTTTCAAATAATTCTTCAGCAGCAGCATTGGTTTGACAAATTATACCTTTTTCATCTAAGACTAAAACCGTATCTGGAACGGTATCGAGAGTAGTGATAAATAAGTTTCTTGCTTGTTTGCGTGCCTCATCAATAGCAATAATTTGTGGTAAAGTTGTCCAGCAAGCGATCGCTACCCCTGTAAAAGATAGTGTCACTAACAGAATAGCTAGTAAAGAGTTTTGAGGATTAGTAGAAAGTCTATCTAATAAATCGCGGATAACCCAACTGATTGTGGCAGTAATACAAATTAATGATACTAAAACAATCACTTGTAGTACCACAAAGTCTGAGTTGTTTTTAATAGCTCTAGTGTCGTAACGCTGTGTCCACCATTTGGGGTGTAATGGTGCAAATCTTAAGCGACGTAGGGCTACATCTCCTATCATCAGAATAATGGGTAATAATAATCCTACTAAAAAATCTATCCAATTCCAAGCTAAACCTCCCACTATGAGAACTACTGCTTCTACTAAGAAAAAACTAAGTGACCACCAAGGCCATAACACGTGTGGTTGTCCCCGACACAGCCATAATCCCAGATGTAGTCCCATAATGGACATGAGATAACAAGTACCTGCTACTGTGACAAGTTGAGATATATTTCCCAAATTGAGACAAAGCAAACTGAGTAAAAAGGTAACTAAAATAGCAGGACCAAGGACACCTTGACGGGAAACTAATGCAAATATGGGAGAAATCTGTCTATCTAAGGCAAGCTGGTATAACATCCGAGGAGAGTTGGAAACTGCCGTAGCAGAACTTAGAAGGCAAGATATAGTAATTAGAAGTGTTACTAGAAAGGAGGCGGACTCACCCCAAAAAGGTTTAGAAGCCTCTACCAGATTTAAGAACGCATCATCACCTATTGTTGGATTTGGAGCCGAACACATTAATACCCAAGAACCACCTAGAAAGACTGGAGGAATTAACCAAGCCGCTACGGTTAAGAAACTTAAAGTTTTATATGGGTGGCGGCTATCAGCAACAAAAGAAGAAGTGGTTTCACAAGCAAAAATTGAATAGCTACCTAGAAAAAACCACTTTGCCCATTCTTCAAAGCTCAGGCTATGTGTGCTAATTGGGAGAAATTTAAAACTAGAAGTTGAGAAGGCTAACCATAGTACACCTTGAATACAAAATAATAACAGTAATAAAATTGCTGGGAATACAAAAAATAAATGCAGG
Source organism: Nostoc edaphicum CCNP1411 (assembly GCF_014023275.1). Taxonomy (NCBI): domain Bacteria; kingdom Bacillati; phylum Cyanobacteriota; class Cyanophyceae; order Nostocales; family Nostocaceae; genus Nostoc; species Nostoc edaphicum. Next base: position 5,221,382 of record NZ_CP054698.1, read on the forward strand.
AGTGCTAAAGCACGCGTGCCACTGAAAGCCAAAATAAAAGGAATCGCTGTAAATAAAACTTTTAATAAATTTTCTGGAAAAGAAATACCTAATGGTTCAAAATTGACTTTAATTAGGTTGGTGAGAATAATTGCGTATAGTGCTGGTGCTGCTGCCCAGCTAAAAAAATATCCTAATGCTACGTAACGGCCTAAAGCAGGAAAGTTCTCTAATAGCCTTGTAGTGTAGTTTGGTGTTCCTCCGGCGACATCTGACCAATGTCTACCTAGACTTTGTACCTGCAAGTTAAGCAAAAAGGAAACGATCGTGCCAAAAAACCAAACTAAGATAGCTTTAGGCCCTAACGCTGCATGAATAATCGGCGCAGTACCAATCCATCCAACATGACCCGTTAACCCAAAGCCCCAGGTTTCGAGATAACTCAGAGTCCGTGGTAGGCGCATTAGCAAATGCTGATTTTTCTCTGCCCGTGCAGAATCGTTACTAACCATTTTTTCTTAGTGAGATTTACTGACCTTTTCACTCAATAACTGAATCTCACTGCTTATAGCTTCCGTATAACTGCTGAACTTTAGGAAAAAACAACTTAGTTATTACTGAATTTGGGATTTTAAATTTGAGATTTGAGATTGACCCCATGCCTGAAGTTTTTTTCTTGAATAAAGAATTTTAGATTTGAGATTTTTCCCATGTAGCTTGCTTTTCACGAAGCCAGTATAAATTATCTTTATTACGACCTTGATTAAAATCGAAAAGCTCAGATTTCCGACCTATTTAATAAGTCGGAAATCGTGTTGTTCATGAATGATTAAGTAGGGCTATAGTTTTTGCAACAACTCCTGAGTTAACTGAAAGAAAGCTTTTGAACCTGCTGATTGGGGAGCATTTAAAACGGCGGGCATAAAACTATCAACAGCCTTAGCAACATTGACATCAACTGGGATTTGTACTTTACAAATTTTTTCTACACCAAAATCTTCAACAACGCGGTGCATAACTTGTTTATAGTATCTGCCAGTGAGAAGATTAGCGCTGGACATACTAAATACAATTCCCAACATTTTTATATCTATCTTGGTTTCATGTCCGTGACTGTCTTTTAATTGGGCAATCCGTCTTTCTAGCAGTTGAATACCTACTACAGATAATGGTTCTGGTTTAGCAGGAAGTATGTAGAAATCGCTAGCAGCTAAAGCGCTACGAGTCAATAGATTATAGCCCGGTGCACAATCGAGAAGAATAAAATCATATTCTTGACGGACTGGTTTTAAGATGTTGTTAATCAAGACCCTTTCAAACCGATTCCAAATCGTTTCAAAGTCCTGTTCACCCAAAGCAGTTGCTTGTTTATGGAGCATTTCTGAAACAACAAATTCATCATACAAATCGATATCTCCCGGTAATAAATCTAGTCCTGGAAGATTACAAACCTGGGATTGAACGATATCTTGAATTGTGAGTTTTGCTTGTGGATCTGGATTGATAACTTGGTCTATTAGATACCTAAATGTCTTGCTTTGTTTACGACGCTTGGCAAAATCTAAAGGCGACATCAAGCTGAGTGTGGCGCTAATTTGGCTGTCTAAATCAAGGACAAGCACCCGTTTGCCATGATTTTTAGCTAAACAAGTAGCTAAATTGACGGTGAGAGTGGTTTTACCAACGCCACCTTTCATATTTGCAGTAGCAATTACATATCCCATTGATTGAGTCCTCTATTGACGCATTCCCATCTACTGGTCTGTCGCGGATTGTCCGTAGTTTGCGCTTTAGCGCAAACTATGAACCTATCAAATAAAACTTGACAGACTACTAGGTAGCGTACACCCCTCTTGATATCTTAAATCTTCCATTAAATTTAATATTTTCGGAAATTCAAAAGAGTGATTTCAGGGATATTTACTCGATTGAGGCAGCAACATGTAGTTGGATCTTTAGCTGAAATCGGGTTACCAGGCTCCTGTGCCCCATAATGCAAATGTTTGGCTTAATGGTGTAACAGCGATCGCTCTCATCAAAGCAATTATAGAGGTATTGACAAATACAGTAGCCCTAAATCAATTGTGAGAAAATAATCAGGTTGTGAATATCACTAAGTATTGGGTGCAAAATGTGGATGCATTCGCTAACTGAATTAAACGAAGCCGATCGATAATTTCGTGAAATCAAAGGCGCATTTACACACAAACTTATAAGGTAATTAAAATGACTTACGATTCAGAAGATGTAGAACAAATCCTTCAAAAAGCACTCACTCGTAAACAGGAAGGTGAATTTTCACGAGAACAGCTTTTAGAAATGGCATCTGAGTTAGGTATTTCGTCTGATATTTTGGAAACAACTGAACAAAAGTGGTTGGCTCAACAAGAAGAGAAACGTTTGCGACATACATTTAATACTTTCCGACGCAGAGCCTTTTGGACACACTTGGTTTCCTTCCTAGCAGTGAATTTATTCCTCATTCTTTTGAATTTAATTACTAGTCCTAGTTATTTTTGGGCTATTTTCCCAGTATTAGGATGGGGTTTAGGACTATTTTTTCATTGCTGGAGTGTTTATCAGAGTAAATCAGAGGATTACGAGATCGCCTTTCAGAAATGGCGGGCACAGATTTAACTTCTCCCTACTTTGAAAAATAGAGACACTAAGAGGTGAAGCCAGTAGGGGGAAAGAGAATCAGGGTAATACCATTTCACTTTAATAATGATACAAATACGTGGGTAAGGGTTTAGCACTGCTAAACCCCTACGAAAAATCTATATGTATCAAGATTTTCGTGAAATGGTATAAGCAGGGGAAGTTGTACCATTTTTTTGTGAAGCTGCATATAATTCACCCCCCGGCTATCGCCGTCCCCCCGATGCCTTGGGGGGATTACAGGGGGTATTATTATGTGTATCTTCACAAAAAAATGGTATTAACTGTATTAGTATTTAGTTCTCAGTTTTAATTAATACTTTTTCTCTCCTACCTCCTGCCTTTTGCCTTTTTATAGGTGTCGGCTTGACAATACAGCTTTGCACCTCGACGAGTTGGAAGTAATCTTTCACCTATGAATGGGGAAATTTCCGTACTTGATATTCTCCTGAATCCACAATTAAATATGATTCTCTGAGCGCTTGAATGAAGTTGTCTTCAATGGTCTGCAAATGTGCTTGGGGTATGGCTTTCCACTGTTCCAGTGTTGCCCAACGAATGATGAGGATAACTTCTGTGTAGTCATTTGGGCTGATCCAAACCTCTTTACCGAGAAATCCTGGATACTCAGCCAGCGCTGTTGTCCAAATTTGTGCGTCCTTCTGGATAAAATATTCCCGTAAATCCGGGGCAACCTTAAACTTGAGAAGTTCTATAAACACGTCCTTTGAACCCTGTGTTTCTTAATTTGCCAAAATAGAGATGTAGGCTAGAGTAACTACGCTTTAAGCATAGCTTGATTGCCTAAACTCAGGAGCAAGGGTTGGCTGGTTAATAAGTAAGAGGAAGGGAATATGGACAACAACAATTGGTTGCAACAGCTAATGATGGTGGGTCTTGGCACAACGTCTTTAGTAGCAGAAAAACTGCGGCAAGTCAGCGATGATTTAGTTAAAGACGGTAAACTCAATCCTGAGCAAGCCAAGGCGGTAATGGATGATATTGCCCAGCAGTTAAAGTCGGAACAGGGAAACTGGGATGTCCAAATGCAGCGGCAAATGCGAAATATGATGCAGGATTTGGGGGTGGCTCGCCAGTCAGAGGTAGACGAATTAAGGGGTAGAATTGACCGTTTAGAGCGGCAAGTGCGCGATTTAGAAAATAAGCTTTGGCGTTAGAATACCCTTTGTGATTTAAACTAAATGTGTCCTGTTGGTAATCTTTTTGCCAGGATACTTAAGTAAGGAGAACTGATTTTGAAACCAATTTTCCTCAGCGTGGCGTTCATGCTGGTGTGTGTTGTGCTGTTGATTGTGGGGCAAGTAGGCAGTAAACAGAATACTGCCATTGCTGCCGAATTAACTCAAACACCGTCAGCGCCCACAACTGTAACTGAAAACAATATCTTAATTGCGAGTAATACTATGTCTGATGCGAATGCCGTAACCACTCCTTCTGGATTGAAGTATGTTGAGTTAAAAGAGGGGACTGGAGCGACTCCTCAGCCTGGACAAACGGTTGAAGTTCACTATGTTGGCACTTTAGAAGATGGTACTCAGTTTGATAGTTCACGCGATCGCGGCCAACCCTTCAGCTTTAAAATCGGCATTGGACAGGTAATCAAAGGTTGGGATGAAGGACTTAGCACTATGAAAGTAGGCGGTCGTCGCAATTTAATCATCCCCTCTGAGTTAGGTTATGGCGCTCGTGGTGCTGGTGGCGTGATTCCTCCCAACGCAACTCTGCTGTTTGACGTGGAATTGCTAGGAGTTAAGTAAAAATTGGGTATGGGGCATGGGGAAGAGGACACGAGGACACAGAGATAGTATTTGATCGTTTCTTTGCCTAGCTGCGTCTCTTCGTCACCTTGTCTCCACTATCTCCCTCATCCCTCCCATTCCCAATGCCCAATGCCCAATGCCCAATGCCCAATTCAAATTTTTAAATTTTTAAATTTTTAAATTTTGAAACTTTGTAAACTGTGGATTGAACAAAAGTTTTGCAGTACCCGTAGGCCCGTTGCGGTGTTTAGCTATAATTACTTCTGCAATGCCGCGATCGGGAGTATCGGGAGAGTAATATTCATCGCGGTACAACATTATTACTAAATCCGCGTCCTGTTCAATCGAACCGGATTCTCTCAAATCTGATAACATTGGACGCTTGTTTGTACGTGCTTCAACCCCTCGACTCAACTGAGACAAAGCAATAACTGGTACAGATAATTCCCGCGCTAAACCTTTGAGTTGACGAGTAATTTTTGATAATTCTTGAACTCGATTATCGCCTGCTCCTTCCATCAATTGCAGGTAATCTATTACAATTAATCCTAATTCAGTTCCAACTTCTGCTTGTAATCTTCTTGCCTGACTACGCATTTGTGTAACTGTAATATTCGGCGTATCATCAATATAAATTGGCATCTCGGAAAGGATACCAATAGCACGGCTTAAAGGTTCCCACTGTGTTTGACTCAGGCGACCAGTCCGCAGATAACTACTTTCAATTTGTGCTTCGCTAGCTAATAGCCGTTGCGTCAATTGCTCTTTTGACATTTCCAAGCTGAAAACGGCAACTGGTAATTTATAAGAAGCGGCGATATTGTGAGCAAGGTTTAAGCAAAATGCTGTATTGTGTACACAGATATCATTAGCAACAAAATTGTGTGTTTCTGGAATTGTTAAGTCATAAACCTGCTTGTTACCCACCGACTCAATCGCAACTATTTCATCCCAATAAACATCACTAGTTGCTAACTGTTGAAGTGGTAAATTATCTAAAGCTGTAGCTAGTATCCAAAGTCTTTCCCGCTTTAGGGCACGTCTACCAACATGCATATTTGTATACCCTTGAATCCCTGCATGTCTAGCTAAACTACTCCAAGTTTCATTACCTTTTGCTAATGCTATTTGTTCCCAAATCTCTACAGGGATCAAGTCACGATTAGTTTGATATCTTTTTTGAGATATTGCTACTGCAACTTTTTCTATTGCTTCTTCTTTACTGAAAATACCTATTTCAGCGATAAAAGTTTTAATAGATAAGGCATCAGTAATATCTAATTGCCACGCTGGTCTGCGGGTATTTTTATACTTAACAGACCGTTTTTTGAGAGATGCAATAATGCCAAATCGTAATAAAAGATGTTGAATTTGTCTTGCTAGTTTTTCGCTGACTGTTGCATAGCCTAACTGTGATTGACCGCTAGTAAGTAGTGCAGCCCATCCATCAGTGGCAAAGAGACGATTAAGGAATAAGGCTATTTGCGATCGCTCTAACTTAAAAATGATGTTTGGTATAGTTTTAGAATGAGCATCTTTGCCCCACAAACCTAATTCTTCTAACCAAAGCGTTAGCGAATTCTTACGAGATTTGCTCATACAGGCAAATCTATGAGATACAAACTCTTCTGATTCTAATTGTAAAATTTCGCATAATACCTCAAAAGTTTCTAAATTTGGTACACAGACTCCTTGCTTCCAAGCGCAAAGTAAAGTAGGACTGACTCCAATTAATTGACTTATTTCTTTTCCTGTCAATGAGTGTGATTGAATCGCTAGTTTAAAATTTTCAGCAAAAATCTGTCTTTGAATAGCAATAAATTCCAAATCCCCACGTACACAAAGTGATGGTGTGCGTGTACCTTGAGAATTTTCCCAACGCACTGTTAAACCACCAAAATCCGCAACTGCTTGCAAAAAATCGGTTTGCAGTAATGAATTACCATTTGTAAATCGTGGATTGCAGTTAGTTAATCCACCATCGCCAATTAAATAAGCTAATAACTTGACTTCGCACTCGCGTATAGAATGTGAGCCAAACACATCTATTTTTCGCGGGATAGCAATTTTATCACCAACTTTCAGATTTTCTAGTTTTTGCCAGCCTTTAATAGTCAAATACGGGTGGGTGATTGTAGTTTCAATAGACCTACCTAAGCGAGTTGTTACGCGAAAAACTGGTTTGATGCCATCATCTACAAATGCACAGGGTTGAGTAAAGGTAAATTTCCAGTCATTATTTAACGTCAATAATGAACCATGACGTTGTTTATATAATTCTTCAATTGTGGTAATTTTTCCATCTGCCAAAACTATTTCTGAATCATGGCTGAGGCATTTACCCATTGATGGTCTGCCAGCGACAATAATCAAATCAGAACGTTGAAAGCCGCTGGTCATGGCATCTAAATCGTAAAATCCGCAGGGAATCCCAGGTAAGGCAATGCCTTGATTTCTATCTTCAATATCCTGGAAATTATTAATTAGAGTATCAGAAATATGAACTAAACCTGATTGGGGACGCTCTTGAGTAACACCGAATACTTTCTGTTCTGCCTGATCTAAAACAGTTGGTAATTCGGTTTCTGTCTCGTAACCCAAATGTACAATTTCATTGCCAGCTTTAATTAACTGTCGCCGCAGGTATTTTTCCATCACCAACCCTGCTAAGGCGTCGATGTTCACGGCTGACACTGTGCGGTCTACCAGAGTTGCTAATTTATTTCTCCCACCAATGCGGGCAAGTATCTCATGGTCAGTTAGCCAACTTGTGACTGAGAGTAAATCTGTGGGTTTACCTTGGGCGTGGAGCCTCACAGCTGCTTGATAAATATCTTTGTGAGCGCTAATGTAAAAAGCTTCGGGAAGGAGGCGATCGCTAACTCGACTAATCGCTTCTGGATCTAGCAAAATACCCCCCAAAATCGCTTCTTCCGCCTCAATATTTTGGGGGGGGAGGCGATCGCTACCATCGCCTTTAAAACTCAGTTCTTCAGCCATAAACGATTTTAGTTTTGAGATTTTGCTAGAGACGCGACTACTCGCGTCTGTTTGCTAGAGACGCGATTAATCGCGTCTGTACAAGAGTTAAAGGTTATTTACTTTTACTTCCCTTGCTTCCTCATCCCTGCGTTCCCCTCTTAAGTTAACTAGCGACGACTTGAATATCGACTTGCGCTGCTACTTCAGAATGCAGTTTGATTTCGGCTTGATAAGTACCAAGGTGGTTAATATCGGGAATGGTAATGCCACGCCGATCAATTTCCTGACCTGTGGCTGCCTTAATTGCATCTACAACATCTTGGGTGGTGATAGTACCGAAAATTGCTTCGTTTTCACCAACTGGCTTGGCAATTGTCAAGCTGCCAACTTTTTCTAAAGATTCTTTTTGCTCAAGAGCTTGTTGTCTGAGTTCTAATTGCCGTTGACGCTCTTGCTCACGACGGCGTTCTACTTGCTTGAGAATACCAGGAGTGGCATTAGTTGCCAATTTCTGGGGAATCAGATAATTACGAGCGTAGCCAGGAGCTACTTCCACTAAGTCGCCAGATTTCCCCAGCTTGCTGATATCCTGATTTAAAACTAACTGTACGCGTTTCGCCATCGTTTTTCCTGTAAAATCTGATTAATTTGGGTAAGGCTTGATAGCTCACAATGTCACTGCTGTATTCCAAGCTTCTTTGCCTACACCCTAAAGCTTACAGATCGTAGCGAAAGGAAGGGTGCGATCGCAACTATTAGCGCGAGAAAATTGATGGAGATTGGGAAATGCCCAATGCCTATCGCCCAATCCCCAATGCCAAATGCCTAAAAGTTATTTTTCATTTCCCGTATCCGTGCAAAGGTTTGCACTCCATCGCTACTCTTAACGGTTGATTGTAATGATGGCTGATCCCAACGTAAAAAGGGATTGGTTCGCTTCTCCACTCCCAGCAGCGAGGGGATTGTAGCTTCTTTTCGACTACGGTAAGCCTTCACTTCATTGAAGCGTTTTTGTAAGTCGGCGTTGTCGCCATCCACAGTTAGGGCAAATTGCAGATTTTTTAATGTGTATTCGTGGGCACACCAGATGCGTGTATCATCGGGCAGAGAGCGTAATTTGCTCAAGGAGTCTACCATTTGGGTCGGTGTTCCTTCAAACAAGCGACCGCAACCGCCAGAAAATAAGGTATCGCCGCAAAATAATTCCCCTGTCTCGCCAGCTTTTTCGGGGGGAAAGTAGTAAGCAATGTGAGCGCGGGTATGTCCAGGGACGAAGATAACTTCAGCTATACGGTCTGCAAACTGGACGCGATCGCCTTGTTGCAAAAACACTTGCTGTCCTGGAATTCTACCACGATCCTCAGCTCCTCCATAAACTATCAGTTGGGGGAATTGTTCCATTAATTGCTTATTACCACCCACATGATCGTTATGGTGGTGCGTGTTGAAAATTGCTACCAACTCAGCTTTTAATTCTGCCAGTTTCTTTAAAACTGGTTGAGCCTCCGCTGGATCGACAACAGCGGCAATATTTTGTTTGTAGTCGTGTAACAAGAATATGTAGTTGTCTGAGAGTGCTTCCAGACGGATTACCTGCATTATCTCTGCCTCCCTTACAACATAAATATTTGGTATTGAGTAGCAATACTACATTCCAATGAATAATAGTGCTACCTCCACAAACTATATCAAGTATTTATACTTTGTTCATTATAGCTATATGCAATATTCACTATGATATTATACAGCCGTGCTTAGACGGTAATTATACTTAACTAAAGTCAACTTCAGATGAAATTATCAGTAAAATTTCTCTGGAATAGCTACAAATATAAAGTTAGATTTATTTTATTGTTTTTTACTTAAAAATAATAAATTATCAAGTTTATATTTTGCTTATATCTACTCTATCATATTTGGCTAAAACTAAAACTAGAGTAGGATTTTCTAAACCTAAATACATATCTAATTTCCAAACTAAACAACAATTGTTAATTTGATTTATGCCAACAGAAACTAGAGGATTTATTACAATTTTAACTGGACTTTACCCTTTTCAAGATTGTATTCATTTTTTGGCTGCAATTAGAAAGTTCCATCAAGAGCCAATCATTATTCTAATTGACCAAGTTCCTACAGGACTCTATCCTTTTCTGAAGGCTTTTAAAAATGTAATTTTAAAGCCGGCCCCTGCAAATGAAAATACTGTTTTGGCATCAAGGCAAGCAAAACTAGCTCTATATGCGGCCTCTGAGTTTGATAAAACGATTTACCTAGATTCAGATATTTGTTTACTTTCCGATATCAAAGACGTATTTGATTATTTAGATGAATATGATTTGCTATTAACTGAAGATGTACAACCTTCCATTCTTAAAGCTACAAATTTGTTGCGCGGAAAGCAAGAAGACCTTTTGCCAAATGTTTTGCCAATTCTGCAATCTGTAGGGTTTCCTTTGCAAGCAGATAACGTGCAATATAATAGCGGTTTGATAGCTTTTAGAAAAACAGAAGTAATCAAGGTACTTTTTGACGAATTTCAACGTTATTTTGAGATTGTCAAAAACAACCAAGATAAATTACTTTTAAAAGATCAAGGGGCTTTTGCATCTGCGATCGCATCTGTACACCCTCACATGAAAATTCTACCACCCACCTATAATTATCTCAGTAAGTGGCAGGATGCTTATAATATTCAAGATCAAATTAAAGTTCTGCACTGCACCTATCCTTATCGACCTCAATATGCTAAAAATATTAGCCGTTCCTTATATACACGGATTTTTGACAGATTCGCTAAAGTATTTTTACCGAATCAAGTTACAAATCCTTGGCGCACTAAATAAAAATAAGTATAAAAATAGTGAAAAAGTTTTCCAAGATATCGCTGTTGGTTTCAGATTTATCAAGTGCAGCTATTTTGCGTGCATACTTGATAGCGACAGCCCTAAGAGATTTAGAATATGAAGTTGAAATTATGGGGTTTTTATTTGGAAATAACTTATATCGAAATTTACCATCAGAATTAAACGTTTATAGTTTACCGGGCAAAAATTTTCCAGATTTTTTTGGAGAAGTCAGCAAATTTATCCCAAAAATTGATGGTGATATCATTTATGCTATAAAACCACAAATAGCGAGTTTTGGAGTTGCCCTACTAAATAAAATATTTAGCCGAAAACCGTTAATTTTAGACATAGATGATTGGGAACTCAGTTGGTATGGTGGTGATGACTGGCATTATCGTCCCACACCGAAACAATTAGCTAGGGAATTGTTGAAATCAGACGGCGCACTCAGGAATCCTTATCATCCTTTGTACGTGAAATGGATGGAAGGTTTGGTAAGTAGCGCTGATGCTGTGACGGTGCATACTAAATTTTTGCAGCAGCGCTTTGGCGGTACATTTGTTCCTAATGGTAAGGATACTTCTTTATTTGATCCTGCTCGATATGATGCTGAGTCCAGCAGAAATCGTTATGGTTTATCTGAATATCGTATTTTAATGTTTCCTGGTGCGCCAAGACCGTATAAAGGTCTAGAAGATGTTCTCATCGCACTCGATAAAATTAATCAGCCAGACTTAAGACTAGTGATTGTAGGCGGTAGTCCTTATGATGATTATGATCAGCAACTCCAACAAAAGTGGGGACGCTGGATTATCAAATTACCAAAGTATCCAGCTGATGTTATGCCTGATTTGGTAGCAGCGGCTCATATTGTAGTCGTTCCCCAGCGAGACACCCCAGAAACTCGTGCTCAATTTCCCCTGAAGTTGACAGATGGAATGGCAATGGCTAAACCTGTATTATCAACACGCGTTGGAGATATTCCTAAAATTTTAGGTGATACTGGTTATTTAGTTGAGCCTGCTTGTCCTGAACAGATTGCTGAACAAATTCAATTGATTTTTCAGAATTTAGAGTCAGCAAACCAGCAAGGTATCAAGGCTAGAAAAAGATGTGTGGAACACTATAGCATAGAGGCTATGGCTTCTACGCTCAAGTCAGTAATTGCTCGGTTGTGAATCTTGATTAGGGATTAGGGATTAGGGATTGGGAACCCAACCAAATCTTAATCATATTTTCTTTCCCAGTCCCCAGTACCCTGTCCCATATTTATTTGATGATTAGCTTTATTTGGCAATTATTTTGTGAATAATATTAATAAGTGAAAGTGGCATAAAAATATCCAATGTCTACCAGAAAACTACTACTAAGATTCGCTAAACCCTATCCAGGTTTGATTCTGCTGACAATATTGTTAGGATTTTCTGGAGCTTTATTTAATGGGATTAGCACAGCTTTAATTGTGCCAGTGGTTTTAAAAATTGTGGGGCAAGAAGTAGATTTAAGCACGGCCCCTCCCATTCTAAAAAGGTTAATATCTCCCTTTGATAATACTCCAGAACCTTACCGGATAGGAGTAATGGCTGGGGCAATTATATTTACCATTATTTTAAAGAATTTAGCGACTTATGCCAGCGCTTTAGCATCAAGTTCCTTAACCCGAAAGCTAACATCGGATATGCGCGAAACCGGGTTAAGACTATTATTAGAAATTGATATAGATTATTACGCAAAAACGAAGGTTGGTGATTTAATCAACCGTCTTGGTGGAGAAATTGGTCGGGCTGCAAGCGCTATCGGTAGTACTGTCAGGATCGTTATCCTGGGAATCACAATTCTAGTTTTCGTTGGTTTATTGTTGTCAATTTCTTGGCAGTTGACAATCGCTGCTACGCTTTTGCTGTCATTGGTGACATTAGTAAATCAGTATGCCATTTCCCGGTCTAGAAATTTTGGTAAGCAGCTTAGTGAGATGTCTAAGGCATACTCCATCTCTGTACTAGAAACCCTGAACGGAATTCGGCTAGTAAAGTCGACGGGAAATGAAGAAAAAGAATATCGACGGATTAAAAAATTAATTCGCGATCGCGAGTTAGCAGATTTTCAATCTCAGGTTAATTCGGAAGCAATTACACCTCTGAGTGAGGTTATGGGTATTACAGCTTTACTGCTGATTGTAATTTTGAGCAAAACCTTTTTTGCTGACCAGGTTTCTTCTCTTTCTACTGTACTCCTGACATATTTATTAGTGCTGCTGCGAGTGCTGCCATTAATTTCTCAGTTAAATACTATTCGCAGCAACTTTGCCAGTACCGCAGCCAGCGTGGATGTGACGAATGAGTTTTTAAGCCTACACGATAAGCCATTCATGGGTAAAGGTAAGCTTCCGTACACAAAATTAGAAGAGGGAGTTTCTTTTAATTCTCTTTGCTTTGCCTACCCTGGTCATGAAAAGTTGGTACTCAAAGATGTGAGTTTATATTTACCACGTGGCACGACCTTAGCATTAGTAGGTGGTTCTGGTGCTGGTAAATCCACTTTGGCAGACCTTTTACCCAGATTCTATGATCCGATCGCTGGCAGTATTACCATTGACGGCACCGATTTGCGGGAGTTTGATCTTGTATCCCTGCGAAAGCGGATGGGAATCGTCAGTCAAGATACCTTTCTTTTTAATGACTCGGTACAGAATAACATCGCATACGGGCGAGCAGAGGCTACTGAGGATGAAATTATTACAGCAGCCAAGCGGGCAAATGCCTATGAGTTTATTAGCAAATTGCCTCAAGGATTTGACACCCTAATTGGCGATCGCGGCGTTATGTTATCTGGTGGACAAAGGCAAAGATTAGCGATCGCCCGCGCCCTCGTCCAAAATCCCGAAATTCTGATTTTAGATGAAGCCACCAGCGCTTTAGATACCGTTTCCGAACGTTTAGTCCAAGCTGCACTTGATGATTTGAGTCGCGATCGCACCACCCTAGTAATTGCTCACCGCCTTTCCACCGTCCAAAAAGCCGATCAAATTGCCGTTTTAGATCAAGGACAGGTGGTAGAGGTGGGAACCCATGAAGAACTTTTAAAAAAGGGTGCTTACTACTCACGCCTTTATTCAATGCAATTTAGCGATCGCCCTAATAAAAACTTGATTCAGACACAAATCCTCAAGGCAATGCGCCTAAACTCCAAAAAATTTGCTGAATATCCGGAAGCTGCTAAACACAATCAAAGCTGGCTTCGCATCTCTCATGAAATTCGGACGCAGATGAACTCAATGATTGGGTTACTGCGCTTATTACTTGATGATCTGGTAGACAATTCTCAAGAACGGCAAGAATTAATTGAAGACTCTTACAAATCAGCTTGGAGAATTCTCAACACCATTGATGTTTTTGACGATGTTATTAACTTGCAAAAAAAAGGACAATTAATCTCGATCTCTGAGCAAAATCAAGATATTATAAGTACCTATTATGAAGCATTTAATCATATCTCTATTGAGTTCCGTACTTCTCTTAACCTCATCCTTAACTCTCTCCGTTCTCTAGCTGATAATTTGATATCTAGCACAGAAGAACAAAATGAATTAATTACTGAAAGTCATGAATGTTCGATAAGACTGCTAGATAATTTAGAAAAGTTTGAGAATAGTATTAATATCTAAAATCTATGAAAAATGCTGCTTTAAAAAAACACTACATCTTTTTTATTGGTGAAGAGTTGCCACAGCCAGAGGCTCACTTAGTGCAGTCTACAAATGCAGCTAACGCCGCGGCTAACTTGGGATACTCAACAGTTTTGGTATATCCTGACAAAAAAGCAAAAGTCTTTAATCTAGCTAATTTAGCTCGTCCTTTTCAACCGAGACAAACACCAACAGAACTTGTTAAATATTACAACCTCCATGACAAGTTAAAAGTTGCTCCCTTACCCATGCCTTGGCCGATTGACCGTTTTCGGAGCAAGTTTACTGACTCTAACACCATTGCCAGCAAATATTATTTACCATTTCATTTACTTCCAACTATTAAACTTGTCCACAGTCGCAACTGGAATTTTGTAAAAGCTGCCATCAGAAATGGCGTTCCTGCAATTTACGAACACCACCACCATGAAGACAAGCCATTTGAACCAGAAATTGTCAACAATCCGCTGTTACAAATTGCTGTCAGCGTTGTAGAAACTGTCCGCGAAAGCATGATTAAAAATGGGATGCCACCAGAAAAAGTGATTAAGTTACATAATGGGTTTAATCGCTTATTTATGGAGAGACAACCGGAAAAAGCGGCAGAATGGCGTCAAAAACTATTGCGAGATGAAAGCCAACAATTGGTAGTTTATGCGGGAGCACTACAGCAATTTAAAGGTATTGATGTACTAATTGATGTAGCTAAAGAAATGCCTTATGTGCAATTTGCCTGTGCCGGTGGTAAGTCCACAGAAGTTGAATATTATCAACAATTAGTCAAAGAAAAACAGATTCATAACATTAAATTTTTGGGCTATGTCTTGCATAATGAGTTAGCATCTTTGCTACAAGCAGCCAATGTTTTAGCTCACCCTCATTGTTCGGGAAAAGCGGCAACTTTCACATCTCCCTTAAAGCTATTTGACTACTTCGCATCTGGAACTCCCATTGTCTCGACAGAAATTCCATCATTAGTTGAGTTTCAAGATACTCAAGCGATCGCAGCTTGGTGTGAACCAGATAACCCCAGCAAATTTGCCGAAAGTCTGAAGCGGGTTTTAGAAACTCATCCCAGAAAAGTAGAGGGTTATCCAGATAGCATCGAGTTTGTCAAGCAGTTTTCTTGGGAAAATCGAGCGGCAAAAATCCTTAGTTATGTTGATGAATCTCTACTGCCTCAAATGATTGTGTAATAAAAATAACTAATAACTAAAATGACTATGAAAACTGTAGGTATGATTAGCAGCTATCGAGGTTTAGAAACTAGAGCCGATTGGCTATGGCAACAAACTCCGAATCAATTTGGAGTTTGGGGCAATATGCAAATGCAGGCACTAGCAGAAAAACCAGATTTTCTGCTGATGTATCAATTTGATTTTCCCCAAGCATCGCCACACAAATCTTGGTTAGATAGTTTTCGCAAAAAGCAGCAAAAACCAATAGTCAATGTTGATTCTCTACTGCGCGGTGTGAGTAAAGAGCGAATTATTTATTTACTAAGGGAACCGCCTTTAGATGAAATTGTCGAAATCACTAATCATAATTACCAACACGCCCAGAAATATTCTGGCTACATTTCTGGTCCCGATGATTTTGCTCCCATCCCTGACTATATGCCTGCTATTTGGTATCACTCAAATTCATTTCAAGATTTAAATGAAATGCCACCGCCCCAAAAGGTTGCACCGTGTAGTTGGATTACTTCAGGAATTAGCCGTACAGTTAATCATCGCCAGCGTTTAGACTTTTTGCAGTCTCTACAATCTAGTGGCATTAAGTTTGATTTGTATGGGCGTAACTTACCAGGATGGGCTAACAAGTCGGGAGAACTAGGTAATAAATGGTATGGCATGGCGCCATACTATTACAATCTGGCAATTGAAAATTATGCTGATAATAATTGGTATGTGAGTGAGAAACTTTGGGATAGTTTGCTTGCTTGGTGTTTACCAATTTACTATGGTGGCCCGGCTGCTGATAAATTATTGCCACCGGGTAGTTTTTTGCGGTTGCCCAGTTTAGATGAAAAAGGCATTGCCTACATCAAAGAAGTCACAGCTACACCTGATGCTTGGTATGCTGCCAAAGATGCGATCGCAGAAGCACGTCAAATTATCTTACACAAATTAAACCTACTTAACTGGTTGTCAAACTTTGTTGATCAACACTCATAAATTATGAATGGTATTTGTACCCTTGGCAATGATTATGTTTTCGATCAATTGGTGGCTTTGCTTAACAGTATTGATGTTATCTTAGGCCCAGAAACTCCTGTTTGTATCTATCCTTTCGATGATCAAACACAGCGAATTACTGACGAAATAGCTAAACGCCCTAATGTGTTTATTTACGATGATCTAGAATCAATCAACCGCTGGGATCAGTTTATGCTGACAGCAGCACCAGAACGATTAAATCGCAGTAAATCCCGTCTTTATGGCGCTCACCGTCGTTTTTGCGCTTTTGATGGGCCATTCGATAAGTTTATCTATTTAGATGCAGACACTTTGGTGATGAACTCACTAGCGACAGTGTTTGAAAAGCTAGATAGTTATGATTTTGTTGTCTACGATTTTCAATTTAAAGACGTTAGTAAAATATATAATATTAATTCTCCCAAATTACGAGAAGTTTTCGAGCAAAAACGCATTGATTCCGAAATATTTTGTTCAGGCTTCTATGGCGCAAAGCGGGGAATATTTAACTCAGAACAAAGAGATTTGCTGATATCCCATTTACAAAATGGTGAGGCGGAAATTTTGTATGAAGGTGCTGGCGAACAACCATTGATAAACTACATGGTAATGAGGTCTAATCTTTCTATTTATAACTTTGCTCGTCAACTGCCAGATCATGAAAAAACAGGATGTTCTGCCACATCTAAGCACTTTGAGGAACGGGAAAATCTTCTTTATGACAAAGGTAATCGACTAACTTATCTTCATTACATTGGTATTCCTCCTAATATCAATCAAGCAGTCTGTGCTGGAGAGAATATTGAGTTTCCCTATCGAGATTTATTTCTTTACTATCGTTACCTACACGAACCAGAAAAGCGCCCAGTATTTACAAATCCTCCTAAGAATTATAATGACGCTCCAGTAGCAAATTTATTTACAAGAGCTTTGCGAAAATTTAAGTTAATTAACCAAGGATAATTTATGAGTAGGGGAATTTATATAGTTGCCAATGACCGGGTTATCGATAATGCGATCGCTTTACTCAATAGCATTCGTTACTATGACCCAGAAGTAATCATTTATCTCATACCTTTTAATGACAATTATCACAAAGTAGCAGAGCAGGTTGCTACATTACACAATGTCAAAATTTTCCCAGATTTAGAACTTATTGATAAATTTACCAAACGCATCGGAGAAATTTTTGATAGAGATTTTCTCGCCTTACCCAACAAAATGCGTAAGCTAGTAGCGTGGTTTGGCCCTTTAGATGAGTTTATTTATATTGATACGGATATTGTCGTTTTTGAAAAAATCGCCGACAATTTAGACAAACTTTCAGAAGTTGATTTCTTTTGTTGTGATTACCATCATGCCAATGAAAAACTGCGAAATATCTTTTCACCATTGGTAAAAGAGCAGCAAATTTTTTCCGATGTCCAACTTCAAGACGTTTTCAACAGTGGTTTTTGGGCTTCCAGAAAAGGAATTATTACCGAACAACAAATGGATGAAACTTTGCGCGAGTGTGCAGCGCATCGCGAATATTTCGATTTTTCTGAAGGAGTTACAGACCAACCAGTTTTAAATTATCTTGTGCTTAAGCTGATTGCCAAACGTGGGAATCTTGTCAAAATTCCTGGGGGTGGGCCTGGTAGTTGGGCAGGTTCACAAAATTTCCAACAGCAAGATTACGCCCTTTATGACCGAGGACAACGATTAAAATATCTCCACTGGGCTGGTACGCGGATGAAAACTGGTAGTCCTTATTGGCAACTGTGGGAACACTATCGCTATCTTCATGAGGGTAAATTCGCTTTCATCCCCAAACTAACTCGCCGTTTATTTCCCTTTGTTGTTGCCCGTACTTAATATTAGGAGTATCCCAATGATTGATGGTATTTACATCCTAGCCAATGATGTTGTCTATGACCAATTAGTTGCGTTGCTCAACAGTATAGAAGCTAATGCTGGCAGGAAAATCCCTATTTGTATACTTCCATATAATGAGCGATTAGACAAGGTAAGAGCAGAGATTGCATCTAGAGATAATGTCACCTTATTTGAAGATTCTGATTCCATAGCTTACTGGGATAATTTTGCTATTCAGATATGGAAAAATTACCCCAGAGCACAAAAAACTTGGCGAGAGTGGGGCTTTCCAGAACTCTATGAGCTACCAATGCACCGCAAATTTTGTGCTATCGATGGCCCATTTGATAGATTTATTTATTTTGATGCAGATACCTTGTTAATGGGGCCTATAGATTATGTATATGAAAAATTAGATAACTACGATTGGGTAGTCAATGATTTTCAGTATAAGTCTGATTTAAAGTTTATTTTTGATGGTTCACCAGAGCAGATACAACAAATTTTCAACTCAGAGAACTTGCAGTCTAAAGTATTTTGTGCTGGTTGGTTTGCCACTAAGAAAAATATTTTTTCTCCAGCGATGAGAGGCGATATACTTGACAAATTAGCAGCAGGTGAAGCTGATGTCATGGCTTTCTTAGCGCCTGACCAATCTTTATTTAACTATATGGTGTTGAGAAGTGGCGTTTCCTATTATAATTTTGCTTTTCATGACTGCCAACAGGCAACTGGTAATCACTGGGGTTCTAAATTTGATGTGGTAGATAATATCCTCTACGACCAAGGGCGGAGGTTGACATATTTACATTATATGAGTATATCTTCTTCAAATTTTGTGAGGCTTTGTGGGGGTGAAGATGTTGATATTCCTTACCGCGATGTTTTCTTATATTATCGCTATTTAAAATCACCTGAAAAACGTCCTCAAAGCTTTACGCGTCCAAGCAAGATAATGCTTCTGCAAAAGTCTACTAGTAGTTTTATTCAGCAAAGAATCAACAATATTAAGCTAAACTATCGCAATTTTAAGGATAGAATTACTAATTAAAATAAGTCAAGATAGAGTTTTTCTCATTCTTGATTAACTAATATAATTCAGTTGTAGCAATCCTATCTAGTTTTTGAAAGTTAGTAATTTTTAGATACCTGAATTCTCAAACAATTCGGGTATCTAACCTTTTCACATATCTAAGAAAAGGAATCTAAATCTAAAGATTGCATACCTTCACGTTCTATAAAGGTCATCATACTTCCCAACTGCAACCAAACTAATAAACAAGTAAACAAACTAATTGGTAGACCTACTCCTAAAGCCAAGGTGGAGGGAAAACCAAATATTTCTAAGCCTGAAGACAGAAATAGGCAAGTGCCACCAGTTATGCCGATAAATGGCACAAGTAATTGTTTCAGTGAGGAACGTGGTTTAGTATTTTCTGTTCGTTCGCTTGGCCATTTCTGCACAATTACTTTTAAAGTGCCAGATAATGCCAAACCAGATGTTAATGCTGTCAAAAAGCCAACAAGTAAGAGGAAATAGGGTGGTTGTAGAGGAAAATAGTACATTAAAACTCCTGATTTATATTAAAGGTTTTTAGTTTTTACTTGCTGACTGGTTTCCAGTAAAAGGCGCAAGGAATGTAGATTTTGGGAGAATAGCCGCCGCACCTTCTCTGGATAACTCTGTTAAAATGCCGATCGCTACATTTAATAAACGATCCGGTTTTAAGTCATCTTTAACCAGGTTCCACAGGCGTTGGACATCTTCGGTGTGGAGGCGGTCATCTTCGGTGAGAGCAAGCACCAACTGTCGACGCAGAAACTTCCCTTCTTCCGAGATTAAATATTGGAATCCCATCTGGGCTGTAGGCAATACATCAAAGTTGCTATCGGTACGAGCGATCGCAATCAAATTCTCTAACCGCTGCCACTGAAATTTACCATCTTTGAACAACACATTCAATAATCGTCGCCGTAATTCCGGCGATTCGCCCGTCAGCAACCGCCGTGCTATGTAGGGATAACCCACTTCAATAATTTTGAAATCCGGGTTGAGGCTCAGGGCAATACCTTCCTGAGTCACCAAGGAACGAATAATCAAAGCAAACTTTGCCGGGACTCGGAAAGGATACTCATACATCAGTTCCGAGAATTCATCGGTAATAGTTTTGAAGTTAAAATCCTTGACATTTTTGCCAATAGCGTTTCCTAGCACTGCTTCTAATGCTGGCACGATCGGGCAAATATTCGTGTCAGGAGTCAAAAACCCTAGTTTTACAAAGTCTTCGGCTAAGTCGGTGTAGTCTTTATTTACCAAATGTACTAGCGCATCCACTAGCGTTTCTTTGGTATTTTCCTCCAACTGATCCATCATGCCGAAATCAATGTAAGCCATACGACCATCGGGTACAGCAAACAAATTGCCGGGATGAGGGTCAGCATGGAAAAAGCCGTGTTCTAAAAGCTGTTGCAATCCTGATGTAACGCCAATTTGGATAATCGCTTCTGGATCTAAACCTGCTTCGCGGATGCGTTGAGTGTCCGTCAGCTTGAAGCCGTTAATCCATTCCAGGGTTAAAACGTGGGTGTTGGTGTAACGCCAGTAAATACCTGGAACTTTTACTTGTGGGTCGTTGTGGAAATTGCTGGCAAACTTCTCGGCGTTGCGGCCTTCATTAATATAGTCAATTTCTTCAAATAACTTTGTGCCAAACTCGTCCACAATTAAAGTTAGGTCGTGACCGAGATTTAAAGGCAACCAAGGAGCTAGCCAACCTGCTGCCCAACGCATCAGATATAGGTCGCGGGTGATTACCGGGTGTAAGTTCGGGCGTTGCACCTTGACTGCGACTTCTTCGCCGCTGACCAGACGACCCCGGTATACTTGACCCAAGCTAGCAGCCGCTACTGGGCTAGGTGACAGTTCGCTAAAACTCTCGTGGATTGGACGGCCTAACTCAGTTTCGATAATCTGGTAAGCGATCGCATTATCGAAAGGTGGTAACTGGTCTTGTAACTTGATCAGTTCTTCTAAAAAATCTTTGCGTATCAGGTCAGGCCTAGTAGAGAGGGCTTGACCAACTTTAATAAAAGTCGGGCCGAGGCGGGTCAGCAGTTCTCGCAACTGGATAGCTCGTTTACCCTTGTTCTGCTCAACTTTATCTTGCCATTCGTCCCACTTCAGATTGAATATAAATCCTGCAAAGGAGGAGATAATTCTCAGCAGTCGCCCCCAGGCTAGCCAAGGACGATAACTATAGTAGCGAGCGATCGCATCTGGATTATAGAGTTTTAGTTGAGCAGGTTGATACTGACCCACGCCTTTTTTTGCCTCTTCAACTGAAAAATTTACAATGTTTTTTTCCTGACCTACAAGTTAGTTGCAAGTTCAAGATAGCTAGTAGTCTTTTATCTAAAACAACTAGAACCTTACCCTTCAGGGATAGTGTTCGAGGCGATTTTAGCTTATTGCTACTGCCTAGATATGTTTATCTTTTTCTTAATTATACTTTATAAAACTACAACTTATTTTCCACGTTTTGGATGATTTTATCTTTTCTTAACTTTACTTTATATATATATAAATATTTACCTATACAAGATCCCCGACTTCTCACGGAAGCCGGGGATCTTGATGTTATCTTTATTTATACTTTGCGATTTCAGTGAAAAATAAAATATTCGATGTGTCTATAAACAAATTACACTGTCAAATAAAACCTTGCTAATTGGTATAGCAATCCCATCTGATCTATGAGAATTTACGAATAGAAAAATCCTAATTTTGCAAGCATTACAGACTTTATCAAACAGAATTCAGGAGTCAGGAGCCAGAATTCAGAATTGAATTCTGAATCAAAAAGCGAATGAATAAGTGGGTTTAAGACCCCCGCTAAATTGTTCGCGCAGCGTCTCTGAAAGAGAAGATTTAGCGGTTTACAATGAGTGGGGGATTAAAATCCCCCACTCATTGATTCTGACCAGAGGCGGAGCGTCTCCGGCTCCGCCCCTGAATTCTGACTTCTGAATTCTTCAATCTTTCTCACATATCATTTAGGACTACTATAGTGATTTTGTCACAATTACTAATTACCAATTAGCTACTTTTAATTATCATGTAGTGCTATTTAGATTTGGCCTCCAAGTTTTCTAAACGGCTTCTCAATTCCTGGTTTTGTTGTTTGAGTTGGTCGAAATCTTCACGTAGTTGACGCAGGGTTTTTTCTGAACCAATATTCTTTTGCACCTTGGAAATTTCTTCTTCAGCATAGCGACGCACACGCCCATCGGCTGTTTGTTCAGCGAGCGATCGCAAAATACCCACTGCTTTGGGTGTTTCCATTTGTCCTAACGCTGCGGCTACGGCTATTTGGGTTAAAAAGAAGGTTTCTTTGGCTAGTTCTGCTAATTTTTCTAAAATCCTTTCCAAATTAGCCGGACTTTGACCGACAGAAATCTTTCCTAAAGCGCGAATTGTGGCTAGACGCAGAGGTTGCGGTACACCAAGTTTGGTGTATTCGATGAGCAGATTTAAAGCTGTTTCCGAAGTTTTGAATTCAGCTAAACCAGCAACTGCACCACTCCGCACGATTTCATTCCAACCCGCTTTCTCTTCTAAAACGGATTTCAGCAGCTTTAATACCTTGTCTTCTTTGGGTTTTTCTTCCAAGTTTGCCGATGCGATCGCCCCAATTACACGAGAAGCTGCTGCTTCCACATAGTAGCTAGGATCACCTTTTTGTAACACCCCTCTCACAATCTTATAGCTTTCAGCTGTTTTGATTTGAGCAAGTGCTTCCACTACAGATCGTCGCACGTAAGCATTTTTATCTTTTAAAGCAGGAACTAAGCCATCAAAGGCTTGATCTAAGTTGATTTTGGCCAGTTGTTTTGCCACTTCCACACGCACACCCCACAATGGGTCATTTTTTAGCGAAGCAGAAAGCGCAATAGTAGCTTCTAACCCGCCTTTTTTCGCCAAAGCTGTTGCTGCATAAATACGGGAAATCGGGTCAGGATCAAATTCTAACTGTGCTTTTAACTCTGATATTGGATACTCCAAAGCTATTGTTTTTAGGTAATTATTTCCAACATCAAAGCTGATAAATTGGGGCTTATTTTCTAGGGGAAAGTAGAAGCTTTGTTCACGTTCATTCACCCGGACGGTGAAAGTTTTGAGTTGTGGGTTAGGAGTTATGAGTTTGGAATTATTTTTAACTCCTAATTCCTCACTCCTCACTTCTTCTTGCGTATAGCCAAAACCAATAGGTATTTTTAAATCAAACAAATCCTTACTGCCATTTTTACCTTCAGCAGCTTGGGTTTGAGTTACTGTAATTTTTGCTAACTTAGCATCCCCATCCCAAGAATAAGCCACTTTAAAATCGGGATGACCACCACGATAAACATATTGGTCAAAGAGGAACAAAAGATTACGTCCGGTAGCTTTTTCAATCGCCCTGAGTAAGTCTACTGTTTCTACAGTTTTGTGAGCATTATCTTGGATAAATGTTTGGATAGCTTGCCAAAATAATTCATCTCCCAATTGGGCCCGAATCATGTGATAAACACAAGACCCTTTTTCGTAGATGTGGCGATCGTAAAGTTCAATCGCTTCTCGGTAAACGTGCGTTACCATCGGCCGGCGATAACGGCTACTATCTTCACTTAAGTAGCGACGAGCTTCCAATAAACGATAGTAAGCTGCTTCTTCTGGACTATATTCTTCTTCTGTCCACATCACCTCAGAATAAGAAGCCATCCCTTCTTTAATCCAAGCATGAGACCAATGCTTAATCACCACCAAATCACCAAACCACTGGTGGGCGAGTTCGTGGACGACTAAACTTTCGGTGTTGCGGTTATCTAAAACGGCGCGTTCATCCAGCAAACATCTATCTGTTAATAGAGTTGTGGAGGTGTTTTCCATGCCGCCAAAGATGAAGTCATCGACGCAAACTTGGGCGTATTTCGGAAAAGGGTATGGATAACCATATTTTTGGCTCAAAAATTCGATCATCCGGGGAGTTTTGTCCATGCTGCGTTTAGCATCTTCCTCCCGTCCCTTTTCTACGTAGTAGGTGACTGGTTTACCTTTCCACTCATCCCGAATTTCAGCAAAATCACCTACTGCTAAGGCCATCAAGTAAGTAGGATGAACTTGTTGCTGTGACCAATGGTAGATTTTATAATCACCATCTTCTGTAGTGTCAATCAATTCGCCGTTGGAAATAGCCACGAGAGGGTTGGGAACACGGACGCGAATTTCCGAAGTAGATAGTTGTCCTGGATAGTCAAAGCAGGGGAACCAAAAGCGAGAGTCTTCGTCTTCTCCCTGAGTCCAAACTTGCGTAGGCTTATTTGGGTAATGCTTGTCTGGTTGAATAAAATAGATACCGCGTTGCGGTTTTGCCACTGAATAGGCGATCGCAATTAGCAAGCGTTTACCAATTTGAGTCGCCTCAGAAAGTTGAATGGAAAGCTGTTCCCCGTCGTAGTCAAAACTTTGTGGAACCTCGTCTACCTGCACAGACTCGATATTCAGGTTTACAGCATCCAAAGTCAAACTATCAATGCCATTACGGATTGGTAAGAGGCGAATGCTACAACTGCCCTGATAGCAAAGCTTTGGAATATCCAAGCTGAGATCGAGAAAAATATGCTCTACCTGTCCGGGGCGATCGGGGTTGTACTGTGGTCTTGCTCCCGGTAACTCAAAAGGTTTGTGTCCGTTATTATCTGTATCAAAATAAGACTTCGACATTGATCCTTACTGACCTTGTAATCCTGAAAAGTCTGGCTTGGCTGGATGTTGTTAAGCAAAATAGCGGTGTGTATATTTCCCAAATTAATAGGGCATTATGGAGGTGAGAACTTCCCTTTGGGATTAGGGATTGAAATTAATCTCACTCCAACTTCCAAAGGCCGGCTGTCGAACCTGGGACTTTTTTCCATATTCCTACCGCATTTACTTTTCCTGATGTTTTGCACTTTTTTGTCACTGAGTCAAGAGTCTCTTGCCCCTCGAAAGATTCTCATTAAGTACAAATACTCCTAATTATTCTTATAACTTAGGATAGCTTGCTGCTGTTGATCAGGCTATTTTTTTTGAGATGAACAGCATATCATTTGCGGATTTGCTCATCATCCCTTTGAAGTATTTTTGAGAGTAACTATTAGACTGCTAACTTATAGGACTACTAATTTTATCAGTAAATACCGATCAAAGAGCGGAAATTATTAAGAAATCCGAAAACTCTACAATGACACTTGTATAAATCTCGGTGACAATCTGAGCAAAAGAGGATAATAAAATGCCTGAAAGTAAATCAAAGTTTCTCATTCCTGCTATTGGTGCTGCTGTAGTTGTTGTAGCAGGAAGTATAGCAACTTATACGTATTTTAAAGGCCCATCAGGAAGTAGTTCAGACGCTTTAGGTAGTGCTAAAGTAGTACCTTCAACAGCATTGATGGCAACTTATATTACTACTGACACTGAAGCTTGGGCAAAATTACAGCAGTTTGGCACTCCAGAAGCACAAAAATTAGTGGCAAAAAATCTGGAAAATTTCAATAAGCAAATGTTCCGTGACGGTAACGTTTCTTATGAAAAA
The DNA here is from genome assembly GCF_014023275.1 of Nostoc edaphicum CCNP1411. NCBI lineage: Bacteria > Bacillati > Cyanobacteriota > Cyanophyceae > Nostocales > Nostocaceae > Nostoc > Nostoc edaphicum. The sequence continues at coordinate 5,246,984 of NZ_CP054698.1, forward strand.
GACATAAAGCCTTGGGCTGGTGGTGTCATGATTGCTGTACTACCACCAAATCCTGTGAAACCTGCACAGTTCAACGTCCCCTCTGGGGCACCTAATCTACCAACAAATTTACAGCAGGAACAGAATATCCTCATAGTGGTGGGAATCAAAGACAAGCTGAGTGCCTTGAATTTTGCTAACAAATTGAAGTCACAAAAAGGGGTGAAATTCCAGGAATCTGACTATCAAGGTCAAAAAATTGTCGAAACTACAGAAAATGGCAAGCCTACTTATAGCGTAGTTTTAAATAATAGTCACTTAGTATTAGCGCCTGAAAAACAAGCTGTAGAAAAAGCAATTGATACCTTTAAGGGACAGTCTTCTTTTGCCAGTAAAGAAGGTGCAAGCAATATTCTTAAAGGAGTGGATGTCAAAAACAGCCTTGCCCAAATTTATGTACCAGACTATGCAGGGATGGTACAGCAATTAGCAGCCGGAAATCCCCAGGTAAAGCAGTTACCTCCACAAACCTTGACACAACTAAAGCAGATAAAATCTGTGGTGGCGGGTATTGGTGTCGATGATGCAGGAGTGCGGGTAAAAGCGATCGCTAATTTAGATCCGCAACTAAATAAATTTCAGTATCAATCAAGTCCTGGGAATATAGTCGGGAAATTTCCCACTGATACCTTTGCTTTGGTTAGCGGAAATGGCATCAGCCGTGGCTGGGAAGCACTAGTAGAACAGTCAAAAGATTATCCAGAAATGAAGCAAGGTCTTGAACAGGTACGAGGACAACTGAAATTTGTCAATATAGACCTGGATAAGGATATTTTTGGCTGGATGAATGGGGAATTTGCCTTTGGTGCGATTCCATCAAATCAAGGAGTATTAGCAAGTGTTGGTTTTGGGGGTGCTTTAGTATTTGATACTAGCGATCGCAAAACTGCCGAAGCCACCTTAACAAAATTGGATACCCTCGCCAAAACCCAGCAAATTAACGTAGCTAACAGAAATATCGGTGGTAAAGATGTAACTGAATGGCAAATCCCCCGACAAGGAGCTTTATTGGCACATGGTTGGCTGGATCAAGATACCGTATTTGTAGCTGTTGGTGGCCCTGTTGCTGACGCAGTTGCCGATGGCAAGAATTCATCTCTCGACAATAGTGACGCTTTCAAAGCCGTTACTAGTTCTTTGCAAAAGCCCAACGGTGGCTATTTTTACTTAGATATGGATAAAACTAAAACTGTACCCCTGATTAATAGTTTTATCTCGTCTAACCCCGATACCATAACCATCCTGAGTTCTGTTCGTGGTATTGGTTTTACCTCTACTAGCCCTGATAAATCTACTAGTGAATTGGAGATGTTGTTAGCTCTCAAGCCTACTGCGAAGTAGGGTATTGGGCATTGGGCATTGGGCATTGGGCATTGGGCATTGGGCATGGGTTATTCTCTTGTCTCTCTTCTCCCCCTTGCTCCCTGCCCCCTGCTCCCCTTCTTCCTCATCTCCCCACTCCACTCACAAAACTTGATTATTCCGAGATTCTAATGTCTGGTTGAGCCTATCTAAAGCACCAGTCAGTCTTTCCTGAGCTGCAAGCTTAGGATCTGATAACGGAGATTGAATAGGAACATCCTCTTGTCTCTTGAATTTTTGCAAAGCGCGAATTGCTACAAATAAGATGAAAGCAATGATTAAAAAGTCAAGTATTGCGCCGAGAAACTGACCGATCGCAATCCCTGGGCCGATAGTGATTGTTCTCCAGTCTTTACCAGTCACACTGATTAAGGGGTTAATCAATGGCATAATCACATCCTCAACAAAGGCGGTGATAACCCGACTAAAAGCAGTACCGATGATGACTGCGATCGCTAAGTCAACTACACTGCCTTTGAGGGCAAATTCTTGAAAATCTCTTAAAAAGCCACTTGCACTTCTTCTTGCTCTTGCCATACTTGAGACTGAATAAGTTAGTTGTAGTCTTTTTTTATATGACATTCGCCTTTGTGCCCTCTCTGTTGAGATAGATTTTGTCCAGCAACTATGTCATAAGTAAAAAAGGCTGTTAAATGCAAATTGATTTATGACTGCTGCTGTAAACACTAATCTTGGTTTAGCTTCCCGCTTGGTAAATGGCATATTGGCAATCCAGCCTTTAGCTAACCTAGCCAAGCATCAAGCTAGACAAATGATGATTAAACGTGCCGAGAGAATTGGTGTACCTTGGACGCAAGAAGTCGAAACACTACAGGCGCGTGATTGGAAGGCTGATTTAACTCAAGTACAAAATCCTCAGCTTTCCTATCCCGATTATTACGTCACCTCATTTCATGCCTACGAAACTGGAAATCTGAGTTGGCAAGCCGCTTTTGAGGTAGAACCTGCTGCTTACGCTGTCCACGCTAAGATTTGGCAGGGCGCTGAAGAAGCGCAAGGCGATCCCATGCTGCGCCAAAGTTACCACAATATCCTGAAAAATCAAATCGCCAATGAGCCACAAGACATCTTAGATGTAGGGTGTAGTGTTGGCTTGAGTAGTTTTGCTCTACAAGAAATTTATCCCCATACCAAAATTACAGGCTTAGACTTATCTCCCTACTTTTTAGCTGTTGCTCATTACCGCGCCCAACAACGCCAAGCTAAAATAAACTGGCTTCATGCCCAAGCTGAATCTACTGGACTACCTGATGCCTCTTTTGATTTAGTTTCGATTTTCCTGATGTGCCATGAATTACCCCAGTCAGCAACCCGACAGATTTTCGCTGAAATGCGGCGTGTGCTACGTCCAGGTGGCTACTTGGCAATCATGGATATGAATCCCAAATCTGAAGTTTACCAGAAAATGCCAGCCTACATTTTGACTTTGCTCAAAAGTACTGAACCGTATTTAGACGAATATTTTGCTTTGGACATTGAGCAAGCTATTGTTGAGGCGGGTTTCCAAACTCCTACTATCACCAACAATACCCACCGTCACCGCACAGTGATTGCTCAGGTGAGTGGTTGATTTATCTATAGTATTGTGGGCAGCAATACCACCCTTGCTGCTATTAGGCTACTACTACTATCGGATACCATTTGCCCCGCCTCTGTTGAGATTGCTGATGTTCTTTATCATCGGGGCAATATGTGGTATTTTAGCCCTTAGCCTAGAATGGATTTTTGAAATTGTAGCTAACAGGTTTGTAGACTGGCATCAGATTAAGCGATCGCTTCCTGGTACAGCCTTGCGGCAGCTTGTGGAAATAGGCCCAATTGAAGAAGGCTGCAAGTTGGCTGCGGTTGTTGTCCCAACCTACTATCTGCAACGCAAGTATCGATTACTTCCCTCTACTGTTTTCCTCTTTACCATAGCCGTTGCCCTTGGATTCACTGCCGAAGAGAACTGGATTTACCTTTTTCATGGTACAGCATCAATTCCTGACCGGATTATTGGTACGCCAGTCCACGCGATGTTCTCTGCACCTTGGGGATACGCATTAGGAATCTATATTTCCTCCCACACTCGGTTAAATCGAGACAAGAAGTTCATTTTTCGGGCTTGGCTAAATTCTGTAATATGTCATGCCCTAGTGAATGTTCTATCTATTGCTTGGGGTTACTCATTACCCCTACGTTTCCTAAGTTATGGTTTATTTCCATTTCTGTTGTGGATGTTTTGGCGACTGGAACAATTACTGCGAAAAGTGCAAGGTAAACCTGTAATTACCCTAATTTCAGACCGTACAATCCAACGCCGTTATTGGCAAAGGAGTTTAGTGCTTTTTGCCCTTGTGCTGGGTGGAAATGCTATTTTTGGTCTGTTTCTCTTAGCCAGGAAAATTACTCCTTTGAGTCCGTCAAAGCTTTTTGACACTTATATTTTGTGGTTTATATTTAGTCGGTTTTTACTAAATCTCTTTTTTGGAGTTTTAGCTTGGGGCATTTATCGCTATTTGCGACATTCCGCCCGTCGTCGGTATTTTTAAAATATGATTCAGGATAAGGCTAGTACCGCAAGGCGGAATTAAAAATTAAAAATTAAAACAGCGTAAGGGTTTTGTTGATTGGAAATGGGTGGTTTATTTCCGCCGTGCTGTACTAGGGGGTTTCTGTGCAAACAACTCCAGTGGGTTAGATGACTGCTGACCTACAGCTATTTGGTGGCGATTCCCATTCCAAGACACTTCGTGAACACAGAAATCGCTATGAGATTATTGATCGAGAACTATTTGTGACCTTGAATACCAAGTTTAGGAAAAGCACCAAAAGAGCCATAATTCAGAAACGTCACAGCCGAGTCAAGCGGCAGTGACGTTTCTGATGTATAATCTAGAATCGAAAATTTAAAATCCAAAATTTATAAACTCCCCAGGCCGGATTCGAACCAGCGACCAATCGATTAACAGTCGATCGCTCTACCACTGAGCTACTGAGGACCACTCACGATTTATAATCTTAGGGCTAAAAATAGTATTTGGCAAGTACTTTCGCTAATATTTTTTTTAGATGCTTAATTTAGATAACTTTTGCAGCCAAAATCCATTCAGGAACTTAAGCAGAGACTCTTAAATACTAAATATTCACTGTAATCCCATTCGTAATTCAGACAGACGCTGCCGCGCTTTAGCATCAATCGCATTAGCTAAAAACCTACTCTTAGATTGTTTGCGCGTATGATACTTTTGTCGCATCCGGCAGACGGTAGCTTCCACTTCACCACAGAGTTGTTGTGCCGACAACCATTCAGCCCCATACCCTTGTATCATCAACTGCTGTGCCCGATCTGATGTAGCAACAATTACACGAGAAATTAAAGATTGAGCTATTTGCTGGCGAAAAGAAGCGCAGGATTTTTCAATATAAGTATCTGCTGTTTGCCCAAAATCAGTGTAATAAACAGATAAAAGCTCAGTAATAATTTCTTTATTACTAGAGGTGTTCTGATATTGGGCATCAAAAACTATCTGAGTTGTGTAACCTTGAAACGCACTATAACCGGTCATTGCTTCCACAAGTTCGCCCCGTGCGGCCTCTAATCCAACACTATCACGCGTTTTTTTAAGGCAAGGCCAAGCACCTATTATATTGTAGCCGTCCACTAACAAAACGGCTTGGAGTAAGGAACGGGGCATGGTTTTTAATCACAATTTTCTAGAGTTAACAAAATTCATTCATAAGTTTTATAATAATTGATGCATTGTCTGTAACACTATGCTACACAGAATAAAAAATACGGCAGCCTCACAAAACTCAAACCTCAGACAGACGCACAAACTTAAAACGCGCCTTTGTTTAAAAGGCGCGTTACAGTTCTTTTTTAGTAGTATTCAGGAGTGCTAAGTACAATGAATTTCACTTACTCAGCACTCAGCACTCAGCACTTAATTAGGAGGCTTCGCTGTGTACCTCCATCAGACGTTGTTTGAGGCGTTGAGCTTCACCTCTATCCACCAGAGAGCCTTTTTCTAGCAAAAAAGCACCGTCACAGTAATTTAACTCATCTAATCGATGTGTCACCCACAGGGCTGTAATACCTCGACTTTTGACAAGGCGGCGAACACCAGCAACTAAATCCAACTGGCTATCTGGATCTAGTAAGGCAGTGGGTTCATCTAATAATAAGACTTCACAGCGACGGGCGATCGCACCTGCGATCGCTACTCGCTGTTTCTGTCCTCCAGAGAGTGCATAGATAGGGCGTCGTTGGAGGGTAAGCAAATTCACCGCCCCTAGCGCCTCCTCAACCCTGGCTCTGGTAGCAGCAGGTGGCAACTTTTCTTCCACCAATCCAAAAGCCACATCAGCACCAACAGTTGGCATCACTAGTTGATGATCTGGATTTTGGAAAACAAAGCCAACGGGGTGCAAAACCCTAATTTCGCCAGATTCAGGAGCTAATAACCCCGCCAGCAGTTTCAGTAACGTAGATTTTCCGCTGCCATTTGTACCCAAGAGCATCCAAAACTCACCCTTGGGTACTTCTAAAGAGCAAGATTTGATAACTTTCTCTCCATTAGGCCAACTGAAATTTAAATCCTTGACCTCAATGCCCACTTGAGCCATTTGTCAACCTTGGTTACTCAGCGGCTACAGCGAAAAAGCCTGGTGGTCTTCCACCACCAGGGGTTGTACCATCTTTCTGAACAATCTGCACCCCAGAAATTTCACTAGCGCGGACAGCAATTTTTTTCTCTGTCTTGCCCTCGCACTTGAGTTCTACAATGTCAGGGTTCCCAGAACGGATTGCTGCCAAAATTAGCTGATAGACAGCCTCAGCATCCTCTGCTGACTTACGTTGTACTGAGATCGGGAAAGCAGTGTTTCTGATGCTTAAATCGATGGTAAACATTTAGCAATAATCAAATTTAACTGTGGACTCATTTTAGCGTCAGCTGACTGATTCTAGGGAAATGGGCATTGGGGATTGGGATTAGGGGAGAGGTAACAGGTGATAGAGAATAATCTGTTACCTGTTACCTATTCCCTTCTTGTCTCCCCACCTCAATCTCAATCAAAAATTAATTTTTATGACAAAACCCCTAGAAAAATTAACGATTTACACCTAATATGATTAAAGGTGTGTAAAAAATTGTAAACTTGGTTAACAACCTGGTTAACTTTCTGCATATAGAAGGCTTTTATTTAGCCATCTATAATACAGATACAACCTGTACTTATAAACATTTGGAGATTTGCTCTCATGACCATCGCAGTTGGACGCGCCCCCAGTAGAGGGTGGTTTGACGTTCTAGACGACTGGCTCAAGCGCGATCGCTTCGTATTCGTAGGTTGGTCAGGGATACTATTGTTCCCCTGCGCCTTCCTAGCACTAGGCGGTTGGCTGACCGGCACAACCTTCGTCACCTCTTGGTATACCCACGGGTTAGCCTCCTCTTACCTAGAAGGTGCTAACTTCCTGACAGTGGCAGTATCCACCCCCGCCGACAGCATGGGACATTCCCTATTGCTGTTGTGGGGGCCAGAAGCCCAAGGCAACCTCACCCGTTGGTTTCAATTGGGTGGTTTGTGGCCATTCGTAGCTCTGCACGGAGCCTTTGGTTTGATTGGCTTCATGTTGCGGCAATTTGAAATTGCCCGTCTGGTAGGTATCCGTCCTTATAACGCCCTCGCTTTCTCTGCTCCCATTGCAGTATTCGTCAGCGTATTTCTGATGTACCCCTTGGGACAATCTAGCTGGTTCTTTGCACCCAGCTTTGGCGTCGCGGCAATTTTCCGATTCCTACTATTCTTGCAAGGCTTCCACAACTGGACACTCAACCCCTTCCACATGATGGGCGTTGCGGGTGTATTGGGTGGTGCTCTATTGTGCGCCATTCACGGTGCCACAGTGGAAAACACCTTGTTTGAAGACGGTGATGGTGCTAACACCTTCCGCGCCTTCAATCCTACCCAGTCTGAAGAAACCTACTCAATGGTGACAGCAAACCGTTTCTGGTCACAGATTTTCGGTATTGCTTTCTCTAACAAACGCTGGTTGCACTTCTTCATGTTGTTCGTGCCAGTCACAGGTTTGTGGATGAGTGCCGTCGGCATCGTCGGTTTAGCACTCAACCTGCGGGCTTATGATTTTGTCTCCCAAGAATTACGGGCGGCGGAAGACCCTGAGTTTGAAACCTTCTATACCAAAAACATTTTGCTGAATGAGGGTATCCGCGCTTGGATGGCTCCTCAAGATCAACCCCACGAACAATTTGTATTCCCTGAGGAAGTTCTACCTCGCGGTAACGCTCTCTAAGAATAAAAAGCCGACCATAAACTGAATAAGAGTTGTGGTTGCCGAAAATTGACACCTCGCAGATTAAATAATCTTCTTGTAATAAGCCAATAAAACGTCAATTTTCCCCATTCTCCAGTAATCTCCCACCAAAAGGTGGGAGATTTTTTTCTGTATATGGTTAATATCTCTAAATTTGTATGTTATGTTAGGTGAAGGTTATGAACCCAGAGTAAATCCTCTGCCCTTTTGAAACTAAGACCGCTTAGGCAATAAGGAGGTGATGCCCATGATAGAAAGTAGTAAATGCATGGGTCATCAGGTTGCAGTTAGCCGGCTGTGTGCCGGGGCTGTTCTCTAAAAGTTAGCCTTAGTCATCTTTGAGATACTAAGTTAGCTCAAGTAGCTAGGCAAGCTCGGAGTTCCTTCCGGCAGTCTGGTTGCAACCTGAAGACCCGCTAGACCGCCCTGACTTAGATCAACCGATCTGAATCAGGGCGGATAGTTTTTTATAGGTGAATTTTGTTTTATCAATGCTTGGTTTTGAAAACTTAGATGGCGATGCTTACTGTGGGTAAAACCAATACGTTTAAGTTTTCTTAAAAAGAAAAATATCTTATATCAAACCTTGGGGACTGACTAGATGTGAGCAATGGCATCTATAAAGTCTGATTTAAATATGCACACACGCATTATGCCTTAGTCGATCCTCCAATACTTTCTGTGTGGAGAATAAAAGGGATTTACGTTTGTCAGATGCAAAATGTAACAGATATATAAGTAGGAATTTCTTGATATGGCACAATTACTCACTGAAGCGGAAATTCAAGAACAGGCAAAGGTTCTGTCAGGTTGGACTGTTGAAGACTCTAAGTTGCAGATTACCCGCACCTTCAAAGATTTTATTGAAGCAATTGAATTTGTGAATAAGTTGGTGGAGCCAGCTGAATCAGCAGGACATCATCCAGATATAGAGATTTCCTACAACAAAGTGAAGATTACACTCACAACACATGATGCAGGCGGGCTGACGCAGACAGACTTTGATGTAGCGCAGGCGATTTCCAAAATTCTCTAAGCAATTTCTTTTGACATCTAGCACCAACTGACTGAAAGTAACCGAGACGCGAACTTAGTAGATAATTAAAGGTTTGTAGTAAACGGCTCTAGCCCTATTTCCAAGGCTGGAGCCGTTTACTATGACCAATTTAATTAAATTTACATTGCGTAACTTAGGTTGATTTATTTTTTCTCTAAGTGGAAAAAGTTGTTTTTGATGACAAGCTGCTAAGTGTCTAAAGCTTTCAGCAATTTAACTAAGTAGGAGCAAATGCCCTAAACCCTACTCCCTGCTTAGATATTTAGATAAGTATGTGTGACAGTTATTAAGCCGATCGCTCCAATCTTGCCATCTAGATCAGATGTTTTATAATGTTATGATATAAAGATATGTTTTTGCATAAGTTAATCACATAAGTTTTTAACCTCAAGTTAATCGTTTATTAGCTTTGCAAAAACTAAAATTGTAGTAGTGGCTACTATGCCTCATCCACAGGTTTCAATGAGATGTCGCATTTTTGAGAATTAGGTGCAACGAAGCCAATTATCTAAACAAGGTGTGAGGAGTAAAGTGATGTCTAATCTTTTGTGGAAATCCTTAGTGGTTAGCCCAGCAGTTTTGGGAGCAACATTGTTAGTTTCGACAACAGCAATTGCCGCCCCAAACACAACCACTGAAGTATCGCCAGCCGGACAAGCAAGTGCAACTGAAGTTGTCCAACAGCCAGAAATATTGGCTCAAACAACCATAGATCAAGTTAATCGCTACAGTAACGAAGGCAATCAAAATAACTCCCAGTCTCAAGTAACATCGGTTTCTCAATTTTCCGACGTACAACCCACCGACTGGGCATTCCAAGCATTGCAGTCCTTGGTTGAGCGCTATGGTTGTATTGCAGGTTACCCAAATGCTACTTATCGCGGTAACCGTGCTTTGACTCGTTATGAATTTGCCGCTGGTTTGAATGCCTGTTTGGATCGAGTTAACGAATTGATTGCCACAGCAACAGCTGACTTGGTAACCAAACAAGATTTAGCTACTTTGCAGCGGTTACAAGAAGAATTTTCCGCAGAATTGGCAACCCTACGCGGTCGCGTAGATTCCCTTGAAGCGCGGACTGCTGAATTGGAAGCTAATCAGTTCTCCACTACCACCAAACTAGTTGGTGAAGCCATTTTTGCTGTTAGTGATGTGTTTGGCGGTACTAGTGGTGACAACAACAACACTGTCTTCCAAAACAGAGTACGCTTAGACTTGCAAACCAGCTTCACAGGTAGAGATGTTTTACACACACGTCTTGCTGCTGGTAATGCAGAAGCTTTTTTACTTGATACTCCTGTAGTCACTAATGAAGGTACACAAACCTTTCAAGTCGGTAATGGCGATGGTGGCAACAGTGTCAAAATAGACCGTTTAACCTATGAAGTTCCCATAGGCCCAGCCAACGTTTACCTCGCAGCTAGTGGCGGACGACACAGCCATTACGCTGCTGTTAACAACCCCTACTTTTTCGATCAAACTGACGGTGGTAATGGCGCCCTGTCTAGCTTTGCTTCTGAAAGTCCCATTTATCGGATTGGTGGTGGTGCAGGTATAGCGCTCAACATACCCTTTGGTCAAAACAGCGGTATTTTGGGAAATAGTTCAATAACTGCGGGTTACTTGGCATCAGAAGCGAATAATCCTGGTCTTGGTCAAGGTCTTACCAATGGCGACTATGCAGCTTTAGGACAGTTTAACTTTAGTGTAGGCGATCGCTTGGCTTTAGCTGCTACCTACGTCCACGCATATAATGGCGGAGCTGGTAATTTATTCAACTCCGGTTCTACGTCAAATGCAGATCTTGTTGCAGTAGGTACTGGACAAGGTAATGCTTTACTAGGTGAAGGTTCCAGCAATTCCTACGGTCTGTCAGCTGCGTTTAGACCCAGCGACAAGCTATCAATTAGTGGCTTCGTCTCTTACCATGATGTCACCGGCTTCGGTGCAGATGATGATTATGAAGCTTGGAGCTACGGTGCTGGGGTTGCTTTAGTTGATTTTGGTAAACAGGGTAATGTTTTAGGTATTTTCGCTGGAGCAGAACCTTATTCTCGTAACCGAGCAGTTTTTGCTGGTAGTGGTAATGATGTACCTTATCACTTTGAAGGTTTCTACAAGTATCGCGTGTCAGATAACATCTCTGTTACCCCTGGTGTAATCTGGTTGACCTCTCCTGGTCAAAACAGCGATAACGACGATGCAATTATCGGTACGCTCAGAACAACTTTCACCTTCTAGAGTGTTGACTATCCACTAACAATTTTGAACTCTATTTCTCCCCGCCATCAGGCGGGGCTTTTTGTTTTGAGTAGCAGCAATGGATAAACCCCAGTATTTAACCGGAGTATACTAGAAAAGTTAGGAGTTGTGAATTCTACAAGTGACTTACGCCGTGAGTAACTTTTTCTGAATGAGCTTTTCTAATTTAATAGGACTTACGCAAAACTATTCTCTGGTAGGGGCAATTCATGAATTGCCCCTACCAGAGAATAAGGGTTTTGGATGTTGTTTGCGTAAGTCCTGTTTAAGTTGGCTTTGTTGGCTTTATAAAGTTACATATTGCTTAATATCCTAACTCTGCGGATTTTGAACTTGGGATTTTATATTGAAGGAAAAATATAAAATTCAGATTGAATGACTCCTAATTCCTAACTCCTAATTTATAACCCCTAACTTATTGCTACTTGTGGAACTATCCTGTAAATCGGAATACGCAATTCTCGCCTTATTAGAGATGGCTGCTCATTACGAAAGTGGCGAACCGCTGCAAATTCGACACATTGCAGCAAGACAAAATATACCCGATCGCTATCTGGAACAGCTACTAGCAACCTTAAGGCGTGGGGGTATAGTCAAGAGTCAACGCGGGTCAAAAGGTGGCTATCTGTTAACGCGAGAACCCCGAAAAATCATCCTTTTTGAGATTTTAGAATGTTTAGAAGGGTTAGAGGTGCGGACTGGTGAAGAAAAGGTTAATTCCAAAACGGTAGACAGTTCGGTTATAGAAGAAATTTGGCAAGAAGCAAGTCGCGCGGCAAATTCAGTGTTGCAAAAATATACGCTCCAGGATCTTTGTGAAAAACGAGATTCCCGGCGGCAGTTGGATATAATGTACTACATTTAGTCAAGAGTCATTTGTTATTTGTTGATAACTAATGACCAATAATTAATAACTAATAACTAATAACTAAGGACTAAATTATGCGAATAGCTCGTAACATTACAGAACTGGTTGGTCGTACACCCCTAGTGCAGTTGAACCGTATTCCTCAAACAGAAGGATGTGTTGCGGAAATTGTGGTCAAGCTGGAAAGTATGAACCCATCGGCATCAGTTAAAGACCGGATTGGGGTGAGTATGATTAACGCTGCTGAAGAAGAGGGACTGATTACTCCTGGGAAAACAGTATTGGTAGAACCCACATCTGGAAACACAGGAATTGCCCTCGCAATGGCAGCAGCAGCCAAGGGTTATCGATTAATTTTGACAATGCCAGAGACGATGAGTGGGGAGCGTCGGGCAATGTTGCGGGCCTATGGAGCAGAACTGGAACTAACACCAGGTATGGAAGGTATGAGTGGAGCAATTGGGCGGGCGCAACAAATAGTTAATACTACGCCAAATACCTATATGTTACAGCAGTTCCGCAATCCAGCCAATGCAAAAGTGCATCGAGAAACTACAGCAGAGGAAATCTGGGAAGATACTGATGGACAAGTAGATATCATTGTGGCAGGGGTGGGCACTGGTGGTACGATCACTGGTGTAGCAGAAGTGATTAAAGCACGCAAACCTAATTCTAAAGCGATCGCTGTTGAACCAGCCAATAGCTCTGTTTTATCAGGGGGAAGACCAGGGCCACACAAAATCCAGGGAATTGGTGCTGGGTTTATTCCCCAAGTATTAAAGATAAAATTGATTGATGAAGTGATTACTGTCACCGATGAAGAAGCGATCGCTTACAGTCGGCGTTTGGCAAAAGAAGAAGGGCTACTATCTGGTATTTCTAGTGGAGCAGCTTTATGTGCAGCAATTCGCGTCGCCCAACGTCAAGAAAATAAGGGACGTTTAATTGTGATGATTCAGCCCAGTTTTGGCGAGAGGTATTTGAGTACACCGTTGTTCCAAGACTTGGAGGCAAGATTAGCCACTAGCGTCAGTTAACGATACATTGAATTAATGGTCAATTCTAAGCACGTTTCTAACCATTACGAAACTCTCAAAGTTAGTCCAAGTGCAAGCCAAGCGGAGATTAAGCTTGCTTATCGCCGCTTGGTTAAGTTATTTCATCCTGACAGTCATCAGGATACAGCCGATCACGAGCAGATTATCCGCATCAATGCAGCTTATGAGGTCTTAGGCGATAACCAAAATCGCCGTAATTATGACCAAGAACTGCAAGATGACTCTCAAAAATTAAATAGCGATCGCCAACAGCGTACAGCATCAGCGCAAAAGCATTACCAGACAAGACGAAAAACAGGACGCGACGTTGATGAGCAAGTCGAGGAATGGCTGCGCCAAGTTTACCAACCAGTTAATCGTTTGCTTTGTACCATTCTTTATTCGTTAGAAGAACAAATGGAGCAATTAGCTGCTGATCCGTTTGATGATGAGCTGTTAGATGAATTTCAGGAATACTTACAAGCCTGTCGAGATGACCTCAAACAGGCACAAAGTACTTTTCGCTCCCTACCGAATCCCCCTAGTCTAGCAAGAACAGCGGCTCACCTCTACTACAGCCTCGATCAGGTAGCAGATGGACTCGAAGAATTAGGTTATTTTCCTTTGAACTACGATGAGCGTTATTTGCACACAGGTCAAGAACTATTCCGCATAGCTACGGGATTACACTGTGAGGCACAAGCGTCTGTTACATAGTAATTGGGCATGGGGCATTGGGCATGGGTTAATCCTGATAGATGTCAAAGGACTAATGACTAATGACTAATGACTAAGAAATTAGTTTATGCTGGAAACAGAAAAAGATTAAGAAATTTTAAATTCTGCTCATAGTGTACTCATGCAATGCATTGTTAATCGCCGCGCCCAGTTTTCAGCAAGTCATCGCTATTGGTTGCCAGAACTGAGTGAAGCCGAGAATATTGAGAAATTTGGTGCTTGCTCTAGATTTCCGGGACACGGACATAATTATGTTTTATTTATCTCCCTAACCGGGGAATTAGATGAATATGGCATGGTGCTGAACTTGTCTGATGTGAAACACGTAATTAAACGAGAAGTTACCAGTCAATTGGACTTCTCTTATCTCAACGATGTGTGGGCAGAATTTCAACAAACTCTGCCTACCACTGAGAATATTGCACGGATTATCTGGCAGCGGCTAGCACCCCATTTGCCTCTAGTCCGTGTGCAGTTATTTGAACATCCTGAACTTTGGGCAGATTATATGGGAAACGCAATGGAAGCCTACCTCACTATCAGTACTCACTTTAGCGCCGCCCATCGGCTAGCTCATCCTAAGCTCAGTAACGAAGAAAACACTGAGATTTATGGTAAGTGCGCTCGTCCCAACGGTCACGGACACAACTACCATCTAGAAGTCACTGTCAAAGGAAAAATTGACCCGCGTACTGGGATGATTATTGATTTAGGTGCCCTGAATCAAGTGGTAGAAGATTATGTGTTAGAGCCATTCGATCACACATTTTTAAACAAAGATATTCCCTACTTTGCCGAAGTTGTGCCCACTGCTGAGAATATCGCACTTTACATTAGTAATTTACTGCGATCGCCCATTCAGGAATTGGGAGCTAAACTTTACAAAGTAAAACTGATTGAAAGTCCCAATAACTCCTGTGAAATTTACTGCACGGAGTCAGAATCAGATTCAGTCAGCACATCCGTGAATCAGCCAGTATTGGCAAGCGTTTAAGTAATTGAAAATCCAGGCATAGGACATAGGGAATTTATATCATCCCCATGCCCATGCCCAAGCTAGAAAAGTTTGTTCTACACTCTTAGCAGTCAACATTGGGCTATTTGCCAAATAAATATTTTTCTCAGATACCACGTTTAAGACAAGACGCGATGAATCGCCGCCTCTACAAATCGGTCTTTTGTCTTGACGGCGATTTATCGTATCTTTAGCAATCTAGAATTTTCATCAAAAAACCTTAATCGAAACGATTTCGTTGTAATAGCTTACTAAATTCAAATTAACTATGAAATATCACAGTCAGTAGAGGTAGGAACGCCAACAGAAAGCTATGCCAGGATTGCAATTGGGTTTCTGAAGTTGATTCTGGTGGTGCTAATAGGGCTTTTACTCTTTGTTCTAAGCGATCTGCACCAGATGAACCTAATGCAGCACAGCAAATTTCCGATAAGACTGGGCTGGTACTAACCACTAATAAAAGTGATTCCGCTAGCACCAGAGGGTCTACTTGCAATGCTGCATAACCGTCGGCACGGAGTTCGCGCAAAGCTAAAAGTTCTTCCCACAAAGGCTCTGTATTCGGCAACCATGCGGTGCAGGAACGCACCCAACCCAGCCAGAAAAACCAGAACGTATCCCTATAATAGTGATGCCCTTGCTCATGGGCTAAGACGCTTTCTAAATGAGCGGGTGAGAGAGCTTGCACTAATCCTTGGCTAACTACTAATTCTGGTTGCCAAAAACCAATCTGACCTGCGAACAGCGCCCCGGTTTGCAGCAGTCTGGCTCGTCTATCGCCAACATTCACTAAAGGGCAGTTACGGGCAGATTCTACAGACTGCCAACCCTGGAAGGCAAGTTTAATGCATGAAATGGCAAAAAATGCTAAATAAATGAATGCTAGTAAATAGCTAATTGAGCCTGTATACATCCCGCCCATTTGTCCTTGAGGCCCCATGAACAGCACCGCGATCGCAGTCATGAAAATTAGCAAGGGCGGGAAGAGAAACAAAAATAGCGATCGCTGCCACCGCAGACTCCAATTGCCTTGGGATTGATTCCAAGAGGATCTTAATAACCAGGCAACTGCCAAAGCAATCAAAATCATCATTAAATGCATCATTGTTCCTCCCTGGCTTGGCGTGCAGATTGAATGCGTTTGGCGATCGCTGCTATTTGCTCACTAGCTGCTTCATCTAAGCTATCTGCAAAAGCAGCAATAACATCAGGATTTCCCACCGCCAGAAATCGCTGTAACTGCTCGTGAGCTTTGATGACATCTGATTGCTGCTTACTCAGCATTGGCCGCCAATAGAATGCCCGCTCTTTCTTGTCGCAGGCCAGCCAACCTTTATCAGTGAGGCGGCGTAAAACGGTGGTGACAGAAGTATACGCTAATTCGCGGTTGGGATCGGCGAGGATGCGATCGTGTACATCCTTGACTGTGGCTGAACCAAGTTCCCAGATAATATTTAAAATTTCCGCTTCCAATGGGCCTAAAGATAGTTGTTTAGGGCGGTAGTCGGGTAAAGGTGCCATAGCAATTTCAATGGGGAGTGGGGAATGGGAGAGATGCAATTAATCGCATCTGTACTGGAAAATGGGGAATGAGTGGATATCCGTCTCTTTGGGCTGTAACTTTTTGAAGCTGTAAATTTTCCCTATTTAGAAAGTCTGTTCTTGTTTTAGGTTACAAGATAGTGCAGCAAGTCTGAAAGTCTAAAAGCATCAAAATGGGCTTTTGGAGTATTTATTAGGGATTAGGGACTCTTAAGATTTAGTTAAAACTCCTAGCAGGTTTCTTCCCGACTCCCCAGTAGAGACGCGATTAATTGCGTTTCTACCGACTCCCATCTATGTATTGAATGAGATACATTTTGTATTTTGATGGTAAAAAATGCTCCAAGAACAATTGTGACTATAGTTAGTGACACCAACTAGGTAGAATATTATTTGCGGCAGTTGTATTAAAGCAGGTGTATCCAGCGCGTGAAGCTATTCGTATATCACACTCCTGAATTGACTCCAACGGATAAAGCGCCAGAATGTGCGATCGCAGTCGATGTATTGCGAGCCACTAGCACAATTGCAACAGTTTTGGCGGCTGGAGGCGAAGCTGTACAAGTATTCAGCGATTTAGATCAGTTAATTGAAGTTAGCGAAAAATGGCCCCCTGAAAAACGCCTGCGGGCTGGAGAACGCGGCGGTGCAAAAGTACCTGGCTTTGAGTTGGGAAACTCTCCCCTCGACTGCACACCAGAATTAGTGCAGGGGCGTCGCTTATTTATCAGTACCACCAATGGCACTCGTGCCTTACAAAGGGTACAAGACTCCCCAAATCTATTAGCAGCAGCCTTGATCAACCGGGCGGCGGTGGTGCAATTTCTCCTAGAGAAACAACCAGAGACAGTATGGATTGTCGGTTCTGGTTGGGAAGGTAGTTTTTCCTTAGAGGATACAGTTTGTGCAGGTGCGATCGCTCATAGTATTTTGCAGCAAACCCAGTTGTCACCAGAAGAACTAGCTGGTAATGATGAAGTTGTTAGTGCGATCGCTCTTTACTCTCAGTGGCAAGATAACTTATTAGGATTATTCCACCAAGCTAGTCACGGTCAACGATTATTGCGTCTTGACTGTTTAGATGATTTAAAATATTGTTCCCAAACTGATATTTTAGATGTCTTGCCAATACAACATGAAACGGGAGTTTTAAAAAGGGGATAGGGACTGGGGACTGAAGAAGGGAATAGGGTAAAGGTTACAGGGTACAGATTATTACCTGTCACCTGTCACCTGTCACCTCTCCCCTAATCTTCATGCCCTATTTTCAAATCTGTGAGCATTTGTCTGAGTCTTTGTCGCCAATGGGGGGGATAAGTCCCTAGAATTGCTGAAATTTTTCCACAAGCAAGCACAGAATAGGCTGGGCGACTGGCTGGTGTTGGATATTCGGCAGTTGTAATGGGGACAATCCGTTCAACTTTTAAAGGGAAGCCTAGCTGTTGGGCTTCTTCAAAAATGGCAACTGCAAAGTCATACCAGCTAGCAACACCGCTATTAGTGTAGTGATAATTGCCGCTAATTTCTGGGGTTAACAGAGGAATGATCTGGGCTATGACTGCGGCTATATCTTGCGCCCAAGTCGGGCTACCAATTTGATCCGCGACAACACGGATTTCTTGGCGTTCTGCACCTAGCCGCAGCATGGTTTTAACAAAGTTACTTTTGCCAAAGTTTCCATAAACCCAAGCAGTACGTAGGATGAGGTGATGAGCGCAAGTTTCCCGAATAGCTTCTTCTCCAGCGAGTTTGGTTTTGCCATAGACACTCAAAGGATTAGTTGCATCGGTTTCCTGGTAAGGGCGATACCCATTACCATCAAAAACATAATCGGTCGAAATATGAATTAGGAAAGCTCCTAATTTTTGGCTTTCTTGGGCAAGAATTAAGGGTGCAGTAGCATTAATTGCGGTAGCAAGTTCGGGTTCACTTTCTGCTTTGTCCACAGCAGTATAAGCTGCGGCGTTAATGATGATTTGCGGTTGGTTGGATCTGATAATACTGCACAGAGTATCAGGCTGGGCAAGGTCTACTGTTGGGCGTGCTACTGAGATAACATTGCCGGAGGATGGGAGTATTTGTTGCAGTTCCTTACCCACTTGACCGTTGCTACCAATCAACAAAATTGATTTACTCATTTGTTATTTGTCATTTGTCATTTGTCCAATAGAAGCAACGCCTTAGATCGCAAAGACGCGATAAATCGCCGTCTCTACAAAGGACTGATTATTGTAGAGACGGCGATTATTTATCGCGTCTCTTGCCTTAACCGAACCGTATTGCGCCCACTCTTTAACATGGTTTGAATTATTTCAAAGCTTTTCCGCCCACCATCAAAGTAAGCTTAGGCTATTACAAAAGATGGGGTATGTACCAATGACCAATGACCAATGACTACTTAATCAAATATTTCAGCAGTTCTCAAAGATTTCCCAGCTTGGTCTTTAGCTGATAAAATCGGTGAGGCACTTAGGGGCCAATCTATAGCTAAATCTGGATCGTTCCATAGAATTGTGCGATCGCCTTGGGGTGCGTAGTAATCTGTAGCTTTGTAGAGAACTTCAGC
The DNA here is from genome assembly GCF_014023275.1 of Nostoc edaphicum CCNP1411. Lineage (NCBI taxonomy): Bacteria > Bacillati > Cyanobacteriota > Cyanophyceae > Nostocales > Nostocaceae > Nostoc > Nostoc edaphicum. The sequence goes on from NZ_CP054698.1 coordinate 5,265,813, forward strand.
TATTTCTGAAAGCACGAGAAAGCCGTGGGCAAAACCTGGTGGTATCCACAGTAGGCGTTTGTTTTCAGCACTGAGTTCATAACCTACCCACTTACCGAAGGTAGTGGAACTTTTTCTAATATCTACAGCTACGTCAAAGATAGTGCCCACAATAGCCCGGACAAGTTTACCTTGGGGTTTTTGGATTTGGTAGTGTAATCCCCGCAGAACGTTTTGTTTAGAGCCAGAGTGGTTATCTTGGACAAAGTTGGCAAAAATACCAGTCTCTTGAGCAAATTTTCGGTCGTTGTAGGCTTCAAAAAAGAACCCGCGCTCGTCTGCAAATACTTGGGGTTCGAGTTGTATAACGTCGGGAATTTTGGTATGTACAATACTCATTAATATTATTTCGAGTAATCTGCCACAGTGTTAATTGTGAGAGCAATTTAATGCTTGTATTTTACAGCTAGCAGGGAACACTTCGACTGTGGCTTTTCCTGTTTTTAAGTTAGTTCAATTTGACAGTCATCGCCAATTAGAAATCGCAAGGCTTTGGGGCGACGGGGTGCGAGAGTCAATTGTGCCCTTTGCCCAATCACACTATCAATTATCCGCTGATGGATTCCGGCAATTTTAGCACCTTCTAGAATCACACTGTGTTCTAAATCAGTATCAATGAGTGTCGCATTGTTAGCAATACTACTATAAGGACCAATAAAGCAGTTTTCTAAATGACAATTGCTACCAATCACAACTGGTCCCCGAACTGTGCAGTTAATTACTTTAGATTTTGCACCGATCTGGACTCGTCCAATAATCTGACTTTGGGCATCGACTTCGCCAAGAACTGATGCTGTCAGATAGGTATCGAGAATCAATCGGTTAGCTTCTAATAAGTCATCTTTCTTACCAGTATCTAACCACCAACCTTTGAGATTGTAAGCTAAAACTTGCTTTTCCTGATTAATGAGGTATTGAATAGCATCAGTAATTTCTAGTTCGCCTCTGGCGGAAGGTTGGATATTTGCGATCGCATCAAAGATGAGATGAGAAAAGAAATAAACTCCTACCAATGCCAGATTTGAAGGAGGAACTTTGGGTTTTTCAATTAACTGTAATACCCGTCCTGTTTCATCAACCTGAGCCACACCAAAGGCACTAGGGTTTGCAACCGAACGCAAGAGAATCAAAGCATCTGGTTGTTGTTGGCTAAATTGTTGCAGAAAGTAACGTAACTCACCTAGTTGAATCAGGTTATCGCCCAAGTACATGACAAAGGGAGAATCTCCTAAAAAGGGACGGGCGATTTGGACGGCGTGAGCAAGTCCGAGTGGCTGCTCTTGGACGATGTAGGTGATGTTTGCTCCAAAGGATTCTCCATTTCCGGTTTTCCCTTGGACTTCTGCCCCAGTTTCCGGGCTGATGATGATGCCAATATCAGTAATCCCAGTAGCGACCATTTCTTCAATGCCATACCATAAAACAGGTTTATTCGCAACTGGTACGAGTTGTTTGGCTCCGCTATAGGTGAGGGGACGTAGGCGTGTACCTTTCCCGCCAGAGAGAATTAGTGCTTTCATAGGGATTAAGGATTAATTATCAGTCATTAGTCAAGATAATCTGAAATCTGGACAAAATCCTAAATCCTGGTATCTAAATTCTGGCTTAGTTTATCTTTTATATGTAGCGGGATAACACTTCAACGGTTGCTTGTCCAGTTTTTTCCCAACTGAATTGTTGGGAGTGAATGATACCTTGACTAGAAAGGCGCGATCGCAATGCCGAATTAGTTGCGATAACCTGCATCCCCTCTGTAATTTCTCCGGTGTTGTAGGGGTTGATCAGAATCGCCGCATCGCCAGCTACTTCTGGTAAGGAGGAGAGATTGGAGGTAATGACGGGAGTACCACAAGCCATCGCTTCGAGGACAGGTAAACCAAAACCTTCCCAAAGACTGGGGAAAACGAGAGCGATCGCTTGATTGATGATTTTTGGCAATTCGCTGTAAGGCATATAGTCTAGGAACTTCACTTGATTAGTTATACCTAGTTTCTGAACTTGCGCTGTCAAAACTGGAGTATAACGGCGATCGCTGGGTCCTACTAGCCAAAGCTCGTAATCTTTACAGTTAGGTAATGCCGCAAAAGCGGCAATTAAACGTTCAGTATTTTTGTGAGGATTATGCCGTCCTAAATAAAGGAAATAATTTTGCGTTGGTAAATCCAAGCAAAAAAAATTTTTGACATCATAAGCTAGTGGAATTGCAGTTATTTTATCCTGGGAAACTCCCAAAAATTTGCTTAAATCTTCAGCCGTTGCTATTGAATTACAAATAACGTGTTTTGATTGTCTGATTACAGCACGAATATAATAACTGCAATAAAGCTGCTGTGTCACAGAAAACCATTGTGGAAATCTAAGAGGAATTAAATCATGAACAGTAACTATATAAGAACAAGAAGAAAATAAAGGAGCCTCTGGAATAGGAGAAAATAGTAACGTAGAATTCATTTTATGATATATATTCGGCAGTTTAAATTGCGTCCATAACAGGCGCTTTAAATGCCCTTTTATGCCAAAATCTGTCGTAATATCTGGTGGAGAATAATAACATTTAATGCCAGATATTTTTAGTGGACTTAATACGTCAACATCTAAATTTTTTAGCTCTTTGAATAAATTCAGGCTATAATTTAACCAACCTGTTGGTTGAGTTGGTGCAAAAGATAAATTTGCGAGAACAGGCATAATAAAATTATTTTTTATTAATTAGATACAGATATTTTAACAGTAGATTTTTCCACGGTAAATAATAAAATAATAATCTTCAGGCTATTAGGATTGGCTGTAGTTATAAATTCTCCAAAAAATTTATAAAATATATATATACGTAATAGTAATTTTTCCCACAAAGGGCGATGTTTTTGATAGTAATAAATCTGGCTACGCCTATATTCAATAGCCATTGCATTTGCAGCCTTTTGAATTGAATATCCTTGCAAATGAATCAAAGATACATGAGGCGTGTAGATAATTTTATATCCTTGATACTGCGCTCTTTGACATAAATCTGATTCTTCAAAATACATGAAAAAATTTTCATCAAATCCACCTAATTCATGAAATAAACTTGAACGAATAAAAAAAGCAGCCCCGACAATAATATCCACTTCTTGAATTTCTTGAAATCTTTGTTCAATCAAATTTTGCTCAGAGTTATTTAGATAATCTCGATGCATATTCCGAGCTTGATATTCTCCTTTAATTCCTAATGCCGGCGAAACAGAAATTTGTAAACTACCATCTCGATTCAGCAATTTTGGCCCAATAATTCCTACTTGTGGGTCCGCTTGCATTAACTCAAGTAGATGGGGTAGAATATTACTGGTAAGTATAGTATCAGTATTTAATAAAAATAAGAATTCTCCACTTGCAACTTTTGCGCCTGCATTATTTCCTGCCCCGAAACCGCGATTTTCAGCTTGTCTAAGTAGATGAACTTCAGGGAATTTGTCTGTAATTAATTCAACACTACTATCGCTAGAGGCGTTATCTACAACAATAATTTCGTAGCTAGGTATATCAATAAATTTTTTTATAGAATTTAAGCAATCTGGTAAAACTTCGGCTCCATTATAGTTGACTAAAATAATCGATACTGAAATAGGTTGTTGCTGGTTCATTTGTTTTGAATATTGCTTTTAATGGCTGTAAATTTTGGCAACAACTTGAAGATATAATTTTTAATTTGTTGAATATCGAATAAAATTTTAAAAATCCAAATTCGTAGTGCTATACCTTCAGAACGATATCCTACCTTCCAACTTTGGTAACAAAGCTCAAGAATACCCAAACCAAAATCTAAGCGGCGATTGTCAAAAGGATTAGACCAGTTTGAATCTAATTTTTGGTAAAATCTAGCTTCAAATGCTTTACTCAAATTACTATGAATTAAATAGCTTTTACCTGTAATGCGATATTTTTTCTGGAACCACAGCATCAGTTCAGTATAAAAATTACCAGCATTTTGCATTGCTCCCACGACATTAGAAGTATGCAGCCTATAGCGGACTAATGGTTGGCGAATATGTCCAATTTTACCTTTTTGAATTGCAACCAATGCTACCCACCAATCATGATGCCAACCAATTTCATCTTGTTGAGGAAAGGGTAAAACATAGGCTATCAGAGAAGTGCAAAATAATAAAGAGCATCCCGTTACAACGTTGCGAAGAAGTAATAATTCCACTGTCGCTTTTTCAGGATTACGTCCTTCAAAATCCCAAGTAGAATGATTGATAGTTTTATCATCACTGTTTATTAGTTCCAAATCAGAATGAACTAAGAGTGCTTGTTCAAGACGTAATTTTTTTAGTAGTACTTCCAGCTTTTCTGGAATCCAAATATCATCTTGATCTGAAAAGGCGATCGCTGTAATTTTAGGATCTTCAATACAGTATTGTAAACCCCTTTCAAAATTATGGTAATGTCTCAGGTTATGGCTGTGAAAATGACAAACAAATCGTGAATCATTCTCGATATTTTTTTGAATCGCTGTTTGATATTCAGGTTGGGAGCAGTCATCAACAATATGACAAACCCAGTTATGCCAGGTCTGGTTTTGAATTGACTGGATCTGTTTCTGAAAATATTTCAGATCAGGATTATAGGTTGCTAAAACAATACCAATTTTTTCTGGAATCGGCATTTGAGTTTAATGATATTTGTCAACCTGAAAATATTTCCTGCAAAGTGAGATGGAAATTATCTCCTAACTGGATTCTATTTAACTTTTACAGCTACTACCACGTCCTGTCCGTGGCGTGGTTTAGAGGCAGTTTGTATACCTGACCAACTACCAAAATAAATAGGTTCCTGAATCTTGAAACCCATTTGAGAATATTGATTACGGATGAATTCTTCATCATACCCTACTGTATCTTCAGGATCGTCTGGCTTCTGAATATAGCAGTGAGTCTGTGGACTGTTTAGAAAATCAAATCTGGCATTACCTGCCTTGATAGACTCGCTAACTGCTTCATTTATCAAAAAGTAAGTAATTAGACAACGACCACCAGGTTTCAGTACTCTCGCTACTTCTTGCAAGTAGTTAGATAAATCTTTTGGTAGTAGGTGCGTGAATACTGAAGTCAGAAATACAAAGTCAAAAGTACAGTCTTTGTAGGGAAACTTAAATTCATCAGCGGAAATCTTGCCAGTCGGATTATAATGATCGTTTTTAATATTTACTAGCTGAAACCGACTTTGAGACCACCGTGGTTCTATTTCCTGCTGACACCAAGCGATATCGTCAGGTTTAATATCAAATCCTTCATAACGACCTTTTGCATTAAGATAGCGTGCAAGCGCTAGAGCCATACGACCAGGACCACACCCGACATCTAGTACACTTTCATTCGGCTTCAGGTCTGCAAAAAGTTTAAATGTTTCCACCCACCGATGTCCAATATCAGAAAATTGTTTCCCCCCATGTCCTTTTGTTAAATTCAACGGTGGTTCAAGGGTGTATAGTTCTTGCAATCTACTTACGCTTGAGGTTTTGTCTACTTGTTCAGCTAAGGGTTCCTTGTCTTGGTTTTTGAGGATGTTTGGACGACTGGCTCTCCAAATGTATTGAGCTAGTCCATAACCCTTACGTGCCATTCGTTCTAACAAATTAAGCGATTTAGTATCGTCCTTCACATTTTTCATCATTTTTCCACACAAATGGGGAGGAGTAAATTGTAGGCTGTCTTGAGTAATTATTGCTGGGGATAGTTCACGAGGATCGATAATTTCATGTTCTAATTGATATACTAGTGAAGGTCTAATCCATCCTCTGGCAACTTCTTCTCTGACGAATTGTTCACTAATAAAGCCTTCTTTAATTGCATTAAATAGTTCCTGACACCACAACCATCCTAGAGGATTTTCTGTGGTCAGCCACGGTTGAGATGCCATGTCAGTGTAATGAGTTAAAGCTGTTTTACCTTCTGTATATCGCTCTAAATCATTCCACTCAGTTGGTATTACAGGCGCAATTTTGTTAGCTGGAGCCATTTCCAACACAAATTGCTTATAAGTCCATTTTCCCCGTTCTAAATCTCGCACTAAGTCTACGACATCCCACTTCAGTTGTTCACAATTAATTACCATAACACTGAATTGAGGCGGTCTCCCAGAGTTTTCTGGTTCATAAACAGAAAGTAAGTCTGCTCCGTTAAATGGTAGTAACCACAACTCCTGAATATCTCGAAATACTTGCATATCAGAGTCAAGATAAATGGCTCTACCGCGATAGTTTTTGAGAGCAGGAATTGCAAATCTTTGGAAGCTAAATGGAGTTCGCGGTTTAATTTTTGGATCTTCAGGTTTTGGAATATGTATTCCTGCGTTGTGTACTGCTGAAAATAGAGACGTAACTTCAACAGGCATTGAGGTATATTTTTTGATGGAGTACTCTAGGACTTTAACAGCTAATATCTGCTCTTCTTGAGTTCCAACAAATATTTGTATGGGACTTTCAACAGGAAAATCTTTTTCTTCCACCATAATTTAACTTCATATTTCCTAACTGTTAGGTTTTACAGATTATTTTGTTAAATTACTCTTGATTAGTTTTTTAGCCATCAGTAGAACGCGTGGCCCATTACGTTCATCCCTATGTTCGACTATATCCACTTGTCCAAAACCTGCTTCCTTTAAAATTGAAACTATATCATCTAGTTTCAACCATTTTGATGATTCGTACATACCTGAAAATACGTCTGCATATCCTTTTTCTCGGTATTTTTTATAATAATATATCTTGCCATTCACTTGGAATGTTTCTTTGGCATCTTGTTCAAGAGAGTAATGAGTATCTAACATTATTCCTAGTCGAATATATTTTCCTAAATCAAGTAAATGTTGGACTGGATCTTTTAAGTGATAAAGAACACCAACATGATGCATAACATCAGCGGACAGTAAATCCCAATACTTGGTTAAGTCTTCTTCTATATTTAACTTAAAAACAGTCGGATGAAAACCAAATAAAGAAGAACGAACAATTGTTTTCACAACATTTTCAATCCGAGAATCAAGTGCTGTAACTTGCTTGGCATATTGTGAGAGAGCTATTGTATGAATACCTTCAAAGCAACCAATTTCTAGAACATGCTTGTCTGTTAAGTTAAAATATTCATTCATTAACAATATTCTTTTGTCAGGAATGATTTGTGGTGTGTTTCTTTTGCCGCGCCAAGCTAGGTTTCCAAATCTTCTGCCGTTGTTATCTACTACGAAACAGTTCCATTTCAATATATTATTCAATTCCTGTAAATCATCATCATTTAAAAAATCTATGAATTTAATTTCATTTCTCTGTTCATTAAAACCACTAAATGGTAATTCATTATCATTTCCGGTAATTTTAGGTTCCATTGATGTTTCTTTGTTGATTTGTGAATAGCGTGATTGAAACCAATAAGTTAATTTTTTAACGAGCGATCGCATATTGCTAGAACTGCTCCTTATTGTATTTCTCCTGTTGTCATACTAAAAGATTAGACTGCTTGCTTTGTGGATAGAAAGGAAGCGATCGCATATTTCTCTCACTGCTCCTTTTCCGCCAGCTAGTTCCGTAACATATATCGCAGATGATTTATTCATAGACATGGAATCAGCGACCGTTAAAGGACAGCCTACTGCTTGGAGTACAGGAATATCATTAAGATCGTCTCCCATATACGCAACTTGTTCTAGGGTGATATTTAATTTTTGGCACAGATTTTCAAGTATGTTCAACTTATTCTCTACGCCAAGAAAAGTATAATTAATCCCTAACTTTTTAGCGCGATGAAGTACTGATGTTGATGTACTAGCGGTGATAATTGCTATATCTATCCCTGCTTGCATCAATAATTTCAGTCCTAGACCATCTTTAACGTTAAATTTCTTGAACTCTTCACCAGTTTCGGTATAGTAAAGACCGCCGTCTGTCAGCACACCATCGACATCTAGAGCTAAAAGTTTCACTTGGGAAAAACGCGATCGCAACTCAGATTCAGATATCTCGATCATTGTAAGTAAGCAGGAGTAGCAACTGCTAAACTATTATGGATATGCAAAACTGGTTTTAAAACCTCTTCTAACTGAGCAAGGGGAATCATATTCGGCCCATCACTGAACGCCGCATCAGGATTTTCGTGAATTTCCATAAACAGTGCATCAATACCAACAGCCGCAGCTGCTCTGGCAAGATAAGGGACAAACTCGCGCTGACCACCAGATTTATCACCTTGTCCCCCAGGCATTTGGACGCTGTGGGTGGCATCAAACACCACAGGATAACCTAGTTGCCGCATTTGTGGTATGGAGCGAAAATCAACAACCAAGGTATTGTACCCAAAAGTGGTTCCCCGTTCTGTTAAAAGAATGTTTTTAGCTCCAGCCGCCTCTAGCTTTGCGACTACAGACTTCATATCCCAAGGTGCAAGAAATTGACCTTTTTTGACGTTGACGACTCTACCTGTAGCAGCGGCGGCTATGAGCAGATCGGTTTGCCGACAGAGGAAAGCCGGAATTTGCAGAACATCGACTACTTCCGCTACGATCGCCGCTTGTTGACTTTCATGAATATCTGTTAAGACGGGTACGCCAATTTCTTTTTTGACTCGTTGGAGAATTTCTAAACCAGTATCTAAAGTTTGACCCCGGAATGAATTAATGGAGGTGCGGTTAGCCTTATCAAAAGAGGATTTAAAAATAAATCCGATCCCAAGGCGATCGCAAACTTGGCGGATTTCTTGGGCCATCTTCAGGGTAAAGTCTTCTGATTCGATGACGCAGGGTCCGCCGATCAAAGTCAGAGGATTACCTTTTCCAATAGATAGACTCTCTGTAATTTGAGTGTGAATCATGGGGTGATGCCTTTAACAATCAAGGATTCAGGCGTGTTGATTTCCAAAGTTGTGACTTGTGTATGACACACTTAGATTGAATGTCCGGGTTCTCGCACTGCTCTTAGCAAGTAGGTGTAAGCTTGGCATACTTTACCAGAAAATCACGGCTAAAGGTATACAAATCAAGATAATGGCATACGGCTGCTGGTAGCAAATTGTCCAAATAGGCAAGGACAGAAGTATCCAGCACGATTATGGCGATCGCATAGCATTTTGTTTAGATATTCTGTTGAGCAGTTGCTCCTTGAGAGTAGTCATGCTGGGTTTTTCAATCAGCAAATATGACATGTAAGAAATTATCATGACCACTGAAGTAAACAACACAGCACAGAGCAAATCATTATTTTGATACGAGCGCCATAATTGTGGTAATTGATAACCAGAGAAAATATTTATCAACAAATAGTGCCAAATGTATAGACTATAAGAAATCATTCCCACCCAAGTAATTCCCAAGAAATTAGATTTATCTAAAAAATTCCGAATCCTGGGAAGAAAATTTAGCAAAGTATGAGGAAGAGTAAAAAAGCCTACGGAAATTAAACTCACAGAATTGAAAAAATACTGTGAAGGTGCATAGTTGAGCAATAGCAAACCAACCAGCATCAATAACACACTTATCCAAGGAGCCAATATAACTTTTTTCTCTGCCATAAAAATACCGCTAGCAAATAAGTTGAATATCATTAAAAACTGCTGCACAACAGGAATGCTGTGACTGCTAGCGTAGGCAGAGAGTAACCAAGATGCTAAAAGTAATATCGCTGTATGCTTACGTACTGTGATATAAAGCAGCGGTGCTATTACATAAAAAACACCTTCATGTCCAAGTGTCCAAAGTACGGGATTAATTGCTCGTGCTACGCTTGGATCAAAGGATTGCGTAAACGTCAAATGACGGGCAATTTCTACAATTCCGGCTGAAGGTGCATAAGTTGATTTTAATAAAGGAAGCAATGTCAGACAAAATAAGATGTTTATCCAATAAAGTGGTAAAATCCTAGTAGCCCGGTTAATTACATATTTTCCGATTTCCATCTGGGGTTTTTTGCCGAAATTTCTACTAACACTACGCCAGATTAAATAACCACTAATAACAAAAAATAGATGGCAACCTAATGGGCCTTTCATTGCTACTAATAAACTATTATTGATTATTTTGTCTTGGTCTGCATGAGACAGGTAAACTAAAATAGCCGCGAAGCCTCGGAGAAAATCTAATATATATCTATCTTTGCCTATATCTGCTTGCCAAAAAACTAATCCTTTCTGCCATCCGAAATTGATATCCTTCATACCACACCTTTGATAAACGTTTCATTACTAATGATTAATAAAATAAACTAAGAGGATGTTTTAAAAGTCCTCTGGTCAGTAGCAAAATGTTTTAGATCCCCCTAAATCCCCCGATAAATTGGGAGACTTTTAGAGACTTTGCCCCCCTTTTTAAGCTATCCATTAGTCACATCTTTCTTAACAAAAGCTAAAAGCTAATTCTCAACAGGATTGGAATTGCTGGATGACAATAGGAGGACTAGACAAACAGCAGAAAGTATGAGTGTTAGCATTGATGGGCTAATTTCCAAGTAGCAGCGATATCATGTAATCGCCGTAACCCTTTCCAAATAGTTTTCACGCCAGGTTCTCCATCACCTTTACGACCAAGAAAACCACGCCCACCTTTCCATTTTTCATTCCCCTCTGTTTTCTCCTCCTCAAAACTATATCTATCAACCTTTTCGGCTTTATTTAAGTATTTTTACGTTTTGTTGAGAAAGATCCGGGTAATGGATAGCTTTTTAAGTGGGTTGGGGGGATCAACAAGTGTCTAAAATTACAGCCGATCACTTTTAAAACATCCTCTAAGGCATAGCTTTTACAGGCAATAAAAATTAAATAGTCTATTTTCCTCAAAAGAGGCGATCGCAAAGTTGGAAAATTGAGTCAAAAGTTTTTCAAGTAAAGCCTTTTGATTCAATGATGCAAGACTCTCTAGAATTTGAGTTGGAATTATGGTCTGACACTTTTAGCAATCAAAGATTGAGCCTCAATCAGGTCTTCAGGCGTATTGATTTCCAAAGTTGCGACTTGGGTGTGACAGACTTGGATCGAGTAACCGTGTTCCAGAACCCGCAATTGTTCCAAGGCTTCACACTGTTCTAAGGGAGTAGGTGTGAGTTTGGCATATTCCGCCAGGAAATTGCGCCTAAACGCATATAAACCAAGATGATGAAATACTGGTGCTGGAACAGAATTACGAAAATAAGGAATAGGGGAACGAGAAAAGTATATAGCGCGGTTGTAGCGATCGCATAGTACTTTGACAACATTTGCATCGGCATAACCTGTTTGGTGATCCAAGGGACAGGCTAAGGTTGTCATATCTGGTAGTGCTTTGTCTGGATTCAAGTAGGGTGCGACTAGCTGCGTCAGCATTTCTGGCTTAACAAATGGTTGGTCTCCTTGGACATTGGCGACTGCTACGGCTTGGGGATAGCGTGTAGCGACTTCAGCAACTCTATCTGTACCTGAAATATGGGTGCTGCTAGTCATTTCGACAACACCGCCAAATTTTTCGACGCATTGGGCCACCAATTCGCTGTCAGTTGCTACAACTACTTGGCTAAATGAGGGACATTGTTTGGCTGCTTCGTAAACCCACTGTACCATCGGGCGATCGCCAATCATCACTAAAGGCTTACCTCTTAAGCGTTGAGAATCATAGCGAGCTGGAATAACGGCAAGAATATTAATCACAAACCACTCCTCACAATGTCATGCAGTCTAATCAACCCCAGACAGATTCCCTGTTCATCTACTACTGGCATCACAGAAATTTGAGAGGGACGATTTTCCATAACTTGCAAAGCATCATAAGCCAAATAGTCTGGGGAAACTGTGATTGGATTCTTGGTCATAATTGCATCACTGCTGATACGTTCCAATTTCGTTGGGTCTATTTTTTGAAAACTTCTTCGCAAGTCTCCATCAGTAATAATTCCTAGCAACTGACCTAAATTATCTACAACGTTGACCGCACCCAGACCACCTTGACTGATAGCGGTAATCACTTCTAACCATGTAGCTGTAGGTGAAATTATAGGATTTTCAAAACCACTGTGCATGATGTCAGCGACTTTTAAAGTCAGGCGTTTTCCTAGTCGTCCTGCGGGGTGATTCAGCGCAAAATCTTCTGGGGTTAATCCTTTAACTTGCATTAACGTCATGGCGATCGCGTCTCCAATCGCTAAGGCTACGGTGGTGCTTGTTGTCGGTGCAAGGTTCAGCGGACAAGCTTCTTTGTCAACAGAAGCATCGAGAACAACATCAGCATTACGCGCCAAAGTAGAGGACAAGTTACCAACAATTGTAATAATTGGCACTTGCCGCTTTTTTAAGTAAGGTGTAATCTCTACTAGTTCGTCAGTCTCACCGCTATTGCTCATGAGAATAGCCACATCATTAGAGGTAACAATCCCCAAATCGCCATGTAACGCATCTGCTGGGTGAAGATAAACGGCGACTGTGCCAGTACTAGTGAGAGTTGCAGCAATTTTGCGGGCAATTAAACCTGACTTACCCACGCCCACCAAAACGACTTTCCCCTTACAGACAGACAATAGCTGGATTGCCGATGCTACCTGCTGGGGCTGGAGTTTGTTTGCTGTTTGAGCGATCGCCTCAGCCCCCAATTTCAGAAATTCAGTAACCTGTTGAAAATGATTTTTTGTCCCTCCTACATAAAGTGGTAATATTTTACGTTTGTTTTGCATAAAAATCTTCCGCCTATTTATCATTTATAAATAAGTGCTTTAATCTTAAATATTGTTCTCTAAGTTTCCAAAAATTAGATTTTTTTATTTCTACAATATCATCTTTTAACTCATTAATATTTTTTTTCAAATTTGCATTATCATCTTTTAATTCCTGAATATTTATCGCCAAATTTTCATTTAATTCTTGAATGCTTCTATCCAAATTTCCATTTAGCTCCTGAATACTTTTTTTCAAATTTATATTATCATCTTTTAATTTCTGAATATTTTTCTCCAGATTTTCAGTTAATTCCTGAATGTTTTTCTGGAGATTTTCATTTAATTCTTGAATATTCTTCTCCAAATTTGCATTATCGTCTTTTAATTCTTGAATATTTTTTTTCAAATTCTCATTTAATTCTTGAATATTTTTTTTCAAATTCTCATTTAATTCTTGAATATTTTTTGCAAAAACTTCATTTTCTGCACGTAATGAATTCACTTTAGACTTCATGAAGCGACGCAATTCAGTATTTTCTGATTGTAAATTTTTGATTGTAGATTTGAGATTTAATCTTTCATTCTGTAATTCTACAACTTGTTGTTTTAAAAGTGATTTTTCCTGTTCCCAATCATCTGAACCATACAAATGAAGATAATTGCGCCAGTAAACATTCATATACTTTTTGCGTGGTCCTTTAAAATGCAAAACTTTTCTCTCTTTTAGCTCATATACATCTAAATCTGATTCATAATCAGGAGAAAAATTATAAATATCACAAGATAATAAAAGAATTTTTATGCTATCAATTTCTATATTACCTGGATCGACTTGACTACCCTTTTGCCAGTTAATCGCATCCGCTAAAGCATGTTGATCGCCCCACCATTGAGACTTTTCTATATATTTTTCTGTGTATAGTAAATAAAGCTTCTCAAAAAAAGCAACTACCGCTTCTTTATTTCTCTTGGAAATATAAATTACTCCGCCATTTATAGGCATTTCTTTATCATCACGAACCGTCAAAGCTAAGTCAAATTCTTGGGAAAATAATGATTCAATATTATCGTTAACTAATATATCTGAATCCAGAAAAACAATATCTGATTTAAATTCATGACTCTTGAGAAAATGTAACTGTGACACTAAACGACTCAGCATGATTGTTCGCGAATCAACTGGGTATCTTTGAACAGTGATATCCAAAGAGAAAAATGAGACATTAGTATCTAAATCAGTTAAAATAACTTTCTCACAGTTACTGTGAAATTTATCAACAGACTTAAACATTAAATCTATCGCCTGTTGATAATCATAAAGATTATTCTGATCCAAAGGGGTACTTTGTTCAATATCCTCTCCTGGGACTTCAGCATGAAATGTGACAAATGTAATCATCTTTAGATTAGTCTTTTACTCCAGACATTACTAGATAAGGATTTGGATATTTGCGAACCAGAATAGATTCATGTATGGTAAACTTTTCTAATATAACTTCCCTAACAGCCTGTTCGCTGAAGCGATAGAAGTCAGCATTGTAAGCAATACCATGACGTTTAAAAGTGAGAGTGGTGTTCATATAGTCTGTGGGTAATGTCATATATATGGGAACCCCAACAATAAATATACCTCCTGGCTTCAGCACGCGATAAATCTCTTCTACAGACTTCCAAAAATACTTGTCATGTTCTAATACTGAAGATGACATGACGCAATCAAATTCCTTATCCGTAAACTCCAGAAGGTTACTATTACCAACTACAAGTTCACATTTTTGCAATTCCGGAGAAGTTTTTTTAATTTTCTGTGCGTTTAAAGCTACTTTTCTAGAATGTTCAAAGCAAGGTATGGATAGTAGCGTCCATGTTGCTGCACCAACTTCTAATGCAGCAGAGTGAGTCTTATTCTGATAAAATGAAGCGAGAATCTTAGCAAAAGCTGCAAAAACTTTTGGACTCATAATACCTCCTCCTGCAAATAATCGACGAACTTTTGCATATTGCTAAAATAATTAATGCAGTTCTGACGATAAATTTCAAAGTCATAATTCAAATATTCGCTCAAATTATTATAATTACATATAGGAAATTCTAATAGTTTAGAAAAACCAACACACCTTTCGTCTACATAGGTAAGGAATGATTTTTTTGCTTGACTTAAAAAATACAAGTGGGCATGTACTCTACTGCCTATATGTAAATCACATTTATTATAAAAGCTTAAACATTCATTTACAGATGTAGGTTTAAAAATTTCAAACCCTTGATTTCGGGCATAATTTCTTAATGAAAATGGAGTTCCATCGTATTTTTTCAGGAATTTTATCTTCCAGGTGTTCAAAATAGTATATTGATTAGTTTGCAAATTACTTTGAATTCCTAGAAAATCCTGATGCAAAGATAGTACTTTACGAGATTTTTTATACTTATGAGCAACAAAATCAATTGTTTTAGTTTCTCTATCCCAAAAATCTTGTCTATCTGTTACAGTTACTACAACAGTTTTTGCTTGATGATTAAATCTTGAATTGTGAAGGATTTTATCATCATATATAACTGGACAACCAGTTAATAAAAATTTATCAACAATTTCTGGTAGGCTATTGTTTAAATACTGAATAGTTAAGGGACAACGCCAGGAGGAGAAGCTGATTCTTTGATGGATAGCTGTGAGTATCTCTTTTGTAGTATTAGACATTCCAAGATTTTGTTTTGAAATACCATGAATCCCAATACCAAATGGCACAACAGGAACTTTGATCTTAGCTAGTGTACCGAGGCTCATGCCAGGTACTATAGTGAAATTATCATTTAATTGATTAGCCCCTGCTAGGATTAAGGCTTTTGTGGAATTGATTTTATCGATGTCATTTTCAGATAATTCTTTTCTTGATGTAAACAAATATTTGCATTCAGCAGGATGTAATAGTTTAATCAAATTATTCAGAATAAATCCGTCACCTATATTTACAGTTTTCTTGCTCTGTATTTCAACAGGAACTATATAAGGTGTAATCACAGCATAATCCATATTAAATTTATCTATTGAATATTATATGTTTTAGTAAAAGAGTGACTTTGAAGTAACCATAATCCTGTTTTATCTTTATTCGTTAAGTTAAACTTTATTTTAATTAAATCATTATTTTTAAATTTTCTTTCTAGCTCTTGGCAAGAATAATGATGTAACCATCCTTTCTGTAATATATCAGCCGGAGAATAGGCTCCTGAGTCACGAATAACGTAGCTCATTAAATAAAAATTAGATATTTGAGGAATCTTGGCTAAGAAATTATCAATATCGCTAATATATTCTAGTAAACCTAAACAAAATACAATATCAAAATTTAAAGACGGTATTTCCGATTCCAGATTTATTTTGTATGTGCTTTCTAATTGTGGTTCCAAGTCATATCCATAGTAATCAAACTGATTACCGAGCTTGCCAATAAGTACAGATTTTAACCTCTCATTCCCACAACCAAAATCAGCAATTCTAATTGGATTAATATTATTAGTTAAGGAAATATCATTGGCAATAAACATTTCTACTGCACTTTCTGCACGTATTTGCCAGCTTGCAGCACTTTGACTATCACAGTTAAATCTCATACTCCTAGCGTACCTTAGTTAAAACTATAGATCTTTGACAAAACAAAATCTCAAAATTTCCCAGATCGATTAATTCATCTACTGCTTTTTTACACCCAGAATAGGAGCTATAATCATCAAATACAATTACGGAATTAAGACTCATCCTGGGAGTAATTCTGTCAATACAAATTTTTACAGAGTCATACCAGTCACAATCAATATGTGCAAATGCTACTACATCTTTAACATTTAAAGTTTCCTGAAAAAGCCCTCGTATTAACTGAATATTATCTGATTCCAAATTGAAGCCAAAACTTTCTATATTGTTAATGACAATATCCTTTAAATTGTGAATATAGCCATAGTATTCATTTCCTCCCAAGCCTTGCGATTTCCCACTGCTAATCTCTGCATATCTGTTGTGAGCATCAATACCATCCCATTCAGAAGGTGGTGGAATCATACCAAATACGTCAAAGATGTGTAAAGGTACGGAATTGGGCTTCATGTGAGCTATCAAAATTGCAGAACCACCTAAGGCACATCCAGCTTCCAAATAGAGACCATGAACTTGTTTTTTTTGGATATATTTGATAGCTCGGCAAATATTTTCAAGTTTTGGGTAGCCGCAGTAAGTTAAATTCTTTTCTCGTATCCTATTAATAAGTTCATGTTCTTGGGAAAATTCTTTTTTAAATAACTGTATTTGCTCAGACTTAGAAAGATGTGTTTCCATATATTTTGAGAATTATTGATGATCTATTTCCCATTTACGCGGTTGATAAAATGATGATTGACTAATAGATTGATTAGCTTTGACTTTAAATTTAAATGATTCAATTATGTCTAAAATGGTATAGTAGCTTCCATTTGCCGTGATATTAATCTTCATGGAATATAATCCAGTTAATAAACAACAGTATGGCATCATTAGCTTGAATGAGTGTTCACCAGTTGATATATTAACAAATCCAATATCATCAGCACTCTGGATAAAAAGATTACACCTCTCTTTATCAGCGAAATCTCTAATTATTAGATTGATGCTAGCATCTTCAATTTCTTCATATGCTTCAAATATGATGTTGAGGTATGCAGGTTTACCAGATACAAGTGTATCTAAAACTTTACCTTTGGAATTTTGAAAAGAAAGTGCTTTAATCTTGAGTGTAGAACTTACAGAATTACTAGAAAAAAGTACTTCGCCTGGTGTTAAGACTTTGGCATTACTAATTTGGTTAATACATAAATCTTCTTCATACTTTTGTACTACTAAATTTGCGTTACCGTTCATAACTAGCTTACCTTTTGCTAGATAAGCAGCAGAATCACAATTTGATGTAATTGCACCTGCACTATGAGAAACCAAAACAAATGATACGCCACTTTTCCGAAGTTCTGATAGTTTGCGATAGCATTTTGTTCTGAATTTAAAATCACCAACTGCTAGCACTTCATCAATTAACAGAATATCGGGATTTGTATAAATAGCACTAGCAAATCCCAGTCTAGCTTTCATCCCAGAACTGTAGGTTCTTACAGGTGCATCAATCGCATCCCATATCTCAGCAAAATCAAGCACTTCTTGAAAACGGAGGTCTATTTCTTTGCGAGTTAATCCAAAAATAGACATATTAATATAGACATTTTCTCTACCACTAAGTACGGGATTAAATCCTGCACCTAAGGCAATCAAGGCTGCTAATCTACCTTTAACTTTTACATAGCCGTTATCTGGCTTAATCAACCCACTGATGATTTTTAGTAAAGTTGTTTTCCCACTCCCATTAACTCCAATTAAACCTATAGATTCACCACGTTTAACTTCTATACTGACGTTATCAAGCGCCCAAAACTCCCCCTTTCTTAATTTACTGCTGTATCTCGGCTTGCCAACTAATTCTGCGCCAATATCTTTGAGACCATAGAGGTAAGATTGCTTAAGATTCCGGCAAAACTTTTTCGAGACATTGTTGACAGAAATAATCACATCATCGTCTTCACTTGGCGATGATAGTATTTCACTATCATTTATTTGCATAGTCATGCTTAACTTATCCTTTCAATTAGAAAAGGTATAGAAAGACGGTACACTAACCACCCTAGAACTAATCCCACTAAAGTGATACCGCTCATAATTAAAAACAAGGTTAATTGCGATAATTCTCCTGTGGTAATCAACTCCTGTGCTGTTACTAGTAAGGGTGTGACAGGATTTAACTTCACTAAAACCGAGAGTGTACCGCTAGTAGGGACAGGATAAGCAATTGGAGTCAGAAAAAACCAAGCTAAGGTGATTACTTCCATAGATCGTGATACGTCTTGGACTAAATTCATTACAGGAACCAGCCACAGCCCTATAGATACTCCTAATAGAATTAAAATAATAAATGCAAATGGTGCAAAAATTATTGTCCAACTCACCGAAACTTTGAATAATACAAATAAAACTATGAGCAAAACTATTTTGATTGACAAGTTAAATAGTACTTGGCCTAATTGAGTCAGAATAATTGCCTCGTGAGGAAATTTAACTTGAGCAAGCAGCGGACGGGAGGTATTTATGGCTATTTGAGGACTATTAAGAGCATCTAAAAATGTTTGCCATAAAATAGTACCTAGCATGACGTAGGCGGGATAAGGTATATCAGTTTCTTCTACACGAACTAGTCCTGTATTATTAGCAAAAGTTAATCCTGCTGCTGTGAGAGCGGGAGGTATAATAGCCCAAGTAATTCCCATGAAAGACCGCCTGTATTGAGCTCTAATATCCCTACTTAGTAATCGCCAAGCCAATTCACGGGAAGCAAACAAATCTTGAAACATTTCCCTGAATAACTGAATCGGATGCAGTACTCTGCTTTCAGGGGTATATATGACTTCTGGTCTACTTTCTTTCCTCACCTTTCCTACCACAATTTTGCTGAAGATTTTGTCAATTTTAAGTCAATCCCAGTTTCTTATACAGTCGGCGATAAGCTAAACAAATCTTTAATAAAGCTGGGACATTTAAAGACATAGCAAGTACATCTGATGTGACCTTCGTTAGATTAGGGCTGATTCTATGGAAACGCCCCAAGTTAGGATGGAAAGAGCGCAATTTATCATGAATTTCCTCAACGGCCGCACGGGTTCTGGTTTCAGATTGTCCTGGTTCATGGTACACGTGAAGAGATCCGACATAAATATGGCGAAATCCAGCGTCTAAAGCCCGTAGACAATAATCTGCATCATTATACTGTGTAGGAAATTCTATAGCATTAAGTCCACCCAGTTCACACCAAATTTCTCGGGAAATGGCAGCACAAGCAAAACCGTTACCAGCTGCATAATGAATTGTTTGAGACAGAGGATTAACTGTGGATTCTTGGATGCGTACTGGACGAGTGCCTATAGGCAAACAAGTTTGTACTCCTGAAGACACTAGTCGTCCTTTTTTCCCTATGGTACGAAGACCAACGCTAGCAACTCCTGGTGTCATGGCCCAATCGGCAAGGGTTTGTAAAGCATTTTTATCTATAAAGCGGGCATCATTATTGAGCATGAAGAGAACTTCACCAACTGATGCTTCTGCGGCCATGTTAGTTTGAGCGCTATGGTTAAAAGGAGCGTCATAATTCAAGTGGCAGACTAGAATTTCTTGAGGTAGAAAACGCTTGACTTGTTCCTCCACAGCTTGTCTATTAGCAGGCTGGGACTGATTATCGACAAGTACAATTTCTATATTGGCAGTCACCGCTTGCCCAGCAATGGATTTCAGACATACTTCCATTAGCTCTGGGCGATCGCGATAGTTAATAATAATAGTGATGCTCTGAGCTTTTTTGCTCGGCGTGGGGTAGCTTAAAGGCTTGTAGATAGAAGTGCTTTGTAAGCCTACGAAGCGCAGAACCTGATCGAGTTGGATTATTTTGGCTGTGGGACTTTTGCTGAGAACAGCCAAAGCACCTGAAGTATCATCTCTTTTGGATAAGTATCCTTCTTCTAGAAACTTGTGTAAAATATCGCCACGAATTGCACAGCGACCTGCATGATTGACATGCGGGTATAAAAGAGAATCTTTCTCTGGCCACTCCACACGAAAAGGGATTAATCTTCCTCTACTAGCCGTGCAAAATAGCAAATCATCCCAGACTAGCGCTTCTGGTAACATCTTATTTTCTATATCTAGAGAAAATTTTTTGACAGTAGAGTAGAGACTTTTAGTAGATAATTGACCAGGAATTTTCTCAATTACATAAGTTGTCCCAGATGTAGGGGTAGGGATAGAGCTTGTGCTGTCGGCAAAACAGAAATTTATAGACATTTCTTAGGGATTGGATTTGATATGTTTTTTTTTTGAATATCATTTGCAATTAAATCTAAAATGCGAGTGACTGCATTGCCAGCTATGAGATTACGCTTAATATAGACATCTGCTTTTTGCTGTATTGCTAAACGTCCTTCTGTAGTTTGCAATGTTTCTACAAAATTAATCCAGTCTGCTAATTCGTTAATTAGTGGCAATGGTTCATATTTTTCTAAATTTAGACCATAGCTGATTACACTCACAGGACACTTGTATTTTGCTGCATCTAATGCCACAGTTGATGGTGTAGTAATTGCACCATCTGCAATTGCAATCAATGCTGGTGCAGTAAAAACTTCCCATTGAGGATTCCGTGGGTTGGCAATTATAATATTATTTCCCTGAGGTAACTGTCCCTGATATTTATCTGTTAGCCATACACCAGCATGGTGTGGTTTCACTAAAAAAGTGGTGTCTGGAAAATGCCGCGCTGTCTTCTCTAGGTCTTGGAGAAAAAGTATTCTGTATTCTTCGCTATAACGTTCCCAATGTAAATTTTCAAATATAACTATTAAATAATTACCAGGATTCGAAAATTCTACTTTTGGTGTCGTGGTTGAGTTAACATATTTGGGACACCCAACAGCAATACATTTGCTCTGGGTTTCATGAGCTAGTTCTTCTGGTAGTAATGCGGTATCACCCCAAGTTAAAACTTTTTGCGAAGCAAATCTGGTGTTTTTTGCCGTATAAAGATCATCAAAATAATTTAAGCCAACATTCTCAAAACCATGCTGCAAAGTGTATGTTAATATTCCTGATTTATTTGCTCTTTTAGTCAAAGCATAAGCCGCTTTATGAGGTCCAGCTGTACTTTCTGAGGCAGTTATCAACCCTTGGATATTTAATAGATTTGGTTCTACTCCCGTTAAAACTCCCAAGCGCGAAACTTTTGAATATTTAATTCCTAATTTTTGTAAGGCGCTTTTAATTCGTGGTGATTTATTTAATATCTGATCGAGGACGCAGACTTGAGGTACAAGATCATTCCTATATTGTAAACCTACCAACAAAGGTAAAACTAAATCCAAATCTTGGATTAAGTGTATAAATACTAGCACTGTTGGCTTATGGTTCCAAAAACGTATAAAATTAATCACACCACTTTCCTGTTGACTTGATTCAGCGCATTTACCCACTGAGTGGCGATCGCCTCACCACTGTAATTCTGCTTAATAATTGATTGCGCTATTTCTATGTGCTTATTGACAAGATGGCGATCGTTCAGGTATGACCTTAGCCCATATTCCCATTCATCACACATTATACAATTTTGAAAATTTTTGAGTGCTGGTGTCTTTGTAGCTACAACAGGTACTCCCAAAGATAAAGAAAGAACTGTACGGTTGGCAGATTTGCTAATACTAAATGGGGTTTTAGAGTTGGGAACTATTGTCACATCACTTTGAGATATATGTTGATAAATATTTACGGGATCCCAGTCTATATACTCTGTGGAAAATGGTAATGGCAGTATATGTTTGGAATATTTTTCATAATTATTACTAACAACCAACAATGTAAAATTTATTTCATTACTTATTTTGATTAGATGCTCAACTATATCCAAAATATTTAGCATACCAAAGTTGCCATACCTCGCTCCATGATGACCAAACCAAATTATTCTTTTTACATTATCCTTTACTGACAAACTTTTACTTGATTTATCATGCTTTGACACCTGATTGAATTTTTCAATATATTGTTGTTTGATGTCTTTATTTTTAACAATCAATGTCACTGGCAACACAGCCGTTACTGTGTGTGTTTCTTGAGTTAAATTATTGTTTGCTTCAGTAATTTTTGTTTCACTTGCCTTCACTTGCCCTAAATTAACTAGTCTGTTTAAGCTAACTCTGCTTTTAGATATATTTTCGTTATATAAGAAAACTATTGATGCGTATCTTTTTTTAATTAAGCTAAGAATTTTGACTTCAAAAACAATTTTCAGAGAGAGCCAAAATGAACTTGGTCTATAAATAACTATTTTCAACCAACGTCTCCATTTAATAAAAGTCATAGCTTGCTTAACATCTTTCAATGTTTCATTCGCATCGGGAATTATGAAAATGGGGATAGATTCTCCTACTTCTTTTCTGATGACATTTTTTAATACTATCCCCGTTGTTACTATTGCTGAAGAAACTTTGGCCATTTCCTTAAATATTTCTGCTGGAATATTATCTCTCCGATTAGTATATTCTTCGATAAATATGTTGTCACAAATATCTAGTATTACTGGTATACCCAATCTATGCGCTTTTTTTGCAAGCTCTAAATCTTCCCGCGCAAAACTTTTAACAAATATGATAACATCCGATTTATTATCATCGAATCTTATTGCATTACAGTTAGAGTAAATACAAGACTGATAACCATACAATTCAAGATAATGTAATGGTATCAAGCATCGATAGCGCAGACTAGCTAAGTTTATATTTAGAGAACTGGCTTTCCAAATTAACATGTTTCTTTGGCTGGATAACACACTCAATTTATATTAAAAATACAACTTTGTTACAAACTAAAATTAGCAAAATACAGGTGAGTTTCTCTTGTTTACGTAAAAATTTTCCATACGCTGCAATATTTTTTACAATTAACTACTTAGGTACTTAATTACTCTCCATAAAACTTCATAGGTATGAATTACGATTGTTTGTGTTATTTGGAGAATATATCATGACTAAAAAATAATACCTAAATTATCTTGGTAATTATACAATAAATTGGGTATTGCCTAGTGTATTTGTACTACAAAAATAGTTTCTGTTGGCAATGCTGTTTTCTTTGTAAAGAGGGCGATTTCTTGCTTAACTCAAGCTATCTGGATTAACTTCCAGCGATCGCAAATGTTCCGCCAACCATTGCGCTTCCAATGCCTGTTGCACTGTGACAAACATGGGTATCGACCTGCTTGGTTGTTGATTTAATTTTAAGCTGTTAGGTCAGGAGTTAGAAGTCAAGAATTGGGAATTTTCTTCTTCATCTCCCTTATCTCCACTGAATTTATGAAAGCAGAGTCACGGTTTCCGCTACACTGAGACTTGGTTTATTGCATTGTAATCAGGCATGGAAAT
The DNA here is from genome assembly GCF_014023275.1 of Nostoc edaphicum CCNP1411. NCBI lineage: Bacteria > Bacillati > Cyanobacteriota > Cyanophyceae > Nostocales > Nostocaceae > Nostoc > Nostoc edaphicum. The sequence goes on from NZ_CP054698.1 coordinate 5,289,517, forward strand.
CGGACAAAAGGTTAAAGTCTATCGTTTGCGCGATCGCGTTTCTCCCCCAATTGTAAAAAAACTCGGACAAGTGGGTATTATCCAAGGCTACAAAGTCACCGATGGTGGTGGGATCGGTGTAGTGGTGCTGTTTGACGACAATTATTCCACTTGGTTTTTTGAAGATGAAATTAAACCTGTGTAGTTTTGAAAAACTTAGATCCAGGTTTTTCTTGGCATCTGAAATCTCAAGCACAGGCTGAGAGTCTTTGTTGAGTGCTAAGTTGGAGTTGAAAAGCTCGGCGGTGAAAATAGGAATCAAGTAATGGCTCTAATATTGACATTTTTGGGCAAAGGCGGCACCGCTCGTACCAAAATTGCGATCGCCGCCGCCAAATTATTGGCAAGTCAAGGCAAGCGCGTACTCCTAGCAGGACAAGCAGAACCAACATTATCAATCCTTTTGGGTACTCCCATTGCTGCCGATCCTCAAGAGATCGCTCCCAAGTTACAGGCGGTACAGTTTCAAGCATCTGTACTGCTTGAGCGTAACTGGGATGAAGTGAAAAAACTGGAGGCACAATATCTCCGCACGCCCATCTTCAAAGAGGTTTTTGGTCAAGAACTGGTAGTATTACCAGGGATGGACAATGCTCTAGCCCTGAATGCTATCCGCGAATATGATGCCAGTGGCAAATATGATGCGATCGTCTACGATGGCACGGGTGACTCTTTAACGTTGCGAATGTTGGGCTTGCCAGAATCTCTCAGTTGGTATGTCCGGCGATTTCGGCAATTGTTTGTCAACTCCGATTTGGGGAAGACGATTACTGAATCACCCTTGATTCAACCGCTGATTAGCAGTTTTTTCAATATCAACTGGACAGCAGATAACTTTGCAGGGCCCACTAACCAAGTCAATAATTTCTTAGAAAAGGGGAGAGCCGCTCTTGCCGATCCTAAGCGTCTCGCTGCTTTCTTAGTGACTACAGGAGATCCCCTTGAGGTAGCAAATGCTCGTTATTTGTGGGGTAGCGCTCAACAAATCGGTTTAACTGTCGGTGGTGTTCTGCTTGTGTCTACTGAAACGAATGTCAACCTGTCAGAGGAATTTATACCTCTACCTGTGAGCGTCGTTCCCGACTCGCCAACAGGTGACTGGCAACCATTGATAGACGCCCTACCCAACTTTGAAGCACAAGCGCTACAGGCTCCTAAACCAATTGAAATAGACATCCACAATCGTCAGGTACGCTTATTCTTGCCAGGATTTGACAAAAAGCAGGTCAAGCTTACTCAATATGGGCCAGAAGTCACTGTGGAAGCAGGAGATCAGCGGCGCAATATCCCCTTGCCCCCGGCTCTGAGTGGCAGACCCGTTGCTGGAGCCAAGTTTCAGAATAATTATTTGATAATTTCGTTTTAAGTTATGGGAATGGGGGCTGGAGACTGGGGACTGGGAACTGGGGAATAGGGACTGGGGAATAGGGAAGAAACTTAATCACCAATGCCCAATTCCCAATGCCCAATTCCCAATGCCCAAAATGCCCAATTCCCAATGCCCAATTAATTAGTAAAAATTATGTCAGAATCAACTCCCATTACCCCAGACCCCAACCCATCTGAGGCATTAGCAAATAATCCCAGTGAGCAAGCAATAGCAACGAGCGATCGCAGTGCGAAAACTAGACAGCTGCTAGGGATGAAAGGTGCAGCGCCAGGGGAAACCTCAATTTGGAAAATCCGTTTGCAGCTCATGAAGCCGATTACCTGGATTCCCCTAATTTGGGGCGTAGTCTGTGGTGCGGCTTCTTCTGGTAACTATACTTGGACACTGGAAAATGTGTTGAAGGTAGCAACCTGTATGTTACTGGCTGGGCCATTGATGACAGGTTACACCCAAATCCTCAATGACTACTACGATCGCGAAATCGATGCCATAAATGAACCCTATCGCCCGATTCCCTCTGGAGCAATTCCTCTACCCCAGGTAATTATTCAGATTTGGGTATTACTGATTGCTGGTATTGGTTTGGCATTTGTGCTAGATGTGTGGTCTGGTCATGAATTCCCGACAATTACAGCGATCGCAATCATCGGTTCTTTCATTGCCTACATTTATTCTGCACCTCCCTTGAAACTCAAACAAAACGGCTGGCTAGGTAGCTACGCCTTGGGTGCAAGCTATATCACCCTACCTTGGTCTACAGGACACGCTTTGTTTGGTGATCTAAATTCCACAATTGTGATTTTGACAATGTTCTACAGCTTGGCTGGATTGGGCATTGCTATTGTGAATGATTTTAAGAGTGTAGAAGGCGATCGCCAGCTAGGATTAAATTCACTACCCGTAATGTTTGGCATCACCGCCGCATCTTGGATTTGTGTAGTGACAATTGATGTCTTTCAAGGATTGATTGCAGCTTATCTCGTCAGCATCCATGAGAATTTGTATGCAGCGATACTAGTACTGCTAATCATCCCGCAAATCACCTTGCAAGATATGTATTTCTTGCGCGACCCCGTTAAGAATGATGTTAAGTACCAAGCCAGCGCCCAACCTTTCCTTGTTCTAGGAATGCTCGTCACTGGTTTAGCGCTGGGTCATGCTGGCGTTTAAATTATACTTCTATAGTCAGAAGTTAGGAATTAGGAGTTAGGAGGTAATATACTTCTAACTCCTAATTTGTATCAGGACATATCGTGTTTAAACTGATATCTTTCCTCATTTATGGGATTCAACCTTTGTTAGTCCCGATTTGCTTTGTTGTAGCTTGGACTGTAATTATTCTCGTTGTTTGGAGTCTTTGTGCAGCAGCACGAGATGGTTTGACTACAGCCAAGCAAATGCATCAAATCCCTTGTACTGGTTGCCAATTTTTTACCGACAATTACCGTCTTAAATGTACTGTACGCCCATCTATTGCCAATACAGAAGAAGCGATCGATTGTTCTGACTATCAACCGAAGACTAATCCTTATCTCTATTAGGGAGCAGAGGGAGCATGGGGAGAAGAATTAATAACCAATGCCCAATGCCCAATGCCCAATGCCCAATGACTAATGACTAATATCTAACAATATTTTCAAAACACCCCGACTCTGAGCGTGTTCAAAAGCCGCAAGCCCTTCAATGAGGGGGTAGGTGGCATGAATTAGAGGTTGCACATTAACTTGTCCTGTAGCTAGTAGCTGAAGGGCTGGGGCAAAGGGACCACAACGAGAACCGATGAGGGTGATTTCATCTACTACTAAAGAAGAAGCATCTAGACTGAGTTTGCCAGAATAAGTACTTTTCAGTACAAGCGTACCACGGGGACGTAGGGCGCGGCGGGCGATCGCAAATCCTTCTGGATTACCAGTACATTCTACTGAGATATCGAAATATCCATCTTTCACAGCATTAGCTAAACCAGTTTTAATCCCCCGTGCCTCTAAGTTAGCCAGTTTGTCTTGATGACGCCCCACAGCTAAGAGTTCACAGCCGGTTAAAGCTAATGTCTGGGCTACCAACTGCCCTAGTTTGCCATCTCCAACCACTAGCACCCGATTATTTGGATGTAATGGCACTTGCTGCTGAATTTCCAAAGCTGCTGCTATGGGTTCTGTAAATGTTGCTACTTCTGTTGGCACATTATCAGGTACAGGATGCAGATTCTCTATTGGCAAACAGAGATATTCACCAAAGGCTCCATTCCGGTTGACAATACCCAAAACTGTACGATTTTCGCAGTGAGTTGATTGTCCGCTGCAACAAAAGCGACAATGCCCACACACAGCGTTGATTTCTCCAACTACGCGTTTGTTAACTAAGTGTTCTGGCCCTTGTTCAACGACGCCAACAAATTCATGACCTAAAATACCAGTGTAGGGATAGTAGCCTCTGAGTAGTTCCAGGTCAGTGTTACAGATACCCGCACGCAAGACGCGTACTAAAGCTTCTCCTGGTGGTGGTTCAGGAATGGCAATGTCTGTGCGTAATTGTAACTGGTTGTTTTCGAGCCAGAGTCCTTTCATTCTTTTTCACGTCCTTTACCTAAATATGTTGTAATACCGGTTTCAAAAATCTTTGCAACATAATGAAGGGGCGTATATAGCGGTTCTCGACAACCGTGAGGTACAATTTTGCCCTCTCTCCTAAAAGGCTACGGTGTACACACAAGTCTAATTACCCCCCTTAATCCCCCCTTGCAAAGGGGGGAAATAGAAAATCTAGTTCCCTCCCCTTTGCAAGGGGAGGGTTAGGGTGGGGTAAAATCTTGGTTAATCAGCGATTTCAGACTTGTGTGTACACCGTAGCTCCTAAAAGGAGAGAGGCTTTGAATTTTTCCCCCTTCCCGCGACGAGTTAGGGGTTAGGTCTATTTGCATACTTGTACCTCACCGGATTGAAAATGGCTATATCCGTATCCTACCCACGCTTATGTCTCAGTAGAAGGTATTTCTTTAATTTTAGTTACATCAATTTTGCTTAACCAAGTAACCAAGTCTTCTGAGTCAAGTGTGATCTCACTTCCCAAGGTTTTGATATAAAGAAGTCCGTCGCTAATAATTAAATCTCGGATTGGATACCATGAATCTCGTGTTCTAATCAGAAGTTCCAACGGAATCCCTAGTCTTGAAGTATACTTGCGATATTTCCACCAAGCTCGCCATAGAAGGACACATTTAGTACAGTGCATCTCATAGCCTTTGGGAACTTCGCAGTATTGATACTGATAAAAACCCCGACTATCGACTTCTCCTTTGAGAAGATAACTATATTCTGCTAATGCCTGATTTATCAATTCCCACTGGGTTGATTTTGGAGAAATCGAGAATTCAGATAGGGAGTTAGATAGCTGGACGGTGGCAATCACGCCCTCAGATTTCGCTGTAAGCTGGTTGGTTTTATAAACTGTTTGCGCTGTCAAAGCAGGATTTGACAACAAAACTTCTTTTTTCTGGATAGAGTTTTGCACAAACTCCCGAATTAAATCTAGATTAGACAACATAAAATTTTTATACTAAATTAACCAGTGTGATAAAAGCCACAACACTACTTAAATTAGTAACTACACTGGTTTTGCACTTAAATCAGGATTATTACCAGCTTTATTTATACTCAATTCTTTGTTTGACTAGGGTTTTATTAAGTTTTATATTGATATATTGATATGCCGCCATCCACTATGCTGGTTGACAAAATCACTGTTTCCAGGTGTGTAAGCGGCAAATTAAATTTTTACGCCTTTGAGAAAAGGTTGGAATACCGGAACTAATTCGGGACGACTAACCACAAGGGTAGGAAAAGAGCGATCGCTATAATCTTCTCCTGCTGACAATGGAAATGGCTCTGAATTCAGCGATGACCACACACCACCAGCAGCCTGAACAATTACCCAAGCCCCCGCTATATCCCAAACTTTTGGTGTCGCCTCAATCCCACCCAGAGTAGCCCCAGTAGCAACTGTCAAAAAGTTATAGCTAGCTACACCCAACATCCGAATTTTACAGGGAAAGCCGTTTTTGATAACTGCGGTGCTGCGAGAACAGAGGTTAAAAAAGTGATTATTGCTGGGACTATCAACACTTGTGTGGATGGGGTGGTGGTTGAGAAATGCTCCTGTTGGTGTTGCCAAACCAGATGAACCTGCCCAGAAACCATGAAAAGCTTGATTCAAGGTTGGTGCGTAAACATACCCAAAAATGGGTGTGCCTCGATACAGTAAACCCAGAGATATTGTCCAGAGAGGAATGCCGCGTGTGAAGTTGGTTGTACCGTCGAGAGGATCAATTACCCAGCACCACTCAGTACCGGGAAACGACTGATCACTCTCTTCGCTCAAAATGCCGTAACCAGAAAAATTAGAAGCGATCGCATCTCGAATTTCCTGATCTGCCCATTTATCTGCTTGCGTCACCAAACTACCATCAGCTTTTTGGTCAGCCTGTACTTTCCCAAAATCTTGCATTAGCTGCTTGCCCACCCTAGTAGTGGTAGTTTGGGCAAAATCCAGAATTGTTGTCCAAAAATCATTCATTGGTTATTTGTCATTTGTCATTTGTCATTTGTCCCATGCCCAATGCCCAATGCCCAATGCCCCATGCCCCATGCCCTATACAGTTTAGTCTAAATCGCTTTCTAAAACAGATGCGATCGCTTGCTTGGCACTTGTTTGAAATTCTGTGACGTTCACCCGATTCAGAAACCAAATCGATACCACCATTCCCACGGCTTCTAAAGCAAATACCAGTCCATAAGCTAACTCTAGGCTTGGTAACAGCCGGCGTCCAATATCCAAAACTGTACCTCCGATTACTACCGCCACACCTCTAGAAAGAGACTGCGCTAATCCCCATGCCCCAATAAATGTACCTGCGGCTTCCGCTGCGGTAAGATCCAACATCAAGCTAATTGCAGCCGTTGTTAAGAAACCTGTGGCTAAACCGAATAAGACCAAACCTAGTTTGAGAACTGCTGCATTAGCTGTGAATCCTGATATACCGAGCAAAATTGCACAGAATGCTACCAACATACAGCCTAGACGGGCAGTTCTGCGCTTACCCAAACGCGGAACAATGTAAAAGCCCGTAACGCCGTAGGCAATCAGTAGACCTGTTCCATAAAAAATGTTTAATTTGGTGCTTTCCGCCAGAGGCATTTTAAACACTTGACCCGCATAGGGTTCCAAAATCGGGTCTTGCATAAACAAACTGATAGTCATCACCAATAAAAAGGTAAAAAATATACCTGTTTGTGGGCTAGCTGTCAAGATTTTCCAAGCATTGCCCAGAGTAATGCTATCTTCCCGGTTCACCAGTGTAGAACGGGTTGAGTATTGGGAATACTTTTTTTCTACGCCGAATGTTGCTGCGATCGCTAAACCAAATACAATTGCAGGGACGATAGTAAACAATCTGTTGATTGCTGGCTGCAAGGTTTCTACAGTTGCTTCTGGCGTTAACTGTTTCAGCAAGCTGGCACTAATAATCGCCCCAACAATAATCCCCACCATTAGCATCGACCAAACCACACCGACTACTTTAGAACGGTTATCTTCTTCAGATATATCCACCAACAAAGCAGCAAAGGCAGTACCGCTGGCACAAATTCCTAGACCGTATACAGCGAAAACTAAAGCCAAAAGTGCTGTCCAACCGATTGTTTGGGTTGTCCATACCCAATTACCTGAACTATTTCCAGCCAGATTCATCTGCCACATTACTTGTACAGCTAAAAATGCTGCGATCGCAAATATTGCCGCGCCCACCCAAACATAGGCTGTACGGTGGTATCCCCATAAAGGTTTAGCATCGGAAATCTGGCCAAACCAGATACGTGAAGGAGCAACAAATAAAGGCAGTGCTAAAACTACTGATACCAGCGTCGCCGGAATTGCTATTTCTTGAATCATGACTCTGTTGAGTACCCCCAGAGTCAAGATAGACATCATGCTCAATCCCATCTGAAATAAACCCAGCCGGAACATGGTCAGCAGGTTTACTCTTGGCACAGATAGGGATTTGGTTTTGGTATCAAATACTTCACCGCTTGCCATAGCTACTTTTTCGTATAGTTTATAGGATTTAATCTCTCTCTTTAAATAAAGATAAACCCTACCCGCTCGAAATCAGCGAACGAAAAGTTGAAGTTGCGATGGCGTTGCGCCGCCAGAGGCGATCGATCGCAGTTATTTGGCAAATAATTATACACCTCGATTAGCATAAACTTCAGCCAAGTATTGAGCGGGTAAAATTAGAGTCAACGGACATGCTGCCGAAAAACGAAATACTAGACATCATCACCACAATCGTCGTTTATAAGTTTTCAACCTTAAGTAGAGAGGAAGTTGAAGCTATGCTGGGATTGACTTTGGAACAAACAAGGGTTTATCAGGAAGCCAAAGCCGAAGGTCGAGAAGAGGGTCGAGAAGAAGGTCGAGAAGAACAGAAAGCTGAAATGTTGAAACTTACCGTCCCTCTGTTGCTAAAAACAGGGATGAGTGTGGAGCAGATTGCTCAACACCTCAATGTTGATATAGAAGCTGTCCAGCTTGCCGCACAGCAAAACACATAGAATGGACATTTCATGTCTGTTGTCATATTTTGGCAAAATCAGGAGAGCTTGATTAAAATCCTCAATTTCCTTTTTATCGTATCTGGAGCGATCGCACCAAAATATGACAGATTAAGATATGCCTATTTTAGATTCAGAAGTTGAAGCAGATTTTGAAGCTTAAAATTATTCCAACTCAGAGCTACTGAAGTTTTAATAGTTAAATCTCCTTGTTGAAGGTTAATCATCAAAGCAGAACCATTTTCAAGACTATGAAAAAGGGAATCTAAAAGCTGCAATTGAGTTCGAGGAAGAGTATAGTAAACCTTATTATTTTCAATTCTAACCTCTTTTGGTAAAGCTCCATTGGGAAGTTTACCTCCCAAAAATCTTGTCCAACCTGCAATGAGGTAACGGTAAACTATCGATTCAGTCTCAAACTGAGGGGGTTTCAATAAGCGAAGTTCCCCTTCAACGCAATCTTGATTAAGAGTTATTTTTTCAGGAGTAAAATGTAACTTTACTTGAATGTTATTGTACTCTATTGTCGCAATAAGCCCTTCCTCAGAGTGTGGTTCTAAGCTTTTTAATTGCTCAACTCTAGTTTCTGCTTGTTGACAGAGAAGTAAAACCATTTTTTTTGTCAAAGTCAACTGTTTAGCTTCTGAGCTAAACATTATGTATTCCTCTAGACTTCTTTTTAGAAATTGTCTAGACTCCTGAAACGTTGCTGCAACTTTGTTAAATACACCCATATTTAGTTATTTAGAGAAGATAGAACTATTTATAAGTATTCCCGTAAAACTCGGTTGAATTATCACGATCAGAATAAAAGTCAAAAAGCTTGAACAAATACTTATCACTATATTGAGCAAGAATTAGCTAAAAAATAGCGATCGCACCAAAATATGACAGATTAAAATGCTCATGATTTTATCAGAGGCGATCGCATCTGTGTTCAAGTGGGAACCATAAGAAAATAAGCTAATACCATGCTTTGGTATGAAGCAAAAAAACGTAATACAGAAAAATTGTTATGCTGCGTCACTACTTCAGACTTCTTGCTGGAGGTTATAAAATTTCATCCACCAGAACCGTACCACCCTCACAAAAATCTATACTGAGATGATAATCTTCAAGCAGCGCAGTTCCAATGAGTGGACGACGACCCATTGCTAGGGCTGCAATATTACGCTCCACACCATTCCATACAACTGTTGCCAAATAAACATCGGTTTCCACACTGGAATTGTTAGCGAGGTTTGCGTTGATGTTGATGAGGTAGGGCAAGCCAAGAGCAGCAATCACGGAAGACGGCAAGGTTAAGAACCCTTCAAACCCTGTATCAATAACACATTCGATTTCTACACCTGAACGTTCTGGGGGAAGAATAATCAAACTCATTCTTGCCTGAAGTCCAATTACAGTCCCGTGTATCACTGTGCCGTCCTGAGCAATGTACCACCAACTGCATAAACGGCATCAAAACCAATTCTTTCTCCCCAAAGCGCTGCATCGGTTTGCTTGGATCGTAATCGAAGACTCGTTTCGACTAAATCATCACCGATTTCGTAATCTCCTGTTTCAACATTAATCGAGATAATTTTGCCAATGTTCTCTCGTGTCTCAACTTTGGCACGGATACTTTTTTGATAGAGTTCCTTTCCACGTCGGGCGACTTCTTGGCTACTGAGCGTCGGGTGGAACATAAATAAATCCCCTGTTTAAGCTGCTAGATTCTTCACTTCATTGTAGAGCAGAAGCTACAGAGATTAGAGAGCGATCGCGCCAAAATATGACAGATTAAAATGCTCATGATTTCATCAGAATTGAAACTTGCTAGTAAGTGACCTTAATAACAACTTCAGTTTTGGGAACTCTAATAATAGCCGTTACTGACTACAACATTTGGTACAGATGATATTCGCCCAAATAATTAAGTTTAGTAACGATTTATTAAATTAGAGATTCTATGGAATTCTATCCCGACAATATTTTTGATGCCAATAACAAAGCTGAGAAAGAAGTTTGGCAACAAGTAAAATCTGCCTTCAGGGATGATCCTGGTGAGGCATTTCATGGTTATCAGCTATTTGACAGATATGGAAATCTTGAGCGAGAGATTGATATTCTTATTGTCCATCGTCAGTTAGGACTATGGGTGATTGAATGTAAAGGATGCTACATCAACGATATAGAAGCTATTAAGGGTGCTGAATGGAAAATGAAAAACTGGTATAAAGACTGCATAAAACCAGTTAAGCAAGCACAAGACCAGATGTTTGCGCTTAAAAACCATTTACGTAAAGAGCTAGATTTTTGTGCCTCATTAAACTTAAACTTTAGAGTTGCTATTCCCTTTATTGGCCAAGAACAGTGGCAAAATAAAGGATTTCATAATTTGCCAAATATTCAAGGTGTTGTACTGACTAGAGAAGATTTGAAACCTTATACTTTAAAACATAATTTTACTCAGAGTGTTCAAAGGAGACAAAGAAATTTAACCGATGAACAATGGCGATCGCTAATGTGTGTTTTTGGTGGAACTAATCAGATACTTGTGGACAAAGCATCATTTTCAGTATCCAAACACATCTCTGTAGAAAAAGAAAAAACGTACAAAACAGATGAATCAAAAACCCCTCGTCCTGTCTGTAAAATAATTAAGTTGCCCCGTTATAAGTTTCCTATTAATAGCTTGCCTATTATTGGTAACAACTTACTCGAAAGCATATTTCAGCCTGACCTAGAAATAATAAATCAGCCTGAGATCGAGTTAGAAGAACTCTTAATAGACGATGAAGAGGACTTGCTGATCATCAATGAAGGCGAAGATGAATTTTTAGAAATTCCGTTAGATGAAGAAGACGGTTACTCTGGTAGGAGTACGAACTTCCATCATTGGAAGCAAACTCAGAAAAAGCATTATACCGAAGATTCAATTCGCCTTTACTTGCAAGAAATTGGTAGAATTCGCTTGCTGCGTGCGGATGAAGAGATTGAACTGGCACGGAAAATCGCTGATTTGCTGGAATTAGAGAGAGTGCGGGAAAGGCTCTGTGAACAGTTAGATCGCGATCCTCGTAATAGTGAATGGGCAGAAGCAGTACAACTACCTTTGCCAGCTTTTCGTTATCGCCTCCATGTTGGTCGCAGGGCGAAAGACAAGATGGTGCAATCTAACCTCCGTCTTGTAGTTTCAATTGCCAAGAAATACATGAATCGTGGTTTGTCGTTCCAAGACTTAATTCAGGAAGGCAGTCTCGGTTTGATTCGTGCCGCCGAAAAGTTTGACCACGAAAAAGGTTATAAGTTCTCTAATTATGCTACATGGTGGATTCGTCAGGCAATTACCAGGGGGATCGCCGACCAATCTCGCACTATTCGTCTTCCAGTTCACCTATACGAAACGATTTCTCGGATCAAGAAAACAATTAAGCTGCTTTCTCAAGAAATGGGTCGCAAACCCAGTGAGGAAGAAATAGCTATTCGTATGGAAATGACCATTGAGAAACTGCGGTTTATTGCTAAATCTGCCCAGTTACCTGTTTCTCTAGAAACTCCCATTTATTTAGTTCTAGATAAAGACCCTTGGTTTTATAAGGGAGATATAGAAGAATATTTATGCTTGGCAGATTTTATAGAATCCGATGGTGAAACGCCAGAAGATCAAGTTTCCAAAAATCTTCTGCGCGAAGACCTCGAAAAAGTCCTCGATAGTCTCAGCCCTCGTGAACGCGATGTTCTCAGACTGCGTTACGGCTTGGATGATGGACGCATGAAAACCCTTGAGGAAACTGGTCAGATTCTTAACGCCACCCGCGAACGGATTCGTCAAATTGAAGCGAAAGCACTACGCAAATTACGCCACCCTAACCGTAATAGTATTCTTAAAGAGTATATTCGTGGCTACCAACAACATGACTTGCAACAGAAGAAATATGAGCATCAATTTAAAGGGAATCAGAATTATGCACGAAAGACAAATAATGCTACTAATTACGTTGAAAAAGGGCTGATATGTCATCGAAATCGGGATTTTTTGGGAGCAATTGAGAACTTTACCCAAGCACTGAAGCTTAACCCCAATAATGCCCAGCTACACTACCAAAGAGGGCTAGCCAAGACTGAGGGAGAATTTCAGAAAGGGGCGATTGAAGATTTTACTCAAGCTATTAACGTAAACCCTCAATATATAGATGCTTACTACCAGAGGGGTCATGTTCACTACAGTTTGGGAGATAATCTAAAAGCAATTGAGGATTACAGCGAAATAATATTCCTTAATCCCAATGAAGCCTTAGCTTACTTCTACCGTGGTTTTGTCCGTAGCAATCTGGGAGAGATGCACGAAGCTATTGGTAATTACAGCCAAGCATTGAAAATTAAGCCTGACCTTGCTGAAGCTTATTTTCACCGAGGAGTTGCCTTTTATCGCTTAAAAGACTTACATAGAGCAATTGAAAATTACAATTTCACTTTACGGATCTATCCCGACTTTGCTGAAGCTTACAGTCGGCGGGGGCTTGCACACTATTACCTGGGAAATTACCAAGAAGCGCTTGAAGATTATTCCCAAGCCGTGCAAATTAATTGTGAAGATACTCTAACATACTACTACCGTGGACTTGTGTATGAGAACTTAAGTAACTATATAAAAGCACTTAAGGACTATAACCAAGTTTTAGAAATCAATCCTGCATTTACCGAAGCTTACTATAACCGGGGTAGTGTTCATTACAATCTGGGAAACTATCAACAAGCACTTGAAGATTTAAATCAATTACTGCGTATTAATCCTAACAATTCTCAAGCTTATAACAAACGAAGTAGCATTCGTGCTGCCCTGAAAGATTACCAAGGTGCAATGGAGGACTTAAAAAATGCTTCAGAATTCCACTATGTGTAATAGCAAATCAAAAATAACTTTATCGGACGCAATCAAGCCACATAAAAATATCAATATTAAAATGTGGTTTTAACTACGCTATTGCATTGAATTAGTAAGATAAACTTGCTGTATGTATGTCATCAAACTACCTACCTTCATCTAGTAATCAAAAAGGCATAAGCAATGAGTAAAGAACCAGTCAAAGTAATATTATGGGAAGAAAATCAAAAAGATTTTCTCAAAAAGTTCTATGATCTCCAATTTACTCCCAGAGTAGGAGAGGAAGTTTACCTAAAAAAGGAGAAATGGAAAGTAACTAGAGTTGAGCATGATATCGAAATTAGTGAGATTAATGTCTACATGGAATTAATCAAAAAAGCCAAGCAGGATAAATCATCTAATTCATAAATACAAGTAAATACACTCAACTATAGCAATCCTATTTGATTTGTAAGAATTGCAGATCGCAGATCCCCGACTTCTCGAAGAAGTTGGGGATCTTGTTTATGCACGTTTGATTCAGGTTTTAAATTTTTATGGCGCGATGTCTACGACGGGCTACGCCTACGCACAACAAGAGTTGCGTCCAAGTGGTGACGATCGCGCTGTAACGATACACTATAAAAGTAAAGAAATGTAAATAAATTAAATTTTGCAACCGTGGAAAACATCACATTGGGGCAAAATGGCCCAGTTGTTAACCCCTTGTGCATCGGCACTTGGGCTTGGGGTGATAAACTATTTTGGAATTATGGCGATCGCTACGGCCCAGAACAGTTACAAGAAGCCTTTACCGCAGCCTTAGAAGCTGGTATTACCTTCTTTGATACTGCCGAAGTCTACGGAATGGGACTATCAGAGAAATTTTTAGGACAATTTCTGCAACAGACACAACAACCTGTACAAATTGCCACAAAATTTGGCCCCCTACCGTGGCGATTTACAGGCCAATCCGTCTCTGATGCTTTAACAGCCAGCCTCAAACGCTTGCAATTAGAGCGAATCGCCCTGTATCAAGTGCATTGGCCTTTTGCCTTCTTTTTAAGTCAAGAAACTTTGATGAATGCCCTAGCGGATGAAGTGAAGCGGGGCAGAATTGCCGCAGTCGGTGTGAGTAATTACTCAGCAGAGCAAATGCGAGACGCGCATCAAATATTGGCAGCCCGTGGAGTGCCTTTGGCTGTGAACCAAGTGCGTTATTCTTTACTCAGTCGCCAAGTTGAAAGCCAAGATATTATCACAACTGCGCGTGAGTTGGGTGTGACTATCTTGGCTTATAGTCCTTTAGCACAGGGATTACTCACTGGAAAGTACAGCATTGATAGTACTGAAACCCCTACTGGTGCAAGGAAAATAGACCCGCGATTTAAGAAAGAAGGTCTGCAAAAAATTGCCCCAGTCATATCTTTACTACGCAATTTCGGAGAAAAATACGATCGCACCCCTGCTCAAGTTGCTCTCAACTGGTTAATTGCTCAGGGGAACGTTATTCCCATTGCTGGGGTGAAGACAGCCGAACACGTGCGGCAAAATGCTGGTGCTTTGGGCTGGAAATTGAACGACGATGAAATTGGGGAGTTAGAACAAGTTAGTCGTCCTTGGCTGTAGTATTTTTGATTTGTCTAAAAAACAATACAGTTCAGAATGAGCAACAAAACCCTCATGTAGAGACGCGATTTATCGCGTCTTCAAAGACCAATTACCTACACCAATAACCCTTAACCCAAGCGTATCGGTCTAAAAAAGCTAAAAAGTCAAGAGTATAAAGTCAAAATCTTAACTCCTGACTCTTAACTCTCAACTCTGCCAATTTTTAGATTTGGAATTTTGGATTTTGGATTGAAGAAAAAATCTAAAATCCAAAATTGATTAACTGTTGACTAAGAAGCTGATTCCCTAGCTGTAGGTTAACCTAGCTTTTTACTAGGGGATGCAGAAGATTCACGACCACTTCCACTTGTCCGCAGTTTGGGCTTGGGTGAAGAATGTCTTTCTTCATCTCCATTGCTGCTATCTGATTTCCACGCAGCACGGGGGCGATCGCTGGAAGATTCACGACGCTTACCAAGTCTGGGTTTGGGAGCAGAAGACTCTTCTTGGGGAATTTCCACGTCTGAACTCAACCAAGCAGGACGAGTTTGATCGTAAGCAATTTGCAATGCTGCGGCAGCGATCGCTTGAGCATCGTATTCTTCAATCAGTTCGCTGACAATTGGCAAGAATGAAGCCAAACGCTCACCTGTCAAGGCTTCTCGCACTAGTTCTTGCAATTTCAGAATGTGTTTTGCTTCAATCTGGGCGCGTGTGGGAATTGTCAGCACTTGCCAACTTTGGCGGTTATGACGTTCAAATGTTTGCTGTTTGCGGCGCTCAAATGGTTGTACTAAAGAAATTGCTGTTCCTTCTTTACCAGCACGACCAGTACGACCAATGCGGTGGACGTAGGTTTCTACGCTGTCGGGTAAGTCGTAGTTGATCACATGGGAAAGTTGATCGACATCTAACCCCCGTGCTGCAATGTCAGTTGCTACCACCCAGCGGACTTGACGGTTGCGGAATCTAATTAATAACCGTTCCCGTGCTTGTTGGGACAAGTCACCGTGGTATTCATCGACACTATGACCAGCCCCTTGTAACTGACTGGTGAGTTCTGCGGCTGTGCGTCTGGTGCGGACAAAGATTAAAGCTGTTTCTGGATCTTCCATTTCCAGAATTGGTTGTAAAGCTTTGGCTTTTGTCCAGTGGCGGGGGATCAAATAAGCTACTTGATTAATCTTGTTGGGAGCGGCTTTTGGCTGCTCAACTGTGACAGTTGCAGGCGATCGCAAGAACTTATTCACCAACATCCGAATCGAGGGTGGCATTGTTGCCGAGAATAAAGCTGTTTGGCGATCTACGGGCGCTTGCGAGAGGATTTTGATCACATCGTCGATAAAGCCCATGCTCAACATTTCATCGGCTTCATCCAACACAAACCACTTCACTTGATCGAGCTTTAAACAACCGCGATCGAGCAAATCGATCACCCGTCCTGGAGTACCCACGACCATGTGAACGCCACGTTTGAGTTGTAACATTTGGCGGTCAATTGATTGACCACCGTAGATTGCTAACACCCGCAATCCTTCATTACCGATGAATTGTGCGATCGCATCGTGAACTTGCATCGCTAATTCACGAGTTGGTGTTAAAACTATGGCTTGCACGGCTCTTTGATTAATATCCAGCCGCTCTAAAATTGGCAGTGAAAATGCTGCCGTTTTGCCTGTTCCAGTTTGAGATTGACCTACTACATCACGACCACTCAGCAATTGGGGAATTGCTTGGACTTGAATGTTAGTGGGTTCGGTAAAACCGATTTTTTCTAGTTGTTCGACACGTTCTTGGGAAATGCCTAGTTCTTGGAATGAAAGAGTCATTAATTCTCCTAAATTTTTTGTAAGTATTTTTGGATTAGTCATTTAGTCATTAGTCATTTAGTCATTAGTCATTAGTCATTAGTTATTGGCTAGTTAGTCAGCCAAGGGCGATAGCGGAGCCTCAACTCTTAGAGAGGCTATGTCAACAAGTCCGCCAGCGTTTTAGGTAAACCCTCATGAAAACTGCCATTAATGCAGTATTGACCTTAGGATAAGGATGAATATATAAGGGTCATTTAACAAATGGACTTTGGACAAAAGACAAAGGACAATTTAGTTATTGACTACTTGACCATAGAGGTCGTATGTATCAGCGTGGTGAATCGCTATTGGCACGATGGTTCCTAATTTTGCCTGGCCTTTGACATATACCAGACCATCAACCTCTGGGGAAAATCTACCTGAACGACCGATTAATTCACCACTTTCAGGATTTTCTTGCTCAATCAGGACATCGACGATTTTGCCTACTTCCTGTTGATTTTTCTTTTGAGAAATCGGTTGCTGGAGTTCCATCAGTTGGTATCGGCGATCGTCCATCACTTCTTGGGGCAAGTGATTTGGTAGTTTGTAAGCTGGGGTTCCTTCCTCAGAGGAAAAGGTGAAGACACCAACATGATCAAATTCATGCCGCTGAACGAACTCTAGTAGATGCTCAAAATGCTCGCTTGTTTCTCCTGGGAAACCAACAATAAATGTTGTCCGCATTACGGCTGTTGGTAGCGCCGTTCTAATGCGATCTATAATCCCATCATTTACGCGTCCTTGCCAAGGACGATTCATGGCGCGGAGAACATCTGGATGGGAATGCTGCAAGGGCAAATCCAGGTAAGGCAAGACGTTGGGTGTTTCTTGAATCGCCGCAATCACATCTGGGGTTAGTCCCGTGGGATAAGCATAGTGCATTCTGATCCACGGTATATCTACTTTCCCCAAAGCGCGAAGTAATTCCGCTAATTTTGGCTGGCCGTAAATATCTAGACCGTAATTAGTGGTGATTTGGGAAATTAGAATAATTTCCTTTACCCCTTGACTAACTAACTGCTCCGCTTCGGCGACGATAGATTCTATAGTACGCGATCGCTGGTTCCCTCGAAGATGAGGAATGATACAAAATGCACAACGATAATCACATCCTTCTGCAACCCGTAGATAAGCTACGCCCTCGGTTGTAGTACGATAGCGCGGTGTAGTCTCGTCGGCAATGTAGGTTGGCTCAATACTAACCTGTTTGACCCGCTCGCCAAGTTCAACACGCTCAATTACATTTACAATTTTGTGATAATCGCCAGTGCCGACAACGGCGACTGCTTCGGGTAACTCTTCCAAAAGTTGTTCTTGGAAGTGTTGCGCCATACAGCCAGTGATTACGATCTTTTTATTTGCCTCTGCCAGTTCTACCAAAGTTCTGACAGATTCTTGCCGGGCCGCTTCAATAAAACTACAGGTATTAACTATAACGTAATCGGCTAACTCTTCATTTGTATCTACACCGTAGCCTGCTTCTACGAGCATTCCCAGCATGTGTTCTGTATCAATCCGATTTTTCTCGCAGCCCAAGTGAGAAATGGCAATTGTTGGCTTATCACCCATATTTTGAAAATATCTTCATTTTTTTCTTCTTGTAGTCAAACATTGCAGCGCTAATTTCGCTTTTTTCTATCACTATCCTTCAGATAACAGTATGCAGTAGATTTCCACTGTCAGTAATTGTCCGTGGACTTATGACCCTATCAATAAATAAAAATAGAGGCCATGTTATGATATTTTTATCAATCTGTTCCCCAGGGTAAATTGAAGTGTCTTTGGGTACATTTGACACTTGTAATCTTTTTTAACAATTCGCCTATTGGTATTTTACATTACCACAGCGTGTGCGTTGTTAATCTACCCATCGGGAAGCCGCCCAAAGGGCTTGTTGTGAGAAGTCGCTACCCTCAGGGAAATCGACGAAAGCGACTACGCCTATAAAGCAGTAATGCTACCCTGGCGATTGGCAAGTCCTACGACAATGCGCGGACAAGACGCCTAAACCACGGAAAGCTGCCTTGCGTCTAGTGAGTGGCAAACTCCTCTTGTAGCCAGGTTTTATCTTAACATATCTTATGGGAGGTTTCACGCCAATTTCCATCTTAGGAAGGAGGCAGTAAACCGACTATCATAAAACACATTTGACTAGTTAATGAAAAGTCAAGAGTCAAGGGTCAAGAGGAGCCAGTCACGTGCGGGGTTTTCCCCGTTGAAGAGCCACCTCCCTATAGAGATTTTCTCTGTTCAGGGGAGTGGTGTTGAACTGGCGTTCAATAGTCAAAAAATTCTGGACTCTGGACTCCGCGAGGCGGATTAAAGACGTGGACTTATATCAGATATTTAAAACTCGCTCACCAATTATTGGCGTGGTTCACCTGCTACCACTGCCTACCTCACCCCGTTGGGGAGGTAGTTTAAAAGCGGTGATTGATCGTGCCGAACAAGAAGCCGCAGCCTTAGCAAGTGGAGGGGTTGACGGGCTGATTGTCGAGAATTTTTTCGATGCGCCGTTTACCAAAAACCAAGTCGATCCAGTGGTTGTGAGTGCCATGACCATTGTGGTGCAGCGAATACAGAATTTGGTGACTTTGCCTATAGGCTTAAATGTTTTGCGAAACGATGGCAAAAGTGCAATGGCGATCGCTAGCTGTGTGCAAGCGCAATTTATCCGCGTCAACGTCCTCACAGGGGTGATGGCAACCGACCAAGGATTAATTGAGGGAGAAGCCCATCAGTTACTCCGTTATCGACGGGAGTTAGGTTCTGATGTTAAAATCCTGGCCGATGTGTTGGTGAAACACGCCCGTCCTTTGAGTTCTCCAAATCTCACAGTCGCCGTGAAAGACACCATTGAAAGGGGTTTAGCAGACGCAGTGATTTTATCTGGTTGGGCTACTGGTAGTCCTCCTAACTTAGAAGATTTGGAACTAGCTTGTGGCGCAGCAAATGGTACACCAGTGTTCATCGGTAGCGGGGCCAATTGGGAAAATATTGATACATTGATGCAGGCAGCAGATGGCGTAATAGTTTCCAGTTCCCTGAAACGTCATGGACGTATAGAGCAACCAATTGACCCTATTCGCGTCAGTCAATTTGTGGAAGCTGCCCGTCGCAATTGGAACTCCAAAGGTGAAAGCAAATCAGCAGAACAAGTGAAGTTACATTCTTAATTGGGGCATGGGGCATGGGGAATGGGGCATGGGAAGAAATAATTATAATGCCCAATGACGGCAGTTGCTCCACTTGGGGAGACCCCAAGACCGCACTGCCTCCCCAATGCCCAATGCCCAATGCCCATTAACCAATAACAATTTATGATTCGCCGTCGTTCTACTCCTTGGATTCATAAATGGTCACGTCCATTGATTGCCGCGATCGCTGGATGTGGTGCCCTGATCACAGGTTATCTCACCATAGAAAAGTTAACCGGAGGCAGTGCCGCTTGTGTGGCAGAAGCTGGTGCTAAGGGCTGTAATGATGTACTTTCCAGTCCTTGGGCAACGGTTTTTGGTCAGCCGTTAGCTTTGTTTGGATTTTTGGCATACATCAGTATGGTGGTATTGGCTTTGGCTCCCTTCACATTCAAATCAGGGGAAAACAATAGCCGCAAACAATTGGAAAATTGGACATGGTGGTTGCTGCTGGTGGGTGCGATCGCGATGTCTGTCTTTAGCGGCTATTTAATGTACGTGCTGGCATCTCAAATCAAAGCTATTTGTCCTTACTGTATCGGTTCAGCTTTGTTCTCTGTGAGTCTTTTGGTACTGACAATTATCGGTCGGACTTGGGAGGATATTGGACAAATCTTATTTACCGCTCTGATTGTCGGGATGGTGACACTGATTGGTACTTTAGGTGTCTACGCTGGTGTGAATCAATCACAGGTTACACCTGGAACTCCTGGACAACCTGTAAAAATTTCCTTTACTCCCAATGTAAAACCTAACCCAGCATTTGGTTGGGAAATTACCACTACTTCTGGTGAAGCAGAAATAGCCTTAGCACGCCATCTAGCGCAAGTAGGTGCGAAGCAATACAGTGCTTACTGGTGTCCTCACTGTCATGAACAAAAGCTGCTTTTTGGTAAAGAAGCTGAGGAAATAGTCAACAATGATATCAAGGTAGAGTGCGCTGCCGATGGACTCAAAGCTCAACCAGAACTTTGTCAAGCCGCAAAAATTGAAGGCTTTCCCACTTGGATTATCAATGGTAAAAGCTATAGCGGAGTTCAAAACTTAGAGGAACTAGCGAAAGTTTCTGCCTACACAGGGCCTCGTAACTTCAAGTATTTCAAATAATTGACTTGAAGAGACTTCATCTGCGGCTTTCAATCCATTAGGAAGCCTACACCAAGCTAGCTGTACGGTGTAGTTTACATCTAATAGTCAACTGGATGAATACAGCAAAGTCTGTTTCCAGTTGGCTTTTTTGTTTTTGGTAATAGTTCATTCATACTTCTTTCCTCCATGCCTTCTGCCTCCTGCCTTCTCTGATAATAAGTTTTGTCCAATACCCAATTATCAATTTTCCTACGGCTTTTATTTGCAAACACCTGACGCTAAAGGAAATTAATCAAGTATATTTACTTTAAGATAATGTATACTTTAATTTCTTTTTACAGCACTTAGGAGCCACCTTGGGATGTAATCATGTCAGCGCCGAACCCAAAGGTGTGTCTGTTGGGAGTTACCATAATTCTCAGTAAAATACCTAATTGATCACAAATGTGCAATTTTAATTGAGTAAGCTTAACCAGACAAGGTTTTCGGCATTTATTAATCTGTGCTGATCGCCACAAAATTCTCAGTTGCCGTTTGGTCAGATAATTGGCCTCAATGTATGCTATTACATCACAAATACTACGATGTCTTAAATAACCTTGCTGAGTTGAAAAAACTCTTAGAAACTCTATTTAGCTCCTCTTTGAGCTATGTTAGTCCGATAGTTAATAGCTATAGGAGATAGAGAATATTTCTGCCTACTAGGTAATGGGAATGAATCAGCAGCTAGGCAAGCGTTTTGTAAAGTTAATCTTTGAACTGAAACAATCGCTTAGTCGAGGACACAGAGAATTGATTACTGCGGCCAGCGTTGCAGCCTGCGTCCTACTTTTGCGCTCCATCGGATTATTGCAATCTTTGGAGCTGGCAGCTTTGGATCAATTTTTTCACTTACGTCCAAATGAACCGCCAGAAGAACGTATTACGATTGTAGTGATTGATGAGGCCTATTTAGACGAAGTAGGTTCATGGCCGATTCCAGATGCGAAGATTGCCCTGTTGTTGCAAAAATTAAATGTCTACAAACCCCGTGCTATTGGCTTAGATATCTACAGAAATTTGCCAGTACAGCCTGGCAATAAGGAACTGCGTAATGCTTATAAGTCAATGCCTAATTTGGTTGGGATTGAATTACTGGCAAATGACAAAAATAAAAGCATTGGAGTTTTACCTCCACCTGGGCTGAGTCGCCACCAAGTGGGTTTTAACAACGTACTGTATGACCCTGATGGGAAAGTACGTCGCAGCTTGTTATATTGGCATATCAATAATCAAGTACACGAAAGTTTTGCCCTGAAGCTGGCTTTATTATATTTAGAGTCAGAAGATATTACTCCTAGCAAAGCAAAAAGTAATCCTGAGTATTTGCAATTGGGTAAGGCAGCATTTACTCGTTTTGAGGGTAATGATGGTGCTTATATGGGAGCTAATGCTAGAGGCTACCAAATTTTGACCAATTTTCCCAAACCCCAATGTCAAAGTTCATCTGGAGAATTTTGTAGTTTTCGCCAGGTATCGATGAGAGATGTACTGGCAGATAAAGTCCAAGAAAAGTTAATCAAAGATCGGATTATACTTATTGGCTCCACCGCACCCAGTCTCCAGGATTTTGTATTCATTCCTTACTCCAGCAGCCTAATGGGTACAGCAAAGCCTGTACCTGGTATTCAACTGCAAGCTTATTTTATTAGTGAGTTAATCTCTGCTGCTCTTGATGGAAGACCATTACTCAAAGTCTGGACTGACTTGGTGGAATACTTGTGGATTTTTGTCTGGTCTTATCTGGGAGCCGTAACGACATGGCGGATGCAAAATACAACTAGGAGCCTGCTTAGTATCTTAGTTTCTTGCTTTGTATTTACCCTAAGTGCATACGTTGCTTTTTTGCATGGTTGGTGGATACCACTCATTCCCTCACTGTTTTGCTTTGGCAGTTCAGCTATTTGGATGATCAGTCATATTGCCCACATGCAGGAAGAGTGGAAACGTTCTAAGGAATTTTTACATCACGTCATTAACACGATTCCTGATCCAATTTTTGTGAAAAATGAACAACACCAGTGGATTGTTTTAAATGAGGCATATTGTCGATTTATCGGTTATCCGAAGAAGTTATTAATTGAAAAGTCAGACTATGACTTTTTCTCTAAACATGAAGCTGATGTGTTTCGACAACAGGATGATCTGGTTTTTCGGACTCAGCAACCCCAGGAACATGAAGAAGAATTTACAAATGCAGATGGACAGACTCATCAAATTGCCACTAAGCGATCGCTCCACAAAGACTCAGCTGGCAATTTCTTTTTAGTTGGGGTTATCCGAGATATTACTCAGCGCAAGCTGATGGAGGATCAGCTGAAGCGTACTGCTGCTGAACTATTCCGCTCTAACAATGAATTAAAACTCAAAGAAGACCACTTACGTTATTTAGCGTATCACGACCCCCTCACTGGTTTATCCAATCGCAAATTTTTTGCTGAACAACTTTACGAGTCATTACATTGGGCGCAACACAACAACTTGTTGCTGGGACTGCTATTTATTGATCTAGATGGCTTTAAGCAAGTCAATGATACTCTGGGGCACGAGACGGGCGATCGCTTGTTAATGACTATCGCTGGAAGACTCAGCAACTCTTTACGTTCTAGTGATACAGTTTCTCGTTTGGGTGGCGATGAATTTACTGTGATTTTACGGGCAATTCCTAATGTTCAAATAGCTGCTAAAGTCGCTGAGAAAATTTTAAGCAGTATTACCAAGCCAATTGTCTTGGACGGCTATACAATCCGAGTCTCTGCCAGTATTGGCATTAGTGTTTACCCGTACAACAGTCAAGACAGTGAAACTTTGATGAAACAGGCAGATGCAGCAATGTACCGTGCCAAGCGTCTGGGTAAAAATCGCTACGAGTTTGCTTAATTAGTCAAGAGTCAAGTCTCCAATTTATTTTCAATTTAGTTATAATTTTTACCTTCCAATTAGGAATGTGTATTAGAGATACGTCCAAAGCACTATCTTGAAAAAGTATGGGATATATGGTTGTTTAGGCAAGATATAGACCCAGTAAGGCTTTTTTGCCTGAAGACTAAACCCAAGAACATCGATGAGAAAGGAATTAGTCATCAGAGGTAATCAAAAAATAAATCTTTAGCGTAGCATTTTTTACATGTTTAAATATTACTTGTACTGTTTCGGTTTATAGCGATATTTCATAATTACATGGGTTGCAAAATCCTTACAATATAGGTATTACGTTATTTTAACTTTACATATCTTCACTCTAAAAAAATCATAACTATACAATAAAATAAGTATTATTTAATATTTGTCTAAACCCTTGATTTAGCAAACATAGTGTTTATACTTAAGAAAATTAAGATTTTATTAAATAAATAGTGAATTGAGCAAAATGCTCACAGTCATTCATCAACATATCTAACTTTAGACTGATGTAAAAACAGCTTATTAAGAATACTACTTAAGTATAAAGACTATTTAATACCAGCTAATTAAGGTTAATCTATAAGCAAATACCATAATTACTTGTACACCAACAGCAATAATTTAATAAAGTTAAAATATTTTTTTCAAAAACATCAGTAAATATACGAAAAACATAAAAGCACGTTTGAAATGAAAAACTAGTAAATTTACTGACAGCTATGAAAACTAACCTCCGAATCACAAAGTTTATAATCTTCTGTATAAGTGCTTACATACTAATACCTAAAATTGCTGCTTGCACAGGTATATTCAGTACTGCAAGTGCTAATACTTTTGGCACTACTAGTAACAAGACTTTAATCGCCCGCAAAGTCAATTCTCAAAATTCAAAAGACACGTATATTCCACCAAATTATGGTGGCCCCGACAGTCAGCATGGAAGCGGCACTCGCTGATGGCAATTTTGGATTTTAGATTCTGCTGAAGCAGTGTGATGAGGCAACTATTGTCTTGAGCATCATATCCTTTAGTTGGAAATACCCCATCGCCCTTAGCATCAGAGTGGCTCAGGCTTCTGTCGTTAGTGTTTATATAGTCTTCTTACTTTGGGAGAATTAGCGAGTTCTATACAGTTTAAGCGAGTCTAAGCGTACCTTATACCAATTTGAAAAAAGAATGCGACAAATAGACCATTTGTAGAGACGCGATGAATCGCGTCTTTACCCAAGGATGTGTTGCAATCATTAATTGAATTGGTATTATCTTAAAGCTGTCTACGCACACCAGCGACCACAATAGAAGAGATTACAAGCCTTCACTAGAAACCACATTCCGCGAACTTAAATCAAGACAATAGTGGAGATTTCCACCAATGATCTGTTTGTACAAGTGTGTGAACTTGCCAATTTGGGTCTGGTTGAGGATAATCTAAACGGTAGTGTCCGCCTCGGCTTTCGGTTCTAAAAGCAGCACTTTTGAGAATTAAATCAGCTACATCTAATAAATTGCGGGTTTCTGCCCAAAGTCCCAATTGCCGTTCAACATCTGGTAGGTCAAAACTAGCTGGTTCTGCTGGACGTAAAGCAAGCAAGAATTGACTTAAAGGCAAGGCCGCGAAATCTTGCTGCCAAGATTCAATAGTAGCGATCGCACTTTCCAACTTTGATTGTTCCCGACAAATACCAGCACTTTCCCACACTAGACGTGGTAACTTCTCTCTGAGTGCTTCTAGCTGTGCTCGCTGGATCTGCCACTCACTGGCATCAGGACTAAATTTCCGTAATGGTAGCACTGGTGTTTCTGACGGCAGCCCAATATTTTCCAACTCAATTTGGCCCATTTGGGCCCCAAACACAATACATTCCAACAGAGAATTACTAGCAAGGCGATTTGCCCCATGCACCCCCGTACTAGCAGTTTCACCCACTGCGTACAAACCAGGGATATTTGTGCGATTCATCAGATCCGCGACAATTCCACCCATCCAATAATGGGCAGCTGGTGCTACTGGAATTGGTTCATGGAAGACATCAACGCCCCAATGCTGACAAACTTTGATGATGTTGGGAAAGCGGTGACGAATCTTGTCGACGGGGATGGGGCGCATATCCAACCAGACATGGGCAGTCGCCAAATCAAGGGCAGTACGTTGTAAATGGCTAAAAATTGCTCTACTGACCACATCTCTAGGTGCGAGTTCACCCGCAGGGTGGTAGTCAAAGGCAAAACGCCGCCCTTCATTATCGATGAGATGTGCCCCTTCGCCGCGTACAGCTTCGCTGATGAGAAAGCGATCGGCACCAGGTTTAGTAAGGGCAGTGGGGTGAAATTGGACAAATTCTAAATCACGGAGGATGGACCCAGCCCGATATGCGATCGCTACCCCATCACCTGTACTCACAGCCGGGTTAGTAGTTTGAGCAAATACCTGACCGCCACCACCAGTTGCCAGTACCACAGCACCAGCTCTTACCCATGTGACTCTACCTTGATAAAACAGGCTAATTCCCTGACAGTGACCAGTTTCAGGTTCAATCCACAAACTCAAAGCCAAAGCTTGCTGAATGACTTGAATATTCTGGCGACGTAATACTTGGGTGGTGAGGGTGGTGGTAACTTCCCTCCCTGTGGTGTCCGCAGCGTGGAGTACACGGCGGCGAGAATGGGCGGCTTCTAAAGTTAAAGCCAAGGCTTGACCTTGACGGTCAAAAGCTACCCCCAAGTTAACTAGGGATTGAATACAGCTAGGGGCATGTTGGGCGAGAAATTCTACAGCGGTGCGATCGCATAAACCCGCACCCGCCTGGATCGTATCTTCAATATGCAGCGTCGGAGAATCTTCTGGGGCTACCGCTGCGGCAATGCCACCTTGTGCCCAATCACTGGCGGACAAAGCAACAGTTTCTTTGGTAATCAAGCCGACTCGCAAGGATTCTGGTAGACACAGCGCTGTATATAGTCCGGCGGCACCAGCACCGACTACTAAGACATCAAATTGGCTAGGAATATCTATCTGAGACAAGGTAATGGGTAGGGGGAAGTGAGTATTTAGAAGTTAGGAGTTAGGAGTTTTGAATTTTTAACTCATAACTCCTAACTCCTATCATGTCCCACTCCTTAGAATCAGAAGTGGGCTGCTATTTGCTACATGAACTGCATATACAGTTATCTGTAGATACCGTTGTTAAAGCGATCGTCTCCCTCATTGAAGGCAGGCTCTAGTTCTGTCACAGTGAAATTATCCAAGTTGGCTTGCAGGGTTTGTTTTTGGCGATCGCTCAATCCTGGAAGATCCAATACATCCTCTACATTTTTGTAGGGAGCATTCGTGATGATTTTCTTAGCCAGGGTGGGATAAAGCCCTGGAAACTGTTGAAAAGCTCGGACGTTGGTATTATTCAAATCAATTTTTTTACCAAATTCCGTTGCTAGTTTAGCGTCTGCCCGATTCTGCCGCTCAATTGCCAGAACTGGGACTTGTGGAAAAGCAAAACTGTTGAAACTAGCAGCTTGGGCTATCTGAGTTGTTCCCAACCATACCCAGCAACCAAGTAACAAACTAAACACTGTTAATAAACGCGCCAATCCTTTCACGATTTTCTACCTCTTTCCATCAAACAGCAATAAAAGTTTTAAGCTAACAGTGGTCATTAGTCATTAGTCATTAGTCATTAGTCATTAGACATACTCTGCGGGGAGTCGCTAATGCGTCTACGTGAGAGCGCTAAGAACAAAGGATAAAGGACAAAGGACAAAAGCTGATAGCTTAATTAACACAGCAGTCATCAGAAACTAATATACAGCGTATTAATATCCACAATATTTACCGTTACTGGGTTTGACTGTAATTTTGCCAAAAATTTTCATCGAGAAAGAGTGCCCGCATAGCTGCAATAGTCTTCTATCCATGATCCTGGTAGCATTCCCCGCTAGACGAAATCTTTTCGGGGTGGCTGATTCTACCTGCCAAGCAGACACAAAACCGTCAGATATCTAATACCGAAAACCCTAGTAAGAAGGCTTGATGGTGATGAACTGTTATGTAATATTTCTTAACCAATTAATTATCTACAGCCTCATTCTTGATGTGCAGTAGTAGTCCGTCAAAATGAATTTGACAGACTACTACTGCACGACGGAAATAAACCACCAATTCCCAATCAACAAAACCCTTACGCTGTCTTCATTTTTAATTTTTAATTTTTAATTTTTAATTCCGCTTTGCGGTACTAGTAGACTGGGCTGGAAAAAGTTTCGGTAAGAGAAGGCACACGATGATTACAACCTCCAGCCTTTTTCACGCTGCGATCGCAGCTAACAAAAATAGGCTGTCTACCAAAATTGTGCTTAAAACTGCGCCACCAAAGGCATACCAGTGTCTTTGATTTCGACCTAAAGCTAAAATCCCGACTGTTAGTAGCACTAAGGCAAGAATTATTGCCCAACTTTGTCCCCAGGGTGTTTGTACTTGCATGAGGGCATTTTGTAAGATTTGCGGTGCGCCATCTGCATCTACTCTCATAATTTGCCGCCAATAGGGCATCAAATCTACTAGATAAAAATATACATCTGTTAAAGCTGTACCGAGTAAAGAACCTAAATAAAACCAGCTACCCACCTTGCCCCAATTCTTCATTAGACACCAGCAAGCAAACGGTAAACCTATAGATTCCACTGGCAGATGCCATAAAGGTTCCCAACGTAACCAGCCCCAGTAAATCGCTCCTGCTAACCAACTCCCGCTAAATCCTAAGAGTAAATCTCCCCAGACGTAGGTTGCAGGACGTGACATTAAGCTAAAACTTAGCCACACCCAAAATGCTGTAAGCGCTAAACTCAGATTTGGTAGCGATCGCACTATTGGCGCTTCTATAAATACTGGCACTGATACCAAAAACACTGCCGCCGCAAACACTAGCCAAGTTTGTCGCTCAGAAATAGATAAGGGGAGAGAAGGAGACAAGGAAAGTGTAGATTCCAATTGCCTGATGCCATTCTGCCCAGTGTCAGCTAAATTCAACTCGGTATCAATAGAAGGGGTGGAAGCAGTGTAGGAGGACAGTGTATTATTAATCAAAGTTTTTAATATTTGTTACTAAACTTTATCTTATTTAAGATATCACATTTTAAAATCCCCCCCTGGGGCATTTTGATTTTATCTGAATTTTGTGAGTCAAGGAAAAATCGATGTTTTCTTTAACTCTTATCCTGGTAAGTTCTCCAGGTAGATGTTTTTGTAATTGGTTATAAAGAAAGCGATCGCAGGTAAACTAATGGCTTTATCAAAACGTCAATGGTTTGTGGTTCTAAGTGCAGTATCTTTCACTTTCTCAGTGGTAGTATTTCCACTGGAAGTTCTAAGTGCCCTACCGAATCAAGCAGAAAGTGGGGTGCAACAAATGAATATTTTGCAAGCTATTGTTTTAGGCTTCGTGCAAGGAATGACTGAATTTCTGCCAATTAGTAGCACAGCACATTTAAAAGTCGTGCCTGTGGCTATTGGTTGGGGTGATCCGGGAGTAGCTTTTACCGCGATCATTCAGCTTGGTAGTATTGCAGCCGTGCTGTGGTATTTCTGGGGAGATTTGACACGAATTCTTAAGGGAGCGACCAAAGCGATCGCCCTTAAAGACTACAATGATTACGACTTTCGTCTGTTCTTGGGGATTGTTTTAGGAACGATACCAATCATCTTCTTTGGACTTTTGATTAAGAACTTGATCCCAGACTTTGATAATTCACCCATCAGGAGTTTAAGGGCGATCGCAATTGCTTCCATATTGATGTCGCTGTTGCTGGGGTTAGCCGAACAACTAGGTAAGCGTCAACGGGACTTTGAAAACTTGACGATGAGAGACGGCGTTTTGATGGGTTTAGCCCAAGCTTTGGCATTAATCCCTGGCGTTTCTCGTTCAGGTTCCACTCTCACAGGGGGGCTATTTATGGGATTACAACGGGAAACAGCAGCAAGATTTTCCTTTTTGCTGGGCATTCCCGCCATTACCCTAGCGGGCTTAGTCTCCTTAAAAGATGTTGTGGAAGCAGGATTAAGCAGTGCAGCAATAGTTCCCTTAGTTGCGGGAGTGATTTCTGCCGCCATCTTCTCATATATAGCGATCGCTGGGTTGCTGCGCTTCCTCAAAACCCAAAGCACCTGGGTATTTATTTGGTATCGATTGGTATTTGGGGTAGCAATCTTGGGTGCGATCGGTACAGGATTTTTGCAGAATAGTTAATAGTCATTTGTCATTTGTCATCTGTCATTCGTCATTCGTCATTAGTCATTTGTCCAAACTAAATGACTAATGCCCCATGCCCAATGCCCCATGCCCAATGCCCAATGCCCAATGCCCCATGCCCAATGCCCAATGCCCCATAGCCCATGAATACAATTAATCCTGCCCGAATTACTAAGGTTCTTCCAGACTCAATAGCCGCAGAGATTGGCTTTGAAGCCGGGGATGCGATCGTTGCTATCAATGGTACACGTCCCCGCGATTTAATTGATTATCAGTTTTTGTGTGCAGATGAAATCTTGGAACTAGAAGTTTTAGACGCTGCTGGTAAAACTCATAGTCTGGAAATCGAAAAAGATTACGACCAAGACTTGGGGCTAGAATTTGAAACAGCGCTATTTGATGGCTTAATTCAATGCAATAACCGCTGTCCATTTTGCTTTATCGACCAACAACCACCAGGTAAGCGCACTAGCTTATACTTTAAAGACGACGATTACCGCCTAAGCTTTTTGTACGGTTCTTATCTTACCCTCACCAATTTGCCAGAAAGAGAATGGCAGCGGATTGAACAAATGCGTTTGTCTCCGTTGTATGTTTCTGTTCATGCCACTGAACCTGAAGTTAGAATTAGACTGCTAAAAAATCAGCGTGCGGGACAAATCTTAGAACAACTCAAGTGGTTTAAAAAAAGGCGGCTACAAATCCATGCTCAAGTAGTTGTTTGTCCTGGTATTAATGATGGTAAACATCTGGAGCAAACTCTCAAAGATTTAGCGTCCTTTCATACTGGTGAAGTGCCTGCGGTGGCATCAGTAGCAGTTGTGCCAGTCGGGTTGACACGGTTCCGTCCCCAAGCAGACGAACTCACACCCGTAACTAGAGAAAAAGCCAAAGAAGTGATTTCTCAAGTCAAAATACTCTCGCAGCAATTTCGCCAAAAATTTGGTTCCAGCATTGCTTGGTTAGCCGATGAGTGGTTTTTGATTGCAGGTGAGGAATTGCCAAGCGAATCTGAGTATGAAGAATATCCTCAAATTGATAACGGTGTTGGTTCTATTCAATTGTTTATTAAACAATTTGCAGCCGCCGCAACAGAATTACTACCGCCAAAAGTTTATCCTCAGAGAAAATTAACTTGGGTAGTAGGCAACGCAGTAGAAAACGCATTTCAACCTATCTTGAAACGTTTAAATTCTGTTGAAGGTTTAGAAGTAAATATGCGTGCTTTATGCAGTGATTATTGGGGACAAAATATCACTGTTACAGGTTTACTAACCGGTCATGATTTGCTGTTGAACTTACAAGGGCAAGATTTGGGAGAAGGAATTTTACTGCCAAATGTAATGCTCAAACATGGTGAATTGGTATTTTTAGATGATATGAGTATTGAAGAATTAGCCCGCAAATTAGATACAAAAATCTTACCAGTAGCAGGAGTTGAAGATTTAATCAATACCTGTATTCTTTAAACTGGATTTTGTTAACTCTTTAGTCTAGACAATTTATCTACGTTCTGCAAGACCTTCTTGCTTAGTGCTTTGGAGAACGCATTTTTAACCTAGTTTTTTGATCCCTTATGGTGTAGACTGAAAACCAGCAGGTAAATTTTAGCGATAGCGTGCAGGCAATTAGGCTAATCAGCTAACTAAGGCTAGCTAACTGGGCATTGCTGCTGGTATGTACAGCGGTTTAGGGTTAGCAACATAAAAATAGCTCTGGTAAAAAGCTGATCAAAAACAAGGTAAATTTAAATCCTTACCATTTTTAGCCACCTGCCCCAATAGAATTGAGGGCAATCCACAAACTGCACGTGTTTGTGTGGTCAATTTTTAGATAGATAGCTTCTAAGGTTAGTCATATTTAGGGAATAGCCTAGATACGAAGTTTCATCGATTCACCGACCAAATTAACCTTACCTAGTCCAAGTCTTTGGGCTAAAAATTTTTGGCATCCATACATTTGGATGCAACATACAAAGTTTACAAATCTCACTTTGTAAGCTTCTTGCTCACTATTGCGTTCAATTAAATCTCATGACTGATTTTAACTTTATCCGAAATATCTGCATCATAGCAGTAGCATATCTATCCAGCATCTACTTTTGGATAGCTTTATCTCAGAATTCAAATGATTAGAATAACTGCTAAAAGATTCACTCCAAAGAAAATTTTAGTAGTTTGGACTACCTAAATGATAAGTTTGTCTTTAAGACATGGATAAACATATCATTTTGTCACCTAATCTGTCAAGGAATAGGGCGTATATCTCAGAAAAAGGCAGCTAGACAAGACTCATACTAGGAGTTCAGCCAGATAGCAAGGGAGCATCCCAATTTTGGAAAAACACGAATAAATCTCCACCATCAATATTTTTTGTCTGGTGCAGAGGAGTCCAATTCTGTACTCCTACTCTTAAAGCTTGCATAGAATCTCTGTCAGAAAAAGCTGAGTTTTCAACTTCAAGAGTCAGTGCGTTATTTTTGTTACTAAGCTTGTAAGCTGTTACGCATAAAAGATTGCATATTTAATCGTGTAGCTTGTTTACTGTTGATTTTCAACGGTCAGCGGTCAAGAATTCTGATGATTGATCGTGTTTTCTGAATGTGTTTGAACTTAGCAACTGGTGACAGAATGTCGTAGAGAGATTGAAAGTAGATTTACCAATTTGGGATGCTTTTGATAGCAACTTGTACATTAATTTCCGAAATGGATATTTTTTCGTCAGAAATTTTCACAAATAGAGAAATACAAATTGGCTTACTAGGGCTGGTAGCCGGACTTTTTATTTTCATAGTTGGTCGTTTCATGCTTTCATTGACAAATTTACTCTGGAAACGTTTGGGTTTTCTCCAAATTACTGATATTTACCAAAAGTTAATCAAGCCAAATGAAGACTTATTAATTGTGGTAGCTGTAATTGGAATTTTTGAGGTTGTTACATCCTTTTTACCTAGAAATCAGTGGACGAACTCATTAGAAATTATTGTGAGTTTAACTCTGGCGATCGCAGTCAGTTGGTTAGCCTCTAAATTATTTCAAAAGTTCTTTGATTTCTATTTATTAAATGCTGCTTTTAAAACTGGACAAAAAATCAGCAGTGAGCTACTCATTCTCTTCAAATGGGTTGCGAATCTCATCATTGTCTTTTTAGCGATTCTTACCTATGCTCAAACACATCAAATTAATCTTTTAGGCTTGTTAGCTAGTTTAGGAATCGGTGGTTTAGCAGTAGCCTTTGCTGCTCAAAAAACTCTAGAACAAGTTTTGGGTGGCATTGTTCTTTATCTTGATCGCCCTTTCGTGATTGATGATTATATTGGTCTTCCCGATGGGACTTTTGGACGAGTTGAATCTATAGGATTAAGATCCACCCGAATTAGAACATCCGGTAAGGGAACTGTGATGATCGTTCCCAACAGTTCGTTGACTCAAGTAAATATTGAAAATTTTACTGGTGCAAAGAAAGTCATGTCTATTCTGTATTTGACCTTCTATCGAATGCTCAGTAGTGAAGATCGAGCCTTAATTCGCCAAGTTATTCTAGACAGTACAAATGGTATTTTTGGGATTGATTCGCGAAATACAGAAGTGACTTTTAAGAGCATCAATAATTCCATAGATCCAGACAAAACTCAAGCACAAGTTACTTTCTTTATCTTAGGCTCTGGAGATGTCTCGATGGAATTACGTCGTCAATTGTTAAATATGGCAACTGAAAGCATGACGCAGTGTTTAAAAGAATATGGTATTGCTTTTGATATAGAAGAACCAACAATTTACGTTGATTCGCCCATTACAATTTAGAGATAATGACGAATATTTCACGGATTATTCTAGAATTTCTTCAACGTGATAGCACAATATCAGCCCTATCTAGACTTGGAGTCTTTCTAGTTTTTATTTTGCTGTCTTTACTGATAGGACGATATACTCCTACATTCTTACGAATTATTATTCGACGTTTTGCACCGCAGCAAGTAGCCAGTATTTATAACAATTTAATTGACCCAATTAGAAACTTATTTAGAATCACAGGTAGTTTAATTCTCATTTCATTATCCTTGGCGTGGATTGTAGAATATGAATCTATCTACAGATTTATTTCTCCCATTGTTGATTTAGCTGTTATTGTCAGTATTGCTTGGCTATGTTCTCGTTTATTCCGACAGTTTATTCGAGTATATGGAATTGAAATATTACGTAAATTTGGTCGAGAAGTAGATGAATTACTTTTAGTATTTGAAACTTTTGCAAATGTAATTATCGGATTTATTGCTGTTCTGGCATTTGCCCAAAGTCAACAATTTAATTTAGTTGGATTATTAACTGGATTAGGAATTGGTGGATTAGCTGTAGCTTTTGCGGCTCAAAAAACCCTAGAGCAGTTGTTGGGAACAATTGTGTTGTATTTAGATCGCCCCTTTGTCCCTGGAGAATATATTCGTTTACAGAAATCTCAACAAATTCCTGAAGGTTTATTTGGGCGAGTTGAGTCAATTGGCATCCGTTCAACCAAAATTCGTGCTGCTGCTAAAAGTACGTTGTTTATTATTCCCAATTCAATATTGGCAAACTTAGAAATTGAAAATATTACACGAGGCAAGAAAGTTATGGTGCTGCTCTACCTCGATTTTTTAGACTTGCTGCAAGACCCAGAACAAGCTCTGGTTCAACAGGTAATTGTCGAAAGTACTAATTCGCTATTTGGTATCGATCCAGGCAGTACCAGTATTACTTTTTTAACCCACAACAATGCAGAAAAACAGATAACTAGAACAAGAGTGACATTTTTTATTTTGGGTTCCAGTGAGAACTCTTTGCAATTACGCAAACGCTTGTTGGAATTAGCAAATGAAAAAATTTCTAAAGAGCTAGTTACTAATGGAATTAAATTTACGCTGCAAGAGCCAACAATTTATGTAGAATCGCCTGTGACAATTTGAGTATCAATCTTGGCATTTTTTATTGGTTTTGATAGGCTAGATTGATGAAAGTAACTCACTAAGTACTTCTATAGGAATCCTATTTGATTTGGGAAAAGGCAGACCAATAGTAGGTTTACGGAATTCAGGCTATAGTATCAGTAAACTTACCAGGAATCAAGCCAGAGTCCTAGATTATGTACTAATGAATTCTGACTAATAACTCAATTAATTAATAATAAAATGAGGAGTGACTGGTGAGGCATCAAGAAAACCAAAAAAATATAAGTTTAAAAATTAAAGAATCTAGAAGATTATTTATTTTAAGTTGTGAAATTGTAATTTTAAATTTATTGAGTATTTTGCCAGTAACGGCAGCAATCGAAGAACCCGTATTAAGCGTAGTGTATGGCCAAGAAAATGCAAATCAATGGACAGGGATCAGCGATCGCTTAGAGGCAATAGGGGTGAAATATTGTGTAATTCCTCTAAATGATGTCAAGAGTATGGCAGATTGGGGCGATCGCCGGGTATTGTTTTTGCCAAACGTCGAAACATTAACACCAACCCAAGCGATCGCTCTAGAAGAATGGATGAGTAAGGGAGGACGCCTGATTGCCAGTGGCCCCGTAGGTAGTTTGTCATCGCCAGGAGTGCGCCAGTTATTGCGATCGCTCTTGGGAGGTTATTGGGGATTCAGCCTCAGTGAAACAGAGCAGATTAAACCCACAAAAACCAAGATCCCAGAATGGGCAAATCAAACTGAACTCTTTGGCAAAGTGCGCGGCGGTGTTGTGATTCCTAACGATATGGGCACTCAATCTCCCGCTGTTTGGAATTCCAAAGATAATCCGGCCGCAGTCGTGACAACTGAGCGTTCCACCTTTTTGGGCTGGCGTTGGGGAACAGATACAGCCTCAGCCGCCGAGTTAGATAATGCCTGGTTAAAAGCTGCTGTCAATCACTATCTGACAGCGCCAGCACCATCAAATCGCATGAAAAAAATAGCAGGAGGTTCCCAAAATTGCTCTACAACGGTAGCGACTGCACCGAAAGCACAGGGGAGCAGTTCATCTTCCTCATCTCCCCCATCCCCTCCTCCTAAAACTGCCACCGCTCCCATCCCTAGAGCGATTCCAATGGTCAAACCCCCAACTTCCCAGGAGGCTATTGACCAATTGGAAGAAGCGGTGCGTTTAGATGTGGTACCAAACTCCAATGAGCCGATTGACAACAACCAAGCGATCGCTCTCCAGCAAGAGCTAGAAAATCTCATTGGTCGAGTGGAAAGTGCCCATTTAGCAGTGTTAGCCGATGCGGCCAATGTTGGCGAAACGATATCTGAGGAAAAGCAGTCTTCAAGTGTCAAAGAGCAGCCGTTACAATTAGCCTCAACCCAACTGCGATCGCTAGGCACGAGTAAAGAGCAAGCCTTGGCACAAGCAAGGCTAATTGCCAAAAGCTTACCCCAATTGATTGCTCAAAAAAACTACGCTCTAGCTCGTCAGCAGTGGCTAGTCGCTAAAACGAGCTTGTGGCAGCAGTTTCCTGTTGATCGGAAACTAGCTCAACCAGAAATTCGCGCAGTTTGGTTAGATCGGGGCACAATTGTTCGTGCTGGTAGCAAGGCGGGACTGGCACAGATTTTTGATCGCCTCGCCCAAGCTGGGATTAATACCGTCTTCTTTGAAACTGTTAACGCTGGCTATACTATTTATCCGAGCCAAGTTGCAAAAGAGCAAAACCCATTAATTCGTGGGTGGGACCCATTGGAAGAAGCGGTGAAATTAGCCCATGAGCGAGACATGGAATTACACGCTTGGGTTTGGACTTTTGCTGCTGGGAACCAACGTCACAATGAAATTCTCAACATT
The DNA here is from genome assembly GCF_014023275.1 of Nostoc edaphicum CCNP1411. Classification (NCBI taxonomy): domain Bacteria; kingdom Bacillati; phylum Cyanobacteriota; class Cyanophyceae; order Nostocales; family Nostocaceae; genus Nostoc; species Nostoc edaphicum. The sequence goes on from NZ_CP054698.1 coordinate 5,326,130, forward strand.
AATCCTAATTATCCAGGGCCAGTACTGGCGGCTCATCCCGATTGGGCAAACTACGATAACCTTGGCAACATGATTCCCGTTGGTCAGAGCAAGCCATTTTTCGATCCAGCCAACCCCGAAGTGCGGCAATACTTGCTCAAACTGTATGAGGAAATTGTCACTAAATATAAAGTGGATGGTCTACAGCTAGACTACATTCGCTATCCTTTCCAAGACCCATCAGCAGGTCGAATCTATGGCTATGGCAAAGCTGCAAGAGCGCAATTTCAGCAACTTACTGGTGTAGATCCAGTGAATATTTCCCCTAGCCAAGCAGACTTGTGGCAAAAGTGGACGAAATTTCGCACCGAGCAAGTTGATAGTTTTGTCGCCCAAGCATCACAACAGTTACGGCAAAAGCAACCGAATTTGATTTTGTCGGTTGCAGTATTTCCTTTGCAGGAAGCAGAACGGATTCAGAAAATTCAACAAAACTGGGAAACTTGGGCAAGGCGTGGGGATGTAGATTTAATTGTTCCCATGACTTATGCTCTAGACACTTCTCGCTTCCAACGACTGGCCCAACCCTGGATTGCATCTAAACAATTGGGAGCTACCTTGTTAGTGCCGGGAATTCGCTTACTTTCTTTGCCAACAATCGGGGCATTCGATCAACTCCAATTGGTAAGGGATTTGCCAGTTAGTGGTTATGCACTTTTTGCCGCAGAGAATTTTAACAACGATCTACAAAAAGTTTTTAGCAGCACCCAAGGTAGGGTTCAATCCACAAAAAGTGAACCGATTCCTCACCGTCAACCTTTTCAAACTGCTGCCATCCGTTACAGTGCGCTGCAACGAGAATGGAAATTTATTTTCCAAAATGACCAACTACAAAGACCTGCTCAGAAAATATCAGATTTTAACAACCAAGCAGAAGTTTTACGCAGTGCTTTAAATCAGCTTGCCGCTTCCCCTTCTCCTAGTAAGTTATTAGTAGCTAGAGCCTCTCTAACTCGGTTCCAGTCTCAATTTCGGGTATTGATGAGCCAAGAACTTAAGTCGAATTCCTATCAAGTCAAAGCTTGGGAAAATCGGCTTGTAACGATAGAAAGGCTATTACGTTACGGCGAACGGCGGGTGCAGTTGCGTCCTTAGTGAAGAGACAGGGGGCAGGGGAGTGGATGAGGGAGATGGGGGGAGACAAGGGAGACAAGGGAGACAAGGGAGAGGGGGAATGTATCGAACAAGTCTCTTCCTTGTCTCCCCTTCTTACTTGTCTCTTCTCTATGCCCAATGCCCAATGCCCCATTCCCAATTTTTAATTTTCAATTTTCAACTAGCTGGATATAAGCTAGTTTGTAATTCTTAACACACTTTTTGTAGTGTTTTTATCCCAAATATTACTACTTATTTAGCGTCAAAATATTGGAAAATACTTAGATAACCAGCTTTAGATAACTATTGTTTGATAATAGCTATCGTAAAATCTATGCAAGCTTTACCTCAGCTTATCGGGCTACAAAGGTTAGAGTCAATAATTGACTGTTCGTTGCCAACAGATAACCAAGGTCAGATTCTTGGTAATATTACCCCTGAAAGTATCTCTCAAGGATTAGCACAAAAAATAGAGAAAACTAGAGACAAACCTAGTATTGGTTCCTTTGAGGTAGAATATCAGATTATCGTTGAGAGACAATTACTCAAGTACAAATGGTTACTAGCACGCGCTATAGTACGTAAAGATACGACAGGCAAACTTGCTCGCCTAATTGGAGTTTCTAAGGAGGATTTGGACTTTTACTGTAAGTGTGACATTAGGGTGATGCAGACGAATGCACCCAAATATCACATAATCATGACTGAGATATTGAATGATGTGTTGATTATCAGTAAGTCAGAAGCGGGAAAATTAGAGTATAGACCAACATTCTTCAACTTGGTCAAATACAGCCGACAAATACTAGAAAAAGTACAGATGAATCTGGGCTATCGGCGTTTGATTTATTTCACCAGTCAATATAAATCTGTAACCTGCTGCATGGATGAAAAACTGCTGGAACGCATTTTGACTAACCTGCTCTCAAATGCGATTAAATATTCCTCAGATGATAGCATTGTCAAGTTTAGTCTCTTTTGTCAGCATGGGCAAGCAGTATTTGAAATTCAATATTGGGGAATTGGTATTTCAGAAGACATAACATATCTGTTTGAATCCTTTGATCACGCCAGTAATATACTAAGTACTGAATTAGGAATAGCAGTTGTAAAAAACGTGTACAGATATCTACAAAAGCTAATTTTTGTAATAAGTAAACTGGAATTTGGTAGAAAGTTTACTGTAATTTTTCTTTAAAAAATAAAATATAAATTGAGGTAAATATGCCCAAAATTTTAATAATAGAAGATGAGGAAGCAGTCCGTGAAAATATTTTAGATTTATTAGAAGCTGAGGATTTTGAAACGATTGCTGCGGCTAATGGCAGAATCGGTGTAAATTTGGCTATCTCTGAAGTTCCCGATTTAATTCTCTGTGATATGATGATGCCAGAAATTGACGGTTATGGCGTGTTAACAGCGTTACGTCAAGATCCATCAACGGCAACAATTCCCTTCATATTTCTAACTGCCAAATCAGCCAAATCTGACTTCCGTCAAGGCATGGATATGGGTGCTGATGACTATATAACTAAGCCATTCACTCGAGCTGAGTTATTAAGTGCCATCATGAACAGGCTGGAAAAGCACGCTACCTTAAAAAGGTATTTATCTCCTCAGACTGTAATTAACAACTTGTCTCCAAAGATGCAGTTGTTAGAAATTAGCTTACATCGGGCTATCAAGCAACATAAATTTCAAGAGTTTGAAATTTATTATCAACCAATAGTTGATATTGCTTCTGGGAAGATAGTAGCTGCTGAAAGTTTATTGCGCTGGCAAAGTCCGGAGTTGGGGATGATTTACCCAACAGAGTTTGTTCCGTTAGCAGAGTCTACAGGTTTAATTGTTCCTATTGGTAAATGGGTATTAAAAAGGGTCTGTCAACAAATTAAAAGCTGGCGCGATATTGGAATAACCTCCTTGATTGTTGCTGTAAATCTGTCAGTGATTGAATTTAATCAACCAGATTTTATTCATAACATCGTCAATTTGATAGCTGTCAATGAGTTGGAAGCACATTACTTAGAAGTAGAACTCACCGAAAGTATGATTATGCAAGATGTAAATAGTGCGATCGCTACTATGAGCAAATTGCAATCTTTGGGTGTGAAAATTGCGATCGATGATTTTGGAACTGGCTACTCTTCTTTAATTTATCTAAAAAATTTACCAATTAACACCTTAAAAATTGATCGTTACTTTATTCATAATGTTGCTCATGATCCACAGAAGTCAGCCATTACCAAAGCATTAATTCAAATGGCTCACAATCTCAATTTAGATGTAGTTGCTGAAGGTGTAGAGACGGAAGCAGAACTGGCTTTTTTACGCCAACACAACTGTAACTCTATGCAAGGTTTTCTATTTAGTCGTCCCTTACCAGCAGCAGAGTTTGAAAATTTTTTGTTAACTAACAAATGCTTATATGTTTAAATGTTGGGCATGGGGAATGGAAAAGAGACAAAACGGCAGACAAGGAAGAAGGGGAGACAAAGAATAGAAGAGACTTATTTAATAATTCCTTCTTGTCCCCCATCTCCCCAATCCACAATCCACAATCCCTTAACTAATTAAGAAAAATCAAACTTTAGACTGGCGACAATTATTAAGTCTCAAGTCTAAAGTAAGAAAATTGTGTATAGTTTCTACCGCCATGAAAGTCCCTGCGCGTTTCTTGCTGCCAGTTTTTTTACTGACCTCGACAGCAGCCTGTAATCAGACTCGCGCTTCCTTAGATAATCCCACACCACAAACATCTGTACCTTCTACCCAACAGACACAAAATCCTACACAGCCAAAAAATATTGTCCGTACTGAAGCACTTTCACCTACACCCATCCGAATCAATCTGAAGAATTTACCAGCACCCTTTGCAACAGAAAGTGCCTCTAAGCGGCCAGAGGTTGTGCCGATTCCGCAAAACCCGGTGCTGCGAGTACCACCAGGATTTACAGTAAACGTCTTTGCTGAAGGTTTAGATGCCCCACGCTGGCTAGCTTTAACCCCCAGTGGTGATGTACTCGTGACTGAAACCGGGCAAAATCGGATTCGTCTGTTACGTGACAGCAACGGCGACGGTGTAGCAGACGTTCGAGAAACCTTTGCTAGTGGGGAAAACGGACTCAATAGACCCTTTGGTATGGCTTTTGTAGATAATTCGTTTTTTCTGGGGAACACAGATGCTGTGGTGCGTTTTCCCTATAGCCAAGACCAAAACCAGATTACAGGTAAAGGGGAAAAAATCGCCGACTTACCTGCTCAAGGTTATAACAACCATTGGACGCGCAATGTCGTTGTCTCACCCGATCGCAATAAATTATATGTTTCAGTCGGTTCAGGAACCAATGTAGATGAAGAACCCCTACCACGGGCTTCGATACAGGTGATGAATTTGGATGGTTCCCAGCAGCAAACTTTTGCTTCCGGCTTGCGTAACCCTGTTGGTTTAGACTTTCATCCTGTAACAAAGGAACTTTATACCACTGTTAACGAACGGGATGGAATCGGTGATGAATTGGTTCCAGACTATCTCACACGCGTTAAACAGGGGGCATTTTACGGCTGGCCCTATGCTTATCTAACGCCAAACAACCTCGATCCGCGGCAAAAAACGGATGACAAAAGTAAACGCCCCGATTTAGTAGCCCGTACCCAAACGCCAGATGTGCTGTTCCAGGCGCACTCAGCAGCATTGGGTTTGCAGTTTTATGATGGTAAAACCTTTCCAGAAAAATACCGTAACGGTGCAATTGCTGCTTTTCGTGGTTCTTGGAATCGCGATCGCGGCACTGGTTATAAAATTGTATTTGTTCCCTTCGATGCTAAAGGGCGATCGCTTGGCTACTACGAAGACTTTCTCACAGGATTTTTGCTAAATCCTTCTGTACCAACCACTTGGGGACGGCCTGTAGGTTTACTTGTGTTGCCAGATGGTAGTCTACTACTAACAGAAGAAGCTAATAATCGAATTTATCGGATTCAGTATACGGGTGGTTAAGCAATTCACGCATTCAAACATTTAGAAATTTACGGATAGGATCTGTTGCCTAAAGTAAAGTTAGAGCAGTTGTCATCAATAGAGACGTTGTGACTACATCTGCCTACTCAGGTTTATCTCGTTTACGGTAAATTACTGATAAATACTAATACTTATCTGGTTGAGAAACTAATTATGACTCCCAATGAAAATAATACTCAGTCAAATATCAACGAATTGTCTCCACATTCAGGTACACGATATTGGGGTGAGGTAGAGGTAATCGAGGAGGGAGAAACCTATAGAATTAGTCGTGTTGAAATCAAGCCCAGGCACGGGATTAAACCACAAATTCATTATCATCGCAATGAACATTGGGTTGTAGTTTCCGGTGTCGCGAAAGTGACTTGTGGCGATGCAGAAATATTACTGAATCGAAACGAATCAACTTATGTCCCCGCAGCTACCCTACATAAGGTAGAAAATCCTGGACATATCCCGCTAATTATTCTAGAAATTCAAAATGGTGAATATTTAGGTGAGGATGATACTGAGCGCCCTTATGACTTAAATTTGGTCAAACCTGTAGCTGAAGGACAGTAAGGGCGGGGATGAGGGAGTAGAGGAGCAGGGGATGAGGAAGAAGCAGGGGAGAAGAGTTTCCCCAATGCCCAATTCCCAATGCCCAATTCCCCATACCCAATCAAAACCATCCTTCTTGTTCCAGGGTTTCAATCAACTGTAAGCCACGGGGATCGCCCACTCCTAACAGTGAGGCTTTGGCGTCTTCCCGGACTCCCAAATCTTGATCTTCGGCAAAGGCTTGAATTAGGGCATCGATCGCTGTGGCATAAACTACATTAGAAGGCAATTCGCGGCACAGTTGACCAATTGCCCAAGCACTGTTACTCCGCACCGCTGCTACAGGATCTTGAACTAAGGCTTCAATTAAAGGCGGCATTGCCCCTATAACTGCCTCGTAACCGACTTCTGCCATCTGTGCTAAGGCGCTAGCAGCCCACAAACGCACTGCGGAAATGTCGGTTCTGAGGGCGTTTGCTAAAGGTGCTAAAGAACGGCGATCGCGACAGTTTCCTAAAGCCCAAACTACACCTTTACGCACATAGCCATTCCAATCACTGTTTAGTTGAGCAATTAACGGACTCACTGCTTCTAAACTGGGATTGCGTCCAATGCCATAAGCTGCACTTACCCGCACTAAGGGACAGGTATCAGTTAACAGGCGAATCAGATGAGGGGTAGCACGGGCATCTTCTATATCACAAAAAGCACGTGCCGCTAACATTCTTTGCTGGGGCTGGGGATTTTCCAGCAAGGCTAGCATCACTTCTGGATCGGGCTTTGCCACAACTGATTCGGCAGTTAGCGGCTCTATTTTATCTAAGGGGCTTTCTAGCTCCTCCTCAATATCGAGTAGGCTTAGATCGTCTTCGTCATACATAATTTGATTTCAATCCCGAAAAGGGATTAACACATAATCCCCCGCGCTAATAAGTTAAAGCTTTATATATATTAGTTGGGTTCTTATACATTTTCCTTTCTTTCTCGTTGAGTTTTATCCAAACGAGAACCTCCATAACTCATACGCTACAGTATGTTATCGCTATTTTTGAGTTTATTTTTCTGCACTCAGGAATTTTACCATCCAGATGGATTGGGTTTGATAACCTAACTGATTGTAAAGATTCAATGCGGGTTTGTTTGATTGAAACACTTGCAGTCCAATCTGGCGATCGCCTCTTTGAATAGCCCAATTTTCCACATATTGCATCAAGGCTGTACCAATACCCCGTCGCCGATGTTCTGGTACAACGTAGAGGATAAAGATGTGAGCATGACGGTTCCCATGTACTTGATCTATGGCATTGCCTACCCAGAGGCAGGCTATGGGGGAATTGGGCGTTGGGAATTGGGCATTGGGAATGGGGCATGGGGCATTGCTTATTCTTCTTGTCTCCCTCATCTCCCCCTGCTCCCCCTCCTCTTCTACCCACCACAAGGGCGTATCGCTGGAGAAGTATTGCTTAACTGTTTGCTCTAGGTGGGAAAAATCGTCGTTGGGAAAGAGATCCTGGTAAGTTCGCTGCATGAATTTAAGTAGCAGCGATCGCTCCAAAAGTGAGCCACGGCGAATAATATATCCAGGTAGTAGTTGCTCAGACACTTCTAACGTTTATAGACTTAGCTAGCTAAGTTATGTGCTGCTGGTGGTAAATCAGTGGGAGTAGGTTGAGAAGTTACCTCTACCTCTTCAATTGGTGCGGGTGCTGCCATATCAGACGGTAAAAATATCCGGGCGCTGACTGCCACTAGGGCAAAAACAAATACCAGTACTACAAGCAGTGGAGCGATGTATTGACGAAAAATAGCCATATTTTAATTGCAAGAAGCTAGGAACTTTCATGAGAACCTAGCTAAAGATTTGTGAAGTATTCTTGATTTATTTTAGCAATTTTCTGTGCATGGAAATTGGGAATTGGGAATTGGGAATGGGGCATTGGGCATTGGGCAATACTTCTCTCCCCCTGCTTCCCCTGCTTCCCCTGCTTCCCTACTCCCTCTGGCGATCGCGCTCTAAGTCATCAAGCACCCTTTCGCAATACCAATTTTCCGGCATCCCAGGATAAGTTTCCTTTGCCTGTTCAATTAACCGTTCGGCTGCGGCAGTATCACCAGATAATTTAGCGATTAGCCTATTTTTGAGATAGCTATCAGATAAACCCTCCTCTACCTGGGTTGGTATCCCTTGATTGATGGTTGATGGAGTTGATGGCCGGGACTGATCTCTTCGCAATTGCCAAAATAAAACGTAATAAAGTGTACCAAAAATTAAAATTAGGCTGAGTGTTCCGAAAAAAGTTAGGAGGTTAAATGCTAGAAATCCCAGAACTAACTGCGAGAGAACATAGCCAAGTAATAAACCAGTGAGTAAGAGGATGAATGTGCCGACAGCAATAACTACTTGATTCCCCATATATCCTCTTCTTTGTCCTCAAGTCCTGGTCTGGATACTGCCACTGGCTGAGGGTTCCAGGGGGCAAATACTGGTAATAAGAGTAGTCCTGGTACAGCGGCGGCGATGGTAATTAAGAAAAATATAGGCCAACCCGTACTTTGGGCGATCGCGCCTCCAGGGGCCGCCAGAATATCGCGACTAACAGCCATTAAGCTGGATAACAAAGCATATTGGGTTGCGGAAAACCGCTGGTTACAAAGACTCATCAAAAAGGCAACAAAGGCTGCTGTCCCCAATCCACCACAAAATTGTTCTACGTTGATGGCAAGTACCATAGCTTGGTAGTTTTGACCGATGTATGCTAGGAAAAAGTAAGCTAAATTACTTACTGCTTGTAGAATACCAAAAACCCAAAGCGATCTATTGATGCCAATAGCACTCAAAATAGAACCACCTGCTAAAGCGCCAACAATTGTAGCAATTAACCCCATCCCCACTTGAATTGCCCCAATATCGGTTTTGGTAAAACCAGTTTGCAGCAAAAAAGGCGTGGTCATATTGCTCAACAAAGCATCACCTAGCTTGTATAGGGTAATGAATGCCAGCATTAGAATAGCTTTAATAATCCCTTGGCGCTGAAAAAATTCCTGAAAGGGCAAGATGACAGCATCGGCCAGAGATCCTGGAGGGCTAATTTCCTTGGGTTCTGGTGCAAACAAGGTGGCAAGAATACCAATTATCATCGTCCCTGCCATAAACAAGTAAACCGATGACCAAGGCAGTTGGTCAGCAAGTATTAAGGCTAAAGCACCCGCGACTAATAGAGCAATTCGATAGCCTAAGATAAAAACTGCTGCACCAGCCCCCATTTCTAGTTTTTCCAAAACGTCGGTACGGTAGGCATCAACAGCAATATCTTGAGTTGCACTGATAAAGGCAATGACTATGGCATTGATTGCTAGTAACTGTAATGCTTGTTTGGGTTGTTGAAAAGCCATGAATGCGATCGCTACAATCAAAGCAATCTGCGTCAAAATTAACCAACCCCGCCGTCGTCCCAAGACTGGTAAGGCGAACCTGTCCAGCAGTGGCGACCACAAAAACTTTAACGAATAAGGCAAACTCGCTAGGCTAAACCAACCAATAGCGGCTAAATCTACCTTTTCTACGGTCATCCAAGCTTTTAAGGTATTACCGATTAACAATAATGGTAAACCCGATGAAAAACCTAAAAATAATAAAGCCGCCATTTTGCGACTACCGAAAACTCCCAGCAGCGATTTAATTTTCCTCATATTTTCAACTTTTTGCCTCTTTTGAGGAAATATCAATAAAATCCAACGAGGAAATGCAGAAGTATATCATGTAAGTAGTACCTATAAGGGTTTGAATTATCGGAGTGGCAGCAATTCCTATTAATCCCGATCAGGGATTGAAACTTGCGACAGCTGCTGTGTGATTTTCCGCAAACATGACAAACTACCAAGATTTACTTGGGTTAAATACAAATTCAGGATAACCTTATAGCGTCAGCGTTTTATTAACTTTCCTGAATTGGATAAACCTGATGCCCTCTGATTTCTACTCTGTATGCGGCGAGGCATTTTTCCCAACCTTCACGCGTACCAATGTCGCTTTTTTGGTTAAGCAGCCCTAATTCCTGTTCTTGTTGGGTGAGTTTAGCAAATTCTTCGTAACCAGAGTAGTTGCTGGTAACAAATGTTTCCTTCCGGTGCAAAATTGGCGGGTTTGCCCTATTTTCATAATCTCGGTGAGTTACAAAGAGGGTTTTTAAATCAATACCGATGCTGGCTTTTAACGCCGGGTGGGGATCAGTGTCGAATTCAGGATAAGACAGATAGGATATTTGCGGCTTATCAGTGTGATATTTAATTAATGTGGCTTCATCTACACGCCCAATGGTCCGACTAGCGCAACCTTCACAAATTCGTAGTACGGGATCAAGTGCTGCTAGTGCCGAAACATGGACATAAAGCGCACCGCGTGTATGTTTACCAATTTTGCTTTTTTCGCAAGCAGTTTGAATCACCCCAGGTTTACCTAAACTGAAAAGCTTTTGGTCGGCTACTTGACAAGCTTCCTCATAGCTACTAAAAAAGGCTTTGATATCGTGACGCATTTCTGGGGCTAGCTTTTGCCATGCCGGACGTTTATCAAAGTGAGTCAGGGCGAGATAAACTTGGATATCCAGAGAGCGACGATAAGCGATCGCATCCCATTCAGCCTCATCAGTAGCTTGCAAAACTACACCAAAGGCGCGGCGAAAGTTACCAAATTCGCTCAGTAATTCCTGTTCATTTTCCAATTCGCCTTTCACAGGTAATCTACCGCGTTTGGTAAAAAAAGCCATGAGTGGTTGCAGCTGTTCTTGATAGTCTTCAAACCGCTTGATGGGGATACGGACTCGCGGTGTAGAAGTCGCAGAAAAGAAGCGGATGGCTTTGTAGCTTTCTTTTTCAGCCTCATCTCGAAAAACAAAGTAAACACCTAGTGCGATCGGTACTGCATCGACATTTAAGACTTCATCAATATAAGTTTTGAGTTCTTGTTGTTCGTAATATTTCTGAAAAGTATTGCGGCGCGTCACAATGCCATCATTGTAAGCAAGTTGGGTTTTGCTGGGTGCGTTAATCAGGATTTGAGCCGCAACAATTAAAACTTTCCCGGTGAGTTCCCAAGCTTTGATCAGGCTTTGACGGCGTTCTTCTGAGTCTTCAATAACATTGAGGACATAGCCCAGGTTAACCACATCGGCGGGGATGCGTGGTACATCGGGATAGTAGTAAGGGTCCCAACCTGCACTGGTGTAGCCTAAGTTTTTTACTCGCTGGACATCACCACCGTAGCCGCAACCGTAGTCAAAAAAAGTGGTGTCTTGATTGAGGATTGACCCTTCTATAGCCAATCGTACAGGGCGAGATATATCAATGCGAGCGATCGCAGCTCGATGACGCTCAATTTCTAGCGCTTCAGGCATAATATTAATTGTCAGTTAACGGTGAACAGTTAACAGTCAACTAATATCCTTTCAATTTTTAACCGCTAGTTCAATTAAATCTTCAATTTTCTTGATATTTGGATCGCCTGCTAAGTAGCCAATACCGCGATGTAAATGTAAGCGGAATTGGGTGGCGAGGGTTTCTTTGTCGGTGGGATAACCGTCATTATGACAGCGTTGTTTGAGGGCGAGGAGGAGAATATCGGACATTTCACCACCAAAGACGCGCCAACTCATTTCGACGTTGCTATCTTGGGGAATTGGGACGGGGGAGGGTGTGGTTGCTTCTGCGAGGGAACGGCAAAACGCCCAACGGCATAGGATATTCCATTGGTCGATTTTTGTACTGCGTTTAAGTTTGGTAAGTTGGTCTTTGGCTGTTTGGGAGAGTTTTATTCTTTCGATTGGGGATTCCATAATCTTTGTCAATAACGAGTTTTACTAAAAATTGAAGTAGTTTTCGCTCATATAGCAATCCTATTTGATTTGTGAAAATCGTTAAGCTCAGATCCCCGACTTCTTGGAGAAGTCGGGGATCTTGTTGTTCACGAATGATTTAGGATTGCTATAAACTCAAATTAATTAAACAGATTTGTCCTCTCTTGATGCTCACAGTTTTTCCAAACCATCCATTTCTGTAATACTAAATTCATTATTAATGGTGGTAATTTCTGTTTGTATATCTAAATCAATAGCCATTGCAACTAGTTGTTCCTTCATATATTTGACATCAGTGAATTCATTTACTATTTGCTTTCTTTCTTGCACTTGTTTTGCGATCCGTTCTAATTCTTCTAATGACAGAACACGTAGGTCTTTCGCTATTTTTAATACATGGGCCGAGTTCATAATTGCTTCTCTACTTTTCAAAGACCGTGATATATATTGTAAATATCTTTTTTAGACGATATCTACTACCAAAAATATTGATTTTCTACCACTGTTGTTTGGCGGGTGGAGGAGTCGTATTTGAGGAGATATTCGCGTGCGATCGCTTCATTTTCTCGCAGTGTTTCTACTTCTTTCTTTCCAATCTCAGTATCCGTAGATAACAAAATTACTTGGTGGCTGGCGGATGGAAAGTAACGTTCAACTAAGTTGTTGCGGTGTGAGGAGTCTAGTCTACCTAGTGGCGTATCGATGGCTACTGGTAGGCGGTGTCCAGAGACTTTGGCTAAACCCCAGAGAAATGCGATCGCAAGTAATTGTTTTTCACCTGCTGATAAACGATGTTTAGGCACACGTTTACCATTTAAATCGTAAAGCAAAAGGCTGAAAGTCTTAGTATCAATAGTGATGCGATGTACTAAGTCTGATTTATGGAGAAGATAAAGGAAGCAATTTTTAACTTCCTCTTCTAATTTATTGAGTTTTCGCAGAGTTAATTTTTCACGAAAAATCTTGAGTGTGTTTTGAACTTTAGCCGCAGAAGTAATAATATGTTCGCTATTTTTATGTTTAATGTTTTCTACAGTATAATCACTTAATTCTCTTTTTGACTTGGCAATAATAGTTTCTAATTCAGCTAAACGGCGGCGGATTGTTTCGTAATTTGCTTTGGCTTCAACGACTTGATTTTGTGCTGATTCTAATGCTTGACGCAGCTTTGTATAATCTTCTGGTGCTGCTGCTGTTTGCACTTGTCTTTCTAAAGTATGAATTTCTTCTTCTTTATTTTTGAGAATAGCTAATTTCTCTTTTGCAGAAAGTTTAGAATTTTGTAAGTGATATATGAGATTATCTAGCTGACTTAAAGTTTCATCATCAGCTAATAACCAAGGTGCTTCTGTCTGGAGAGTCTTTGCGTATAGACTATCTACATCTTGGATTAAAAATGATTGGATTTTTTCAACTTGTATCGGAGAAATTTCGACTTGATTGAGCCAAGTAAGTAAGCGCTGATCTCGCTCAATTAACAAATCTTTAGAAATCTGTACCTGTTGATGGCGAAATTCTTTTTCCCCCTGTGCTTGTGCCTGATTAAGCAAATTGGGAATTAATGCCAGAGGTAAAACATCAGCCGCTAATTCACACATCGACTGACGTACTTGTTCAATTTCCGCAGTTTTTGTATTTTGTTGTAGTTCTAGTTGATTGCGTTCGGCTGCAATCTTCCCACCTTCAGAAATAAATTTATCAAAGGCTTCTTGCTGTTTTTGTTCTAACTCTTCTACCTGATTTTTGAGAATTTCTACTTTCTCTTCTGTTGTTTGATAATCTTCTTGCTGTTGGGTTAACCTAGTTTCAATTTCCTCTAGATTTGCTAAATCCTTACTATTACCAACTTCTTTAAGTTTACGGTTAACTAAGATATCTAAATCAACTGCTAAACGATCTGCTAACTCTAAACCTAAAAGTCCGCGAATTGCATCTACTACAACTGGTGGTGGTGTTTCCTGTTCTGCAAGTTCTTTAACCTGTTCACCATCAAAGAGAAATAAGTTAGAAATACCTAATGGCAGGAGATTTTCAATATATTCATCCCAGATATTAACTAAAGCATCAGGCCATGTATCACTGTCACCTAAAATACCTAACGTATCTTTGCCATCTTTAGGATTTTTTGTCCAACTACGGACAACACGGTATTTTATTGGTTTATCGTTTTCAATATGTTCAAAAAGTAATTCAATCCGGGTGTCTGCAACTGGATCAATTTTATTGTTAACGCATTGATTGAGAAAATCACTATAACTTAAATTACCACGGGTAGAACATTGGGCACGAGCGCCATAGAGCGCTAGACGAATGGCATCCATAAGGGTAGTTTTTCCACCACCATTCATACCACCTAATAGGATAATTGGACGCGAGTTGTCTTCATCAGTTTTTGGGTTAAGATTGATTACCTGTTTGCCACTGTAAGGGCCAAAGTTTTGTAATACGAGTTCAAGAAATATCATTGATTTTTAAGATTAACATGAGTTCGACAGCGATCGCAGAAGCAAAAAGTTTGTAAGGAATCAGATAAAATTAATTAGATGGTTTTGTCTGACGCATTGAGAAAAAATATTGTCTATGAAATATAGATAATACCATCACTAACTGTTAAGAAATGCGATTGTATCTGTCTCGGTGTTGGTAAGCGTAGCTAGATTTGCACACCTCCAGCTTGAAAAATCTGTTCGGCGGTTAAATTCAATTCTGGGAAAGTAGGCGAGACAATATGGGTATCGCCTTTAAATTGAGTAACTTGGTACTCACCATCAATGAATTGATAAATTGATATAGTAGGCAGCTTAGGATTGCCAATAAACTTCCTAGCACCTATAGCCGCATAATCTATAATCCAATATTCGGGAATACCTATAGCTTCATAATCAGCTAATTTTTTGTAGTAATCATCTCGCCAATTAGTACTAACAACTTCAATAACTAAGGGAATAGACGTAGCTTGAGATACAGTTGATTCTTTTTTCCATAAAGGCTCATTCACTAAATTTGGTCGATTGATTATTAAAATGTCTGGGGAATAAGCTGATTCACCTTCAGATGGCTTGACTAATACAGTTTTTGGAATGAAGTAAGGAAGTTTTTGTCGCCCAATTTCGATAGATATATTTAGCGCTAAAAAACCAACAACATCCTCATGATCTCCAACTGGTTGTGCCATTTCAACAATCACGCCATCATGTAATTCGTATCTCCCACCCTCAGGCCGCCAAGCTGCAAAATGTTCAAAAGTTACTAATTTGTGTATGGCTTGAATCATAGAACCTCGCTTGTTTTAAGATAACCTAGCTCTGTCAAGCGTTTTTTAAGTAGTTTGGTTGACTCCCGTCTTCTATTATTCTGAGTTTTCCTTTTTAAATTTCATACTTGCCCAAGTTACCTCTTCATCACTCTCATTTTTACCTTCATCGACTTCATTGATTGCTGCAACATCTCCCAAAGTCATCTGCTTGACTTTTGCAACATCACCTTGACTAACTGCTTCGCTTAATTCGCGTTTTAAACGAGCATTTTTAATCGCATCTTCTGGAGAACGGGAACTCGTATTAAAACATTTTTCTAGGGTTTCGTATATTCCCACGCGACGAGTCTTTTTGCGATACTGGCGTTCTGTATCTAACAATTTCGCCATGAGTTCCAAGTGCATCGCGTCACCTTCACAGATTTCTTCTAATACTATCCATTCATCACGACCTAGTAGGCTATAGTCTGCACCAGGACGGGGGTCTTGAAATTCTTCGCCTGTCACTTCTTGATAAATCCGGGGTAAGCTATCATCAAATTCGTGTCTTTCTTCTAGCCAAATGCGGCGGATTTCGCTCATTTCTTCTAGAGTAATTAAGGTGATGTCGCGCATATTTTCTGGCGCTGTTTGACGAATTTCTTTTTCAACTGTAAGCAACTTTCTTAACCAATCCTCTCGCGCTTCTTTAATAAAGGGGCCAGGAATAGGTTCAATAGATATCCCCTCGTCTAAGTTACGCTCATAAAGTTGGACACCACCATTTCTACGTCGGAAATCTCTTTTATCACGGGTTTCTTCAGCGTCCAATTCTTTACGGAAATCAAGTAGAGGTTGCATCCACTCTTTCTCTTCGTCATTCTGGATCATCGCCGCGAGTGATTTATCTTGACTAACCAGCGTACAAACCCAGCAACCAAAACGAGAGCTACCACAACTAGGGGTAGATGTATCAACAACTAAAGGACATTCATTATCAGCAGAAGCACCTCGATACATGGTGAATAAATCTTTATTGCTGTACCCCCAAGGGTTTTCCCACTGCATTAAATAAATCCAGACTTCATCGTTTTCCCAGTCTTCAATAGGGCTGTAAACTAAAGAATTTGGCAAGTTCATATTAGGACTGAGGCGATCGCGTACCCGTTGGGCTTCCAATTTTTTCATTCGGTTAGCACGTTTTGTACTTTCAGCTTTGCGAGTCCCCAACACAACGATCGCTTCTCCACTCGCTCGGATCACATCACGAATAAAGCGGTTAGAGGGATTAATTTTGAGGCGTTCTGTACACCAGCGAAATTTCCCTCGCGGT
The DNA here is from genome assembly GCF_014023275.1 of Nostoc edaphicum CCNP1411. NCBI lineage: Bacteria > Bacillati > Cyanobacteriota > Cyanophyceae > Nostocales > Nostocaceae > Nostoc > Nostoc edaphicum. The sequence continues at coordinate 5,342,245 of NZ_CP054698.1, forward strand.
GCTGGATAACCTTTACCAATCAAACCCACCCAGAATGTCTCTTTAAAATCTGGCTGTAACAAATGGGGAGCAAATGGTAATCCTTGCGCTTCGGCTTCAGATTTCATCTGTTTTAGAGAACTGCGTACCCAAGCAGCAACTATAGGATTCTCTACCAGCGTGTCTGTAGTAATAACGTATATTGTTTTAGTTCGTTTTTCAGGTGGGAGTGCTGCGATCGCATTCCAGATAAGCTGTAAAGTAGCAGTACTATCTTTTCCGCCCGAATAGCCCACCACCCAAGGTATCTCATCCAAACAATACAATTCTTGAATTTCAGTGGTGAGAACTTGGATGTAGTCCACTAACTCTGCTACAGTACGTGTTTGCTGGTTTTTATTTTCTGCTTGTTGTGCTGTAGTCATTTCTCCTTCTCTCTGGAAACACTGGCGTAATATCTGGGCAAATAGAATTCACGTCTAGATAGACAAAACCCAGCGACCTGGGTTGAATAAAAGTTTTTAAAAACTTTACTACTAATATCCAAATTTTTGGATAATTAAACAACATAATCCTATTCTGTTTTTAAAATTTAACATGAAAGATAGTGCATCTGACCCGACTGCTGACATTGCTAAAGAGTACCTGGAACGAGAAAACAAGGAAAAACAGGTACTAGCTTTACTCCTGGAGAAGTTTTTAGGGAGAAAAGATCAGATTCTCGTTCAAAAAACCGAGATGGGTGGTACGGAGGCTTATGTTAGCTCTGTTACCTTGGAATGGTTTGCAGGTCGGGTTCACTTCGCCTCTGGCTTACCTCTGTTTCAAAAAAAGTATAATCCTGAAACTGATAATGTCGAGATTGACGCGGATAGTATTGATGAAATTCAGCAGCGTCCCCTTGATTGGTCACGTCAAGCACCGCTAGTGCAGTATTTAGCGGCTAGACAAAATCACAAGTTTCCGCCAGTGCTAGTAGTAATTAATCAACCGTGGGTGGATAATCCCAAAGCTGCTGAGTGGGATAGCGAAGGACGCGCCACCAAGTCTACTACTGATTTTATACCCTTAGATAAAGACGCTAAAGTAGGCCTGCTAAATATTTCTGAGGATGATGTAACCATTTATGCACTAGATGGTCAACACCGATTAATGGGTGTACAGGGGTTGATGGAGTTAATCAAAACTCGCAAACTCCAGCGCTATAAAAAAGATAAAGGTGCTGATGACAGTTTTATTACAGTCAATGATTTGATAGAAAAGTACCAAGTAGACCTTGCTTACTTGCAAAATTTACCCAAAGAAAAAATTGGTATTGAGTTCATCTGTGCGGTAGCGGCTGGGGAAACTCGCACCGAGGCGAGGCGGAGGGTGAGATCGATTTTTGTTCATGTCAACCTGATGGCTGCACCCTTGACTAAAGGGCAACTAACACAGTTGAATGAAGACGATGGTTTTGCGATCGTTGCTAGAAAAATTGCAGTTACACATCCACTATTAGAACAACGACAAGAGCGCAATCCTCGCGTTAATTGGAATAGTGCAACAGTCGCTTCCAATTCTACAGTTTTGACGACTTTGCAAGCTCTACAAGATATGTCTGAGCGATATTTAATTCATAAGTTCCCTCACTGGAAACCTTTAGAAAAAGGTCTAATTCCCATGCGTCCAGAGGATGAAGAAATTGAGCAGGGAATTGAGGAATTTAAAAAGCTATTTGATTCTTTGGCTAGTCTTTCCAGTTATAAGATTTTAGAACACGAGGATACACCAGCTTTACGGCGCTTCAGCTTTGAGAAAGATGGAGGTGAAGGAAATATGCTTTTCCGTCCAGTTGCTCAAGTTGCATTAGCACAAGCTTTGGGAATTTTGGTTTTTAAAAAAGGTTTTTCCTTAGCAGATATTTTTAAGAAACTGCGAAAGTTTGACCAGCAAGGTGGTTTTAGTGGTATGGAATATCCTCAATCTCTTTGGTATGGGATTTTGTATGACCCAAATAAAAAGCGGGTACAGGTTGCTGGACGAGATTTAGCGGCGAAGTTATTGGTTTACATTCTGGGTGGAGTTCAGGAACAGATGGAACGTGCTGAACTTCGTAAGGCTTTGGCGGATGCTAGGACTGTTGAAAATAAAACAATAGGTTTTGATGCTGAGTTTGTTGAACCGAAAGCAGTAGGACTTCCAAATCTTCTGAGCTAGCAAAGTTAAGTATGGATTTTTCAGTGTGGTTTTTACCGATGCTATAGCCTACAAGGGTTGCGTATCATGTTTGCTAACATCTACCAATTGGTATAAATATTTATATGGCTCAAACAAACGAAGATAGTAATAATAGTGTTTCGCCAGAGATCAAAGCTAAGTTTAGTACTTTGGTTGCGCCGTTCTTTGAAGACCATTATCGAGATTCCTGCTATCCAGGGCTGATTTTTCGCCAGGGAAAGCGGAAAATGCTACAAATTAATATACCAGCTAAGGACTTTCCAGCACTTTTAGTAGCAAAACCTGCTAAGGACGATGATCCTGAATTAGGTAAACAACGCCCAGAAGTCCCCGGTCATGCTGAAGAGATCAAAAATTATATTATCGAACAAGCCCGAAAAGGAAAACCCTGGATTTTGGGGACGCTGACAGCAAATGTACCCGCAGATAAAATAACAATTCTCGAATTAGGCAGAGGTATGTGTATAGTTGTAATTCCTCGTGATGTTAAATTAGAGATTACAGATGGACAACATCGTAAGACTGCTATTCAAAAGTTAATTGAAAGTGAGGAAAGTTCCTTAATTAGTGATAATGATTTTCCCATTACGCTGGTCTTAGAAGACGATATTGACCAGTGTAGAAAAGATTTTGGAGATATGGCTCAAACTAAACCACTAGGTAAAGCATTGCTATTATCATTTGGTGAATTTGAAGGTCGTGTTGGTATTACTAAAAATTTAGTAAAACAAGTGAAAATTTTTTGTGACAAAACAGATAAAATTCAAGATTCTCCACGTATTCAAAAGAAATTTATTTACACAAATAACTACATAACAAGGTCTGTGAGTTGTGCTTTTACAAAGAATCCTGATTCTGAACTTCAAGACTATGATGTAGAGAGTTCATCTAATGCTCTAGCTAGTTGTCTCAATAAGTTTTTCTTTGAATGCAGTAACACAAGATATATTTCTGAGACAAAGGTAGCTGATTTGACTATTGCTGAACTAAGAAAATTTAAAGATGAATGTATACTGGGAGTGAGTGCTGGTCTGGAAGTTTTAGGACGATTGCTATACTTCACTTACAACAAAGACAGCAATTATTTTGATGATGCAAAAGTTTCCCAACTTGCACAGATAGATTGGACAAGAAGTAATCCAATTTGGGAAAATAATTTAATTAGGATAGATCCTAATCCTAAAAAACCGGATAAGCGTTATAAACTATACACTAATGCCAATGCAGTAAGTGGTGCAGTCAAGGCGCTTAAAGATAAACTAGGATGGATGGAAAACTCTTCCTATTGAAGATACCCTGATTCAAGAGAGGAATTTGGTGAGATCAAATTCCTCGTCTTGTTGCTCTATATTCGTTCGCTCATAACTGAGGAATAATAAAATTCGCTCTGCATAATCTACTGACCCACGCAATTCATTTTGCAATATTTCCAATCCACCATTAGCATACTCTTCAAATATATGATTGCGTTGTCTTTCATATTCCTCTTCATTAATAGATAGTGTTTTTATATCTTTAGTTTCATTAATTGCTAATAATTTTATTAAAATATCATTTCCCATTGAGGCAAAATACTCTATCCTAATTGGCGATGGTTCCCTTTTAGAAATCTCTCCCAAAGCCACCCGCCTTTTATGCTTTGCACCCAAAGCTGCTGCAAATACAATGACATCAGCAAAAGTATTAAAAGGCCCGGTTCCACCATCTGAAGATGTTAAATCTTTCACCAACTCAGCTTTATCTTTAGCAACCCTGATTCTGCCAGTTTCAGCCATTGTTTTAATATCTACATTGTTGCTATTTTAACCGAAAGTTGGAAGTGATAGTAATTATTAGCGCATTATTTTATACTAGTATGTGGGCGATCGCTAAACAAACAAATTATCCACTAACATAGTCCATCCTGGCACTGCGGGTTCAGCTTCAGCCACCTCACCACGTCGATACACTTGCGGTTCATCAGTATTAGTAGCACCATATTCCCCACTCTGCTAACTTTCATCTTTATAAATCTCGCTACGATGTCCTACTTTAATTACAGTTACTATCAAAACATCATCACCTATTTCATAAACCACTCGATAATCTCCTACTCGAACACGATATGAATTATCATCACCTTGTAATTTTTTTACCCCATTTGGACGCGGTTCTATTGCCAAGTCGTTGATTTTAGTTTGTATGCGCTGTTGTACGTCTATAGGTAGTTTCCTAAACTGCTTTTTCGCACCCCTTGAAAATTTAACTTCGTAACTCACGCAATATCCTTGTTTATTTCGTTTCTTATTTCGTTTTGAATTTCATCCCAAGATACAGTGCCATTAATGCGTATATCTTCCCTAGCTTCTTTAATATCTTTTAAGTCTTCTTCATCATCTACATCATCGATTCTTTTTAAGAGTGCATAAATTTCATCTAAAGTACTGTCATAAGCTTGATGTAGCAGTACGTTGATATCTTTAATTAACTGTTCTCTTTCGTGTGCTGTCATTTTTAATCATCCGAATGTGGTTTTACTTTTTCTGCCACCATCTGTAGTTTTCCCTAAACTCAAGTTGGAAACTGAACATCCTCATAAACCGAAGAAATAGGAAAGTGAAAATCAACACTAGTTAAATGAACTTCATCCCCTTCTTCATAAGGATGTAACTCCCAGAGTCCTCTATCATTTAACCGGAAGCAATCTAAACCAATTTTTTCAGCATCAATGAGGACATATTCTTGTAAAGTCTGAATGCGACGATACCGCGTAAATTTTGTACCTCTATCGTAAGCTTCCGTACTTGGGGACAGAACTTCAACAATTAAACAAGGATATTGGAGAAATTGAATAGCTTGTTTATCTCGTTCATCGCAACTCACCACAACATCGGGATAATGAAAAGGCCCCTTCTCAGATACACCTACTTTCCCATCCGCCATATTCACACGACACCCACTTCCTCGCAGGTGACTTTTTAACGCTGAAGCTAAGTTTAAAGCAATATCATTATGGGGAAGAGTACCCCCAGTCATGGCGAAAACTTCACCATCAATATATTCGTATTTAATTTCTTGGCGTTCTTCCCATTCCAGATATTCCTGTGGAGACATATAATTTCTGTCTGGACTAGCAACCATAATTTCATTCCTCCCTTTTTCTCAACTGTAACTAAAAAACCTCTGCGCCTCTGCGCCTCTGCTTGAAAAAATTACCCCTCCGTTCTCACCGTCAAAACCTGCGGCGGCGTAGAATCTGGAGGATACAAAAAGTCTACTTGTACTTCTCGCTTCCCACCCGCCAACATTTTCAGCGTCACCAACGGTTCACCCCTTTGTCCTCGACGCTGTACCAAATGGACATAGCGCGTTTTTTCCACACCATTATCATCGATGTAACGCACCCGCACCGTTCCCCGAAAGAATATTTGTTCTACACCTGGCTTTAAAAACAAAAGTCTATCTGTTCCCCCTTCATCCTTCACAGGAGTCTGGATTGATACAGTTACAGTCTGGGTTTGATTAGTAATATTTCTGAGGGGTAAAGTCAGATTGTATTCAACACCATAGTTACTGTGAGCAAAGTACGCTGTATCAGGATAGCGTTTTAACATTGGTGCGCTTTGAATTTGTTCAGTGCTGAGAGTAATTAAATGTACAGTTCCCAAAGGATAAGAAAACGCCTTTCCTGATTGGGGGTATCGTTAATTCAGACACATTGGAATTATCCGTAAGCTGTGTTTGCCATTGCGTTCCTTGGGAGACACCAGCGACGCGACTAAATACTGTTGGTTCTCTGGGAGGGTCGAGAGGTGTGGGAATGGGGTCACGCTTTCCTGCTAAACTGGCTGTATCCAGAAGCTTTTGCCACTCGGCTAAGGTGGGTGGAATATTACTATTTTTGACTAAATTTGCGAGATAAACTGGGCTACTACTTGTCAAGCGCATCATCGTAGTGCGACCGTTAGAAGCAGGAGCCTGTACGGGAATGGCTAAATTCGCTAGAATTTGCGTTTCTTTTGGTTCTATCACCAGCTTTTCGGGGAAAAATCCCTTGGCGAACTCCCCGCAATACATCATTCATTGTGCGATCGCCTGGCCCAGAGTAAACTGTACCTTGGGGATTTTCCACCATATCAGGTAAAGCGATAAATGGCGCTTCTTTGGTGAGGTAACTAGCTGCTTGTAAAACTTGCAGTGTAACAGGTTCATTCCCTGGATTATGTACAATTATCCCTTGGTAAACAGTGCGGCTTTGGGCTGATGTTTCCGCCCTGACGATATGATGAGCAAATATATCAAATCTGCCTTCAAAGGGATAATTTAAATGTGCTGACTGTACTTGTTTCCCATCTGGGGGGAAAGTTGATAGTAAAATTCCTTCAGTTGTTACCAATTCGGGACTATTGCTGTTAAAGGTGGGAATAATATCGAGTTTTCCTGGTAAAGGGCGTACTTCTTGCGGATGTACTTTAACTCCGGCAATATATTGTGGGGGAACCGTGTAAATATTTAACGCCCGACATATCAAAGCTGCAACTTCGCCTCTAGTAGCGCTTTGCAGTGGTTTTAGCTGTTTGACATTGGGATAATTGACAACAATACTATTAATAGTCGCAGATGCGATCGCATTTTGGGCATAGTTAGGAATTTGTCCCGCATCGTCAAAATATTGTTGTAATATCTGCGTTGGGTTGGATATAGGGCTGTAATTTTTTCCACCAGCTATGACACCAATGATTTGGGCGCGAGGAATTGGCTGGTTGGGTTGGAAAATTCCACCGGGATAACCAGAAAAAAATCCTTTTTGGTAAGCGGTAGAGATTGCTTTATTTGCCCAATAATTATTAGGTACATCTTTAAATAACGTAGCAGTGCGTTTCACTGGTGAATTAGGAAAAGCATTTAGCATCAACACTGCTGCTTCAGAGCGTGTCACCGTTGCTTCTGGGCGAAAACTACCATCAGGGTAGCCTGTAATCAGTTTACGCTCCCCTAGTTGCTGCACACAATTTTTTGCCCAATAGCTTTGGGTGTCAGAAAAGGCTAGGGCGTTAGAGGTTGATAGAGTTAAGAGTGAGACAACAACTGCTGTAGTTTTTCGGAGAAGCATTCGTAAACTTTAGTATAAACTAAAGCCATTAAAGCATTTCACGGGGACTTGAGAAGTTAAAAGGACGGTTTGTAATCGCCCTGCTTCTAAGTTGACAAGCTGTAATTACCTATCTCGTTCAACTTCCATAATTTCCGTATACTCAAACTCATTCGGACTTTGTTTCACCAAAGGATATCTTTCTCCACCCAACTCAATATAATCTTGTTCACAATCCGGCTTGGATGAATAATATGTAAGCACATATTCTCTACCAATTCTGTTTGTAATTTCTGCTTCTACTTCACCCCGCCACTGAGTTTTAGTTACTAAAACTATCAACTGATTCGCTAATTGGGGAATTGTCTTCGCAATGTGTCGCCGCGAATTCTCATCTAAACTACCGAAGGGTGAATCCATCACAATTGGGAAAGTGCTACTATCGGGAATCATCATCATTTTTCGTTTCTCACTCCATTCCCTTACTTTGTCAATGATGCTGGCAATAAAGGATAAACTGAGAATTTGATTCTCGCCCGTTGATGCTGCAACTGGTGCTTCTATACCTGTGGTATTTTCTACTAATGTCAGTTCATATTTTTCACTAATTCTAGGAATGTATGGAGTCACAGAAATCTCCATAAATATCTCTTGTACTCGCTTTTCTAGTTGCAGGCGAAATTGTTGCTCTTGACGATTTCTAACTTCCGTTAACCGTTCGATTGCATCTTGAGTAGCGTTAATTCGTCGCTGTGCTAGAGTTTGCTTGTCTTCATTCAGCTTTTGCTTGGCAATTTGTTTATTTAAACTTTCAATCTCAGTTGTGAGTTGAGCAATTTGTTGCTGATTTGCACCCTGTTCTCGATTCAATTCATCAATTTTACTTTCAATTTCATCTAAGCGTTTTTGTAAGCTGCTAATTTCTTCATTAGCATCTTTTCGCAACCGTTCTTGAATATTGTCTAAATCACCTTCAATTTGAGATATGCTTTGCCTTAATTGATTAATTCTACTTTGTTCTCTATCAACCTCTTCCCAAAAACTTACGGCTTGTTTATCAATTTCATCTACTTGAGCTATCATCCGAATTGCAGTTTCTTCCACCACCGAAGAACCTGCTTTATTTAGCCAGTTACTCACATGAGTATGAGAATGATTACCCTCGTGTAATTCTGCGCCACAAATACAGCGCTGAGAATTGAGTAAATCATTCACAAACTCCCGCGATATTCCTGATGTTAACTCGCCTCTCTGCTTTAAATCATTGATAATTCCTCGAAACTGTGCTGTAGTTTCTGACAATAAAACGGTATAACCCCGCGCAGAAATAACTTTTTTCAGCGCTTCCTTTGTTTTTTTATATTCTTCTTGATTCGCCGTCTTCTGTGATTCTAAATCCTGCCATCTTTCTTGCAATTCTTTAGCAGCACTCAGTTCTCGTAAACGGTTACTTGTCTCTTTTTTAAAAGTTTGTTGATATTCTAACTCTTCTTTAATTTCTGTTTGCCGTTTGGTAATGCGTTCGCGTTCCCGTTCTATTTTTTCTTGCTGTCGTAATAGTTGTTTTGTTTCAGAATCACCAATCGCTTTTAATTCATTTTCTAGAGCTTTTTTAGCATCTCCCAAATGTCTGATAGAACGATTGATTACCTCTACACCCAAGAAAATTTTTGTAGCTTCGGCAATTTCAGCCTTTTTATCAGAACGGACTATTTCTTCAATTCGTTCGCCGTCGAAGAAAAAATATTGATGTAAAGTAGCAGGTAAAATTTGATTAATTATATCGTCTGGTTGCTGATTTGGTATATTCCATTTGCCATCATCTGCACCAACCCACATGGTTAATTGAGTTTTGCCAGCGTCAAAATCACCTTCGTTTTTATAACCCCGACAGGCGCGTTTAACGCGATAGCGTTTACCTTCATGTTCCCAGCCAATTTCTACCCAACATTCTACAGCTTGACCTTTTTGAGCTTCTGCGATCGCACGCTTATTAACTAACTGTTCTATTGATGCAAACGCCGCACTAAACTTATCATACAATACCCACGTAAAGGCATTTAGTAAACTAGTTTTACCAGAGCCATTATTGCCATGAATAATCGTTGTATTCTGAACATCTCCACCAGCCAGAAGCATCTCTGGTGTCGTACCATAAAAGGAGCGAAAGTTGCATAGCTTGATTGAAGTCAGCTTCATCGCACCTCTTCCTTAATAATGTCCAAAATATTATCATTTATATGGCTGTTAATCTTTTTATCTAGCCTGCCTTTTTCCAGCTTCCATACCCGCTCAATAATTCGCCGTACCTCTGGCGGAGCGCTGTTTATTGGCTCTTGCACATCATCGATATTCGCATCTTGTGACATCTTCGGTTTGGAGCAATAGTTTTTCTATATTTTAACTTTCTCTAGTACTGTATTTACCTCCGTAAAGCCACTGTTAGCGTTATCTTTAATTTAGCCAAAACTATTTTTTCAAATTTATAATTTTCTTTGAAAAAAGACTTTATTATTGAATTGTCTTCTGTTATTATTAATATTAACAATCTAGATCATAATGGGATGTAAGTGAAATTTTTAAAGCAACTTACATCCCATTATGATCTAACTCATAATTTTATTATTTCATACTTAATGCTTCTTTTTTCAAAACTCGAAAAATTTTACAAAATAATACAACTATATAGTTCATCATCAAATATCTAATAAACCATATCGCTTTTGTAAATCAAGTAACTTCATTCTTGCAACGCCTGCATTATCAGCTAAATCGGCAAATTCCACAAAGCGACGCAATTCTTTTTTCAACAAATTACGCTCAACTTCGATAGTTTCTCTATCTAAATCTGGTGGCAAAACAATCATGTCAAATATTGTCGCGCGTTCTTTAGCTGGATGAGGACGTAAAACTCGCCCCCGTCGCTGAATAAACTGGCGAGGATTACCAGAACTTGATAAAATCACCGCAGTTTTAATTGCTGGAATATCTACACCTTCATCTAAACAACGAATTGCGACTAAACCTTGCAACTCTCCACTTTCAAATTGATGGCGCAATATTTCCCTTTCTTGTAAAGTTGTTTGAGCCGTATAGGTGCTTACCTTGTACCCTAAATCCACACCCAGAATTTTAGCAACAGCTTTGAGTTGACGTAGAGATGAACGTTGTCCCGCATCTTGGGAACCATCACTACAATAAAAAAGAGTGTGACTAGTTTCGCGGCGAGTTGCCATTAAATCCCGCAAAGCATTTAATTTATTTTCCGCCGCCCCAATTAACCTTGCTCTTTGCATCAACAACGGCTTTAAATCTTCATTGTCTTCAAAACTTCCTGCTTGTCCATTTTCTCTATCTCGATAAAGTAGCGATCGCCCAATTCTTTTGGTTAACTTTAAATAGGCAATACTTTCGGCTTCAGTTAACTCTACCAGCACCGGATAATACAGATAATGTACCAAAGCACCTTGAGCGATCGCATCCCTCAAAGTAAACTCTGGTTGCAGAACTGGGCCAAAATACTCAAATAAAGATTGCGTCCCAAAATCATCAAAATATCTTTCCGGTGTGGCAGATAAAGCCAGTCTCAACCCAACACTGCGCGGTAAACTTTCTTCTAACTTGGGTGCGCCTAAATTATGCGCCTCATCCCCAATAATTAAAGTTTTGGCGGGAAAATATTTGAGTTGAGACTGAAACCCATCTCCAATTAAAGTGGAGTTCGTAGTAATCACCGTGACAAACCGTTGAGAACCAGAACGCAGATTATAAATTTGCGTAGAAAGTTGACTTTGCCAAGTGCGTAAATTCTCGAAAGCTAAAATGGGTTGCAAATTAAATTTTTCACATTCTCGCGCCCATTGGGTGACGAGATGGCGGTAGGGACATACCACCACCAAAACTTGTAAATTAATCTGCTGATATAATTCACAAGCGATCGCTAATGCAGTAATAGTTTTACCACTACCAGTAGCCATTTTTAGCGTCCCTCTGCCATTGTTGGTAAACCAGCTAGCGATCGCTTGGCGCTGATATTGCCGCAATTGCAGAGATGGAGGCATTCTTGGGCATCCTGGGAATGGTTGCGTATAATAACTGCCCTTACTTTCCCTTGCATAAGGTAATTTCAACCGGAAAGTGGGCAGTTGTTGCACTGGATTTTGCGTCAGGTACATATTTATTTAGTCATTAGTCATTAGTCATTGGTCATTGGGAAAGAGGAGACAGGAGTTCTTCAATTTTGAATTTTGAATTTTGAATTGATTTCTCCCCACTCCCCATTACTCAGTTGTAACCACGCCAAACACCAATGAGTGAACCTTGTACCTGCACTTGCATAGCGCTGACTTCTATGGGATTGTACTTAGGATTTGCTGGTTTGAGAGTAACGCGATCGCCTTGGCGATAAAAACGTTTTAATGTTGTACCAAATCCATCAACTCTAGCGGCGACGATAGTACCATTTTTTAAATGATTTGGTTCTGCTACTGGACGCAGAAATACCACATCACCATCAGTAATTAAATCTTCAATCATGCTATCGCCAGCTACGCGCAAAGCGTAAGTTTGGGGAGGTAAATCGAAATTAGAAAAGTCTAAATGATCTACAGCATCAGTAAACGGTTCTATTAAACCACCAGCAGCGATCGTGCCCAAAATTGGTACACCTTGCTTAACAGGACGCAAAATCCGAATCGTTCGCGCTTGTCCTTCAGTCCATTCTATATATCCCTTAGTGCGTAAATGCTCTAAACGACTTTGAATTGGTGCTGGTGACTTCAAGTTCATCGCTTGCATCATTTGCCGAATAGAAGGCGAATGCTGGTGCGATCGGATGTATTCTGATAACCATTCGTAAAGTTCTTGTTGAGCTTCCGTTAGACGTTCCATAAATTTGTGGGAAGTAATTATTAATGTCTCTAGAACATTAGTACTACAAAAAACTCCCCATAACAAGAGAAAAGTAAAAATTATGAAAGGTAAAAGCAAGAATATTCTCTTTTCTTTTACCCATTTATTTCGGATTTTTTACCAGCAAGTAGTTAGGAGCCAATTGCACACTAGCTATTCTGACTCCTAACCTGGATTTCTCACAAGTGAGAAATCCAGGAGTGTGGGAGGTGTGGGAGGATGGGGAAAAAGTCTTACCCCCCACACTCCCCACACTCCCCACACTCCCCACATTATGCGTGAGAAATCCGGGCTAACTCCTTTCATTCCGCCCCTAAGATACTCGCAAGCAAAGCTTTTTGAGCGTGGAGGCGATTTTCTGCCTGTTCCCAAACTTTTGATTGAGAACCTTCAATAACTGCCTCAGTAATTTCTTCACCACGATGGGCTGGTAAGCAGTGTAAAACAATTGCCTCTGGATCAGCAAGACTCAATAGCTGTTCCGAAATTTGGTAAGGCTGGAAAATTGGCATCCGATTATCAGCTTCAGATTCTTGCCCCATACTTGCCCAAACATCAGTATAAAGTACAGTAGAACCCTTAGCTGCTAATTCTGGATCGTGAGTGACAAGGACTTCCGTTTTGTTATTAGCGATCGCTCTTGCTTGTTCTACAATCTGAGAATCTGGCTCATATCCGCTAGGGGTAGCAATTCTGACATTCATCCCCACCAAAGCACAGCCCAACATCAGAGAATTAGCCATATTATTCCCATCACCCACGTAGGTCAAAGTTAAGCCAGCAAGAGTGTTAAAGGTTTCTTGAATCGTCAATAAATCAGCTAATACCTGACAAGGATGTTCTGCATCAGTCAGCGCATTAATCACCGGAATCTTGGCATAGTGAGCAAAACTTTCTAAATCCTGCTGTGCAAAAGTGCGAATTGCTAAAATATCCAGATATCGATCCAATACCCGCGCCGTATCCTGTAAAGGTTCCCCGCGACTAACTTGAGTGACATTAGGGTTGAGATCGATTACCTGTCCACCCAGTTGGTACATCGCCACAGTAAAACTTACCCGCGTGCGAGTTGAAGCTTTGGAGAACAACAAACCCAAAACTTTATTACACTGCAACTTCAACTGCTGTGATTTAAGTTGAGTTGCCAATTGCAGGAGTTCTTGAAGTTCCGTTGGACTGATGTCCGCCAGACTTAATAAATCTCGTCCGAGCAATGCTGCCATGCTTGTAATCTGTAAAAAATAATTATATATTTCTGTTCCTTTATTCAGCCGTGCTAAGAAAATATAGTTTTAGAACTGCACTAGATATTTTTGCGCCCAACCCAGGATTTGAGTTAGCTTTTGCCGTGCATATTAATTTATCAACTTTATTAGCGATCGCAATCACTACAATTGCAACGCCAACTCAACCATCTAGCCATACAAAAGCAGCGATATTGCCAAAATCTCTAGTCTTCTAGCCTTATTTCTGAAGAGGGAGATATTTTTTAGCAATTACAGCTAGACAAATAAATCGATTATGGTACAATAAGAAATTGTGGTTGCTAATTGAGAGTAATCAAAAAAATTGCCAGCATAGCACAGTGGTAGTGCATCCGACTTGTAATCGGAAGGTCGCGAGTTCAAATCCCGCTGCTGGCTTTAAGTATACATAAGTATTTAAGTTGTCGATTGTGTACGGTAATTCAGCCCATTGGCGATCTACTGGAGTGCATCATGTCCTAAAACTTGTGGAAGTAAAGGAAAGGACAAATTGAACAACCATCCTCCAGAATATCTTCAAGTTCAAATGACACAATTTAAACCTTTTATGTAAAATTAACCTAATTTTTATACATATACAGTCAAACAGATTAAAATAATAAATCTTTCTTTTGTGTAGATGGAGCCTATACTAGCATCACTGCATTTTTATATCATTAAGTATTGTAAGCTTGCTTTGTGGTATAAACACTTCTACTAACAAGAAAATGATTGTTATTTTATCTCTATTTTCCCATGATCCAAACTAGTCTAAACCTTAAATATTTTGAAAATGCAGTAAATCCTATATTTGCTAACCATGAAACTTTTCACCCTCGTTTTGGTTGGTTGAAAAAAGGATTTGATACAGCTAAGAAAAATCCAGATATCTTCTCACAGGATGATGCTCCTGTACGTTTAGGTGTTGGTAAAAATATGGTACGTGCTATTCGCTATTGGTGTAGCGCTTTCAAAATTATTGATAAAAATAATTTACCAACAGTATTTGGAGAAAAACTTTTAGGAGATAATGGATGGGATACTTATTTAGAAGATCCGGCATCACTATGGTTATTACATTGGAATTTATTAAAACCCAGATGCGACGCGGCTGCTTGGTATTATATCTTTAGGACTTACGCATTGACAGAATAACAAAATAGTGAATTCATAAATAAGGGTCGTCTACTTTACAGGTATCGGACAATTAGAGAAATTACTAAACCATCGACAGGACAATGCAATCTAGACCTCTACACCTTATTTCTGCTGTCAGAGCCAAAGTTTGGGGGGTGCAGTAGGTTGGCAGAGATATTGGGAGACGTTTCACATGATAGTGTGAATCGGTTTTTGTTGAGAGAGAGATACGAACCGAAAGATTTATTCAACATAGTAGAGAAAATCATTAACTTGGTAGGAGGGATACTAAGTGTAGACGATACAGTTATAGAAAAAATTTACAGTGACCCAAAAAATGCCGAATTAATCAGTTATTTTTGGTCAGGAAAAGCCCATAAAGCTATTATTGGCTTAAATTTAATAACTTTATATTACAGCGATACTAACGGTAATTCAGTCCCAATAAATTACAGAATATATGACAAAAAGGAGGAGAAAACAAAAAAACGATTATTTTCGAGAAATGGTGAGTGAAATAATAAGCTGGGGAGTCAAGCCAAGAATAGTAACAGGAGATAGTTGGTATTCAGGAGTAGAAAATTTAAAATTTCTAAAAAACCAGAAATTGGGTTTTCTATTCGGGATTGAAAAAAATAGAACTGTCTCAAATGAGCCGCATAAGTATTGCCAGGTAAGTACTTTAGTGATTCCAGAGTCAGGATTAAGAACTCATCTGAAAGAATTTGGATTTATAAAGTTGTTTAGGAAAGACTTCAAGAAAGAAGACTCTAGACACTATATTTTGTATGTTCCAGATGAGGAAAGAAT
Source organism: Nostoc edaphicum CCNP1411 (assembly GCF_014023275.1). NCBI lineage: Bacteria > Bacillati > Cyanobacteriota > Cyanophyceae > Nostocales > Nostocaceae > Nostoc > Nostoc edaphicum. Next base: position 5,357,617 of record NZ_CP054698.1, read on the forward strand.
CAAGGATATAACCAGAAATGAATTTATCACAATTCATGATACCCATTGGGGAATCGAAACCTTTCATCGAGCCATCAAACAAGTATGTGGAATTTGTCGGTTCATGGTTAGGGATACCTATGCAATCAAGACTCACATATTTTGTTCACTTCAAGCTTTTATTAGATTGGAGTTTATGCGGTCTGAAAAAATAATTAGCAATTGGTACGAAGTACAACGGAATATGTTCACATTAGTTGTACGTGAGCATATTTTTGCAAACCTTAACAGTGATGGCATTATCTAGACTCCATAGATGATTCTTTTTGTCAATGCGTAAGTCCTAATCTTTAATGTTTTTCGAGATTTGGATTTTACGAAAGAAGATATTTTGGCTGGTCTGAAAGATTATATAAATAATTTCAATAAGACTATTGCTGAATCTTCTTTTATAAAAGATGTAAATTGCATTTTAAGAATGTATGCAACACAAGATTTAATGAGAGACAATAGCCCAGTCGAAGATTCTATTGACTGTCCTTTTAACGAACTAGGTTTAATTCGTCATTTTGGGAAAAATTATCAGTTTAAAATGGGTGCAAAAGCGAATTTACCTGCATCAGTTATAGTCGCCGCTTGTTTAGAATATGCTAGTTGGGCAAATAAAGATAGCAATACAATTACCAGGGCTATTTCATTCTAAACATAAAGGCTGTATGGTAAAATGCAGCACTAAAAATGAAATACATCTAGTACCGTGAGCCAACCAGCAATAATTGAAGCTTTTCTTGAGCTTCAAGACCCCCGCCGCCGGGCTGGGCAACGTCATACGTTGCCATTGTGTCTAGCATTATTTACCCTTGCGATCGCAGCGGGGAATAAAGGATTTTTAGCAATCGGAGATTGGATTGCAAGCTACCACGAAGAATTGATAGAACTATTAAAACCTGCGAAAAATAGATTACCCTCATATAGCACCTTACGTCGTGCCTTGTTACAGGTTAATTACGAGGAATATGGAGCGTGTCTTGCTAAGTTCTTTAATATACAACCAGTCTGCGGAGAAACCATAGGGTTAGATGGCAAAGTCATCAAAGGTTCGTATCAAATCGAAGAAGATAATCCAAATTCCGATTCTCATCCGGCAATAATGTTAGTTAGCACCTATATTGTCGAGCGTGGTTTGATTTTAGAGCCGTGGGAAGTAGATGCTAAAACCAATGAAATTAAAGCTCTACCAATTTTGATTCAAAAATTAGCTCTTCAAGGGGTAGTTTTCGCTTTTGATGCGATTAATACCCAAAAAAAACTTGTGAATTGATAATCGAAACTGGCAATGATTACATTGCTGCCCTTAAAGGCAACCAACCAGGTCTGTTTAAAGATGTTAAAACAAATTTTATACCAGACTCTACGGTTTCACTAATTAATAAAGGTCATGGTCGAATCGAAAAACGTAGAGTTAGTATTTGTCAGTCGCCAAATGATATCAGATTCTGGCCTGGTCTGAAAACTATCATCCGAGTCCAATCAGAACGTCAGACTATCAGACACAATCATATTGAAGTCCAAAATGAAACACGTTATTACATATCTTCCTTAAGTACGACAGCCCAAGAGTTTAGCGAGCGCATCCGGGGATATTGGGGTGTTGAAAATAAAGTTCATTATGTTCGAGATGTAACTCAAGGAGAAGACGCTTCTAGAATTCGTACTAAACCTTTACCCCAGATTTTTGCTATCGCTCGTAATTTCACTCTGAATTTATATCGAAGTCAAATGTTTGAAAATATGGCACAAGCTCAACGATTATGTTCATTTGGGTTAGACACACTTAAGCAATTTTTTAGAATGAAATAGCCCTGCCTGTAGACCCTAGAGTAGCAGAAAAACTCATGTACTATATGACTACTGCTTTTGGTAATGCAAATAGTGTAGATCATGGTTATGGCAATCAAGCCGCACAAGCAGTTAAACAAGCTCGTCAACACATAGGTGAATTAATCAATGCTTCTGTCAAGGAAATTATCTTTACGTCTGGTGCAACAGAAAGTATTAATTTAGCAATTCAAGGACATATTTATCAACGAAATACTCCCCCCAAAATAATTGTTTCCCCAGTTGAACACAAAGCAGTTTTAGATACCTGTAAAGTATTAGCCAAAAAAGGGCTTGCTGAAATAATTTGGCTAAAAGTCAATCGACAAGCCCAAATTGATTTAGAACATCTAGAAAAAGTCTGCTCTGGCGGTGCTTCCTTACTCTGTGTGATGGCTGCTAATAATGAAGTAGGGACAATTTACCCAGTAGAAAAAATTGGAGCGATCGCTCAACAATACCATATCCCTTTTCTATGTGATGCTTCCCAAGCAGCCGGTAAAATTCCCCTCAACTTCCAAGACTGGGGGATTACCTATCTAGCTATTTCTGGGCATAAACTTTATGCACCCAAAGGCGTTGGTGCATTAGTAGTGAGAAAAGGTCATTACCTTGAACCACTCATTTACGGTGGTGGACATGAACAGGGACTCAGATCGGGTACGCTGAATGTCCCTGGAATCGTTGGCTTGGGGGAAGCTTGTAAATTGAGAGAATTGGAGATGCAAGCAGATGAAAATGCGATCGCACTTTTACGAAATCATCTGCAAAGCTTACTTCAAGCTGAAATTCCTAATTTACTGGTGAATGGAGACTTAAACAACCGTTTATCAGGTAACTTACATATTTCTATCCCTGACATCCCTAATAGTGCCATTATTGCTAGAGTTCGCCATAAATTAGCTATTTCTACAGGTGCGGCTTGTTCATCAGGTATTGTCGCGCCATCTCACGTTCTGCAAGCGATGAATCTTGCAGAAAATATAATTGAGGGAGCGTTAAGAATTGGTATTGGGAAATTTACAACCAAAGAAGAAATCGAAAAAGCATCTTCTGCGATCGTCAGTACAGTAAAGGCTATTTTGAGCCTAAAATAATAAAACCCTTATTAGGGTTTTAAGAGTAATATTTTCAAATACACAAATCTGTCAAATTGTCAAACAATTTGGCAGGCGACACTTATAAATTCGCAAGTTGTCGGTAGCGTTCCTGAACTTCCTGAATCGAAAACAAAGTTTCAAACTTTAACCCAGCTGACTGATACAACTCACCTCCACCTTGTTGTCGGTCTACCAGGGAAATTATTTGATTTACGGTATAACCTGCATCTTTAAGACGCTCAACCGCTTTCAGAGCAGATTGTCCAGTTGTCACCACGTCTTCCAAAACTACAACATTTGCACCTTCTGGTAAACTAGGGCCTTCTATATAAGCTCTCGTCCCATAACCCTTGGCTTCCTTGCGAATAATCAGCGCTGGTATTGGTCGGTTTTCATAAACAGAAACTATACTCACTGCTGTCACAATTGGGTCAGCCCCCATTGTTAAACCACCTACAGCCTGTGTATCTACAGGTAACAAAGGGAACACTAACCGTCCAACTGCTAAAGCACCTTGAGGATGCAGTGTCACCTGTGTCTTGTTGACATAATAAGAACTACGTAGCCCAGAAGAAAGGAGAAAATCACCCTCTTGATAAGCAAGTTGGCAAAATAAATCTAGTAGCTTGTGGCGCAAGGTAGTCAAATCAGGAGTGGTTGCCCAAATATCTGAGTGGGTAAGAGTTTCAGTAGGATACGTCATTACAAAACATTAAAAGTTGTGCTACACCAAAGGTTGAACTCATCAGAGTTCTGAACTTAAGCATAAATTAAGATTCGCCCAAAACAAAAATTGAGGAGTCAGAAACGTGCGTATAAAATTCCAAACCCTTGGTGGTTTATTAGTGCTACTTGCTGCTGGTATTGCTTTTCCCTCAGTTGCATCTGCCCAAACGGAAACACCTAAAACTGAAACTACGAGTGATGTGTTTGAACGAGCTTATTTTCGTCACGATCGCAATTTCTACGAAAATAGCAGCCTCAAACGCCAGCTAGACTCATTTCTAGGATCTGGTGCCGGTTTCGGTGGTTCCTTCCCAGAAAATGAAATTGCCCGCGATGCAGAGCTGGTTAACACTTTATATCATGATGTCCTGACTCAGCAAGTTGGCAACGATCCTTATATTCGCACCCCTGATTTACCAAATCCTTATGACACATCACTGATGATGTCTCCTCGTTTGAATAGCAACAAACTCAGAGTAGGAACTGAATTCAGGTTTGAAACCTTACCATCCCGGTAATATTGGGGAGTGAAGAAGGGAATAGGGTACAGCTTATAGGGTACAGATTATTCCCTATCACCTGTCACCTGTCACCTCTCCCCTAATTCCGTCTATTACTAGTTTTTGATGATGTTAGTGCGCCCTGCTGGAATCGAACCAGCCTGAAGACGAATTATGAGTTCGTTGCCTCCCCAATCGGCCAAAGGCGCTTGTTTTGTTTGGTTATGGGTTGCTATGAGTAAATTATTTTAACTCTTAGGTCAACCTTATTTGCTAATTTTAGAATGAGGAAAATACCTCATGCACTGAGTTTAGCCAATTCCATGAATATAGCACAAATTTATCATGTGCGAATACTGGACAATAGTTCACCAGATTTTTATACTACATAATTTGATCATAGATATAGTGCAAACTAATATTGATTAAGTTCCTTTAAGGATTGAGGTCAAAAGCTTCACTATTCTTAAATAGACCAGCATTCTATTGTGATAGCTTGTCAGCGATGAAAATAAATTCTACTGTACTTCTTACTTTGATTTTGTTAATCCTGATGATGGGAGCAGGTTCTGTAAGCGCATTTTTGGGGTTTGAACTGGGGAGTTCAGCACTTAAAGGCGTTACCACACCAGATGGGCGTCCCACAACCAAATTTGCCAGCAATAAGGCAAATAGCTCTCAACAGGGAGGGCTAGTGCTATTAAAAGAGGAAGAGATTCTGAAAATTGTCAAGGCGCGAGTTGAGGGTAAGACCAAGGCTGCTAAATCGGAAAAGCTAGAGGAAGATGATGAAGAAACCAATAGCAGCAAGCAAAAGCCAGAGGAAAAACCCCCAGTAGTGGTTGAAGAAAAACCCCAGCCAGGTTTTCCGGTTACTGCCCAAAGTGAGGGTGTAACCATGACTGTAGAATCTTTCCGCTACTCTGGTGGTGATTTGCTTCTGAAAGTGAAAATGCAGAACAAAGGTAAGGATTCTGTGCGCTTCCTTTATAGTTTTCTAGATGTTAGCGATGATAAAGGACGAACCCTGAGTGCCAGTACAGAGGGTTTACCAACAGAATTACCTGTAAATGGGCCAGCATTTTCAGGTACAGTGAGCATTCCCACAGCTTTACTTGATGATGTCAAGAAAATATCACTTGCTCTTACTGATTATCCCGCTCAACAATTGAAGCTAGAGGCATTGGATATTCCTGTAGAAAGGTAGATTGGCATTGGGAATTGGGAATTGGGAATTGGGCATGGGGCATGGGGCATGGGGCATGGGGCAGAGGGGAAAAACTTACTGCTCCCTCATCCCCCTCATCCCCTTCATCTTCCCACTCCCCACTCCCTATTCCCCCTAAATGGAGGGCGTGAGTTTTACACGAGCTTTGGTGGTGATTGGTTTTCCTAATTTAATTTGGACAGATGTGGCGCTACGGTTATTGTCAGTGCTACTACTGATTGCCATAAATGCCTTTTTTGTGACAGCGGAATTTTCGATGGTGAGCGTGCGGCGATCGCGTATTCACCAGCTAGTTAAGGCTGGGGATATTCCAGCGATCGCAGTTGAAATGCTACAACGCAGTATTGACCGACTGCTATCTACCACCCAGTTAGGCATTACCCTCTCTAGTTTGGCACTGGGATGGATTGGCGAAAGTACGATTGTCGTGCTGGTGAATGCATGGTTTAAATCCTGGCCTTTACCTAGTGGGATGACTACCTTCCTGGCGCATTCCCTATCAATTCCCATTGCCTTTTTCTTAATTGCCTATTTGCAAATAGTGATCGGAGAATTATGTCCCAAATCCTTAGCTATGCTGTACTCAGAACAGCTAGCGAGGTTTTTGGGGCCTTCGGTAAAAGCGATCGTGCGTTTTTTTGGCCCCTTCATTTGGATTCTCAACCAATCAACTCGTTTTTTATTACGGATTTTTGGCATCCAATACACAGGTCAAGGCTGGCGACCACCTGTAACCCCTGAAGAATTGCAACTAATTATTTCTACAGAATGGGGATCTACTGGTTTACAGCGTGCGGAGCGAGAACTTCTCAATAATGTCTTTGAGTTTGGGGATGTCATGGCCCAAGATGTGATGATCCCCCGCACCAGTATTATCACGCTGCCAAAAGATGCTACCTTCCAGACATTACTCAAGGAAATGGCTTCCACTGGTTACTCTCGCTATCCCGTGATTGGTGAATCTTTGGACGATGTTCGCGGCATTGTTTATTTTAAAGATTTGGCACAACCTTTGGCTGTAGGAAACCTAAGTTTAGAGACACAGATCCAACCTTGGATGCGTCCCGCCCGGTTTGTTCCAGAACACACGCCCTTGAGTGAACTCTTGCCCATGATGCAGCAAGAGAAACCCGCTATGGTCATGGTAGTGAATGAATTTGGCGGTACTGTGGGACTAGTGACAATCAAAGATGTCATTGCCGAAATCATTGGCGACGCCGGCGAACCTGAAAGCAGCGACGACTTACTGATTCAGATGTTAGATGAGCAGAAATTTTTGGTGCAGGCACAAATTAACCTCGAAGACCTCAACGAAGTTTTGCATCTCAATTTACCCGTGACAAGAGAATATCAGACACTGGGAGGCTTTTTGCTGTATCAGCTACAGAAAATTCCTGTTAAAGGCGAAACCTTCTGTTATGAAAATCTTGAATTCACTGTGGTATCAATTGTTGGCCCACGCCTGCATCAAATTCAACTGCGACGCCTGGAGGAGGAGGGGGGAGGAGAGGGATGAGGAAGCAGGGGGAGCAGGGGGAGCAGGGGGAGCAGGGGGAGCAGAGGGGAAATAACCAATGCCCAATGCCCAATGCCCAATGCCCAATGCCCACATTAAGCATAGGCCACTGGATCAACAAGTCCCAATTCGGCAAAAGCTGCTAGCCGCAAGCGACAAGAATCACACACGCCGCAGGCGACATCACCACCGGCATAGCAAGACCAAGTTAGTTCCCAAGGAACTCCCAATTGGTTCCCCAGTTGGATGATTTCAGTTTTTTTCAAATTTATTAGGGGTGCAACAATATTAATTGGTTGCCCCTCACGCCCCTGTTTGGTTCCCAGGCGAAAAACTTCCTGCATTGCCTGAATATAATCGGGGCGACAGTCAGGATATCCTGAGTAATCTAAGGCGTTGACACCAATATAGACACGCTCTGCTGCGATCGCTTCGGCGTAACCCAGAGCAAAGCTTAAAAAGATGGTATTACGAGCCGGAACATAAGTGACAGGAATATTTTGAGACATTTCATCCAGCGATCGCTCCTGGGGTAAATCAATGGCGTCATCGGTAAGTGCTGAACCACCCCATTGTCGTAAATCAAAATTAACTACTTGATGTTTTGCGATCGCAGCCTTTTGACCAACGGTAAGAGCTGACTGCAACTCTCGTCGGTGTCGCTGCTGGTAATCAAAGGAAATAGCATGACATTCACAGCCATCGGCCTTAGCTTTATACAGAATTGTGGAAGAGTCCAATCCCCCAGATAACAGAATTACAGCTTTCATCTCGATTGCAACTTTTGGATTTCAAATCACCAAATCAAACCTTAACAAGATCCCAGGAAGCAATACTAAGGATAATTTACACTTAGGTCTTACTGAATTTTTTAAAACTAATAAAAAGACATATATTTTTTGTAGAAAGTGCAAAATCCCAAGCAAAGCCGAAATATCTATACAAAAGATATTTGGATTACGGGAACCGATCACAAACTTTGAAATTCTTCATAAACATAGGCTCTATGTTACCATCTGGATGGTTTTAGACGGATCGTAACCGGCTTTCGAGTATAAACGCCAACGGCCGTAGCGTCTCTAAATTTGGTGGTTGAGGAGAGAATAATAGTGCAAAATAGCATGTCAGTGGCAGAACCGAATCCATATACACAGCGCAACCAGCCACGACCAATCCGCATAGGCGTGATTGGAGTGGGTAACATGGGACAACACCACACTCGCGTGCTGAGTTCAATGAAAGATGTTGAACTAGTCGGAGTGGCAGATATTAACGTCGAGCGAGGATTAGAAACTGCCAGCAAGTACAAGGTGCGTTTTTTTGAAGATTACTGTGACCTGCTACCCCTTGTGGAAGCAGTTTGTGTAGCTGTTCCCACCCGTCTGCACTATGCCGTGGGTATCAACTGTCTGTTAGCGGGAATTCATGTTTTGATTGAAAAACCGATCGCAGCCAGCATTTCTGAGGCAGAGTCTTTAGTAAATGCCGCAGCTGAGTCTGGGTGTATCCTGCAAGTAGGTCATATTGAGCGTTTCAACCCAGCTTTTAAAGAACTGAGCCAAGTGCTGAAAACAGAGGAATTGCTGGCGCTAGAAGCCCACAGAATGAGTCCCTACTCAGACCGGGCAAACGATGTTTCAGTTGTGCTGGATTTAATGATCCATGACATCGACCTGCTTCTGGAATTAGCTGCTTCCCCAGTAACAAAATTGACTGCTAGCGGTACTCGCTCCCTAGACTCTGGTTATTTAGATTATGTAACCGCCACCTTGGGGTTTGCCAATGGTATTGTTGCTACTCTGACTGCCAGTAAAGTCACCCACCGAAAAATTCGCCGGATTGTCGCCCATTGCAAAAATTCATTTACTGAGGCAGATTTTCTCAAGAATGAAATTTTGATTCACCGACAAACGGCTGCCAATTCTCTCACCGACCACCGACAAGTACTTTATAGGCAAGATGGTGTGATTGAAAAAGTCTACACCAGCAACATTCAACCCTTAAGTGCAGAATTAGAACATTTTGTCAACTGTGTGCATGGTGGCAATCAACCATCAGTAGGTGGTGAACAAGCTCTCAAAGCCCTAAGACTGGCAAGTTTAATTGAACAGATGGCGCTGGAAGATCGAGTTTGGAATCCACTAGACTGGCAATCGGAACCAAGGGTACAATCATTGACACCGACAGCCTAGACCAAGAGGGGATGAGGGGATGAGGGGGACAAGGTAAAATTTTCTCCCTGCTCTCCCACAGCCACAACCTCAAAAAAAATCTAAAATATGTTTTTAAATTTGCCATCAAATCTTTAGATCCTCCCAAGTCCTGATTAGAAAAGCGACTAAGGGGGATCTAAAAAATTAGAAAACAAAACCTAGTGGTTGGTTTCATTAATTTTGTAAGGTTCGTAGTGAGCGATTTATCGCTCAATTTCAAGGGTTAGAGCTACTTCCGAACTTTTAATAACCCTCGAAATTAATGAAACATACCCCTACCTTCCATTCGTCTTGCTTTGTTTCTCCGTTGCGATGCCAACTTTAATAATGCAGCAATTTCAGGAATTGACTAAATGCTTGAATGGATAACTAATACTATCAACTATTTTGGCTATTGGGGAATCGCCCTACTGATGTTCCTAGAGAACCTGTTTCCCCCCATTCCTTCAGAATTGATCATGCCACTAGCTGGATTTACAGCAAGTCCATATCAACCAGGAGGGGCAAAGCTAAATATCATTGGTGTATTTTTCGCAGGACTTTTGGGTTCTGTATTGGGCGCACTTATTTGGTACTATCCAGGTAAGTTTTTGGGTGAAACCCGTTTAAAGCGTTGGGCTGACAAGTATGGCAAATGGTTGGGTATATCTAGTAAAGATATCACCAAGGCCAAAGAGTGGTTTAATCGACAAGGTAGAACAGCAGTATTAATTGGTCGTCTTGTACCGGGAATCCGCACCTTGATTTCTGTTCCCGCAGGGATGAGCAATATGCCCTTGCTACCATTTTTGGTTTACACAACATTCGGTAGCGCTGCTTGGGTGGGTTTGCTAACATACTCAGGATACATATTGGGTAGTCAGTATGAACTTGTGGACAAGTACCTTGCTCCTGTATCCAAAATCGTACTTGGGGGTTTGGTTCTAGCATTTGTTTTCTGGATATTCAAGCGCCAGTTAAGACGTACTAGAAGATAAAACACGGACGCTTTTGGTTTGAAAGCAGTGAAAGCAGGGGTTACATCTGGCCAAAATTCGCCTACACTATGCCAAATAATACTAGATGTGCGAAGGCATGAGCTTATCGGAGATATCGCCGGAATTCATTTTTGACGTATTTCTAGCTACACTTGACGCAACCTAGAATTTCTGGTTGCTCGCATTTTTGTAAGATGAGCATGACAACTTTTTACAGTTAAGTTTGAACTAGGAGCTTTCATGACAGACCAACCTTCCGCCGCTACCCCAATCAATGCCGCTGCTATACCGATGAATAGGCAGCCGTTAGCATCGACTCCCATCAATGCTGTTAATAATAATCCTCCCAAAACAGGCGGTGTTCCGGGAAAAACCATTCTCAGTGTTGATTTAGGCAGAACTTCCACAAAAACTTGTGTGAGTCGCGAACCCGGTAATGTGGTGTTCGTACCTGCCAACGTCAAGCAGATGTCAATAGAACAAGTACGCGGTGGTGTTTTTGAAGCCAGAGCTACTGACCCCTTAATGGATTTGTGGCTGGAATATCAAGGAAATGGATATGCTGTTGGTCAACTAGCAGCCGATTTTGGGGCGAATCTAGGAGTCGGACAATCTAAGGTAGAAGCTGCACTGGTAAAAGTGTTAGCAAGTGCTGGCTACTTTAAACTCAGAGACGATATCTCAGTAGTACTGGGTCTGCCTTTTCTTTCCTTGGAGCAATTTGAAAAGGAAAAAGCACAGTTGATTAGCCAAGTAGGTGGCCCTCATGTGTTGAACTTCCGAGGCGAATCTGTGTCGCTTAACGTCAATAAGGTATGGGTCATGCCAGAAGGTTACGGCAGCCTGCTGTGGTCTGAAGCTCAACCGAAGAAAAGTCCTGGTAGCCCCGATTTTACAAAAATATCGGTGGCGATCGTCGATATTGGTCATCAAACCGTCGATCTTTTGATGGTAGATAACTTCCGTTTTGCCAGAGGTGCTTCTAAGAGCGAAGACTTCGGGATGAATAAGTTTTATGAATTGGTGTCTGCCGAAATCGAGGGAGCAGATAGTCAATCTCTAGCACTGATTTCTGCTGTGAACAAACCCAGAGGCGAACGCTATTACCGTCCTAAAGGCGCTAGTAAGCCCACCAACCTAGACGATTTTCTTCCCAACCTTACAGAGATGTTTTCGCGTGAAATCTGTAGCCGTGTGCTAGCCTGGTTGCCAGAACGCGTCACCGATGTGATTCTCACTGGTGGCGGTGGTGAGTTCTTCTGGGATGACGTTCAACGTCTACTTAAGGAAGCAAAGATTAATGCTCATTTAGCAGCACCTTCCCGTCAGGCGAATGCTTTGGGGCAGTATATTTATGGAGAGGCACAATTATCCTCCAATCGCGCTGCTAGGGCATAAAGCTGATGTTCCAATGGTCAAAAAAGGTAGTTAAATCCGTCACGTTCAACCCAGAGCTTGCTGATGAAAGCTTGTTAGCGCAAGTAGAAAGTTATTTGGAAAAACAACCAGACAAGACTTTCAGCGACCTCTGTAAAGAAGCCTTATGGCAATCTTTATGTGTACCGGAACCTGTACAACCTGCTCCACAAACGGCAGTAACAACACCGATTGATCAACAAATCGGTGAACTGCAACGTCAAGTGGCTGGACTTGAGGAACGTTTTTTTGCCAAGGGATCTAATCGTTTGGAGGCGATGGAACATCATCTACTGCAACTTTCTCAACAAGTTGCACAACTGGCGCTCATAGTCAATGATCGATCATTCATTCCGTCTCCAACTCAATTAGAAGTAGTAAATAATACTTCTTATACTGTTGCTACCCCTCCTCAAGAGGTTGACCCCGTAATCAGTCGCCTTAGTCAGTTTCTCGATGATTTTTAAGGAAAAATCAGGTTTGTGAGCAGTTTATGCTCATATTAACAATCCTTAATAGTTAATACTATTAAGGATTATTAATGTTTATATATGGAAATATTGGGATTATTGAGATTTGTATAGATGGGGCGATCGCTCATAACTGAAACAGCAGATTTTACCCAATAGTAACTGTGAGCAATAACCTAAAAATACCGGATTTTGATGCCAATCTGATCGTGTCCGAAGCTGAAAATATTGCCAAACTTCATGCTGGGATGTTCTGGAATGATTCTGTAAAAACAGTTTTATCCATCTGTTGTAATTCGCCTGAATTATTTCCATACCTAAAAGTATGCAATTCTCGCTTAGATTACATTAGTAAGTGGTTAAATAAGTATTTTGGCGGTTATAATAATCGAGCCTCAAAGCGAACTAGTAAGAAGATAGGCACTATCTCTGACAAAATTATTGACACGATTATTTCTGCTCGTTTACCTACTCTCAGCACTGATGGCATTAATTACATAAAGTATGCCCATCGTCTTTCCATGTCGGCAGAAAACATATTAGGTCTTCTTTTAGAAGAATATCTTGCCGAAAAATTGTCATTTTATGGTTGGTACTGTGCTTGGGGTGAAACTATAAACAAGGTTGATTTTTGTACCAAGCAAGGTGAGCTATTACAAGTTAAAAATCGTAGTAATTCTGAAAATAGTTCGAGCAGTAGTGTCCGTAAAGGAACTATCATTCGTAAATGGCATAGAGTCAATGCTCAAAATGGAGCTTACTATTGGAAAGAACTGAATCAATTAATAGGATGCTCTAATCTGTCTGAAGAAGACTTTACTGCCTTTGTTAGACAAACTATCGCTGAAAATCATGCAGCATTATATGTAGAAGATAGTAAGTACTGGCAACAAATTCAGTAGTAAAAGTCTTAAAATAATCAAAAGGCTAAGGATTTAGTGATTAAATAGTGAAAGCTGTTCAAAAACTGGTATCCCTTTAGGTTTTTCCTGTCTAATTAAACTATGTAAATAGTCACCAATAGCTTGAGCTAAGAGTACAGGTACAGCATTACCTATCTGTCGGTATTTAGAGGCTGTCGAACCATAGAAAATCCATGAGTCTGGAAAGGTTTGAATCCTGGCGCACTCTCGAACACTGAGAGGACGCAGTTCCTCTGGATGACACATATCTGTAGCCTTTTGGTAAGGACTTGTAGTAACAGTAGGAGACGGCTTATCCCAACATAATCTTCTGTAAAACCCTACTTTACCACCTCCAGATTTATAAGCGCCTCCCATTGCTTCTTTTATCAAGTCGTTAGGTAAATCTCTCCAGTTTTGACCACTTTTTAAAAGCTTTAAATATTGAAGACGGTTTTTTGAGTAGGAAGTATACTCCGGTTGTGGATCTTCTAAGTTGATCAGAGCATCTTTAAGAGTGCGCCATTGAGGTAATAAAGAGCCTTCTTTACTATGAGTAGGCAAAGGGAATGTAGCCGATTCACCATCTCTTGAGCCAATAAAGATTACTCGCGCTCTGTTTTGCGGAACACCGTAATCTGCTGCTTCCATTACTTTATAAATAACTTGATAACCAATGCGCTTCATTTCTTCTAAAACAATCTCAAGAGCGCTCCCTTGCATTTCATCTAGCTCCAAAGGAGCATAACCCGTTCCTCTTTCCAGATGAGGTCTATGACGAATAGGAGCCGAGAGTAAACCTTTAACATTCTCCATGACAAAAAAGCGTGGCTGCACTTGTTCGACAATACGTATAAAGTCCATAAACAAGCTGCCACGTGGGTCCATAACTGAACCACGTTTTCCTGCTGTGCTGAAGGGTTGACAAGGGGGACCGCCAGTTACTAAATCTACTTCTCCAATACGTAGGGGTCTACCAAGGTTAATAACATATCCCCCTTCTTCCAAAAGATTTTGAGCAGTGATTTTCTGTATATCTCTTGCTAAGGCACTATTTAGGTGAGGTCGGTTAAAAGCTATAGTCTTCGCAGCATCAGGATCTTTCTCAACAACACTTACTACCCGAAAACCTGCCTGTTCTATCCCAATATCTAGTCCACCTGCTCCTGTAAATAAACTGATTGATATTGCCCGATTGTCTATCACTGCTTTTATCCTTACAGCCTTAATCAAATATACGATTTGCTGGAACCCTCAAGTCTGCTTCATGCTAACGATAGATACCTGCAATTCTAATAGTGTAAGCCTTTTGAAACAGTATGTTACAAATGCGCTATTCTCTTTTAAATATGGCAGGCGTAGACGGGCTTATCGTTAGACATTGCATTTGTACAATATACAAATTGGCTCACTTTTGTGTTGAATATTATTAGTACATATTTTTACTAGATTCTTTTTTTACTCTGCACACTGTATAAATGCTAGAATCCTCAAGTAGACAGTTAGGATACCTAGATGCCAGTTGTAGCTAACTCAATCAAGTTTGGTACAGACGGCTGGCGGGGCATTATTGGTGACGAGTTCACCTTTGAACGCCTAGCCCTGGTCGCGCCAGTTGCCGCAAAAGTATTATATGATACATATTTTTCTACAGTGGGTAGCCGGACAATAATTGTCGGTTACGATCGCCGATTCATGGCTGAAGACTTTGCTCGTGCTGTCGCCGATACTGTCACTGCTGTCGGCTTTGATGTGCTACTGAGCGAAACTTATGCCCCAACCCCAGCTTATAGTTGGGCAGCAAAAGAACTCAATGCTTTAGGGGCGCTGGTAATTACGGCCAGCCACAATCCTGGTAAATATTTAGGTTTAAAAGTCAAGGGTTATTTTGGTGGATCAGTACCGCCAGAAGTCACAAAAGAGATAGAAGATCAGTTGGCGGTGGGAGTACCACTAGCAGCTACCCCAGGTAAGCAAGAGAAATTCGATCCTTGGCCTAGTTATACCCAAGCGTTAGAACGTAAAGTTGATATTGCCAAACTTCGAGAAGCGATCGCATCTGGTAAATTGACATTATTTGCCGATGTGATGCATGGCGCTGCTGCTACTGGATTGGCGAGACTACTAGGCAATCAAGTCAAAGAAATCAACAGCGATCGCGATCCCCTATTTGGTGGTGGTGCGCCGGAACCCTTGCCTAAATACCTTTCAAAGCTATTTGAAGTCATCAAGACTCACCGAGAAACCGATAAATCAGGTTTAACGGTGGGGTTGGTATTTGATGGAGACTGCGATCGCATTGCAGCAGTAGATGGGGAAGCAAACTTCCTAAGTTCCCAAGTATTAATCCCGATATTAATCGACCATTTAACCCTGCGGCGCGGTTTTACTGGAGAAATAGTCAAAACTGTTAGTGGTTCCGACTTGATGCCGCTTGTAGCGGCACTACATAACCTCTCAGTCTTTGAAACAGCAGTTGGTTATAAATACATCGCTGACAGAATGTTAGCAGCAAAAGTGTTACTGGGTGGCGAAGAGTCGGGAGGAATTGGCTATGGTAGCCATATTCCCGAACGCGATGCGCTGCTGTCAGCATTGTACGTGTTAGAGGCGATTGTAGAATCTGGTTTGGATTTAGGTGAGTATTATCGCCACTTGCAGAAACAAACAGGATTTACTTCAGCTTACGATCGCATTGATTTACCCTTAGCAAGTATGGAAGTGCGATCGCGTCTTTTGCAACAACTGCAAACCCAACCCTTAACGGAAATTGCAGGGTTAGCAGTAATTGATTGCCAAACAATTGACGGCTACAAGTATCGTTTAGCTGATAAAAGCTGGTTAATGATTCGGTTTAGCGGGACTGAACCAGTTTTACGCCTGTACTGCGAAGCCTCGACAATTGAGCAAGTGCATCAAACTCTTGCTTGGGCGAAACAGTGGGCAGAGTAAAATTCATTATTAGTCATTAGTCATTTGTCCTCTGTCCTTGGTAAATGACCAATGACTAATATACCAATCAATACGGTTCGGATAAGGTTTTTTGATAACACGCCCTAGATTGCAAAAACGCGATAAATCGCCGTTTTTACAATAATCAGTCCTTTGTAGAGACGGCGATTCATCGCGTCTCTTGCCTTAACCGAACCGTATTGATATACCAATGACAAATGACTAATGACCAATGACTAATGACCAAATTACTTGTAGTAGCCACAGGAAATCCAGGTAAGTTGCGGGAAATGCAAGCTTATCTGGAAAATTCTGGTTGGGAATTAACCCTCAAACCTGAAGAATTGGAAATTGAAGAGACGGGCGAAACTTTTGCCGCCAACGCTTGTCTGAAAGCGTCACAAATTGCTAAAGCTACGGGAAACTGGGCAATTGCTGATGATTCGGGCTTGCAAGTAGATGCCCTAAATGGCTCACCAGGGGTGTATTCTGCACGTTACGCCAAAACCGACTCAGAACGCATTGCTAGGATATTGAGCGAATTAGGCAACGAGGTAAATCGGCAAGCTCAATTTGTTTGTGCAGTAGCGATCGCTCGTCCCGATGGTGCGATCGTATTACAATCTGAAGGTGTTTGTCGTGGCGAAATTCTCCACGCACCTCGTGGTGATAGTGGTTTCGGTTACGACCCAATTTTTTATGTACAAGAGTTGCAATTGACCTTTGCTGAAATGACAAAAGAGTTAAAAAGGTCAATTAGCCATCGAGGGAAGGCTTTTACAGCTTTGCTTCCGCAACTGGAGAGAATTAGGAGTTAGGAGCTAGAAGTTAGAGTTAGGAGTTAGGATTTATGAATTATGCTAAATCTTCATTCATTAGTCCTGACTCACAACTCATAACTCTTGTAGAGACGCGATTAATCGCGTCTCTACTCATAACTTTTTTAAACTGCTTCTGTGTTCTTTTCGCCGGTGCGAATCCGAATCACTTGCTCAACAGGCGAGATGAAAATTTTACCATCGCCAATTTCACCAGTGCGGGCAGCAGCAATAATTTTGTCCACCACCATATCAACTTGATTATCGTCAACTACGATTTCCACTTTGAGTTTTTGCAGAAACTCAACGGTGTACTCAGAACCGCGATACCGTTCAGTTTGGCCTTTCTGCCGTCCGAACCCCCGGACTTCAGAAACAGTCATACCAACAATACCAGCGTTAACCAAGGCAATTTTTACCTCATCTAGCTTAAATGGGCGGATAATAGCTTCTACTTTTTTCATCTTCTTGACTCCTGACTTCTACTAGCTTCGTTTATATATCTAACCAGATCCGCTGTCTGAAGCTGTAACTAGCAGTGCTTTTCCTAAAAGATATGTAATAATTGCCACTTTTTTAAAATGTAGATGCTTTGCTTGAGGAATTGGGACATGAGAACCAGCAAAGATTTATAGAAACACTGGGTAAGCGTAAAACTCAGTCCCTTTAGGGATGAGATATAAGCGACGGCTCGACTGAGCATTCGCCAAAGCCTCGTATGGTTTTAACCACCATGATTTTTAGACCTGAGAGTGCCAATAACTTGGATAATCTTTGAGGTTCTAACATAAAGAAGTTTCTGTCAATTTAGCATTTTATGTAGCTTTTATAACCTAAAAATAAATCAACTCCACTATTTAGCAGATTTGTTTGGATATTTAGAGAGTGATTGTAGACAAATTGCATAGTAGCCCGAAAGACTGCTGCTGCTGAATGTGGGAGTGTAGACTAACGTTTCTGATGTTCAAACAAGGGACGCACAACAAAATATCCAGCACTAAAGGCAGTAAGCATGATTAACAAAATGGTAATAATTAACCACCAGCCATTAAGTCCTTTGGCATCTGGCTCAGTAGTGGAATAATAACTTACTTGTTGTTCTTCTATAAAAACTGGTTCTGCTATCGGGAAATTCATTTCCATTACAGGTGTAGAAAAGTCTTGGCGGCGACTTTTTTCGGGTGCGGCTTTGGGCACAACGGGTGGACGTGAACGAGAAACCTGCTGACGTGGACGCCCTTGTGTTACAGGCTGTTTGGCGGCATTTTTAACGTCGCCAACAGCTTGGGCAGCTTGATGATAACTAGGTGTAGCATGGGAATCCACAAAATTTTGCAAGCGAGAAAAAGACTCAACGACTTTGGTAATTTCTTGGCGTAATAGTTGATTTTCTTGTGCTAGTTGCTGATTTTGGGTGGTGAGTGCATTTAGCCTCGCCTGTGCTGCTTGCAACTCTGTTGACAATTCCCTGTATACAGATAGTGGTACAGAGGGAGGGTAGGCTTGAGTAGTCGGTGTTGGCGAATTTCTGTGAACAGAACCTATGGTTGTTCGCATCGGGGGCTTGGTATTAAAAATCAAGGTAATTAGATCGTACAGAGATGCTAACAGAGATAGTCACCCCTGAAACTATGCCCAAGAATAATAGAAAAATATCGAAAGGGCAAAGATTTTTTATTGGGGCATTGGGTATTGGGTATTGAAAAGAGGAAGAGGTGCAAAGGAGAGGAATTTTCACCCTGCTCCCTGCTCCCTGCTCCCCTGCTTCTTCCCCAGTTCCCAGTCCCCAGTCCCTAGTCCCCACAATGGGAAGAAGTGTCCTACAGGGCCTTGCCCTTCACCAATATCTAGGGCGTAAGTGAGTGCAGTAGTTACATACTCCTTTGCTTGTTGCACCGCCTGCCACAAGTCTTTTCCCTTAGCCAGATTAGCAGCGATCGCAGCCGATAGTGTACAACCAGTACCGTGGGTATTTTTTGTCTCTACTTGCTTTGTCGTCAAAACTTCCAACTTATCGCCATCAAACCAGATATCAACGCCACGTAAATCTCCTTGCATACCTCCGCCCTTGACTAAAACAGCCTTCGTCCTTAAAGTTTTGTGAATAATTTCAGCAGCAGCTTGCATATCCTCCAAGGAATTAATTTGTAACCCGCTCAAAATCTGGGCTTCATAGCGATTGGGCGTGATTATAACCGCCTTGGGAATCAGGGTATGGCACAGAGTCTTCACAGCATCATCATCAATCAATTGTGCTCCTGTACGTGACACCATTACTGGATCAACTACTAGATTATTGATTTGTAAAGCTTCCACTTGCTGGGCAACAGCAAAGATAATTTCCTGATTGAGCAACATTCCCGTTTTGGCAGCTTGTACGCCAATGTCCTCAACTACTGCCTGAATTTGCGCTACAACAGCCTCCATTGGCATAGCATCAACCCTCCTCACTCCTAGAGTGTTTTGTGCCGTGACACAGGTTATAGCGCTAGTACCGTGGACACAGTGAAAAGCAAAGGTGCGTAAATCGGCTTGAATTCCTGCACCGCCACCGCTATCTGAACCAGCAATGGTTAAAGCAACAGGTATTCTGGAGTTTATTGCAGTATTCATATTATGAAGATTAAGTAAGTTGACGCCATCAAACCAAACTATCTCAAAGATTGGCTCTCTAGGCTAAAACCCGCAACGATAAACATTTACGGCAATCTGACTTGACAGTGCTGAGTAAAAAATACTAGTACAGCACGGCGGAAATAAACCACCCATTCCCAATCAATAAAACCCTTACGCTGTCTTCATTTTTAATTTTTAATTTTTAATTTTTAATTCCGCCTTGCGGTACTAGTCTCCAGTCCCCAATCCACAGTCCCCAAATTTTTAGAGAAACTTCATCAAATCCTCGCACAAAGCGCTCTCTATTCCCATATCACTCAGGAAATTAACAGGACTCACCAGGACACTTCCATAGTATTTTGTCTTTTGTTGTAAAAAAACTTACCACATTCCGGGCATTCACTGATATCAAGTGCTGTTTGTAAAGGTTACTTTTAACTAAGTTCACAACAAGATATCAGCAGTTACACCGCTTAAAAACAGGTTCGACTCAGTTGTTACATTAATCCCCTTAAGTTAAGGGGTCAACCTACTAAAGTTTCAAGCAAAATTTAACTTTGACCACTGTAACTTTAAGTCCCAAGTTATCAGTCAGGGGTGTATTTTACCATGCCGATTTGGCAATCTCCTGACCTAAGACAACGGATAAAGTCCAGAGGAATTACCATGCAAAATTATGATCGCTGTATCGAATATGGCAGATGCTAAAGCTGGCTCGCAAAGAGCAGCGATTGCATCTGCTCCAGATGAAGATACGATTCAATTCGACTCCATCCAGCCTTGCTAATCAGACTAAGCTAATCGTCATTCATTTTTCCAGAATGATTCGCTTGTAGTA
Source organism: Nostoc edaphicum CCNP1411 (assembly GCF_014023275.1). Classification (NCBI taxonomy): domain Bacteria; kingdom Bacillati; phylum Cyanobacteriota; class Cyanophyceae; order Nostocales; family Nostocaceae; genus Nostoc; species Nostoc edaphicum. The sequence continues at coordinate 5,377,746 of NZ_CP054698.1, forward strand.
AGGGCTTTAGCCCTACTTGTATACAACTTAAATGCTGATTAGCTTATGTCTGACAACAAGCAAAAGAGGCGAAGCGTCTACCCGCTAATCGTCCGATCACCCTCAACAAAACCCTGACGATTGATGGTATCGATATCCCTGTTTTAACCATCAACGGTTGATAGGAGAAAATTTTTCAATTTTACAACAGCGTTTCTAGAACCAACGCGATTTCAAGTCGCGATTGGATAACTGTGACTGTCTTGAAAAGTCCAGACAAGTCCAGACAGATAACCCATTCAAATAACTACTTAGCAACTGATGAAAGTGGCTGAGAATTTATTGCCAATTCACCTTACAAAATATTCGGAGAAAAGATAATGGCTGGCAAAACATACTACGTTTCTGGAACAGGCAATGATAAAAATAATGGATTGAAAGAAGATGCTGCATTTCGCAGTTTGGGTAAAGCTTTCTATGAGATGAAAACAGGCGATACAGTCTACGTCATGAATGGCACTTATGAGAAAGGAGGAAATATTTTTAACATGAATGGCTCGCCAGACAACTGGACAACCGTCAAAGCCTATCCAGGACATACGCCTAAGATAAAAACAACTATAACTGGCATTAATATATTTAGTTCATCTTACGTGCGGATTGAAGGACTTGAGCTAGAGGGCAATCGGGAAAACATCACTCTAGAATATGCCTTAAGTCAGAAGGATAACGTTAACAACCCCTTGACTTATGCTAATGGAATTTATGTATCAGCATGGAAAGATAGCCAGGGAGCGGGCGGTACTAATCCTCATCACATTGTCATTGCTGAGAATACAGTCCGTAACTTTGCAGGTGGAGGCATTGCATTTCGTGATGCCGATTACATTACTGTTGAGAAAAATGTTGTGTCTGGAAACGCTTGGTATTCGCCTTTTGGTAATCAGGGAATCACCGCACTTAACAGTTTTAACTTTGATAACAATACTACTGACTACAGGATAATTTTTAGAGACAACATTTCTTATGATAATAAAAGTCTGGTTCCCTGGGTAGTGGTAGGCAGAATCACTGAAGGGCACGGTATTATGCTTGATACCACTATGGAGACTAAAGACGGCTCACCCTATACCGGTAAAGCACTAATTGCAAATAACACAAGCTACAACAATGGAGGTGGAGGCATTGAAATTTTTAAAGCTACAAATGTCGATGTTGTCAACAACACAGTTTACCAAAATGGTCTTGTTCTTAAAGAGCATGGAGAGATTAATGTTTCTTATTCAGACAAAGTAGGTGTCTACAACAACATCTTGTACGCAACCAAAAATCAAAAAGCGAACAGCATTAAGTTCGCCAAAAATATAACCTTTGATCGCAACCTTGTTTATAACTCGAATTTATTCCAAGCTTCAGATAATCTAAAAGCTACAGGATTGCAGAACATTTTGGGTAAAGATCCTCAATTTGTTGATGCAGCCAAAAAGAATTTTGCGCTCAAAGCTGAAAGTCCTGCGATCGATGCTGGTTCCAATGCCTTCAATGCCAGAACTGGGAACATTCCTCTGGATGGTGATGGTAATGGCACTGCATTGATTGACATTGGCGCATACGAAGCTCCCCGCATCACTATTACTGCCCCGGAAATTCAAGTTCTCAATGGCACGGTTGATATTGCAGATGGCACCACTACCGCCATTAATTTTGGCGACACCACTGTTGGTAACACCCTGACCAAAACCTTTACTATTAAGAACACCGGTACCTCTGCACTTAGCCTGAGTAACCTCAAACTTCCCGACGGATTTAGTTTGATCGGTACTCTTCCGACGAGTGTGGCTGCTAATGCTTCCACTACCATTTCGGTGGCACTCAACACCACTACACCAGGTACTTATAGTGGTAGCCTCAGTTTAAATAACAACGATAGTGATGAAAGCCCCTTTGACTTTGCGATTAGTGGCGTAGTTAAACCCGCTCCTGCCCCAGAAATTCAAGTTCTCAATGGCACGGTTGACATTGCAGATGGCACTACTACCGCTATTAATTTTGGCGACACCACTGTTGGTAACACCCTGACCAAAACCTTTACCATTAAGAACACCGGTACATCTGCACTCAGCCTGAGTAACCTCAAACTTCCTGACGGATTTAGTTTGGTCGGTACTCTTCCGACGAGTGTGGCTGCTAATGCTTCCACTACAATATCGGTGGCACTCAACACCACTACACCAGGTACTTATAGTGGTAGCCTCAGTTTAAATAACAACGATAGTGATGAAAGCCCCTTTGACTTTGCGATTAGTGGCGTAGTTAAACCCAAAACTCAAGTTATCAATGGCACGGCGGGCAATGATACCTTTATTACCCGATTAAACAATGGCAATGACATCATCACGGACTTTGGTGGTGTAGGTACTAACTCAAATCCTTCAGCTGCGGTGATTGCGAAAATAGACACCTTGCAATTTATTGGGGCTGGTTTGACTGCGAGAAATCTGCAATTAACTCAAAACGGCACCAATTTAGAAGTCACCTTTGAAGATGTGGCTAATACCAAAGTAACTCTGCAAAACTTTAAGTTAGAAAACCTGGAGAACTTGGTTGCATTACCAACAAGACCCGCCATCGGTAATATCCTATTTGATGGACAGGCTAACTTTACTGACAACTTTGATGTGATTAATGCCGACTCCACTCAAACTAGCATTTTCAACAGAAACACTGTCACTTTCCTCAATGATTTGAACAATAACATTGTCGGTTTTGACAACTCTAACGATGTGATTAATGGTCAAGGAGGTAATGACACCATCGACGGAAAAAGTGGTGATGACCTGCTACGGGGTGGTAATGGCAATGATCTTCTTATTGGTGGACAAGGCAATGATACTCTTGTGGGTGGTTTAGGTGCTGATTCTTTCCTTTACAACACCAATGCTGCCTTTACTAGCACTGCTGTGGGTATTGATACCATTACTGACTTCAACCGCTCTCAAGGTGATAAGATTATTCTGGATAAGACTACCTTTGGTGCCATTACTTCTGTTGTCGGAACAGGTTTTAGTAACGCCAATGATTTTCAAGTCACCAGTCTAGGGGCGGCTAGTAATGCTGTGATTGTCTACGATCCTCTGACTGGGAATTTACTATACAATCAAAATGGCAGCGCTGCTGGTTTAGGCAGTGGGGGTCAATTTGCAAAACTTACTGGTGCGCCTACTCTGACTGCTTCCGATTTCATCGTTCAAGCATAGTTGGGCCCGGTCAACTAAGTGGAAGCGTAATCCAAATATGAACCCACTTTCAAGATAGTTTTCAATTCAATAGACTGCACCTATAGGGGCACAATATATTGTGCCCCTACAATTTGGATAATACTAAATGAGTCGCATTTGAGTAGTGCGATCGCTAAAAATCTGATTAAAGATGGTACTTTTGAGTAGCAAATAAGTAACAAACGCGCTGAATTTGATAGAAGTGGCGTTTTTACGTGGCTTGCTTCTTGACAAAGAGAAGCATATACTTGCATCCTCTCATAATCAAAAATCTAAAATTGAATGAGCCGTTTTTTCATTGCCCTCCTACCATCCCAAGACATTCAAGACTACGCCAACCAGATTAAGCAGGACTTTGCCGATCGCTACGCTAGTAGTGGGGCGCTAAAGTCTCCGCCTCATATTACTCTGCAACCGCCCTTTGAATGGGCAGATGCTAACTTACCACTACTAGAAGCATCCTTGAAGGAGTTTGCTCGTGGACAACAGCCACTAGCAATTACACTCAGGGGGTTTGATGCCTTTGTGCCTCGCGTCATATACATTAATGTCGTCAGAAGTCAAGAACTTTTGACTTTGCAAGCTAATTTAATGGCTTATACAGAAAGCAACTTGGGAATTGTTGACCAGGTTTCTAAAACGCGCCCTTTTACGCCCCATATAACAGTTGCGTTTCGGGATTTAACAAAGCAGAACTTTAAAGCTGCTTGGCCAGAATTTGAAAAGCGTCAATTGCATTTTGAGTTTACTGCCGACAAATTAACACTGTTGCTTCACGACGGTAAGCGCTGGAATATTAAATCGGAGTTTGCTTTTTTGACTTGATGATAATTTAGGGTTTAACTCTCAGTGAGTTTCATCCGTAACAGGAAGGATTATTGTAAACTCTGTTCCTTGTCCTAGAACAGAATCCACCTTGAGCCTTCCGCCGTGTCGCTCTACGACAATTTGTTGAGCGATCGCTAATCCTAACCCTGTTCCTTTACCCACAGATTTAGTGGTGAACAGGTAATCAAATACCCGTTGCTTCACTTCTTCAGTCATGCCGATACCATTATCGGCAATCCGAATCGAAACTTGTTCTCCATCTTCAGCCAGACGAGTTTGAATTAAAATCTGATGGGGTGTTGCTTGAATATTTGCTAAATGGCGCTGCCGATGAGACTCTTCTAATGCATCGATCGCATTGGCTAGCAGATTCATAAATACCTGGTTTAGCTGGCCTGCAAAGCATTCCACTTGAGGTAAATTGCCATAGTCCCTCACCACCTCAATTGCGGGGTAATGTTCATGAGGTTTTAGGCGATGTTTGAGAATTAAGATGGTGCTGTCTATGCCATCATGTAAGTTGAAAGGAACTTTGTAATCCTTATCAGACCTGGAGAAGGTGCGGAGGCTAGTACTAATCTCATGGATGCGATTAACTCCTAGCTGCATCGAGTCGATTAATTTCGGCAAGTCTTCCCGTATATACTCCAAATCAATTGCCTCGATTTCGTCTTCCAAATCCTGTCCTGGATTGGGTAACTTTTCTTGATATAAGTTAATTAGCCCAAATAAGTCTTGCACATAATCTTGGGCGGGTTTCAAGTTCCCAGCAATAAAGCCAACGGGATTATTAATTTCATGGGCAACTCCGGCAACGAGGTTTCCCAGTGCTGACATCTTTTCATTTTGAACTAGCTGAAGTTGGGTTTCTTGGAGATGCTGGAGTGTCTGTTCTAGTTGGGTTGCCTGTTGGCGAGTTTTGATTAGTAAATCTGTCTGTTGGAGTGCAACCCCCATTTGGGCAGCAATTTGTTGGGCAAATTGAATTTCGGAGGTTTGCCAGTGACGGGGTTGATCGCATTGGTGAATACAAAGCAGTCCCCAAAGTTCGTTGTCTTGCATAATTGGCACAACCAGCAAGGCTCTAATACTGAATTGCTCCAAAATTCCCCGATGGCACTCTAGCACTTCATCTGCTTGGATGTCTGCCATTGCACAGAAACGTCCCTCCTTATATAGAGTTGCGTAGTTTTCGCCGAAGCAATGATCTTGAATTTTGATAGCCAAGGCAGAAGGAAATGCAGGTAGTACATCTTCGGCAATAAACTCGCCGTATTCGTACCCCGATTCAAAATGAAACTGATAGATTCCCACCCGATCGGCGTTCAGAATGGGACGAATATTCTGGGTGACAGCACAGAAAATTGCATCCATGTCTAAAGATTCTCGCATCTGGGTAACAACATTAAACAAAGTCTTCTGTTGGGCAAGCGATCGCTCCAATTGTTGAGCATAAGTCTGCGCCTTCTGATAAAGGCGGGCATTTTCCAGAGCGATCGCAGCTTGAGTACAGAGCAGATTCAGGATTTCGACGCGATCGCTTGTAAATACCCCAGTGGTTAGTCTATTCTCTAAATACAAAATTCCCAACAGTTTGCCTTGATGAATAATCGGTGTACACAACAAACTCTTGGGTTGTTCACGAATAATGTAGGCATCACCCATTAATAAAGGATGGGTAGTTGCATTGGTAATAGTCGAGGGTTGCCAAGTGCGTTTAACGTTATTAATCAGTGAAATAGGTAGATCCTGTGAGTCTTCTAGAGGCAGCGATTGCATTACTGTTGATGACTGGCCAACTGTAGTAATTGCCTCAACCAGCAACCTTTGCTTTTCGAGTAATAGCAATACACATTTATCTGCTCCAGCATTTTCAATTACTACATTCAGCAATGTCGAAAGCAGTTTTTCTAGCTGAATTTCACTAGAGAGTGTGTGGGAAGCTTTGAGGAGTGTTGCTAAATCCAGTGCAACTGACACACCACTACTGGCAGATGTCGTGGAGGTGACATAATTTAAGTTGAGAGTGCCGTTATCATCTGGGCTAATTGTGACATCAGCCATCATCTGTATTTTCTCTTGTTGCAGAATGGGAGCTAAAAGATGCGGATAATTTCGTTCTAAATCCTCAACCTTGGCTTTTGCTCCCCAACGAGAGTATGCATAGTAGGCATTGAGTAAATAATCCTGAGCAATTCGCTCTTTGCCCCATCCCAAGTAAAATCGCGCTGCAAGTTCGTTGGCTAGAGCTTCTTCATTGAGGTATTGATTTTCCTGAGCTAAAGCAATAGCAAAATCATAATATTCAACCGCTTCAATTTTATTGCCCAAAACGCGATGACATTCCGCTTCCACTAAATAATACTTGTGCAGGTGATTTGCTGGAATATGGTCAGCCCATTTTTTGATCTTTTCCTGGTTGGCAATTACCTGTTGCTGAATGGATTGTTGTTCTGCTTGAGAAACTTCAGCATAGATAGCCAAATGTGCCAGAGAGTCATAGGTGTGGAAAACTGGAACTAGGAATAATCCTGTAGCACCACCCAAGTAATTTTTGATCGCGATCGCAGCTTCAACCGCTAGCTCAAACTTACCAAATATATAGCAGAGGACTAGTTTGCTGACATAAAAATAGCACAGCGCGGTTTGATCGCCTGAGCGCTGGAGGATTGGCAACATTTGCTCTTGATCGAAGGCATTACCAATCAGTTCCCATGCTTGGGGAGCATCGCCGATTAAATTCAAAATCCCTTGCTGAAAAATAGTTAAATGACTGAGAAGACCTTCCTGTTTGAGGTGAGTCAGTTGATCGCGGAAGGCAAAACTTTCCCGGCTGAGATCACCAAGTTCTTTGCCAACAAACCAAGAGTGCATGACGTAAACGAATGCACAGATAGTAGCCGATTCTAAATCTCCCGTTTCCAGCCCACTTTGATAGCCTTCTCTGAGAAATGCTAAGGTGTTTTGGAGCGGCTGCTTCCAATGCCATACACTACACTGAACTCCGACATAGGTTCTGGCTTTCATTTCTTTGGCATTCAACTGTTCAAGCAACAAGTGCGCTAGTTGTGCAAACTCATAGCCACACTCAATGTCTCCGATCACCCCACATAGCATCAGTCCGTAGTAGGCATAGCCATTTGCTGAGTATGAGATATTGCCATATTGAACCGATAAATTCACCTGCTCAAGAATAATAAATGGTAAAAGAGATGGCGCGACAACATAAGCAGAAGAAGAGACATTTGCAAGAATCCTGATGGCGGCTATCTTTTCCGGCTCCGTCATCTGGGGTAAAGTAATTAAATCTAACGGCTGCCTACCTGCCAAGATTGAGTTAGTCGCCGCACACGCTTGGGCAATATCCGATTCACTCGGTTGCTGGGGAAAACTGACTCCGAGACACTCCAAAATCTCCAGGGCAATTTGCACTGCTTCTAGAAATTGATGTTGGGCTTGAGCCGCTTGAATTTTGATTTCATAGACTTGGACTGTATCTAACAGAGTGCTGGCATTTTCCAAAATAACTGCCGCAAATTGTGGCATTTGCTCTAGATTGCCACTCAAATAAGCAGTTTCGGCAGCAGTTTCATAAAGAGCCAGAGTTAGCTGATATTGTGTTTGCCACCGTTCCTGTGTCAGTAAGGCAATGCCGGTGGTGACATACTCAAATGCTGCTGTGTATGCAGTTGCGGCTCTTGCTTTCTTTCCAGCTTGCAGATTTAGTTGAGCAAGTTCAGCCTGCTGCGATCGCTCACTAATCAGATTTTTGCCAATATTAAATTGGTTGACAATTTCAAAAAGTTTTTCGTCTTGCTGTGCCAGGGTTGTATTCTTCAGCAATAGTTGCCCAATTTTTAGGTGAGTTGCTTGTTTTTGCTCCTCTGGGATAAGAGAATAGGCGGCTTGTTGGACGCGATCGTGCAGAAATTTGTAATTGGGTAATTGGCATGATTCACCTGATCTAGGCGATGTCTGGCGACAAGACGCTCCGGGACTAGGTACTGGGTACTGGGTACTGGGTACAAATTCCTCAAAATTTGGTGCAGGATTTAGACCCGCCATCAAATTCTCCCAGTCCCCAGTCCCTAGTCCCCAATCCCCATTCCCCGACTTCTGGAAAAACTTATAAATTTCACTGGTTGGTAAAATCAATCCCTCTTGCAGTACTCTCCACAAGTCTACGGCGGTTTCATCTGGGGATTTTTCATAGACAATAGCCAGGGTTGCCAGGTCAAAAGAGTTACCAATACAGGCAGCTAGTTTTAAGACACATTGGGTAGAAGTAGGCAACTTTTGGATTTGATGCCCCATAAACTCGACAACATCATCGGTGAGCGTCAATTCTTGAATTTGAGCAATATCCCCTTGCCAGTAACCCTTCTCAATATCAAAGGTAATCAATCTTTCTTCATACAATGCCTTGAGTAACTGGGTGACGAAAAAGGGATTACCCTTGGTTTTCCGATATACCAATTCCGTCAAGGGTGCTGCTAGTGTTGGGGGACAACTAAGGGTATCGGCAATTAAATGATTAAGGTCGGATGGCTTAAGGGGAGTTAGATTGATAGTATTAATTACCGCTCCAGTTTTGCCAATATCGTTCAATACCAACATTAGGGGATGAGCAGGGGAGACTTCATTATCTCGGTAAGCACCAATGAGTAATAGATAGCCCGTTTCTGCCTCACTCATCAGCAGTTGCATCAGATCCAGTGATGCCGAATCAGCCCATTGCAAATCATCCAGAAAAATCACCAAGGGATGCTCTGGGGTTGTGAGTACCTGAATAAACTTTTGGAACAGCAGATTGAAGCGATTTTGAGCTGCACTCCCTGAGAGTTCAGGTGTAGGAGGTTGCTTACCAATAATCCGTTCGAGTTCAGGAATGACCTCAATAATCACCTGCCCGTTTTCACCCAAAGCAGAGAGAATTTTCGTCTGCCATTGTTCTAGTTGGGCATCTGTTTCGGTAAGTAGTTGCGCCATCAAGTCCCGTAATGCTAGGACAAAGGCCGAAAAAGGAATATTCCGCCCAAACTGGTCGAATTTACCTTTGATAAAGTAACCTCTCTGCCGGACAATCGGCTTATGGACTTCATTAACGATCGCTGTTTTGCCGATACCAGAGAAACCCACTACTAACATGATTTCTCTAGTACCACTACTAATGCGGTCAAAGGCTTGCAGTAGTGTAGCTACTTCGGTTTCACGACCATAAAGTTTTTCTGGAATGAGGAAGCGATCGCACACATCGCGTTGGGCAATTGGGAAACTTTCAATTCTACCCGTTTCCTTGAGTTGAGCCAAACAAATTTCTAAATCATATTTCAGCCCTAATGCACTCTGATAGCGGTCTTCAGCATTTTTCGCCATCAATTTCATTACAATGTCACAAAGAACTTCGGGAATCTCCTTTTCCCCCCTGCCCCCTGCCCCCTGCCTCCTGCCTCCTAATTTTTCTGGTTGTTTAGCAATGTGACAATGAATCAGTTCCATCGGATCATTAGACTGGAAGGGCAATTGACCCGTGAGTAATTCAAAAAAAGTCACTCCCAAGGAGTAAAAATCACTGCGATAGTCGATACCCCGATTCATTCGTCCAGTTTGTTCGGGAGAAAGATAAGCAAGAGTACCCTCCAAAACCTGAAGATTTTTAATTTCCTGGGTTTCTTTGGGCAGAAGAGAAGCGATGCTAAAGTCAATCAGCTTAACTTGTTTTGTCTCTGGATGAATGACGATATTGGCCGGCTTGATATCTTTGTGGATTACCCGGTGCTGATAGAGTCCATTGAGAATGTCAGCTAGACGAATAGCGATCGTCAGAAATTCACTTAATTTTAGTGGCTGTATCTTAGTATATTGCCCAAGTGAAATGCCTCCAAAATCTTGCATCACTAGTGCATAGCTATTGCGATAGGTTTCTAGACTGTAGGGTTGAACAACACCAGGTAAGTCAAGATTTTTGGTGATTGTATACTGATTGCGGAACTGCAATAGTTCACTAAAGGATGGGTAATCACGTTTCAGGTATTTGATGATCACAGGTCGCAGGTCTATATCTCGAATACCCCGATAGACAATAGTCTTAGAACTGAAGTAAAGTTGCTCAACAACTTGATATCCTTCGATTACAACTGTCCAATCTAGTTCTATTGTCATATATGCTGACCTCATTCCAACAATCTATTCTCAATGGCTATAATAATTAAGTATTCCCAATATTCAGTTTTTTGTAACATCATAATGTATTTATCTGGTCATTTTTTTTATGATGTTTTTTTGATTAAAATTAATTATCTATTATATTTTTTTAGTAATAGAGCTATTAAAATAAATAAGTAAAAATTACTACACGGATAAATTGTGATAAATTCATCAGTTTCTTAATTAAAATTAACTCATCCCACAGCTAGGAAAAAATCGCTTGTCTGACAACATGCTCTTGCGATCGCTAGTTTTCTGTAATTGCCGTGAGAAAATCGAAGTCAGTGGTTATTGCTACCCATGACCACTGACTAATGACTAATGACTAATGACTAATGACTAATGACTAATGACTAATGACTAATGACTAATGACTAATGAAGAACCCTGCTACTTTATAAGGATAAGCTCTGGAATATGAAAAGAGAGTTTGTTTTTCTTTCTAGTCACAATTGAGCGATATTTGATATTGGAGCTAATTTTGTTTTGGATTAATTGATGATTTATATATTCTCTCACCATCGGGGCTACAGAGAAAAGAGCAGCATTTTTATCTACTAAACAGCGTTCTTGCAAAGATTCTAAAGCATCTAGTAATTGTTGTGGTGATATGGCAGATGATATTTGCGATCGCAGTTCTGAAAATGAAGCTGGCTGATAATTACTTGCTAACCAGTTAATAATGAGATTTTCTGGATCTGATAGGTGGTTAAAATAGTCTTTTAAAAGCTGGCTAATCTCACCAAACACTAATATTCTTTGGTTCAAAAACTCCGAAATATTTCCATCAAATAACTTGTGAATTTTGCTAGAAACCATATTTAATAACAATGGATTACCTGCATAGCTCTCAGTGAGTTGATGCCAATCACTGCTTGAACCACAAAAAGCACCTTTTGCTTTAAATATTTCTTCTACTTCTATTACTTTTAAACCTTTTAATTGCAATGTTCTAACAGGTAATTTTTCTCCTGTCAGATGCCTAATCTCTCTCGGCGTTTCCTGAATTGTAAGCACTAAGCAGCTTTGATGAAACGTTTCTGCCACTCGCCTTATAAGTTCGCTATAACCATCATAACGTTGACGATAATATCCAATATTATATTTACCTGAAGCATCTGGTAAAATTGTCTCTAGATTATCTAATATCAATAAACAACGAGCGTTTTTTAAATAATGAATTAACTGCGAAATTCTGCCGTCTAAAGTTTTTGGTAAATTATTTTCCTGCCCTTCTGATAAAATTTGAATTAGATCAGCTAACATGTCTTTGACTGATGGAGCATTGCGAAGACTGCGCCAAATCACAAACTCAAACTTATCTTGAATTTGCTCTGCTAGCTTTACTGATAAGCTAGTTTTACCCATCCCATCCATACCAAACAAAGTCACTACTCGGCAGTGTTCTTTGAGAATCCAGTGTTTTAGGGTCGTTAGTTCTGCTGTGCGTCCTAAGAATGCAGAGATATCGGGTGCTTCGCCCCAATCAGTTAAATTTTGGATTGAATGCTGATTACTAATTACTTCATGAGTGCGAGGTAGTTGATAATCACTGGGTTCAAGTAATAAATTAAAAGCCCGGAAACAGGTGTTTAGAGTTTGCTTGTCAACTCCCACTTGGCAGTGAAATACCTTCATCAGTGTATCTGGATCTAAGCCGGTGCGATCGCTTAAATCTTCCAAAGTGTAACGTTTATCTAAGTTTTCCCAACTTTGTGCCTGACATTTCGCGGTTTGAAGTTTCTGAAATCCTTGAGGTGTCAAAATAACACCCCGTTTGCGCCTGCGTTGTAATGGATTCATTACTGTCTCTTCAGTTTTGTATATACATTCATAAACAGGACTTACGCAGACAACAGCCGAAACCCTAATTCTCAGATAGGGATAATTCCTGAATTACCCCAGAGCGCGTATAGTTTTGCGTAAGTCCTCATAAAGTAATAGTCAGTAGTTAGCGCCTATAATATGCCGCCAAAAATTTACTCCACTCAAGAGGGTGCTACAAAGATGAGATATGCTTTTCCTGAAATTAGGTATGTTAAATATTATGAATATTTTGATTAAAAATAGCTTTTTTGCAGAGCAACCAGAGAGAACGCGGAAGTTTTACTTAAGTTATCGGTAGATGAAATCCTTTCTGGTTAAAGCTTTGGGATATTGACGACCAAAAAAGTTTAAGTTTCGTTCTTAAGTTCCTTAACTTCGGTTGTTAGGGCAGGGTTACACGTGCAAAATACAAAAAGTTTTCCAATTCAAAAATCCAGTGAAAAATTTAAGTCGCATTTTTATAGTTCTCCTCACTTTTATTCTCTGGCTAGGTGGGCTGAGTCCGGCTTTCGCAGATGATAAAACAGTATTAGGTGTAACCAGCCTTTACAGTACTTCAGAGCAACAAGAACAAGGAGTTAAAGTCTATAAGGATATACTCCGATACGGAATTGCTACCCCTTTTTCTCTACCTCCAGATTTTCAGATTCCTGCTACTAAAGCAGAGTTTGATCAAAAAGTAGTACCAGGACTAATCAAAGTACTTGGAGATGGTTCAGTTACTAAAGCTTGGTTTGACTTTCAGGCTGGAGAAGCTCAAATTGCTACCAAAGAATTGTTTAGTATTGATGCTCCTTTGGGGCAGAAAATATATAGTGTAGTAGCTGGAAAGCCTTTACAACAATGTCCTCTAAAAATTCAAGATACTCAGATTGATTTCTTTCTAGATTCAGACAAAGCAGTTGAAAGAGCTAAAGAACTAGATGAGCAAGGTTACTTTATCTACGTTTCTCCTGTTAAGGAATTACGCAAGAAAGTTCTTGATGCTCTGTATGAGCAATATAGTGGAAGTAATAATCCATCTTGTTTCTTGGTTAACGGTACTACTCAGAAGATTACAGTTGATTTCCAAGATCCAGATATTTACCCTTTACTTCCTCCTCAATTGCAGTCGCCAGGGAAGAACAAACCACTCGTTTTCTTACCTAAGAGTGGAAGTGAGTTTTTATACGTTGTTAACGCGAGACAATTATCTAGCTAGTATTCCACCAGATTAATTTTGATAGGGCAGCACAGCTAGCTGTGCTGCCTTGCTGCGTAGTATCATCATCAATGGTTAAGAATAAGCGATCGCACTTTCTTTAATTTCCGGTGTGTACTCGCCTACCCCGAACGTCTCAAAGAGTTGCAGCTTGTTATCACACATTGCTTAACTTTTGGAAAGCCTTGCAAACAAGAAATGTTAGATTTAGTTATTTCTACTTACTTAGTTTTTGTAAGACAAGATACATTAAATGGTAGTTTAGTAGCAAAGGAACCAAAAAGCATGGCCGTTAGTAGCCCTGAAGTCATCCGTCATATATTGATTGGACTGGGATATTTAGCTCCTGAAATTGATCCTAAGCCGGATCTGACTAAATTTGCTCCCTGGAAGCGGAATAACAACTCCTTGACAGATGATCCTACTGAAGAGGCAATTAAAAAGTTTCAGAAACAGTACTCACAAAAACTTGTGGTTAATGGTAACGCTGATTCCGAAACTCGAACTGTAATGGAAGATACAGTCAAAGGGCTTCAGAATAGATTGAAGTTTCACGGTTTTGCAACCAATGCTGAAATTCCTCCAGACAGGCCTTTTTATGGGCCAGCGACTTATACAGCAGTCAGGAAATTTCAGAAATCTCAGGGTTTAACTGAAAATGGCATTGCTACTATTGAACAGCGTCAAATTCTACAGCAGCCTACTCTCACAAATAAGCCCCAACCTCAGCCCCAGACACAACTCAGACTGATAGATTTGTTGTTTCAATTCAAAAAGAATCCTCAAAATACTTCTTACATCGAAGCATTAAAGAACTTACAACAAAATCTACCCAAGGACGTTTTACACAAAGTTACTAACAAATGGAGGGGAACAAATGATCAAAATCCTGAGATTGTCAAGCTGACGAATCTATTCACTTATTATGATGACAACAATCAAAATCATCGTGATGCACTAAATCACTTACAAAGTCAGATTACTCCAGCCATCTCTCAAGCATTTTTAAGTCTCTGGAATAGGAAGTAAACAAATAGGATGTAAAGTAAAATTCTAGGTGCTGACTACAAACCCTCAAAACTAGCTTGACATCCGAAAATTAAAAACCAGGTTTCTGATCTCTGCTGAGTCGGAAACCTGGTTTTTTAACAATTCTGAATTCTGAGTTCTGAATTCTGAATTCTGGTTTAATACTCAATTCCCGGTTGCGCTTTCACACCTTGATCGCGGAAAGGGTGCTTAACTAGGGTCATTTCGGTTACTAAGTCAGCACACTCAATTAAAGCAGGTGGTGCGCCTCTACCTGTAAGAATAACGTGTTTATTAGCTGGTTTTTGTGCCAAACCTGCTAAAACGTCTTCTACTGGTAAGTAAGCCATTTTAAGGGCGATATTGATTTCGTCTAACAACACTAGATGAAAGTCTGGGTTGCGAATATATTCTAATGATTTCTCCCATGCGGCGCTAGCTTTGTCAAGATCGCGATCGCGGTCTTGAGTTTCCCAGGTAAAGCCTTCGCCCATTGCGTGAAATTCTATCTGGTCTTCCCAATAGCTAAAAACCCTTTTTTCGGAAGGTTCCCAGCTACCTTTGATAAATTGGATGATCGCTACTTTATACCCATGACCGAGCGATCGCAACACCATCCCCAAAGCCGCAGTAGTTTTACCCTTACCGTTACCAGTATTTACAATAATTAACCCTTTTTCTGGTACCGCTTCTGCTATGCGCTTGTCTTGCACTTCTTTGCGTCGCTGCATCTTTTTGCGGTACTGTTCATCAGTCAAAGATGAAGACATTACCTCATCAATCAAGCGCCCAATCTCTTGGTCTTGGTTCAATTCGGGTGGTGTATCGTTTTTCATCAAGCTAGTATGCAAATAACTGTTAAAAGTGTTGAGAAGTAAGCGAAATTATGCTTATAATTTTATTTTAGCTAAATCATATAAGTTGGATATCTCCACTAATATTTTATAGGAAAATATTGATCATGCCTTAGTATTTTTAAGATGATTTGCATACAAGTGTGTAAAACTATATGATATACAAACTGAACTTATAATTTGAGTTTAATATTACTGTTTTAAATATTTTAATATGTTAATTAAAGCACTTTGTCAAGAAAACTTTGTTATTTTCTCTTTTGATACAGTCATTAGTTAAACTACAAACTGAGGGCATTAGCTTAACTATCAGGGGTTACGATATCTGATATCGGTAGTTATAGATTTATGAATGCTTTGGTATGAAATTATCACCCAAACTTTTTTATGTCCCTCATTCTTCGTCTTCATCCAATTCATCATCCTCACTCCAATACTGTTGAGGTGCATTTCCGTGAACTTCTAAAATCTTTGGTTTTTTGATTTTGTTGTCAGGTGGATTAATTGCTTCTAACTGCACATCAAATTTCCAGTTGTCGCCAAAATCATAAAGATAGGTCATTTTACCACCTGGTTCGAGAGATAAATCACCAATCTGCACTTGGTCTGCAAATGGGGGTGTTTCCATATAGGCATGACCAATTTTTATTATGCGACCAAAACGGTCTTTATAACTAAACTCGTACAGGTGATCGTAGTCAAAGTCAAAAGCATCGAGAATTATCTCTGCTAGCCAGCTTAATGGTTTTTTTGCTGGGATGGCAATGCGTCGCCAAGCCTTAAAAAGAGATACTTTGAAAATATAAATCCCATCGGTGAAGCCTTGTTTTGGAACAATTAAATTATGCTCCCATTCTGGAAAAAATGGTTGTAAATGTGACTGTAATTTTCCAAAATTCACATTTACATCATCCTGTAATTCTCCTCGTATACCTAGCGGAAATAGTAATTGCAACAGAGCATCACCAAAAGGCAAACGTTGTAAACTAGTAATACGCCATCCCTTGCCTTCTTGTGGTTTCCCATGTTTGATAGATAACAATCCAAACAACTCTAACAGAGCAACATTATGCAGACCTGGGTAATAACTAATATTGTGTTGGTCTTCATATTTAGAAAATTTTAAACCTTTATCTGGGACGCGAGGCCAAAGTTGAATACATCTAAATAAATTCCCTAATGAATCTTGATGTTCACCCAAAACTTCGTTATTTCCCCAAATCAACCAGGCTTCTAATAAGTTGAAATAGCGTTCTGTTGGATTCAGGCTTGACCAGGATTGTAAAGTTGCTGCGTCTAAAACTAAAAACTGCTTCTTCCCTTGGGATCTAATTTGGGCTATTCCAGAACTGCGTAGTAGCAGATATAGTCCATTAATGTAGGGGTATGATTTTTGTACGGGGCGTTTGAGTTTAATTTCAATTGGGTGACTTAACCGAGAGTTAACTTCTGATAGTACTTTTAGCGGTAGAAGGTTATTAACACTACTAACTTCTACTCCATTTGGTTCTAAGAAATCTATCAGAGTTTGAAAGTCATGCAGAATTGTACTGGGTTGATTTTCATCAATACTGAGTTCTTGTAGGAGTTGTTGTTGTGACTCTGTTATAGAAGGCAGTTCAGGATTGAGTGTGCGTTCTAGTCGCGCAAATAAATCTTCCATAAATAAAAATTCTAAATTCTAAATTCACAATTTAACCTTCTGTGTAACCTGTTTTATTTATACTAAGACTACAGAAGTTCTCCTGATAAACATTGACAAACCAAGTATCACAACAGGACTATCAATACCGTAAGTTTAATGAAATGTGAATGATAATATTTTCACCTTCTACTTGACAATCCCAGGAATTTGATATGAATAGTAACACTCGCCTACAGATGATTTTAGCTGATACACGTATTAATACAGTATTACCTGCGATCGCTCAACTAAATCTACCCAACTGGTGGTTAGCAGGTGGTGCAGTCCGAAACACCGTTTGGTCTTCAATTTTTGGCAATGACTGTGGGTTGGGGATTAAAGATTTTGATATTGCCTTCTTTGATATAGAGGGGAACCGTTCTCAAGAACTAGCAGCAAAAGCGACTCTCACAGAACAATTTCCTGATGACGAGTTTGATGTCAAAAATCAAGCCAGTTTTGCTCGTTGGCGTCTTGGTAGCAGACCCTACACTAGTACAGAGGATGGCATTACAGATTGGCTACACACCGCTACATCTGTGGGAGTTCGACTAGATACCCAAGGTCAATGGCAATTTTTCACACCTTACGGGTTGGATGACTTATTTGGTGGCATTATTCGACCTACGCCAACGCATACTCATAACTTAGATGCCCACAATAAGGCCTCTGGATTTTTGCAAAAGTGTCCTTATCTGCGGTTGGCGTAAAAGTTACAGTCGGCTTATAGCCACTAGTTTTTGTCACAAGGAAATAATCGCTTTTTAATTTATAACCCTTGGATACAGAAGCGCAATGTTAATAATTTTCTACGTATTGGGAATAATTAAACTAGAACCCTGAACGGGGTTGATGCTAATTTTGTAACTTTATAGTCGAAAATCAATGCCAAATCGTACTGGATACCAAATCAACTCGACTCTCCACGAAGGAATCCAAACAATTATTTATCAAGCACAAACGCCAAAGACGCAACAGCGAGTTATCCTCAAGCTGCTTAAAAATGAATATCCGACTCTTGAAGCCTTTACTCGTATTAAAAATGAATATCAAATTCAGCAAGGTTTAGACCATCCCAATATAGTTAAAGCTATCAGTCTAGAAACCTTTGAAAATCGTGTGGGTCTGTTGTTGGAAGATTTTGGTGGTCAGTCTTTAGCTCAAATACTACAAATAGAAAAACTTGATCTACTTAAGCATTTAAACATTGCTATTCAACTGACTAAAGCCTTAGATTATTTGCATAAACATCAGATTATTCATAAAGATATTAAACCCAGTAACATCATAATTAACTCCCATACAGGTATTGTTAAACTCACTGACTTTGGTATAGCCTCCCGTCTCAATAAAGAAAATCCCCAATTTAATAACCCTAACTGCGTTGAAGGCACACTTGCCTATATGTCTCCTGAACAAACTGGGAGAATGAATCGCATTCTTGATTATCGCACTGACTTTTATTCCCTTGGTGTGACTTTATATGAAATGTTAACTGATAAAACACCATTTTTTAGCCAAGACCCCCTAGAAGTAGTTTATAGTCACATTGCAGTTCAAGCGATAAACCCCCAATCATTAAATTCACAAATTCCTACCGCCGTCTCTGAAATTGTGATGAAGCTGATGGCAAAAAATGCGGAAGACAGATATCAAAGTGCTACAGGATTATTAGCAGATTTAGAATCATGTCTCAACCAGTTAGAAAGCAAGGGAATAATTACTGATTTTGTTCCAGGGCGTTTAGATATCTTGAGTCAGTTATTAATCCCTCAAAAATTATATGGTCGTGAAGAACAAGTTAATGAACTGCTAGCTGCATTTGAGCGCGTTGCTAACCCCCCTGAATCCCCCCTTAGCAAGGGGGGACTAAGGGGGGTAGAAATGATGCTAGTTTCTGGTTATTCTGGTATTGGCAAATCAGTTCTAGTGAATGAGGTTAATAAACCCATTACTCGCAGACAAGGGTACTTTATTTCTGGTAAATTTGACCAATTAAAGCGAAATATACCTTATGCTTCTTTAATTCAAGCTTTTGCTTATTTGATGCGGTATTTGCTGACAGAAAATAATGAGCAAATAGAAATATGGCGGAATAAAATACTATCAGCTTTAGGAACAAATGGAAAAGTTATTACTGACGTAATTCCAGAAGTAGAATTAATCATTGGTACACAGCCAGAAGTTGCCGAAATTGGGGCAACAGAATCACAAAATCGCTTCAATCATGTTTTTAAAGAATTTATCCAAGTTTTTACCCAAAAAGAACATCCCTTAGTCATATTTTTAGATGATTTGCAATGGGCAGATTCAGCTACATTAAATTTAATCCAACTGCTTATAACTGATACAGACAGCAAATATTTTCTATTTATCGGAGCATATAGAGATAATGAAGTTAATTCGGCACATCCTTTAATTCAAAAAATAGAAGAAATTAAAAATAGTGGCACGGTAGTTAATAATCTTGTATTACAACCTTTAAATTTAGAAAATGTAACTAAGCTAGTTGCCGAAACTCTCCAAGAAGGAGAAGCTAAACAGGATGAGGAAATTAGAGTATTTAGTAATAAAATTATTCAATTAGCCGAATTAATTTGTAATAAGACAGGTGGAAACCCATTTTTTATAACACAACTAATTCAGGCACTTTATCAAGAAAATTTACTAAAGTTTGACTTTGCTAATGCTA
This sequence comes from Nostoc edaphicum CCNP1411, assembly GCF_014023275.1. Lineage (NCBI taxonomy): Bacteria > Bacillati > Cyanobacteriota > Cyanophyceae > Nostocales > Nostocaceae > Nostoc > Nostoc edaphicum. The sequence goes on from NZ_CP054698.1 coordinate 5,397,325, forward strand.
GATGGCAGTGGAGTCTAGAGGATATACAAGCAATTGGAATTACCGATAAAAATGTAGTTGAGTTAGTTGCCAGTAGAGTTGAAAAACTACCAACCCTCACCCAAGATGTTTTAAAATTAGCAGCTTGTGTGGGCGATAGATTTAGTCTGGATGTTTTATCGATAGTCAATGAAAAATCACCTTCTTTGACGGCTAATGATTTACACTCGGCTTTGCAAGCGGGATTAATTCTACCTTTAAGTGAAGCTTACCGTATTCCTTTAGTTTTTAATCAAGAAGAAGCGGTTAATTTCAATTTCGACACTTCACGGGTAGGTTATAAGTTCTTACATGACAGAGTGCAGCAAGCAGCATATTCATTGATTCCAGAAGAACTGAAAAAATCTACTCACCTGAAAATTGGGCAATTGCTGCTCCAAAATATACCTAAAGAGGAAATAGAAGCTAATATTTTTGATATCGTCAATCAGTTGAATGTAGGTATTCTTAACCTGATAGAGCAATCTGAAAAAACTGAATTGGCACGATTAAATTTAATTGCAGGACGAAAAGCTAAAGCTTCTACAGCTTACGAAGCGGCTCTTAAATACTTCACAAATGGGATAAAACTTTTAAATATAGACGCTTGGGAAACTGAATATACCTTAACTATCGGTTTATATGAAGGAGCCGCAGAGGTAGCTTATCTTGGCGGTGATTTTGAGCAGATGCAACAATGGGCTGAGGTGGTGCAGCAAGAAGCCAAAGTCCTTCTAGATAAAGTGAAAGTCTATGAAGTACAGATTATCGCTTCTATCATTCAAAGCAAGCAACTGGAAGCCATTCAGATAGCTGTATCAATTCTGCAATTGTTAGGAACAAGTTTTCCAGACGAGCCGACATCAACTGATATTCAGCAGGGGATGGATGAAATCGCGGCTTCTTTGAAAGGTAAAGCCATTGCAGATTTAATTAACTTACCATTAATGACTGATCCTAACAAGATTGCAGCTATGAGAATCTTAATGGGAGTTCTCCCGGCGGCTTTTCAAACTGCTCCTGCAATGATGCCAATTATTGTCTGTAAAATGGTCAATTTGTCCTTAATTTATGGGAATACTGCTGTATCTGCTTATGGTTATAGTCTTTATGGATTAATTCTTTGTGGAATTCAAGGAGAAATTGATTCTGGCTATGAATTTGGAAAATTAGCTTCACGTCTAGTATCACAATTTAATGCTGAAGAACTCAAGGCTAAAATTCTGACGGTTGTTAGCGCTCATGTTATGCATTGGAAAGAACATGTTCGTGAGACATTAACATCATCAATGTCAGGATATTCTAGTGGTCTGGAAACTGGAGATTTAGAATATGCTGGTTATTGTGGTTACATTTATCCCTATCATTCATTTTGGTTAGGTAAAGAACTTTGGGTTCTAGAAAAAGAACTAATAGCTTATTGTGATTCTCTGAAAAGAATTAAGCAACAAGTAGCTTTTACTTGGAACTCAGTATATTTGCAAACAGTTCTGAACTTGAAAGGAAATTTTGAAAATGTGGACTGTTTAATTGGAGAAGCCTACGACGAGCAAAGTATGCTGCCAATTCATCAGCAAGTAAATGATCTTTACACAATTAACCATTTATTTGTTAATAAGATGATGCTCTCTTACATATTTGGGGAGTATTTTAAAGCTGTAGAAAATGCTGCGATCGCAGAAAATTCTTTAGGTGGTGTTACAGGGTTATTTGTTGTTCCACTGTTTTATTTTTACGATTCTTTAGCCCACTTGGCAATATATCATACTGCTAAAGAGTCTGAGAAGCAAGCTATTCTAGAAAAAGTCCGAGCTAATCAGCAAAAGATGGAACTCTGGGCTACTCATGCTCCCACGAATCACTTACACAGATTTTACCTCGTGGAGGCAGAACGGTATCAGATTTTAGGTCAAAAACTGGAAGCAATGGACTACTATGAACACTCTATTGCCAAATCTCAAGAAAACGGTTTTCTCCAAGAAGAAGCTTTAGCTTATGAGTTAGCTGGAAAGTTTTATAAATCTCTAGGTAAAGAATTAATTCATCAAACGTATATAACTAAAGCCTATTATGCCTATATTCGTTGGGGTGCGATCGCTAAAGTTAAACACTTAGAATCAAAATATACTTTCCTCGTAGGGCAAACTACTACTCTAGAAAATACTACTGCAAAAATAGATACAATTCATCTTACCACTAGCACCACTACTAATAGTAGCTTGAGCGATTTTTTAGACTTTAATGCATTCATCAAATTTTCACAAGCGATTACTAACGAAATTGTTTTAGAAAATTTATTAAGCAAGCTGATCAAAATTTTACTAGAAAATGCTGCCGCGCAAAAAGCAGTACTACTCCTAATTAAAGACAATCATCTGTATATCGAAGCTTCTGGAAATGCTACTGATAATGTGGTGACAGTTTTACGCTCTATTCCTGTTGAAAGCTATCAAGATTTACCGTTATCTGTAATTAATTATGTTTTCCGAACTCAGCAATATCTTGTATTAAATGATGCTATCCTTGCAGAACCTTTTAACCTTGATATCTATATTCAGAAATTGCAAATAAAATCAATCTTTTGTTTGCCAATTATGTACCAATCACAGCTTACTGGGATTATTTATTTAGAAAACCAGTTATCATCAGGAGCTTTTGTTCCAGAAAGGGTAGAAGTATTAAAAGTCTTAGTTTCTCAAATGGCTATTGCTATAGAAAATGCCAGCTTATACACAAGAGCACAAGAAAAATCTAGGGAATTAGAACAGTCAATCAAAGATTTACAAGAGGCACAACTACAAATTATCCAAAGTGAAAAAATGTCTTCTCTGGGAAATTTAGTTGCAGGTGTCGCACACGAAATCAACAACCCCATTGGTTTTATTACAGGTAGTATTGCTCAAGCAAAAGATATTGTTAAAGATTTAATCGACTATCTGCAATTATACCGAGAAAAATTCCCAAATCCTGGCGCTGAAATTGAAGAAAAAGCCGAAGAAATAGATATAGATTTTCTACTAAAAGATTTACCAAAAATGATTGATGGTATGACAGTAGGGACACAGCGCATTCGGAATATTAGTACATCTCTCCGTACTTTTTCTCGTGCTGATACTACATCTAAAGTATTAGCGAATATCCATGAAGGTATTGATAGTACTTTAATGATTTTACAGCATCGTCTGAAAGCTGATCATAATCGTCCCGCCATTCAAATAATTAAAAATTATGCATATATTCCATCAGTAAAATGTTATTTAGGACAATTAAATCAGGTGTTTATGAATATTATTGCCAATGCAGTTGACGCTTTAGAAGAAGCAAATATAGGTCGTAGCTTTTTAGAAATTCAAGAAACACATCCCAATGTTATTACTATAGAAACTTATCTACAAGTAGATAATGAAAACGTAGTAATTAATATTAAAGATAATGCCAAAGGCATGACGGAAGAAGTGAAAAAATCTATTTTTGAGAATTTATTTACTACCAAGTCTGTAGGAAAAGGTACGGGATTAGGATTATCTATTAGTCGGCAAATTATAGTAGAAAATCATGGTGGAAGTTTGACTTGTGAATCAGTCTTAGGAGAAGGAACACAATTTATAATTTCTATTCCCATTTTAGGAGAATAGGTAACTTCTGATAGTTGTAGCCGCAGAACCCCGATTTTTTTAAGATTTCGGGGAACTTATCAAGAATTATTTAGGATTGATATAGTGATTATATTTGATTTCTGGCGCTTGGTAAAATAAAATTTATCTGGCGATTCATAAAACTATGTAAGTAGTAAGTCTATTACTTAATCAAATCAACACAAACTTAGTTATAATTAACACTTAAAATTGGTAAAACACCTGCTATAACTAGTTGTATACATCAAATCGTGTCCTAGTTTTATCATTTACTATAAAACAGATTTTCTGGCTTACACAAAATGTAATTGCTAGCAAAGTATGCAAATATTTTAGCCGTTTTCAATGAGCTAAAAATATTAGCCAAAGTTTTAGTTTATGGTAAAGTGCAAGATGCGGAAATAGTAAAAATTAAGGTGGATATACTGTGGAAAAAAGAAGAGACAATGGGCGAATAGTTACAAATGCTATCTCGTTTCTTTTAAATCGAATAACTCTGGTTGTGATTGCAGTTGCTCTTGTGCTGTTTATTGGAGGTAGGTTTGAAATAGCAAGCGCAAATCAACCTAACGCAGAATTAGAAATTCAAAAATTAACATCCTGTTACGCCCTGGGAACTGACGCTATTGGTAGAGGAAATCTACTAGAAGGAAAAAATATTTATCGGGATTGTTTTACTCAAGATTCAGTCCTCACTGCTATTTTTCCTGATGGCGCAAGTGAAACACGTTATGGGACAGATTCTTGGGCAGATTTTGTCTATTCAGTATTTCAAGGAAATGGATATCAAGCTACCCAACACTTAATAGGTACGATAAACATTTCAATTGAGAATAATAAAGCAACAGCTACCTCTTATCTCCATGCGACTCATAAACGTTCAGAAACCAGCATTGATGTCGCTAATGGCACTTATGAAGATAAACTCATCAAAACAAATGGGCGTTGGAAAATTCGTAATCGTACTCTCAAACTTATCGATTTCTTGAATCTCAGTTCCCCAACTACTGCTTCCTCAAGCACTAATGCCCGAAGCACTAATTCTTCTGCTACCTTTGTCAGACCAAATATACCTCGTTTAAAAGAATAATTCTTCAGGACAGAATGGGATTAATACGGGTTGCATAAGTCTTCTTTACCTCCTTAATAACATAGAAAAAGGGGTGAATATTTAAATTCACCCCTTTTTTCTTTGCTACTTGATTGAAACATAGTGCAAGGTCAAATTCAGTTTGATTTCAATAATTGGAAGCTTTGACAAACTTTTGCAGTTAGCCTTGATTCTGTTTAATGTATGAATAGAGAAGTTCGCGATCGCTCTGCGGATTTACAATTAAGCATGGACTATTCCCGTGATTTCCATTACTTACAAGAACAACAGTAATACCTATCCGGGGGCAAACCCCTAAGCAACTGGTGCTAACCACCCGAAAATCACCCCATAAGCCCTCAAATTTTAAACGAGACTTCAACCAATTCTCTAAGTCTTCGGAAGCCGTTGAGCCTGACTGCTCGTTTGCACATTGTGAACATACAAGCACCAAACCAGACTCCCATCGGGGAGAAACAGTTGGAATGGAAGTTTCTAATGGGCGAGAGTTTATTACAGGCGATGGTTGCTGAGAATTAGATGAAAACTCCTTGAAGATACGTCGGAGTAATACTTTAATACGCTGGATCAATTTTTTCATGTACGACCACCTATTTCTCTGACAGGATAGTGTAAATTTCCTGTTTAGTCTGTTCTAGTAGATCGTCCAAAAAATGCTAACCTATGCCAAGCAGACATGATATTACTATCTTTAATTGCAACTCAGTATTACAATCTAGGGGTTCCCACTCGCTGGGGAAACTATATGGAATCAAAACATGACTAAGCTGATCGAATACGAAGAAGCCAGCGACGAAGTACGTGCAGTGTATGATGACATCCGCGTTACACGTCAAAATGACTACATCAATAACTTCTGGAAAGCCATAGCCAACCATCCCCCCACTTTACAACGAACGTGGCAAACGCTAAAGGAAGTGATGAGCAGTCCTGGTGAGATTGATCCACTAATGCGCGAACTGATTTATATCGCCGTGAGTGCAACCAATGGCTGTGAGTACTGCATCGCCTCGCACACAGCGGCGGCGCGTGCCAAGGGTATGAATGATACTATGTTTGGGGAACTAATGGCGATCGCAGCCACAGCCAACATGACCAATCGCCTCGCCAACGGCTATCAGATTCCAATAGACGAGAAATTCAAGACGTAGCAGTACCGCCTTGTCTATCCCTGCTTCAAAATAAGGTTTAGCAGAATTATTCACTATGCCCAAGGTTCAGATTAACGGGATTGATTTGTTCTACGACATTAAGGGAACAGGTGAGCCTTTGCTATTAATAGCTGGCTTTCTTTGTGATCATGCTTATTGGTCGCTGATTATGCCATCGCTGGTTTCGCAGTATCAAGTCATTCGCTTGGATAACCGAGGTATGGGGAGAAGTTCTGCTCCCGAAAGTCCCTATAGTTTGAAACAGATGGCTGGTGACGTTGCAACATTGCTTGACCACATCGGAATTAATCAGGTGCATCTAGCTGGTCATTCAATGGGTAGTCAGATAGCCCAAGAACTAGTGTTAGCGCACCCTGAAAAGGTAAAAAGTCTGATGCTACTTTCATCTTTGGCAAAAGGTGATGCATTATTCAACAGCATCATCGAGACTTGGGGCGATCTTCCTAATAATGTAGACTTAAAACTTTATGAAAAAGTCGTATTGCCCTGGATATTTACAGATGCGTTTTACTCGATTCCTGGAATGATCGAAGGTCTGATTGAATTTGCCATCAGATATCCTTTTCCACCTGCAACTCATTCACTCTATCATCACAGCCAAGCCATCCTTGGTAGTGACACAACAAATCTTCTCCAACAAATTCATTGTCCTACCTTAGTTCTAGTTGGGAAACAAGATATTCTCACTCCACTAAAGTTTTCTCAGCAACTTGCTCAAGGAATTCCCAATGCTGAACTTGTAGTCATCGAACGTGGTGGTCATGGCTTCTTGATTGAGTCGCCGGATGCTGTGGTTTCAGCCATGCTCAACTTTCTGGGGAAGTTGAAGCCCGCTTATAGCAATTTTGGATTTTAGATTTTGGATTTTAGATTACTTGCTAAAACCCTGTTTCGAGAATCCCAAATAATATTAACTATCTTAAATTTGATATTCTGCTCAATTCGTCGATTTTAACTTTACAGATTATTACTATTTAACTAGCTGACGTAATTTTTTAAATAAAATATTTACCAGACTTAATGTTAGTATAAATATAATTTAATGTCTGATGATACCTCTTACTGTTGGCGATCCGATTCCGTGGTTCATTCTTCCCTCAACCTCAAATCCAACCTTTCACTTTAATTCTGTTGGCGGATACCGTAGTATTTTGTTTTTTTTCGGAAGTTCTAAAAACAACTATATTCGGAAGATTATTGATGATTTTTCTAACCAGCAGCAGCAGTTAGCTACGTATCAAGTGCCATTCTTTGGTGTGAGCATAGACACAGATGACACTTTTCTGGCAGAGTTAATACAGAATAAAACTTATTTTAAATTTCTTTGGGATTTTGAACGGAAAGTTAGTTTCCAATACGGTGTTTGTCAACCAAATAAGCAGGCAAATAACGAACTACAATACAGACCAACAATTTTTGTTTTGGATGAAAATCTACGAGTTATACAGGTTTTGCCAATCTTAGCTACTACTCAACCTTGTGAGCAAGTATTTGAGTTTATCAAAAGCTTACCGGCAATCTCACAAAATATTCCAGCCGCAAGACAAGCACCTGTTTTATTCATACCAAATGTGCTGAATCAAAGCTTTTGCCAACATTTAATTGATTTGTACGAGGCAGATGGTGGTGAAGATTCTGGCTTCATGCGACAAATCGACGGTAAAACAGTTGGAGTTTATGACTATGAATTTAAAAAACGCCGAGATTATTTAATTTCTGATCCTCAACTATTGAAGCAAATCAATGAACTGATGATGCGACGGGTTAAACCAGAAATAGAGAAAGCGTTCCAGTTTAGTATCACTCGCTTTGAACGGTACTTGGTATCCTGCTACGAAGCAACTGATAAAGGCTTCTTTAATCGTCATCGCGATAATACTACCACAGGTACGGTACACCGAAGATTTGCTATGTCACTGAATCTCAATACTGGCGCTTACGAAGGCGGAGAACTACGATTTCCAGAGTATGGACTCCAGCTTTATAGTCCCAATGCGGGAGAAGCAGTGATTTTTTCTTGCTCTCTACTGCATGAAGCTACTCCTGTAACAAGTGGACGGCGTTTTGTTCTTCTGTCGTTCTTTTACAATGACCAAGATGCCCGATTAAGGGAAGAAAATAGCAAGTATGTTGTACTCGATAATACTAATAGTGATTAGCTAAACTTTCTAATTAAGAGATTTGACCAAATCCACCGCCGCCAGGAGTTTCTATTATAAAAACATCTCCAGTTTTCATCTCTACTGTTGCTGTGCTGTCTAAATTTTCTTCGATTCCATTCTGACGTTGTATCCAGTTGCATCCTACTTTTCCTGCTTCCCCACCATTTAATCCAAAGGGAGGAATCAGCCGATGCCCAGAGAGAATATTAGCTGTAATCTGTTCTAGAAATCGAATGCGGCGAACAACTCCATTACCACCCGAATATTTTCCTTTACCACCGCTATCAGGACGAAGACTAAAGCTTTCTAAAAGAACAGGATAACGGGTTTCTAAGACTTCTGGATCGGTCAAGCGGGAGTTCGTCATGTGGGAATGAACACCATCAGTTCCGTCAAAATTAATCCCCGCTCCAGAGCCGCCGCAGATAGTTTCATAATATTGATATTGCTCATTACCAAAAGTAAAATTATTCATCGTTCCTTGAGAAGCAGCCATGACACCCAAAGCACCATATAAAGCATCGACAATGGTTTGAGAAGTTTCTACATTACCTGCTACTACTGCTGCGGGATAGGTTGGGTTGAGCATACAGCCAACCGGGATAATAATTTCTAGAGGATTAAGACACCCAGCATTGAGAGGAATATTATCATCAACTAAAGTACGGAAGACATATAAGACTGCTGCTTGAGTTACAGCTTTAGGAGCATTAAAATTACTATTTAGTTGTAGAGAAGTTCCAGTAAAATCAATGGTAGCACTGCGATTTTCTGGGTAAATCGTTACTTTAACTTGAATTTGCGCTCCATCATCCATTTTATAAGTAAATGAGCCATCCTTGAGAACTGCGATCGCACGTCTAACAGACTCCTCAGCATTAGCTTGCACAAATTTCATATAAGCCTGAACAGTATCAAGCTCATATTGTGAAACCATTTTACGAAGTTCTTGAACTCCTCTTTCATTTGCGGCAATTTGTGCTTTGAAATCAGCTATATTTTGGTCAGGGTTACGAGCCGGATAAGTATGATTTGAGAGGTGCTGTTTTACTGCATTTTCTCGAAAATTTCCCTCTTCAACCAAAAGGAAATTATCAAAGAGAATTCCTTCTTCTTCTACTGTGGTACTGTTGGGAGGCATTGAACCAGGAGCAATTCCACCAATATCGGCTTGGTGTCCACGAGAAGCGACAAAAAAGAGGGGAGTGAAGCATGGATTATTTTCACTACTTTCCAAAAAAACTGGGGTAATTGTAGTGACATCAGGAAGGTGGGTTCCGCCGTTATAGGGGTTATTAGATAGATAGACATTTCCCGGTTTTATTGTGTCGCCTTTATCATTAATTAAACTACGGACACTTTCACTCATTGAGCCTAAATGTACAGGAATATGAGGGGCATTTGCTACTAATAATCCTGATGAGTCAAAAATAGCGCAGGAGAAATCTAGCCTTTCTTTGATATTCACTGATGTGGCTGTATTTTGTAACACAATTCCCATTTGTTCGGCGATAAATTGATAGAGATTTTTGAATATTTCTAAACGGATTGGATCTGGTTGAGATTTTATGTGCATTTTTGATTCCTTTTTCTAAAAAAAAGTGCAAATGTGTAACAAAGATAACTAATATTGATTCTCCTGCAAATACAGATTAAACCTGATAGATTCATCAACCTTTACGCTTTAAAATCAGATGATTACGTTCAGTTAATCTGGCGTTCCAGTTAGGTTCAACTACAATTGTGCCAATTTTTTCAACGATGATCGCAGGGCCATTAATACTATCTTCTGGTTGCAAATCTTCCCGTCGATAAATAGGTGTATCATGCCATTTGTTATGACTAAACATTCTAACTGTCTCAACACATACGGGGGCTTCATCTAGAAAACGGGTACGAGTAATTAATGCTTCTTCGGGGGTATCCATTTTCTGAATTACTTCCACTGAAGCAGATTCGACAATTAAGCTTTTCTCTAATTGAATAAAACCATAGCGAGATTGATGTTCAGTTTCAAACTCTTGTCGCATCATTACCACATTATCGGCAAAATTAACGCTCATGGGAGAGTTAGTTCCCTCATATTTTAAGTTAATTTTTCTGACTATTTCTACTTGACTCAGTGCCTCATCTATTTCACTTCTAGCTTGAGTTTCTAAATATTCCATTAACTGCTGTAACTGAGGTATTAATCCTTGGCTTAAAGGTTGTTCAACTCCTCCTTCTCTAATTGCCCGCACATCCGCTAATCCCATGCCATAAGCAGAGAGAACGCCAGCATAAGGATGTAAAAATATTGTTTTCATTCCCAAGGTATCGGCAATTAAACAAGCAACCTGCCCACCTGCACCGCCAAAACAACAAAGCACATATTGGGTAACATCATAACCCCGTTGCAGACTGATTTTTTTTATTGCATTCGCCATATTTTCCACTGCGATCGCAATAAATCCAGCGGCTACTTCTTCGGGAGTAGAATGATTTAATGTAATGGCTTGAATATCTTGGGCTAATTGTGTAAATTGCTGAATGACAGTATCTTTATCTAAAGGTGAATTTCCATCAATTCCAAAAACTGAGGGAAAATATTGTGGGTGGATTTTACCTAACATCACATTGGCATCAGTAACCGCTAATGGCCCACCACGCCGATAACAAGCAGGCCCAGGATTTGATCCAGCAGATTTAGGCCCAACACGATAACTAGAACCATCAAAAAAGAGAACTGAACCACCGCCAGCAGCAATAGTATTAATTGCTAATACAGGAACTCGCATCCGCGCCCCAGCAATTTCCGAATCTAGTTGTCGTTCATACTCTCCTTTAAAGTGGGCAACATCTGTACTGGTTCCACCCATATCAAAGGTAATAACTAACTCGAAACCTGCTCTTTTACTAGTTTGGACTGCGCCAACAATACCGCCAGCCGGGCCACTTAAAATACTATCTTTACCTTGAAATTGTTCGGCTGCAACTAAACCGCCATCAGATTTCATGAACATTAATTTGACTTCGGGTAACTGACTCGCTACTTGGTTGACGTAGCGCCGCAGAATAGGAGTTAAATAAGCATCGACTACTGTTGTATCTCCTCGGCTAACCAACTTCATTAAGGGACTAACTTGATGGGATACGGATATCTGCGTAAAGCCAATTTCTTGGGCAAGCTGGGCTATTTGTTGTTCATGATTGGGATAGCGATCGCTGTGCATAAAAACAATCGCACCACTCCGAATTCCTGTGTGGTAAACTGCTTGTAAGTCACTTTTGACTTGTTCAATATTTATCGGTATTAATTCATTTCCTTTGGCATCATAGCGTTCATCTATCTCAATCACCTGCTCATAAAGCATGGTTGGTAAAACGATATGGCGAGCAAAGATATTAGGACGATTTTGGTAGCCAATTCGCAGCGCATCTTTAAACCCTTTAGTGATGAGAAGAACGACGCGATCGCCTTTCCTTTCTAATAGCGCATTTGTTGCTACAGTTGTCCCCATTTTTAGCACTTCTATCGCTTCTGTAGGAATGGGTTCGTTGTTCGTAATACCTATGATATCCCGAATACCTTGGATGGCTGCATCTTGGTATTGTTCAGGATTTTCTGAAAGTAGTTTGTAGACTATTATCCATTGATGATTAGACAAAGGGACAATTAAAAAACGTTTAGGATGTTTTGAGAGTCCATCTATAATTGCTTGATTATTAGTAACAGCAACAATATCTGTGAATGTTCCACCACGGTCAGCAAAAACTTTCAACATTACTATGTTTACTCGACACTATAGAGGTAGCATAACAATAGCCAGCAATATTGCTTGAAAGTTTGTTAAAGAAAAATACAGAGTTCAGAATTATCTTCCCAGTCTACAATCTCTAGTACAGCACAGCGTAAATAAACCACCCATTCCCAATCAACAAAACCCTTACGCTGTTTTAATTTTTAATTTTTAATTTCGCTTGGGTGCAGTACAGTTTTGACCTCTCTCCAAACCTCTCTCCTTTTAGGAGAGAGGCTTTGAATCTTACTCCCCTTTCCTTGAAGGAAAGGAGCTGGGGGTTAGGTCTGTATTTCATGCAATTGGGAACCGCTATATCATTAGTACCAAATGACTAATGACTAAATGGGCGGGTTGCTATACCTTCTACCCCTTGAAATGATGGGATTACCGCCGATTTTCGTTGATTATTAACTCCGCAAAGAGGTCACATTCATATCATCATTTAATCTGCGAATCAGACGGGATAATTCACGAATGATATTCACTGCAATTTCGGGAGTTTCTTCGATCGCATCATACAGCTGCTCTTGCGTCAGTTCTAAAAATTCACAAGGTTCCAGAGTCGTTGCGGTGGCGGAACGAGGTTGAGTATCAAATACTGCCATCTCCCCGAAGTATTTTCCCTGTTCCACCTCTGCCAATTGTTTATTCCCAATGTGAACTTTAACCCGACCTGACACGACAATATAGAGCGATCGCCCTTCTTCTCCCTGTCGAAAGATGGTGTAATTAGCTGGAAATGACAATTCGTTCATCACTGAAGTGAGCCGCACAATAAAATCATCCCGCAATTCCTTAAAAATGGGGACTCGCCGGACAAATAATAAACGGTCAACACTGGTTAACATAATTACAAGTTAAAATCCAACATTACTGAACATCTTAAAACTGAAGTTAGAGGGCGATTAGTCATATTAACCGATGTTGAATGCTAGCTGCCAAGAATATCCCAGGCTTTAGCATCTGAAAAGAGTTCTCTTCAATAGGAGCGATGCCTACGGCGGTAAACTACGCTCTTAAACTTCTCAGATACTAACTCAGTATTAGGTATGACGAACTGCTACTCTCTCCTATGCGGTTTAGTTGTCATGTAGAAAGCCCAAAACATATAGTCAATTTGTTAATCACTTTTATTTATCGTTTTAAAAAACAAGAGTATTTGCTCTTATTTGGCTAAAAGCCATAATATTGAGTTCATTAGCTCCCAAGGTACCTTGCTGAGAAAAAAATCACCAATTTGATTAGAGGCATAGTTTAGCGCTATAGGCATCGCCTCCAAAAATCCTACAAGTTGGAAAATTGACTGATTACTAGCGAACCTCGATTGGTTGTCGTTAGGTAAAACAGTCAGAAAATCTCCTGAACTGCATTCACATTGAGAAGCAGAGTAAGACAAACAGCATTGAATTATCGTGAGCAACAATTATGAGTTGGCTAATTAGTACATTAATTATTGGAATCTCTGTCGCCTTTGCAACCACTTTTGACGACAATTTATACTTAACGGCCTTCTTCGGAAAAGTCAATCGCAGCTTTCGTCCTAAGCATATTGTTCTCGGTGAATTTCTGGGATTCACTACCTTAGTATGTGCTAGTCTCCCTGGTTTCTTCGGCGGTCTAATTATTCCTAGCACCTGGATTGGTTTGCTAGGTTTGCTTCCTATTGCCATCGGTATCAGTAATTTCATCAGTCGAGAAGACGAAGAAGAGACAGTGCAAGCTGTGTCAGTTGACTTAACTCCTAGCAAATCTGAACGCCAGAAGAAATCACTATTCGCAACCATCCGCGATCCTCAAACCTACCGCGTTTCGGCTGTCACCATTGCCAATGGAGGAAACAACATTGGAATCTATGTACCGTTGTTTGCTAGCAGCAATCTTCCAAGTTTGGGTGTAATTGTCTGTGTTTGCTATTTCACTGTTGGTACGTGGTGCTTACTCTCTTACAACCTGACTCGTAATCCTCTGATGACACCCGTTTTAACTCGTTATGGTCGGAAAATCTTCCCCTTTGTCTTGATTTACTTGGGACTCTCTATCTTGATTAAAAGTGAAACATATCGACTTTTACCTAGTTTGGCAATGCTTGGCAACTAAGTATGAGGCGATGCGGCGGTAAACTATGCCTCTAGTGGATGCTCCACGCGCAATTCTTGATGGGTGCTATGTCCCTGATATCAGCAAAAAAATTCAGCGATCGCTTCCCATCCAAAAAAATTTATTAATCACTTGAATTTATCAATATGAATAACAATAATATTTGCTCTTATCAATCAAGTTATCTAAAGTGAGAATAAAGCACATTATCGATGGCTCTTATAAAAGCAAGCCCACCAATAGGAATCAGATTATGAAGGAACTAATGATGAATCAATCAAACTCTAAAAAATTAACTCAGTGGCTCGTAAAAGCAGTGTTTCTGGTAGTTGTCGCGGGATTTACTCTGCTTATCCAGCCCAGCGCTAGAGCGCAAACACTAACACCATCCATACCTACGGAATCTGAACTAGCTCCAGTTGAATCACTAATGGAGCCTGTAACAGCACCAGTCATATCTCCGGTTGTATCGCCAATGGAGCCTGTGACAGCACCAGTCCTATCCCCAATAGTCTCTGTAGCAGATAACGTTAGACATTTATTACAAACCAATGAATGTGTCGGCTGTAATCTGACTGGAGCAATGTTAAAGGATGCAAACCTGCAAGCGGCAAACTTAGAAGGTGCTAACTTACAAAATGCAGACTTAGAAAGAGCTAACTTACAGCAAACAAACTTACAAGGGGCTAACTTTCAAGGAGCAGATTTAGGCAAGGTAAACCTTTTGGGAGCAAACTTAGTGGGAGCGAACCTATTTGATGCAGACCTAGAGAAAGCCAACCTCCTGGGAGCTAACCTGCAAACCGCTAACCTACAAAACGCAGACTTGGAAAATACAAATCTGACAAATGCAAACATCCAGGGAGCTAATCTGATGGGCGTTGATTTGGAAGATGCTATCAGACCAGAAGGATTTGCTATTCAGTAATTAAACAGAAGTTGTCCGTACAAATTGAATAAAAGCCCTCAAAAGCCTGATTCAATAATGAATACAGGCTTTATTTTAATATTTAAAGGCTCGCGGCGATCGCTCATGTAGAGACGCGATTTATCGTGTCTTGAGAGCAATACGGTTCAGTTAAGGGCTAATAGTACAAAATTGCGGGTTTTCAAGACGCGATAAATCGCCGTCTCTACAAGTGTTTTGGTCTTATCTGAACTGTATCAGTCATTTAATTCCATCAATTCTTTTGTTTTCAAATCAGTTGCTACAGGTTGAGAACATGCAATCTGAGGAGAGATAGAGCAAATCGCATCTGTGGTTGTTTCAAAACAATTTGATAACCCAATTGTTTTTAACAATCCTGTACGTTCTAGTAATTGTTGGACTTCGGGTTGTAACCCTGTGAGAATTAAGCGGCAATTGTGCCGTTCCAAGTCATGATAAATATCCTCTAAGGCTACTAACCCAGTTGTGTCCATATTTGGCACAAATCGCAATCGGAGAATTAAATACTTTACTTCCGGTTCATCGCGGAGGAAGGTAGCAAATCGTTCAGCAGCACCAAAAAATACGGGGCCATCTACCCGATAAACGGCAATTTCCTTACCTAATTCCAGAGGAGTACCAGGAGGAAATACTTCGGTTTCAGGTATTTTAACTAAGCTTAAATCGCTCATCCGTTTGATGAATAACGCTCCAGCTGCAATCAATCCCACTTCGACAGCGAGAACTAAGTCAAACAAGATTGTCACTAGCCAGGTAAGAATCATCACAGCAAAGTCGGAGTAGGTAGCACGCATCAATAAACCAATGGCTTCCCACTCAATCATCCGCAAGCTAACCACCATCAGAATCCCAGCAAGCGCTGCTAAAGGAATCTGTGCTGCTAGGGGTGCTAAAGTTAAAACGATGATGGCTAAGGCAAGACCGTGAATTACCCCAGATAGTCGGGTTTTACCGCCAGAACGGACATTGACAGCAGTCCGAGCGATCGCACCTGTAGCGGGTATGCCCCCAAAAAATGGCACAATCATATTAGCTAAACCTTGACCAATTAATTCGCGATCGCTATTATGTTTCTCGCTGACAGTCATACCATCAGCTACTACCGCCGATAGCAACGATTCAATACTTCCCAGTGCAGCTAAAGCCAAAGCCGGATTAATTAGTTCCCGAATCACACTAAAATCATTCCAGTGGGGAATACCTTGAGGCATCGGTAAAGATTGAGGAATGGTGCCAATTGTTGGTACATTCAAATGGAAAGAAGATGCGATCGCAGTTGCTAACACCAGCCCTACCAAAGAACCTGGTATTGTCGTATTAATCCTGGGCCACAAAAGATTGGTTGCAATCACCACAACTGCCAAGCCAACAGCCGCCCAGTTTAAAGCTTCTACATGACTTAGACTTTGCCAAAGTCCCGGCAAAAAATGTTCGCTACGTGGTAATTTTAAACCAAAGAAATTATTTAACTGACCACAAAAAATAATCACGGCAATACCATTAGTAAAACCTGCCGTCACCGGATAAGGAATAAACTTTACTAACTGTCCAAGTTTGGCAACCCCCAAGGCAATTTGGATAATTCCAGCCATCACCCCAGCAATCCAAACTTTCTCAAGCCCGTACTTGGCGACAATTCCCACCAAAACCACAGCCATTGCACCTGTTGGCCCTGTAATCTGTACTGAGGAACCACCAAAAATTGCTGCGACAATTCCCGCCACAATCGCGGTGTAAAGTCCCGCTTTTGGTTCTACACCACTGGCTACCGCAAAGGCTAAAGCCAAAGGTAATGCCACCACTGCTGCTGTTAGTCCTCCCGTGAAATCGCCACGCAGTCCACCAAACAAGCGACTCAAGCGCAAAAGCAATGGTTCTTTGAGGATATTAGATGTTGCCATATCGTCATTTTCAACTCTTGTACACAATTTCTTGAAGCACACCCAAATGTTATTCCATATTTTCGGTAGAGTTCATTGGGATTGTCGAGATTGCGTGATGGCGTGTGCGTTTTGTTCAAGTTCGCCTATTTGATAAAAGTGGAGGCTTGCTTGACATACTAGACATGGCGTGTATATAAAAGTTGGCGATCGCTACAGAGTTCTTTAGCAGGCCGACAGATGGTAGATTTGATAGCTCTGGCTTTTTTGTTTTATCCAGGAATTGCTTGTACTAGAATATCTTCATTATCTTCGCTGGCTATGAACTTCACGATAGAGATTGAACAAGAAGAGGATGGACGCTTTCTGGCTGAAGTGATTGATTTTCCTGGTGTACTAGCTTATGGGCAGACAAAAGAAGAAGCAGTTGCTAGAGTTCAAGCATTAGCACTGCGTGTTTTGGCAGATAAGCTCGAATATGAGGAAGTAACGCACAGCAGCTAGCGCCAGTACAGCCCAAAAATTTGATGTTTTTAAACAAATAAGCCTATTTTTAGTATTAACTTTATAATTTATATGAGTACAAATTTGGTAAATACCAATGTTGCAATCCATTGAAGGAGTGTATAGGAACGGTAATATACAACTTTCAGAATTACCATCTGATGTATCAGAAAGCCGTGTCATTGTAACTTTTTTAGAACCCAAACAGGCTCCAATCCAAAAGCAGATAATGCGGTTTGGTATGTTTTCTGGAAATAAACAATCAACAGAAAACGATTTCAAAATTACTGAATTTCATGGAGATACCGAAGACGGCTTAGACTGGTCATAGGTAATTATGAAGTACGTGATTGATACTCATGCTCTTATCTGGTTTATTGAAGGAAATTCGCGATTAGGTGCGAATGCCAATGCTATTCTTTCTAATCCTGATTCCCAGTTAGTTATACCAGCTACAACATTAGCCGAAGCTGTTTGGATTGTTGAGAGAGAAAGAACATCTATCCCTTCTGCCAAGAATTTACTTTCAGTAGTTGAAACTGATCCGCGTGTGGTAATTTATCCACTTGACAAAGATGTAATTAAAATAACTATGAGCTTATCTGCTATTAATGAAATGCACGATAGGCAAATTACTGCGACTGCACTAGTTTTAGCAAGTAAAGGTAATGAAGTACAACTATTAACTTGTGATTCAAATATAACTGCATCAGGACTAGTTTCGATTATTTGGTAATGAGTGCGTAAAATCGTTATGTTTTTAAACGCAGAGTAACGCGGAGCTTTGTCTAATTTATTTTGCTAGGAATTAATGAAATATTGTACTGAGACTTTCCTGAATTAACATTAAAAGCAAAAGTCAAGGCTTAAGTAATTTTTACGAGGACGCAACAGTATTAATTAGTCTAGGCTCTGGGTAATAAGCCTACTCAGATAAATTTATGGGACTTTATGACCAAAATCAATCACCACAGGATGCGCTACGAAAGTTACGCGAAGGAGCAAGCCACTCCAGAGTAGCCCAAGAAATTGCTCAACGAGACTATGCGAAAGCTCAAGCCGAAGCTGATAAATGGGAACAAGAATATCAACTTGCTTTGAAAGGAAGTAATCAGGATTTAATTCGTCAAGCAAAATTTTAAAAGGAACGATACCAAGTAATTGCTAGTAGACTAAAAAAACTTGTAGGGGAGCAACAACCACAAGTAGACGCAATTAAAAGTAGTTTGAAATCTTGGGAGCAAAAGGTTTCAGAAGCACAGAATGAAGTATTATGCAGTAAGCCTAACACCAGTGAGGTTTCACCAACATTCATCAGCTTTGAATATAAAGATGTTGATATATCGGTTGAATATAAAAATGTTGATGTATCTATTGATGATGAATTAGAGCAACTTAAAGCATTAATGCTACCACCTAAACCTCAAGAGCAAACTAAAGCCCAAAAAGACAGTAACGTGCTTTTACTAGAGGCGATTCATGAGACACAAGAAGCTCTTAAGACTGCTGTTATAAATAAAGAATGCATTCATAAAAATTATGAACAAGCTCAAGAAGAAGTTAAATTGTGGAATAAATATGCTCATATAGCTCTGAAAAATAATGATGACAATTTAGCTATTAAAGCTGTACTCAAGAAAAAAGTTCAAAACAAAATTGCGCTGACTCTTCAAACTCAGCTTCAACAGCAGGAAGCAATAGTAGCTGTACTCAAACAAAATCTGATGACTCTAGAAAATTTCAAGAAAACATTAGGCAATGATACAAAGCTCTAAAACAGGTGCAGCATTTATTGCAGGTGGAACCATAACAGGTGTTGGTGTTTCCGCAACAGTAGGCGGTATGGGGCTAGCCGGCGGATTTGGCGCTGTTGGAATTGGTGCAACTCCTGTAGTGTCTGCTAGCGCTGTGGCTGGTGCTGCTACTTATGGCGCTTTTAAAGCCATAGCAGAAGGAGATGCTGCTGCGATCGCTACAATGGGAATTGGTGCAGTTGGCGGTGCTGGTATTTATAGCGTCGTCGGTGGTATGGGTTTAGTCGCACCTAAAGTAGGGCTGGCATTTGGGATTGGTGCAGTACCAATGGCAGGAATTGGTGCAGTAGTCGGACTCGCCGCCTATGGTATTGCCAAACTGTTAGACGAATCGGGAATTAGCGAAACTCCAGCACAGCTTTTTGAGCGGATGGAAGAGAAAGTTTTGCAGATGGGCTACTATTCCGAAGCAGTGATGGAATTAGAAGCATTTTTATCTGGTGACGATCTCAACCAAAAATTTGCTGGTTTGGAAGTCGAGGATGAGTTACAAACGCTTAAAGCTAAATTCAAGAAAAAATCAGAATTTGCTACACCTAAACCTTCTACTCCCAATATTGAACCGGAAAAAATATCTCCGACAACCCAGCTACCTGAAACTTGGAGATGTGTACGCACACTCAAGAGTCACTTAGCGGCAGTGAATGCGATCGCAATCAGTCCTGATGGTACTACCTTAATCAGTGGCAGTGATGACAGACAAGTTAATTTGTGGAACTTGAAAACCGGAAAATGGCTTTACACCTTCTCTGGACAAGCAGAAGCAGTTTTATCTGTTGCTATCAGCCCTGATGGAAAGCTGCGATCGCAAAAACTTCGATGCAAGCAATTAATCGAGCTTATAAAGAATTCCAGGAGCATTTAAATGCTCACAAATATATTAATTTTGATAAATAAGTTGCCTTACATCCTTTGTTACGACTAGCCGATATAGTGGTGTGAGAATTGCGATCGCGCGAGACTTAAACAAGCGCCCTCAATTGCAGTCGTTTATGTTAGCGGTTTATTGATACTAGTCAAAATATGAATAACAATATTACCATCCTTAACCGACCTTTAAAACTAGCCTGTGGGGCAGAATTGCCAAATCGGATAGCTAAAGCTGCCATGAACGAACAGTTAGCTGACGATCAAAACAGCCCCACAAAAGAAATTATCCGCTTGTATAAGCGGTGGGCATTAGGAGGAGCCGGTTTGATGATTACCGGTAATGTCATGATTGCTCGGACAGCTTTGGTTTTACCACGCGATGTTGTAATTGAAGATGAACGGGATCTGCCACTTCTCCAAGAATGGGCAGTTGCAAGCATTGCACAAGGTGGTCATATATGGATGCAGATTAATCATCCAGGACGGCAATCACCAATTTATTTATCACCACAGCCTGTAGCACCATCATCAATTCCACTACAACTTTCTGAAAAAGAATTCGCTCAACCCAGAGCATTAACTGAAGCAGAAATTAAACATCTAATCGAACGTCACATCTATACAGCAAAAATTGCAAAAAAAGCTGGTTTTACTGGTGTACAAATCCATGCTGCTCATGGATATCTAATTAACCAATTTTTATCGCCGCTTTCTAATCAACGTCATGATGACTGGGGAGGAACACCTGAAAAGCGAATGCGTTTCCTCTTAGAAGTATATCAAGGAATACGTAATTCTCTTGGTCAAGATTTTCCGATTAGTGTCAAACTCAACTCCGCTGATTTTCAACGAGGTGGTTTTACTGAAGAAGAATCTATTAATGTTGTCCAAGTTTTAGAACAAGTTGGTGTTGACTTGATAGAAATCTCCGGTGGAACTTATGAAAAGCTGGCGATGATGGGACAGACAGATATTGCTCAAAAAGAAAGTACACGCCAACGCGAAGCTTATTTTTTAGAATATGTCCGGAAAGTTCGCTCCTCAATTTCTCTACCAATTATGTTAACTGGTGGTTTTCGTTCAGCCGATGCTATGGCACAAGCAATTGAGGAAGGAAGCGTAGATGTTATCGGTTTAGCACGACCGCTTGCAATTGCACCAAACTTGCCGATTGAACTTCTGACAAATCGAACTAGCGGTATTACGCTACAACCCCAAATAGCACAGACTAATGATCTAGATCAACAAGGAATGCTTGAGATTATTTGGTATACACAACAAATTCATCAATTAGCAGCAGAAGACAAGTCAGCATAAAAGTATATACAGTTAAATAAACAACCAACAATATCAGTTTATAGATTAATACAGTTCAGATAAGACCAAAACACTTGTAGAGACGGCGATTTATCGCGTCTTGAAAACTCAGTTTCGTGGTAATGACCAAATTCAATCGCCAACTTTCAGAGAGCTAAATCTGACTGCTGAACAAGTTTTTAAAGCTGCTTTGGGAGAACAGTAATGAGCATCGCTTCTCTGTTAACTTAATTATCAATGCAATTCAATACACACCACAAACAGGAAAGGTGACTGATTGCTTATACCGTAGTGACCATTATGCTGTGATTCAGATTCAAAATACTGGTACTGGTATTCCGCAACAGAATCTAACTCGGATTATCGATCGCTTTCTTAGCATTGGCGATCGTTCTGTTGGCTGGATTTTTTTGAGTGTACTCCCATGAATACCCCATGTCATCTATCAGTAGGGTAATATATTTAACTCTTGAGAAGTATTGACATATTAAATTTTTTGAGCATTCATATTGCATATTTTGACAAAAGGTTATAAATTATTAGGTTATAGGGGAATAATATGACTTCTTCGTGTCAAAAACTAATCTTGCTCAGGTAAATATACTGCAACCAGTTTTAACTTCACACAAACCCTAAACAGCACTGAAGATATGTTTTTGTTTGGTAAAGCAAAGATTCCGGGCATACAACGGAACAATAAATAATCTAAAAATATATCTTGTGTGACTGTTTTTAGGAATCATGTTACTACTTGTGGTGGAGAACAACAACTATAATGCACCAAAAAAGTAATAGATTATCTGCAAACTAACTAACAATAAAGTTGCATAAATCTCAGCATATTTATTCGTTATTAGTTGATGATTATTTTGCCAAATTATATTTGCTATTCAAAGAATTGTTTTTGTTATGCTGAGAATAGCAAAATAATAAATGAAGACGCATCTACCACAAATTCACAATCCCAATGGAGTTATTCTGGCGATGCACCTAAACGAATTAGAAACTACTGAAAATTTACAAGAAGTGGAAGAAGCTTGGCTAGCACTAGAAAAATCAATTCTCTACTATCAGGGACGCCCCGTTGGGACAGTAGCAGCTTATGATGCCTCTGTAGAGGCCCTCAATTACGATCAGTGCTTTGTCCGGGATTTTGTTTCTTCCGCTCTAATTTTTCTAATCAAAGGTAGAACAGATATTGTTCGTAATTTCTTAGAAGAAACCTTAAAGTTACAGCCTAAAGAAAAGGCATTAGATGCCTATAAGCCAGGACGAGGATTAATCCCAGCTAGCTTTAAAGTTGTATCAGAAAATGGACAAGAATATTTAGAAGCAGACTTTGGTGAACATGCGATCGCTAGAGTTACTCCCGTAGATTCTTGCCTATGGTGGATTATTTTATTGCGTGCTTATATTGTCGCCACAGATGATTTTTCTCTAGCCTATCAACCTGAATTCCAAAATGGTATCAGGTTAATCATGGAAATCTGCTTGGCAAATCGTTTTGATATGTACCCAACGCTGTTGGTTCCAGATGGTGCTTGTATGATTGACCGTCGTATGGGCATTTATGGTCATCCTTTAGAACTACAAGTTCTCTTTTACACGGCATTGCGTGCATCTCGTGAACTACTAATTTGTCAAGGTAATTCTGATATTGTTGAAGCCATTGATAACCGTTTACCTCTTTTATGCGCTCATATTCGCCAGCATTATTGGATAGATATTAATCGCCTGAATGCAATTTATCGCTTCAAAAGTGAAGAATATGGTAAGGCTGCTGTTAATCTGTTCAATATATATGTAGATTCTGTTCCCTATTATGAATTAGATAAATGGCTGCCGAAAAAAGGTGGTTATCTAGCAGGTAATGTTGGCCCGTCGCAGCTAGATACTCGCTTCTTTTCACTCGGAAACTTAATGGCAATTATTTCCGACTTAGCCACCGAAGAACAGTCACAAGCGATTATGACTCTCATTGAGGAACGATGGGATGATTTGGTGGGAGATATGCCAATGAAAATCTGTTTCCCAGCTTTGGAACATGAAGAATACAGAATTGTAACTGGATGTGACCCCAAAAATATCCCCTGGTCGTATCATAATGCTGGTAGTTGGCCAGTTTTAATGTGGATGTTGGCAGCGGCGGCGGTGAAAACTAATAGAACAAGTCTTGCACAAAAGGCGATTGAAATTGCCCAAGGACGCCTCAGTACAGATGAATGGCCAGAATATTACGATGGGAAGAAAGGGCGACTGATTGGCAAACAAGCTCGGAAATATCAAACTTGGACAATTACTGGGTTCTTATTGGCAAAAGAACTGATGGCAAACCCCACATATTTACCATTAATCAGCTTTGGTAAATTACCAGCAGAACAGGTTTCTAGAGCGTGTGAGTTTGAAATTGCCAGCGTAGACCCATATATTCCTCGATAGGAGAGACGCGATTAATCGCGTCTGTACAAGAGTTAGGAGTTAGAATACAAAAGCCTTCTGACTCCTGAATCATATTTCCATGACAAACCCCCGTCAACTAGCTTTTATCGCTCTGCGAGATGTTCACAAGGGGGCTTATGCTGATGTTGCCCTAGATAGAGTACTGCAAAAAGTTAATTTGCCTGATAACGATCGCCGCTTGTTGACAGAATTGGTTTATGGGAGTGTCAGAAGGCAGCGCACTCTTGATACTGTAATCGATCAACTCGCCAAAAAGAAATCTCATCAACAACCGCCAGACCTCCGCACCATCTTACATCTGGGCTTATACCAGCTGCGCTATCAACAGCGTATTCCCGCCTCAGCTGCTGTTAACACCACCGTCCAACTCGCTAAAGAAAACGGTTTTTCTGGACTAACTGGTTTTGTCAACGGTCTATTACGCCAGTATTTGAGAAAAGCAGGGGGAGCAGGGGGAGATAGGGGAGTAGGGGGAGAAAATACTTCCTCATCTCCCTTATCCCCCTCATCTCTCCATACTGATCCGTTACAACTTCCAGAAAACCCAGTAGAACGCTTGGGTATTTTACACAGCTTTCCTGACTGGATGATTCAAGTTTGGTTAGAACAATTGGATTTTTCCGAGACAGAACAACTGTGTGAATGGATGAACCAATCACCAACAATTGATTTGCGTATCAACCCGCTTTGTACTTCCATCGAGGAAGTTGAGGCGGCGTTGCAATCTGCTGGCGTTTTGGTCAGACGGATTCCTCATTTACCCCAAGCTTTACGATTGATTGGTAGTGCAGGGTCAATTCAAAAACTACCTGGTTTTACAGAGGGTTGGTGGACTGTACAAGATAGTAGCGCCCAATTGGTAAGTCATTTACTCGACCCGCAACCAGGTGAAGTGGTAATTGATGTTTGTGCTGCACCAGGGGGGAAAACAACCCACATCGCTGAGTTAATGGCAGATAAGGGAAAAATTTGGGCTTGCGATCGCACTTCTTCTCGTCTTCGCAAACTCCAAGAAAATTCTCAACGGCTGAATTTACAATCTATTCAAATTTACACTGGCGACAGTCGCCACTTCAACCAATTTCAAAACACCGCAGACCGCGTATTACTCGATGCCCCATGTTCTGGTTTGGGAACTATGCACCGTCATGCTGATGCGCGTTGGCGACAGACACCAGAATCGGTCCGAGAACTTTCTGTGCTGCAAAAAGAATTATTAACACATACATCAACTTTTGTCAAACCTGGTGGTGTACTAGTTTATGCCACCTGTACATTACATCCAGCAGAAAATGAAGAAGTAATTTCGGCATTTTTAGCTAAGTCACCTGATTGGCAAATTGAGTCTCCCAGCGGCGTTGAGTTACCTGATTCTGCTCATAGCACGCCTCAAGGTTGGTTTAAAGTCTGGCCCCATCGACAGGACATGGATGGCTTTTTTATGGTGCGCTTAAGAAAAACCAATAATTCCGAGTGAATACTGTTTGGGATTGTACCATTTGGTGGAGGCCTGAATCTACCAGAGGAGGCAGCAATGGTTACCCCTTCCAATGTGAAAAACTTAGTTAAAATCCTGATTGGAGCAGCCTGGATTGATGGCAGAATCCAGCCAGAAGAACGGCAATATCTCCGCGAAATAGCTCAAGCAAAAGGTTTGGCTAACGACCCAGAAATTAAGCCTTGGCTGTACGAATTAGTTCCTGTACAGCCAAAAGAATGCTATGAATGGGTGCGGGAGTATTTAGGCGATCGCCCCAGCCTTGAAGATTGCGAAAATCTGATTGAAGCTATCAGTGGCTTAATTTATAGCGATGGCGAAGTAGCCGTTGAAGAAGCCAGACTCCTAACGGAACTGCAAGATATAGCGAAGCCGAATGAGTCTACTCAACCGGCTCACACTACACTTCTCAAACAAATTCAAAAGCTTTACCGCCGTTGGGTTGAAGTGCAAAACTAAATAATAGTCAAAAGTCCATAGTCTAATAATTAATGATTAATGACTAATGACTAATGACTAATAACTAATGACTAAATTATGACTTCGGTTTACCCACACCCGGAGTTTCTTCTTTATCGACTTTAGGCACAAAATCAGGACGCTCTTTGCTTTCCCAGCCTGCGGGGCGTTTTGAGTTGTACCAAGCTATTGAACCAATGGTTACAGCGGCAATAAAACCAACGACATACACCAAGGTAAAAGCCAAGGGAAAGTGAGGGGCAGCATCTATCGCTGGTGCTGCCGTTTGCATAAATACATGCATGAGTATATTCTCCAAGGTTAGGTAACAGTACTTAACACACTATAAAATGAGCGTATCACCTAACATCCCCCTGTAGTTTAGTTTGAGCAACTTCATATTGCAGAGAAAAGGGGTGAGGGAGAGAGAGTGGGGAGCAGAGAGCAGGGAGAAGGGAGCAGGGAGCAGGGAGCAGATAGCAGGGTGAAAAATCCTCTCCTCAGCACCCCGCCCCCCGCCCCTCTGCCTCTTTTCAATGCCCCATGCCCACCTTTAATTAATTAGTTAGAAGGTCTAAGTCTATCCCGCCAGGATGGCTGTGATGATGAAGAACCTGAAGAACCAGAACTATTTGCAGGAGAGGAAGATCGCCGAGTTCTTCGAGGCGGGGGAGAATCAGATTCTACTCTTCTAGAGCGCCGCCGTGGAGTAGATGATTCTGAGGAAGAGTTACTAGAACTGGATTCTTCGCTGCGTAGGCGTAGCCCGCCGTAGGCATCGCGCCTTCTCCGTCTTGGGGTATAGTTACTTGGTTGCTGATCTTCTTGAGAATAGCTCCTCCTGCTTCTACGTCTCCTAGATGATCTGCTGCTGTCAGTACTTTCTCCTGAGTCATCATTAGAGGAGATAGAACGATTTAGGATTTGTTTGGGCTTAATAGACTGGGCTTTGATAGTACCTTTGCGACCTTCTAATTTGGGTCGTTTGGGAAACTTTTCTACTGGCATCTCCTCTACCGCTTGTTTCATAAATTCGCGCCAGGTGTAAGCGGCACTACCACTACTGCCATAAGTGGGGCGGTTGTCATCGTTACCTAGCCAAACCCCTGTCACCATCTGGGGAATGTAGCCAATAAACCATAAATCGCGGGCTTCGTCGGAGGTGCCGGTTTTTCCAGCAACCTGTCTATTACCTAATTGAGCAGCAGCACCAGTTCCCGCTTCTACGACGTTGCGTAGCATCCAAGTCATGATGGCAGCACTGTCGGCATCAAGGGCCCGTTTAGGCTTGAAATTAGCTGACCAAATCACTTTACCTTGGCGGTTGAGGATGCGGGTAATGCCATGAGGTTCTGTATGCAAGCCTTGAGTTGCAAAACTGCCATAAGCGCTAGTCAACTCTAACAAATTGACTTCATTTGAGCCAAGAGCTAAGGAGTAGGTGGGCTTAAGTTCAGATTTTATCCCCATATCATGGGCAAGTTTAATCGTTGGCGTAAATCCCATATCAATCAACACCTTCACCGCAATCACATTAATAGAACTGGTGAGAGCGTCTCGGATATTCATGGAACCTCGAAACCTTTCGCTATAGTTTTTTGGTTCATAACCATCTACCACAAAGGGCGCATCCTGGTAGCTATCGTAGGGGCTTTTACCGCTAGCGATCGCAGTAGCATATACAAACCCTTTAAATGTCGATCCTGGCTGCCGTTGTGCCTGAGTAACCCGATTAAACTGGTTTTTACCAAAGTCTTTTCCCCCAACCATCGCCTTAATTTCACCATTACGGGGGTCAATGGCCACCATTGATGCTTGCTTAAAGTTCTCCCAGCGTCCTTGATTTCGTAGTGTTTTGGCAACCGCCTCTTCTGCCACTTTTTGCCAAGTCGGGTTCAGGGTGGTTTCTACTACTAAACCCCCACTCGCTAGGACATCAGAAGAAACATACTTCGGTAATTCTTTTTGGATGTAGGTGGTAAAGTAGGGCGATTCTACTTGCACTCGCTTAGGTAAACTACTTTTGAGGGTTAACGACTCCTGAACAGCTGCCTGCCTTTGCTCTGCTGTAATAATTCCATCTTCTTGCATCCGTAGCAATACCAAGTCGCGCCGCCGTTTTGCCGCTTCTGGATTCTTGTCTGGGGCGTACAAGCTAGGAGCAGGAGCTAATCCAGCAATCGTTGCCATTTCCGATAAAGAAAGTTGGTCTGGCGATTTACTAAAGTATACCCAAGATGCATCTGCCACACCGTAAGCTCCAGCCCCCAAATAAACCAGATTCAGGTAACGCTCTAGAATCTGATCTTTGGTTAATTCTTGCTCCATTTTTTGGGCAAGGCGGACTTCTTTGAGTTTGCGCCAGATTGTCTGCTCTTGTTTCAAAAAGAGAATCCGCGTTAGCTGTTGGGTGATGGTGCTACCACCTTCAACCACACCTTGCGATCGCAAATTATTCAAACCTGCTCTGACAATCCCTTGCGGATCAACTCCGTTGTGTTCTTTAAATCTTTTATCTTCTGAAGCGATGAAAGCTTTTTTTAAATTATCTGGTATTTGTTCTAGCTTTAGCTGTTCTCTGGTCGCTTCACCTTGTTGTTGTAATATGGTGCCATCGGCAGCTTTGATAGTGAGTGTTTGCTCTCTGAGTACAGCATTCAACTCGGCCTGATTTGGCAAAGTCTGGTCTATTGAATTAATGCCGTAGATCAAGGCAAATATCCCACCACCTATACCCAAGCCTGCCCAAAACCATAAGCGACGATAGAGTGGTTTCCCGCCAGTTGCCTGATTGGCCTTCATCCTAGATGGTAAAATTTTCATTTTGCTCAGTAACTGCCTCGCCTGCGCCAGATGTGCTGGTGGTAAGCTCTCATTTGTTCCTCCTTGTCCAGAGTCACTCAAATTGGTTGGTCTTCGCTTGAACCAGGAGGTAAGCTTCCCCACGTCAGTTCCTCGCTCAAAGTAGTAACTATATAACCACCATTAATCAACTTTGGGGTTAGCGCACCACCATTGTGTTAGTATAATATCCTATAAATAATTAACTAAATTCACCATAAAATAATGTTTTTTAGATTTGGTTAGTTTAGTTTTGTAAAAATGCTGCAATTTTGATAACTATTCTGAATACAAAAGCTATTGGCATTTTCTGGAACAAGCGCAGGAAAGTATCCGCAAAAACAGCCAGAAAACGGCTCAATTAAGGAGAGTAGGATGCCAACGGCGAGCAACGCCTACACCAAACCCAGACGAAGCGCTCTTGCCCTTGGTAGTAATATCGGCGATTCACAGACGATTTTAGAAGCAGCTATAGAGATTTTAGCCCAAACACCAGGGATTCTCTTAGAAGCCAAATCCAATTGGTATCAAACTAAAGCCGTCGGGCCACCACAGCCAGATTACCTAAATGGCTGCGTCACGTTGCAGGTAGAGATGCTACCTCAGCAGTTATTAGAAATTTTGTTAGGAATTGAACAACAATTTGGGCGGGTGCGACAGGAACGCTGGGGGCCGCGAACCCTGGATTTGGATTTGTTATTATTTGATGACTTTATTGTAAATACACCAAATCTCCAGATTCCCCATCCCCGAATGCGGGATCGGGCCTTTGTGTTAGTACCACTGGCAGAAATTGCCCCAGATTGGGTAGAACCAGTTTCTGGGTGTGTTATTAAAGAACTGCTGAAAGAGGTAGACTGTTCAGATGTACATTTATGGATGGGCAATTAAAATCACCATCCTTAAACGCAGAAGAACGCTGATTTCGCCTCTGTATTCACAGATAATCAGATTTTATTATGCCATTAGGTAGAGAATTACCACAACTACTAAAACAACGCCTGTTTTATAAAGGACGTAAGTTTGATTTTGAAGTTAATCGCTTGCGTTTACCTAATAAATCGGAAGGAGAATGGGAATGTATTCGTCACCCTGGTGGTGCTTTAGCTGTACCAGTGACACCAGAGGGTAAACTTGTGCTGGTGCGCCAGTATCGTTTTGCAATTCAGGGACGAATATTAGAATTTCCGGCGGGAACTGTGGAAGTAAATGAAGAACCTTTAGAGACAATACAGCGTGAGATTGAAGAAGAAACTGGTTATAGTGCCAAAAAATGGGACAAACTAGGCGAATTTTTCTTAGCTCCCGGCTATTCTGATGAAATTATCTATGCTTTTCTGGCGCGAGATTTGGAAAAGCTGAAGACACCACCACCACAAGATGGAGACGAGGATATCGAAACTGTATTTTTGACTCCCGAAGAATTAGAGAAAGCGATTCTGGAAGGAGAACCGGTAGATGCTAAATCAGTTTCTAGCTTTTTTCTGGCGCGTCCGTTTTTAATTTAATACCAATATGCTGCTAGAGTTAGCGATCGCAGATGCCTACGGTGCAGGCTTTGAATATGCTGATGAGATGATCGTTAACAACGATTTGAGTCGATACGTCGAGCATCCGCGTTTTCGACTCATTCCTGGCAGCTATACTGACGATACCCAGATGAGCATTGCCATTGCCGAAGTAATTGTTGCTCAAGCACCGTGGACGCCAGAAGTTTTAGCCGATAGTTTTGTTAGAGCCTTCAAGCGCGATGAGAGGGAAGGTTATTCTCGAAGCTTCTACCATTTTCTGGGAGAAATTCAGGATGGGGAAGAGTTTTTAAGCAAAATTAACCCTGATAGTGACAAAAGCGGAGGGGCAATGCGTGCAGCACCCATTGGCATCTATCCCACACCAGAAAAAGTCATTGAGGCGGCAACAATTCAAGCAGCAATTACCCACAATACACCTGATGGAATCAATGCTGCCGTTGCGGCTGCCCTAATGTCACATTATTTTATCTATCGACTGGGAGCAAAACGCAAATTAGGACAGTTTCTCAAAGGTTATGTATCTGGAGAGTGGTCTAAACCTTGGGAAGGTAAAGTCAAGTCCAAAGGCTGGATGAGTGTCAGGGCTGCGATTACTGCGGTGATGCGAAATGACAGCATGAGCGAACTTTTACAAGATTGTATCGCTTTTACCGGGGATGTAGATACAGTAGCTGCGATCGCACTGGCTGCTGGTTCTTGTAGCGAAGAAATTACACAAGACATTCCCCATAATCTCGTTACAGGCTTAGAGAATGGAGCTTACGGTAGAGATTACCTCATTGGGTTGGATAAACAGCTAATGAGTTTGGTAAACAAAAAGACGAGCTAAATGTAATACATGGGTTAAGGGCAAACTTGCCTTTTCAATACTACGATTTTTCGATATGATTACAGTAATTTAGGTAAAAATAAAGCTAGCCTAATCTTCATTAGCTCCAAGTTGGGGTAGTAAAGTACACATTGGCGGCTTAACTATATACCTGTATATTCAATACATAACTGCTCAGTCAGGGACTTACTTATTAGTAATAATGTTTTGTTACTTAGCTAGAGTGATATGAAAATTGACTTCGAGTCAAAGTTATAAGAGCATGACAGGAAGAAGCTTACAACTCCTAAATATGTGTCTCCATACAAGACGCATATATGTTTCACACCGATGAAAAAAAATACAACTTTTAATAGTGCTGGTAAACTGACTGCTCTTTTGTTCCTGATAACTCTTTTCCTGACGCCTTGTGTGATTGTAAATGCCGGAGAACGTGGTGTATTGATGAAATTTGGCGAAGTCCAAAACCAGATATTAGGAGAAGGACTTCACTTGATTATTCCTGTAGTAAATACTGTGAAAAAGTTGAGTATTCGAGTCCAAAAACAGGAAATCTCGGCTGAAGCTTCTTCCAAAGATTTACAAAATGTTTTCACCGATGTAGCTCTCAATTGGCATGTTATTCCCCAGGAAGTAAATGCCATTTTTCAACAAATTGGAGATGAACAAGATGTAGTTATTCGGATTATTAACCCAGCAGTTGAAGAAGTTCTAAAAGCCGTAATGGCAAAGTATACTGCTGAAGAAATTATTACTAAACGAGGAGAAGTCAAAAGTGGAGTAGATGATGCATTGTCTACACGACTGGGTAGCTATCACGTTGCAGTTGATGATATTTCTCTAGTTCATGTCCATTTTTCAGAACGATTTGGTGAGGCGGTGGAGGCAAAGCAGATTGCTGAACAGGAAGCAAAACAAGCAGAGTTTATCGCCCTGAAAGCAACAAAAGAGGCTGAGGCAAAAGTTAATTTAGCCAAAGGAGAAGCTGAAGCCCACAGATTATTACGCGATGGTTTAACTCCAGAAATATTACAAAGGCAAGCAATAGAGAAATGGAATGGTAAGTTGCCATTAATTGTAAGTAAGGAGGCTCCCAAATTGTTGAACTTAAGTGAAATTTTAAAATTTGATTAAAGTTGATATTGCTTTTTACGAAATATCTGCTAGATATACATAGTAGGGGTTCACAGATGTGCATTGGTGTCAACTTAAGCTAAAAGCCTTTTCCAATCTCGTTTCCAGCCTCTGGGCTGGAAATGCTGCTCTTGGCGGCTCTGCCGCCAGCAAGGGAGGCGGGGCGGAGCCTCTAAGATGGCATTCCCCGCCGGAGACTGGGAACGAGACACGAGACAATATCTAAAAGCTTTTTCTAGACAGGCTTTCGGGTTAAGTTGACACCAATGACATCTGTGAACCCCCATAGTCAATTCCTTTGTAGAAAGGTGATAAACTAAATTAACTCTTAGAGAATAAAATGGGAGAATCGAGAATTTTCAACTGGATTAAGAGCATAATCAACAGGGTATAAACTGTTGAGGAAATTAGACCAGTGAATAATTCTTTTTTGAGATTATGCTCTTGAGGTTCTTTTTGAAAAATGTCCTTAGAACCGAATTGCATCAAGAGAATTCCCACGATATTAGAGAGCCAGTACCCTATAATTGAACAAGGTAGAAGTAATTTTGGGGAAAGTAAACTACATGCATACCCAAAACCATAAGCTATTGGCAGATTGAATAGTAAGTCATTCCACCAACATAGTGGTGACAACAAATATCCCAGTACCAAGAAAAATCCACCTCTAAGTTTTTTGAAAATGTCTTTTTTGAACTCTTTTGGAGTAGATTGTTGTAATTGCTCTGGCGCTGTATCTCCTGTTACATTCAACTCTTGACTAACGTTTTGGACGCTTTCCATAAAAACCCACTATTCCTATCGTCTTAGTGTAGTTTAGTATATAAACGAAATCAAAGTCTAGTACAAGAGTGATAACATTTTGGCTTTTTGATGCTGAAAGTTTTACCACTGCATAGTTTCAGCAAAATAGAAGTTTAAATCAGCTACAAATTAACAATATCTGATTTCTACCAGAGTTGGATAAGTAAGTTCCCTTCGTGCCTAATCGTGGTTAGTCCTTCGCCACTTGAGCAAAATAAAAGTATTTATATACCATTGAGACAATCAACACTATTTTTAGCTCAATAGATTTGAAAATAAAAATATATCTTCAAGAATTTTAGCACACCATGAGATCCAACACTGATATTAGAATACCCAAAGCATCCTTATAGGTTGGGTGTTGATTAGTCAAAAGTTTATGTTTTTTAATATAGACGAAGCCAAAAATTGAACTAATAATAGCTACAATAAAAGTGCTGAGTCATCTTAATAAAGACATGACAGATTTTATTCCAAATAACACATTTTTAATAACAGGAATTGTTTTTATAACAATTGCTGTAATTGGGCAATCTAAATTAGGTTTTATTGAAATTAATCCCGGTTGTTTTGGGAGATTATTGGCTCTGTTTATTGGGATTTCGAGCCTATTATATGCTTTAGGATTACTCAATATTTCAACCGGAACTCTTGACTTATTAAGAACTTCTCTGACAGAACAAATTAAACAAAGTATAAGTTCAATAAATGATCTTTTACAAGGATCATAATAAGGTTAAAAATTTTACTTTTAGGTGAATTTCAATATTCGTGGTTTAGGGGTAAAAGCTTAATATTATACCTTAATATTGGAAATATTACTAATAATATGCTCCTACAAGACTGTAAATCAGACTAGCCATTACTAATAAAGTCACAATTACATAGATAAATTCTCGCTGTAGTAGGAAAGCCAATAGGGAAATAAAAACGCGAACAATCGGAGTAGCAATTAGTAGTAAAAGTCCAAGTTGAATAATGCCGCGATAGCTACCTGATATCACTGCTTTTACTACACCTGCTGGTGAGCAAAATTCCAATGGTTCTCCCTGAAAAAAGTGATATCCCGCAGGTTCATTACCGTGATGAATTAAATAGAGTATACCGCCTAGCAAAACCACAGCACTAGCTATCAAAACGCCATATTTCATGAGGTTACTGAGCAAATTCTCTAATTGCTGTTCACTTAATGTTTTCGTCACGTTCTTGTTAGCATCAATCTCACAGCTATTAGGCAATTGTGTTACTGTGCTAGTGCGCTGTTCTAATTGTTCGATATTAGAGTCTTTAACTTCCTGCGGTAAGGTTAGTGTAACCACTCCTTTATCAGGCTGTGCCAGAAATGTCCAGCGAAAGCTACTATTAAATTTATACATTTTACAACCCCCCTATTAAACTGTTGTAGACCATCTTCAAAGCCATTACCACTAGCACAAGACTGAAGATAGTTCTCAAAATTTGCGTTTTAGCGCCTGTCAGGATTCGTGCGCCCAAGAAAGCACCAGGTAATACCCCCAACATTACTTGCATAGATAGTCCCGGATCAATGTAGCCTCGTGCTAGGTAAACTCCGGCTGATGCTGCTGTGACACCGATCATAAAATTGCTAGTGGTGGTAGAAACTTTGAAGGGTAGACCCATAGCTTGATCCATCGCCAATACCTTGAATCCCCCGGAACCAATACCAAGCAACCCAGAAAGCATTCCAGCTATTAACATCACACCAAATCCCATTGGTACTGCATGAACTTGGTAAGACATCATTCCATCAGGAGTTGGATAACTGCTATTCAGTTTCAGATAACTTGCAATGGGATCTGCTACTTCAACTTCAGGATGTTCTACTCTGGGTCGTTGTGAAAGGTATGCTGAATAAATGAGAGCGATCGCTAGCACGATAGTTAGGGCTTTCACAGAGACAAGAGTAGCTATCATTGCTCCTGCGATCGCACCGATGGTTGTCGCTACTTCTAAAAACATTCCCAATCGCAAATTGGTATAGCCTTTTTTAATAAAGGTAGACGCTGTACCCAAAGAGGTAGCGATTACAGATACAAGTGAAGCACCAACGGCATATCGAATATCAACACCAAATACTGAAGTTAATAAGGGAACAATTACTACTCCACCTCCTAGCCCAGTGAGCGCCCCTAACAAGCCAGCGCTAAATGAACCAATCCAAATTAGTAATGAAAATTCTAAAATAGTCAAATTTAATTCCTCTTTTTTTTACATGTATATCAAGATGTAAGGATATTTTTTGTATTCTTTAAAACTTAATTTATAGGTTTGCTACTGACTACAGATATAGCGGTAGAGCTTTTTGGATAAGCGTATAGTTTCAAACATCGTCAATTTTTGTCATGATGTTTATACTTAGCTATAGGTCAATGAAGCAGGTGCAATATGAAACTACAAGATTTTTTGGGAAAAGAGGAGAAATGGGGATTTGAGGCGATCGCTGATGACGCAGACTTAGCTCGTCAGATTCAGATATTGTTAATTGGCTTAGGTTTGCTAGAACCCCCAGCCGATGGGAAATTTGGCCCTGTTTCTGTGATCTCTCTCAAAAAATTTCAAGAATTAGTAAAGACTGAAGAGAGTGGCTTTTTAGGAGCAGTCACAGCCAAGAAACTGATTGAAACCAAACCAGATGATCTTCCTAAACCCCCTTTAAAGCTTGGTAATGACATTGCCAGCAAAATTGTAAAATATATGCTCTCCAAGAATTATGAGGTATTCACTAATCCAAAAGAATACAACATTGTCTATGTAGAGGGTATAAATGCAGACTGGACTCTCAACAATGATGCACCCAACGAATTTAATGATCGACGGATTCTCATTGAAGTCGTAAATGGTGTTCCTAAAATCGTAGATCACTGGGAAGCTACTACAGAACCAGGGAAGTACTACACTTATACACCGATGAATTCCAAAGGAGCAGCGAGGATTCAGTTTGGGCAATACAAAGCTTGGGCTGTTGGCACCCACGGTACAGCAGAGCCTCACGAAGCATTAGTGCAAGTTGGAGATATAACTGTTTGTAGAGATTTCAACAAAGATTTTAAACGGACTGGTGACAAACTTGATACAGGTGATAATTTTTATGTGAATCAGCACTACGGCTTTGATTATCCACGGAATGATATTCGCCTTGCCAGTGCGGGTTGTTTAGTGGGACGTACCCGTGAAGGACATAGAGAGTTTATGGCGATTATTAAACAAGATCGCCGTTATGTTGCTAATCGCAAATATGCTTTCTACACTACCGTGATTCCTGGGGATGATTTACTGAAAACATTTCCAGGATGAAGTAATTAGTGGTAGGGGCGCACAGTTATTATTTAGAGCTAGGGCGAAATAGAATTCACGGCTATACAAACATAGACGCTTTGCGTCTTCCCACAGGGTAGTCCGCGCAACCGGACTGAAAAAAATTGAGAGTTTGAAACCCACCTCAGTGGGTTTTGCCTTGTGTAGTTGCGGTTTCTAATCGCCCTTTTAACTTTGTTCCTGTGGAACTTGCCCTATCTGCGCCGTCAGCTTCTCTTTATCCTGCCTGCGTTTTTTGGCGTAAAGTTGAATAGTGACTGCCATCAAAATAATCATGGCAAAAATAGCCCAAGCAGCGATATCTGTAGGTAGATTATTTTTAAACACAGCCAGCAGGACGATCGCTACTAACATAACTGTAGGCGCTTCATTTAAAGCACGTAATTGCTGACCACTCCAGCCACATTCATCTACTGCTAATTTCTTCATCAGCCTAGCGCAGTAATGATGGTAGCCAATTAAAATAGCCACAAACAGCAGTTTGATATGCAACCAACCTTCTTTTAAAATATCCGGTTCAGTGCTTACTAAACCAATGGCCATTGCGATCGTCACATACATTCCTGGGTTAGTGATGATGTAATAGAGACGCTTTTCCATAATTTGATACTGATTTTTCAATATCGTTCGCGCTGGCTCAGGTTCAAGGTTCGCTTCAACGTGATAGATAAAAAGACGTACTAAGTAGAACAAACCAGCAAACCAAACTACAAATCCAACAATATGAAAGGCTTTAAACCATGAATAAGCCATGAACTCTAATCTCCTTTACTTGTGGTTGCACTCCATTTTTAATGGCAATAAAAATGAGTCAGAATTCAGAATTCTCCAACCGTCAAAGGATGGAGTCTTAATAGTAAAGAATATTTCAATTTAGCCACATCATCTTCCATTTAGTAGTGATTGGGAATCCTCGACTAATTGATTCTGAATTCTGACTCCTGGATTCTGACTCC
The DNA here is from genome assembly GCF_014023275.1 of Nostoc edaphicum CCNP1411. Taxonomy (NCBI): domain Bacteria; kingdom Bacillati; phylum Cyanobacteriota; class Cyanophyceae; order Nostocales; family Nostocaceae; genus Nostoc; species Nostoc edaphicum. The sequence goes on from NZ_CP054698.1 coordinate 5,434,485, forward strand.
TGATATTCTGACATTCATTTTTATAATATCGATTTTTGCCAAAGCTATATTATCAATGAGCATCTTTACGACGCACAAAGGGTAAAAGGTCTTCTAAAATCGTCTCGTGGTAGTGTTCTTGAGGATAATGTCCGACGTTATTAAGTTTTATTAATTCGGTATTTGGTGCAGAATTTGCAAAATTTTGAGCAATGTCTACAGGTAGCCAAGGGTCAATCATACCCCATTGAATCAGAATTGGCTGTTGCCATTCTTTAAAGCCAGATTGTATTTCTGTCATGGCTGAGTCAAGCTGTAAATTGCGAATACTTGCTAAGAGACTTCGACCAGATGCAGAAGTTTTCAAAAATGGTTTTCGATAAATATCTAAATCCTTATCTCCTATGCGATAACGACTTCCACCTTCTAGCGTTCGGTCAACTAATAGGGGGTCTTGGGTCATTACTTCACCTGCCAAAGGTAAACCCATTTGTTTAATTTTCCAGGGTAATTTAGCAGTAGTTGAAATTGGTGTATTTAAGATAACTAAATTGGCAATTTGTTCTGGATGACGTAAGGCATATTGTAGTCCTACAGAACCTAAAAAACCTTGGACAACTAAGGAAAAATTTTCCAGTTCTAAAGCTTTAATAAATCCTTCTAAAGCTGTGATAAAAGCATCGGGAGTGTAAGCAAAATCTCGTTTTTCTGGTTTGGCAGAAAAGCCGTAACCAATCCAATCGGGAGCGATCGCTCTTGTACCCTGATTCGCCAAAGCAGGTATAATATGACGCCAACTGTAACTTTGTGAAACTAAGCCATGTAGCAACAACACAGGCGCTAAGTCACTTCTGCCGATTGGTAAAGATTCCCGATAAAACCATTCCAGTGAATCTACATTGATTTTATGTTCTGTTATTGACACGTTATATTCCTATGGATTGGGCATTGGGAATTGGGCATTGGGCATTGATTAAGAAGAATTCAGTCCCTAGTCCCCAGTCCCTCATTCCCCATTCCCTGAGAAATAATCATCTCACGAATCGCATAAGCTGTGGCGGGTGCTAGTAAAACGCCGTTGCGATAGTGTCCTGTGGCTAGGAGGACGTTACTAAACCCTGGCAACTTACCAATAACTGGGGCTGGGCGTCCTTCAGGACGGGGACGTAAGCCCGACCAAGTGCGAAGAATATTTGCTGTGACTAATTCTGGGCAAAATGCGATCGCTTGTTCTCTAACAGATTCCAACAATTCTTGATTTGGCGGTATCTCATCGCTATTGCTGGGAAATTCCACAGTTGCGCCTACCCAATAATCTCCACCACCCACAGGAACAATATGGACATCGTTACCCGTTATTGCTGGCTGGAAATCAGGATTACCTAATGGATGCCCCACACGCATTTGCAAGGCTTGCCCAAGTACGGGGCGGATATCAATTATCTGATTTAATTTTGCCGTCAGCGGTGTTGAACCTAATCCTGCTGCAATTACAAACCAATCAGCGGCTATTTTTCCTTCTGTAGTCTCAAGGCAATGGCAAAATTCAGATGTTGAGTTTGGGGCATCCAAAACAGTCACGCCAAATTTGAAAGTTACACCATTTTGCTGGGCAGCCTCAACTAAAGCTAAGGTGAGGGCAGTTGGATCAAGCTGGCGGTCTTGCGGAGAATAGACAGCACCAGTAATTTTTTCGTTATCGACTTGAGGACAGATATTTTGGAGTTTAGCGGCGTCCCAAATTTCTAAATTCCAGCCTTGAGAGTGGCGAATTTCTACAAGCTTTTCCCATGCTGCTAAATTCTCCTCTTGCAAACCCAGACTGAGAATTCCCTGGCGATTAAAAGGGATTTTGCGACCTGTTAAAGCTTCTAATTCAGGAATCAAGGTTTCATAGCGCTGGATGCTAGTTTGTCGCATCTGCCAAGCTTTACCCTTGATTTTTTGGCTGATTACGCCCATTAAAACGCCAAGTGCAGCGCCCGTAGAAGCTTGTGCTGGTGGTTGGCGATCGCAAACTGTAATTTTTAGCCCTTTTTCTTGACTCAGTTGGTATGCGATCGCAGCCCCAACCACACCACAACCGATAATAACTACATTCATAACTTGTGTTTCAAGTGAGGAGTGAGAAGTTAGGAGTTAAAAATTCCTAACTCCTAACTCTTAACTCCTGTACAGACGTGATTAATCGCGTCTCCTAACTTTCTTCTGTTTTCGGAAGTAGATCGAGGAATTTGTCAATCTCTGCGAAAGCAGCTTGGGATTGGTTCAAGGCAACTAGAGGATTGCCAGCACTAGTAGCTTTATCGAGTTTAACCAGGTCTTTAAAAAAATCTCGCGTTATTTGACGTGCTGTGGGTTGGTCTTTGGGTAGAAGGTTGGGAGTGACATAAGTCAGATTCAGCTTTGCTTCTGTTATGGGCCCATGTATAAAGTTACGCACATTGATCCAATCACCTTGTTTAATCAGGGTTGTCAATTCTTCTGAGCGATCGCGCACAGCCTGAATTTCAGGAACATAAGCCTGAATTTTTTCAAGTTGTACTGCTGTGTAAGTCGGGGGTGCGATCGCAACACCAGGGCCACCACAACTAATCAGGAATGTGGCCAATAGTACTAGGAAAAATGAAAAAATCGAGCGTTGACGCACCATATATTCAACTTAATTGCTTTTGGTTTACCGATTCACAGTGTCATTTTAGATCGCTAGCGCAGTCAATCGTTCTTGTCAGCCAAGGATTTTGCAGAAAATCTCGATATTTTTTCCAAAGAGCAGAGTTCCATCTGCTTTTGAGTAATTTTTAAGTACAATTACTTAATAGGTGTTAGGCAGTCCCAACAAGAAGCGATTTTTGGTTTCTGTTAGTAACTAAACGTGAGTTCGATGAACCTCTCCCTCCCAGCCTCCCTCTCCGAAACGGAAAGGGAGGAGCAAGGAAAAATTCAGCTTTTTGCTCCCCTCTCCGACACCTACGGTGTACACACATCTCTATGCTGAGTGCAAAATGTGGTTTGATCCCCCTAAATCCCCCGATAAATTGGGGGACTTTTATTCTAGTTCCCCCTTTTTTAAGGGGGGTTAGGGGGGATCAGAACGATACGGGATAAGGTTATCAGACTTGTGTGTACACCGTAGCTCTCCGACACGGAGAGGGGCTGGGGGAGAGGTCAAATAAAACTTGTAGAACTCACGTTAACTGATATTGTTAGGGAAATATGATTTAGAGTTGCTAAATCTTAAAGGTCTTGATAAGCTGAAACACCAATATATATAAGCCTTCTGGCGGTTTTTCTCTCTTCACATCCCCGAAGATGCCGACGCAATATAGGAGTGTTTTTTAGTGAACGCAGCTGAACAGGCAACGAACCTTGAACTCGCCAGCAACATTGCCACGGTAGTTAATTTGTTCAAATTCGAGTTTCCTGATGCCAAATCCGATCTCAAACCCTGGAAAAATGACCCAGAAACCAGGGAGTTAGTCGATCCAGATTCTATAGATATTGGCTTTCACTTTCCTGGTATCAGCAAATCTTGGCGAAGTCGTAGTATTTTAATTCAAATCCGATTTTATCAAGATCCCATCAATAATTCCCGGCGTGCGATCGGTGTAGAGGTAGCTGGATTCGATCATCGCGGTGAAGCGTGGCGACTTTCGACGGTAGAAAACTGGAGTGTTGTCGGCGCATCTTCGCCTTCTGGTGAAATCGAGGATAAGCTCAAACAGATTTGCCGACAGATTTTAGAAGTATTTAATAAACCAAGCGAATAAGGTACTTCCAAATAAAAAATATCCCAAAACAGACTCTCATTTCTCCTCTCTGTGTTCTCTGCGCGGCAGTCGCTCATGGGGGAAACCCCCAAGACTGCGCTGCCTTGTCTCTGTGGTTCGTTTATTTAGATAATTAGAAGTCCCTAAAATCAACTTGTGTCAGAGAAAGTAGTGAGGAATAATACAGAGGATTGCGATCGCTAGCCAGCCTTATCACAATGACTACTGTAATATTTGTACATGGCACAGGCATTAGAGAACGAGAATACAACGAAACCTTTCAGATAATTGAGCAAAAGATTCACGCCCAACGTCCTGATATCAAAGTTTCTCCCTGCCTTTGGGGTGTATTAGGTGCAAAGTTCAATGATAATCGGGCATCAGTACCCTTGGAAGATGCGACACTGGCTTTATCTCAACGAGAAGAAGACGCAGAGATTGTATTGTGGGGGCAATTATACCGCGACCCTCTGTATGAATTACGGCTGTTGTCTTTGAAACCGATTGAGTCAGGAAATCCCTTTGGGGAAGAACCAGGGGATGTTTTACAATCTCGTGTAGCCAGTCTCACTCCGGGATCTCAACTGCAAGCTAAGTTGCAAGAGGCGGGAATTGCAGAGGTATTTGAGCCAGCACGAGAGGCAGTTATCCACAGTGAACCATATCAACGGGCGTTGCTCACAGTTTCCGAATCTGATTTGAGTGAATATTATGCACCAATAGCTAGAGCGGTTGTGGCTCAAGCAATGTTTATTAGCGAACAGCAAGAAAAATTTCCCCCCATACTCACCGATGCCCAATTGCGCGACAAAGTTGTGGAATTGCTGACTCTGGCTTTGGGAGAGGCGGAGTTAGGATTGGGTGGTTGGTTATTAAAGCCATTTGTTGAACTAGCGCAGCACGGCGGAACAAATTATGTCAGAGGAAACCGCCTTGAGTTAACTGATAAAATTTCGCCTATGCCTGGTGATATTTTGTTGTATCAAACGCGGGGTGAAAAAATCAGGGCGTTTATCCAGCAACAAATAGAACAAGCAGAACCGCCAGTGGTTTTAATCGCCCATAGTTTGGGAGGTATCGCTTGTGTAGATTTGCTAGTGCAGCAGCAGTTGTCTCAGGTGGAATTATTGGTAACAGTTGGTTCCCAAGCACCATTTTTATATGAGATTAACGCCCTCTACAGCTTAGAATATGGGCAGTTATTGCCAGAGCATTTCCCGGAATGGTTGAATATCTACGATTTACGCGATTTTCTCAGTTACGTGGGTAATAGAATTTTCCCTGATAGAGTGCAGGATGTAGTAGTGGATAGTAAACAACCATTTCCCCGTTCTCACGGCGCTTATTGGACAAATGCCAAAACCTGGGAGGCGATTATTTCGAGGTTGCCATAATGGTTTACTTTTTACGGTATTTAGAAAACCCCTCTCCAAACCTCTCCCATACAAGGCTACGGTGTACAGAGAAGTCAAATTACCCCCCTCAATCCCCCCTTGGAAAGGGGGGAAGCCGGAAATCCAGTTCCCTCCCCTTTACAAGGGGAGGGTTAGGGTGGGGTAAAAACCAGCTTCTTAAACTACTTCAGACTTGTGTGTACACCGTAGGAGGAACGCTAAAAGCCCCCTTTTTAAGTGGGTTGGGCGATCGCTTATGTGTAATTCCCCATAACGTGAGAGGCTAAGTCATCATGCAGTTGATGGCTAAACCTGAGCGGACATTTGGGTTAATTGTGGGTATTGAAAAGTACCACGAAACCGCTTGGAACGTGCCAGGTGGGGGGCCAGCCGATGACGCGCTGAAATTTGCTCATTGGCTGCATCTGCACGGTGTACCGAAGGAGAATATCCGGTTATGTTTATCAGCACTGGAAGAAAATCATCAGTTAATTGGGGAATGTGGGTTAACTGTAGAGTTAGCAACAGAGCAAAATATTTCCGACATTGTGACTAACTTTTTATCCCCAAAATCGGGGGATTTACTCTACATTTTTTGGGCGGGACATGGTTTGATTACCTCAGAACGAGAGCGTCGGTTGCTTTGTGCTGATGCAAATAAACAGAATTGGCAGAATTTAGATTTGAATTCTTTATTAGTTTTGTTGGGTTCCGATAAATTTCAGATTCGTAATCATATTTGTATTATTGATGCCTGTGCCAATTATGTTTTAGAGTCGAAGGGAAGACCAACTAATTTAGGTGGCAAAGCTTTTTTGAGTGGGCAGCCAAAGCAAGATAGTCAACAATTTGTGTTACTGGCTACGCGGGAAGGAGAGCAAGCTAAGGTAAATTCTGAAACTAAAACAGGATACTTTTCTCAAGCAGTGCGGGAGGCTTTTGCCGCAGCTAACGGAACTTTTCCCCCGAATATGAAGGAAGTTACTGAGGCAGTTAAGCAGCGATTTATTAGTTTAGATAAAAAACAACTGCCGACTTATTTTTATTCCCGTAGTTGGGATGGAGATATTGAAAAATCTCATTTCAACCCGTTTGATATCCCGCATAATATCCAACAGAGTCAAGCTCGTAAGTTTGTTGGCAGGGATGAGCAAATAGAGCAATTGCATCAGCTATTGCAAGCAAATGATGTTGTGGCTATTAGCGATGTGACTGGGCAAGGTGGGGTAGGTAAAACAGAGTTAGCTATTCAATACTCATGGCAATATTTAGAAGATTATTCTGGCGGGTGTTGTTGGTTAAATCCCCAAGGTATTGATTTGGGAACCCAGGTAGTAGAGTTTGGAGTTGTGAATTTACCTAACTTTAATCTGCCGGATGGATTAAGCCTAGCAGGTCAAGTTGCTTATTGCTGGAAGAAGTGGCAAGCTGGCAAAGTTTTATTAATATTTGATGATGTCAAAGACTGGAAGCAAATTCAACCCTATCTACCACCTAAAGGTTCTCGGTTTAAGGTGTTAATTACCACTCGTCTAAATACAGGGTTAGTATATCCATCACTGCCGTTAGGTGGATTGTCAGAAGATGGAGCCTTAGAATTATTAACAACTCTGCTGGGAAAAGAGAGGGTTGAGAAGGAATTAGAATTTGCAAAGGGACTTTGCAGATTTGTGAATTATGTACCAATTGGACTTTACCAAATAGCAGCACAGTGCCGAGAGCCAGGGAGAGTATTATGCTAGCAGACATCTTCGCCCGGCTACAGAAGCAAGCATCAACAGATGAGTCTGGTGTAGCAGCAGCTTTTGAGTTAAATTGGCAAAGCTTGGAACCAGAGGCGCAAAAATTGGCTTGTCTGTTGAGTTTGTTTGCTTTGGCTCCTATCCCTTGGTCTTTGGTAGAATCAGCAGCAAGTGCTAGCCATTTGGAATTTGACCTCAAAGCTAACTGCACTATTTTAGTTGAGCGTTATTTGCTGCAAGAATTGGCAGAGGATACCTACCAAACCCATGATCGCATTCGGGAATTATTGCAGCAGAAGTTAGAAAAGTTGGCTGAAGTAAACGAACTTAAGCGCGGCTATTGTCAAGCAATGGTAGCCGTAGCAAAAGATATTCCTCAGACACCCACATTGATAGACATTACTCAAGCAACTCTTGCCATCCCTCACCTTGGGGAAGCTGCCACAGTTTACCAAGCTTGGTTAAGCGATGAGCATTTAATCTCGCCTTTTCTGGGCTTGGGTAGATTTTACGAAGGTCAAGGAGCCTATGAGCAAGCTTTACCTTGGTACAAACAAAGTTTATCGGCTGCTAGAAAACGTTTTGGGGATGAACACCCGGATGTGGCAGGTAGCCTGAACAATTTGGCATTTATCTATCGTTATCAGGCAAGGTACAGCGAAGCCGAACCTTTGTTCATCCAAGCCTTAGAGATGAGAAAACGCCTACTGGGGGATGAACACCTCTTTGTGGCAACTAGCCTGAACAATTTAGCAGGACTCTACGATTCTCTGGGAAGGTACAGCGATGCCGAAAATTTGTATATCGAAGCTTTGGCGATGAGAAAACGCCTGCTGGGGGATGAACACCCCTATGTGGCAACTAGCCTGAACAATTTGGCATTACTCTACGATTCCCTGGGAAGGTACAGCGATGCCGAAAATTTGTTCATCGAAGCTTTAAAGATGAGAGAACGCCTGCTGGGGGATGAACACCCCATTGTGGCAACTAGCCTGAATAATTTAGCAGGACTCTACAAATCACAGGGAAGGTACAGCGATGCCGAACCTTTGTACATCCAAGCTTTAAAGATGAGAAAACGCCTGCTGGGGGATGAACACCTCTTTGTGGCAACTAGCTTGAACAATTTAGCAGAACTCTACAAATCACAGGGAAGGTACAGCGATGCCGAACCTTTGTACATCCAAGCCTTAGAGATGAGAAAACGCCTGCTGGGGGATGAACACCTCTTTGTGGCAACTAGCTTGAACAATTTAGCAGAACTCTACAAATCACAGGGAAGGTACAGCGATGCCGAACCTTTGTACATCCAAGCCTTAGAGATGAGAAAAGGCCTGCTGGGGGATGAACACCCCATTGTGGCAAGTAGCCTGAACAATTTAGCAGAACTCTACAAATCACAGGGAAGGTATAGCGATGCCGAACCTTTGTATATCGAAGCTTTGGCGATCGCTGAAAAACGCTTAGGGGCAAATCATCCCAATACAATAACCTTTCGTAAAAATCTGGAAAACTTGCGGCGGAATCGTCAGCCTTGATTCAGGAGAATGGTTGCTTTTGTCTGGCGTTGGTTTCAGTAATTTAGGTAATCTGCACCGGGTGTCTTACCCGCCTGGGATTCAAATCCCAGTCTAATAAGTAGGCAAGATAATTAATTACACAATGTGATCGCAAAGGCAGTGAAGCAAAATAAAGCGATCGCACAACCTAAAACTACTTCTCTAGGATATGCTTTGCGAAGGGTGCGATCGCAATTACTGTAAATATTTTTGTTTATCTCCGTTAATGAGCCTCTGAACTCCGTCAACGAGTATTTTATCTCCGTTAATGAGTCTTTTAGCTCCGTTCACGAGGCTTTTATCTCCGTCAACGAGTCTTTTAGCTCCGTTCACGAGGCTTTTATCTCTGTCAACGAGTCTTTTAGCTCCGTCAACGAGGCTTTTATCTCCGTTGACGAGTATTTTAGCTCCGTTCACGAGGCTTTTATCTCCGTTAACGGGTTATAGAGATAGCGATCGTGGTTAATTGCACCATCTTTTACATCACATTCCACAGGATTTGAACCTAAATCCCAAATAGAAAATGTTTGTTTGATACTAGTAATAATAATTTTTCCATTTTCTTGAATAATCTCAAACTCTTGGTTTTCTCCTAATAGTTCTTTAAGGATTAGCCTTTTTCTGTTGCTGTTAATTTCATGTTTAATTACCTCGATTGATTTTGTAAGCTAATCAAAGTAATTTGCTTTAAGAGGTTGTTTGAAAAGTGGTTGGCTGTGATTTTAGGCACTTATTGATCCCCCCTAACCCCCCTTAAAAAGGGGGGAACCGGAATCAAAGTCCCCCTTTCTAAGGGGGATTTAGGGGGATCTAAAACGTTTTGCTACCAAGAAAAGAACTTTTCAAACATCCTCTAAGGCGGGCAAGACTTCGGCGTGAGCGCTCAGTCGAACGCTGCCCACCTCACAAAATTGGATAAGGCTACCAGTTACCTACAGGTTGAGCATCATGAGAAAACATTGAGGGATCGATTGAAATGCCCAATCCTTCAGCTACACGACGACCATAAGAAATATCTGCCCGGAAGAAGTGGCAAAGTTGGCGCATTTGGATGTCTTCCCTTGCTTGACTCAGACTGCCGACAATATTTTTAGCAAGACGCTCCTGCTGCTCAGGAGTTAGTAACCGATACAAATTACCTGCTTGAGTATAATCGTCGTTTCCTTCACGATGACTGTAACGATCGACTGTGACATCGCCCAAATGACTAGGTGGTTCTGCATAAGCTGGATTTTCTTTAGGCGTACCCTCAGCACTATTCGGTTCATAGTTAGGAACGCTACCGCCGTTGTTCCCCGATGCCATAAAGCCATCTCGCTGATAATGCATGACTGGACATTTGGGCTGGTTGACGGGTAGTTGCTGATAGTTACCACCCAAGCGATACCGTTGAGCATCTGGGTAAGAAAAAATTCGAGCTTGAAGCATTTTGTCTGGAGAGAAACTAACGCCAGGAACCACCGCACTAGGGCTAAAAGCGGCTTGCTCAACTTCGGCGAAATAATTCTCTGGGTTCCGATTTAGCTCTAATATCCCGACTTCAATTAAAGGATATTCTCCTTGTTTCCAAACTTTGGTTAAGTCAAAAGGATTATCTGGATGTTTTTCCGCTTGCTCCTCGGTCATCACCTGAATACACATCCGCCACTTAGGATAGTCTTTTTTAGCGATCGCTTCAAACAAATCATGAGTCGCATGATCGGGATCTTCGCCCTTAATCTTAGCGGATTCTTCCTCTGTCAAAGTTTGATGCCCTTGCAGAGTCTTAAAGTGAAATTTACACCAAACGCGATCGCCTTCAGCATTAATTAAACTGAAGGTGTGGCTACCAAAACCGTCCATGTGTCGATGGGTTTTGGGAATTCCCCGATCTGAAAAGAGGATCGTCACCTGGTGAAGCGATTCTGGACTGAGTGACCAAAAATCCCACTTTGCATTCTGGTCTTTGCAATTGGTTTGGGGATTGCGCTTTTGGGTATGGATAAAATCAGGAAACTTGAGGGGGTCGCGGATAAAGAAAATAGGGGTATTGTTACCTACAAGATCCCAGTTACCCTCCTCAGTATAAAACTTGAGGGAAAAACCTCTAGGGTCACGCTCGGCATCTGCTGAACCTTTTTCTCCGCCAACTGTCGAAAAGCGCAAGAGAAGTTCCGTTTTCTTGCCAATTTCAGAAAAAAGTTTGGCTTTACTGTAGCGGGTAATGTCATTGGTAATAGTCAAAGTGCCGTGAGCAGCCGCACCTTTGGCGTGGACAACTCTTTCAGGAATACGTTCTCTGTTGAAATGAGCCAGCTTTTCTATAAGGTGGAAATCCTGCATTAATACAGGGCCACGCGATCCAGCCGTGAGTGAGTTCTGATTATCGGCAACTGGAATACCGTCAGCAGTTGTCAAATTTTGGGGTTCAGTCATGGGTTAAAGAAGCTCTCCATGTAAGTTACTCAGATTGCCCACAGTACATTTTAGTCAGTAGATGGATACCTACTGATAGAACAATCTAATTCATAGTCATAACGAGTTTATATATAAATCATACTCGATATGATTATGAATTAATATAAATTTTTTTGTATTTTGGTAATATGCAGAGCTGACTTTTCACGGCATCTGCAAAACCTCTCTCTAAATCTCTCTCCTAAAAGGAGAGAGACTTTGAATTTCCCCCTTCCCGCATCGGGAAGGGGGTTAGGGGGTTAGGTTTTTCGTGGACTTTTCCACATAACGTAAAAAGCTTAGTGGTGCAGAAAACTTTTTTGAGTTTTAAGTAGAGAAAACAGTGACTTTAGAGAACTCGACCCTGGTCAGTAAATGCTCCCGTTTTTTAAGTGAGGCACAGCCCGGTATAGGACTCCTTCGAGGTAAAGAAGCAAAGGTGGGAATCGGCAGACATTGATAACACAGTCGTTTAATCTCACGTAAACCCAATTGTAAAAAGCTCAAACCCCTGTGGAAATGCCAATCAAGCATCTTAGTGCGACCTTCATCGGTGACAACGACGGCAATGGAAATGGCAATCAGCGTAGCAGCAGCTAGTAACATCAATAAACAACTGAGTGCCATTTCATCCCGCAAGTTAGAACGGGTCAAGTCAAAGGCTGCTGACTTATAATCCTTAAAATGCGGTTCGATTCCACCAAATCGCTGACCGTAGACTTCAAATGTTTGCAACGAGGGGGTCGTATCTGTCAGGACTGCCCAAGGCTCACCTGCCATCGCTAAATTAGCAGTGGCAAGATGGCACTCAATGTCTTGTAAAATGGTGACTTCTCGAAGGAGATAGGCTTCTCCTTTGGGCGGCAGTAATTGTGCCACCGGACTTGTACGACCATTGTCAAGGGTCACGTTCAAATCTGATTTTGCGCGAATTGCCCACGACCAACGATGGTCGCGTAACCAACGGATGAATGCACCGTGTTCAAACCCTCGATCTGCTAATAATCTCACTTGGCATCCTGGTGGCAACATTCGCAGTGTGGTTTCCAAGACTGGACGATAATCCTCATAGCCGACTGTGGCGCTGCCATGTTCCAAAACGCTCTGTCCTAAAGGAATTGACCTTCCTCCCCAAATTAAACACACCTCTATCAGGCAATATTTATCCCACAACACGCTGGTATCAAGAACTAGTGTCATTTCCATTCCCTCCCATGCCTTGAGAAACTGCTCTACCAGAGGGTAATAGAAAGTTTCGGCATTAATTTTCGGGTTATGGAGAAAGTAGTTTAATCTTTCCATGTGGCTGCGGGCTTCACAATCTCGATGACTCAAATAGGGCAACCAGTTGCTTAAACAGGCGCTTTGAGCTTGTAAAATCGCTGCTATGTTTTCGCAAAATACTTGGAGATGGCGTTTATCTTCGGGATTTATCCATTGACTAATTGGGCTTGCACTTGACGATATAGATGGGGTACTTGCATGGTATGACTTTTTGTGTGGAAACTTGAGCATCTCATGCTATGCCCCTTCCTGTCACCTCTGTCTGTTTTTAAATCCTACCTATATCTACGTTTCAAGGCTTTTCTGCACCACTAAGCGTAAAAAGTCAGGATGTAGAGAAGCGATACATTCTGTTTCTACTGCCTTTCAAGTATCTAAATGTTTGAGAATCAACGAGCAAACATCTGTCGCCTCAATTCGATTTTCATTAACTAAATGAGTTTGATGGGTGATAAATAGAGGCCCTTCATCTGGGGAAGTGGTGATATTACCGTGAGAACCACGAACTAGGGAAGCATCCAGAGGAATCACATCCATTAAGTAGCGGAAACCCAGTTGTTTCTTAAGTAACTTGAGAGCAATTTTCCCTTGAGGAAATGTAATCTGCGGATCGAGGAAGAGTTCGACAGGATCGTAACCAGGTTTGCGGTGGATATCTACAGTTCTAGCAAAATCAGGCGCTTTGGCATCATCAAGCCAATAATAATAGGTAAACCAAGCGTCAGATTGAGCGATCGCCACCAACTCTCCCGATCTAGGATGATTAAGATGGTAGGCTTGTTTACCCTCTTCATCCAATACCTGCGCTACGCCTTCAGTCGCTTCTAAAAGCGATCGCACTTTTGGGATATACGCCGGATCGTTCACATACACATGAGCAATTTGGTGATCGGCAACGGCAAAGGCAATGCTAGCACCAAAATCGAGCAGTTCTCGCCCTAATTCTTCTCGCACAGCAATTAAACCATTTTCCCTTAATACGCGGTTTAAATCCACGGCTTTAGAAACTGGGGTAATGCCATACTCAGAAAGAATAATTACCTGAGTATTACGTGCTTGAAAATATTCAATTAAATCACCACAAACAGCATCAATTTCTCGCAAATCTGCTTGAATCTGCGTTTGATTGTTACCAAATTTTTGCAGACAGTAATCTAAATGTGGCAGATAAACCAGTGATAATGTCGGGCTGTAGCGTTCCTCAATCCATTTTGCGGAATTGGCAATCCATTGACTAGAACTAATGGTAGTTTTTGGCCCCCAGAAATCGAACAGAGGGAAATTTCCTAAATCAGATTGAATTTGCGATCGCACATCACTAGGATGAGTATAAATATCAGGTAATTTTCTCCCATCTGCGGGATACATTGGGCGCGGCGTAATGGCATAATCTGCTGTAGAGTACATGTTGTACCACCAAAAAAGGTTGGCACAAGTAAAGTTTGGGTCAATTGATTTAGCTATTTCCCAAACTTTGGGAGCCTGCACTAGTTTATTAGATTGTCGCCAAAACTTCACTTCACATTCATCGCGGAAGTACCAACCATTAGCGACAATTCCATGTTCATCAGGCAACTTTCCTGTTAAATAAGTAGCCTGAACTGAACAAGTTACAGCAGGTAGCACTTTTTGGATAGAAGCTACCTGTCCTTTAGCAGCCCAAGAAGATAAAAACGGCGTACTTTCTCCTAGTAAACTGGGCGTTAATCCCACGACATTTAGAACAACTGTTTTCTGCATAAAATTAATTTCCTATTAATTGGCGGCAAATTCTTTTAATACCCACTCATACTCACGCTGAATAGAAGTCGCTAAATCTATCTTCATTTCTGATGGCAATACATCCCAGGTGTAAGTTTCTATTTCTAAATGTGAGCAAGCATTGTTTGTTTGAAGTAGATGCAAAACAGTAGAAATATCATCTTGCGTAGATTGCAAAATTTGATAATCATGAATAAAAATTGGCACATGAAAGTGAGTCCGCCATTCTTCAGCTAGAGATTGCTCTAAATGGGGTAATGCAGTTATTAAGTCAGGATAGTGATGGAGTGTACCATCACTGCGACGTTCTATTACTTGATGAAGATAAGTAGATTCTGCAAAAGGGCGTAAGCGTTCAACTATTAAGCTACGTTTCTCAACATCAGCAGGTATTTTTACTTGAATTGCTGCGCTGATTTGAATCTTGCCAATCTTAATTCCTGCCGATTGAAAACGTGCAAATACAGACTGCGGTTCCTCATATTCAACTGAAAAATGGCAGGTGTCATAGCAAACCCGAACGTGTTCTAGTAATTTAGTTTCTGCTAACGTCTGGTCAATATTTAATTTCTCTGATAAATAACTACCACTAATTGGCAATAACCAGTTTTGATAAAAATCAATTACTTCTGAGGTATTTTCAATTAATCCATCAGGCTCAGGTTCTAAATCAATATGTAGTAATTTACCTGTTTCTTCGCTGATGCGAATCATTTCTGCAACAACTGATGCTATGTTCAAACAACTCTTTTTCAGAACAGTCTCGAAAGTTGCTTGGTCTTTTACCCACCAAGGTTTATAGGATAATGGCAGTGTAGAAATTCCACCATCAAGTCCTTGGGGTAATAGACTAGCTAAAATGTGTGCCAAGTTTAATGTGTAATTAGCCCGTTCGTGTGTAGACCAATCTGGCGCATAAACTTGGTCTTTTACTACCTGTCGATGAAATCCGCCATACGGGAATCCGTTTAAGGTGAAAACATATAAATCTTGTTGAGTCAGCCAAGCTTGAAATTGAGCTAAATTATTACTTTCTAAAAGTTGTTTCGCAGCTACATCTGATAACCGTAAGCCAATACCAAAAGCTTCTGTAGGTGATAAACGTGATTTGAGTTCGGGAATATAGTTTTCTAAATTGGCAAAAACCTCTAGCCAACTTTCACCAGGATGAATATTGCTGCAATAAGTTAAGTGAAATTTGCTACCTTTTGTAATCTTCATTTTCTAGTTTTATCCCTTGTATATGTAATCTTTTCTCTTTGGCTTATACTGTTGCACAAAATACTTGCTACATATTCATGGTTAGAGGCGGATATCTATCTGTGCGCCCCTAAAACCTATTCATTAGATTACTGGGTATGTACATTGAAACTTAAGTAACGGCAAACAGTTGTGCTAACTTCATCGAAATTGGTAGCAAGATTAGAACTAATAAACCGTAATACAAACCAGCAAAACCAGATGCAACAGTTGCATCTAAAACTATTAGAGATAAAACGCCTATTCTCACGGCATTGCGGATATTTTCGGCTATCGGTTCCCGCGCAGCTTTAACAAATTTAGGCAGCACTCGGATAGCTAATAAAATAGCAAATGGTAGTGCTGCGATCGCAGTGTAATCTTCTAATAATCCTAAAGCTAAAACTGCCGTTAAAACTATTGCAATCAGCAGTAATGCAAGGATTCCCGTGATCTTTTTACCTCCGTGAACTTCACCCTGACTAATTGCAGTGATCGCAGCAATATAAAGAACAGGAATTAGTGCTAAATACCAACGTTCTCCTATTATTGCAGGTACAGCACTTACACCTAATAATAAGTTACTGCCACGACACAAGCCCATATTTAAAGGGCCAAAAAAAGGATGATGTTTGGACAGTGAGTCATACAGGAGGGATGAAAGAGTGATAAATGTTGCGATCGCAGCACTCAATAACGAGACTTGAAAGGCAGCTATAATGCCGATGGCAAAAAGTATACTCCCTAATAAAGTAGCATTTGGACGAGATACGCGACCACTAGGAATTGCTCTATTTGGTCGTTCTTTTGCATCTAAGTCTGCATCGAAAACATCATTAAAAACTATACCACCGCCGTATAAACCAGTTGTAGCCAATAACAACCAAGCTAATGGAATTAATACAGAAAAATTTGATTCTCCATTAATGAATTGAACAAAAATAATCCCAGAGCCAGAAGCAGCAAAACCAAGAAGAATATCTGCCCAGGCAGTAACAATATTAGCAGGACGCATCAATTCCAAATAACCCCGCCAGCTTTGAAAATTTAAGCTTGCAACATTCACTTATCTGCCTCCGTGCTTATTAATTTCTCAAAACAAACCCGCATATTACAGATGAATCACCGAGAGACTCCATGAGTTACATTGACAACGCAAAGATGAAAATCTATCTTGCAATGCCCAATCCCCAATTCCCAATGCCCCTTATAATTTTCTACTCAATCAACACAAAATCTGAAACTGATTTGATTCCTGGTTCTTGTCCCCGCAACACAGAATTACCATTGAACATCTGACGCTGATCAACAGATTGGGGATTGAGCCAGTCTGAAGCTTTCATCTGCCCAGTTTGACTGTAAGCAGCTAGGGCATTTTCATAACAAACTGCTCGCACATGTTCTTCAGGAATGCCCCTATCTAACATCAACTGAGCCGTTTTCGGGACTGCCAAAGGATCGCTGATACCCCAATCAGCACTACTATCTACAATGATGCGATCTTGCCCATACTTGCGGACAACTTCTACCATCCTGGCGTTACCCATCTTCGTCTGTGGATAAATCGTAAAAGCTGCCCAAAAACCTCGTTCTAATACTTCTTCAACGGTTTCCTCGTTGTTGTGATCAATAACGACTTGTGAGGGATCTAAGCCATATTCAATACAGCGATCCATACTCTTACTAGCACCTGCCTTTTTATTGCGGTGAGGAGTATGAATTAGTACTAACATATCGAGTTCTTTAGCTAGTGCCAACTGTTGACAAAAGTACTTATCTTCTGCTTCTGTCATATCGTCATAGCCAATTTCACCAATGGCAACAACACCTTCTTTACAGGCGTAAAGTGGTAGCAGTTCCATAACTTCTGTTGCTAATGCTTCATTGTTAGCTTCTTTCGGATTTAGTCCAATTGTGCAGTAATGCTGGATGCCAAACTGACTAGCACGAAACCGTTCCCAGCCCACAAGACTACTGAAGTAGTCTTTAAATGAGCCAGAATTGGTTCGAGGTTGTCCTAACCAAAAGGCTGGTTCAATAACGGCGACAATACCATATTCCCGCATTACTAAGTAATCGTAAGTAGTACGGGAACACATGTGAATGTGAGGATCGATAAACATCATGGTTTTAATTATTGGGCATTGGGCATTGGGCATTGGGCATTGGGCATGGGGCATTGGGCATTGGGCATGGGGCATTGGGCATGGGGCATTTTCCTTGTCCACCTCGTCTCCCACGTCTCCCTTGTACAGACGCGATTAATCGCGTCTCTCCCCGCTCCCTTTTATTTGTAAACTGACAAGCGTTAGCGCAGCTCGCCGCAGGCATCGCGGCTAAAACTGCTCCAAGCCAGATTACCTTGTTGAATGGATGACTGTAAATCTGGATAACGAGAAAGTAATTCTTGTGCTTCGGGTAAAGGAGACTCAGCACAAGCTAAGGCTGCTGCTTCTTGCTCGTGTACATCCCCATTAGCCAGTACTTTTTCTAAATCTGTGATAATTGCGCTATCGGCAAATCGCCCTACAGGTCGCCAAAGTTCTGGCGTAACTGAGCGTTTAGCTGCCCAACGTTCATGGGCATAGTCGGCCAACATCTTTGCCAATTCTGGATTAGCACGCCGATCTAGACCCCAAATTAGATGCAACGGACTGCCAACAAACACAGCCTTCAGCACCATCTGATTCCAAGCAGCATTGTCTAAATAATCTGCTGGATAAGGGTTACGTAATGCGATCGCTTGGAACACATTACTCATATTACTGCGAATTCCCTCAGCAGTACGGTGGCGATGTAAATCTGGATGTGGTAGTAGCGGCAAACTTTGATAAAGGGCAACTAACTCCCCCATATCGGCACTGGAGAAGACTTGATCGAGCGATCGCACATAGCCCTCAGCATCATCGTGGGGTAAAGCTAAAAGCAAGAGTGTGCGACCTGCTTGATCTACACTCCAATGACCAGGATGCCAACCGGGAATCACATCCTGTGCTGCTTCCAAATCCTGGAATGTTAGCTGCAAATCTTGTTTACCTAGATAACGCGGCACAGCACTAAAAGCTGTAAAAAACACTCGTTCAGCAGCGCCGCTAGCAATCTGTGCCTGCTTCTGTTCCAGCCAAGCCAAACCTTTCTCCGAAACAGATTTTAACAGCCAGTTATGCAGTAACTTGTTGACTTTACTCATGATAAATTCAGGACAAGTTGCCCAACTTTTTTGTGACAACCAAGTATAAAATCTACCACTAAACTTGATATTTTGGGATGGGAGCAGTTAGAGAATATACTGATGAGATCATAACTTCACTGAATCTATAAAAATCTCCTAATTTTAAAGAAGCTACTGTAAAGATACCATTTTGATTAGATAAATTCTCAGATTATCTAACGGAAAAAACTTAGAATTCTATGTAATAATGATCTCCAGTGCCAACCTCACATATAAAGTCTAGGCATTATTAAGATTGTAACCTAATGTTAATTTGAACCTCATCTACTAAGTGAGCATACTTCAAAAGTATGATTTATTTATTAGTTAAAATTTTCTATTGGATAGTTTCATTTTGGAATGTTCAATAGATGATTCGTGTTCATTTTACTGTTAGTTTCCATTGAATCCAGTGCATCTATTTACAGTTACTTAAAAACAATAATATTCAAATGGCTATTCAACAAAAGACTGCTCTTAATCTGCAACCAATTAATCAATCTGTCCGCGTGACCTTCAATTATGACGTTCACTTTACTAGAAGCCTGTTTCAGTTAGATAATCCTTTACTCGCACAAGTGATCGCCGCAGATGGAGAGGCAACACCAAAACAAGTGCTAGTAGTGGTAGATGGAGGATTCTTACGGTATCAAGATGGGTTGTTAAAAAAATTATCAGTCTATGCCCAATCTTATGAAGACGT
The DNA here is from genome assembly GCF_014023275.1 of Nostoc edaphicum CCNP1411. Lineage (NCBI taxonomy): Bacteria > Bacillati > Cyanobacteriota > Cyanophyceae > Nostocales > Nostocaceae > Nostoc > Nostoc edaphicum. The sequence goes on from NZ_CP054698.1 coordinate 5,453,563, forward strand.
ACTAACACTGAGCGGTGAACCAATAGTAGTTCCGGGTGGAGAAGCAGTCAAGAACGATTCGAGATTTATAGACCAAATTCATCAGCAGATCAATGCATCTGGATTGTGCCGTCACTCCTACGTCTTAGCAATTGGAGGTGGAGCCGTCCTAGACATGGCAGGATATGCAGCAACAACGGCTCATCGAGGAATCCGACTGCTACGAGTACCGACAACAGTATTAGGGCAAAACGATTCGGGTGTCGGGGTAAAAAATGGAATCAATGCCTTCGGAAAGAAAAACTTTTTGGGTACATTCATGCCACCTTATGCTGTCTTGAATGACTTTGATTTTCTCACTAGCCTTGATGATCGAGATTGGCGATCGGGTATTGCAGAAGCAGTAAAAGTAGCACTGATTAAAGATGCAGATTTCTTTGATTTCATTATGACTAATGCCGATAAATTGGCTAATCGGGACATGAACATAATGGAAAGGCTGATCTATCGTTGTTCACAGTTGCACTTAGAGCATATTGCTGGTGGCGGCGATCCCTTTGAAATGGGTTCATCGCGTCCTTTAGATTTTGGACACTGGGCGGCTCACAAACTAGAGCATTTAACTAATTACAGCCTACGTCACGGTGAAGCTGTAGCGATCGGCATTGCTTTAGATACGACCTATTCATATTTAACAGGTCAACTCTTACAATCAGAGTGGCAAAGGGTTCTAACTACACTCAAGAAACTAGGCTTTACTTTGTACATATCAGCACTGACAGAGCAGTTAGATCAACTAGATCATCCGCATTGTATATTTAGGGGGCTTACCGAGTTCCGTGAACACTTGGGAGGAAAATTAACAATCACTCTTCTACAAGGAATTGGAGAGGGAATAGAAGTTAACCAGGTGGATTTGTCTTTGTATAAAGATGCTATTTTGATGCTGCAAGATTGGGAACTTTTACATTAATTATCCCTTGGATGCAATCAGGAAAATATCTGGCAATCATCGAAGCTAGTCGCCAGATACCTATGATTAATAACTAATGACTAAATCGGCAGGCGGCTATCCCGGACACCCCTCTTCTTAGGATGGGATTCCCACCGATTTTCGTTGAAAGTATAGGATTTGTAGCAATACTTGTCGGGTTTTGGGGAAAAGGGGAAGGTGGGGCCCCCTCTGGGGATAAGGGGCGGGGGAAAGGGGAAAGAAAAAACCTTTAACCTTTAACCTTTTCCCCAAACCCAATTCCGAGTTAAAAATCCTTAACCGAGCAGTATTGGGATTTGTAGTAATCACTTTAGTGCTTAAAAAATAAGGGATAAAGTGCTTACTACGAACTTGCTTTATTTTTAAGTGCTACTTCGTAGTGCGGAATTGCAAAATACTTTTTAGTTCCTCTTCTTCTTCCTTGAGAACGTAGTAAAGTTCCCAATTTTGTTGGAGATTTAACCAAAACTCTGAGCTATTTCCAAAAAATTTTGATAACCTGATTGCCGTACTAGGTGTAATACCTCGCTTTTGATTTACAAGCTCATTTATTCGTTGATAAGGAACGTGAAGTGCATCTGCAAGTTCTCTTTGAGTTATTCCCATCGGGTCTAGAAAATCTTTAAGTAATATTTCACCTGGATGTGATGGAGGTCTATACTTTGGAACTCTCATCTGTTGTTATCTCCTAATGATAATCGACTATTTCAACTTCTGATGTACCCTGGAGTGTCCATATAAAGCAAATTCGATATTGGTCATTAATCCGAATACTATGCTGACCTTTACGATCGCCTTTTAATACTTCTAACCTGTTACCCGGTGGAACTTTAATGTCATCTAGAGATAACGCTGCATTAAGTTGATCTAATTTTCTACGGGCAATTTCCCAACAGTATATAGGACATTGCTTTCGAGCTTCCTTTGAGTCATTACCATCAAAAATATCTTCGGTTCCTTGATCCTTAAATGATACTATCATAATTAGCATGATAACCGTGTCATCATGCTATCAAAAAACGGAGTAGCATTATAGTCCTCTGGTAGATCCCCCATCTCCCTCAATACTGCTCGGTTAACCATTTTTAACTCGGCATTGGGTTTGGGGAAAAGGTTAAAGGGTAAAGGTTAAAGGTTTTTTCTTTCCCCTTTTCCATTTTCCCTTTACCCTTTAACCGACAAGTATTGCCATCTCCCTTATCTCCCCAACCCACCTTGGTGTTCACAATGAAAACCTCGATTTTCCCAAGCTTGCATATCTACTTGGGTAAGTCTTGTCACATTTGAGCATTGCGGTTGAATAATTTGACTTAAAATCGCCCAAAATAAGCTGCGTGTTACATCTAATCCAGTTTTGGCCCAAGATTCATTATTACCAGGGACACCCAATTCCTGAACAACTTCTGGCTCTACCCAAATACCATGAGCGCCTAAGAGAATCTGTGCCATCCATTTAGCTCTGGGTAAGTGACTTTGCGAGGTAATCAACATGACTTTATGCACTCCCCAACGCCGCAGAATTGGAATACCATAATAAAAATTTTCAAAAGTAGAATTCGCACACTTTTCTAACCAAACGTTTTGTAAACTTGCTAATTCCGCCTGAAAAATTAACAATATACAGGGATCTGGGGAACCATGAGAAATTAAAATTGGGATTTGCGGGTATTGTTTTGCTTGTTGGGCAACATAAGTTTCTCGGCTAATACTACCACCCAGCACAAAGAAGGCATCTACTGGCTGCGAAGAAGCAAAAACTAAGGTTATAGTAGTAAAAATCAGCCAAGCACCCAGGACAACATACAATACACTAGTTAGTTTTTGTAACAATTGCCACAAATTAGCCGATTTTTTTTTAATAGAAATTAATGATTTGATGGTAAATTTGCGTTTCATGACTTAAGTAAGAAAAGCTGATTTAATGACTGTCTAACAAGGCTGCAATTCAGTGAGCAAAGTGCTATCTTATAAAAGTAATCTAGAATGCAAACATGACGCTAACCAAAGTGTCACATAGTAAGTTTTGCCTTCCGGAGAAGGCTAACAAACTGAGAAATGATTGTTAATAACTAATGAAGTATTTCGGCATCATTCAACGATAAAAATGATGAAGGAGCATAGTTTATTTTGGGGTATAAAAACTTAAAATTTTCTGGAAAGCCTGATTGCTAAACTGTCAACAACACAATTATTCCAGCTAATTATACATGAACCAATCTGCGAAAAGTTACTCGCCGCTCCAAGTAGCCTTGATTGGTGGAGCGATCGCCACTACTGCTACGATGTCAGTGTTCGGCCCTGCTTGGACTCGTGCTGTCCGTGCCTCTCTAACCCTACAGGACAGTCCAAAAGCGATAGTTGACCAAGTTTGGCAACTGGTGAATCATGAATATGTTGATGGTAAATTTAATCAACAAAATTGGCAAGCAACCAGACAAAGCCTGTTGAACAAAGACTACTCTTCTCGTGAAGAAGCTTATGCTGCCATCCGTGTGGCTCTACAAACCCTGGGAGATCCTTACACTCGATTCATGGACCCCCAACAGTTTGAAGCCCTGACTAGCCAAACATCCGGGGAAGTCTCTGGGATTGGTATTCGGATGGAAATGAACGAAAAAACTCAGCGGTTGACTGTTGTCGAAGCCATAGAAAATTCTCCGGCGTTAAAATCTGGGATCAAAGCGGGCGATGAAATTTTAGCCATTGATGGCAAACCCACTCTTAAAATGAAAGTGGATGATGCTTCTAAGCTGATTCGCGGCAAAGCGGGTACTCCCATTAATCTCCGGTTGGGACGAAAAGGGCAAAATGCCTTTAATTTAAAATTGACCAGAGCAAATATTGAAGTGCCAACGGTACGTTATACCCTCAAGCAAGAAGGGAATCGTCGCGTTGGCTATATCCGTTTGCGGGAATTTAGCGCCCACGCCGCAGAACAAATGCAACGAGCCATTCGCGATTTGAACAGTAAGAAAGCTGATTCTTATGTCTTGGATTTGCGGGGAAATCCTGGCGGTTTGTTGCAGGCTAGTATTGAAATTGCTCGGATGTGGTACGATGACGGCGGAATTGTCAAGACAGTAGACCGTGTAGGCGGCAGTGAGGAAACTAAAGCCAATCGCACTGCTCTAACAAATCGTCCTTTGGCGGTCTTGGTAGATGGTAATTCAGCGAGTGCTAGTGAAATTCTCACAGGGGCACTCAAGGATAATAAACGCGCGGTAGTCGTTGGTGGTCAAACCTTTGGCAAGGCCTTAGTGCAGTCAGTTCATGAACTCGCAGATGGTTCAGGCTTGGCTGTCACCATTGCCCATTACTACACCCCTGCGGGAACGGATATTAACCATAAAGGGATTACACCAGATATCAAGCTAGACTTGACAGAGGCTCAAGAGCGGCAGTTGGCTTCTAATCCAGATTTAATTGGAACTAAGAGTGATCCACAATATGCCCGTGCGATCGCAATTTTATCAAATAACAACTTCGCCCAGCCGCCGGCAAATCAACCCACTCGACCCATGAGCCGCGCTGGTGACTTGAAATTTTAGTATTCCCAAATCAAGATTTTTGGAGTTATAAAAGCAGAATTCAGGAGTCAGAAGTCAGAACTCAGAATGAATTTGAGTCCAAGCGATAGGTGAATAAATACGTTTAAACACACAGCTAAATCTCAGATTTAATGGTCGAGAAGAAAGTGGTAAATTCCAATCCCTCACTAATTAATCCTGACTTCTGAATTCTGACTCCTTCTCATTGTTCCAGGATTTTTGTTTGGGAATACTAGGTAGTAATCCCATCTCCAAAATCTCAGATTTATGAATCATCAGCCAGTTGATGCAACCACCGCCACCAGCTTTTTACCAATGGTGTCGGTGGTTGTTCCTATTTATAACGGTGAGGCGGATTTACCAGAGTTAATCAATTGTCTGTTGTCTCAAACCTACCCAAAAGATCGGGTAGAGTACTTGTTGGTGGACAATAATAGTAGCGATCGCACTCTCACCAACCTCAAAACATCTGCCGAAAATTGCCCAATTACAATTCGCCCATTGAGCGAAAACCAAATTCAAAGCTCATACTCTGCTCGTAATACTGGAATTCGCGCCGCTAAGGGAGAAATTATAGTTTTTACTGATGCAGATTGCCGTCCCCAACCGCAATGGTTAGATGCACTAATTCAGCCTTTTGTCAACAAAGAAGTGGTGATTGTCGCTGGTGAAATTTTGGCACTACCAGGTACAACTCTGCTTGAACAACACGCAGAGCGTCAAGAAACTTTGTCGCAAAAGCATACCCTTAAGCATTCCTTTCGTCCCTATGGTCAAACCGCTAATTTGGCGATTCGACACATTGCCTTAGAAAAAGCGGGTTTATTTCGTCCCTATCTTACCACTGGTGGCGATGCCGATATTTGCTGGCGGATTTTGGGGGAAAATATTGGGCGTTTGGAATTTGCTCCGAATGCGATCGTTCAGCACCGTCACCGCGCTACACTTCAAGAACTGCAAAGTCAATGGCGGCGCTATGGACGCTCAAATCGTTATCTGCACGAACTGCACGGTGTAGATTTAATGCGAGATATGACACCCAAAGAATATGGCTATCGTTTGGCACGTTGGTTACTCAAAGAAATACCAAGAGATATTAAAAAGGCGATTGTGGGTCAAGCCACCCTAGTGGATTTATTAAATACTCCCATTGGTTTGTTCACAGCTAGGGCGCGTACTGCTGGGCAAAAAGACGCCAAGCTGCCAGATAATGCCAAGATAATTGATCGACTATGAATCAATACGCTTGGGTTCAGCAAAGCGCAACCCAAGGGTATTGGAATAGACACTAAGGGACTTCCAAATAAAAAAAACATCCCAAATTTGCTTGTGGGATGGGTGTCCCCACCAGTCCCAGATTTAGGGCGCTCATGTTGCCCATCCCACAAAACTAGCAAAATCATCCCGCAAATATGCAACGCACAATTTTGGAACACCGCAGACGAGTCCAAAAAGCGCTCAAGGAAAGTCCGAGTTTGAAGTCTCACTTTGATCAGGTTTTCGATGAAAGCTATCAAACCGCTAGACGACTGGCTGTAATTGAAACTGGATTAGCCATCGCTATCTTCCCAGAAAAATCTCTCTTCACGCCAGAGCAAACCCTTGACCCCGATTTTTTACCTGAGTCATGATTTCACGTTTTATGATGATGTAAAACTCTTTTGCTTCCTACTCCATGACTCAAAAAACTTTTACAAAGGCGATCGTTATTTTTGATATTGATGGCGTTGTGCGCGATGTTAGCGGTTCCTATCGCCGGGCGATCGCAGATACCGTAGAATATTTTACTACCCAAGCATATCGGCCAACCCCACTAGATATTGACCAACTTAAGTCTGAAGGCGTGTGGAATAACGATTGGGAAGCATCGCAGGAATTAATTTACCGCTACTTTGAAACCCAAAAACAGAGCCGTGAGCAACTGCAACTAGATTACACTGCGATCGTTGCTTTTTTTCAATCCCGTTACCGAGGCTCAGATCCAAATAATTTTACAGGGTATATCTGTAATGAACCTTTGTTATTGCAACCTAGCTATTTAGAACAACTTACCGAAGCAGGTATTGCGTGGGGATTTTTTAGCGGTGCAACTCGTGCTTCCGCGAACTATGTATTGGAAAAACGCCTGGGTTTGGAATCTCCGGTGTTAATTGCAATGGAAGATGCACCAGGTAAACCTGACCCTACGGGACTTTTCGCTACAGTTCGTGAGTTAGAAAATGGAATTGAGGAAAGATTAGCGATCGTGTATGTGGGAGATACGGTAGCAGATATGTATACCGTCGAGAAAGCGCGGAGTCTAGATTCTACTCGCACTTGGGTTGGTGTAGGCGTTTTACCCCCCCACGTCCAGGAAACAGCAGCGCGTAGTGATGCATATAGTGAGACATTGATAGCAGCCGGAGCAGCAGTAGTTTTGCCTAATGTGCAAGAATTGACTCCAAAGCAGATTCAAAAATTGGTCAGTTCATCTCCCCAATCTGTGTTCTAAGATTAATCAAGCTACGGGTGCATGAATGACTGACTGATAACAATCTTGCTTTAATCATTGGGAGATTAATAGAAATGTCTGCACTTAAACTGCCTAACGGCCCTCAAACTCACCCTTGGGTACAGACGTATCAATGGCTTACTAATCCCTTAGAATACATCGAAGACTGTGCTAAACGCTATGGTGATATCTTCACTCTTCAGCTAGGACAAAATGTTGCTCCTCAAGTTTTCATTAGCAATCCTCAAGCGATTGGGCAGATTTTTACTACAGACCCAAAACAGTTAGACTCCGGTGAGTCAGCAGGGATTCAAGCGCCTTTATTAGGACGGCAATCGCTACTGGCGCTGGAAGGAAAGCCTCATCAACGACAACGAAAGCTATTGACACCACCCTTACATGGGGAACGAATGCTAGCTTATGGTGAATTAATCTGCAATATCACTGAGCAAGTAACTAATCAGTGGCAGGTTGGAGAAACCTTTGCAGTTCTGTCATCAATGCAAGCAATCTCTTTCCAAGTAATTTTGAAGGCTGTATTTGGTCTGGAAGATGGGCCACGTTACGAGAAACTCAATGAATTCCTGATTACAATTCTGAATCCCAAAATCCCTATTTTAAGAACAGTTCTACTTCTTTTCCCATCACTGCGACAGGATTTAGGAGCGTGGAGTCCCTGGGGGAAATACTTGCGTTTACGGCAGCAAATTGATGAACTTATCTATGCCCAGATTCGCGATCGCAAAGCACAACCCGATCCATCTCGGACTGATATTCTATCTTTGATGATGGCTGCTCGTGATGAGGCGGGAGAGCCGATGACAGACTTGGAATTACGTGATGAACTGATGACCCTATTGGTAGCGGGTCACGAAACTACTGCAACTTCCTTATCATGGGCACTGTACTGGATTCATCATCAGCCGCAGGTGCGGGAAAAACTGTTGCAAGAACTAGATAAGTTGGGTGAACAACCAGATGCAAATGCCATTTTCCGATTGCCTTATTTGAATGCTGTCTGTTCTGAAACCCTACGCCTTTACCCAGTAGCGGTATCGGGACTAAATCGATTGGTCAAATCACCACTACAAATTGGGGAATATAACTTTGAGCCTGGTACTTTGCTCATTCCCTCGATTTATTTGACCCATCATCGAGAAGATTTATATCCAGAGTCGAAGCAATTTAAGCCAGAGCGTTTTCTGGAACGGCAATTTTCTCCTTATGAGTATTTACCCTTTGGTGGTGGGAACCGTCGCTGTATTGGAATGGCATTTGCCTTGTTTGAGATGAAACTGGTGTTGGCAAAAGTGCTATCTAACTGGGAGATGGAACTAGCTGATAGCAAACCAGTGCAGCCAGTACGTAAGGGTTTGCTATTTAGTCCAGCAGGTGGCGTAAAGATGGTGGTGAAGGGGAAACGCCAGCAAAATCAGGCAGTTCGGGAGACTAGTTTTGTTTAGAAAGTTTGAAATAATATGAGATAGGGTGGGAGCGATCGCACATAGCTTCTTAGGCTCGATTAGATAAAACAGGTTTACCACTAGATACTACCTGTTCGATAATATCAACCGCTCGACTCACTCCACCTGCTCTGTCTATGACTTCTTGCAATCTCAAAGCATTCTGTTTATAAGAATCTTTCGCTAGCACCTTTTGTATAGCAGTTCGCAACCGAGGAACACTCAATCGAGCCAGGGGAATCACTTCACCAGCGCCAGCCCAAGCTATACGTGCTGCTACTCCTGGCTGGTCATTAGCAATTGGTATTGCTACTATTGGTACTCCATTGTTTAGGGACTCTAAAGTAGTATTCATACCTGCGTGGGTAATGGTGAGATTCGCTTTTTGCAGCAATTCCAATTGGGGTGCATAACCAACAACTAGCGGATTTCCCGGCAAACTTCCCAGAGACTCTGGAGTTGCAGAACCACCTAACGAAATCACTAGTTGGGCATCCAAATCATTACAAGCTTCTGCAATAGACTTGAAAATTCCCAATAGGCGATTTTGTACAGTCCCCATTGAGGCGTAAATCAATCGTTGTCCGGTTAATTTTTCATAAGGGAAATCAGGAACTTCCCGACCAGTTGGACTATGATAAGGGCCTGTGAAATGGAAGCACTGGGGCAAATTTTCCCTTGGGAATTCCAATTGTGCAGGCTGTTGACTAATCTGAGCTAGTTGGGAATAGCGATCGTTAGAGCTAGACTGTGGGGGCAATTTCCACTCTTGGCGATACTGATTGATCACCTCTGTAATGGGTTTTACGGTGCGACTTAGCAATGTATAGCCGGCTCGGTTACGTAATCGCGCCCACCAGGCTGGATTGTAGCTCCAGGTTTTAAAATAAGGTGGGACGCTAGGTTCTCGATTCAGTACCACAGCACTGCAAACTGTAATAAAAGGAATGCCCAGAAATTCTGCAACAGAACCTCCCTCTGGTGAAACTTGATCTACTAAAAGTGCTTCCACACCTGCTTGCTTCACTGCCGATGGTGCATCTCTGAGCATAGCAGCCGCCTGATCTTTGAGGAAGTTGACGGTATATTGCAGTGCGGCGAGTCCACTCAGTTTACCTAACTGAGTTATCGATTCAGCGATCGCTCCAGTAGGAAATTCAAATTCACCAACAGCTTGGAATTCTAACTCTGCCGCTAGTGTCTTGGATTTAGCATCAAGTATACCGAATAAGGTGACGCGATGACCCCGCTTTTGAAGTTCTTTACCCAAGGGGAGCATAGTGTTGAGATGACCAGTTGTTGCTGGACAGATCAGCCCAAAATGAGTCATGACTACTGTTTCTGTATATTTACAATGATGTATACCAGAAAACAGGTAGATAGGCAAAGAAAAAAATTTTTGCTGAGTTACAAGTGCCTACTGGATTTTTAAGAACTTATCCAAAGCTGTAACTAGGCTAGGCGGCCAACGGCGGATATTTTTTACCCAGTCGATATCCTTGTAGCGGCTATCAAGTCCATAAGCTGCTACCCAGTTACTTTCCGCTTCACCTTGTTCTCCATTTACCCAATATGCAGCGGTGAGGGCGGCACGCACATCAGCAAATTTGGAGTATTTACGGGCGATATTTCGCATTTCGCGGATTGCTTGCTCTTTTTTACCTGTTTCATAGAGAGCGAGAGCGTAATTGGCACGGGCGAAGGCAAAATTTGGCGCTATCTCATTTGATTTTTTGTAGTCTGCGATCGCATCTTCCCATTTTCCTAAACCTGTTTTGGCATTGCCGCGATTGTTATATGCCATCGCATCGTTAGGATCTAGTTCTAAGACATGATTATAATCTGCGATCGCATCATCCCATTTTCCCATTCCTTCTAACGCCGCCCCCCGATTCAAATATGGATCGGTGACATTCGGTGCTAATTCTATCGCTTTGTTATAATCTGCGATCGCTTCTTGCAACTTATTCTGACTCACCCGCGAATTTCCCCGGTTACTCCACGCCCCCGCATTTGTCGGAAATTGCTCAATAATCTTTGTCCAGTAAGTTTCAGCTGTCGCAAAATCACCTTGATTCGTCGCTATAAACGCTTGATTTGCCCACTCATCACCTTGTTTTAACTGTTCTTCAGTAATGTTGGATGTTTGAGATTGTGCCATGACTGGTGTACCCCAGCCAAACACAAGTAACAGACTGAGAAAAATACTAATCAACTTAATCATCTAGGTTTACCTAATTTGTTTTTTGTCATTTGTCATTTGTCATTTGTCATTGAGCATGGGGCAGAAGAATGGAGTTCAAAGGCTCATTAATGGAGTTCAAAGACTCATTTACAATCAATGCCCAATGCCCCATGCCCCATGCCCCATGCCCAATGCCCCATGCCCCATGCCCAATGCCCCATGCCCATAATTACAATAATGACAACTGTTCATTAGGCGGCGTAAATCCCAAATGCTTGTATGCTGCCTTAGTCGCCATCCTGCCGCGATGAGTCCGAGTTAAATATCCAATCTGCATGAGGTAAGGTTCGTACACCTCTTCAATGGTTTGGGTATCTTCACCCGTCGTTGCTGCCATTGTTTCTAACCCCACTGGCCCACCATTAAATTGTTCAATTATCACACTCAGCATTTGGCGATCTGTCCAATCTAAACCGCAGGGATCTACTTGGAATAGTTGCAATGCTTCAGATGCAATGCTTTCATTAATCTCGCCAGATATTTTTACCTCAGCATAATCACGCACTCGCTTAAGTAGCCTATTGGCAATCCGTGGCGTTCCGCGTGACCGACGGGCAATTTCTGCGGCACCATCTTCTGTAACAGGGGTTTTAAGTAATTGAGCAGTTCGCAGTACAATTTTAGTCAGTTCATCAACTTCGTAAAATCGGAGTTTTTGAATCAAACCGAAGCGATCGCGCAGTGGTGAAGTTAAAGCACCTACACGCGTTGTAGCCCCTACTAGGGTAAACTTTGACAGCGGCAAACTTCTAATACGAGCGCTGGAACCCTTCCCGATAGTAATATCTAAACGATAATCTTCCATCGCCGGATAGAGAATTTCCTCCGTCATCCGCGAGAGGCGATGAATTTCATCCACAAATAAAATATCCCCTGGCTTAAGATTTACCAGTAGCCCGACAATATCTCGTGGACGTTCTAGGGCTGGCGCACTGGTAATTTTGTAATTTACCCCCATTTCCGATGCTAAAATCATTGCCATTGTGGTTTTGCCCAATCCCGGCGGCCCGTAAAGTAGCAAGTGATCCAGTACCTCACCACGAGACTTGGCTGCTTTGATGGCAATATCTAGCACATCCTTTAAATCTTTTTGCCCAATGTAATCGGCAAATCGCTGCGGTCGAATACCCTCTTCTTGCTTATCTTGTTCATCAATAGCAGCTTCGGGTTGCAAAATATTGTCTGTGGATGGTGCTTTCGCCGACTCTCGACGCTGCTTTGGTTCTCCGTTGGGTTCTGGAGGCTGTTTTTTCGAGGAGATTATCGCCATAATTCAGCTATCTACTTTATAAGGGACTAGGGAGTGGGGGCAGGGAGCAGGGGAAGCAGGGGAGGCAGGGGAGGTAGGGGAGGTAGAGAAACAAAGAAGAACCAATGCCCAATGCCCCATGCCCCATGCCCCATGCCCCATGCCCCATTCCTGTGAAAATTTTCGTTTGGAAATACCCGCGCCAATTTAAAATTTAAATTCCGGTCAATTACCCAGAAGTACAAAAGTTATTATGTTATCTAAAAGAATCTTACCGTGCTTAGATGTGAAGGCGGGACGGGTTGTAAAAGGAGTTAACTTTGTCAATCTCCAAGATGCAGGCGATCCGGTAGAGCTGGCCAAGGTTTACAACGAAGCCGGTGCTGATGAGTTAGTATTTCTGGATATTACAGCTACTCATGAAGACCGAGCTACAATTTTAGATGTGGTCTACCGAACTGCTGAACAGGTCTTTATTCCATTGACTGTGGGTGGTGGTATCCAATCCTTAGAAAATGTTAAAGCTTTGTTACGAGCGGGCGCAGATAAGGTTAGTATTAATTCTGCGGCGGTGCGTGATCCAGACTTGATTAATCGGGCCAGCGATCGCTTTGGTAATCAGTGCATAGTTGTTGCAATTGATGCCAGACGCAGAAATAACCCGGAAAATCCAGGTTGGGATGTGTATGTGCGGGGTGGCAGGGAAAACACAGGCTTAGATGCTCTACTTTGGGCACAAGAAGTTGAAAAACGGGGGGCCGGAGAACTGCTAGTTACAAGTATGGATGCTGATGGAACCCAAGCTGGGTATGACATCGAGATTACACGAGCGATCGCCGATGCTGTAGAAATTCCAGTCATTGCTTCTGGTGGTGCAGGTAATTGTGAACATATCTACACTGCCCTAACTGAAGGCAAAGCGGAAGCGGCATTACTCGCATCCCTGTTACATTACGGACAACTAAGCGTAGCAGAAATTAAAAATTACTTGCGCGATCGCAATGTGCCAGTCAGACTAATCTCCTGAACCGCCATTTAGCATTTAATGACATCTATCTGAGGTTAGACACACTTCCCTGAAAGGGTGTTAATATTATTTTACAAGTATTAACAAATATTAAAAAATATGTTGCTTCCTATTTTACTTTTTGATGTAGCCCTGGTAGCGTGGTCGCTGCACTTAATGGAAAGAGCCTACGAGAGTAAAGAATTTTCTCTCATGTTGGCTGGTACATTGGTTGCTTTGGCTGCTGCTGCCATGTTAGTAGTTTACTTTTTGATGGGGCACTGTATGACTTATTTGTTGCAAGTGTCGTAGTGAGTGTTAGGTGCTTGATGAGATATTTAAAATTTAGTTTCCATAAAAAGCTTGACAAAGTACTAATAATTAAGCCATTATGTATAATGGATTTTAAGGGGTTATAGCGCAGTTGGTAGCGCACCTCAATGGCATTGAGGGGGTCAGCGGTTCGAATCCGCTTAGCTCCATTCTTCACACCTTAAACCTCTCTGTTAATTGATGAGAGTGGAAGCATAAGTTTTTCGTATAGAAAAACTTATGCTTCCAGCTTTTTGACTTGACAAAAATGCCATAAAGTCATGACTACTTTGTTATATGATCTACGCTAAATCACCCATAATAAACAGCTTGTAGTGGGGACTTCAGTCCCCAAAGCCAGGACTAAAGTCCTCACTACGAACATTTTTATTGAGCTTGATTAACCGGACATGATATTACATAAATTTAACACCTTGAATGTACTCACAAGGTGCGTTACCTTTCACCAAAGCATTCTACGACTTCTTCACCGCCGGATACTGTTTCAATACCTGCTGCAAATATTGCCCAGTATAAGACCTGGGATTTTTTGCAACTTCCTCCGGTGTCCCCACAGCAATCAATTCTCCGCCTTTGTCGCCACCTTCTGGCCCCAAATCTATCACCCAGTCAGAACAACGAATTACATCTAAGTTGTGTTCAATTACTAATATTGAATTGCCTTTATCTACCAATCGTTGCAACACATCTAACAATTTGTGGACATCGTAAAAAGATAACCCTGTTGTCGGTTCATCTATTAAATAAAGTGTCTTCCCTGTGGCGCGTCGAGATAGTTCTGTTGCCAATTTTACCCGCTGCGCTTCACCACCTGATAAGGTAGTCGCAGGTTGTCCTAGTTGGACATAACCCAACCCGACATCAAATAAAGTTTGCAAACGCGCGATCGCTTTGGGGATATTCTGGAAAAAGTCTAAACTCTCCTCAACTGTCATTCTCAGTACATCAGAGATTGACTTATCTTTGTACTTAACTTGCAAAGTCTCGCGGTTGTATCTTGCACCTTTACAGATTTCGCATTGCACGTAAACATCAGGGAGAAAGTTCATTTCAATAACATTCACACCCTGGCCGCTACAAGCTTCGCAACGTCCACCTTTAACGTTGAAAGAAAATTGTCCGGGTTTGTAACCCCTAGCTTTGGCTTCTACTGTTTGGGAAAATACATCCCGAATGGCATCAAAAATTCCTGTGTAAGTTGCAGGGTTAGAACGTGGTGTGCGTCCAATAGGGGATTGATCGATAACGATCGCTTTATCAATCGCGTTTAATCCCTGAATTTTATCCAAATGTCTTGGTAAAGGAACTTTCTTTGTTAAATGGTGTTGCAGAGATGGGTACAGTAATTCATTAATCAGGGTAGATTTGCCAGAACCAGACACACCAGTAATGGAGACAAGCTTACCTAGTGGAATGTCTACATCTATATTTTGTAAATTGTTGCGATGGGCATTTTTAATTCCCAAACTACGCCCATTTCCTTCTCGGCGTTCTGCGGGTGTGGTAATTACTCGCCTTCCTGATAAATATGCACCCGTCAAAGAATCTTCTGCTGCTAACAACGTCTGAAAATCACCTTGGGCGATAATATTTCCGCCGTGGATTCCTGCACCAGGGCCAATATCAACTATATAGTTAGCGGCACGAATTGTTTCTTCATCGTGTTCAACGACAATTAATGTATTACCCAAATCGCGCAACTTAGTTAAAGTTTTGAGCAACCTGCCATTATCTCGTTGATGCAAACCAATACTCGGTTCATCTAAGACATAGAGAACTCCCGTTAAACCAGAACCAATTTGCGTTGCTAGACGAATCCGTTGGGCTTCGCCACCAGAAAGCGTCATGGCTGGACGGTCAAGGGTAAGATAATCTAAACCGACATCTAACAAAAATTGCAATCTAGCTTTGATTTCTCTCAAGACTAAATCAGCAATTTGTAACTGGCGATCGCTCAATTTAAATTGCTCAATTCTCTCTCGACAATCCCGAATTGAGACGCTAGTTAATTCTAAAATTCCATATTGACCCAACTTCACCGCCAAAGCTTCCGGTTTTAACCGTTTTCCATGACACACTTCACAAGGTTGATCAATTAAATACTGCTCTAATTTTTGCTTAACTAATTCCGAACCACCCTCATACTGCCGTTGCAAAATTGGAATAGCACCTTTAAAACTCTGCTTTCTTTGTGCTTCTGCGGCTCGTTCATCTTTCTCGCCAAACAAAATAATTTGCTGCTGTTCTTCTGTCAGCTTGCTCCAATTTGTTTGTAATTCAAACCCATAAATCTGTCCGACGCTATAGAGTAATTCCAGATAATAAGAATTATCTTTTTCTGACCAAGGCGCGATCGCAGCATAAACCGGCGCTTCCCAGTCAGGTACGATCAAATCTGGCGCAAATCTCCTTAAAGTCCCGATGCCGTGACAGTGCGGACAAGCACCATAAGGCGAGTTAAAGGAGAACAATCGCGGCGATAGTTCCTCCATTACCGCGCCATGTTCTGGACAAGCAAAGTTTTCCGAAAATACTAATTCTTCTTCCTTTTCTTGTCCGTCGTCACCAAGCAGACTCACCAGAATGGCTGCAATACCACCCGATTGCTTGAGACACGTAGACAGGGAATCAACCAAACGCTCCTGAATATCAGCCTTTTTCACCAAGCGGTCAATTACCACTTCGATGGTGTGGGTAAAATTTTTATCCAATTCAATTGAATCTGACAGTTCGCGGATCTCGCCATTGATTCGCACGCGGACAAAACCTTGAGAAGCAAGACTTGACAAAAGCTTACGATGTGTGCCTTTTTTCCCACGGACAACGGGTGCAAGAATTTGGAAGCGGGTGCGATCTGGTAATTCCATGATGCGATCGCACATCTCATCGATTGTCTGGGGTGCAATACAGCGATCGCATATCGGACAATGGGGTTCGCCAGCCCGACCAAACAACAGCCGCAAATAGTCGTAAATCTCTGTCACCGTACCCACAGTGGAACGGGGGTTATGAGACGTTGATTTTTGGTCAATAGAAATTGCTGGACTTAAACCTTCAATCGCTTCCACATCCGGCTTATCCAACTGTCCTAAAAATTGCCGTGCGTAGGCGCTGAGGGATTCCACATACCGACGTTGCCCTTCAGCGAAAATGGTATCAAATGCTAGGGAAGACTTACCAGAGCCAGAAACGCCAGTAAATACAATTAGGCGATCGCGTGGCAATTCCAAGTCAATATTTTTCAGATTATGCTGCCTAGCACCCCGAATCCGAATGGTATTCTGGCTGTTGTGGCTGGGGTACGGAAGATGTCCATTCAAGGATGCTGCTAGCTGTTGGTCTGACATATTGGGCGGCGAAGAAGGAGTTTCTTATGAAACAGTCCTTAATAATACTATCTTTAATCAGTTTATAGTAGAACAATCGTACTGTTTTAATTAGTTATCATTCCAGATTCATGCCGCAGACATCCTTAACGCGATGTGCAACTTATCCTTAGAACCCCACTTCCATTCCTCCCCCCCCACAGGAAGAGAGGCTTTGATTCTTGCTCCCCTTCCCTTGTAGGGAAGGGGTTGGGGGTTAGGTCTGAGAGAAAGTTGCACACGGCGTTCCTTAAGAGTCTGCTAATTTGGAAGCATCCCGATTAAATATCCTTCTGAGGGCGAAGCTATGGTATTGCAAATCCAACCGCCGACCCAGCCAGAGGTCATCTACCCAGATAGTGACGGACAACCAATTGCTAACAGTACCATACAGTTTGGCTGGATTGTAGAAATTAAGCAGAATATCGAGTGGCTATTTGCTGACGATCCAAATGTATTTGTCGCTGGCGATTTGTTTTGGTATCCAGTAGAGGGACGCAACAAAATTGTTAACGCCCCAGATGTGATGGTGGTATTGGGTAGACCAAAAGGCGTAGGCGTAGCCCGTCGTAGACATCGCTTGTGCTACCAACAATGGAAAGAGGAGGGAATTGCACCACAAGTGGTGTTTGAAATTCTTTCTCCGAGCAACACCCAAACTGAAATGGACAAGAAATTACTTTTCTACGATCGCTATGGCGTGGAAGAGTATTACATTTACGATCCTGAGAAAAATAATTTGCGTGGATGGTTGCGTAGCGAAGACGGTTTAGATGTCATCCCCCAAATGGAGGATTGGGTGAGTCCCCGTTTAAAAATTCGGTTTGCTTTATTACCAGAGACTCTGCAACTATATCGCCCTGATGGAGAACGGTTTTTAACTTATACAGAAATTTCTCGCAACGCCGAGCAAGAAAGGCAACGGGCTGAACTTGCAGAACAAGCTAGAAGAGATGCCATACCCCGATTATTGCAAATGAATTTGAGCATCGAACACATTGCCCAAGCTTTGGGATTGTCAGTGGAAGAAGTGCGAACCCTGGCTCAGGAGTAAAGCCGTGTGAAATGATTAGGGACTTCCAAGAAATAAATTATCCATTTTGTGGGGTGGGCCGAAAAGCCACTGGTGTCAACTTAAGCCAAAAATAGCGTACTGATTGGGTGTTGTTCACCCGCCAGGGATTGTAAATCCCTGACTAATTGCTCAAGTCTACTGAAGTAGACTGAAAATTTTTGCGCCCCAAAGTCCTCTGAAGAGGACTTTAGCTATGAGACAGGGATTTACAATCCCTGGCGGACTGGCGGACGTGCGGTTTCGCGTTAACTTGACACCAGTGGTGGGGACACCCATCCTACAAGAAAATTTGGGGATGTTTTTTTATTTGGAAGTCCCTTAGCAGTTCAGTTAACAGCGTTGGCAGTAGAACCAGAGCCTTGACCAAACAATTCGCAATTGCGAATTGGAAATGACTCGGAACGGAGATTCAGAACTGCGATCGCGATCGCTTGCCTAATTAATCGTGTTCAAAGCAACTTGCTACTTAGCCACTCACCAACGACACCAGCACGCCATTGAGATCGCGCACACGAGCAATAGTTTTTCCCCCAGGCTGGGTTTTAGGAGCATCTAATGCTTTTGCGCCAGCCCCGATCGCTCTCATGTAAGCGCTACCAACATCAGGAGTGATAAATGATATTTGAATTAATGGCGGTGGTTGTGTAGCGTCGTTGGGATGGAAACCACCAGGAAATAACTTTTGTGCTTCGCTACTAGAAGAGAAAGCTAATGTGGTGTTTCCAGTTTCGATTTCCGCCCAGATAGATTGTCCTTTATCCTGGAGAGTGCGACGAACTAGACCAAAGGCTTTTTCGTAAAACTCAACTGTTTTAACTACATCGTCTACCCAGATGACCGTGTAACCAAATTTCATAATTCTTTCTCCTTATCTAGAAAAAATTGAGGGTTTCAAACCCACGGAGGTGGATTTTGTCTGTGTAGACGCGGTTTCTAACCGCCCTGTTAACTACGAATGACGAATGACAAATGACAAATGACGAATTATTTTAACTCTCCAAAATATTACGATCTGTTGCTAGAGTTTGTGCCCCTGCTTGCATCATTTCTATATCTGATGGCGACCAATCATGAGGCCCTTGACAGTGATGTGCTACTAGCAATCCCCATAATCCTCTGGGGATGACAATTGGTGCAACCAAGTTGGCGCGAACCTGCATATTGCGGAGAAAATCTCGGTGACAAGGCTGGATTGGCTCTACTTCAATATCAGCGATCGCTTTTACCCGTCCTGCTAAGTATAAAGCAGCATACTCGTTGTTAAAACAATCATCTGGGCCAGTGGAACCAAGTATTGAGAATTCTTTAGAACTCAAAGATTCAAAAGTCACTTGTCCTTCCCACTGCCCGTAAAAATAATACAACACCACCCGATCAACCTGAAGCGATTCTCTGAGTTGATTGGTCGTTTGCCGGACTAGCTCATCGCGCTGCATTGTTTTAACAAGGCGGTCGAGCAATTTTTGCAAACCCTGTTCACGGCGATCGCGGCTATGGTTAAACTCGGAGTGAGGATGAATTTTCACGGTTCTAAAATTACGACTAAGTAAATGCTGCCGGATTTATATAGTAATTTATTACACTTTGTTTAAATACATTTTTGTATTTATAGCAGCAATTCGATTCTAACGGAACATAATCGTAATCAACCTTTTTAGGAAATTTAAAATAAATTATTAAGAAACTACAATTTTTAATTTGCACCAAAGATAATTCAAAATTATAAATTTAATCTTAAGAATTTTGAAAATTTACAAATAATGTGTTTTGTCTTTCCCTAGCTTGAGGCAATAAATATAGTTCAAATTCTAATGTAACAATTCAGTTTGTATTCCTCGTTACAGATATTAGAAGATGTTTGAAAAATGCTCTTAACGGTAGCAAAACGTTTTAGATCCCCCTAAATCCCCCTTAAAAAGGGGGACTTTGATTCCGGTTCCCCCCTTTTTTAAGCTACCGTGTATACACAAGTCCATCCAGAGCGAGTTTCCAGCCGATAAAGATGGATTCAAATTGTCTTAAACCATGAACAAGGGTAGGCATTCCAGGAGGCCTACCAGAGGTATAACCAGACCATCCACCAAGTCGAGCAATGATCCAAGTAGCCCAGGGCAAACAACCCCGTGGATAAGGATTTTGTAATTTTTTGGTATCGCCTTCAACAGAAGATTGAAGTCCTAATAAGCATTGCTGCTGCTTTTGACAAAAGGTAAGCTCGGCAGAAAGTTGAGTATTATCGCGTCCCTCAACCATTTGTAAGGTTCGCACGGCTACGGACAAAGCAAGGATTGTTAGGCGTTGAATTGCAATACTA
This sequence comes from Nostoc edaphicum CCNP1411, assembly GCF_014023275.1. Classification (NCBI taxonomy): domain Bacteria; kingdom Bacillati; phylum Cyanobacteriota; class Cyanophyceae; order Nostocales; family Nostocaceae; genus Nostoc; species Nostoc edaphicum. Next base: position 5,473,625 of record NZ_CP054698.1, read on the forward strand.
GACTCTAACTGAGTCGCTTCGATATTCAATCCAGCTTTTTTTGAGAGTGGCAAAAAGTTGTTCAATCTTCCATCGCCATCCGTACCACTTAATGACTCGCAGTGCCTGTTCCAAGCAGACAACAACGTGAGTTGTCAGCAACCGCCAATGAATCGGTTCTTGTCCTGCGGGTGGTTGGACTTCCAGAGCTTCAACAGCAAAAAGGGTAACACTAGGAGGATAGCCAAAAACGCCTAATTTATCGGGGCGTTGAATCTCAACTTGTCCACAACGAAACAATAAGCATTGCTTCTCTTGGCATTCGCTTTCGACGTGAGTCTGCGGGAACGTTAATTATATAAGTACCTTCACAAGGCTGCTGACTTAAGTAGTCGAATAGTGATTCAGACCGCCCTAACAATCGACGATCTTGGCAAGCTCTTATCAGTAAATGATTGTTTTTTATTGGGTACAGTTGCAAATTCCTCAAATAAATCCGATTCGCGGTCGCCAATATGAGTTACCATTTTTGCTCCACCCACTTCAAAGCATCGCTTACTACTTTCTGCCGATGCTAACCATTTGTAAGATTCTTTCTCCTCAATTGGTAAATTTTGATAGTCACGAGTTATGTTTATCTGCATGGTTTATAGCTCGGCTCCACAGTTTTACTGTGCTTAACCCCAGTGGAAATCCACTCTCACCATCTAATACCAATGTTGGATGGATATAAAACCCGACATCTGTGTTATTGCCTACTACTCCTAATCCTGGCGGTGACAGCCTACCTGCATGAGACTGCAAGTTAATCTCGCTAGTATCGCTAATCGCTAATACGTGTCGTTTTGCCAGATGAAACTCGCAATCATCCGAAAGGCTACGTACTAGTTCTGATAGTGTTACGTTTTCATTCTCCAAAAACCGATAATAACCCATCTGTTCTGCCCAATTTCGACTTATTTGCCGGATATTTATCGATTGGTGCTTACGAATCGCCTCGTATAATGCTGCCCCCTTTTTATCAGCCTTGGGTCTCCAAATGCCGTTCCTGGTGTCGTCGAAGCGTGAATTAAGATTGGATTATCCATAGTTTTTGCTTCTCAAAAATCCTCTGCACCTACTTTACATCCGACTTGTGTATACACGGTAGCCTTTTTTAAGGGGGGTTAGGGGGGATCAAAAGGCTGTAGCACAACTATAGAAGACTTGTATATACACCGTAGCTTTATAAGGGAGGTTAGAGAGGATCAATAAGTGCAAAAATACAGCAAATTACTTTTCAAACAATCTCTTAGTCATACTGATAGTATTCTTTGTTTCCATACTCCGCATGAGAACGAGAGACTAACGAGAGACTAATTCTGAGTTTGCAAACATTGGGGCAAAGTTACGGTAAGCTGACAATGCTGCTTCTTTAACCGTTGCATTCACAATCGGAAAGGTAGTGAGGATGTAGCTAAATTCATCTTCAGTTAAGCCGTAAAGATGTGCTACCATTCCATCGAGTTCGGCGCGGAGTTTAGCGCGTGCTGCTTCGTCGGTAACGCCTTGTTGATGGGAACCTAGCCCGACTTCTTGCGCGAGTTCGTCAAATTCTGGTGTGGTGCAGATGAGTTTGGCGGCGCGTTGTACAATATCGTTGAAGTTGCGATCGTTTTTTGTTAAACGTGGTACGGGTAGTTGGTATACAATAAACATTGAAATTGATGTGGTGACTCGTTGTCGAGCCATAAAGTCAAATACAAAAGAGTTTAATAACCCACAAATGTATAGAAGTACTTGATAGTTAAGAATACTAAAATTATCTAAATTACTCAAAAATAACTTATGATTAGCAAACACATTTGAAGGAAGTAAAGTAGTAATCACTGTACGAATATCAGTATTTCTAGCTATTTCTCGAAAAGCAAGTCTATATTTTTGATAATTCAACCTTTGCCCACTATCTCCTTAAACATCAGGATTTATCTCATCGTCTTTTCCTTCCGGCGTATCATCTAAATTCCAAGAATAACGCTCAAATAAATCTAGAACTTGTTCAAACGCCTCATCAACTATAGAAATCTGATATTTCTCTTCAATATGATGCTTAATAAATAGACCACCATTTAGGTATTTAACCTTTCCTACCAATTTTTGTACAGATAAATCGCGTTCAATCTCAGGTTTAGCAAAACTTTCAAAAAACAAAGCTTTGAGAAATTCATCATAAAAATGATTTTCACCTTTTTGCTTACTTTGCTTAAGCTTATTTTGCAGATACTTTAAATCTTCATTATCAATAAAACGCTTACACTGGAGAAAATAAACAAACATCAGGCGATTGAGAATTATCGATGTGTACCAACGTCTATCTGTTTCATTATCATCAATTCCTTTAACAAACAGCAAAAACTTTTGGTGTAGCTCTTGAAATTTATTATAAAACTTCTTAGTTACTGCTTCCACATCGAAACCACGTTGTAGTTTATAAGCAATTTCGACAACAGTAGGTTCCCCATGTTCTAATTCAGTAATATCAATTACTACAGAACCAAGTTTGCTTAAAAATAAGTCTCCGGGTTGACCTTTCACATATAAATGGTCACGAACAAAGGTTTTGCTTCCTTCTCTTTTTACCCAATACCAAAGACTACGTGTGCGTTCTTCATTAACGAAAATGAGGAGATTTTCAGCTATTAGTTTAGTAATTTCTTGATGAATAGCAAATCTAACTTTAGCTTCTGGTATGTTTCCATCTGCTGCGGTGACTTCAAAGATTGCAACACCTGAAAATTCAGCAATTTTTTGATATTGATACGTCTTGTTATCAATTTTTAAAGTTTCAGGTTTTTGTCTTGAGGGTTTAGACCAACCTAATTCTTCTATCAGAAATGTTGAATGCTGATACAAAACTTTACATAGATAGTTACACTAACTCTAAAAAGGCTAAATTAGTCAACATAACATCATCTCCTCAAACCAATGAACATAGCTGATTTTCTGACACATACAAGATTGCAAATAGCGGAATTTATCTAATAGTGTATGTCCCCATTGTGCGGGAATAGATAAAAGCTGTAAAATCAGATAAGCTATTAAACTAACGTAAATTTGTATGGTGATACCGTTGACGTTTTTGGTAATTAATTTGTCAAGTTTTAAGTGCATCTTTAAAAACTTCCACAAGAGTTCAACTCCCCAACGTAATCGATAAATATCCCTAATTTCATCATCATTAACAGCTGCATCTCCCGACTTTGGTAAATTAGTCACTAAGCGGAACTCAGTTTTCGTTTCTAAATCACAAAAATTAATGACTCTATAGGCAATAGCCTCATCAGATGCACCTACTTTGACTAATCCAGTTGCATCCTCAAATTCTAGTAACGAAATTGTTTTTAATCCGCAAAACAAAATATTTGTTTTCTTGTACCAATTCTTGAATGAATTTTAATCCCGCAAAGCCTCTATCCATTACCCCTACAGCATTAGTTGGGAGACTAGACATCATCTTGGAACCAAATTTATAATCATGATCATGTCCAAAATTGATCAAGTTATCTTCTGGGCTACCTGTAGCTAAATTCAAAGAACTAAAAAGTTTGACTTGATGATGACCCAAAACCCATAACAATTTACTTGTCAGGGTAATAATTGTTGAATCAATAGGACAAATAGCATATTTATCGTGTAATTTTTTGTGAATTTTCTTCTGTACTAATTCATTTAATTTTTGGTAAATTCCTTGAAATTGTTTTTTGGCTTCGATGTAAATTTGCTTTAGAAAAAGTAGAAATATCTACCTCAAATCCTGTATTGTTTAATCTCTTAAATAAATCTCGCATACTTGTTAAGCTATTATCCAGAGCATAGGATAGCCAGCACTCAAAGAATAGACGACTATTCAATACTGGATAATCATTTTTTGGCAGGCTTTTCAAGATATCTTTGACAATTTTGGGAAATGAATTTATAATCACAATCAAACTAATATAGTTTAAGCCTTCGCCCAAAAATACCATATTTTGGGCTATTTTTATCGGATTTTTCTTACCGTTCAACACTTCTGATAAAATACATTTACTTTCGTTAGTAGCAATATATTCTGTAATTGCTCGATAACGTTTGCCTTCGCGGTTCCGTAAGTTGTGACTTTCATCAATTAACACAACTCGGTAACGGCGGAGTTTTGGTAACTTATTTTGTACTTGACTAATTGGCATAACTTCGGCAAGTAGCCGATAGTTATTTACATATTCTTGCCACATTGAAACTAGGTTTTTTGGGCAAATAATTAGTGTTTCTAAAAAACAATCTTCTTGTAAAATCTTGGCAAGGGCGGTTCCAACTAAAGTTTTGCCCAAACCGACCACATCCCCAACTAACACGCCACCACGCCTAGTTACATGACGGGCTGCTAGCTGTACGGCGGCTTTTTGGAAATCAAATAAATTATTAAATTCGCGGGGGATACGGAATTCTGAAAGTCCTGCGATCGCTTCATGGGATAAGTGGTAAGCTATCTTCAGGTAGATGTAGTAAGGTGAAACTAACTCTTGCCTAGCCCAGCTTTGGTCAATAATTTCTGCCAATTCTTGGGAAATATCTACACAACCGTAATCTTGCCAGCGATCGCTAAACCACTTTTGCAGTTTATTACACGCATCGTGGTCTAAAATATCAACATTCAACTCCCCTTGTTTCGCCAGTCCGGGAAGAGTTAAATTACTACTACCCAAGAATCCCACAGTTGGAGCGTTGGGGTCATTCCGATATACAAGATATAACTTGGCGTGGAGAGAATGGCGCAAAAACAGTTTAATAATTACCTTCTGACTTTTTAGCTGATGACTTAACCGCCGTAACCCCGCTTCATCTTGATTAGTCGGCGCACCAATAGTCAACTGCTGGCGAAATTCTGCCGCCATACGTTTTTTAAACCGCACAATGCTACTGTTATCAATCCGTCCATCACCACTAACAAGGCTAAATGCTGCATGAACTTCATCACTGGGTAAGCTTTGCATCCCAATTAGCAAGCGACAACAAGCATTTTCACTACCAACATACTGTTCAATCAAATCATCAATTCTTCGCCAACCTCTGAGATTGAAGTAGCCTACGCAAAAATCTGCCCGATAAGAGACTTTGAGGGTTTCTCGTAAAATCGGCAGTAATTGTAAATCAATGTTGTCAAAAATCCGAGGCATTATTTAACACTCATCAATATTTCGTACCTATGTTATATGAGTAAAAAATTTTTCCAGCCAGATTAGAGACGCGATAAATCGCCGTCTCTACAATAATCAATCCTTTAGACATCTCCAGAAATTAAATATGCGATATCCAGAACCCTTGTAGAGACGTAGCACTGCTACGTCTCTACATTCTTTTTCGGAGATGTCTTTTGTAGAGACGGCGATTTATCGCGTCTTCAAAAATTATAAAAAAGAGAGCAGTTGCACCGTAATACAACTGCTCTAAAAATACTTAGATAGATATTTACTACCTATCCACAGACCCCATAATTACGTCAACACTACCGAGAATCACCACAATATCTGCAACCTTCATCCCGCGCAGTAAATGTGGAACAATCTGGAGATTGTTAAAATCTGCGGCGCGAATCTTCCAACGTGCAGGGAAGACGTTATCATCGCCAACTAAATAAATTCCCAATTCACCTTTACCACTTTCTACACGGGCATAGATTTCACCCTTCGGCATCTTGAAAGTCGGGGAAACTTTTTTACCGATGAATTGGTAATCAAATGCGTCCCACTCAGATTTTTTACCTGCGGCTAAACGTTTTGCTTCGAGATTTTCGTAAGGGCCGCCAGGAAGTCCTTTAACTGCTTGGCGAATAATCTTTACAGATTCGCGCATTTCCCGCATCCGCACTACGTAACGGGCAAAGCAATCACCGGCGGTTTCCCACTGCACATCCCAGTCGAAATCGTCGTAGCATTCGTAATGGTCAACTTTCCGCAAATCCCATTGCACACCAGAAGCGCGTAACATTGGGCCAGAAAGTCCCCAGTTAATTGCTTCTTCACGGGTGATAGTACCAATACCCTCAACGCGTCGCCGGAAGATTGGGTTATCTGTTACTAAGCGTTCGTACTCATCAATTTTGGGCAATAGGTATTCGCAAAATTCCAGACACTTATCTACCCAACCGTAAGGCAAATCGGCTGCTACTCCACCAACGCGGAAATAGTTGTTATTTACCATCCGATAACCTGTAGCAGCTTCCCACAAATCATAAATCATCTCCCGTTCCCGGAACTGGTAGAAGAAGGGAGTTTGTGCGCCTACGTCAGCGAGGAAGGGGCCAAACCATAGCAAGTGGTTAGCAATGCGGTTCAACTCCAGCATGATGACGCGGATGTAGCTAGCACGTTTGGGAACAGCGACACCTGCAAGCTTTTCTGGGGCGTTAACAGTTACGGCTTCGTTGAACATTCCCGCAGCGTAGTCCCAGCGACTAACGTAGGGGACGTACATAACATTAGTGCGGTTCTCAGCAATTTTTTCCATTCCCCGATGCAAATAGCCGATGACCGGTTCACAGTCAACGACATCCTCGCCATCCAGAGTCATGATTAGCCGCAGAACCCCGTGCATTGAGGGGTGGTGTGGCCCCATGTTTAGCACCATCGGTTCAGTGCGGGTTTCTAGTCTGGTCATAGATTTCGTGTTCTCCTGTTTGTATTCGTGTAGCGTGCCATTTTGAATTGAACCGCGTAGATGCCAACCAGACCCGATTTATCTAGTCTGCCAAGCCAAAGTTAAGCTTGCAGGAGCAATACTTTTAAGAAAACTGCCCTTAAGGCGTCTATAATGTATTGCCCATACAGGGGGTATGTTGGAGAGGGGGTGACAGAGGAGGGACTTTACTTGATGTTTAATTTTGTTGCACTTCTTCAACTATTATATGGAAGCTTGATCTGCACTTAATTAAGGCATCGGATTTTTTTATAAGGAAGATGCGGAGAGTGGGGGAGGCGGTGAAACTAGGAACCCAGCCTACCCTTCTTTACGGGAACGGGAACGGCGAAGCCAAGGCTGGGTGGTTTACATTACCTCAACAAAGCAGCAAAAGGACAAGAACTGGCTGGTAAGTTTGTAGTTGCGAGTTCTTTTCTTTTTGTGAAAATTTGCTTGATGAAAGCCCAGAACTTTTGATATAGAGAACCAGGAGGTTGTATTCCGCCTTCTGCTTGTTTTGACTGAGACAAATTTGCTAATTTGCCACCAGATGTCAATTTGTCTAGAAAGTTATTATTGTCGTAATAGTGTTCTAAAGACAAAATTTTGAGATCATCTGTGACATGAACGACACTGATGCCAATAACCTCAATCATCTGGCCAGTAGGTGCATAATCTTTATATGCACCTTGAAAATATCCCCAGTGTCGCCATTTGAAAGTAATGGTTGGTGGTGCTGAATAAATTTCCACTACTTCCCACAAGAAACCATCAGGAAATGCTGTATGAAATAGATTGGTTGAGGTTTCAAAATTTTCCTCAGAAGCTCGATAATATTGTGTATTACCAATCAACAGTTTATAAGTACCTGATTGGACTAAATCTGCAACTGTGTATTCAGTGCCACCATTGGTACTCATGCGAAACTTGTCTTGGACAATAGTCAACCATTCAGCAGGATTGGTTTTGAAATTTGCTTCAACATCAAAACTTCGTACTAAATTTTGTACAAGTGCTGCTAATGAACCTTGAGGGTGATTGTATTTACTTTCACTGGCTAGCTTTTCATTAGAACGAGTGTAGTCTGGCTTTTTACCATAGCGCCATTGAATATTCTGACTATATTCCAGAACTGTATCTCTGTTCTGTACCCAAAGGGGAAGATTATTGTTGTCAATTGAACTCATAAATACCTCTGCCCAAATGTGACTGTGAAACAACTGTCAATACCGATACACACTCAGATTTCGCAGTGATAACCCCTCTAATTTGGCAGTAGTAACCTATACAGTTTTGAGTACAAGTTTAAGAAATAATCAACTGTGGTATTAGAACTGCTTGCCATTGCATCTACGACAATAATTGCACTATAAAGCCAGTCAACACCAGGGAAGTTCTGGAAGTTAATGAATTTCAAGTAAATTTTGACAAAACAATATACTGCAAGTTTGTATTAGCAATTCTTTCAGCCTTCTCAACAAACAAAAGTATTGTGATTGGCAAAGTTAATTAAAATCAGAAAAGATCCTGAACTTCAGGATTTTTATATGCGTCTCTAGCTAGTGCTTTGAGAAATAGGCAACGAATGAAACAGACATCTCGTTACTTCATAGCCGATTCTGTATTATGTGTTTCTTGCGAGTAATGACACCCTAATGAATCAGCAGCAATCAAGAAGTAAACGCGGAGTCATACTAACAACATTAGGATGGCAGCGACTCCAAGAGGCGCAGCGAAACTGGGAGAATGAGAAAAATTTTGGTGTCGCTTATACTATTGAAGCCTTAAGCGATCGCACAGGGTTAGATCCATCCACAGTTTCTAAGGTGACGGATCGGGAAGCAGGGGTGGATAGGCGGACTTTAGAACGGTTTTTCAGGGCTTTTGATTTGGAATTGCACAAAAGCGATTATGCCAAGCCAGAAGTTGTATCGGTTAAGCAGCAAGAAATTATCACTTGCTCAAATCAAAATTGGGGTGAAGCCCCTGATGTGTCAGTATTCTATGGGCGCACGCAAGAATTACGGCAACTAGAAAAATGGATAATTAGCGATCGCTGTCGTTTAATTACACTCATTGGACTTGGTGGTATTGGTAAAACTACTTTGTCAGTCAAATTAGCTCAAAAACTGCGAAAACAGTTTGATTATGTAATATGGCAAAGTCTTCTCAATGCTCCGCCACTTTTAGAAATGCTAGCAACTCTAGTACAATTTTTGTCCAATGGCGAAGAAACAGATTTATCAAAAAACATTCCCTACAGAATTAATCGCCTACTTGAATATCTGCGTTCATCACGTTGTCTTGTAGTTATCGATAACGCCGAATCGATTTTTCAAGGTGGTAATTATGCAGGTTTATATCGGGAAGACTATGAAGGCTACGGCGAACTTTTTCGCCAGATAGGGGAAGTTAATCATCAAAGTTGCTTATTACTCACTTCACGAGAAAAGCCTCAAGAACTTGCAGCGATTGAAAGTAGTCAAGGACTGGTTCGTTCTTTACAAATTACGGGTTTGACAATCTCAGAAATCCAAGAAATTTTTAGAGGGAAAGGAGTTACAGGGGGTACAGATGCGGACTGGGAAAAATTAATTATTAACTATGCCGGGAATCCGCTTTATTTTAAAATAATTGCTACAACAGTTTTAGATTTATTTAATGGAAATATTTCTGAATTTATTTCTCAAGATCCAGGAGTATTTGGAAATATCCGCCTGTTAATGGAACAGCATTTTCAGCGTTTAACTGAATTAGAGCAATCATTAATATATTGGCTAGCTATCAATCGGGAGCCAGTTGGCATCACAGAATTAAAAGACGATATTTTAGACTCAAGCACCACATCAAAGCTATTAGAAACAATAGAATCTCTCTTAAGACGCTCTCTAATTGAAAAAGCTACACCTGCGCTGATTACCAAACATGGCAATTGCTTCACGCTACAACCAGTAGTTATGGAGTACGTAACTATGAAATTCATTGATCGAGTTTGTCAAGAGCTTGTCAAAAGAACTGACTTTTCACGGGATCTCGAAAACCTCTCTCCAAACCTCTCTCCTGCGAGGAGAGAGGCTTTGAATTCTCCCCCTTCCCTTGTAGGGAAGGGGGCTGGGGGGTTAGGTTCCGCCTCTTCTTTTCCACATGACGTGAAAAGTCAGGTCAAAGGAGAGGTTTCATTATTCAAAAGTTTTGCTTTAATCAAAGCGACATCACCTGATTATGTCAAAGATAGTCAAATTCGGCTGATTCTCAAACCTATTATCAATAATTTATGCTTGCTGCTAGGAAAATCCAACCAAATCACAGCACAACTTACTAATATTCTCAACCAATTTCGCGGACAGTCTCCTTACATAACTGGCTACATGGCAGGCAATACGATTAATCTACTTGGTCAGTTGTCAGCAAAAATCAGTAATCAAGATTTTTCTCATCTGACAATTTGGCAAGCTGACCTCCAGAATTATATATTAAATCATGTCAATTTTGAAAATAGTAATTTTGCTAAATCAGTTTTTACTGAAACCTTTGGTATTATTTTTGGTCTAGCATTTAGTCCCGACGATGCACTTTTAGCAACGGGAAGTATTGATGGTGAAATTTCCTTATGGCGATGGAGGGAGAATCAGCAACTTTTGAATTTCCAAGGGCATAGCAATATAGTAATGTCTCTTGCTTTTAGTCCAGATGGTCAAAAACTTGCTAGTACTAGTGTAGATAGAACTGTTAAATTGTGGGATGTTGCTACAGGTCAATGTCTATTAACCTTACCCTCAAATTATGGGGTGATAATTGGAAATATTATCTTTAGTCGAGACGGAAAAAAGCTTTTTACTTGTACAGAAAAGCAGATATTATTCTGGGATATTGAAACAGGTAATTGTGTCTTAGCTATCGAACACAGCAACCGAATTACTTCAATCGCCTACGAACCTCAACGTCATATTCTCGCTTCTGGTTGTTTAGATGGTACTGTAAATATCTGGGATGTGAATACTGGTAAATGTTTAAAAACTGTTCAGGGAGAAAGTGGAGCAGTTTTGTCAATCGCCTTTACTAGTGATAGTAAGCTTTTAGCTAGTAGTGTAAAAGCTAAAATTATCAGCATTTGGGATGTAAATACTAGCAAGCCTATTCAAACATTACAAGAACATAGTAGCTATATTTCATTGGTTGCTTTTAGCCGCGATGGTCAGACTTTAGCAAGTAGCGGCAGTGGCAATAGAACCGTAAATATTTGGGATATTAAAACTGGAAGATATCTGCAAACTTTAGCAGGACATATCTCAGCAATTAACAGTCTTACTTTTAGCAATTTTGGTAATTTAGTAACTGGCAGTGTAGACCGGACAGTTAAACTTTGGGATGTTGTGAATGGCAAATGTTTGAAAACTTGGCGGGGACGGACTGACTTTGTAAATTCAGTGGGATTTAGTAGTAATGGTGAAATTATTGTTAGCGGTAGTCAACATACTATTGCCCTTTGGAATGTGACTACAGGTGAGTGTATCCAAGCCTTTTATGATTATCAAGATTGGCTTAATTGTGCGGCTTTAAGCCCTAATAGACAAATACTAGCTTGTGGCAATATAGGCAATGTCAATAGCATTATTAGACTTTGGCAAGTTAACCAACTGGGTAATTTTAGCCAAGTTCCAGATAAGATATTACAAGGTCATACAGATAGTATTTGGTCAATTGCCTTTAGTCCAGATAGCAAAATCTTAGCGAGTGGTAGTAGCGATAGCACCGTCAAACTTTGGGATTGTGAAACTGGTCAATGTCTCTTCACCTTTGTGGGGCATACTGGTGCAGTTCTTTCTGTTGCCTTTAGTCCCGATGGACGGACAATTGCCAGTTGTAGCGGTCACTCGACAATCAAACTTTGGGATCTTGAAACTGGAGAATGTTACCAAAACATAAAAGAACCGGCAGGTTATATCATTGCTTTTAGTCCCAATGGTCATCTTTTGGCTAGCGCGAATACTATGGGCATCGTCAAACTATGGGACATCAAAACTGGTGAATGTTGTACTACTTTTGGCAGACATGGGCAAGCTGTAATTTCAATTGCCTTTAGTGCCGATGGAGAAACCTTAGCTAGCGGCAGTAAAGATGGTACTGTAAAGCTCTGGGATATGAAAAATGGTGAATGCATCAAAACATTTTTGGCTGATATCGGTTCAGTATGGTCATTGGCTTTTAGTCCCAATGGTTTGCTGGCTTGTGGTGGCAATGCTGAAACGATCAAGCTTTATGATCCTAGTACAGATAATTGCCTGAAAACATTAAAAAGCGATCGCCCCTACGAAGGCATAAATATTAAAGGCGTTACAGGTTTAACAACTGCGATGATTGCCAATCTCAAAGCACTGGGGGCAATAAGCCTGTGAAGTCGCTCGTAACTAGTATATTAGTGGTTTAAAAACTATTTTTAATTAGGAATACACAAAGACACAAACAAAAGAATACATAATTAAAGTTCATCTGTGGTTTTGTGCCCTAAGAGGATGTTTGAAAAATCCTCTTGTCGGTATCAAAAATTTTAGATCCCCCTAAATCCCCCTTAAAAAAGGGGGACTTTGATTCCGGTTCCCCCTTAGAAAGGTGGACTTTGATTCTGGTTCCCCCCTTTTTAAGGTGGGTTAGGGGGGATCTAAAAGTGCCTAAAGTCACAGCGAAACACTTTTCAAACAACCTCTAAGTCTCATGAATCGTCAGCTAGCTATTGAAGAACCGACTTTTTCCCATCTACCAGTGTTACCGCAAGAAGTAATTGCAGGTCTAGCGGTATCTCCCGGAGGTCATTATCTTGATACGACGGTAGGCGGTGGAGGTCACAGCCGTTTGATTTTAGCAGCCGCACCAGATGTAAAATTAACGGCAATTGACCAAGATGAGGATGCTTTAGCAGCAGCGAGAAAAGAATTAGCAGAGTTTGGCGATCGCGTACAATTCATTTACAGCAATTTTGCTGACTACGAGTTTCCCCCCAACACTTTCGATGGTATCTTAGCCGATTTGGGGGTAAGTTCTTACCATTTAGACCAAGCAGAAAGGGGTTTCAGCTTTCGCCAAGCTGCAAATTTAGATATGCGAATGGATCGAGGGCGATCGCTAACTGCTGCTGATGTGATTAATAATTGGGATGAAGCAGAATTAGCAGATATTTTCTTTAAGTACGGTGAAGAGAGATTATCGCGGCGCATTGCTCGTCGTATTGTAGAACGGCGACCGTTGCACACGACTACAGAATTAGCTGATGCGATCGCTTCTTCAGTTCCCCCGAAATACCGTTATGGGAGAATTCACCCCGCTACTCGTGTTTTTCAAGCTCTGCGAATTTTCGTTAACGATGAGTTAAAATCCCTAGAAACCTTTTTAGATAAAGCACCAAATGCCCTTGTCCCTGGCGGCAGAATTGCAATTATCAGTTTTCACAGCCTAGAAGACCGCCCGGTGAAGCATGGTTTAAGAAATTCACCTTTATTAAAGGTATTGACAAAAAAACCAATTATTGCACAGGAAGAGGAAATTGGGAAAAATCCGCGATCGCGATCGGCCAAACTGAGGATAGCAGAAAAAGTTTTGAGTGTTCAGTAAGAGGAGCGGATAAAGAGGCAGGGGAGCAGAGGGGCAGAGGGGCAGGGGAGCAAAAGAAAGGGACAAAGGGAATTATTGAACAAGTTTCTTCCTTGTCTCTTCCCATTCTTCATGCCCAATTCCCAATGCCCAATTCCCTAAAACAACAGGTGTGACATCAGGAATTAGTGAAGCTTTAGTATCCACAACATCAGGGTTGCTAGTGGCAATATTTACACTTTTATTTGCCAATACCTTCCGGGGACTCTACCGCCGTCGCTATGAAAGAGGAAATAAATCCTATGTGTCTACAAAATGAAGCGAAACTGGGTAATTGTAAATTAGTAATCGGTAATTGCGATTAGTTCGCTACTTGTTACCGATTTTACTCTTTAAATTTTGACTCTAATAGTACTCTAAAATAACTAATAGCTTTTTTCGCTACAGTTTCCGAGGAAATATTCCATGACTATTTGGGTAAATGAGCAAATTGATCCGTCTGGGATGATTCATGCCTGTATTGCCACTTGTAATGAATCTCAAGCCAAAGATTGTCATGATTCCTTTCAAAGTAATTTGACTGAGATGCAAAAGGCAGCAGGTTGGGTAGCGCGATTGCGGACTGTCGATTCTTGGGATGAAGTGCCGGTGAATTCTTTAAAACTCAATTAATTGAGTGCTATCGAAACTAGGCTAATAGCTCTAACTTTTTCCCAGCAGATAAGATTGCCTTTATCTTTTCTGCTCACCTTTAAGCGAAACTCCGACGCGCTTTGCTTCACCAGACGGCTGTTTAACCCAACCTTGCTGATAGTTAGACCATTTTGGTTGTTAACTGCAAATTCTCTGAGATGGAGGTCTTTTTTTGGGATTTTGATCGAACATATTTCAAGAGCGTAGGCGTACCCCGCCATAGGTATCGCTTGTCTAGCATACGCTGCACCTATGCCAATGCTGACAGCGATCGCAGCAAATCTCATGAGAACAGGTTAATAAAAGATAAAATTCGGATTAAAATTATCAAATTATTAGCAACTACTTCTAAAAAAAGTAACTTATTATATAAATTAGATGATTTTTCTGAACTTTTAAGAGGTATCATCTATACCGTAGATTAAATTAAAAAATTTGTATAAGCCGAATCAATTTAGTGAACTATCCCAAAGTTTACACTTCGGAGCAAGCCTGTCCCATTAATTTAGTTGGCGAAACAGGACAAGCGGTTCAAATTTCAATTCATGCTCCCAGTCAATATATCTGTGCCAACTGCGAACGGATATTACCAGATTGGAAACGGCAGCCATTTTTACGAGTAGTGATTGTCTTGCAACAATCGCGTTATCAATTAGTCGAAAAAACAGCAGAAGTAGAGTCAGAGAAAGAACGCCTGCGAGAAAAATTTATGAGATTTGGCTGTGATTTAGCATTTAATCTGCGCGATCGCGGCTATTTAACAGACCTGATCGACCCTCGTACAGGCTATCCTTTACTGTCCCATCCCGGAGCAATTCCTCATGATGACACAGCAGTTGTCAAAGCTTTGCTCAACTATCCAGTGATTAAAAATCAATGCCGTGTGTTAATTCATCCCGATTGGGGTGCAGCAGTTTATCCTAGCATTTTGATATCAGAAGCTCCCCCAATTGTGATCGAATGGGTTACAAAAGGCATAGCATCTGTGCATGGGTGGAAAGAAATTGATTATTAGTCATTAGTCATTGGTCATTAGTCATTGGGCATGGATTATTTCTTCCCAATCATCCCTCATCCCTTCATATATATTGGAAATGAGGAGAATAAAAAACAAGCATCATAGAATCTGTGTCTCCAACCAACTTCTTCCAGGAAGCGAGGACAGTCGAAGCCTCTAGTAGTGCGGCTTGCTACTTCCCTCTCATGAGTGGACGCTACGAAGTCAAGCCGGGGATGATAGCTTTTGGTTCCTGTTTGGGTAACACTCAGGCTGATCAGCAGGTATTTCAAATTGATGATAATTTCACCCACTACCGTCAAGCTAAACTTTTAGCCCGTGGGGAACGGTTGAACAAGTACTATCAAACCTGCAATTATTCTCAGGCTATAGCAGGTGCGATCGCTCGTTTAATAATTAATCGCCTTACCCAAGAACATCCGCATCATTTTTACTGCCAAAAGTCAATAGATAACACCCTGAAATTCCACAGCCAACTTACCGGAGAAACTCTCTACCTAGATGCAGATTGGCAATTACAGCAAGTCGAGGGTAGTCCAGTTTTTCCAACTTACGTCTCTACTCTTGATGCTTTAGCAACGCAGGTACAGGAAGACCTGACAATTATTTGCCGTTCCGCTGATGGTAGCAACTGGCTGAGTGCAGTTCATCTCTGCTATCCTAACCACTGGTCATCCGAGGAGAAAATTGGCAAAGATTTCGCCGCAATCCATGCGCCTGTGGCGGGGATGGAAAAAATTAATCGGCGTGCAGGTGCGATCGCTCATACAATGATTACCCATAAACCAATGGTGCGCTTTGCTTGGGGTTTGAGTACCGACACTCGCCTTAACCACCATCCCGAACCACCGCCTGGTATATCAGTTAGTAAATGGCAAGGTAGAAGCTTTGATTCACAACATCCCCAGCTTTATCTGCGAATTGAGCGACAAGTTATTTGGGGACTACCGGAGTATGAAGCAGCCCTGTTTAGTATTCGTACTTACTTTAGAGATTGTGGTGTAGTTAAAAAAGACCCAGTGTTACGGTCTAAGCTGTATGCTGCAATTCAGTCAATGACACCAGAATCTTTAGTATACAAAGGTTTGGTAGACAGCAAGGCTAGTATTTTGCAGTGGCTAGAGGAGGCTTAAACTATTAAATGCTATTTGCAGAGATTCGGCTGTCAATAAGGAAAAATAAGGGACTTCCAGAAATTAAATTATCCAATTTCTGGACTTCACTACGACTATCCCTGCCCCCTGCCCCCTGCCCCCTGCCTCTATAGCGATGGTATATTTTTTTATTTGGAAGTCCCTAATATCAGCTATTTTTCGGTCGCCGCAATTGCTGAGAACCAATTGGCCCGAGAATTTGATTCAGGCTACGCAACTGTTCAGCTGTACCCATACCAATTAGCCGATCTCCCGACATTAGAACCGTATCGCCAGTGGGGCCACCGATTAAAGTCCCATCAAGACGGCGAATTGCCAAAACTAACGCCCCAGATTGCGATCGCAATCTCGCTTTTTGCAAACTCTGACCAACAAAGGGACAAAAAGCCGGGTCGAGTAAAAATTCTTCCATATACAACTGACGGTCTGCACCTGTCAAAATCCCGTCTACAAAATCCAACACTTGGGGTCTGAGTGCCGCAGCAGCCATCCGCTTACCACCAGTAATGTAGGGGGAAATCACTTCATCTGCGCCACCGCGTCGTAACTTCTGCAAAGCTTCTTCTGTACTTGCCCGTGCAATCACCCGAATTCCTGTATTCAGGGTTTTGGCTGATAAAACAATATATAAATTTTCGGCATCTGAAGGGAGGGCTGCGACAATACAAATCGCCCGTTCAATACCAACTTTCAAAAGTGTGTCATCTAGGGTAGCGTCACCTTGATATGCCGTGTAACCTTCAGCCTGCGCCCTTTGTACAGATTCCATGTCAGCATCAATCACTACAAAAGGTGCGTCTTCTGCCCGAAATTCCTTGGAAATTTGACGACCAGTCCGACTAAATCCACAGATGATGTAATGTTCTGATAGGGATTCCATTAACCGCCTCTGTTGTTGTAGCCGAATTCCTTCTTGAAAGTAGCCTTGAATGATCGCTTCTGTAAATCTGTTGACAATGTAACCGATATTCACTACACCCAACAAAATCAGGGCTATTGTAAACAACCGTCCTCTACTACCGAGTGGGTGTGTCTCGCTATATCCCACAGTCGCGAGAGTGATGACTGTCATGTAAGCCGCATCTTCCCATGACCAACCCTCCACTAAGCAGTACCACAAAGTGCCAATGAAGAAAACACCGCCAAGAGCGATCGCCCCTGTCATTAACTCCTTTTGGATACGTCGATATTTTTGTTCAAGTGTTGAGAATGAGGTAACAATAGTTCTTCTAGCCTAATTTTTCTAGTTTTCTGCTAACTTTTTAGCATTCGTCCTTTTTAGTATATTGAAACTAAGTAACTGGGTAAGAATAAATCAAACTAAGTTAAGCAACGCAAAATTAATGAAATTGGCTTGTAGTAAGCGGCTATGCGTGGGTTCCTCTTGCCTCCTCCCTCCTGAATTTCGGCTTATATCAGTTTCACTTTGAGGATTAACCAATGGCTCAATTCCTACAAAGAAAACTAGTTACGTTAAATCATCACAAAGACGCGATAAATCGCCACCAAGACGAAAGACTGATTATTGTAGAGACGGCGATTCATCGCGTCTCTTGCCTTAACCGCCCCAAAACAGCCTTGGTAAAACCATCTGAAAACACTGCCCAGTGCGTAGGCCTTGCCCGCCGCAGGCATCGCCCCAGCTATTAACTGTTCAATACCATACTGTACTGTGTAGATAGTAGCTGTAAGGTAGATAACTAGAGATGATCGCTGCTGTTGTTCGACCTCTGAATTTGGTAGTTGGTTTGCTGCTATCTTGTTGTTTCTTGCTCACAAGCTGTCACCCGACACAGATGAAAAGCAAAGCATCTCAGGTAGCTCAATTAGTTTTAGTTTCACTAAGTGACCCGACTACTTTTAACTATGCCATTAATGACTCTCCCTACAGTGTTTTTCCTTTAATTTACAAGGGATTAATCGATGAGAATGTTATCACTACCAAATTGGAGCCAGGATTAGCAGAATCTTGGTCAATATCTACCGATAAAAAGCAAATTATTTTTACATTAAAAACAGGGTTGAAATGGTCAGATGGTGAACCTCTGACGGCAGATGATGTAGTCTTTACCTATCGAGACATTTATCTTAATAAAAAAATTCCCACTTTATATAGAGATTTTTTACGTATTGGCAACACAGAAACTTTCCCATCAGTGCATAAACTAGATGATCTGCGAGTTGAGTTTACTTTTGTAGAACCTTTTGCCCCTTTTTTGAGATACGCCGAAAGACTAGCGATTTTGCCCGCTCATGCCTTGCGTTCTTCTGTATTATCCAATGATGCCAATGGTAATCCTCAGTTTCTTTCAATGTGGGGAACCAATACTGATCCGCAAAAAATCATCACCAATGGGCCTTACAAAATAGAAAGCTATACTCCTTCTGAACGGGTGATTTTACGACGTAACCCTTATTACTGGCGCAAAGATATTCAAAAAAATCCTCAGCCTTATATTGAACGTATTGTCTGGCAAATTATTGCTTCTACCGAAAATCAGTTACTCAGATTTCGCTCAGGGGAACTAGATAATTTAAATGTGACACCAGCAGTATTTGGCTTACTCAAGAAAGAGGAAAAGCGAGGAAAATACATTATTTACAATGGTGGAACCACTGCGGGTTTTAGCTTTGTGGGTTTCAATCTCAACCAAGGTCGCGATCGCAAAGGTAAGCCTTTTATAGATCCGATTAAATCTCGATGGTTTAATAACTTAGTTTTTAGGCAAGCAGTTGCTTATGCCATTGACCGCAACCGCATGAAAACTAATATCTATCGCGGTTTAGGTGAAATCCAACATTCGCCAATTGCTGTTCAAAGTCCCTATTACTTGTCCCCAGCAGCAGGGTTAAAAGTTTATGATTATAATCCCCAGAAAACCAGACAGATGTTGTTAGAGGCTGGTTTTAGGTACAACTCCCAAAAAGAACTGTTAGACCAAGATGGAAATCGCGTGCAATTCAATCTCTTGGTGAAATCGGAAGATCAATCAAGAATCGATGCCGCAGTTCAAATCCAACAAGACCTCAGTCAAATTGGTATCAAAGCAAATATGCAGGTAGTCAGTTTTAATGTAGTCTTGCAAAAACTACTCTCTCGTCGAGATTGGGATTGTTATGTCGGTGCGTTTGGTGTTCCCGGTGCAGATGTTGAACCTAACCTTCTATCTTTATTTTGGACTAGTCAAGGCTCATTTCATCAGTTCAACCAAGGTGCTACACCGGGAAAACCCCTACTCCCAGGATGGGTAGTTTCTGAATGGGAGAGAGAAATTGACAGTCTTTTTAGCGCAGGAGTCAAAGAACTAGACCAGAACAAGCGCAAAGCGATTTATAACAGATTTCAGCAAATCGTTGCTGAACAGTTGCCGATATTCTGCCTTGTGAATCCAATCTCGTTTCAGGCGGTGCGTGAACGTGTCAATCCCATCAAGTTTTCTGCCTTGGGGCCAACTTTTTGGAATATTGATGAACTGAAAATCACAGAAAAATAACTAATTCATAATTCGTATAGATCACCCTTGATAACGAGGCTGACTTTTCACGTTATGTGGAAAAGGTAACGATTAACCTAACCCCCTTCCCGATGCGGGAAGGGGGAAATTCAAAGTCTCTCTCCTTTTAGGCTACGGTGTACACACAAGTCTGAAATAACTTATTAAGCAAGGTTTTACCCCACCCTAACCCTCCCCTTGCAAAGGGGAGGGAACTAGATTTCCGGCTTCCCCCCTTTGCAAGGGGGGATTGAGGGGGGTAATTCGACTTGTGTGTACACCGTAGCCTAAAAGGAGAGAGATTTAGTCAGGATAACGAGGACGGACTGCGCCTATCCAAATTGCCTGTCGCTCATACTCTTGCTCAAGCGTTGAGTACAAAATTTTTTTCACTACCGCCATGCCTTTGAGGTTATATAAGCGTTAGCCTAAGAAGAAGTACAAGTTGTGCTAAATAAAAAGTAATTTTTAGGGATTTCTAGGAAACTAGTAAATAACTATATAATGAAAAACTTTCAGGAGGAGCGGTAGTGAGCCTACAAACTCTCGTTGACCAAGCCACCATCCCCCCAGATTCAGGGTCAGCATCTAGTCCCTTTGATACAGATAGCTTTAATGAAGCTGTCATGTCCACCTACGGTCGGTTTCCCTTAGCCCTAGAACGGGGTGCTGGATGCCGGGTTTGGGATACACAGGGACAAGAATATTTAGACTTTGTAGCGGGAATTGCCACTTGTACTTTAGGACATGCCCACCCAGTTATGGTAGAAGCGGTAACACGCCAAATCCAAAAGCTGCACCATGTCTCTAATTTGTACTATATTCCTGAGCAAGGTGAATTGGCAAAATGGCTTGTTGATCATTCCTGTGCCGATCGCGTATTTTTCTGCAATTCTGGTGCTGAAGCTAACGAAGCCGCAATTAAACTGGCGCGGAAATATGCCCACACAGTATTAGAAATTGAAAAACCAATTATTTTAACCGCCAATGCCAGTTTCCACGGGCGGACTTTAGCAACCATTACCGCTACGGGACAACCGAAGTATCAAAAGTATTTTGATCCCTTGGTTCCTGGTTTCCACTACGTAAATTACAACGATATTAACGCTGTGGAAGTGGCAATTAGCGAGTTGGATGAAGGCGATTATCGAGTAGCAGCGATCCTGATTGAGCCATTGCAGGGAGAAGGCGGTGTGCGTCCAGGAGATGTTGCCTATTTCAAAAAGCTCCGGCAGATTTGTGACGAAACTGGCATTTTATTGATTTTCGATGAAGTGCAAGTTGGTATGGGGCGCAGCGGCAAATTATGGGCTTACGAACATCTCGGCGTTGAACCGGATATTTTCACCAGTGCTAAAGGCTTAGGTGGCGGTATCCCCATCGGCGCAATGATGAGCAAGAAATTCTGCGATGTTTTTCAACCAGGGGAACACGCCAGCACCTTTGGCGGAAATCCTTTTGTGTGTGGTGTAGCACTCAGTGTTTGCCAGACATTGGAACGGGAAAATATTTTGCAGAATGTGCAAGACAGAGGTGAACAATTGCGATCTGGATTGAGAGCGATCGCAACCAAATATCCTCAACACATTAGCGAAGTTCGGGGTTGGGGTTTAATCAACGGTTTGGAGTTGCGAGCCGATATTCAACTAACCGCAGGAGATATCGTCAATGCTGCCATCAAGGAGGGCGTATTACTAGTACCTGCCGGGCCAAAAGTTGTCCGGTTTGTACCACCGCTAATTGTCACAGAAGCGGAAGTAAACACTGCCTTAGAAGCTGTGGAAAAGGCGATCGCTACTCTCACCTAGAATATTGTTTTGTTTGTTTTGTGTAGAGACGTTGCAATGCAACGTCTCTTCTTTATTCTGGGGAAATTTCCCGATAAGCTTGCCGACACTGCTCATAATTGTCTGGCAAAATCTCGGCATTACCAAAACATAATTGCTCGTGAGTAGTAATTAAAGTTTCATAAGGCTGTATGGGAGTCACAGACGATCGCAGCAATTGCAGATATTCTCCATCTGTGCGACTGAGTTTCTGGGGTGCGATCGCATTTTGATCTAACTGCTGCAACATCGCTAAATAGACACAACGGCAAGCCTCACGGTAGTTACCTTGACGGTAAAATTGTTGCGATCGCTCCAACAAAAGGGCTATCGATGACTCATTAGAGCGGGTTTTTACGCGAAAATCAGTGAGATTGCCAGTTCTATTCAGCCACGAATATACATAAGGACTGAATTCTCGCCATAATCGCCAGCCCACCCAAGCTACAAATAAGCCTAGTACCAACCAAAACAGGAATTTCAGCAACTCACCAAGCCAAGGGCTAATCGACCATCCAGTAGGTAATTCTGGCAAAGCCTGTCCAAAGCGGTAAAACTGGTATTCCCACCATTCACCCGCTTGTTGTTGGAATTGAGACAACTGCCAACTCCAGCTAGTTTTTTCAAAAGTATCTGTAGGCATAGAGGGGAGTAGTAGGAAGTGGGGAGGCAGGGGAAGTAGGGGAGGCAGGGGAGGCAGGGGAAGTAGGGGAAGCGGGGGAAGTAGGGAGTAGAATTTTCCCCTCCGCCCCCCGCACCCTGCCCCTCTGCCTCTTTTCAATGCCCCATGCCCAATGCCCAATGCCCAATGACTAATGACTAATGACTAATGACCCTTGACTTTTTTATCATTATCCAGCCAATAACAACAAGTAACGCACCTAATGCAAGAAATCCCAGATCCCAAGCTAACTCATTTGGCCCTGATTTCACATGATGGATACCGAGGATTTGGTGGTCAATTAAACCTTCAACCAAATCGAACAACCCAGTACCAATAAGTATTGACCCAATAAAGGTCTGTGATGACCAAGGAACATCATCACGCCCTCCTGCACGCCATAGCAACACAACTCCTACCACGGTGAATACCCAATTAAAGGTATGAAATAACCCATCCCATACCATGTTCAAGTCTATATTCGCCATGTTAGTCAGAGGTCGAATGTGACTAAGCATGTGATGCCACTGGAGGATCTGATGTAGTAAAATTCCGTCAATAAACCCTCCAATACCTACACCAAGAAAAATTCCAGCAGTAATTAGTGGTGCGCGTCGGTTGAGGTTTTCACTTTTTGCCTCCATTGTCAACCTCATAGATAGGCTTTTTTACCAAAATACAACTCTTTTGAGAGAAATATCTTCTATCTTGAGGCAAGTAGGAGCAGTGAACTTTATTTATTGAACCTCACACGACTTGAAGTCGCGTGATTCCTGCTTCAACAATCTCTGCCTGAATTGCTCCAGGACTGACGAGTTCTCCACAGGCGCTTTTTATAACCTCCGGCGTACCGACGGCGGTTAATAATCTCAAACCTTCGCTTAATATATTCAGTGCTGCGTTTTTATCCCTCAAATTATAGCTATTGCAACTAGGGCAAGACCATTCACGCAAGTTTAAATTATTGACTAGTGGATTAATAAAACCACAACAGTTGCAAGTTTGAGAGGAGGGATAAAACATTCCAACTTTCTGCACAATTCTGTCATGCCATAAAGCTTTATATTCGAGCATGGTAATGAACTTCGACCAACTAGCGTCTGAAATACTCAGTGCTAACTTGTGGTTCTTCACCATATTGGCAACTCGTAAATCCTCAATGCAGATAATACTGTAATATTTGATTAGACGAGTTGATAGTTTGTGCAGAAAGTCATCTCTGAGATTGGTAATTCGTGAGTATGTACGAGCCAGCTTGATTTTCGCTTTGACTCTATTACTACTGCCTTTTACAGTGCGAGATAGTTTCTTATGGTATGAGCGTAACTTCCTTTTTTGAATTCTGTAATATTTTGGGTTATCTACAACTTCACCATCGCTAGTAACGAGATAGGACTTTATTCCCAAATCCAACCCGATATTCTGTGTTACTTGGGGATATTTCTCTATCTCGGTTTCACACAAAATACTGGCAATATATTTACCAGAAGAAGTGCGAGTTATAGTAACGTTGATAAGCTTCCCCGTAATGTCTTGCGACTTATGAAACTTTACCCATCCACACTTTGGAAGCTTTAAACGATTATCTATTACCTGAATATTACCGTTGGTAAGGTTGGTTTTGTAAGACTGCTTACAACCATGCTTCTTTTTGAACTTGGGGAAGCCGACACCTTTTTTATTTTTAGACTTCTTCAAGCCAGCAAAAAAGTTTTTGTATGCTGTCTCTAAATTCTTGAGTGAGTTTTGCAGAGCAAATTTATCTACAACATTCAACCACTCAATCTCCTTTTTGAGTAGAGTTAGTTGCTGGCTGCAAGTATTATAGTTTAAAGTCTTCTGCTCCGTGGCATATAACTCCTGTCTTAGTGCCAAAAAGCGGTTATACACATATCTGGCACAACCAATTGTCTTGTTGATTAAGACTTCTTGATTATGCGTGGGTATGAGAGTAACTTTAAATGCTTTTTGGATGGATGACAATTTCTTGAATTTGCTGAATATCATTCAATTTTAACTAATATAGACCGCCTAACTCATGACTGGAAGTCACGAGTGTGCGGCTTGGAGACATCAATTTTCAGATTTAATCTGCATACCCACTTTAACTGGGTCTAAATCTTGGGGAAAATTGGTGCTGCGATCGTAGTCTGCTTTTTCCAGGTTCGCTCCTTTGAGATCAGCTTGGCGGAGATTCGCTGACATCAACAATGCTCCCCTTAGATCGGCATCCTTCAGATTAGCTTGACTAAGATCCGCGAAGCTCAAGTCAGTTCCTCTGAGATTAGCGCCACTCAGATTAGCTTCACTCAAGTCAGCATAACTGAGGTCAGATCCTTTCAAGTTAATGCCTTGCAAATCAGCATTACCTAGTTCTGCTTTACTAAAGTCCCGTTTTCCTGCTGCATAACTTTCCACAAGAATAGCGGCACTATTTATAGGCTGTTGAGAATTGACTTCAGGCATATAACAGCTTCACAGGTTATGTCGTTATAACTAAGGATAAAAATTTTCCCACTCCATCCTTTTTAAATGTAATACATTAGTTCCTTTTGCTGTCGCATTGATCTTCGTTCGCAAAGGTCTTGGAGTGTATATTTTTCTAAAACGGAGTTAGCGGCCTGACGTGCTTCCTGCCAGACTTCCTGAATTAGTTCACCTTCTACCGTGTTGGGAGTCGGCTCACAATCAGAGACAACAATATCTGACCCTTCCATGCAGCTAAAAGCATCGAATACTGTAATCTTCTGGGGATCTCGCGCCAGAACATAGCCACCTTTGGCTCCGCGTATACTCTTAATTAAACCTCCACGTCTTAATGTTGCCAGGAGTTGTTCCAAATAGCGGTTCGGGATGTCTTGCAACGCCGCTATTTCTCGAATTTGCAGGGCTTCACCTTTAGGGTAGCAGGTTGCCAACTCTAACAGGGCGAGAAGCGCGTATTCTGATTTATTAGATATCACCACAGGCGTAATATTTTTAACTCACACCTAAAGATACAAAGTCTTTGATTCTGTTTCCTGAAGCTACTGCTAAAGAAAACTTTACAATCAACCTATTGTTGACCGGCTAACTCTACTTTAAAGACCTTTAAGCATAGCAGCAATTATTTTTATTTGTTAATTCCATAAATAAAAGTGATTGCTTATTGTACAGTCTTCCTAAATAGAAAGTGGCTTCAACGCCTAGTGTGTCTAGCCTTCAACCCAATGCCGCTATAGATGCAAATTTATCGAAAATGGCAGAATGACCGTAAAGGCAGTTCCCACGCCGATCGCACTTTCGACAATAATCTCGCCGCCATGCAAATCTACAGCCTGCTTGACGATGGACATCCCTAATCCCATTCCTGGGATATTACCTACATTACTAGCGCGATGGAAGGGTTCAAATATATGTTCAATGTCAGAAGCAGGAATGCCAATACCAGAGTCTTGAGTCTGGAATATAGCTTGATCGTTGACAGTGGTGACAGAAAACTTAACTATGCTACCAATGGGAGAGTATTTTAGACAATTCGAGAATAAATTACTCAAGATTTGCCGCAGTAGTTTAGCGTCTAAGTTAGCTAGTGTACATTGGTATTCACTGCTAAAAGCGATCGCATGTTGTGAGCGATCGCTCTGTTGTAATTCTTCTAAGAGATCACGACAAAATTCCACCAAATTCAGAGGTGTGGGATTAAACTCTAACTTGCCTGTTTCATCCTGATTCAGCACCAATACATCATCCAACAACTGGGTTATATGCATAACCGATGTTTGAATGCGACGCAGGTGGATATTTTGTCGCTCGTCGCTCCAGAGATGGCGATAATGTTCTAGCAATTCCGCAGAAGAGTGGATGGTAGCCAAAGGGTTGCGAAACTCATGGGATGTAGTGGTGAGTAAGCGGGATTTAAGTTCACTAAACTGCCTTTCTTTGGCAAGTGCTTGTCGCATCGCATCTTCTGCCCATTGCAGCTTGGCTTGGGTTCGCTTGCTTTCGCTAATGTCCCGCACTAGCCAGCGCAGACCAACTAACTTACCTTGTTGATTACGGATAGCAACCACCTTAACCGCAGCAATAATGGGTGTTTTGTCACGCGGTCGCAGGTTTACCTCCCACTCTTGTATTTTCCATTCTGGGGTTTCAGTGCGATCGCGCAGATGATTCAGTTTTAAATGAAAAGTAATTATTTCTTTCTCAAGCACAAAAATCTCTAGGAGTCTACCCAACAGGAAACTTTTGGAAATGTTGAGCAGAGTGGTAGCGGCTGAGTTAGCTTCCTGAATTACCCCTTTTATATCAGTGACAAAATAAGCGTCTGGTACTTCCTCAAATAGTTCTTGGTAGCGTTGACGCTGGGCTACCAAAGCCTGTTGAGCGTTGGATAATTCTTCATTCTGCTGCTTTAGGTCTTCATTAACTAATTGCAGTTCTTCCAAAGCTAGGTGAACTTCTCTGAATACTGCGGTGACGAGTTCAATATCTTCCTGTGCTTTTTGCTGTTCACTCTGGCGTTGCAAAAGGGCAACGCGTTGCCGCATATTGTGTATTTGCAAGGCCAAATCGTCCAAATTCACGCTCTTGCTCCTAATTTGGATATCTAAAGTTGGGTTTTCTTTTAGATTCCCTACTTAGAGGATCTTAGCTTTTGGAGTTTAGCAGTTATGTCAAGTTCTTATGAACACTTATAGTTAAGGCTCACGCAAAGACACAGGAAGGGGATACAATCCGGTTCGGATAAGGCTTTTTGATGACACGCCGCTAATCGCAAAGACGCGATAAATCGCCGTCTCTACAAAGGACTGATTATTGTAAAGACGGCGATTTATCGCGTCTCTTGCCTTGCCCGATATAATAAGATGTTCTTTGAAGCATTGCTAGCAAAAGCTCTCCATCCAAAGCATGAATGAGCCTGAGCAATAGCACTCTCGTTATGTATAACGGTGAGAAACAACTATTAACTATTGACTTTATACTATTGACTATTGACTAATAGGTGAGGGTAACAAAAATATGGCTGCAAAAAAACTTTTGATGCTGATTGGCGACTATGTAGAAGACTATGAAGTGATGGTTCCTTTTCAGGCATTGCAAATGGTGGGACACACTGTCCATGCAGTTTGCCCAGACAAAAAAGCTGGCGACAAGGTGCGGACAGCAATTCACGACTTTGAAGGAGACCAGACTTACAGCGAAAAACCTGGTCACAATTTCACTTTGAATGCTACCTTTGCAGAAGTCGAAGCCGTAACCTATGATGCCTTAGTCATTCCCGGAGGACGGGCACCAGAATATATCCGCCTAAATCAGCAGGTGCTAGAAATCACCCGTCACTTTGCCCAAACAAATAAACCGATTGCTGCCATCTGCCACGGCTTGCAGTTATTGGCAGCTGCTGATGTATTGCAAGGTAAGAAATGTACTGGTTATCCTGCTTGTAGTCCAGATGTTAAGAGTGCTGGAGGAATTTATGTTGATATCCCTGTTGATGAGGCAATAGTGGACGGGAACTTGGTAACAGCACCAGCTTGGCCTGCTCACCCCCGTTGGCTGGCAGAATTCCTCAAAGTACTTGGAACTAAGATTGAACACCCAGAACTGACTACAGTTGTATGAAGAGTCCTGAGTTCCAAGTGCTGTTAGTGGTAGCGGGGCGTTTAGCCCGTGCTGAGTTGAAAGACCGCCCACACTCTTGCGGGGCTTTTACGCCCTGTGCGAAGTACTGAGTACTTCTTAAATTTACTCAGCACTCAGCACTCAGCACTCAGCACTGAGTTGTGTAAATTATCAGTGGCATTACGCTGCGCTACGCCCTAAAGTGTCTCCCCTTCTCTACGAGACGCTGTTCGTGTAGGGAGAAGACCTTACTTGTTCACAACAGACGACTGAAAATTATATATTTTTGGAATGGAACTTAATGCAGTAAAAACTACTATTTTTTAATAAATTGCCGTGGGTGGAATTTGCAGCTAGGATGTCAAAAGTAAAGCACCGATACAATCTGATTTATCCACCTGACAAGCCACGTTTAGGACAAACTCTCAGTAAATGGAATACTTATTTACATTAGGTGAAACAATTTGAAATTTTGCTTCTAGAATTTTAAATTTCTTAGCAGTAAGTGAAGCTATAGTGGATTTAGCAATGCTGCTGTTAATGTGGCTAAGGTTAGTCCTGCTGCCAAATTATGTGAAGAATTAGTTTAGAAACGCACTTCTTATCGATGACAGGCAAAAACGCAAGACATAATGCATTTCTGCGGCTAGTGTCTGGTAATGGGGCAGCTTCTGGATCAGAATCTCGCTACTCCCTGCCCCCCAGTAAAGAAATGGTAATTGGACGCGACCCCAGCTGCCAAGTTGTCTTGGATGCCATGATGTACCGAATGGTATCTCGTCGTCATGCAGTGGTTCGTCCCCTCTCTCTATCCCCAGATAGCAAATTTAGCTGGGTGCTTTGTGACTTGAATAGTGCTAATGGCACTTATTTGAATGGACAGCGCTTGTATGAATGTCAAGAATTGCACCCAGGCGATCGCATTTCTCTAGGTGCTGATGGACCGCAATACGTTTTTGAGTACGAGTATACCTTACTCACCCCGGCGACGACAGTGAACCAAGTTACACCACTGCCTTCGGCGACAAACTACCACGGTCACACACAATTAAAGCAGCCAGATTCTGTTAGCTTCACCCAACTTTTTCCAATTATTTCCACTGGTAAAGATTTAACTAGTAAGGCTTATCTTGTACCGGGAATACTGACCGTAATCTTTGTGGTGCTGATGTTTGCTACAGTCGGTCGCCCCCAAGATAATCAAGTGATCGTCGCAACTTACATCGCCTTCGCTGCCTACTATTTTGTTTACCAACTTTGCGGCAAACAGAAGCCTTGGTGGGTGCTAATGGCTGCGGCATTAAGTACGACACTGATTTTAATAAGTCCGGTGTTGGATCTATTTATCTTCGTGTTTCGCGGCATTCTTCCTGGAAACTTGCCCTCACCCCAAGAATCTATTACTTTCACAGAGTTGTTGGTACGGATGTTTTTTGGCGCTGGGTTGATGGAAGAATTACTCAAGGCATTACCTGTCATTGGTGCATATTTTATCGGCAGTGGATTACCTTCACCTTGGCGAGAACGGATTGGGGTCTTGGAACCTCTAGATGGTATTCTCTTGGGAACTGCTTCTGCTGTAGGCTTTACTCTCTTGGAAACCCTCGGACAGTATGTGCCAGATATTACTCAGAATGTCACTGCACAGGTGGGTATAGGCGCTGCCGGTCAACTCGCGGGTTTACAACTGCTAATTCCGCGAATTTTAGGCTCTGTAGCTGGACACATGGCTTATAGTGGCTATCTGGGTTATTTTATCGGGTTGGCTGTTCTTAAACCCAGTAGAAGTTGGCAAATACTTTCTATTGGTTATCTTAGTGCCTCTGCGCTCCACGCTCTCTGGAATGCTACAGGATCAATCAATGCTTTGCTGTTGGTAGTTGTTGGGGTGTTATCTTATGCCTTTTTGATGGCAGCAATTCTCAAGGCACGGGCGCTGTCACCGACGCGATCGCAAAATTTTGCTACCCGATTTCTGGGCCCAAAATAGAGAGGGGGACAAGGGGAATAACCAATGCCCAATGCTTGAATATTTACCTCTTGGGATAGATGGCGTAGTTTGAAAATTAGCGTACTGTTAACTTTATAATGGAGTAATTATACCTACGAAAATAAAAATCATTAGAACTGCTGCAAAAATCTTGACTTGCGACTCTTTCTTTCCCCCTCTCCATCGTGCAAACCAACATATTTGCAAGAGACGCGTCTAAACAGAGTGAACGCAAAGCCTGGGTTATGCGAACACAACGGATGATAAAATATTTTCCCATTGCCCATTCATAGTTCAGACTGAGAATTATTGAGTTGAGTAAAAGCGTAAGAAGCGATCGCTAAACTAACCTTGGCTTTCTCTACTTCCGATAAAGCTGCCCATTCGCTATTGTTAAGATTACTGAGTGCAGATGCAGTATTGTGTGATTCACTACTTCGCATAGCGTAAGCAAAAGGACGAGCCAAAACTAAAAGATCCTCTGTTCCCCAAGTTGGTAGTACTGTCTGAACGCACTCAACTAGTTGCTCACTCATTAATTGGCGAGCAGCAAATATTTCAGCAGCTTTAGTGGCGATGGTATTGAGCAATGCTTGGGGGACACAGGCGGAAAATGTAGTACGTAATGTTTCTTGAAGATTCAGTACTACTGCCTGTTGTAGGTTGTCATTGTCGTCTGTCGTAGAATTAATACCAGACCAAAGTGTATCTAAATGGTTGTAAAAATCTTGCGATCGCTTCGTCAGTTCAACGCCCTGCAAATCTTCAATCTCGAACTGTTGTTCTAGTTCCTGAAAATAAGCTTCTGATTCTTCATCACCTGGATTCCAAGGATAGTTAGCATCTTCTGGTTCGAGTAAGGCTTCTAATAACTCTAAATCTACTTGAGATGGCAAAGAAGAGAAAGTGTCTGAGCCGTTAATTTTATTAGCCATTTTTTCTGATCTCACGATTATTTGGTGGTATTGACAGCTACAATTTCTCAGAGGAGATTTCCGCAAAAACTGTTGATTTTTTCTCTAAAAAAAGCAGATTTTAAAAGCTGATGATTAACATTAAAATCCATTTATGCAATAGCTCTGCTAGGAGTCTTGAATTACAAACTCCCAGGTTTCACCTCTAGCACTTCCAAACTTTACCTGCATTCCCGATTTCAATGGGACTTCCTCTCGGAGGATTTGTTGCCAGCCATTAGGCCCTAAAAACCAGGTTGTTCCGTAAGTGGAAAAATCTTGCAAGTAATAAGTTCGCACCAATGTAGCATCAGTAAGAGTATTGCGGCAAAAGATTTCGGCGTGGCGTTTGGATACAGATGGTTCGGGGATGACAATATCATTGTCTTTTGTGCGGCCGATGCGGGTGACTCCATTACGCAGTAACCAGGTTTTACCTTTTGGGGTGAGCGATCGTAAACTTGCAGTTGGAAGCGGGGAACCTACATCAGGAATGGCTGTATCTGGTAGTTCGGTAATACCTTCATCCAGATTCTTAATCAGTTCGCCATTAAAATCTGGATGCAGGTAGAGAACAGGCAAAGTCCAAGCAGGTTGATTAAATTTATACAGTGTTAACAACTCTTGCCTAGCCTGTGCTACGGCTTCATCAATTGGCTTGTGCGATCGCAAAGCTTCGGTAAAGGCTTGAATAAAACTGTGGCTTTCGTGGTCAGCGATTTCATCGCGCATCCCCAAAACCGCAGGCACTCCATGACGAATCAGTACTTCTGCTAAACTGCTGGCAGGGATAGCTTGATGATTGATTGCAGCTGGTTGTGCGCCCCAACAGGCGTTGAAAACAGCTAGTTTCACACCTGTACGGGTCAATACTTGCGCCAATTCTATTCCATTGAGGGGCATGTCTTGTCGCAAAAACAGTAACCCACCATCTGGGTCTGGCAAACCATGTCCAGCGTAAAAGAAAACATTGTATGCTTTGGTTTCTAATTGATCAATCAACTGTTGTGGAGTTGGTTGGATGAGTTGATTCACTACACAAGGTGCATATCTTTGGGAATTACCAGGCGTATCTACAAGAATTTGCTGTAATATAGCAGCTTCTTGTTCCAGTTGCAGCTTCTTGTTATCATGACCTAAAACCAGCAGGATACTTAAAGCTTGGTCAGTTCGCAAATACGGTAAGGCGTCAACTTCACTGCTGGTGCGACTAAATAGCAAATCTTGGGAAAGAGACATAGCCGATTGACCCGGCTCACGTTGCATAATTTCCCAAGGGAAAGCAATGAGATCCGGGTCGCGAATTTCTAGTCGAAAGCGCAAACGTGTATGCTGACCCATAGCAATACCACGACTGCGTTCTAGACTCCCAAGAATTTGCCCGTCGAATACCCAGCGCCATAAATTCATTCCCAAGTATTGCATCAGACGACTGCTGTAGGGGCCAGTAGTCTGACCTGAAGGGGGGGAAATCCAATCTATGGGGAATGGGTTGGCTTTTTGAGATGTTGGGTTGGGGGAGATATCTAGGCGATCGTGACCAGCAAACATCTGCTGCCATTCTTGCCAAACTTGGGTGAGTTCAACAGGCCATACACAGTCACGTAAAACGTAGCCACTGGGATAGGGAGCCTTGACCACCCAAATGGCGAAGTTGTCAGTGCCAGTATTTAGGAGACGGGCGATCGCCAAATTCAGGGATGGCATGGATTCATTAAATTAAAAGCTACAAAAATAATTTCAATAGAAGAATTCAGAAGCCAGAATTCAGAATTCAGAATAAATGAGTGGGGGATTTAAACCCGGAATTAGTTGTTTTGCACCAAATTAGAAATATGGTGGGGTCTTAAACTCGGTTATTTCAGATGCTCGTGACGCTCGATGACTCGCTAACGCTGCACTATCCACCAGTCGTACATAATTCATTCTGAATTCTGACTCCTGACTCCTGAATTCTGTTTTGATAACAATTCTCCAAGGTAAAAATTTTCTACTTTTTTGACCTTGTAAGTTTTTACTCTGATTGTTACCTGTTATTATTTCAGGTTTTTACCAGTTTATCGAGTATTTGATTAAGTTGGACTGTTGTTAGGTGATTGAGTCGCTGGATCTGGTGGTTGTGTGACGGTTTTACATGGACTTGGTGCGTCTGATTGTAAAACAGAGACGCCAAAACGGTTCAGTTGGGAGGAGTCTAGTAATACTGTTGCTGGCAAAGGTTTTGAATTTGCTGGAACTGAGGAAGTTGGTGCTGGGTTATTAGTATTAGCTGGAGCTTGTGTGCTTTTATTGGCACAGACTTTCATAAACACTGAAAAATTCCCAGGAGTACTTTGGGGATTTGATTTTCTCTGAATAACTTCTAAAAAAGTCCCGCGAGGAAGTGATTGGTTGTTTCCCAAAGAGATGTCATTGTTGGTTTTAATTACCCAACCAGGAGAAAGTTTCGCAAGCGATCGCGTTTCGGGTGTCGCTTCGATGACAGGGTTTTGAGTTTGTAATGGATTGGAAAAAACTGGAGAGGCTCCTGATGGCGATCGCAATTGCTTGACGAATAATCCTAGAGCGCCTGCTGCTAACACAAATATTAACGGAACTATCCACTGTAGCGGTAAACTGCGCGTTTTGGCAGGCTCAGTATCGGGAATGACCTGAGTTTTGTGGTTTGGGCCACCTAAAAGTGTTGCGTCAGGCTTTCTGGAAGCAAAATCAACAGTTTTGGCAGAATAACTCTCTGGTATCACTGCTTGGATGGTAATTTCTGGTTCCCAGTATTGAACTTGATAGTGGACTAAAGCGATGGTGACATTATCGTGTCCATTTTTCGTATTAGCGATTTCGACTAATCTATCCGCAACAGTTACTATATTTGCTTCCCCAACTAGAATCGGCAAGATTTCTGTTTCCCAGTACTCCTCCACCCGATCAAAATCACTCAAACCATCGGATGTGAGTAGAAAAATAGCATCTTCATCGAGCATAAACCGTGCCGATGTGGGATGCAATGCAGTACTCGGCCCCATGCCCAAAGCTTGGACAAGAGAGCCAGCAGAATTTTGTTGTATGGCTTCGCGGTAGATGGCATAACCTAGCCGCACTTCGCGGGAGGCAACATCATCGTCGAGGGTAACTTGATAACAGCCGTGCCGTGTAATCCAGTAAGCACGACTATCACCAACGTGGGTGATGTACATTTCGTGAGCAACAGGTAATGCCATGACTAAAGTCGTGCCCATGCGTTGACGCCCTTGGCGATTTTCAACGTCATTGCGCTGACTAATTTTGTCATTGGCCATTGCCACTGCCTTGTCTAGGTCATTCAGCAGCAGTGAGGGGTCTATGTGATCGTAGGGAACTTTTGTGAGTTGCTGTACCTGCTGCTGGATCGTTTCAATGGCTAAATTTGAGGCGACATTGCCACCCTCGTGGCCACCGATGCCATCACAGACAATTGCTAAAGCTGTTGGCTGGGGTGGTTTGCTCACCAGAGTCCCACTCAGAGGGCTACAGGCATCTTCGTTGCGTTGGCGACTTGGGCCAGTGTCGGTTTTGGTGATAATTTTGATCGTGGGTGTTTGCGATCGCCCTAATTGTGCCAATCCCCGATCTAAAACTCCGATTAATTGATCGGTTGAGTTGATCTCTCCCTGAATTAAGGAAAGGCTAATGCGTTCGACAAATTCAGTTATGGCTGGTTTGGCATTCTTGACTAACTGCTGCCAAAATTCACCTAATTGGGGCAATTCTGGTGATACTTCGGTATCGAAACGCAAATCCAACAAACGTACTAATGATCCTTCTACCCGTAATACAGATGAGTCAAGTAAGCTAGAGACGACACCTTCACTCGCAAGAGGTTGCCACAGATGAGCTATTTGCCATAACCAATTCAGTTGGCGCATCGATGTAGCATCATGCCAAGCGGTGGTTAACTCGCTGCCCAAATGCACTTGTTGGAGAGTGTCATCTACTAATAGTGGCGGTTTTTCTAGGAGTAATATTTCTCGATGGGACGACCCACTAGTTAGAAAAAGCACTCCATATACTTGTGGTACGTGTAAACGGTAGGGGATGAGTCTCAGGTAAGCTCTTAGAGGCTGTAAATTATCTAACTCAGGCGTTAGCGATAATAAACCAGGCTTTGTATCTAAAAGAAGAAATTTATCAACGACTAAATAGCGATCGGCTAATATTTCTCCAGGGCTACCCACACTTGGGCCATCTACCACAGCCCAGAGGTAATTTTTGGGTAGGGGCGTGGAACATCGCTGGCAAAACTTATGAGTCAAAGGGTTGGCAGCCTGACAATTTTCGTTTGGACAGTAGAGCGTTGCCGCGTCATTTTCCATAGTTTTCGCACCGATCAGCGATTGGCAATTTCTTTAATAACATTAGTAGGGACAATCTAGACCGCTCATCTTTCTTAAACTTGACATACCCAGACTTTAGATGATGATTTTAGCTGGCGGATATCAGCAGGTGCTAATACTTACTTATCCAAAGAATACGCTCCCAACTCAACCCTACAGCCTCATCATAGCCTTTATTGCCCTGTGACTCTTCATCGCCAAAGCAACTAACTCCAACCCTGTTCCCAAAGCATAACCCAAGCATAACTGTGCTATTTGCTTTTACTGAATTACCCCATCATCAAGAAGCAGATAATGTTGGTATTTATTTAGTTTATAAGTAGGATAGCAACAATTAACTTTAATTAAGAATTAAGAATTAAGAATAGCAAATATAATTTGGGCAAAAGTACCTGACAAATCAAGAAAATCTCTCTCTAAATTCTCTAAATCTCTCCCCTAGTAGGAGAGAGACTTGGGATTTTCCCCCTTTCCCCGTCGGGAAGAGGGTTAGGGGGTTAGGTTTTTGGTGGACTTTTGCAAATGAACTGAATTGTTAAAAAGGTTCAGCCAGCCTGCTACCAACTCATTCGCTTATTGTTTGTCGTCAATGGCAACTTGGGGGACTCCCATGCTGTAGTTGGTGACACGGGCAGAAAGATTGTAGCTGATCTCGCCGATTTGCAGGAGCGATCGCAGATAATGCTCTAAGTCTGACCCTACGCGGCGCAAGTTATAGTCGGTGAGGTCTGCGCCACTAGATGCTTCTACTAGTTCATCAAATTTTCGATAAACTTTTTGCAGCGCATCTTCATTCCAGTTAAATTCGTTATCTGGGTCAATATCTAACGTTAAGACTTGTTGACTGGGAACCAGTTCGCCATCCCGGTCAATCTCGCCTGCAAAAATGCGGACATGCCGGGTTGTGGACTTGAGCAGCATCGGGTTATCCATAAAAGGGTGTAAGATTTGGGTGAATTACACTGAAATTATTGTAGACGCTATATTCAGCGCTTGAATGCTCTCAATTTACAAGCTTTGAACACAATTTCAAAAGGGTATATTGAATAGGCATAAGTAAAAATATCACCTGTACTGATTAGCGTGCTACTTCTGTTATGACTTGAAGACAAAGTTAAATGCCAGTACTGACAGTAGTCCAATTATTTTTCTGTAAAAATTACTGGGTTGAGTATTTTTATTTGGTGTAATCATCTTAGCTCCTGCTAAATTTTTTTTTACTCATCAAGCCCAAAAGACAGTAGGGGAAAGCACTTGGCAGGAATAATTTGATCTGTGTACATTTTTTTATGGAGAACAAAAGTTTTTAAATCAATAATTATGCTCATCAATTTATCCTGAATTTTCTATTGCAAAAAACGTACATCAAGTAATTTTACTGAATAGGGCTACATCGACTACTGGCTTTAATAAACTCCAAAAAATTAAGCGGTTTTACTTACGTATAAACACCAAAATTAAAGTAACAAGTCAAACTGTTGTTGACGTTAACATAAAGTTGATGTAAAAACCTTTAAAAAGGTTCAACAACTTCTTACAGAAACTTTATTGTGTAGAATCTTAAAAACTGAATAATAGTTATGGCTTACCATAAGCTACATCTGGCACAGAAACGTCAAAATTTAGACAGTGAAAATCTAGCTTGAAAATACAACACAGGAGAGTGAAATGGAATACAAAGGTGATTGATGAAGAAAAATTCTTAATTCAAGCACTTTGGATTCAAAAGAGATATAAAGAATTTTGCTGGACATCTACCTCCTTACCCTCATGACAACCAAGTAAAGGAATCTCAATAGCTATGAACTCCAAAGCATTACCACGCCAGATAAATAATCTCGAAGTAGGTGTTTATGAGTGCGAAATCCATCTCAAATTCAGGTTGATTGAGGAAAAGAGTTTATTGAGCGATCGCGAGCAACTATTACAAGTGCTACTTGATGCTTTAACCGAAGGTTCTGACGACTTTCTGGAGACGCTGCAAGCGTCTGTTAAAGCGCAGGAGGTGTCTGAGTTTAAAGCCTCACCTCAAATGCGACGCCAGCTTATGCGCTTGCGTAATGCTGCTGAAAATCCCCAAACTTAAAGGTGTAATTTAAGTAATGAAAAAACGTGAATTGGGCATCAAATCAAATGTTGATCCCATACCCCCGTTGCCATAAAAACTAAACAGCAAGTAGGATTCATAAAATATTGTGGTTTCTACTTTTTGAAGGTCTTATTTAGCAGCACAAAGTCCCAGGAACAGTTTCCGCTATTAAAAACTTTGTAGCAAAGGGTACTGGTAGAATCTGAGAGCAAATTCAGCCGGGTGCATTTTACCGAGTTTTTATAAAAACATTGCAGGAAGAATAAAACCCTGTGTCTTTACAGATG
Source organism: Nostoc edaphicum CCNP1411 (assembly GCF_014023275.1). NCBI lineage: Bacteria > Bacillati > Cyanobacteriota > Cyanophyceae > Nostocales > Nostocaceae > Nostoc > Nostoc edaphicum. The sequence continues at coordinate 5,511,021 of NZ_CP054698.1, forward strand.
GGGAATTGGACAACAGGCGCGAATCAAATGAAAACCTAAAAGACCAAAGTAAAAATAAATAACCTTTCTTTTAGCTTTTTGCTTGAGCTAAGTGCCTAGTTTGCTGAAATACTTATGTTTTATATCTTACTGGTAATAGGTTATGGTTTAGCAGCCAGTTACCTATTACCAATTACCCAGGGGTAGAGGGAGATAAGGTAGCAAGAATTTTAGATTTTAGATTTTGGATTTTAGATTGAATAATCCAAAATCCAAAATCCAAAATCTAAAATTGAATTGCCCAATTCCCAATACCTATTTAGCCAAGCCGTGTTCTAGAGCAAAACGAACCAACTCTGTACGGCTATTGGTGCCGGTTTTACTAAATAAACGGCTGACGTATTTTTCCACATTGCGGACGCTGGTTTCTAAGCGACGGGCAATTTCTTTGTTCATCAACCCTTCAGCGACCAAGTTCAAAACACTTTGTTCTCTGGGAGTCAAATCAATTTTGAAAGGGGCTGGCGATTGGGAAATGGCATTTCTTTGGGTTAACAATGCCTTAATTTGGGCAATCTGATTGGCTAGTTCAGCAAGATCGGGGGTTTCAGAGTCATCTCCTGTACTTGCAGTCTTAGCAGCGCGGCGGGCTAGCAAATTTTCGACTATGGCGACTAACTCATCTGGATCAAAGGGTTTGGGAAGATAGGCATCAACACCAGCGTGATATCCTTGAATGCGATCGCCTGTCATACCTTTAGCAGTTAAAAATACTACTGGGAGTGCTTGGAAGCGGGCATCTTCTCGCAGTTGCTTCAAGAACTGATAGCCATCCACCTGGGGCATCATCACATCGGAAATCACTAAGTCAGGTGTATTCATCTGCATCCATTCCCAACCTTCAAGGGCGTTACTGGCGACTTGAACGCTGAAACCGCTCTCTTGCAAATAGTCTTTCACGGCTTCCCGTATCCCTGGTTCATCATCCACCAGTAACAATTGTGCTGACATTTAAGATTTCCTTGAGTTTTCCTTTTTCCAATTTAGCGAAAGTTGACAGTCATTGTACAAAGTATAGTTTTGAAAGTGAAACCCATGTTCACAGATACTTTGCAGCCGCACTTAGGGAAGGTTGGCTTCCAATCTGGTAACAGGTTAACCATAATAGTAATAATCAAGACGGGAGAAGCTTTTAGGACTTGTGTGTACACCGTAGCCAATGCATCGGGGGGATTAAGGGGGGTAATTCGATTTGTGTGTACACCGTAGCCTAAAAGGAGAGAGAAATAGAAGAGAGGTTTTCCAAATGCCGTGAAAAGTCAGGATTATGGCTCAGGTAAAAAATCGGGGTTGAGGGCTTGCTCTGGTGTAAAGGGAGATTGTTCGGGGAAGGTAGCCAAATGCAATTCAGTTTCATCGGCAGCCAAGAGTCTAGCATCGTCATAACATAGCCCAAAAACCTCATCAAAATATGGCTTGAGGCTAGGACTTTCTTCTAGAGCTTGTCTGATGCGTTTGCGATGCTCTCGAATTGTTGCACGCCAACTACCAGAGCGCTTCTCGGCTTGATATTTATACTTCAATAGGTGCATTAGCACCACTTCCAAATTGCTTCTAAGTGCTTTCTTTTCGCTCCTGCCCATTGTTTCAATTTCTTCAATCAAATTCTCCAAATCCAGTTCTGTGAGCCGACCTTGCTTGAGCAGTTCTGCCGTGGTTTGAATCCACAGGTAAAAGTCTTGCTCATACAAACCTGAACCAGATGTTGTTTGAGATTGGGGCAGTTGGGCAGTCACGTTGCTTCGCTCCGAATTAAAAATTAAAAATTAAAAATTCCCATAAACAAATTTACTTGCTCTGTATCATGAGTCTGTTTCGGTCATAAGGATCTTTGTTAGCGCCGAATACACCTTATGCTAGCCCAATCCAATCACTGTTTGGTCATTTGATAGAGTATTGCGTTAAAATAAGCGATCGCTATCCTAGTTAAGTAATGCCCGGAAATTCCCGGAGGTGTGATTGACCAAGTTTATTTTGAAAATTTTGTGGTTAGACGAAAACGTTGCTCTAGCAGTCGATCAAATTGTCGGCAAAGGCACCAGTCCTTTGACTAAGTACTTTTTTTGGCCCAGAAATGATGCCTGGGAAGAGTTAAAGAAGGAATTAGAATCCAAACATTGGATTACTGATGTGGATCGTGTCGAGTTGCTTAACAAAGCAACAGAAGTGATTAACTACTGGCAAGAGGAAGGCAGAAACCGTCCAATGGCAGAAGCTCAGTTGAAATTTCCAGAAGTTGCCTTCACAGGTAGCGCCTGATATTACAACTAGCTGTTGTGCTGTTCTACAAGCTGCCACAGTTTGATAGTCTTGTCCCGGCTGCCACTTGCAATTAATTGTGTAACTTTGTTCACAGCAACAGCAGATACTGAGTCTATATGACCAGAGAGAGTAACAATCTCTTCTGCTGTGCTTACCCTCCAAAGTTTAACTGTTTTGTCGCAACTTGCACTTAGGAGCGTTTCGCCATCGGCAGTAAAAGCCACAGCCACCACAGACCAAGAATGGCCTACAAGTGTGCAAATTAGCTGACCTGTGTTTACGTCCCATAATTTAATAGTGTTATCATCACTACCCGTCGCCAAAATTTTCCCATCGGGACTAAAAGCGACTGTCAAAACCGCCCATGCATGACCCGAAAGGGTGCTTAACAAGCTATAGCATGGGCGGTTTTCAACAGGAGGCAAGGGGGCAGGGGGCAGGGAGAAAGGGGGAATGTCCTCCGTCCTTTGTGAGTGGTCTTTTAACTCAGCACTATTCATATCCCCCTGCTCCCGGCTCCCTCCTCCCCTGCCTCTTCCTAATGCAGATATCTGCCACAAGCGAATTGTTCTGTCATAACTAGCACTGGCTAAAACCTGCCCTTGGTGACTAAATGCCACTGAATTTACCTGTAATTGGTGTCCAGTTATGGTGCAAATTTCTCTGCCAGTATTGACATCCCAGAGTTTGATTGTCTTATCCCAACTACCACTAGCGAGAATCTGCCCATCTGGACTGAAAGCAACTGATTTTACAGCATGTGAGTGTCCCAATAAGGTGCAGATTTCCTCTAATGTTTCAATCTGCCACAATTTGATCGTTTTATCGTCGCTAGCAGTTGCCAGAATTTTCCCATCTGGACTGAAGGTAACTGATTTTACCGCTTGGGAATGTCCTGATAAGTTAGCTAGGACTTTTTTGCTATTTAAATCCCACAATTTGATATTTTTGTCATCGCTAGCACTGGCTAAAGTGTAACCGTCGGGACTGATGGCAAGGGCATTCACACTACTCAATGTCCCAGAATGACCTGTTAGAGTATGCAAACATCGCCAAGGAGGATTTGGTAATTTAAAATTTTGAGTCTTATATTCCATACCCATTGCTTGCATAACTTCATCAGCCGATTGAAAGCGGCGGTTAAGAGCATTTTGCAGCAGCTTGTCGAGTATTTGCCCCAAGCGAGGACTTATCGTACTTGTAAGATAATCTCGCCAAACCCAGCAATCATTTGCAATATCAAATAAATCAAAGGGAGAAATCTGGGTAAGTAAGTAAATACAAGTTACACCCAAGCTATATAAGTCACTAGCAAAAACCGCTTTTCCCCTTGTTTGTTCTGGTGCAGCGTATTCTGGACTGCCGATACTGGTTTGGGATGTTAGCCGATCAATTTCTGTGACGATTTTCGCAGTGGTAAAATCGACTATGAGAAAGTTTCCCTTTTTGGTAATTGGGGATCTACGGATGATATTGTGGGGTTTAATATCGCGGTGGATGATGTTGCGTAGGCGTAGCCCGCCGCAGGCATCGCTAATAAACTGCAAAACTGGCAACACATCTTCTAACAGTTGCCAAATTTGAGTTTCATTAAAAGCGCCTTCTTCTTCAACCACCTGGGCTAAATTAGTGCCTGCAATAAACTCCTGCACTAAATAAAAATGCCCGTTATGCTGAAAATAATTTAATAAGGCAGGAATTTGGGGATGCTTTCCTAATTCCTCTAGCTTTTGCGCCTTTTGCTGAAAATTTTTAAATGTTTCGTATTCCAGCGATAATTCTTGAACGACGCAAGGAATTGGCGGAAACTGACCCTCATCTACAGCGAGGAAGGTTTTACAGAATCCTCCTTTACCAATCTGCTTGAGTAAACGATAACGTTCTTGTAAAAGCAAAATTTCTCCGCCAGATTTACAGGTAGCCAGAGCGAATAGAATTCGCGGCTACACAAACTAATACCATTTCACTTTAATAATGATATAAATACGTGGGTAAGGGTTTAGCAGTGCTCATTGGTGTCAACTTAAGCCAAAAATAGCGTACTGATTGGGTGTTGTTCACCCGCCAGGGATTGTAAATCCCTGACTAATTGCTCAAGTCTACTGAAGTAGACTGAAAATTTTTGCGCTATCTTAGTCCTCTTCAGAGGACTTTAACTATGAGACAGGGATTTACAATCCCTGGCGGACGTGCGGTTTCGCGTTAAGTTGACACCAGTGAGCAGTGCTAAACCCCTACGAAAAATCTATATGTATCAAGATTTTCGTGAAATGGTATAAGTCCGCAGAGGCGGACTAAGGAAAATTGAGGGTTTCAAACCCACGGAGGTGGGTTTTGCCTGTATAGACGCAGTTTATCAAAAAAGTAAAGGTTCAAAACCATACTTCGTCCCGCTACGCTAACGCCCGTTGTGGGCGAAAAAATCCTTGTATCTCAAGGTAGGTAAAAACCCCACCGCTAGTGTCGGGCTGAGTTTAATTGCGTTAGCGGAGCGGGGCGTTAGCCCATTGCGAATTGCGAATTGCGAATTGCGAATTGCGAATTGGATTTATAACCGCCCTTTTAACGTTAAGTTGACTTATCCGCCGGAAAATTCACCACTATCGGTGGAAGACCGTTTTCTGTGGTTGGTTGCGCTTTGGTAACTACTGGTTGCGGATGCAAAGGTGTTGGTGTCAATTCGCCCTTACCAGTTTGATTCCATAAAATCATGGATAGTAGCCCATCTACTAAGCCGTTATTGCTGCCGTTGCTGCCAACTAAGACATCTGGAATCAAGCGGACATTGCGATCGCCTATAATCTGCATTAGTTGCATTGCTGTATAACCTTGTGAACCCAAGGCTTCCACACCAGCGCGATAGGTTTCAGCTTTGGCGTTACCCGTGGCACGGATACCTTCAGCCTCAGCAATTGCCCGGAGTTTTGTCCCCTCGGCTTCACCATTCGCCTCCTTAATTTGGGCTTGGGCTTTCAGGTCAGCTATATGCACACTCTGCTCCGATTTCACCATTTCTTGCTGGATATTAGCGAGTGCCGTTTCCCGGACAAGTTGCTGCCGTTGGGTTTGCGCCATCTGCTGGACTTCATAAGTCTTGCGTTCTTCTTCGGCAATTTTCCGGTCTGTCTGTGTCTGCATTAGTGATGCTGGTGGCTGAATATCACCAATAAGGGTGTCGATCGCTTGCACGTCATAAGCCCGCAATGCTGTTTTAATATACTCAGCAGCCTCAGTTTGCCGCTCACTTCGAGCAGTCAGAAAGTCTAGTACAGTACAGTTTTGGGCTGAGTTGCGGAAATAATTACCGATGGTAGGTTCCAATACATGGTCTACCAGATTTTGCATTGCACCTACGCGAGAAATTACCTTCGGCGCATCTAAAGCACCCACATGGATAATTTGCGCTACTTCTAAATCAAAAGCAAACCCATCACGCGATCGCACTGTCAAGGAAGCTAGTTGAGCATCATAGCTGTGACGTTCGGTGCGACCTGACCAGTTTAAGACAATGTTGGTCGTTGGCACTAGTTCCATCTTCATGATTCGGGAATTAATCGGGTGCTTACCAGGATACAGTGGTTCGATCCATACGCCCTTATGTCCAGGATTAACCAAGTTACCGTGGGTGAAAGCTGCACCGCTGACATCTTGATGTGCCTTACCCACAAAAGAAATTACCACACCCACATACCCAATGGGAATTTCCGTCATCGGCACTTGTTCAACCTGGACAAACCAAGGGTTCAAGTTCCAAGAACCAGAAAGCAACGTTTGCTCTTGTAAGCCTCTCCGCCCACCGCCATTAATAAATTTCTGACCATTTTGGAAGTTGTCGTGTCCGTCAATTGTGGGGCCTGCGAGTTCACCGGCAGAAATTGGCAAACCATCTAAGGTAGTGACGATGCCAACTTTGTCCGATGCCAGACTGTACACCCGCAACTGTTCTGGAGTCATGCCATGAGCGCTGGCATTTGATGCCATGATGACTTTAAATAGGGCAGTGTTGATCCGGTACGTACCTGCGGTGAGAAAACCCATTTGCCGCCCTTTTTCCCCGCCTTGGGTGAGGAATTTTCGAGCATCTTGGAAGTTGTCACAATCTACGATTTTACCCAAAATCCGCTCTGGGGGGTTGGATGCGCCATCTGCTGCCACAATTAAAGCGATTTCCCCTTGGGGAACGACAATTACCGTCTCTTTTTTTACAGAATACTGCCAAGGCCAATAGCCCCAGTGCCAACCAGGAGCTAAAGTATCTGCCTGTAAGCCAGCTTCCCCATTGAGGGCAATCAAACTGCCGGCGGGGAGTCCACGCCCGGAAAGGGTAAATTTCCTAACTACAATGCCTACTTCGCGTTCACCAATGACTACAAGTCCACCAAAGAACAGAGGGACAAATATGATGAAACCGCCCACAAGGACGATGGGAATTAGTACAACAGGATCAATTCCAGCAGCTTGATATTGAGTACTGCTAGTTTGTAACTGAGCAATATTTGGTTTAGTCTGATTTCGCTGGACTGATGCCGAAGTAATTTCTTTTGCAGTAGTTATTTTTACGGTAGTAGCATTAGCAGAATGAATACTACTAGCGTTCGTCAAAGACGTTGGCGCAGCCATCGCTAATGTTGCTACGATAGATGCTGCAAAACGAGCTACCTTATTTTGTTTACGAGTACCAAGCAAAGATGAAAAGCTTTTCATAATTTGTGCCCATTTGGGCAACTAATTAGTTAAGTTAACACTTCACCAAGGCTGGACTCGATTTCTTAAACTTGACGTAATTTTTTTAAAAGTTAATAAATAAGGAGTCAGAATTCAGAATTCAGAATTCAGGATTCAGAATACTCTATCCGTAAAGGGATGGAGTTTTTACACACATAGAGAATTTATCGAACATAATTCAAGAGTCAGGAGTCAGAATTCAGAATGAATTCTGCACGAAAAAGCGGATAGTGCCGGTGGGAAGCGAGTCAGACGCTCAAGGATTCGCTTTGTGCGTCGCTATCGAGCGTCTGAATTCTGACCGGATGCGGAGCGTCTCCGGCTCCGCTCCTGAATTCTGACTTCTGAATTCTGAATTCTGAATTCTTCTTAATAAATATTTTGTAGGTTGGGCAATATCCAACCTACAAAGTAGAAATAGAAAATTAAATTAGACCAAACCGCCAGCTGCTTGAAACCGAGCGCGGGCACGTTTGAAGGCTTGGTTTGCCTGGATTTGGGCTTGGCGATCGTCTCCTGCAACTTGATTCAGACGCGCTTCTGCTTGGTTGTAAGCAGTACGGGCTTCATCAAGGTTAATTTTGTCGCCACGTTCAGCGCCATTAACCAGAATTGTCACTTCATTTTCTTCGACTTCGGCAAAACCGCCCAAAAGAGCGATCGCTTGCCAATTCTGATTTTTAGCGGCGCGGACTCGCATTACACCAGTATCCAGGGCGGTCAAAAGTGGTGCGTGTCCAGTTAAGATACCTAGTTGACCAGTAGTGCTAGGCAAAACTACTTCTTCAGCTGGGGCATCCCATACTGTTTTGTCTGGGGAAATTACACGAACGGTTAATGTCATTTGTCTTTTGTCCTTTGTCTGTTGTCCTTTGTCTTTTGTCTTTTGTCCTTTATCATTTGTAATTGCCATTAGTCATTAGCACTTGAACTAATGACTAATGACCAATGACCAATGACCAATGACCAATGACCAACGACTAATGACTAACCTTTGATTTTTGCAGCTTTAGCGATCGCTTCGTTAATATCGCCAACCAAGTAGAAAGCCTGTTCTGGCAGATCATCTAACTCACCAGACAGAATCTTTTGGAACCCTTTGATGGTGTCTTCCAACTTCACGTACTTACCAGGAGAACCTGTGAATACTTCTGCTACAAAGAACGGCTGAGACAAGAAACGCTCAACTTTCCGGGCCCGCGCTACGATGAGACGGTCATCTTCAGACAATTCATCTAGACCAAGAATGGCGATAATGTCTTGGAGTTCTTTATAACGTTGCAGGGTTGATTGCACCGCCCGCGCAGTATTGTAGTGTTCATCACCTACAATGTTGGGCTGGAGCATGGTAGAAGTTGAATTCAGCGGGTCAACTGCGGGATAAATCCCCTTCGATGCCAAACCGCGAGACAGTACTGTTGTACCATCCAAGTGGGCGAAGGTGGTAGCAGGTGCGGGGTCGGTGAGGTCATCCGCAGGTACGTACACTGCCTGAATGGAGGTAATAGAACCCTCTGTAGTTGAGGTAATCCGCTCTTGCAGCTCACCCACGTCAGTTCCCAATGTGGGCTGATATCCTACCGCTGAAGGCATCCGACCCAGTAGCGCCGATACTTCCGAACCTGCTTGTACAAACCGGAAAATGTTGTCAATAAACAACAGCACGTCCTGCTTGTTCACATCGCGGAAGTACTCTGCTACTGTCAATCCTGAAAGACCAACCCGCATTCTGGCTCCGGGTGGCTCGTTCATTTGACCGTAAACTAGAGCAATTTTTGATTCGTTGAGGTTGTCATTGTTGATAACCCCAGACTCAATCATTTCGTTGTAGAGGTCATTGCCTTCACGGGTGCGCTCACCCACGCCAGCAAAAACGGATACTCCACCGTGCTGGGTAGCGATGTTGTTGATCAATTCCATCATGATCACGGTTTTACCAACACCAGCACCGCCGAATAGACCAATCTTACCGCCGCGTCGATAGGGAGTCAGAAGGTCAACAACTTTAATCCCAGTCTCAAACACCGAAGGTTTGGTTTCCAGGTCAGTAAATTTGGGAGCAGAGCGGTGGATGGGTAGAGTCGCCTCAGCATTTACTGGGCCTCTGTTGTCCACAGGTTCGCCAAGGACGTTGAAAATTCGACCCAAGGTGGCTTTACCAACTGGCACAGTAATGGGAGCGCCTGTATCGGTAACTTCAAAACCGCGCACTAAGCCTTCGGTGGAACTCATTGCAACAGTTCTCACCTGGTTGTCGCCCAGCAATTGCTGTACTTCAACGGTGATGTTGATTTCCTGTCCAGCTTCGTTGGTGCCTTTGATTTTCAAAGCGTTGTAGATTTGTGGCAATTTCCCGCCGGGAAATTTAACGTCTACAACTGGGCCAATGATTTGGGTAATGTAGCCAATGTTTGTTTTTTCTGCGGTTGTGACCATGCTGCGCCTAATGAGTGAAGCTAGATTTCAGATAAGGTCGTAGAAGACATTAAGAATAAGGAATGTCACCTTTCACTCTAGCACCGGACGGGGACATAACTCTCTTAGTAATTCCTTAAAAAGGAGTTTGGCGGCTGTGGTTGTAGTCCTCATCCTGACCTTGATCCCTAATCTCATTTTTCAGATGCGATCGCCATAGCTACAAGACTTTGTAGCGAAAAATGCCGCTCTGTTAAATTCCCGATTTGCACAGGAGTTAGGAATCAAGAGTCAGAATTCATTGAAAGCGACGGGAAACTCCATCCCGCAAGTGGCGTGGAGAGGGATGTCGCCCCGTCGCTTGGGGCACTGGGCATGGGACAAACAGGTAACATCTTCCCTATGCCCTATGCCCGATTCCCCATGCCCAAAAACTCCATCCCGTAAGTGGCGTGGAGTTTTTCATTTGAGTATTCTGACCGAAAAAGCGGATATCTTCTCTGTAAAAGCTACGTATTATTACGTAGAAAATAGCAAGATCGTCTCATAGAGAGCATCCAGATTGCTGAATTCTGCATTCTTCTTCAAGCTTTAGTAGCCGCATTCTGTGGCTGTTTACGCTTCACAAAAGAAGTAGCACTAAAAGCTGCTAATGCGAAGAAACCCAACATGGAAGTTGGTTCGGGAACAGATTGACTACTAAATGTAAAATTATCTACTGTATAAGTATTTCCACTATCTTGAAATGTGATATATGAAATATCTGGAGCAGTAAGAGACAGAAATATATTAGGCAATAAACCTGTGGCGGCATCTTGAAAGTTAGCCCCACCCGTTGATACTGTACCTAAAATAGAATTATCAGAAGCATAAGCTGTCAAAGTAACATTTGTAGTTCCAGTTACAAAACCACCCACAGATGACCAAAGCGAATTTACAGCATCAACACGGATAATCCCATTACCAAGAGAAGGATTATCATAAATTAAGTTGTTCGCAGAGACGGGTGGAAACAAAGAATTTAAGCTTGAACCTAATTGGAGAATTGATGCTGTACCGTTAAAGTCTACACCTTGATTCAGGAATTGGTTATCAACAATCTCAAGATCCAACAAGCTATCAAAGTCAATCACAGTGTCTACTGCTTGTGCCTTTCCTGATCCTAGTGTCGCCAGAGTGAGACAAGTTACTCCAGCAGTAGCTAGGGATAACTTTTTCATTACAGTGGATATTGTCATAAAACAAATGTCCTTAAGTATTGAGGATGTTAAGAGTAAAATTGCTATACATTACCAGTTGACAGAAACTTGCCAGCGAAATTAGGCAAAAATCTCCCACTGATTCAGCCTTTGGCAGCGATCGCACACACAAGCAGTAATTGCTATGACATTGACATAGTATTAGCTTGATTTCAGGCTCATATATAACCATTAGTAGTATTGTTAAATTGAATTTAAAAAACAAGTATTATTACTGATATTTACTAAAAATTTATAAGAATAATTTATTGTTTTCTAAAATAGAAAAACTGTCAAAGACATGGTGTATAAGGTTTTTATAGCGATTGGTTGCTATTGTCCAATTAATAACTATATAAAAATTGTATAAATTTATAGGATTTAACGTGTAAAAATACATACTTGCGCTAAGTAATATGCTATACAAACTCAGCACTTTTCATATGGGTGCAGCCCGTCCTAAAAGTTAGTTGGCAATAGGTACATATCCAGCTATCTACAAACGACATTTCCAAAACTTCTGAATATCCATAAGATAAAGATAGATACAAAAAACCGCTTTTAGCCAAGCCATGATGCCTGAGTTAGGCATAGCTGCGGTTTCATCCTCACACTTCCACCGAGCAACAGCTTATGAATTTCTCGTCAGCACGACAATATTTTTACCAAGAGATTCAGCAGTCTGACGAGCACATTGACTTAGCAAAGGCAGCTTTGTATATTGCACAAGAAGAATATCCCAAGCTAGATCAAGAAGAATACCTCAATGCCCTTGATACAATGGCATGGGAGTTACAAGAACGCCTCCCTGATTCACGATATCCTCTGCGGATAGTTCAAAGTATTAATCAGTATATTTACGAGTATTTAAAATTTTCTGGTAATAAAATTGACTATTACGACCCGCGCAACAGCTTTTTGAATGATGTAATTGACCGCCGACTGGGGATTCCCATTACCTTAGCGCTGGTTTACCTAGAGGTTGCTCGACGGATTGATTTTCCGATGGTGGGTGTGGGAATGCCAGGACATTTCCTAATTCGCCCGGATATTCCAGATATAGAAATTTTTGTCGATGCTTTCAATGGCGGTGAAATAATATTTGCCCAAGATTGCGAAGAACGACTGTCTCAACTTTATCAACAACCTGTGACGCTACAACCAGAATTTTTAGCCGTAGTCAGTAATCGGCAATTTTTGGCAAGGATGCTGACAAATTTAAAATTTATTTACCTCAAACAGCAAGAGTTAGAAAAAACGCTGGCAGCGGTTGAACGAATTTTATTGCTGTTTCCTGGTTTAACTTTAGAATTGCGCGATCGCGGTTTGATCTATTATCAACTCGGTTACTACCCACAAGCGGTAGACGACTTACAAAAATATTTAGCAAAAGTTCCCGATGCCGAAGATGCATCTGTGATTCGGCGGCTACTTACCGAGTTGGGGAGGGATTAGGGAAGAGGGCAGGGGAAGCAGGGGGCAGGGAGCAGGGGGCAGGGGGCAGGGGGCAGGGAGCAGAGGGAAAGAGGGCAGCAAAACAGGGAGAAGACGGGAAAGAGGTAATTTATTAATTCTCCCCCTGCCCCTCTGCATTTTCTGCCCAATGCCAATGCCCAATTACGAATTTTCCGCGACTCGTTTGAGGCGGCGCAGCTGGGCTTGCATATCTGCTTTTGTCCAAGATGCGGCAAAGGTGTTAAAACCCCAACTTACTAATGGGTTAGGGATATCGTACTCAAAGCGGTTGAGTAGGAGCGTTCCTTTTTCTATGGGTTGACATTCCCAGCGATCGCGTCCTTGAAAAAATCCCTGAAATTCCCAAACTACCAAACCCGGTTGTCGTTCTACAACTACGCTATTCAAAGTGGGTTTTAGTAGAGGAATTTGAATAATAAAACGACTTTCACTGCCGATATCCGTACTCCAAGCTTCGCCTACAGGTTCGCAACGAAGAACGGGGTTGAGCCAGCGGTGCATGAGGGTCAAATCGCTAATACAGCGCTCCACCACCGTAGCTGTAGCATTAATTTGAATCGATTGTTCCAAAACTTGGGACATTCTACTTTTTTATGCTGTTGCTGCACTTAGGATAACCCAAAATCAAGCACTTTCAGCACATTAATTGAGTATTGAGCATTTATCCAAATCATAAAATAAAATGAGTTTACGGGTAATTTGCTGGTAAATTGATAGGCAAAACACTAGTAAACTTACTGGGGTGCAACATTATTCATTCAAACACCCTCTAAGCACCTCATAAGTATCTCCAGTGTTTTTGGTAAACACCTAAAAACCTTAATACCGGAAAACCATGAACACAACTTGGCAGGGAATAACCCAGTTGATAGATATTGGTTTATCGATGAGGGGACAGCAATTTTTGGCACAGTCGCCCAGCCTACAACCGGTGCAACCAGCAGTGAATCAAGGAATCGCTGATGTGCAAGGTATTGTTCAACAGTTGATTCTGTTTACACCCCGTCTACTGGGGGCAGTAGCAATTTTACTAGTAGGTTGGCTAATTGCAGCGATCGCAGCAGCGGTGACGCGAGGAATCCTCAATCGGACAAACATAGATAACCGTATTGCCTCTGGGATAACGGGTCGTCAAGATGTTCCACAGGTGGAGAAAATCATCTCCACTTTAGTTTTTTGGAGCATTATCCTGTTGACGGCGGTAGCTGTTTTACAGACATTGGATCTAGAGATAGCTTCTCGACCCCTGAATAATTTTCTCAATCAACTTATTGGCTTTTTGCCAAAGTTGGTTGGTGCGGGAATCCTTTTGGGAGCCGCCTGGTTTTTAGCGACCATTGTGAAGATTATCACTGTCCGTTCATTACAGGCATTCAATCTGGATGAGCGTTTGAATCCAGAACCAGAAGACAGGACACCCAGCCTTAATCAGCTGTCTCTAAGTGAGACAATTGGCAATGCTCTGTATTGGTTTATATTTTTACTGTTTCTCGCACCAGTTTTAGATACTCTCGGACTCAGGGAGGCTCTACAACCAGTACAAGCTCTAATTACAGAAGTTCTGCTAATTCTGCCGAACATTTTAGCGGCAATATTAATTGCTGTAGTTGGCTGGTTCATAGCTAATGTGGTAAGGCGGATTGTGACGAACTTGTTGGCGACAACTGGGATCGATCATTTAGGTAGTCGGTTGGGATTATCTGCGTCTGCGGGAGTGCAGCCTCTATCGAATATTCTCGGCACAGTTGTCTATGTTTTGATTTTGATTCCTGTGGCGATCGCAGCTCTCAATGCTTTGGGAATTGCTGCGATATCCGTACCCGCGATCGCAATGCTGCAACAGGTTCTCAACGCCCTACCTGCTATCTTCACAGCCATAGCAATTTGGATTGTTGCCTATTTTGTTGGGCGGTTTGTCGCAGATTTGGTGACAAGTATCCTCACCAATTTAGGCTTTAATAACATTTTCACGATTTTGGGTCTGACAACACCCACTAGACGAATCGAAATTTCAACAGAACCAACAGTTGAACCTACTCCAACTCGCACTCCATCGGAAATTGCAGGTATTGTTGCCTTAGTGGGTATCATGCTGTTTGCTACGGTGGCGGCGGTGAATATCTTGAATATTCCAGCCCTGACAGCATTAGTGTCTGGAATTGTGATTATATTCGGGCGGATTTTAGCAGGATTGGTGATCTTTGCCATTGGCTTATTCCTAGCAAATCTGGCTTTTAAGATCATTACCAGTTCTGGCGATCGACAAGCACAGATTTTAGGTCAAGTGGCGCGGATTGCCATCATTACCTTAGTCTCTGCAATGGCACTGCAACAGATTGGAGTTGCCAGTGATATTGTGAATTTGGCCTTTGGACTTTTATTAGGTGCGATCGCAGTTGCTATTGCCCTAGCCTTTGGTCTAGGAGGGCGCGATATTGCAAGAGAGCAAGTTCAAGAATGGCTAAACTCTTTCAAAGGTAGAAACTAAAAATTGATGAAGGCGCAACTTCATCTGTAAATCTCGGAAAGTGCAGCCGTAAGCATCAATAATAGTGCATAACATCTATCGGCAATTTTAACTAAGAGCTTGAAAGTTAGAGCTAAATACGGTTTAGATAAGACTCGATCCCCCCAACCCCCTTAAAAAGGCTACCGTGTACACACAAGTCGAATTACCCCCCTTAATCCCCCCGATGCATTGGGGGGAAACAACAGAATCTTGTTCCCTCCCCTTTACAAGGGGAGGGTTAGGGTGGGGTAATTCGAGGACTGGTAGTTGATTCGATAACTTGTGTATATACCGTAGCTTAAAAAGGGGGGGGCTAAGAATGGCTCTATTTCCCCCTTTTTAAGGGGGACTAAGGGGGATCTTTAAGAACTATGCACCTTAACCGAACCTATTGAGTTGGAGCAAGGAGACAGGAGGCAGAAAGCCTGACGCTCACGGACTCGCTAAGACTCCGCTATCTGCCCCCGGCCTTACTCGATAAACCATCAAAGTGTAATTGAATGAACCAGAGCAATCTATCGTTACCATCTGGGTGTGTCCTTCGCAAAGCAATCTCTGCGGATCAGTGGTCGATTCGATTGTTGGTATTCTCAGCGAAACTCGACCCAACCCAATTAAATTGGCAGCAATTTTGGGTAATTGAATGCGATGGAAATCTCGTAGCTTGTGGACAGCTACGTAATTTCTCAGGGGCACAAGAACTTGGTAGTTTAGTCGTTGCATCAGCTTGGAGAGGCCGCGGTTTAGGTACTTTGCTAACCCAGCATTTGATTAATACAGCAACGCAACCACTTTATCTTGAATGTTTAGGTCAGCGACTGGCGCAGTTTTACAGTCGCTTTGACTTTGTACCAATATCTTTTGAAGAATTGCCAAAATTTCCCAGGACAAGAGGCTTGTCTACGCTCAAGGGTAAATTTAGATTGTCGCAATTAGCTAAAAGGCTGCTCAAAGTTCCTGTGGTGCTTATGGAATATCGAGGTCAGACTAATTCGTAATGACGCTCGAATACTCGCTACCGCTACGCTAACGTAATTCGTAATTAAGATATGCAAAACTAAGCTTGAAAAAAGCTGTTTGCAACCCTTTACTTTCCCCCATTCCCCATTCCCCATTTTCAAATCGCAGGTTTAGCAAAAATCGTTAGTAAGACAGGCCCTAGTAAATAATGGTGATTCAAACACAATAAGCCAGCGGAGGAACCAAGAAGTTGACGTTGATTAGGGCTGTAGAGTCGAATTCCACGAGGAGAGATGGGCAATAATTGGGGTTCTGTCTCTTTTGTGGAAGTAATGTCAACCAAATAAAAGCGTCCACCGGGAGAAAGTACCCGTGCTATCTCACTAAGCACTTGTTTAGGTTCTAAATAATGTAAGAAGCTGATAGTGCTGAAAACAGCATTAAATTGACCATCAGCAAAGGGAAGAGACTCAGCTTTTCCCTCGATATAAATTAAACGTGGGCGGTGGCGGTTGCTCTGTCTTGCTACCCGCAACATATTAGCAGATAAATCCAATCCGGTGGCTCGCAGATCGGGAAACTGAGTAGCAAGGCGCTCAAGTAAGCGTCCAGTACCACAACCTATATCAAGTACATTTGCTGACTCTGGTAAATCGACGTATTCCAGCAACCGTTTGTGAACGGCTCGATAAAATATTGAAGGAAAGAGCCAGTCATAACTTGGTGCCCATAGATCAAAAAGTAGCTTTTTATTACTGAAAAAGTCATCACTCATTAGTTTTCGCAGCTTCTTTAAAGCTTGATGCTTTTTTAGCTGCGCCTCCAAGAAGTTGGTTAACAACACAAATTAACTATAGCGGTTCTGAATTGGTTATAATACCTGGCTTTTGTCGGGTTAGTTAAGATAGTCGGTGCGTTAGCCTACCGCATAAAACAACGCATCGACTATCTTACGACAATGCAGTTTGGCACAAAAGATATGTTCGCTTTGACAAATTATCGGGAACTGTAGCACTTGAATTTGTAGTTAATAGTGTGCCTAGAAACTCATTTTATCTCTGTAGAGAACTAAAGAACGAGCAATCAGTGCATAAAACTATAGAACCTAACCGTATCTATTTATATAGGACTCATATTTGATTTGGTAAAAAAACTCAGTACAACTAAGAAGCCTTCTTGACTATTGCCTATTGCCTATTGCCTGTCTACGCAAATTCGTTCAGAAATCAAAGCGGATTCCTATAGAGGTTCAAATACAAAAAACTCAATCTAGTTTGAATTTATCAAGGTGAAAAATTATGACAAGCTTTATTCAAATTCGGTTACATAATAATCTACTGCACCCAGTCCGCGAGTGGTTGGAAACGATAGAAATTCATAACTCCAAATTGGCTCATTTTCTGTGCAAAGTTATTCCTGCTCAGTGTCCCTTTGAGCGAGACATCACGCTATTTGGTCGGAAGTTATTTCACATTCCACCGATGTGTAAATTAAATCCCCTATACGAGGAAGTGGTTGGTTTGCGTTTTAAAGCGCTCTGTTATCTTGCCGATGAATGCGGTGAAGATGTCACGGCTTATTGCTGATAGGCAGTTGAATAGTTCTTTGATCAAGGAGCTATCGGTAATTGCAGACTTACGGTTGTTACCTACTCAGGTTTATACTAAGCTAACGTACACCTAATTAGATGTTTAGCTATTAATTAGCTGGCACCTCGAAGACAGTGTTTCCAGACAGTATTTTTGCTTACCGTATCCTGCTGAAATCATTAACATCATCATGACGCACATCTTACTGGTTGAAGATGAAGTCAAACTGGCACGATTTGTCGAATTGGAATTGAATTATGAAGGCTATCAAGTCAGTATTGCCTACGATGGATTGACTGCACTCACCGCAGCGCGGGAGTTGCATCTGGATTTAGTAATTTTAGACTGGATGTTGCCAGGTGTGTCGGGGTTGGAAATTTGTCGCCGTCTGCGAAGTATAGCTGATAAAGTGCCGATAATTTTATTAACCATCAAAGATGAAGTGAGCGATCGCATTGCAGGCTTAGACGCTGGTGCTGATGATTACCTCGTTAAACCCTTCAGCGTTGATGAATTATTAGCCAGAGTCCGCAACCACTTGCGAAGAAACCACCAACTAGACACAGCAGATATTTTAGAATTTGAAGACCTGAGTTTAAATCGTCGCACGCGGGAAGTGTACCGAGATCAACGGTTAATTGAGTTAACTGCTAAGGAATTTGATTTACTAGAATATCTACTGGCTCATCCGCGAGAGGTAATTACGTGCGATCGTATTTTAGAGGAAGTCTGGGGTTATGACTTCATGGGCGATACCAACATCATTGAAGCTTACATTCGCTACCTGCGCCTGAAACTTGAAGCCAATAACGAAAAATGCCTTATTCAGACTGTGAGCGGTGTTGGTTACACATTACGTGATTGACTTTGGGCATTGGGCATGGGGCATTGGGCATTATGGTGCATTTTCCCTCATCTCCTCCTACCTTCGTTGTCTCCCTTCCAGTGTCAAATAACGGTAAAACCCCAAACAAAGTTTTCTATTTTATGAAGATTTGGGGTTTTTGGCAATCTCAGCAAAAACTCATCCAACTCCGAGTTAATTATATTAGGATGCACAAAGCTGTGATAATCCAAAATCCAAAATCCAAAATTGCATGACCTATCTAGAAACAGCAGCGCAATTCTATAGCGAAGTTGCCCAAACCCCGCAAGTTGGACTTTGTTGTGTGCAAAGTACGCCCCTGCAACTACCAGGATTAAAAATTCCTTTGCTAATGCAGGAAATGAACTATGGTTGTGGCACCACTGTTCACCCCACCGAACTAGGAAACCAACCTACTGTGCTGTATGTCGGCGTTGGTGGCGGCTTAGAAGCGTTGCAATTTGCTTATTTTTCCCGTCATGCAAGTGCTGTAGTTGCCGTTGAACCGGTTGGGGCTATGCGAGAAGCAGCCACACGTAATTTGGAAATTGCTGCTCAAGAAAACCCCTGGTTTGACACCAGCTTTGTAGAAATCTGTGAAGGCGATGCTTTTAACTTACCTGTTGCTGATGCTAGCGTCGATATCGTGGCACAGAATTGCCTTTTCAACATCTTTGAGCCAGAAGATTTAACTCGCGCTTTAAAAGAAGCATATCGGGTATTAAAACCAGGTGGACGTTTGCAAATGAGCGATCCAATTGCTACTCGTCCAATTCCAGTACATCTTCAACAAGATGAGCGACTGAGAGCCATGTGTTTATCAGGCGCACTCACATATCAAGAGTATACTGAACGGATCATAAATGCTGGATTTGGTCAAATTGAAATTCGCGCCCGTCGTCCTTATCGTCTCCTAGATTCTCAGACTTATAATTTAGAAGAAAACCTACTTTTAGAAAGCCTGGATTCTGTCTCTTTTAAAGTTGCTATTCCAGAAGATGGTGCTTGCATTTTTACTGGTAAAACGGCAATTTATGCTGGTTCTGAACCCTTCTTTGATGATTCAGCAGGTCATCTACTCCAGCTAGGTATTCCCGCAGCCGTATGTGATAAAACTGCTGCTAAACTTGCTGCCATTAAGCCACTAGAAATAATTGTTACCAATTCAACCTGGCACTATAGCGGTGGTGGTTGCTGTTAATCTCTTAATAAATAATTCAGGTGTCAGAATGCAAAATAATTCTGTGCAAATGGGTAATGAATGGACAATTGAATTCTGGATTATGACTTCTTCTCTATAACCCCAAAATGTTGTTAATTAGTCTGTTTTTAGCTACGCTTTTTTTAGCATATTCAAATGGTGCGAATGATAATTTCAAAGGTGTAGCAACGCTGTTTGGTAGCCGAACAAGCAGCTATCAAACAGCAATTTTGTGGGCAACTTTTACAACCTTTGCTGGTGCAATAACTGCGACTTTTTTCGCAGGGGCATTAATTAAAAACTTCTCAGGGAAAGGACTAGTACCTGATGCGATCGCTAACGCCCCAGAGTTTCATATAGCAGTAGTGATCGCTGCTGGTTTAACTGTACTCATCGCCACTCTGATGGGGTTTCCCATTTCCACTACTCACAGTTTGACAGGTGCTATTCTTGGTGCTGGATTAGTAGCATTTGGACTTCAAGTTAATTTCGCACTTTTGGGAACTTACTTTATTTTACCTCTATTACTCAGTCCAATTATTGCTATTTCCTTGGGGGCAGGAATTTACAGTTTATCTAACTATATTAATTCAAAATGGCATCTACCAGTCAATAAAAAAATGATTGATACTTGCCATTTTATCAGTGCTGGAATTGTCAGTTTTGCAAGAGGATTAAATGACACTCCTAAAATTGTTTCACTCATCCTGATTATTGAATATTTCTCAATTCAGGGAGGAATGATCACAATAGCGATCGCAATGGCACTTGGCGGTTTACTAAACTCCCAAAAAGTTGCAGTAACTATGAGTGAAAAGATTACCTCAATGAATCATACTCAAGGCTTATCAGCAAATATAGTAACTGGAGTTTTGGTCATTGTCGCTAGTCGGTTTGGGCTTCCAGTTTCCACTACTTACGTTTCAGTTGGTTCTATTTTTGGTGTAGGATTAATTGGCAAGAAAACCAATACGCGTATTTTTTATCAGATCCTACTATCGTGGATTTTAACTTTACCTACTGCTGCAATTATTAGTGGAATAACCTACAGATTATTGCAAGGTTAGAAAAATTGTAAGAATTCAGCACCCAGGAGTCAGAAGTCAGAATTTATAAGGAACTTAGAATAATTAGTATATTTATTCATCAAATGTTATTCTGACTCCTGAATTCTGACTCCTGAATTCTTACAAAAAATTGAATATAGTTGTGTGATTTGTAAGGAATAGTAAATAATGCAAGCTCAATATACAGCAGTCACACCGTTTAACCACAAACTCAGTTCACCTTTGACAAAAAAAGGAATCACTGTTTTACAAATTAATCTAGGTAAGCGTTGTAACCTCGCCTGTACACACTGTCATGTGGAAGCCGGGCCAAAACGTACAGAAGAACTTTCTCCTGAAATTTGCGAACAATTGATTTCAGTAATCCATAAATTTCCCGAAATTAAAATTGTGGATTTAACTGGTGGCGCACCAGAAATGAATTATGGATTTAAGCCACTAGTAGAGGCAGCAAGAGCAACTGGTAAACAAGTGATTGTCCGGTCTAATTTGACTATTTATTTTGAAGATGGATTTGGTGATTTACCAGAATACTTTGCTAAACACCAAGTAAGAATTGTGGCTTCTCTACCCTGTTATCTAGTCGATAATGTTGATAAAATGCGCGGTGCTGGTGTTTTTGATAGTTCAGTCAAGGCTTTACAGTGGCTTAATCAACTCGGCTATGGTAAAGACGAAAATTTAATTTTGGACTTGGTTTTTAATCCCCAGTTGCCCAATGGTGAAAATTTTTCCTTAGCTCCCGAACAGAGTAACCTAGAACAAGATTACAAAATGTTCTTACAAGAACATTTTGATATTGTGTTTAACAACCTCTTCACCATTACCAACCTACCAGTTGGTAGAACTAAAATGCATTTAGAACGGAGAAAACTGTACACCAGCTATTTGCAGTTTTTAGAGTTGCATTTTAATCCCAGCACAGTTGAACATTTAATGTGTCGCGATGAACTTTCAATTGACTATCTGGGCAATGTATATGATTGTGACTTTAACCAAATGATGAATTTGCCAGCAAAAACTCGCAATGGTGAAACCTTGACAGTTGGTAAATTGTTAGAAGCTGGGAGTTTAGACTTGATTAGTGAGATACGAACTGCTGCTTATTGCTATGGTTGCACTGCTGGGTCTGGTTCTAGTTGTAGTGGTGCTTTGCTGTGAAGGAGGCAGGAGGCAGGGGGCAGGGGGCAGGAGGTTGATTTTGCACTCATGATCTCAAGTCAGCACTCAGAACTGTTTCGGTAATCAAGCCTCACGTGCTGAAAGCTAAGAATTAGGAAACTCTAACTGAGCGTTTCCCCATGCCAACTGCGCCACTTCAGATGGTAGGTGTTGCTCCAACCAATCTTCCAAATCAGCCATTACCTCGCGGTAATTTATGTCACTCTGAATCTCGTGATAAGCTTCTGGATACTCAATTCTCAGCTTATCTTGGCAATTTACCCGTTGGTAAAAGATGTCACTTCCCGCTGGCAAAGCCACTCGGTCTGCGCCACCGTGAAGAATCAACAATGGTAATTGCCAATCACCTGCGTGAGCATTAATCCAATCAACTGTTGCAAAAAATTCTGTAGCTAGACGGGCACTAGCACGGGTATGTCGCAGTGTATCTTGAGCATAGGCGGCTAAAACCTGCGGATCTCGTGAACCAGCGCTGATGTCAATGCCTGTATTTAGGGTGAAACGCGGCCACACCCGTGAGAGCATTTTTCCTAAAAGTACCCGAATTGGTGAAACCCCAACTTTTCCCAAAGTTGGCGCAAGAGCGATCGCACCCTGTAATAATGATGCTTGTTGGGGATAGCGCAGAATGTAATCTAAAACAATCACTGCGCCTAAACTGTGACCCAAAAGAAAAACTGAACATCCAGGATTCTGAGTCTGAATTAACTCTAAAAAGGCTCCCAGGTCTTCGCGAAACTCACTCCAAGCGTTGATATAGCCTTGCTGACCTGGTGAATGTCCATGACCACGCAAATCAAAACTATAGACAGCGTATTGCTTAGGTATCAAATGCTGAATTACATTACCGTAGCGATCGCTGTGTGCTCCAAGTCCATGCAAAATGGCTAATATTGCCCGGACTTTACCCTGTGGATGCCAGCTTTGGTAATAAAGATCAAGTCCTCCAACACCTTGGAATGTACCTTTTCTATGAGAGAGTATGCGATCGCTATGGTCAATCATAGGGTTAATTTTTTACGTATTTTCCCAACAAGCTACTAAAAAGTCAAGATTTATCTGATGTCTAAAAATTCAAATTATAAAGATTGGGTAAAGAAGGTTACCTGACTTTGCTTAAGTGGTAAAAAAAGAACGGACAAGAAACGATGAGCCAACATTCTATTCTTATTAACAGAAGGAAGTTCTTGCTGGAGGAAAGAAGTATTAGCAGAAACTTTAGTTCTCAATAGAAAACCCAGTTTAAAAAGAAGATATTGGTACGAGCGTTAAGTGCAGCAAGATACAAAGCGAAACCACTGCGCTGAAAGGGTTTGACTGGCTACAGCAAGTAGCAATCCTTAATTCAATCCCACGTTTTTAAGCGTAAGTTGTGTCTGCCTCGTGAATATCTTTCATCTTCCTTGCTAGGAGAAAAATGAATCAAAATCCTGTAGCTCCTGCCTTCGAGGTGAACGCTTCCCGCCAGTTTACTCCCTGGCTATTCGAGCAAAATCTGAGTCTGGCGTTTACCACTTATCAAGCAGGGAAATTATTTTTCATCGGCTTGCAATCTAGCGGCAAACTATCTGTTTTCGAGCGCACCTTTCAACGTTGCATGGGTTTGTATGCTCAAGGTAGCAGCTTATACATGAGTTCGCTATATCAACTGTGGCGCTTTGAAAACACCCTACAACCGGGACAAGTTCACGACAACTACGATGCCGTCTATTTGCCCCAAGTGAGTTATGTGACTGGAGACTTAGATATCCATGATATCGCCCTAAGTAATTCTCAAGCAAATAATGATTCAGAGAATCTAATATTTGTCAATACTTTATTTAGCTGTTTAGCAAGAGTCAGTCAAACCCACAGTTTCATTCCCCTGTGGCAACCGCCGTTTATTAGTAAATTGGCAGCAGAAGACAGGTGTCATCTCAACGGATTAGCAATACGAGATGGTCAACCCAGATACGTCACTGCTGTGAGTCAGTCGGATGTGGCAGAAGGATGGCGGGACAGACGGGCCGATGGTGGTTGCGTCATTGATGTGGAAAGTAACGAGATAGTCACCACAGGACTTTCCATGCCCCATTCGCCTCGGTGGTATAAAGATAAGCTGTGGTTACTCAACTCTGGGACAGGAGATTTTGGCTACCTAGACTTGAAACGGGGCAGCTTTGAACCTGTGGCATTTTGTCCGGGATATATGCGTGGTTGTGCATTTCATGGCGACTTTGCGATCGTCGGAGTTTCTCAGCCCAGGCACAACAAGACTTTTAGTGGCTTGCCTCTAGACGAGAAATTATTGCAAAAAAATGCTGAACCTCGCTGTGGGCTATTAGTGATTGACCTGAAAAGCGGCGATATTGTGCATTCGCTGCGAATGGAGGGGGCGGTACTGGAATTATACGATGTGGTGGCACTACCAGAGGTGCGTCATCCAATGGCGATCGGTTTTAAGAGTGATGAAATTCGGCGAATAGTGACGATGGGATGAGAGACGTGAAATTTCACGTTTCTACAGCCGACAAAAAAATCATAAGGAGAATCAACAACAATGGCTAATGCAGTTTTAAATCTATCTGAGCTTAACGGCAGCAACGGCTTTGTGATTAACGGCATTGCTCAATTTGACTACTCAGGCAGATCTGTCAGCAGTGCGGGGGACATCAACGGCGACGGCTTTGATGACCTGATTATCGGGGCAACAGGTGCCGACCCCAACGGTCAGTCTGGGGCAGGGTCAAGCTACGTGGTGTTTGGCAGCAATAGTGGCTTTGATGCCCAATTTAACCTCTCAACCCTCAATGGCAGCAACGGCTTTGTGATTAACGGCATTGCTCAATTTGACTACTCAGGCAGATCTGTCAGCAGTGCGGGGGACATCAACCACGACGGCATCGATGACCTGATTATCGGGGCAGGGTCAAGCTACGTGGTGTTTGGCAGCAATAGTGGCTTTGATGCCCAATTCAACCCCTCAACCCTCAATGGCAGCAACGGCTTTGTGATTAACGGCATTGGCAGTCCTGTCAGCAGTGCGGGGGACATCAATGGCGACGGCTTCGACGACCTGATTATCGGTGCACCAAATGCCGACCCCAACGGTCAGTATAATGCAGGGTCAAGCTATGTGGTGTTTGGCAGCAATAGTGGCTTTGATGCCCAATTCAACCCCTCAACCCTCAATGGCAGCAACGGCTTTGTGATTAACAGCATTGCTGCGTATGACAGATTAGGTAGTTCTGTGAGCAGTGCGGGGGACATCAACGGTGACGGCTTTGATGACCTGATTATCGGTGCACCAAATGCCGACCCCAACGGTCAGTATAATGCAGGGTCAAGCTATGTGGTATTTGGTAGCAATAGTGGCTTTGACGCCCAATTCAACCTCTTGTCCCTTAACGGCAGCAACGGCTTTGTGATTAACGGCATTGATGGGATTGACAGATTAGGTAGTTCTGTCAGCAGTGCGGGGGACATCAACGGCGACGGCTTCGACGACCTGATTATCGGTGCACCAGGTGTCTCTACCAACGGTCAGTCTGGGGTAGGGTCAAGCTACGTGGTGTTTGGCAGCAGTAGTGGGTTTGCAGCCAATCTTAACCTCTCAACCCTCAATGGCAGCAACGGCTTTGTGATTAACGGCATTGACTCAGATGACAACTCAGGCAGTTCTGTCAGCAGTGCGGGGGACATCAATGGCGACGGCTTCGACGACCTGATTATCGGTGCACCTTTTGCCGACCCCAACGGTCAGTCTGGGGCAGGGTCGAGCTACGTGGTGTTTGGTCGCAGTAGTAGCTTTGGTGCCCAATTCAACCTCTCGTCCCTGGATGGCAGTGACGGCTTTGTGATTAACGGCATTCCGTTTGACAGATCAGGCAGTTCTGTGAGCAGTGCGGGGGACATCAACGGCGACGGCTTTGACGATCTGATTATTGGGGTAATTACTGCCTCCCCCAATGGTCAGCTTTATGCAGGGTCAAGCTACGTAGTCTTTGGTTTTGCATCTCCTACGCCTACAAATAAACCTCCTATCGCGGTTAATGATACGGCTACCACCGACGAAGACACTGCCGTTAACATAGATGTCTTAGCTAACGACAGCAACTCCCTAGGGGTGACAGCTATTAATGGTAGGACAGTTGTTGTTGGCACTGCCATTACTCTGAGTTCTGGTGCCTTAGTTACCCTTAATGCTAATGGCAGCTTGACCTACGACCCAAATGCTCAATTTGAAAGCTTGGCTGTTGGTGAAAGCGGCAGTGATAGCTTTACGTACACCACCAACAATGGCAGCTTGAATAATACAGCTAGTGTCAACTTGACCATTAACGGAGTCAATGACGCACCTCAGGTTACTTCATTTAACCTCTCGTCCCTTAACGGCAGCAACGGCTTTGTGATTAACGGCATTGATGCGTTTGACAACTCAGGCAGTTCTGTCAGCAGTGCGGGGGACATCAACGGTGACGGCATCGATGACCTGATTATCGGGGCAACAGGTGCCTCCCCCAACGGTCAGGATAGTGCAGGGGAGAGTTACGTGGTGTTTGGCAGCAATAGTGGCTTTGATGCCCAATTCAACCTCTCGTCCCTTAACGGCAGCAACGGCTTTGTGATTAACGGCATTGACGAGCGTGACTACTCAGGCGTTTCTGTCAGCAGTGCGGGGGACATCAACGGCGACGGCTTCGATGACCTGATTATCGGTGCACCAGATGCCTCTACTAACGATCAGTATAATAATGTCGGGTCAAGCTACGTGGTGTTTGGCAGCAATAGTGGCTTTGATGACCAACTTAACCTCTCAACCCTCAATGGCAGCAACGGCTTTGTGATTAACGGCATTGATAGATATGACTACTCAGGCAGATCTGTCAGCAGTGCGGGGGATATTAACGGCGACGGCTTCGATGACCTGATTATCGGGGCAGGAAATGCCTCTCCCAACGGTCGGTCTACGGCAGGGTCAAGCTACGTGGTGTTTGGCAGCAATAGTGGCTTTGATGCCCAACTTAACCTCTCATCCCTGAATGGCAGCAACGGCTTTGTGATTAACGGCATTACTGAGTCTGACAGATTAGGTAGTTCTGTGAGCAGTGCGGGGGACATCAACGGCGATGGCTTCGATGACCTGATTATCGGGGCAAGAGGTGCCGACCCCAACGGTCAGTATGGGGAAGGGTCAAGCTACGTGGTGTTTGGCAGTAATAGTGGCTTTGATGCCCAACTTAACCTCTCAACCCTGAACGGCAGCAACGGCTTTGTGATTAACGGCATTGATGAGCGTGACTACTCAGGCGGTTCTGTGAACAGTGCGGGGGACATCAACGGCGATGGCTTCGATGACCTGATTATCGGTGCAAGAGGTGCCGACCCCAACGGTCAGTATGCGGAAGGGTCAAGCTACGTGGTATTTGGCAGCAATAGTGGCTTTGATGCCCAATTCAACCTCTCAACCCTCAATGGCAGGAACGGCTTTGTGATTAACGGCATTACTGAGTCTGACAGATCAGGCTATTCTGTCAGCAGTGCGAGGGATATCAATGGCGACGGCTTCGACGACCTGATTATCGGTGCACCAAATGCCGACCCCAACGGTCAGTATGCGGCAGGGTCAAGCTACGTGGTCTTTGGCAGCAATAGTGGCTTTGATGCCCAAATCAACCTCTCAACCCTCAATGGCAGCAACGGCTTTGTGATTAACGGCATTGCTGCGTATGACATCTCAGGCAGGTCTGTCAGCAGTGCGGGGGACATCAATGGCGACGGCTTCGATGACTTGATTATCGGTGCAAGAGGTGCCGACCCCAACGGTCAGTCTGGGGCAGGGTCAAGCTACGTGGTCTTTGGCTTTCAAACTACGGCTACCACTAATGAAGATACCGCCGTTAACATCCTTGCTAGCAATATTCTACGTAGATACACAGATGTCGATAGCGATACATTAACTATTAGTGACTTCACCAGCCCCACTAACGGCACACTGTCACTTAACGACAACAACACTCCAGACAACCCCGGTGACGACTTCTTCATCTACACCCCCGATGCCAACTTCAACGGCACTGACAGCTTCACTTTCACTGTCAGCGACGACAATGGCGGTACCATTACTAATACTTTCAACCTCAATGTCAAGCCCGTTAACAATGCACCCATTGCCGTCAACGATCGCCTAACTACTGGTTTTAATACTGCTGTCACCATCCTTGCTACTACTCTGCTAGCTAATGATACAGACATCGATAGCAGTAACCTCAGCATTACTGGGGTTAGTGGTGCAACCAATGGCACTGCTGTGCTGAATGATAACGGCACTCCGGGCAACTCGACAGATGATTTCATCGTGTTTACCCCAATTAATGGGTTTAGTGGTGATGCCAATTTTAATTACACCATTAGTGATGGTAGCCTGACTAGTACTGCTAGAGTTGCGATCGCTGTTGGTGCTAATATCTCTGGCGGTGGCGGCAACGATAACATCTCTGCTGGTGAGGGTAACGATAACATCTCTGGCGGTGGCGGCAACGATACGATTGCTGGCAATGGAGGCGACGATACCATCTCTGGTGGTGCCGGCAACGATAACATTTCCGGTGGCAATGGCAATGACTTGTTGCTTGGTGGCAATGGCAGCGATACGATTGCTGGCAATGAGGGCAACGATAACATCTCCGGTGGCAATGGTAATGACTTTTTGCTTGGTGGCAATGGCAGCGATACGATTGCTGGCAATGGAGGCAACGATACCATCTCCGGTGGCAATGGCAACGATACTTTTGTCTTCCGCCTTGGTGATGGAAATGACACTATCGCCGATTTTACTGGAACAGGAATTGGCTCAAATCCATCAGCAACGGTGATTAGCCAACTGGATACGTTGCAATTTATTGGTAGTGGTTTAACTGCCCGAAATCTGCAACTAACTCAAAATGGTGATAACTTAGAACTCACCTTTTTGGATGCGGCTTCTACGAAAGTTACCTTGCAAAACTTCCAATTAGAAAATCTGGATAACTTACCTGCAACTGGTAATATCCTGTTTGATGGACAAACCAGTGTAACTGACAGTTTTGATGTCTTCAATGCCAACTCCACTCAAACTAATCTCTTTAACAAGAACACTGTTACTTTCCTCAATGACCTTAACAATAACGTTGCGGGTTTTAATAACTCCAATGATGTAATTAATGGTCAAGGGGGTAACGATATCATTAATGGTAATAGTGGTGATGACCTTTTGCGGGGCGGGTCAGGCGATGATATTCTCATCGGTGGAGAAGGCAATGATACTCTTGTGGGTGGCAGAGGCAATGATATTCTCATCGGTGGTGTAGGTGCTGACTTTTTCCTTTACAACAGCAATGCTGACTTTACTACCACTGCTGTTGGTATTGATGCGATCGCTGATTTCAACAGTTCTGAAGGTGACAAAATTGTACTGGATAAGACTACCTTTAGTGCGTTCCCGCTTCGGGTTGCCGTAGGCATCGCTTCTGCTCCGGGAACAGGTTTCAGTAATACCAATGATTTTCAAATCACTTCTTCAGCAGCGGCTAGCACGGCAAAAATTGTCTACGATTCTGTGAGTGGGCAATTGTTCTACAACCAAAATGGCAGCGCGGCTGGTTTTGGCAGTGGTGGTCTATTTGCAACTTTAACTGGTGCGCCAACTCTCACGGCATCAGATTTTATGTTGCAGGCATAGTCCGATAACTGTTATCAATTCACTTGCAATTCATCTACCGTACCTAAAAAGTACAGTGGATGAATTGCCGTTTTAGATAAAAATAGCTTCTGGCTATGGAAGAATTACAGGGAATTGGATTACCCTCAATACGGTTCGGATAAGGTTTTTTGATGACACGCCCTAGATCGCAAAGACGCGATAAATCGCCGTCTCTACAAAGGACTGATTATTGTAGAGACGGCGATTTATCGCGTCTCTTCCCTTAACCGAACCGTATTGGGATTACCCTCATATATTTAAAATATCCTGAAATAATTCCACAACTTCTAACCGTAGGTTGGTTAATGATATAACCTCAAGAATTATGATTAGTTTATGAATTCAAAGAGGGTGTTATCAAAAGTTCTTCTAGCGAATCTGTTCAAGAAGACCTAGCTGATGAAGTAACTTCCGAAGTTCATACAGAATCTAGCCATCAGCAGGAAAATAGAACACAATCAGAAACTTTGCCGCCTTTGACAACCGCCGCAATCAAGCGGGTAAAGGAGGGTGTAGCGGCGGCTAGCGATGTCTACGACGGGCTACGCCTACGCGCTGTTCGTCAAATTATCGAAAAAACTCTCAATCGCCTAGAAGCTATTAATCAGGGGCATTCTGAACCCAAAGCTAGCTCTGGGCTGCGTCGTTTTGTAATGCGATCGCTCATCCATTCCTTTTTTAAGGTACGGGTAGAACACCTCGAAAGAATACCTCAGCAAGCTGCAATCTTGTCTGTCAACCATCTCCACCACATCGATCCCTTACTTCTCCTAGCCGAACTTCCCACCCAACCTTACTATTACATCCTGGGTGATGCTCGTACCCTCTATAACAAGTGCTGGAAACGCTTCATTCTGGATTTTGCGGGGGGCGTGATTCCTTTAGAACGGGTGTGGAAAGAAGAAATTGCTGTCATGGAAGCGGCTAAAGCAGGAAAGCAAGATTTAGTTGAGCTAGCCGCAGCAATTAAACAGACAGTACCCACAGGGGAAGATATACATACACTGCGACAAATAGACCGGATTATTCTGGCAATTTTGACTCGTGGGGATGGGATGATTCTCTTTCCCGAAGGACGACTAGGAACTACTGAGGCTCAGTTGCATCTCCCCTTGAAGCGCGGGACTGTGATTTATGCCTTGCGGGCTGGTGTACCAATTATTCCAGTTGCGCTGATTGGAACTCATGACCTCTATTTGGGAAAAGAGTTAACAATTCGGGTAGGTGAACCGTTACACTTTGCCCAAACAACCAGACCAAAACGCCAGGAAGTTGACCTAGCTTTAGAAAAATTGCAGAATGCGATGCTGGCTTTGTTGCCAACTGACTATCAAGAACCGACAGGATTAAAGCTGTTAGGTTATTTCCTGAATCATATATTGTGGTGAGGGATTATTGTTCTAAAAAGTTTGTAACTTTGAAATTTGATGTTCCCTCCCAACAGTGGTTTAAAAATGCACTTACTTGAGCATCTGCTGAATCAACCGATTCCCTAGAAGCGTTAAATTGTACTGCTGTAACAATGTACTCAAAGATAATTACAAACTGCTTTTGGGGTGAAATTCTTTCGACTACAATTGTTTCACCTATCTTAGGTATTTGAGGCACATTTACCACAAATGTCTCAATTTTTGGTTTATCTAATGGATTTTTGAAATTGAAGTATTTACAGTAAACAATAATTTTCACTTAGACAACCACCAATAAAATTATAGATATTGAACCTCACATGACTAAAAGTCACGCTCAATATAAAACAGGAGTCAGAATACAGAATTCAGAATTCAGAATTGGTGAATACTCTACCCATAAAGGGATAGAGTTTTAAGGTGAGAATATTTTAACTTTTTTCGCCCACTATTCCACTCGCTTTTAACCAATATTCGTCACCTACTCGTACATAATTCATACTGAATTCTGACTCCTGAGTTCTGAATTCTTCTTATAAACCTGGAAGCCCAGATTAAATCTGACGAGTCTGAATTACGAATTACGAATTAGTATTATTTTCCCTGCCATAGCTGTCGCAACGACTGAAAAATATTTACAAATTTCTCTTCTAGCCAGAGCATAACATAATCAAGCCATTCCAGAACTTGCACTAAGGGGTGCTTCTCATACCCAGTTGAAGTTGCTTTAATTTCTATCCAGTCTGGCTGTGCCTCAACTTGACTACTTTGGTGAAATTGCTGTTGTAAAATTTCCCCTTTTCTACTCTCGCTTTTAGTTTGAGAAATGCGAGCTTCGGTTTGTTTTGCAGAGGCGACTTTTCCAGATGCTTTTTGACTGGAAACGAGATTACTAGTTGTTTGTTTTCTTCGCACCAAGCCAGAGCCAACTTTAGGCTGTTTTACACTCAAATTCTTTTGTGGAAAATGCCCTACTGATAAACTTGGAGCTAAAGCAGGATTTGTTATTTGAGAAAGTGTAGCTGACTTATCAGCAACGGTTTCGGTGTTACCAAATAAATCATTCCACGTTAGCCAAGGATCATCTGTTAAATCCTGATTCTCTAATTGAGGACTTTTGGAAAAAGCTTTTATAAAGCGTGATGAGAAGAGTTTACCTGGTAATCTCTCATCACTGGTTGTTGGCTCAAGTGTTTTTCTACTACCAACACCAAAAAAGTAATTAAGCGCCGCCTCAATCAAAGCCTGAATATTTAGTGTATGAGTTTCCAAACCATCAGCATTGGGTACAATTTCTCCCCTACCAGCTAATTGCTCTTTGCCATAAAGAAATATGTTTAACTGAGTTTGAGCAACTTGGACAATTTCTTGACTACGTTCTTGCGCTGGGACTAAAGCATTTGATTCCAACTTAGCAACAGCTATATCTAAAAATGCTAATAATCTATCCGTATTAAGTAAATCTTTTGGTATACCCTCAGCTAGAACTGGAATTTGGGCTGAATTTCCGCCAGTAAGTTTTGCTAATAATCGGTCAATTTGTGGTAATAGCTGCGTTTCTTTTTGAGCTATAATCAACCGCCAAGACTGCCAATATTTAGCAACTTCGTTAATAATTCGATCTTCTAATTTTGTCTGCTGTTGGGGTGTTAAGATATCTAAAATTTCATTATCGGCAGTAACAAGTACTAAATTCCGATTCATCAAATTTGTGGCAATTCCTCGAACTATTGGAAGATGCTGTTGAAGGTCATTTTCCAAATGTGAAGGATTGAGACTTCCGGCTTGATTCTCTGGAATATTTGATGATTGAGTAATATTAGAGCCATGATTAATGAATTTCAGCCGAAAAACTCCCAATGAAGCCAAGAGATTGAAATGTTCAGATGTTTTCGTAGGAGTGGAGAAGGGTTCATCTGATGATAGATAATTGACTGCCTCTAATACATTTTGAATGGGAGTATCAGCATTTGGCAGAGTTTCTGGCTGGAAATCGGTATCATTTGGTTGTAACTTTAGTCTAGTTTGTGGTTCTTTAGTGTGTAGCGTTTTCCCAGACGATTCCGATGACTGAAACAGTAGATACACTGGATAAAGTAGTGCCTCGACACCCCACTTAGTAGCAACTTGCAAATGCCGGAAGGTGTGTTCCCACTGTTGTGTCACCCGCCGAGATTGCTGGTGGACAAAGTTAAATAGTCTGCTTTGATAACGTCCAGAGGAACCAGAAGACATAGTAGTAATTTTTTAGTTCAAGTCTTGTTAAGTTGTGAGACTCGCGCCAAACAATAAAAACGACCAACACCTCATCTTAGCGAAAATATGACCCCGACTGTCTCTCAATCCCAAACCAAATCCATCTCACAAGCAATTGAGCAACTGCGCTCTTTTTGTCAAGTTAATCTTCAGTCTACTTGGCTATACCAGGAATCTGACCTGATTATTACTGATGTTGTAGCTGCTGATTTGTCTCATTGGCAACCTGTCGAGTTGAATGCGAAAGAACATATCGCTTGGACAGGGGGGAAAAAAGTGCTATGGCTAGTGCAAAGATTGGTGGTTCCCCAAGATTTACAGGGTTTTCCCTTAGCTGGGTTATCTTTGCGGCTGGCGCTGGTTTGGTGGGCAGATTCTGCTGAGATTTATGTAAATGGGGAGTTAGTGCTGGAGGGTGATTTATTTGATTGTTCGCCGAGAGTGCTTCTCAGTCACGAGGTGACGCCAGGTGAAGAATTTATTGTGGCTTTGCGGTTAGTGAGTCCGGGACATTGTGATGGTGCTTTAGTGCGATCGCTCCTAGTTTACGAGTCTACTGTTGATAATAATCCCGATCCGGGCTTTGTGGCTGATGAATTAGCTGTGGTGCAACTTTATTTGGAAAAGTTTGCACCGGAAAAGTTGGATGTTTTGGCGACGATGGTGGCGGAGGTTGCGAACCCCAGAGGCGCAGAGGACACGGAGGAGAAGGAAGAGTTAGTAAAATCGTTTTTATCTCTACGCCAAAACCTAATTCAATCTGAAATCTTAGCCCCCTTTTTGAAGGGAGATCAAAAATCTAAAATTTTCTTATTGGGTCATGCTCACTTAGATTTAGCATGGCTATGGCCTGTGAGTGAAACTTGGAATGCGGCGCAAAACACTTTTGAATCGGTTCTAAAGTTGCAAGCAGATTTTCCTGAGTTAATTTTCTGTCATTCGACTCCCGCACTTTATGCTTGGATTGAAGAACATCGCCCGGATTTGTTTCAAGCGATTCAAGCACAGGTAGCCGCTGGACGTTGGGAAGTTGTCGGCGGAATGTGGGTGGAACCAGAACTCAACCTAATTTCTGGTGAATCAATAGTACGTCAGCTATTGTATGGTCAACGCTATATCCAGGAAAAATTTGGCAAGCTTTCAACTATAGTATGGGTTCCAGATACTTTTGGTTTCTGTGCAACTTTACCGCAGTTTTTCGCGAATGCCGGTATTGAATATTTTGTGACGCAGAAGTTGCGGTGGAATGATACTACCAAATTTGATTATGGGGCTTTTTGGTGGCGATCGCCTGACGGTAGCGAAGTCTTTAGTTTGATGTCTGCACCCATCGGTGAAGCTATAGACCCAGTTAAAATGGCATCCTACGCTCTTGAATGGCAAACCCAAACTGGTTTATCAGAATCCCTCTGGCTTCCTGGTGTCGGCGACCACGGCGGCGGCCCCACCCGTGATATGTTAGAAACCGCCCAACGCTGGCAAAATTCTCCTTTCTTCCCAGACTTAGAATTCACAACAGCTGAAAAATATTTACAGCAAATTGTAGAGACGCGATTCATCGCGTCTGTCAGTAATTATAATTCCCCCCCTGCCTCCCCTGCCTCCCCTGCCTCCCCCTGCCTCCCCCTGCTCCCCCCTGCTTCCCCTCCCTTCCCCACCTGGAATGACGAACTATACTTAGAATTCCATCGCGGTTGCTACACTACCCACGCAGATCAAAAACGCTGGAATCGTCGTTGTGAAAATTTATTGTATGAAGCTGAACTATTTGCTACCTTGGCAACTGTAAGCTGTGGCGTGACATATCCCAAAGCAGAAATTGAAGCAGCTTGGAAGCAAGTGTTATTTCAACAGTTTCACGATATTTTACCTGGTTCTTCAATTACCCAAGTTTACATAGATGCGTTGCCCCAGTGGCAGCAAGTGGAACAAGTAGGAACGAAGATATTACAAGAATCACTTTTAGCGATCGCATCTCACGTTACTCTATCAGAACCAACAAAACCCGATAGTTTGCCTATTTTCGTTTTCAATTCTCTCAACTGGCAACGTTCTGAGGTAGTCTCTGTAGCCTTACCCACACCAGAAGAATGGCAGATTTACGACACTTCTGGAAAGCAGCTTGTCTCCCAATTCTCTGAACCATCAACGCTATTATTTCTCGCCACCGAAATTCCACCCATAGGCTACCGCATATTTTGGCTTTCTCCCCCATCCACCTCATCTCCCCCATCTCCCCCCCTCCTCCCAGACTGGATTTTAGAAAATGAATTCCTACGAGTTGTTATAGATCCTGATACTGGAGATTTATCAAGTGTTTTTGATAAAACTTATCAACGAGAAGTTTTGAGTGGGGCGGGGAATCAACTACAAGCTTTTAAAGACAGTGGTCAATATTGGGATGCTTGGAATATAGACCCCAATTATGCTCAACATCCTTTACCCTCAACAAATCTTCAATCTATTCAGTGGTTAGAACCAGGCCCAGTGCAAAGTAGTGTGCGCGTGGTGCGTCAGTTGGGTGAATCGGAATTTTGCCAAGACTATATTCTGCAAGCTGGTTCACCTCTGCTAAAGATAGCTACTACCGTCAATTGGCAAGAAAATCATGTATTGGTGAAAGCTGCTTTTCCTCTAAATATCGAGGCAGACTTTGCTACTTATGAAATCCCCTGTAGCGCGATTCGCCGCCCAACTAAACCACAAACCCCCGCAGAACAAGCAAAATGGGAAGTCCCCGCTTTGCGTTGGGCTGATTTGACAGCAGAAGACGCAATCCAAAATTATGGTGTTAGTTTACTGAATGATTGTAAATACGGTTACGACAGCAAGCCAAATCAACTCCGTTTGACACTGCTACGCAGTTCTAATTGGCCAGACTCACAGGCTGATAGAGGTTTTCACGAGTTCACATATACTTTGTATCCTCACGCTGGTAGCTGGGAATCAGCCCATACGGTACGGCGTGGCTATGAATTGAATATCCCGTTGCAAGTGATATTAAATCCACTCACAACTCAAAATTCAGCACTGACTCAACGCCCCGTTACCACTAACAGCACTATAAAAGGGGTGAGTTTCCTAGACTTATCAGCTGAGAATTTAATCTTGATGGCCTTGAAGCCATCAGAGGATAACCCACAGCAGTTAATTCTGCGGTGTTATGAATGTCACGGAGAAACAGCCGAGTTATCTTTGCGAAGTGATTTAGGGTTGAATCTAGGAGAAACAGTAGATTTATTAGAGCGTTCCTCTACCACTGAATTCTCATCTGGGCAAAAAATCTTGACGATACAGCCTTGGAAAATCGCCAGCTTCAAGGTGATCCCAGCGATTAATTCCAGTCTTGCATAAGTCAATACAGACCTAACCCCCAGCCCCTTCCCTACTAGAGTTGGGGAGTAAGATTCAAAGGTTTCACCCCACCCTAACCCTCCCCTTGCAAAGGGGAGGGAACTAGATTTTCTTGTTTCCCCCCTTGGCAAGGGGGGATTAAGGGGGGTAACTTGACTTGTGTGTACACCATAGCTCCTAGAAAGGGAGGTTGGAGAGAGGTTAAGCTTTACTAGCGTTGACTCTTGACTCTTAACTCCTTTAATCTTCGTGATCATCAAACGGATCGTTCAATTCCTTGCTAGGAGGACCAAAGGAGGTATAAATTGAAATTCCAGTGATGGCAACCACCACGGCAGCCATAGAAATGCTAAGAACTATTGCGGGTTCCATAATTGAGAGATTGATTATGAGTGCTATTCTTATAGAATATTACAGAAGATTAAAAAAAGCTTTGGCAAGTAATCTTAGGTGAACTATGGCACAAAGGACTAGGTTGGGAGATATCCTGAAACCACTTAACTCTGAGTATGGGAAAGTGGCTCCAGGTTGGGGTACTACCCCGGTGATGGCTGTTTTTATTCTGCTATTTTTCGTGTTTTTGCTGATTATTCTGCAACTTTACAATCAATCACTGTTGGTTCAGGATGTATTTGTCGATTGGCGCAGTCTAGGACGCTAACGGATAGACAGCTATCAAGTTTGGATAACAAGTTAAGTTACACCCGGTTTATCCGGGTTTTTTTGTGAATGCTCAGTCCACACTAACTATTGAGTATTCTTATAATATGTGAGTTTCTGTAGTAGTTCCATAGTTTACAGGAGACAAAAATGAATATATTCGGTATCGGTCTGCCAGAAATGGGTGTAATTATGGTAGTGGCGCTGTTAATCTTTGGCCCCAAAAAGCTACCAGAAATTGGTCGGAGTGTGGGCAAAACAATTCGTAGCTTCCAAGAAGCTTCTAAGGAGTTTCAAAGCGAGTTTCAAAAAGAAGCAGAACAATTAGAAGAAGTTGTCAAGACTACTGCTGAATTGGAACCTAAGCAAATCTACCCTGCTAAATCTGAGCAGGATACCGCTAGTTCTTCTCAACCTAGCTAGGAGAACATACGAATTTTGGATTTTGGATTTTGGATCTTAGATTGTTTTGCGGTTTAGAGCAACGTCTTTGGTGAACGTAACAAATCCAAAAAACGCTAGTTCCGACGCTGCACTATCGTCAATCTAAAATCACTAAACCTTGTACCCTTGCGGTCTGTTTCAATCCAAAATCTAAAATCTAAAATCTAAAATTGATTGACTGTAGGCAAAATGACAGAAGCAGTTACGCAACCAGCTTTGGTGATTCCCCAGCTAATTGTTGGATTGGGGAATCCAGAAGCTAAGTATGATCAAACACGCCATAATATCGGCTTTGCTGCTGTAGAAACTCTCTCCCGTTCTTGGCGCATTTCCTTAGCAGAAAACCGCAAGTTTCAGGGTGAGTATGGCGAGGGTATAGCCCCAGGTGGAGGTAAGATTCGCTTACTAAAGCCGTTAACTTATATGAATCGCTCAGGACAAGCAATACAAGCGGTGACAAATTGGTATAAATTGCCACCTGAGTCAGTGCTGATAATTTATGATGATATGGATTTGCCTTTGGGAAAAACTCGTCTGCGTTTATCTGGTTCGGCTGGGGGACATAACGGTATGAAAAGTGCGATCGCACATCTTAGTACCCAAAACTTTCCCCGTTTGCGAATCGGTATTGGTAAACCCAAAGGTGCAGCTGATAACGATGATTCCGGTGCTATCTCCCACGTGCTGGGGCGATTTTCCTCTGCGGAGAATCAGCAGATGTCTCTTGTACTTCAGTTCGTGGTTGAGTGTCTTGAACTAAGCCTCAAGCAGGGAGTAGAAAAGGCGATGAATGTTTGTAATAGCCGCACCATTAATAATTCTGAATCTTAGGGTTAGATGAATACTGCCCTATCAGCTTGCGAAAGGAAGCTAACCGATGTTTAAAGGCGCTTATTTTGGTTGATGGGTAGCGCTTTTAGCTTCTTCCATCCAACCAAGATAAAGCCCTTAACGTTCTCTGTGCTTAGGAAAAGCGACTCATCTATACCCTAATTGTCGGTGCGGCATAGTTTTCTTATAGGTTTTATTTAAAACGTCTGGTTCGTCTAGCTGCTACTGCCTTACGTTTGCGTTTTTCTATCGGTGTTTCAAAGTGCCGATGATATTTCACATCAGCTAATATCCCAGCTTTGGAAACCTGGCGTTTAAACCGACGCAAAGCTGAGTCTATTCCTTCATTCTCTCCTAGAACCACCTGGGTCATTCTTGGCTTTTCCTCATCATCAATAGTTTCCATTCTAATATTACCCTCAACCTTAGTAAAATCCCCCTGAGTGAAAGTCATCGTTAAGAGGCTATTCGTCCAGTTGACGCTAGTTATGTGTGCTTCTTGGTCGTGAAATCGACACTTAACCAAAAGTTAATTTAAGCGCTCTAAGAGGATGTTTGAAAAGTCCTCTTGTCGGTATCAAAAATTTTAGATCCCCCCTAACCCCCCTTAAAAAGGGGGGAACCGGAATTAAAGTCCCCCTTTTTAAGGGGGATTTAGGGGTATCTAAAAGTGATTAAAGTCACAGCGAAACACTTCTCAGACAACCTCTAATACAGTCTCAGCACCATTAGAGCAGATGAGAAAATCATAATGTCAAATTTTACTGACTGTAATCTGATCTGGTGACAAATGTAGTTTTGGCTACTATAAAAAACCTCATTTATTCGTAAGACAAAAATCCCTAACTTATTTGAGAAATTGGGTAACTATGACTTTTAACTCTCACTAATTAAATAGGATTGCTATAGTAAATATGAGGAAACATGACTATATTTGTAAATTTCAAAAGTTTATTCTACCCTCATTAAATAATTTATATCCGGCTGCTAATGAAGCAAAAGCAACAAATAAATTCCATAAGCTAGTTGATCTGAAAATTACTCCACCACTCAAGAAAACTAGTACTATGCCAATACCTAACAAAATCCATCCCAACTGACTAGCTTCTCTGCGAAAAAACACCAATGTAAACACACCTGACATAATTGCTAATACGGAAACTGTAGCTGGTAATCTTCTCGAAAAAGGTATGTAGTAACCGCTAACAAATATAATATTTTGACCAAAAAAGTATAAACCTGTGAAAAGTAGAATTAAACCTATAACTTTGATTAACAATCTGCCCATAATATTTTTACATTTTTAATGGTTGAAGCCAATTTTAACCCGATTTATAGTGGAGTTTTTAAATTGCTACTAAATTTTACGTTAATTTAATTAAATTTAAGTGAATATACTGCATATAAGTCCAGCCTGTCTGAAGATATCAGTACGAGTAACCTTAATTACATCAAGTAGTCCTTGCCAGGGTGTAATCAAGGTGCTTTAATAGCGATGTCTGACGACAAGAAGCTCTGCTTCTAAGCATTCTGCAAAACAGTCTTACTTAACAGAATGCCTACAAGACGCGCAGCGACTCAACATCGCTGCTGATGTTGATAAAATTACAGACTCAAAACATAAAACTCAAAGATATGACAAGCTAGTAGCATATCCTTGACACTACATTCTCCCCAAAGCTGAATAGGAGCATACATGGAGCCAATTATTGCTATAGTTTTAGCCCTTATAGGTTATGCATTAGGTTCTGCAAAACTGATTAATCAAGGAAATGAAGCCCTAGTCGAACGCTTGGGGCGGTATCATCGGAAACTTAAGCCGGGGCTGAATTTTATCGTTCCC
Source organism: Nostoc edaphicum CCNP1411 (assembly GCF_014023275.1). Classification (NCBI taxonomy): domain Bacteria; kingdom Bacillati; phylum Cyanobacteriota; class Cyanophyceae; order Nostocales; family Nostocaceae; genus Nostoc; species Nostoc edaphicum. Next base: position 5,551,066 of record NZ_CP054698.1, read on the forward strand.
TTGGTCGATCAGATTGTGATGGAAGATACTACACGAGAGCAGTTTACAGACATTAAACCTCAAAATGTGATCACCCAAGATAATATTTACGTCGAAGTGGACGCTATTGTGTACTGGCGCATCAGAGATATTGAGAAAAGCTTTTACGCTATTGAGGATCTGCAAGGAGCATTGACACAGCTGACCACAACCACACTCCGGGAAATTATTGCTCAGAATACCTTAGAACAGACCAACGTCTCCAGAGCGGAGATGGACGCAGCTATCTTAGACCAGTTGAATAATATAACGGCAGATTGGGGAGTTGAAATTCTCCGGTTAGATATTCAGAGAATTACTCTACCTGAGAGTGTACGAAAGTCTAGAGAAGAGGAGCAAGCCGCCGTCATCAAAAAACGGGCGTTGATTACTGAAGCAGAAGGAGAAAAAGAAGCTGCCATCAAAAAAGCAGAAGGAACTATGGCTTCAGTGCAAATTATTTCTCAAGCTCTCCGTGCTAATCCAGATAGTAGGGACATTTTGCGGTATCTAGTGGCTCAAGATTACGTAGATGCTAGCCAAAAACTTGGTGAGAGCAATAATGCCAAAATTGTCTTTGTAGACCCAGCTAACTCAAGTGAAATGTTTCAGGAATTGATAGCCGAGTCAGTAACTCAAGAAGGTAACGGCAAAAAAAACGAAGAACGATAATACCTAACAATCACGCTGTGTAGCTTGTCTCAATAGGGCATCCGCTACTAGTGAAACATCGTGCATTTCTTGAACATCGTGAACTCGGAGGATATCAGCGCCATTAAAAATAGCAGCACAACAAGCTGCTGCCGTTCCCCAAACTCGTGCTTTGGGATCTGGTTGATTTAAAATGCGACCAATGAAACTTTTACGGGATGCTCCTACCAAGATAGGGCAGTTGAGTTTTGTTAGCGATCGCAAATCGCGAAAAATTTCTAAATTTTGCTCATAGTTTTTAGCAAAACCAATACCAGGATCAATAATAATTTTATCCAGATCAATGCCCGCAGTCGTTGCTGCCTCAATTTGCCGAGCCAAAAAACTATAAATTTCTGTGAGTAAATCTTGATAATCAGTCTGTTGTTGCATTGTCTGTGGTGTTCCCCGGATATGCATTAAAATCATCGGCACACCTAACTCTGCAACTGTTGGCAACATTTCTGAGTCAAAAGTGCCGCCAGAAATATCATTAATCATATCCGCTCCAGCTTCTACAGATGCCCTAGCTACAGCAGCACGAGTAGTATCTACAGAAATCGGGACTGAAATTTCTGGTCTTATTACTTGTAGCACCGATAGAACCCGGTCAAGTTCCTCCGCCAGAGTTATTTGCTTTGCTCCTGGTCGAGTCGATTGACCGCCCACATCAATCATGTCAGCACCAGCAGTCACCAGTGCTTGCGCCTGTACTAAAGCAGCAGAGGTAGTATTAAACTCACCCCCATCGCTAAAGCTATCAGGCGTCACATTCAAAATACCCATCAAATAAGTCCGCTGTCCCCAATCGAAACAGCGTCCTCGAATTATCAAGTTCCTTGGCATAAAACAGGAGTCAGAATGGGCTAAACGCCCCGCTACCGCTAACAGGAGTCAGAATTCAGAATACTCCATCCCTTCACGGGTGGAGTATCAACTCTTGAAAAATATTTTAATTTTCTTTCGCCCACAAAGAGCAATGTTTTCAAGCAATATTCATTACCCAGTCGTACAAAATTCAATTCTGAATTCTGACTACTGAGTTCTGAATTCTTCTTATCTACATTAGGCATTCCCATGCTCTGCATGGGAACGAAAAGAAGGCACATTACACTGACTGAAAATTCACAATCCGAGCGAAACTCTCAGCTTCTAAACTTGCTCCTCCCACTAAAACGCCATCAATTTCTGGTTGAGCCATGATTTCATCGATATTATTCGGCTTGACTGAGCCGCCATATTGAATTGATACATTTGGATTAGTCAATTGGCTACGAATTAAGCCAATTATTCGATTAGCTTCCGCTGCTTCACAAGTTTCACCAGTACCAATCGCCCAAATTGGTTCGTAGGCAATTACCAAATTACTCTGATCAATATCTACCAAGCCTTTGTCGAGTTGGAGAGCAATCAGTGATTCAGTTTCTCCCGCATCTCGTTGTTGTTTAGTTTCCCCAACACAGAGAATTGGAGTCAAACCAAACCTTTGAGCAGTTCGGAGGCGCAGATTAACGGTGGCGTCCGTTTCCCCAAAGTATTGACGTCGTTCGCTATGACCGACAATCACAAAGCGCACACCACTTTCTGTCAGCATTGGGCCAGAAATCTCACCCGTATAGGCTCCAAATTCTTCCCAGTGGACATTTTGTGCCCCCAGTTGGATGAGGCTACCGTGCAAAGTCTTGGACAAAACGCTTAAATCAGTGAAAGGAGGGCACAATATCACTTCTCGCCCTTGGGGGGTTTCCTCTAAGTGGGGCAGAAATCCTCGGAGAAACTCTTGGGTTTCTGCCTGAGTTTTGTACATTTTCCAGTTGCCGGCAATAACGATTTTCCGCACAGGTAATTTAGTCAAGATCCTAACGCGTTATATTAGATGCATTTTTCAGTTTATGACTTTTTGTTAGTCATTAGTCATTAGTCTCTGGGAATTGGGAATTGGGCATGGGGCATTGGGTATTGGGTCACAAATTATTCTTCTCTTGTTCTCTTTGCTCTCTTTGTCTCGTCTCGCCAAACCCTTGCTAAAAATAACTAGGATGGTAGAGGGGGTGTATCTAAAATCTAAAATCTAAAATTTCAAATTAATATGACTTCGACATTGCCTATGCCTGAACCTCATCAAAGCGATTCCGCTAACACTGACCCCAATTCTCTCAGTTGGGAGGAAGAACTAGATAGTGCCATTTTCAGTTTTGAGGACATTCAGACAGAACTGAATTATAAACAAGCACAAACGGCGCTACGAAATTTGGTAGCCAATCTCGACCTCACCCCCCAAGAAAAAAACGGGTTAGAGACGGAAATTGCTGAGTTGGAAACCATGCTGGGAAAGTTAGACCGGATGGTGGTGCAGATTGCGGCTTTTGGCATGGTGGGACGTGGGAAATCTTCGCTACTCAATTCTTTGGTTGGGCAAACGGTATTTGAAACTGGGCCGTTGCACGGTGTCACCCGTGCTGCACAAACAGTTAATTGGAGTATTAGCGAGGAAATAATTGGGGAAACTGAACGTGCTTTGCGAGTCACTCTCCCTGGTGTAGGTCAATCGCAGGTGGAATTAATTGACACTCCTGGGTTAGACGAAGTAAATGGTGCAACCCGTGCCGCCTTAGCTGAACAGATTGCCAAACAAGCGGATTTGATTCTGTTTGTGATATCTGGCGATATGACAAAGCTAGAATACACCGCCCTTTCTCAGTTGCGGGAAGCAGGTAAACCGATCATTTTGGTGTTTAACAAAGTAGACCAGTATCCAGAAGCAGACCGGATGGCAATTTATCACAAAATCCGGGATGAAAGGGTGCGGGAATTACTTACACCTTTAGAAATTGTCATGGCTGCGGCATCGCCATTGGTAAAGACGGCGATTCGTCGCCCTGATGGTACGAGGGGTATACAGTTGCGTACAGGGAATGCCCAAATAGAGGAACTGAAGCTGAAAATTTTGGAAATTCTGCATCGTGAGGGTAAAGCCTTAGTTGCTCTTAACACCATGCTTTATGCAGATGTTGTCAATGAGCAATTGGTTGAGCGAAAACTGATGATTCGGGAGCAGAATGCCAATCAGTTGATTTGGAAGGCTGTGATGACTAAAGCATTAGCGATCGCACTTAATCCCGTAACTGTGGTAGATATTCTGAGTAGTGTGGTCATTGATATTGCTCTAATTTTAGGTTTATCTAAACTCTATGGCTTCTCAATGACCGAAGCCGGCGCTGTACAACTGCTACAAAAAATCGCCCTGAGTATGGGCGGCATCGGTGCGAGTGAATTGTTAGCAAATTTGGGCTTGAGTGGATTAAAAACTTTACTTGGGATCTCTGCAACAGCTACAGGTGGCATTGCGCTAGGCCCTTATCTATCGGTGGCAATTACCCAAGGAGGAGTAGCTGGTGTTTCTTCTTACGGGATTGGACAAGTTACCAAAGTTTATTTAGCCAATGGCGCAACTTGGGGGCCTGATGGGCCGAAAGCAGTAATTAATCGGATTTTGACAAACCTGGATGAGACTTCAATTCTCAACCGGATTAAAGATGAATTACTCTACAAGGTAAAACTCAAAAAGTGATATTAAACCAACCTATCCAATCTTTTCAGATAGACTAAAAAGCTCACCTTTGGCTACGGGCGGGCGAGACACCCACCCTAGTTATACAATTTAAGTATGGAATAGCTTATTTCAGAGCGCAGAACCATCAAACGCGCTCTTGTAAGCATCAGCAGTTTCTATCCCAAAACCTCCAGCTTCCACATGACGAACTAGCGATTGGATGATCGGTGTAGCAATACTAATACCAAATAAAGCATTGAAACCTGCGACAACAACTGGTGCCGACAAAATGACTGTAAATTCTGGAAATAAAGCTAACACAGCCACCAAAACCAAAAAAACAATTGGTGTTGCAATACCTGCTGCCTTTGCTGCTTCAAAAATTAGATTTTTATACTCTTCAACAGTAATATCACCCCGATAAAGATCCAAAGAGTAAGAAATTGCCGTTACTATAACCTGGGTGAGAATAGCTGTTCCTGTTGCAGTAATGCCAAGTTTGGCGATTGTTCCAGAATTGCTGACAATAGAATCTACCGCATTATAAACCCGAATATAAAACTGTTCGCCAACGGTCATTACTTTGGCACCTCGGCGGAGATTGTCAACACCTACTTCCCAAAGGATATTATCAGCAGCATTCGATCCACCTTTAGAACGTGGATTTATATGGCTACCATGCTTATCTCTAAGAAATTGACGAATTGTATATTCTTTACCTCCAAGCTTTGATGTACCAGGAATTTTCTCAAAAAGCTTCATGACATCTGCATCAGAGCGAGGCAAGTCTCCCACGCGAACACCAGCACGATATCTCAGCCTATTTGCAATCTTGGGCATCTCTTGGGCTAATTCGGCAGCTGTCCTTGGTAAATTTTGCAAAGAATCAGCCATAACTATACCAGATGCGGCAACTCCAACAGCATTTTGTTGAAATGTTTTACTAACATTTTGAACAGTTTGAAAACCTGACTGTGCTGCAATGGTTGACAAATTTTGTAAATCATTAACTACATGGACACTTGAAATAGTTATCTCGCTAGTAGCATTCTTTATTCCATCAACTACCTCATCCATCCCATTTACTACATTATTGGCTACTTCTTGAGTTTTATCTCTAACCGTATCTGCCAACTTCTGTGCTTGGTTGATAAAATCCATGTTTTAGTAACCTTTCATTTGTACTGTAGAGTCTTTGCTCCAGTTTCTCTTTCTAAAACGAAGAATCACCTCAGCATTCATCTGACTTTTCACGGGATCTGGAAAACCTCTCTCTAAATCTCTCTCCTTGTAGGAGAGAGACTTTGAATTTTCCCCCTTCCCGTGTCGGGAAGGGGGCTAGGGGGTTAGGTCTTTCATGAGCTTTTCCACATGACGTGAAAAGTCAGCAGCATTCATGACCAATTTACTTCCAAAATTTTTAAAGAGCATAGTGATCAATTTATATGGTTTGTGTATGCTAACTTCATAAACTGAACTATCCGACTATAGCAATCCTACTATAGGAATCCGCTTTGATTTCTGAACTGATTTGCGTAGGCAGGGAATAGGCAATAGGCAATAGGCAATAGGCAATAGGCAACAGTCAAGAAGGCTTCTTAGTTGTACTGAGTTTTTTCAGAAATCAAATATGAGTCCTATAAATCAGTTGTGATATTGGTAAGTAGATGGCGGTATCAGGTAGTCCAAAAGACTAAAGAATTTCTCTCTTACGGCGCTAAAAAAGGTGACTCGGAAAATACATGAGTAGTGCAAAACAATACTTCCGACATAGGGACTAATCAGCCATAACTAGATTTTGGATAGATACACTCACACACCTTATTTTCTTAAGATCATCTCAAGAATAAATGATTAGGAATGTAGTCATGGCTGAACAACAAAAACCAAAATCTAATAATCAAGAAGCTACACCTACTGCTTCTGGTGGTTACCAAACCCCCGTAGACGAAAGTATTCGCAAAACTGGCGATGCTGAAAAGAGTGATGCTAAATCCACTGCTACTCCAGAAGCTCCAGGAGAAGATTCTGTAGCAGGTAGCCCCAATCAGGGAACTGAGTCACGTTAATCAGTTTGAACTTTCCCAAATGTTAACAAGAAAGTTGTAAACCTAATACAGTAAAAAACGAGTGGATATGTGGTGTAAGAACCACAATTATCTACTCATTTTTTTGTGTCAAAAACTGCATCATCTCTACATAGGTGCGCTAGCTTGGCTTACCGCAGGTTTCGCAGTCCGAAACCCCAATACATCCATTAGCATAAACATAATAATTTATTCTACGTAATAATACTGTACTGTTTATACGTAATAACACTGTAATGTTGAATTTAATGGTCGTCAGCAGCTTGCTATTAGAGCTAAAACTGATGTGATTATATTAGCTACACTTTTGCGAGTATTCCATGAACAAACTGTTAGAAAAATTGGTTGCAGGCGGTTTTAGCTTGGCATTACTGCTATTGTGTGGCGTCGGAACAGCTTCTTACTTAAGTATCCAAAGGTTGACGGAAGAAAAGCGATGGGTAGTTCATACTCATCAAGTCATCAAAGCCCTAGATCATGTACGTATCGGTCTCAGTAATGCCGAAGGAGCACGAAGTAGTTACATTATTACCAAAAACACAGTTTACCGAGAAATTTATCAAGGTGAGAAGCAGAAGGTCTATGAGGTGCTGAAAGTCATCCGACAGCTAAGTAGTGATAACACTAGCCAACAAGGGCGGCTTGATACACTTAAACCCCTGATTGCACAGAAATTTTCCCTGCTTGAACAATCCATTGATTTGGTTGGGCAAGAACGTTTAGATCAATCAACTCAAATTGCGATCGCAGATCGGAGTATAGAGATCCGCGAACAACTCCAGGCAATGGACAATGAAGAAAAAACTTTATTGCAACAGCGGACAGCATTAACAGATGGTCTTTTTCGCCAAATCGTGATTGTAGTTGGTTTGGGGTATGCTTTGAGTTTCCTTTTGCTAATTGTGGTTTACTTACTGCTGCAAAAGCAAATTCGCCTTAACAAGGCTTTATCACAAGAAGCTATTCGTCTGGAACAACAAGCTGCAAAAGCAAAACTAGCAGATATTTTAGAAACTATTACAGATGCCTTTGTTGCCCTCGATCGCAACTCATGCTACACCTACGTCAATCAAAGAGCGGGACAAATTTTCAACCAGCAACCCGCAGACTTAATTGGCAAAAGCATTTGGGAAGTATTCCCCGAAGCTGTTGAACATCAGTTTTATCATGCCTATTTCCAGTCTTTGGCAGAACAGCGAGTCATTCAGATGCAGGAATTTTATCCACCGTTTGACCGCTGGTTTGAATATTGGATGTACCCCTCATCGGAAGGAATATCAATTTTCTTTCAAGATATCACCCGCCAAAAATTGGCAGAAATTGCCCTAGAAAAAAGTGAGCGACGCTATCGCTCATTGGTAATTGCCACTTCTCAAGCTGTTTGGATAACTGATGCTAGTGGTGAGGTAGTAGAAGACATTCCTGCTTGGCGAGCCTTGACAGGGCAAAGTGAAGAAAAAGTCAAGGGATGGGGCTGGCTTGATGCAATTCATCCTGAAGACCGAGAACGGACATCACAAGTTTGGATACAGGCACTTGAGAAAAAGGGTATTTATCAAATTGAACATCGCCTACAAGTTGCAGATGGTAGCTATCGATTTTTTGCTGTCCGTGCAGTTCCCATCTTGGATGCCAACAATAAAATTCAAGAGTGGGTAGGCACTGACACAGATATTACAGAACAGCAAATTGCGCTGCGCGATCGCAACCTTGCACAACTTGCACTACAACAGGCCAATGAAGAACTAGAAATCAAAGTACAAGCGCGGACGGCAGAATTACAAAAGCTGAATGAGGAACTAAAACGCTCTAACCAAGAGTTAGAGCAATTTGCCTATGTGGCTTCCCACGATTTACAAGAACCATTGCGAGCCGTGACGGGCTATACCCAACTATTAGAAAACGAATATCAAGACCGTTTAGATGAGTCTGCCCAGGAATACTTTGGTTATATTATCGATGGGGCAAAGCGGATGCAGCAGTTGATTCAAGACTTGCTAGCTTATTCTCGCATCGGGACTCGCGGTCAAGAATTTGTTCTCGTTGACTGTAATACTGCACTCAGTTTAGCTCTTAATAATTTACATGTAGCGATCGCTCAAAGCAAAGCCATTATCACCCATGATCCTTTGCCAAAGTTACTCGCAGACAAAACTCAAATGGTGCAATTATTCCAAAATCTGATCAGCAATGCCATCAAGTTTTGCCGACAAGAGCCACCCCAGATTCACATTGGCGTCCTCCTTAAGGAACGAGAGAAAGCAGAAGAAGAACTCCTAACTCCCCATCCCCACTCCCCACTCCCCACTCCTAACTCCTCACTCCTAACTCCTAACTCCTCACTCCCCACTCAGCACTCAGCACTCAGCACTCAGCACTTAGAATGGCTCATCTGGGTACAGGATAATGGCATTGGCATTAAGCCTCAGTATCTTGAACGGATTTTTGAAGTTTTCCGCCGTCTTCATACTCGTCGAGAATTTCCTGGTACAGGTATTGGTCTAGCTATCTGCAAAAAAATCGTCGAGCGGCATGGTGGTCGCATCTGGGCTGAGTCAGAACCGGGCATCGGAACAGTATTTTATCTTACCCTGAACGCAAATTAAGGTATCTTTAGTATATATACTCTATATCTGCTTAATAACATCCTGATAACTGCATGATTCATCATCAGGCATTGCGACCCATTGAAGTTTTGCTAGTTGAAGACTCTCCTAGTGATGCTAACCTAACCATCAAAGGCTTTTTAAATGCTCAAATCCCTAATAACTTGCATTGGGTTGAGGATGGTGAAAGTGCGATCAACTTCTTACGAGAGCAAGAAGAATTTACTAATGTTCCCCGTCCCGACTTAATCCTACTCGATCTAAATCTTCCCGGAATGGATGGGCGCGAAGTGCTAACAGAAATCAAATCAGACCCAAATCTTAAATGTATTCCTGTTGTCATAATTACTACTTCATCTGATGAGCAGGATATTCTACGCTCCTATAATCTTAGTGCTAATTGCTATGTAATAAAACCTATTGATATTTACCAATTCATTCAGGTTTTACAGTTGATCAAAGATTTCTGGCTGACAGCAGCAACATTACCACGAAAATAATAAGCTTGCAAATTTCGATTGTTGCCTACAAAATCAGAGAATTAAACCCTGTCTGACAAATAGCAAATCAGGTGATTATCTAACAAATTGATATAACCCTGCACTATGGAAAAGCTCACAATTCACATTCTATTAGTAGAAGATAGTGCCAGTGATGCTCATCTGCTACGCCGGATATTTTTACATGCAGATCAAGAACAATGGCAGATGTTACATGTTGAACGCCTATCTGAGGCAATAGATGTTAGCAGGGAAAACTCCGCGTCCACCCTTGAGAGTTCTCGGATGATGAGTCGAAGACAACGCAGATTCGACCTAGTTTTGTTAGACCTCAGCCTTCCAGACTCTATTGGACTGGACACATTGAAAGAATTTCGGGCAGCAGTACCAGATATCCCAGTTGTGGTGTTAACAGGCCTTGATGATGAAGATTTAGCACTGCAAGCATTAGCAGAAGGCGCACAAGACTATTTAGTTAAAGATCAAATGACTATACAAAGGTTAGTGCGTGCCATTCGCTATGCCATTGAAAGAAGCGAAATTCTCAACCAACTACGGGAGAGTGAAGAACGCACCCGTCAAGCGCTGGCAAAAGAACAGGAACTCAATGAGTTAAAGTCGAACTTTGTAGCAATGGTTTCCCACGAGTTTCGCACCCCTATGACTACAATTCGGACGGCTGTGGATATCATTGAATACAACAGTGATAAACTAACTGATGGTCGAAAAACTAAATATTTTGATCGAATACAAAATGCTATCAACCAGATGCTCCATCTCTTGGATGAGATATTATTCTTGAGTAAAACAGAAGCAGCCAAACTCGAATACAAACCTACACTTTTAAATTTAGAAAATTTCTGTAACGAACTCACAGATATTCTTCAAGTTAATGCAGGTAGTCAGCACAGTATTATCTTTACTTTTCAAGGGGAATCGACCCAAGCCAAAATGGATGAAGACTTACTAAACTGTATCTTAACCAATTTGATTTCTAATGCCATCAAATATTCCCCTCCGAATAGCACTATTTGGTTTGATTTGATTTGCAAAGATCGCCTCGCAACTTTCCAGGTCAAAGATCAGGGGATGGGCATTCCTGTCAAAGACCAAAGCCATCTATTTCAAACTTTCTATCGCGCTAGTAATGTAGGCGTAATTCAAGGAACAGGATTAGGACTCACTATAGTGAAAAAATGTGTGGAGTTACATGGTGGTCATATTCAATTAGAAAGTGAGCAGGGTATTGGTACAACAGTAATTGTGACTCTGCCACTACAATGATTAGGCAAATAAGATTTGGGCATGGGGCATGGGGCATTGGGCATTGCTTATTAATTACTCTTCTCTGCTTCCCTTGCTTCCCCTACTCCCCCTGCTTCCCCTGCTCCCCCTGCTCCCCCTGCTCCCTCACATCCCTCACTCCCCCACCTATTTTGCTACTTGGGGATTTGGCGTTGGACAAGTTTTATTAGCAAAATCACATTGATAAATGTAGGTTTCTTGCCAACTCAAGGGAATTTCTAATAAGTCTCGTGTCCCTGTCATACCTTGTCCAATAAATAGCAACAAAGCAATACAGTTTAAAATTGTATGGACGATACGCCAGCGATTGGATTTATCTTGATAAATATCTTGAACAATCGCTAATGAAAAAATCATCAGCAGTGCTGCGGTAATACCAATATAATAATGTGACCAGTACCACTCATTCGTGCGACGATATACTCCATCCTGGCAGCCTATAATTACTAAACCTGTACCAGTTAAAGTTGCAAAAACTGCCCGCCACACCCGCTGCTTTGCCCGAAACAGGAATACTAAAGAGGCGATGGTTGCAGCAAATATTAACAGTATAAAAACAACTTGAAAAGGTGTCTGATTCCACAATTGATTTTTGATAATATTTTTGCCAATAGGATAGCTTAATCCGATTAAAGTTAATCCAACAACTGCACTTGTTAGCCATTCGCCTAACTGCTTATGTTCTGTACCCACCACTGGTGGAATTTTGCTCTTACTCCCGGCTAGAGTTTGCAGTCTCCGTTGGCGTGTTTGCCAAGCAAAGTTAACCACTGTACCGATGAGTGGAAACACGAATATGATTGCGATCGCTGGATGTACAAGACCAAGAAAATCTGTTAATTGCATACAACACCTTTCAATGAATCACTAAATTCATCTCAAAGGACAATTTAAAGCATCGTACCATCACTTAAATTAATTTCAGATAAGAATCTGTTTAATATTTATCTTTTTTATTTTTAACTGATTTTAATCAATCAAATATTTGAATATCTTATAAAAGACTAGAACTTTAGTCAAGAATAATTTATGTATTCTTAAATACATGGCAATATTTTTTAATATAAAGTATTATTGTAAATATTTTGTTACATTTTTTTAAATACGTCACAAAAATCGGGTGAAATGCTTTTTTTGCAGAATCGTTTTAGGTGAAAAAGGGCGAAATGTCAGGATCAAAGTTTAGCTACAAACCACCTCAAAATACTGTTTCCAAGAGAGTTATTCGATTCCACACAGCAACGCTAATTTTATTAGGCGTTTTTTTCTTATCTGGCATCATCGTAGTAGGATGGTTTGCTGGTGAAGATAAAATTAGTGGAATTTTTGCTCAAATCAATTACTGGCAAATGCACCCACCAATGTGGTTAGAAGTGCCAAGAATAGATAGTAAATATTTACTATTACCCACTGTCGGATTATTGCTAATTGTGTTTGTAGTGATGAAAATCTCCCCACAACCCCGAATTTGGTCGCAACGGTTAATAGTGGGAATTTTAATCATTTTAACTTTGCGGTATATTCTGTGGCGATCGCTATCTACGTTAAATTTAGTAGATCCGTTGAATGGAGTATTTAGTCTAGGGTTATTTTTTGCAGAGATGTTAATGCTACTCAATACTACTATACAGCTATTATTCATGTTGAATATCAAAGAACGTCACCGCGAAGCAGACATGAAATCACTAGCTGTAATCAGTGGTAAATTTGTACCATCTGTTGATATTTTAATACCAACCTATAACGAACCAGTTTTTATCTTACGGCGGACAATTATTGGTTGTCAAGCGCTAGATTATGCAAATAAAACAATTTATCTTTTGGATGATACCAATCGTTCAGAAATGAAGGAATTGGCAGAAGAATTGGGCTGTCACTATATGACGCGACCTGATAACAGTTATGCGAAAGCAGGTAATTTGAATCATGCGATCGCTCAAATAAATGGAGAATTAATTGTAGTTTTTGATGCTGATTTTGTCCCCACTAAAAACTTTCTGACTCGCACTATTGGCTTTTTTCAAGATGAAAAGGTTGCCCTTGTACAAACGCCTCAAAGCTTTTATAATGCTGATCCTATAGCCCGTAATTTAGGCTTAGAAAATGTTCTCACCCATGAGGCAGAAGTATTTCATCGTCAAATTCAAACAAGTCGTGATTCTTCAGGTAGTGCGATTTGTGCTGGTACATCCTTTGTCGTTCGCAGAAGTGCTTTAGATCAGGTTGGAGGTTTTGTAACTGAGTCTTTGAGTGAAGATTATTTTACCGGAATTCGCTTATCTGCTCAAGGATATAGTTTGATTTATTTAAATGAAAAATTAAGTGCTGGTTTAGCAGCAGAAAATATTACCGGCTATGCAACCCAACGATTAAGGTGGGGACAAGGTACACTCCAGGCGCTATTTATTAAATCTAATCCTTTAAAAATTTCTGGGCTAACTCTCATGCAAAGGTTAGCTTCTTTAGCTGGATTGCTATATTGGTTTGGTAATATTTCGCGTGTTTATTTTTTACTTATCCCATTAGCATATTCATTTTTCGCTGTGATTCCCATCCGTTCAACAGGAGCAGAATTGTTATTTTTTTTATTACCTTACTACTTAGTGAATTTAGCAACATTCTCTTGGCTAAATTATCGTTCTTGTTCAGCTTTGCTATCAGATATTTATTCATTAATAATATGTTTTCCTTTAGCAGTAAATACTATCCAAGTTATGATTGATCCTTTTGCAAAAGGATTTAAAGTTACACCCAAAGGTATGGTTAAGAATCGCTATATTTTTAATTGGAATTTAGCCCTACCGTTGATAATTTTGTTTATCGCTACTGCCGTTAGTTTATGGCTAAATCTCGATATTGCACCCAAAACTACGCAACAAATTACAGGTATAAATTTAGGTTGGCTATGGAGTGTTTATAACTTAATAATGATTGGCATTACCCTATTAATTTTAATAGATGTGCCGAAAGCAGATATGTATGAATGGTTTGACTTGCGGCGAATAGTACAGCTAAGAGTTGGCGATCAAAATTTGTGGGGTGTGACTACAATGATTTCTGAAGCAGGTGTTGAAATTGCTCTAAATCAAAAGTTACCTGCCTATTTATTTACTAATCAGTCAATAGATATAGAAATTATAGAAGAGAGTTTCAAGTTGACTGGTGAGGTTATGAGTACTGGGTTTAAAGATGAATTTTCCACAGTACGTATTAGGTTTCAATCAGTAAGCTTAAATCAACATCGCCGACTTGTAGAAATCCTCTTTTGTCGTCCGGGACAGTGGAAGCACCAGAATGCACCAGGAGAATTACATTCGTTATTGTTACTATTTAAACTTTTGCTAAAACCACGAATTTTATTTGATCGGAAAGTAGATGTAAGCGCAATGAAAGTTTCCCAAATCTGATTTTTTTAGCCTGTAAAGAGGTTATATGCTTCTAATTCTGATGCAATGAGTGAAGATTTTCCACCTTCCAAAGCAAGTAATGATTATCACCATATACAATATTTGATTTATACTTATAATTTGCTTCTATTTGCTTGCGCCATATATCTGAAGGATTGAGTAAAAAAATATCAGTTAATTCATCAGGAATATTAGGGATAGTTTGGTCTTTTACTAATTGAAACTGCACCTTTGATTGCAAAAGATAGCTGAGAGAAAAGACATTCCCATAATTAATACCAGAATCATCACTAATTAAAAGTGGACGATCAACCTGATTGATAATTGTCGCAACTTGTGGATTACCATAGCTAATAACCTTACTCCACCAAGTTTGTGCCTGGGAACTCACTCCATAAGAAACTAGCCCACAAATAATCACTAGTCCCATAATTGTTTGCCAGATTCTCCGGTGTACAATACTCTCACTATGTAGCTGCGTAGCCAGTAGGTAAGCAACAGTTAGTTGAATGCCCAAATAAGAAGGCAATAAATAACGTTCGGAAAGTGAGCGTATACCCCCAAAAATTACATCTGGTAGCACTAAAGGTAATGCCGGAATCATAATTAAAGTTACGACAAATAACCAGACTTTATAGTTAGTTGTTCGACAAAGAAAATAAATAGAATATCCAATAAAAATTACAAAAACTGGCGTAATTACATAGCTAAACCAATTCTCAAACCCAAAGTTTAAATCAAGAAAAATCCGGCTCAACTGTAAAAACCAAGATTTAATTAAAATTTCTAGGGGAACTTGCATTTTTGTCCAGGTTGTTGAACTGTCAAATTGCAAAAAGTTATCTATCACAATTAGAATCCAAGGTATGAAGGCAAAAAATCCTGTTAAAGATGCTAATAAATAAGCTTTCACTATCCGATTCAACCTAAATCTGGCAGTCGCAATCACATAAATTCCATGAGCAATTGCTACAAATCCAGTCAACAAAAATGTATAAAGACTGAGCGCTAAAGTCACTGCATAGATTCCCCAAGTTAATATGCGTTGTGCTTTGTTTTTTGATTCTAGGCGTAATGCTCGTAACAACGAGGCACTGCATAGTAATATAGTCACTATCCAGAGAATATATTCTCGTGCTTCTTGGGCGTATACTAGGTGAATAGGAGAGATTGCCATAAGTGCGATCGCAACCTCCGATACCCATACCGATGCTTTAAATAATTCTCGACATAGCCAGTAAATACTCGGAAAGATTAACAAGCTAATCAAAGCAGATAAACTTCTGATTACCGTCACCGAATTACCAAATATTTGCACCCAAAACCGAGCGATTATATAATACAGTGGTGGATGCTGTGGATCTTCTGTTTCCAAAGACTTAATTGTGTCACTTAAGCCTTTCTCCATATTTGGACTTTGGAATTTGGCAAAACTTTCCTTACTAATTATCTGGCCATTAAATATTTGCTGCCTTGCTTCATTTGCCGTATAACCAGAAATCCGCAATGAAGTGAAAGTCTCATCGTGCCAATAAACTTTGCTATCAATGTTAAAAAAGCGAAAAAATACACCAATCATTAATAGAATAACGATGAGAAAATGCAACTTATTTGGAGCAGGTTTGAGATACCGCATAACAAAATTTCACAATAATTTGTATATATAGGAATAGTATTTTATTTTTGAAATATATGTAGGTGTGTTAGCACAGAAAATACGGCACTATTACAAGACAACTGAGATTTTTTCATAAATAAAATATGATTACTATAGTACTGAATTCTGACTACTGGATTCTGAATTATTATTCATAAACTCGCAGTTAATTTATTATTAGGTGAGATATTACGTCGGCGCAAATTACGATTACTAACCAATTTCCAGACCGCATAATACTTATCTCCATAAATAATATCTGTTTTTAATTTATACTTTTTTTCTATTGTTTCGCGCCGACTCTCTGAAGGATTGAATAAAAATATATCCGTGAAACCATCAGGAATTTTGAGAGTTTTTTGGTTGTTCACCAATAGAAATCGCACTTTTGGTTCCAAAAGATAGCTCAGAGAAAAGACATTCCCATAATTATTACCCAAAGCATCACTAATCAAAAGTGGACGATTACCCTGATTGATAATTTGGGCAACTTGTGTATTGCCATAATTCATACTCTTATTCCACCAAGTTTCTGCTTGAGAACTAGCCTTATAAGAAATCAGACCACAAATAATCACTAATGCCATGATTATGTGCCAAATGCTCCGGCGTGCCACGCTCCCATTATATAGTTGCGTAGCTAGTAGATAAGCAACAGCTACTTGGATTCCTAAATAAGATGGTATTAAATATGGTTCAATAGATGATCGTATACCCCCAGTAATTAAATCTGGCAGTATTAGAGGTAGTGCTGGTACTATAATCAATGTGATGATAAAAGACCAGACTTTATAGTTAGTTGTTCGGCAAAGAAAATAAATTGAATATCCTACTAAAGTTAGAAAAGTTAGTGTAATTAAATAGCTTAGAGCATTTTCTGAACTCAGATTTATATCAAAAAAAATTCGGCTTAACTGCATCAGCAAAAATGGAAATACAGATATGAAAGATGACTGTGCGGTTGTTTTATCTGCTGAAATCAAAAACTGAAAAAAGTCACCGATTACAACTGTTATCCAAGGCATGAAGGCTAAAAAAGCTACCAGTGATGCTAGTAGATAAGTTCTGACAGTTCCAGTAAACTGAAATTTAGCAGTGATGAACACATAAATTCCGTGAGCAACTGCTATAAATGCACTCCAAAGAAATGTATAAAGACTGATGGCTAAAGTTACTGCATAAATGCTCCAGATAGCGAATAAATCTGGTCGTTGTCGTTTTTTTGCTAGCTCATCTTCTAGCCGTATAGCTCGCAGTAAAGACGCACTTGATACTAAGATTGTGACTAACCAAAGAATATATTCTTGTGTTTCTTGAGCGTATACTAAGTGAATTGGAGAGATGGCCATGAGTGCGATCGCTACACCAGGAACCGATAACGGCACATTAAATAATTCTCGGCATAGCCAATAAACACAAGGGAAAACCAGTAAACTGATACAGGCAGATAAACTTCTAATCGCCGTCACCGAATTACCAAATATTTCCATCCACAATCTGGCTATTATGTAATAAAGCGGTGGATGGTAAGGATCTTGTTTTGCCAAAGTCATAATTGTGTCATTTAAGCTTTTTTCTGGATTTACACCTTGAAACTGGGCAAAACTTTCTCCGCCAATGACGCGATTATTAAAAAGTCGCTGTTTTGCTTCATCAATTGTGTAACCAGAAATCCGCAATGAGGTATAAGTTTCATCATGAGAGTAAACTTTACCATCAAGGTTAAAAAAGCGAAACAATATACCCATCGCCAATAAGAAAATAATTAAAAATCGCAACCAACTCGGAGCAAATTTGAGATGGCGCATAAGTGGGTTTCCTAAAATTTTTCTCAAATCATCTAATTAAGTGGACTGGATGATGTGTCTCAGCTACGCCCGTAGTAGACATCGCCAAGACTTCAAGCGGAGCCTATTTGTTAAACATCGCCAACCGTACTTTATTTAATTGGGAAGATTGGCAATTAACACCTCTCCTTTATTAACTACAAAAACAAATGAGCAAGGTTGTATCAAATCCCGCAAAACTGGACTTGTTTTTGAAACCGAGATATCAATGGAGTGTAAAATACACCAAGTGTAGCCGCATCTGTGGTCAGGCTAATCCACAGCTATAGTGCATTTAGCGATACGCCCTTAACCCTGTTTTGTCACTCTGGCAGTAGTATAATAAGGTACAAACGCTAGAACCAAGACACAGAGTATGGTACAGCCTCGTCCAGCCGCACCAACAGTAAAATTCGTGGACGAATATTGCCAATGGTATAAAAGCCTGTTTCCAGATGTTAGGAGCTTCGAGGCTTTTAAATACCTTCATGTAGGGTGTATTTCTGAACTAAAACGGAAAACCCTACCAGAAATAGCAAAAATTGTAGGATTGGACAATCAGCAGGGTTTGC
This sequence comes from Nostoc edaphicum CCNP1411, assembly GCF_014023275.1. Classification (NCBI taxonomy): domain Bacteria; kingdom Bacillati; phylum Cyanobacteriota; class Cyanophyceae; order Nostocales; family Nostocaceae; genus Nostoc; species Nostoc edaphicum. The sequence continues at coordinate 5,569,287 of NZ_CP054698.1, forward strand.
ACCATTTTTTAACTACATCACCTTGGGATATAGAGAAGTTAAGAGCCTTGCGATTAGAGCTAATTTTACAAGTTCTAAAAGGTAGACCAATCATTCTAATTATTGATGAGACAGGAGATAAAAAGAAAGGGAATAAGACAGATTATGTGAAACGACAGTACATAGGTAATTTGGGTAAAGTAGAAAATGGAATTGTAGCAGTCACGGCGTATGGTGTATTCTGTGGGATGACTTTTCCATTACTGTTTGAAGTATACAAGCCACGCGAAAGATTAAAGCCAGGGGATAAATATCTTACGAAGCCTCAAATAGCAGCAATAATGATGAAAAAAGCTAGAGTTGATGGGTTTTAAATTCAACCTAGTACTAGCAGATAGCTTATATGGTGAGAGTAGTGCTAATTTCATATCTATATTAGACGATCTGGGGTTAAATTATCTAGTGGCGATTCGCTCAAACCATTCTGTAGAGCTACTTCCTAGACAACATACTCAATATTTAAAGTGGCATAAGTTTAAAAGAGTATTCTCTAACTTGAGTAGTGAGAATCGGTTTATTAGGGAAATAATTCATGGTAAACGACAAGAAAAAAAGGTATTGGCAGATTACTACTGACATTGAGAAATTACCCGGTAACACTACTTGGTATGTGATGAGTAAATACGCAGACCTTACACCAAGAGATGTTGGTAACTTTTATGGGTTAAGAACTTGGGTTGAATATGGCTTGAAGCAAAGTAAGAATGAATTAGGTTGGGCAGATTATCGGCTGACTCATTATGCGGATATTGAACGCTGGTGGGAGATTGTTTGTAGTAGCTACTTAATGGTGAGTCTACACTCTGAACAAATGCAGTCTTCTCCACCAAAGTCTCCATCAAAATTGGCTGCTCATCCTTGGTGGGATGATGGGAAGGGTTGGAAGAACATTCTTAACAATCTCCGTTTAATAATTCAACCTTTTACTTTATTTAACCTAATATATCCCTGGTTGACAGTTTTTCCTATTCCCCAATTGTCTTTGGGTTTTTCGAAACTTCAATCTATTATTTATAACCTCACCAGTTCAATATTTATTTTCCTGTCTCACCCTGATTTCTACTTTTCCTCTGCCTAGAGTGACAAAACAGGGTTAATATTGTTAACTGATTAGAATTCGAGATCGCAGTTTAAAGTAGCTGTATCAGCAGATTAAGAATACTCTCTGAGCAAAATCAACTCTTGCTTTTAACCTATGCGAGGCTAGATCGCACAGATGCCACAGCAGAATTTCTTGAGTTCGATTCCAAAAGGGTTATTGAGGATGCCACTCCGTGTAGCTCTTGTAGTCCCTTTCGTCCTGCAAATCTCTGCTGCTGTAGGCTTAACAGCATTCTTATCTTTAAAAAATGGTCAGAAAGCTGTTAATGATGTTGCTACTCAGTTGCAAAATGAACTTACGACTCGAATTCATCAACATATCACCGATTACATAGAGATCCCCCAACTCGTCACTCAGATTAACGCCAATTCTGTCCATATTGGTGAGTTAAGTTTAAAAGATACAAAAAGTTTAGAACGCCATTTATGGCATCAAATGCAGTTATTCAAGCCCTTAAGCCCGATCGCTTTTGCAACTACACAAGGAGAAATTCATTCGGTTGATCGCTTTAACGATGGTTCACTAGTCATCCGAAAAAAAGATCAATCGACAAGTAATAATTACTACACTTATACCACTGATAATCAAGGTAATACTGTCAAGTTACTTCAAGTTAACCAAACCTTTGATCCTCGCACTCGCCCCTGGTATACAAATGCCGTGAAAGCAGGTAAAACTACTTGCACAGAAATTTATTCATATTTCTCTTCATCAGGTCTAGCATTCAGTGCAACCCAACCTCTTTATGACCAGAAAGGTACTTTGCTTGGAGTGACAAATGCAACGTTATCTCTTTCGCAACTGAGTGAGTTTTTGCACAGTTTAAAGATTGGTCGCTCAGGAAAGACATTTATTGTCGAGCATTCTGGAGAGTTAGTAGCAACTTCAACGGCGGAGCAACCTTTTAGCCTAAGTTATAAGGGAGGAAAAAAGACATCCAAACGGCTCAAAGCGATCGCCAGTAGCGATCGGATCACTCAGCTGACAACACAGTATTTGCAGTCACAATTTGGTAACTTTAGAAACATTTCTTCTAGCCAACAGCTAGAATTTGAAATTGATCATAAGCGGCAATTTGTACAGTTAATGCCCTTTACAGCCGACTGTGGACTAAATTGGGTGATTATCGTGGTGGTTCCAGAAGCCGACTTTATGGAGCATATTCAAGCCAACACCCGAACCACTATTTTGCTGTGTTTCGGAGCTTTGATAATAGCTACAGTCATAGGAGTGATTACTTCTCATTGGATTACTGAACCAATTCTCTGTTTGAGCGTTGCCTCTAAGGAAATCGCCAATGGGAAGTTAAACCAAACCGTTACAGTAGAGGGTATCAACGAATTAAGAGTTCTTGCTCAGGCTCATAATCAAATGGCTACTCAATTACAAGAGTCATTTGCTGAAATATTAGAGGCTAACAGGCAGTTAGAAGCTGAAATTAACGAGCGTAAGCAGGCAGAAGAACAGTTACGACATAATGCGTTTCACGATGCACTGACAGGTTTACCCAACCGAGCTTTCTTTATAGAGCGCTTAAAAAACACACTCCAGCGAGCCAAGCAGCAGGAGAATTATTTATTTGCTGTGCTATTTCTCGACCTGGATCGGTTTAAGGTGATCAATGACAGTTTAGGACACCTAAAAGGAGATCAATTTCTAATTGCTATTGCCAATAGATTAGAAGTATGTGTACGCTCTACGGATACAGCCGCAAGGCTTGGGGGAGACGAATTTACAATCCTGCTTGACGAAATCCAGAGTCTCTCAGATGCCATCAAAGTAGCTGAACGAATTCAACAAGAACTGACATTACCCCTTGAGCTTGACGGGCAAGAAGTATTTACAACAGCAAGTATTGGCATCGCTCTGAGTTCGACAGTAGACTATGACCAAGCAGAAAACCTGCTAAGGGACGCTGATACGGCTATGTACCGAGCCAAGGTGCTGGGCAAAGCCCGCTATGAAGTATTCAATCCAGGGATGTATACTAACGCTCTGGTCAGATTACAGTTAGAGAACGATCTACGGCGAGCAATCGAACGCCACGAGTTTCAGCTTTATTATCAACCGATTGTTTCCATCACTAATGGCAGAATTTTAGGCTTTGAGGCTCTGCTGCGCTGGCAGCATCCTGAGCGTGGTTTGATTTGTCCAACAGATTTTATCCCCCTAGCAGAAGAAACCGGACTGATTGTCAAGATTGGCTATTGGGCACTACATGAAGCGTGCCGCCAAATGCAAAACTGGCGGTTGAGCGATCGGATAAACTCGTTAGAAAAAATCAGCGTCAATCTCTCAGTCAAGCAATTTTCTCAACCGGATTTGATTGAACAGATTGGGGAAATTTTACACTCGACTGGTCTTGATGCTGGCAGTCTCATGTTAGAAATTACTGAAAGTGCAATTTTAGAAAATGGCGATGAGGCAAATGCCGCCCTCTCAGAACTTCGGAAGATGGGCATTGAGTTATCAATTGATGATTTCGGTACAGGCTACTCTTCATTAGGTCGTCTCCATAACTTTCCGATTAGTGTGTTAAAGATTGACCGTTCTTTTGTCAGCCCAATAGATGGTAATGGCAAGAATTTAGAAATTATTGAGACAATTATTACACTGGCACACAAATTAGGTATGGATGTAACTGCCGAAGGAGTGGAGACAAAAGAGCAGCTAGCATTTCTGAGAAACTTGAACTGTGAATGTGGACAAGGATATTTTTTCTCGCGTCCATTGGATAACGCGGCAGCAGTAGAATTAATCTTGAAAAATCCTCAGTGGTAAGGGTTTTTTGAGAGGATTTGGATAGCGCCATCTGACAAAGTCTGCAATATTAGATATAGTTAAAAAATCAATAGTCTTAAACTGCCGATCAATAGCTGGAAGGCTGCATATTTTCGCTCCAATGTTCAAGTATGCCTGCAAAATTTTAGGAATCTCAACAGTATATGAATCTAGACAATTTTGAGGCAGTTCTAGACAAAACTGTGAATTTGGATAAACTAAAATACTTGGATGCATCAAGCCATTCTGCCGAAAATAATCATAAGCACAAGTAGCTTGCCAGGGACTTTGTGTTAGTAATGATGCACAGCCAAAGAAATATTGGTTTTTACTCCAGATGAGATAATTTGCCAGCCCTTCCCAGAGTAGTAAAAGTGCCTGACTATTGCGATATTCTTTAGTTATACATGTACGCCCAACCTCAACTGATGCCTGAAGCACAGAATTGGGAATCGCATTAAGATTAAATATATCGGCAGCATCAAAGCCTAGTCTTTGAGAAGCCATTGTATAGGTTTGCATCCGATAAGTTCCAATGGTTTTTCCAGTTTGTTTGGAAATCAAGATTAAATGATGGCAAACCGCATCAAACTTATCTATATCCATCTGGGTAAAGTTAGAAGTAGAGAATCCTAAACCCAGTTCAAGATTAAAAACTTCAAAGCGCAACCGAAAAATTGATTCTAATTCTTCTTTGGTTGATGCCAGGCGTAGGGTATATTTTTCAGTTTGAAGGACGGGAAAATCTTCAAGAGTGGGAGGAGGATTCAGTGAGTAATTGATGTTGCGTCCAGAAACTTCCATCTATCTTCCTACTTAGATTTGCGAAAATATTCTACTAGGATTTAGGCACTATACAAATAGCTCACATTATGCATTAATGTGTCGAAGCGTGATTGAGGCGGTTTTCGATAAAAGATCCTCTACAGAGATTTTTTACTCTCTTGGATTAGAGGTAGAGTGCTTTTATTATGGACATTAATTCCCAAAAAATCTGGCAATAATATACAAAATTTTTCTTTGATATACGCTATAAATGCAAGTCATACCAATTTGAAAAAAGAATGCGACAAATAGACCATTTGTAGAGACGCGATTCATCGCGTCTTTACCCAAAGATGTGTTGCAATCATTAATTGAATTGGTATCAGCAAAGAAAGTCATAGTCAGGGCAGAAAACCCCCGGATGAATCCAGGGGCTTGAATAATTTTGGTTGCGATGCTTGCAGTGTTGGCGGGTACGCGATGTTTACGACGGGCTACGCCTACGCAATCTGCGGTAGATGCACTCTAAAATACTTAATTAATTACGGTGATTATTGTTGTAATGAACCCTTGTACCTGCCCAAAGCAACTTCTCCCGTAGCGTCTGATAGTAGGAATTGTTCTCGCGCAAAATAATAAATTTAGCCCGACAATCTGCCATCCGCACATCAACGCGGTGTCCTGGCCAAATCGAAGTCCCCAACACTCCATCTGTCCACAGCTTGGTACTCAAATCGTAATCCCCCAAAGGCCAAATACTCACCACAGAACCAGGGGGTAAAACGAGGGGGCGACTAGAAAGGCTCATTGCACAAATGGGAGTAACAGTAATCGCCTCCATACCATCATGCATAATTGGCCCATTAGCAGAAACGGTATAACCAGTAGAACCTGTAGGAGTAGAAATAATCAACCCATCCCCGACGTATTGATCGACTACCTCACCGTCGATTTCCATTTCCAGAATCGAAGTAATCATTCGGTCAGCGGAGGCGGGTTTGACACAGAATTCATTCAAAGCCAGGTAACGCTCACTCACTGGTTCCAAATTAGACCCGTGACCCTCATACACCGCAGCTTGCAACATCATCCGTCGTTGGATAGCATAGCGATCCTCAAACAGCCGATCCCAAACTTTCTCAGTATCCTGAAACTCTTCCACTGACTCAGTTAAAAACCCCAGATGACCTCCCACATTCACTCCCAGAATAGGGATGCCCGCTGGGGCTAAATGTCTGGCACCAGTTAAAACAGTACCATCGCCACCGAGTACCAAAGCGAGATCGATTGGTTGACCCGCTGAAGCCAAAAAGACAGGATAGGGGTTGTCTTTCGGCCCGCTAGGCCCCATCAACACATGGCACTCGCGACTTTCTAGTTGTTTCGCACAGATTTCTGCCCATTGTTTACTCCGGGCATCCCGCGCTTTATAAGCAATGATTACCTGCTTTAGTTGCACGCACAGTTACCACTTCAGGAGATTAAACTGCTCCATATCGACGGTATCGCGGTTGCGATAAATGGCAAGCACGATCGCTAAACCCACCGCCGCCTCGGCTGCGGCCACGGTAATCACAAATACTGTGAAAACCTGACCCTTAATTAATGTTGAGTCGAGGAAGTTGGAAAATGCCATTAAATTCAGATTAACAGCATTGAGCAGTAACTCAATTGACATCAGCACCCGCACAGCGTTGCGGCTGGTAATTAAACCGTAGATGCCGATGCAGAATAAAGCTGCTGCTAGTAATAAAAAGTACTGGAGTTGCATGAATCTGAGTATCCCTCCTGAAAAAACTGGCTATTTATCTGCGAATAAAGTCGCAAATATTACTCTTTTGTTTCGCTGGTTGTTGATACCAATTCTCTGGGGCGTTCTGGCAAAGTCAAAACAGTTTGCCCTAGATCGGATCGTGTCAGTTGGTCTGGCAAATACTCACGACGTGCCAAAATAATTGCTCCTACCATCGCTATCAGTAGCAAAATGGAAGCCAGTTCAAAAGGTAGTAAAAAGTCAGTGAAGAAATGTTCTCCAATCAAAATTATAGAACTTTCACCACCCGCCACAGGAGCAGTAGAGTAAGCCCAAGGAGTAGCCAGCACCATCGTACTTAAAAGACCAAACAATCCTACACTGACTAAACCTGTAAGTACTTTCCGCACCCAAGAGTTGGGAAATGCTACAAAATCCTGCCGCTTGTTCACCAACATAATGGCAAACAAAATCAGCACATTAACCGCACCAACGTAAATTAGTATTTGTGCGGCAGCAACAAAATCACCATTCAGTAACAGGTAGATTCCCGCCATGCTGATGAACACACCTCCCAGCATAAAGGCAGAATAGACGATGTTAGAGAACAGCACTACACCAATGGCCGCCCCAATCATCATCACGCCCAGTATGCCAAGTGATACAAACTGTACTCCTTCTGCTAGATTCACTGTTTTTTGTCCTTAGTCATTGGTCATTAGTCATTAGTCATTAGTCATTGGTCATTGGTCATTGGTCATTAGTCAAATAACAAAGGACAAATGACAATGGACAAATGACATTTATTTTTCTGTTTGTTCTACCAGGTCTTCTGGACGCGCACCTGCACGTGGCGCATCAGCGGGAAGTCCATGTGGTTCGAGGACGCCCTTGGGTAGGTAAACTAGTTCACGCAGTGGTGTAACCATTGGGTCATCTGTTACCTTATAGGGCAGACGACCTAGCGCTACGCTGTCATAGTTCAATTCATGGCGATCGTAAGTGGCAAGCTCATACTCTTCTGTCATGGATAGACAGTTAGTGGGGCAAAATTCCACACAATTACCGCAAAAGATACAAACTCCAAAGTCAATGCTGTAGTGGTTGAGTTTTTTCTTTTTGCTGGCCTTGTCGAATGCCCAATCTACTACAGGCAGGTTAATCGGACAAACGCGAACGCAAACTTCGCAGGCGATGCACTTATCAAATTCAAAGTGAATTCTACCGCGAAACCGTTCGCCAGGAATCAGTTTTTCGTAAGGGTACTGTACGGTAATCGGACGCCGCCGCATGTGGTCAAAGGTAACAGAAAGCCCCTGACCAATGTAACGCGCAGCTTGTACCGTTTCTTTGGCGTAATCACCAACTTGTTTCAGGAACTTGAGCATTTATGTTTCACTCTCTCTTTTTAAGCTATCAGCGTTATTTGTCCCTTGTCCTTTGTCCTTGGTCATTAGTCATTTGTACAAATGACTAATAACTAGTGACTAATGACTAACCACCAAAAGCGAAGGGAAAGGCTAGTTTCAGAGCTGCGGTTAATAGAAGATTAACCAAACCGACTGGTAACAAAAACTTCCATCCTAAATCTAACAGTTGGTCAATCCGTACCCGTGGCACTGTCCAGCGCAACAGGATGGCGACAAACACTAGTAAATAGGCTTTGAAGACGGTCATTGTAATCCCCAAAGAAGCAGTTACTATCTGGAACACAGGATTTAGTTCACTGACTCCCAGCCAACCAGCAATGAGGTTGAGGGGAATTGGAAAGTCCCAACCGCCCAGGTAGAGAATTGCTACTAGCAGGGAAGAAAGGATCAAGTTAACGTAGGAACCCAGGTAGAAAAGACCGAATTTCATACCTGAATATTCAGTCTGATAGCCTGCAACGATTTCTTCTTCCGCTTCGGGTAAGTCAAAGGGTAATCGTTCGCATTCAGCTAGGGCGGCTATCCAAAAGATCAGGAAACCGATTGGTTGTCGCCAAATGTTCCAGCCCAGAATGCCGTAGCCAGATTGCTGATTGACAATATCAACGGTGCTGAGGCTGTTAGACATCATAGCGATCGCTAACACCGCCAACGCCAAAGGAATTTCATAACTAATAGATTGCGCTGCTGCCCGCAAGCCCCCTAAGAGGGAGTATTTGTTATTAGATGCGTAACCAGCCATCAACAAACCAATGGGCTGAATACTTGACAAGGCAATCCACAAGAAGACGCCCATGCCCACATTACTAATTACGATATTCTGCCCGAAGGGAACGATCAGGAACGACAGAAACACCGGAATTACAACAATAATTGGGCCGAGGGTAAACAGCCAGGGGTCAGACTTGGCTGGTACTATATCTTCTTTAAATACCAACTTCAAACCATCCGCTACAGGCACCAGCAACCCAAAAGGGCCCTGGTATTCTGGCCCAATTCGCTGCTGTGCAGATGCGGAAATTTTTCGTTCTAGCCAAGTGGCTACCAACACCCCCACTGTTGCCCCAATCAGCATCAGTATCATTGGCAGTGGCATCCAAATCGCTTTGGCTGTTCCTGCTGGTATACCTAAATCCCGGAGGGATTCAATAAAAGTTCCTTGGAGGTCAATTCCTGAATTCATGTTTCCGCTCTTTAAGACATCGAGTCATGGTGAGTTACAACTATTAGTTAAATTAATACCTGTAAATTCACCCATTTTTAATTTTTGCCCAGATGACGCTTGATTGAAGATTTGTCGCTAATTCCCATGCCTAGTATATCCTTGGATGGTTTTAGCCCTCTGAAGCGAGATGAGAACTTCTACTTATGGTTGGCATTGAGATTGGCTATTGAGGAGATGAGGGGGATGAGGGAGCAGGGGAAGCAGGGGAAGCAGGGGGAGCAGGATAAGATAAGATAACGGAGAAGAGTTTTCCCCCTGCCCCCTGCTCTTTTCAATGCCCCATGACCCATGCCCAATTTACCGTTGGTCAATGGGGGTATAAGTAACTTCGTGCAGACCGTTATAAACCTGGGTAGGACGGAAAATCCGGTTTTCTGCTAGTTGTTCTTTCCAGTGGGCTAACCAACCGGCAACGCGAGCGATCGCAAATATTGGCGTAAATAAGTCTGTAGGAATACCCATCTTCCTGTAGACCAAACCGGAATAAAAGTCAATATTGGGATAAATTCCTTTGCTACCGAGTTTTTCCTCTACCACTCGTTCCATTTCTTGAGCAATGTCATAGAACTTGTCATGGCCAAACTTTTCAAACAATTGCTCTGCGAGTCCTTGTAAAATTATGGCTCGTGGGTCTTTCACCTTATAAACACGATGTCCAAAGCCCATAATCTTAGATTTAGTTTGCAGACAATGCTCTATGTAGGGACGGACATTTTCCACAGAGCCAATTTTTTCCAACATCTGAATTACTTCTTCATTGGCTCCACCATGCAGAGGCCCACCCAAAGTTCCGACGGCACTAGCAACCACAGCATAAGGATCGGTCAAGGTGGAAGCTGTCACCCTGGCACTGAAAGTGGAAGCATTCATTGTATGCTCGACCTGAAGTATCAAGCAGATATCAAAAACTCGCGCCATCAGAGGATCGGGTTCTTGCTCATCAAGCATGTATAGAAAGTTGGCGGAGTAGTCTAAGTCATCACGAGGACGTACCGGATCATTGCCTTTTCGCATCAGTTGGAACGCCGCCACCATCGTGGGAATGGTTGCTATCAGGCGCACCACCGACTCTCGAATGTAGACAGGATTATGTAAATCGCGAAGCGAATAAAACAAGCCTAAAGCAGCAGCAGAGGCTTGTAAGGCATCCATTGGATGACCGCTTTCTGGAAAGCATTTCATCATGTCCCGAATGCGGTACTTTATTCGCCTGTGGTAACGAACTTCATGCTCAAATGTTTTCAGTTCTTCCTTGCTTGGCAGTTCGCCCCAGATTAAGAGATAAGCAGTTTCTAGGAATGTACTTTTTTCTGCTAGTTCTTCAATCCGGATGCCACGATATTCTAGTATTCCCTTTTGCCCATCAACATAGCTGATACTTGATTGAGCGGCGGGAATGCCTTCTAAACCAGGCTTGTATTCGCACACCATCATGGCAACACCATTTGCTTTTTGAAATATCTGATCAAGCTAACTTACCAGAAATTTATTGTCGCCATAACAGTAGCCGTTCTAACAACAATCGAAAATGTTGAAAAACTGTTACAGCAGGTACTTGGGCGGTGTCAACCAAAACATTTGACTACGACCCAGAGGAGAACCTGTTTCTGGTAGTTTTATCCCAATCATACCTGCTTTTTTCAAGACTAAACTTTCTTTGACTTCTCCCCACAGGAGAATTTCTGCCCAATTGGTCAAACCAGGTTCATGTCCAACCAGCGCCAATTGGGTATTTTGGGAATAATTCTTCGGCTCTAACCAGTCTTTGAGCCAACTAGATATTTGACCATCGGGCGCAAGGTGGCTAGATTCCTCGAATTGGGAGCTTAGTTTTTCTGCTATGAGGATTTCAGCCGTTTGGCGGGCCCGCACTAAGGGACTGGTGAGAATTAAATCAAAGTTTAAACCTAATTTAACAAGTTTCTGGGCAACTTTCTCAGTTTTTTGTCTTCCTTCTTTGGTAAGGCTGCGCTCCTCATCTTTGATGCCTAATCCCTTGTCTTCGGCTATACCATGACGAATTAAATATAGTTCCATACTTTGTATTATGAGTGATTAGTTAGGCTGCTCTTATGCAATGTTAAAATGCTATCCACCATATAGAGTTTGTTAAGATTTGGAGTTTTATAGACTTCATGGCGCTCCTTGTTCACAAATAAATAGGTAAACGCAAATTAATACCAATATTAATTAATGATTGCAACATATCGTTGGGTAAAGACGCGATTCATAGCGTCTCTACAAATGGTCTATTTGTCGCATTCTTTTTTCAAATTGGTATAACTTTGATTTCGTTCAGATGTTGTCATAAAATCCAAATTCCCGACTTTTATCAAAAATCGGGAAGGGATGCTATCTAAGCAAACACTTTGATCGCTGCATTAGTTAGGAATTCTCCCCATCTCCTTGGGTTCCCTCTACTCCGACTGAATCGGGTTGTCTCTAGGGTTAACTAACCTCAACAGTTTTTGCTTAATTTGAGTGTCGAATACTTCCCATTTCATTTTCGCATAAGCGGAATTTTCGTTGCTGCCAGATAAGAAGCCCATTGGAATTTCAAAGCCGCCTGCGCTTGTTCTTCCACCGCCGAAAAAGCGCCCTGTGCTATCTTGACCAAAGGCTTCTTTGATGAATTCATCGGGGTCAAGGGTAAGTTTGCTGGTTCTCAGGGAGCCGATGACTATCTCCAGTTCATCATCTTCATCGTGAACAATGCCATAAACTACAGCGGTGTGGACATTTTCTTCGGTGACGAGAAAATCAGCCGCTTGGGGGATGGCATCGCGGTCATCGTAACGTAGATAACCGACACCAGCAATGGAAAAGTTATTTTGGACGATGCGATTTTTTAGCGATCGCTCGATCACATCCATCACCCGCTTGGAACGGTTCGCCTGTAAAATGGCATTCAGCAGTTGGGCGTCATAAAATCGGCTTAAATACGCCGCTGCCATAAAGTCTTCTTCTTGCGCTTGCATGAGCCGATTTGTATCCGATCGCAAGCCATGCATCAAGGCAGTAGCGCATTTGACGTGTTGATTTATGCTGCTATCTAATGCCAGTAATCCTGTTTGGAGATACTGGGTAAAAATTGTTGCAGTCGCTCTTACGTAAGGGCGGATATCCTCAAACTCTGATTGGAGATCACCTTGTATGCTGTGATGGTCGATGAGTACCACTAGGGGAATTCCAGCCTGCTGCACCGCTGACAGTAGCTGTGAAGTGGTTCCCTGGTTATCAATTAATACAAAACCTTGATAAGATGACAAATCTTTGGTTTTCAAGGTTTGTGTTGTCCAGCGTTGGATAGGTAAATTAGTCAACCTTACCAAGGCAATATTTTCTTGATGGCTCAATGCACCAGCATAAATGATTTCACATTTGATATCATATTGCTGGGCAATTAACTGGTAAGCCCAGGCACAGGAAAGGGCATCAGGGTCAGGAAAATCTTGCAGAATTACGAGCTGGCGATCGTGTCTGTGCGCCAGAAGTGTTCTTTGTAGTTCTTCTGACTTTTGTTGTGCCAGGGAATTACCGCGGTGACTGAGATATATAGCCCCATCACCTACCGATGGCGGTAATGACGGACTTTTAAATGCAACTTCCACTGGCGCTTTCTCGATTTCAGGTTCCTCTTGGTTTGGCTCTGTGGTCAATGACAAACTCTCAAACTGAGTAACGGGCGAATTCAAGTACATAGGGAACTTTTTTAAAGTGTGAGGCTCCTTTAATTCAGAGATACTACGAGCAGCAGTTCACTGAATTTAGCCACATTATTTTGATCTTCGCAAAAATATTAAGACATTGCACTATACATCTAAGTATATTTTTTGTCAGTAACAGCGCTTAACTTCAACTAAATTCCACTCAAGGGCATACACCAAGGAAGTTTAGTCTATCGGGCTGTATCTGGCAGCATAAATCTGTTTTAGGAGCTTTTTCTCTCTTCTGTGAATTGAATCAGCGGGATTTTTATCTGACTTAGGGTATATTTTCTATCTTATACTTTAGGATTAGTCCTTGATATTTGAAATATTCTTATGCTTAATATTCTCATTATTGTGACTATTGAGCAATTAACAATTATTTTTGATGAACAACGCCTGTTTCGTATCCCCTTTGAAAATTCTGATAATTCTGATAATTTTAGAGCGAAGTCCAGTGAAAGAAGGCAGGGAAGACGAGAAGTAAGGAAGAAACCCCATACATTAAGTAGAGGCTTGAGGATTGACGCACTCGCCTTCGTTGCAAGCCATATAGCCGCGAATTTTTCTAACACTCCATAACTAATAGTTATTGGCTATGTCCCAAAGAAAGAGGGTATTTCTTCTTTCTCCTTTGCTCCTTTGCTTTTTTGCTCAAAGACCTATAACATACTTTTGCCACTCTGTGTGCAGTCCACTTTTAAGATGTTTGCTGACCTCGAAATAGAGGCTGCTATAAGGTTGGCGGGGAGGATGACGCAAAGGCATGTGAGCTTCGTGGGGAGTCCGACTGCCTTTTTTGACATTGCAACGGACACAAGCTGTCACAATGTTTTCCCAGGTATCGCCCCCGCCGCGCGATCGCGGTATTACATGATCTAGTGTCAATTCATCCCCTGTGTAGCCACAGTATTGACAGGCATGACCATCACGGTGCAATATATTTCGGCGAGTCAGAGGAATTTCTTTATAAGGAACACGTACATAATGACGTAACCGGATCACGGTAGGCAGCGGGAAATCCGAGTAAAGGAATTTACCGTTGTGTTCCACGCGTTCTGCTTTGCCCTTGATTAACAGAACCGCAGCGCGACGCCAGCTCGTTATATTGAGAGGTTCGTAAGAGGCGTTTAAGACTAAAACCTTCCCCATTTATCTGCGCTCAGGGTATTAGCTTTACATAAATATTAACACAATTACACCCTGCTAGGGAGATGAGAATAAATTATACTTTCGGGAGAATTGGGCATTGGGCATCGGGCATTGGGCATGGAATGAGGGAGATGAGGGGGATGAGGGAGATGAGGGGGAGACAAGGTGAGAAAACTTACAACAGTCTTTCCCCTTGTCCCCGATTCTCCTTGTCCTCTTCCCAATGCCCAATGCCCAATGCCCAATGCCCAATGCCCAATGCCCAATGCCCAATGCCCCAATATCTTGTATCAATTCCAATATGAAGGGTAAACTTCCTATTTAATCTGATCTCGCTTTTAGGAGCGTGTATAGATAGATAACTTGAAGTTTAGCCGTGGTGGGATAGGAGTCAGTACAAATGTTAAGTCGCAAAGAAATCCCCGGTGTAGTTCCTAATCAGCAGTGCGACCCATACGCGTGGTTTTCGCAACGAGCTTGGGTAGAAATTGATTTAGGGGCATTGTCTTACAACGTACAGCAATTGGTGCAGTTTTTATCGCCGAATACCCAGTTGATGGCAGTAGTAAAAGCTGATGCCTATGGACATGGAGCGGTAACAGTCGCCCAAACTGTAATTCAATCGGGAGCTAGTTGGCTGGGAGTCGCTACAGTTCCAGAAGCAATTCAACTCCGAGAAGGCGGGATTCAAGCACCCATTTTGATTTTAGGAGCAACTCATACACCAGAGCAGATTCATGCGATCGCACATTGGAAACTCCAGCCCACACTCTGTAGCCCTAAACAAGCTCTAGTATTTTCCGATACTTTGGAATCGATGAATTATGGTTCTCCAGTGCCCGTACACATCAAATTAGACACGGGAATGTCTAGGTTGGGAACTAATTGGCAGCAAGCTGGCGAATTTGTGCAATTAGTGCAGCGCTTACCACATCTTTCTATTGCCAGTATTTATTCCCATTTGGCAACAGCAGATGATCCTGATCCGACGGCAATGGAAGAACAGCATAAACGATTTGAGGAAGCGATCGCTCAAATCAAAGCAATGGGAATCCAACCACCCTGCTTGCATTTGGCAAATTCAGCCGCCGCACTCACAAATCCGGCATTGCACTACGATATTGTGCGAGTAGGTTTAGCCGTTTACGGACTCTACCCAGCAACCCATTTGCAAAATGCGATCGACCTCAAGCCCGTTTTGCAACTTAAGGCACGAGTTACCCAAGTTAAAACAATTGCCGCAGGAACATCTGTCAGCTACGGTCATAAATTTATTGCCCCGCGTGAACTTCGCCTCGCCGTCGTGGGAATTGGCTATGCTGACGGTGTTCCTCGCAGTCTTTCCAACAAAATGCAGGCATTAATTCGCGGTCAGCGGGTGTCGCAAATTGGGACAATTACAATGGATCAGTTGATGCTGGATGTGAGTGCCATACCCAATATCCAAGAAGGAGAAGTAGTCACCTTGCTAGGGGAACAGGGAAAAGAACAAATTTCAGCGGATGATTGGGCAGAACAATTAAATACTATTTCTTGGGAAATTCTCTGTGGGTTTAAGCATCGTCTGCCTCGTGTTGCAGTTATGTAATTGGGAATGGGGAATTGGGCATTGGGCATAGGAAATTAATTTCTCTCTTGTCCCCTATTCCCTATTGCCATAATTATTTTCTTATGATATGTTAGTAAACTGATGCGGATGTGGCGAAATTGGCAGACGCGCTAGATTTAGGTTCTAGTTCCGAAAGGAGTGAAGGTTCAAGTCCTTTCATCCGCATTTTAAAATGACGAAAACTGTATGAGCCAACAGGCTCATACTTGAAATATATTAATTTATCCTCAACTGTGAGCAGGAAAGTCAGTAGAGCTATATTTTGCTGGCACAACGCCGTGTGCGACTTTCTCTCAGACCTAACCCCCAACCCCTTCCCTACAAGGGAAGGGGAGCAAGAATCAAAGCCTCTCTCCGTTTCGGGGAGAGGTTTGGAGAGGGGTTTCAAGAATAAGTCGCACATCGCGTGGCATAAGAAGATTATTGTCTGTGTTTTTTACAGCAGTTTTCATGTAAATAACTGTAAGATTAATTCTCTCTATAATTCAACCTTTGATTCTCAAAAAAAATTAGATCGTTCCGCTCCGCTACACTCAAAAAGGGTAAAGAGAATAAGAGCAAAGGGCAAAAGAGCTAAAGTATAAAGGGCTAAAGAGTCCTCCCGGCAGCGCACACAATACGAAAACCAATAAGGTCGTAGCGGCTGACGCACGAGAAGCTGAGGCGGCACGCGGAACGGCAATTCTCAGGATTGCTGAACCAGGAACCGCCCCGCAGCAGACGAGTTTGATTATCATTATCTATCCATGCACTTCCATCTCTAGGCGCTCCTTTATAGCTGTCATGCCGATTATCTTGACACCACTCCCAAACATTCCCATGCATATCGTATAATCCAAAGCCGTTGGGTGGAAAACTGCCTACTTCTGTTGTTTCTCCACACTTTTTTCCTTTTGGCTCAGAAGCGTAAGTAGAATCTCCATTGAAGTTAGCTAACTCAGTTGTAATCGTCTCGCCAAAGTGAAAGGGTGTATTTGTGCTTGCACGACAGGCATATTCCCATTCAGCTTCGCTTGGTAGACGATATTGCTTATTTGCATATTTGGAGAGGCTAGAGAGACGATCGCAAAATTCAACTGCATCGTTCCAAGATACTTGCTCTACTGCTCTTTTATCTCCTTTAAATTTAGATGGGTCTGCTTTCAGGTCACGGTTAACTTTGGGTAGTGCTGCTACTCTTTTCCATTGCGCTTGGGTAACTGGATATTTACCCATAAAGAATGATTGAACCTTTACTTCGTGCTGAGGTTTTTCTCTTCTAAACCCATCCCAACCGAATTTTTGCACAAGCCTTTCTATCTCTTCATCTTCTGTACCCATCAGGAATGTGCCATCGGGGATATACACCATTTCTAAGCTGACACCATTTCCTAAGTCTTCGGTGAAATATTCGGCTTTGCTTGTATCTCGTTTCACCACTTGACCACTTGCATTTACCTTCACAATCTCAAATTGAAAAACCTGTAGTTCACTTTGATGTGCTGTAGGTGCTGGTTCAGAAATTCCTGACCTCCCGCTGTTTGGTAAAGGTTCAGGATTTTTGGGAGGTGCAGAAGACTCTCCTTGTCGCAAAAAAATTCTAGAAAATGCTTCAATTGCTTGCATATCAGAACCCCTAGCAGCCACATTCACGCGAATCCATAATTGCTTGGCTAATTCCCAATCTCCTTTAACTTCAGCTTCATAAGCATCGATTTTTATCTGGGTAATATCAGCTAGGGTGGCATAGTCGGGCAACAAAATTAAGTGTAATTTGGTAGCTGGTTCGGCTGTAGCATAAGGATGTTGTGGATTTTTCTGGTGGGTTTGATTGATTGTGGGTACTGTCGATTGTAAATATCTGTCCAATCTTTCTACTGTGGCGCAGTTTCCTGCACCTGCTATCCTCAACCCGTCTAACAACGCCTGGGTAAATGAGCCGTGTTGCAATTGGTCAATTTCCAGAAGTGTTGAACGGTAAGAAAAATCCGATAAAAATAGCCCAAAATATGGTATTTTTGGGCGAAGGCTTAAACTATATTAGTTTGATTGTGATTATAAATTCATTTCCCAAAATTGTCAAAGATATCTTGAAAAGCCTGCCAAAAAATGATTATCCAGTATTGAATAGTCGTCTATTCTTTGAGTGCTGGCTATCCTATGCTCTGGATAATAGCTTAACAAGTATGCGAGATTTATTTAAGAGATTAAACAATACAGGATTTGAGGTAGATATTTCTACTTTTTCTAAAGCAAATTTACATCGAAGCCAAAAAACAATTTCAAGGAATTTACCAAAAATTAAATGAATTAGTACAGAAGAAAATTCACAAAAAATTACACGATAAATATGCTATTTGTCCTATTGATTCAACAATTATTACCCTGACAAGTAAATTGTTATGGGTTTTGGGTCATCATCAAGTCAAACTTTTTAGTTCTTTGAATTTAGCTACAGGTAGCCCAGAAGATAACTTGATCAATTTTGGACATGATCATGATTATAAATTTGGTTCCAAGATGATGTCTAGTCTCCCAACTAATGCTGTAGGGGTAATGGATAGAGGCTTTGCGGGATTAAAATTCATTCAAGAATTGGTACAAGAAAACAAATATTTTGTTTTGCGGATTAAAAAACAATTTCGTTACTAGAATTTGAGGATGCAACTGGATTAGTCAAAGTAGGTGCATCTGATGAGGCTATTGCCTATAGAGTCATTAATTTTTGTGATTTAGAAACGAAAACTGAGTTCCGCTTAGTGACTAATTTACCAAAGTCGGGAGATGCAGCTGTTAATGATGATGAAATTAGGGATATTTATCGATTACGTTGGGGAGTTGAACTCTTGTGGAAGTTTTTTAAAGATGCACTTAAAACTTGACAAATTAATTACCAAAAACGTCAACGGTATCACCATACAAATTTACGTTAGTTTAATAGCTTATCTGATTTTACAGCTTTTATCTATTCCCGCACAATGGGGACATACACTATTAGATAAATTCCGCTATTTGCAATCTTGTATGTGTCAGAAAATCAGCTATGTTCATTGGTTTGAGGAGATGATGTTATGTTGACTAATTTAGCCTTTTTAGAGTTAGTGTAACTATCTATGTAAAGTTTTGTATCAGCATTCAACATTTCTGGTCAATTTCATAAGACTTTTGACTGGGACTGCAAGAGTAAAAGGTAACTACTCCCTGATGTTCTTTACCAATACCCTTTCCTTCCCTGCTTCCTTGATCGCGGCAAGCATCTAAAAACAACACTACATTATCTGCTCCACTACGGCGCAATCTTTGGGTAACATAATCAACAGGGATTGCCGTATGTTCTACATCCCCTGGATCGCTATCCATCAGCATGAGATAGTCACGGTCAGCTTCACGACAACCGTGACCAGCAAAGAAAAACCAGAGATTATCCCCTGGTGCTAATAGTGGTATTTCAAAGTTTGCCCTTAAGAACCGCCGCAAATTACCGTAAGTAGCCTGAGTGGGAATGGGTGGAGAAGTCTTAATTGGGGGAGAATCTTCTGTAAACAAAAATACTTTGTCAAACCGCACTTCATTTTGAAACCAATCGCGCATAGCTTCGGCATCTAGTTTGGCGTAGTTTAGGTGCTGAAGATTGTTGTACTGGTTAATGCCGATCGCGATCACCCAATTTTTAGCCATTTCTGCGTTCGTATTGACTAATTTGTTCTTCCCTATTGCAAGTTTACGTGTTGCTACTGAATAATAGTAATACACTGATCATGCAGTTTATAATCTGAAACTAAAAAAATTGCCTGATATAACTAAACCTCAAATTGTCGTCAGAGTTCCCCCTTATCTTCTAGAAAAGCTCAACAGACTGGCACATTTAAAACAGAGGTAGTAGTTGGCACTTTGGCGCACTACCGCGTATTTCAGGTAAATGAAGTATACAGGTAGGGGCACAATATGTTGCACTGGTGTCAACTTAACGCGAAACCGCACGTCCGCCAGCACGTCCGCCAGGGATTTACAATCCCTGGCTGGCGGGTGAACAACACCCAATCAGTACGCTATTTTTGGCTTAAGTTGACACCAATGAATTATGTTGTACCCCTATGATTATCTGTACTTAATTCAATAATTAAATTTATGTCAGCAGAAAATTCCACCCCCAAAGCCATCTGGATTCTTACTGAAGAAACAGCCCAAACATCAAGTACAACTAGTGAAACATTTATAAATAGTGGAGCAAGAAGCAGTAGAGATACAGGAGGACTACTGGGAGTTGAAACTACAGAAGAAATAGTTGTCAGCCGAAAAAGAGACGAAATAGTAATTACTAGACACAAAGTAGAGGTAACGAAACTCAAGCAAGAGATGAAGGGATTTCTGCAAGCAATGCGGGAAATGCTTGATGAAGCTGACCAACCCGATTCTAAGCTCCAGCTTGATGAGGTAGAACTCTCAGTAGAAGTCAATGGCGAAGGACAAATCAGTTTATTTGGGATTGGTGGTGGGAAAGCTGGGGGAAAAGGAGCGATGACTTTTAAATTCAAGCGGAAATAAATGCTATCTTAATACCTAATGTAGAGATGTGGCCTAATTTATAGCCGTAAGCATAGCGATCGCACAATATCAACAGTAAGAATAAATTGGCTGTGCGATCGCACAATTTTTTTGAACAACAACTCTGCAAAAGCAGTAAATCATTTTAACAGTATAAAACTTTACTTAAAACCTTCTGACTCCTGAATTCTGAATTCTGGTTTTATTTTTATCAACAAAATCAGTATTATCCCTGTGGTCATAACGGGTATATTTAATTAAAAGTGGCTTCATATAGTTCTTATTTGCTTACATACTAGATTGTATTTAAGTGTAAATACAGTAGTTCAAATATATTAACCTTTACAAAATCAGTATTATTCCTGTGGTCAGAATGGGGTTACTCAATGGAAAGTGGCTTCATCTAGTCTTGACATTTTTATGTCTTATTTCTCGAAAGATGTTGATAAGTCTCAGTAACAGTAAGTAAATTAATAAGAATTTACGAATTTACTAAGATTTGCTCATCTGAAAATAACGCTACTGTCGTTGAGTTTCACCACAAACCTAGATGTAAACTGATGTACTTTAAAATGCAAAAGTTTGATGCTTTTTACTTGATTTCAATTGTGGAAGAACTCTATACGAATTTAGCTTACACGTATCGAATTTAGCTGAAGTAAAAGCAAAATGAGCACAACTCCTATAGGTAGCTACAGGTTGTTCCAGAAACTACATCCGCTATCTCTGTTGGCACAATTAACCAGTCGGCGTGCTACAGGGTGCTTAAGCATATTTACTGGAATAGTTTCTTGGTCAATTTATCTAGAGGACGGTAAACTTACTTATGCCTCCTATTCAGATAAACTGTTTGAACGGCTTGACAGTCACTTGCGACGCTTAAGCCAGCAAATTCCTGCTCTCAACAGCGCCACTCGCGTGCAAATGCGGCTGATGTTTGAGACGAAGAATGAACATCAATCAATACCAAATGCGGATTACCAAGCTATTTGTTGGTTAGTAAATCAGGACTATATTACCTCTGTGCAAGCAGGAAGCCTGATAGACGAATTGGCAAAGGAAGTGCTGGAATCATTTCTGTGTTTAAAAGAAGGTAGCTATGAATTCAGTCCAGAAAGCTCTTTGAATGAACTACCAAAGTTCTGTCGCCTGGATTTGCGCTTACTCGTTGAACACTGTCAAAAGCAGTTACGAAATCGACAAAATATTCAGTCATCAATTCCGTCTGGTGGCGGTTCTCAAGTTTTGTCTGCAACACAATCGTCTCAAGTTCAGCCACAACTGCATATAAAAATTGGGCAGAACTTGCCGATACCAATTAATTTTGATATCCCTGAGAATAATCAAATTACTCAGCCACCTGTTGGTAAAAAACTATATACAATTGCTTGCATTGATGATAGCCAAACGGTTTTGAATTCCATTAAACACTTTTTGGATGAAAACACATTTTCAGTTGTGATGATCAACGATCCAGTCAAAGCTTTAATGCAAATTCTGCGGAGTAAGCCTGATCTGATTTTGCTAGATGTTGAAATGCCAAGTTTAGATGGTTATGAGCTATGTTCCTTATTACGTAAACATTCAGCTTTTAAAAATACACCAATTATTATGGTGACTGGTAGAACAGGCTTTATCGACAGAGCAAAGGCTAAAATAGTCAGATCATCAGGATATTTGACTAAGCCTTTTACACAATCAGAATTGCTAAAAATGGTTTTTAAGCATCTTGGTTGATTTAGGAATCAGAATTCAGAATTCAGGAGTCAGAATTCAGGAGATTAGAATAAATGAGACAGCCAGCAAAGACATTTCAAGATTTGGTAGTTTGGCAAAAAGCACATCAATTTATTTTATTGGTGTACCCATTTACTGCTCATTTTCCTAAATCAGAAATATATGGACTGACTTCTCAATTTAGACGGGCAGCAATTTCTATACCAGCCAATATAGCAGAAGGGTTTAAGAAAAAAGGTTTAGCAGATAAAGGACGTTTTTTAAATATTGCACAAGGCTCTCTGGAAGAATGTCGTTATTATCTAATTCTTTCAAATGATTTAGAATATGGTGATACTTCGGAGTTAAAAATTAAACTTGAAGAAGTTAGTAAACTCCTAACAAGCTATGCTAATTCTATTCAGAATTCTGACTCCTGAATTCAGAATTCTGAATTCTTATAAAAAGCTAATACGTTTAATTTATTTTTTTAGGAGATTTAATAGTGAGCCTGACTTTGCTTGGCACAATTTTAATTGTAGAAGATTCTCCCAGCGAATTGGAATTGATGAGCCATTATCTGAAAGAAAGTGGTTACAACGTAATTAAAGCAAGCGGTGCAAAAGAGGGTTTAGAAAAAGCTGTGTTAGAAAAACCAGATGCGATCGTTACTGATGTAGTAATGCCAGAAATGAGTGGATTTGAATTGTGTCGTTCTCTAAGAAGAAATCCGATTACGGCAAAAGTGCCGATTGTGGTTTGTAGTTCTAAAAATCAAGAAATTGATCGTTTGTGGGCGATGAGGCAAGGTGCAGATGCCTATATAACTAAACCTTACACCCGCGAACATCTTCTACGTACTATTAAATCAGTGGTAATTTAAATCAATGACTAGTACAAACATTACTCTTGCTTCAAAACCAACCCAAAATAATTTAGCAGATGGTTATCTGAAGTTTCAGCTAAATCAACAAACTACTGCTGTTTTATCAATGAAGCATACACAAGAAGCTATTCTTGTGCCTGTTGAATCTATTACGTCGATGCCTAATATGCCCCCCTGCATATTAGGATTAATGAATTGGCGGAGTCGGATAATTTGGGTAGTTGATTTGCCAAAAATGCTCAATTTAGAATCCCTAGATTATCGACTGCGGCAGTACAATGTAATCGTTATCCAAGTAGAATCATTAGTGTTGGGCTTAGTTGTACAAGAAATAAAAGGTACAACCAAGTTTATAGTTGATGAGATTCATTCTCCTATAGGACAAGTGACATCCAGTTTAGTTCCTTATTTATGTGGGTGCGTTGTGCAGCAGGAAGAAATATTACTGGTATTAGATGCACAGGCGATTGTACAATCTTCTATTCTCCGCAGTGATTAGGGTTTACTACTAAAAAAAAGATTTTTAGTGTCTTATTCACATACTTAGGAGAATTAATTTTATGTTTAATAAAACCAACACAAATCAAGGTAATAGCGCTCAAAATCGAGCATCACTGATTTCATCCCAAAAAGCCATTGGAACTGTAGTAAAGTTACCCACTAAACTGACTACTGAAAGTGCTAACAATTCTTCTTTGAATCAGGGAATTGCTTATTTTACAAGGCTAGGATTGGTTAAGAAAGCGACTATTTTAGCGATCGCAATTGGTACAATACCAGTTTTGGGCATCGGTGCGATCGCTTTTGGTTTTGCCAACAAGTCGATTACCAAGCAAATTACCCAATCTCAACAAGCCGAAGCCACTGGTTTAAGTGATAAACTTAACCGCTTTATGCTGGGACGCTACGGTGATATCCAAGTAATATCAAACTTGCTATTTTTGACAAGTCCTCAAGCTAGTGTCAGTATCACTACTCAGCAAAAGCAAGCAGTCCTAGATAGTGTTGTCGAAGCCTACAAAGCTTATGACAGCATTGCTGTTTTTGATCGTCAAGGTAACTTGATTGTGCAATCCACAGGCGAACCACTGGAAAACCAAAAAGAACGTACCTATTTTCAAGACGCTTTACAAAAAGATACTCCTGTCATCAGCAAACCGGAAGCAGCAAAAAATACTGGTGTCATGAGTATTTATCTAACTGCACCTGTAAAAGAGACAAGGACGGGCCAAACCATTGGCTTGGTACAAGCACGTATGCCCGTAAAATCTTTAGAGGAAGTCATTAAGAACTACGTAGCCAACGGACAACAATACCATTTGCTCGATGCTTCGGGAACAGTTTTCTTGAGTCCCCAAAAGGAATTATTGGGGAAAGAAGCAAAGGGAGAGTATTCTAGTTTACCGAAACTGCTGGCAGCCAAAAAGCTAGATAGTTTTATAGAAGTTCCCAAAACTCAGAAAAAACAAGAACTAGTTAGCTACGTACCAGCTAATAGTATAGATGGCTTACCTGATTTAAACTGGCAGGTACTTTTATCTACAAATACAGCAACCGTATTTGAGCCGCAAAGACAATTGTTGTGGATTATAGCCATTGGTACAGCAGTGACAGCATTGATTGTAGCTGCGATCGCATCTCGGTTAGCTAAACTGACTACACAACCAATTCTCAATGCCACTGCGGCATTAGCGAAGCTAGGTCAAGGTAAATTTAATACCCGTCTGGAAATTGAAAGAGAAGACGAATTAGGGGTATTGAGTGCAAATATCAACCTGATGGCTGAACAATTACAAGTCTTAGTTAAGGAGCAGCAACAGGAACTAGACGTTGAAGGGGTAAAATTATTAGCAGATATTACTCTAAGAATTCGGAAAATTCTCAAAACTGAAGATATTTATCACGCAGCAGTCCAAGAAGTTCAGCGATCGCTAAAAACAGACCGGGTAATCATTTATAGTCTGAATCCAGATAATCGGGATGGCGTTGTCGTTGCGGAATCGGTAACTGGTGATTGGCCGGAAATGCTGGGAGTGCAAATTGACGACCCCTATTTTCGGGAACGTTATCTAGAAACTTATCACGATGGAGAGGTGCAAGCAGTTGCCAATATTCATCAAGACCAAAGCCTGAAAAATGCCGACGGTTACATCCAACTGTTGGAAAAATTTGCTGTCAAAGGTCATTTAATCGTACCGATTCTTGCCCAAGAAAAACTTTTAGGCTTATTAATTGCCCATCATTGCGAAACGCCTCGTGTTTGGCAACAGCCGGAAATTGACTTGTTTCAACAGATAGCAACTCAAGTCGGCTATGCCTTAGAACAAACCAAGTTACTAGAAGAGATAGAAAAAGTTAGAAATGTTACCGTAACCGGGTCAGACGAAACACTGCAACAGCAACTTTTAGAACTGCTTAACGACGTAGAAGGAGCAGCCAGAGGTGACTTGACAGTACGTGCAGACGTAACAGCTGGGGAAATAGGCACTGTTGCCGACTTCTTCAACTCCATTGTCGAAAGCCTCCGGGATATTGTTACCCAAGTTAAACAAGCTGCTATCCATGTGAATAGTGCCATTGGCTCTAACGAAGGAGCCATCCGCCACTTGGCAGAGGAAGCGCTCACCCAAGCTGCCGAAATCAACCGCACCCTTGATGCTGTTGACCAAATGACCCAATCCATGAAAGCTGTAGCCGAAAGTGCCGAAAAAGCTGCCTTCATTGCTAACCATGCTGCTCACACTGCCACTAAGAGCGGATACGCGATGGATTTAACAGTACAAAACATCCTGTCTTTGCGGGAAACTGTTGGTGAAACTGCTAAGAAAGTGAAACGTTTGGGAGAGTCTTCGCAACAAATTTCTCGCGTGGTGTCCTTAATTAACCAAATTGCGATTCAAACCAACTTACTAGCCATCAACGCCGGGATTGAAGCAGCACGTGCAGGTGAAGAAGGTCAAGGTTTTGCTGTAGTTGCTGAAGAAGTCGGCGAACTAGCAGTTAGGAGTGCCGCAGCAACTCAAGAAATTGAACAAATCGTTGAAAATATTCAACGAGAAACCAGTGAAGTAGTCCAAGCAATGGAAATAGGCACTACCCAAGTGGTAGAAGGGACTCGAATTGTGGAGGAGGCTAAACAAAGTCTGAGTGAAATTTTGGATGTATCGTCTCAAATTGACTCCTTAGTGCAGTCGATTTCCACTGCAACCGCATCTCAGGTTGAAACATCCCAAAGTGTTAGCCAATTGATGAAAGATATCGCTGCCATATCACAACGCACCAGCGATTCTTCTCGCCAAGTTTCTGAATCTCTGCAACAAACTGTAGAAATTTCCCAGCAATTGCAAGAGACTGTCGAGGCTTTCAAAGTTAGTTAAGTTTGTCATTTGTCATTTGTCCTTTGTCCTTTGCGATTTGCTAGTGATGAATGACGAATGACTTTTGTTATTTGTCTGTTGTCATTTGTCCTTTTACTAATGACCAATGACCAATGACGAATGACTTTTGTTATTTGTCCATTGTCATTTGTCCTTTGTCCTTTTACTAAGACTAATGACCAATGACCAATGACTAATGACTAATGACCAATGACCAATGACCAATGACTAAGGACAAAAACTATGCTACAAGACAAAGAATTAGAAATCCAGATGCAGTTTCTGGAAGAAGCAACAGATTACTTAAATACCTTAGAAGGGGTATTGTTGGAAATCGATACTAGTAACCGTATCGATTTAGATAAAATCAATGCTGCACTCCGAGCTACTCATTCTATTAAAGGTGGCGCGGGGATGATGGGATTTAGATCGCTAAGTGATTTATCTCACCGTCTGGAAGATTCCTTTAAAGTTTTAAAAACTAAAAAAAATTCTTTAGAAATTGATACTCAGTTGCAAAGTTTATTGCTATCTGGAGTTGACTGGCTGCGTCAGATTGTAGAATTACTTGCACAAGGGAATGTTGTTGAAGATCAGTGGTTAGCAACCTTTTGTTACCCAATTTTTGATGAGTTGCACGATCGCTTGGGCGACCCCACCCCAGAGGATGCCTCAACTATGCTATCCCCAGAAGATGGGCAAGACGTTATCCCTTTGCTATTTTCCACAGAAGTAGAAGAGTGTTTGCAGCGTCTAGAATCTGTATTGGCAAATAGTGAACAGCCTGGATTGCATGAAGAAATTGTGATCATGGCAGCTGAATTGGGTGGTTTGGGTGAAATGCTCCAGTTGCCAGCTTTTAGCAAGCTTTGTGAGTCAGTAACGCAGCACTTGGAAACTGTGAGTAGCGACGGGGAACGCATTTCCGAAATTGCCCAGTTAGCATTGCAAGCATGGCGGCGATCGCAAGCTTTGGTGCTGACGAATCAACTAGATAACTTACCTACAGAAATTCACTTGGGTGGTTCTACGCAATTCCCAGCACTATTACCAGCAGAAATAATACCACAACTTCTTCCCACAGATGTCCTCGACACAGAAGTAGCGTCAACAGCTGTTTGGCAAGCAGAGATAACTCCAGAAACTTGGGTTAAAGATGAAGCAATCGCAGCTAATTTTACATTTGTGGATGCAGAATTTGCCGATGACGTAAATTCTGTCAATGTCACTGAACACAATACAATATTTGCCAGAGAAGATAATCCTCCAGATGCCAGATTTGCAGAAAACAAAGGAGAGCCAACGAAAGAACGAGAAAGTCATGAAAATAGCGTTCGAGTTCCTAGCAAACAACTAGAGCAAATTAATGATTTATTTGGCGAACTGATTGTTCAGCGAAATGGGTTAAACTCACAACTAGAAAGATTACGCAAACTCGTTCGTAACCTGAACCAGCGAGTCCAAGTTCTCGACCGAGAAAACCAGGAATTACGTATAGTCTCCGACAAAATTTCCACTCAAGCTGCTGGAGTGAGAGGGCGAGATGAAAATAGCCAGCAAACACAAAGTACAGACAGTGAATTTGATGCCTTAGAGATGGATCGCTATAACGATTTCAACCTGCGATCGCAGGAAGTTATGGAAACCATTGTTCAGGTACAAGAAGTCACAACAGATGTGCAACTCAGTGTAGATGATACAGACCATATTGCTCGTAAACTCAACAAAACATCAAAACAGTTACAAACCAAACTAAATCACATCAGAATGCGACCGTTGTCTGATTTAGTCGAACGTTTTCCTAGAGCTTTACGCGATTTAAATGTAGAGTATGGGAAAAATGTCCAGTTAAAAATTGAAGGTGGTAACACTTTAATTGAACGCAGCATTTTAGAAGCTTTAAACGAACCTTTAATGCATCTGTTAAGGAATGCTTTCGATCATGGTATCGAAGACTCTGCCACGCGTCGCCTTTTGGGTAAACCAGAACAAGGATTGATTGAAATTACAGCCACTCACCGCGGTAATCGCACTCTCATTACTATCCGTGATGATGGTTGGGGCATTTCTCTGGAGAAAATTCGCACCCGCGCCCTAGCTATGGGACTGGATACTTCTCTACTCGCTAATGCTAGTGATGAAGAACTGTTATCACTAATTTTTGAACCAGGTTTTACCACCTCCGAGCAAGTGACAGCATTATCTGGTCGTGGTGTCGGTATGGATGTGGTTCGCAACAACCTTAAACTAATTCGAGGAGATGTCAAAGTTGATACGGAACCAGGAGTTGGTACTACCTTCACCCTCTCATTACCGTTTACACTTTCCGTTGCGCGAGTTCTGCTGGTAGAAATCAACAAGATTCTATTAGCATTTCCTACAGATGTCATTTCAGAAATATCTTTACTCCAAGACGAGCGAGTTTTTGAAATGGCTGGTAGCGAAGTTTTAAATTGGCAAGGAACCATGCTGCCACTGATTCGCTTAACTCGTTATTTAGAGTTTAATTGCCTACGTTACGATAGCGCAGAGTTGGAAATTCCGGCAGCCATTAGTACTAACAGCGTGTTAGTAGTCAAAGGTAATAATCAGCCAGTAGCAATTCAAATAGATCGTTGCTGGGGTGAACAAGAAGTTGCGATTCGCCAAGTCGAGGGAAATATCCCCTTACCTGAAGGTTTTAGCAACTGCACAATTCTCGGTGATGGTCGAGTAGTGCCACTAGTTAATGTCAATGAATTGCTGTATTGGATTGCTACAAATCGGAAGACACCGAGAGGCACTCAGTTACCATCAGTAAGGTTAAAAACACCGTTCCTAATATTTGACGAAGAGAAAATATCAGCAGCATCTATTAAGCAGAAAGGTACAATTTTAATCGTAGATGATTCGATTAATGTTCGCCGCTTTTTAGCTCTGACCCTTGAAAAAGGAGGCTATCAAGTAGAGCAAGCTAAAGATGGTCAAGATGCCTTAGAAAAACTCCATAGTGGATTGAGAGTGGAGGCAGTAATTTGTGATATTGAAATGCCTCGCCTTGATGGCTATGGATTTTTAGGTAAGGTAAATTCAGACGTTGATACAAAAAATATTCCAGTTGCAATGCTGACTTCTCGTAGCAGCAATAAACATCGGCAACTAGCTATGCAATTAGGGGCGCGAGCTTATTTTTCTAAACCTTATAATGAGCAAGAGTTATTGCAAACCCTAGAGGAAATAATTCATCCTGTAGCAGAAAAGGTAGCTTCTAATTAATAATTCATAATTTGAAACAAGAATGCGACAAACATACCATTTGTAGAGACGCGATTCATCGCGTCTTTACCCAAGGATGTGTTGCAATCATTAATTGAATTGGTATTAGTATCCTGGCGACTAGAAATCGCGGCTATACAGACAAAACCCGCCTGTGCGGGTTAAAGGCTACTGGCAAAATTTTTGGTTTTTGAGACGCGATAAATCGCCGTCTCTACAATTGTTTTGGTTTTATCTGAACTGTATTTATTGATATCACTAATAATCGCCTAGCTTTTTCGTGATACTATTCGTGTCAATTGAAATAATCTCTACATCAACTCAATTTGTAGTGAATTTATGGTAACTGTAACACTGACGGCTGTTGCTACTGCGATCGCAACTACACTTTGGACTAAAGCACAAGAGAAAATCGGCGAAAACATTGGTGATGCTGCATGGGCACTAGGTGGCAAGTTAATCGAATTACTCCGCCAAAAGAATAAGTCGCCATTACTCACCAGCGCTATAGAGGGAGATGAACCGCAGCGATTAGATTATGGTCAAGCAGTGCTGGAACTGAAAGCAGCAGCAGACGCAGACCCAGAAATTGCTCAAGCTGTTGTGGATGTGGAAACAGCAGTTAACAATGACCAGTCTGAGACTGCCAAGGAAATTAAAAATAAAGCAGCAGAAATCCAGTCTCAGCCCTCAGTAGTCAACAACTTTGCAAAGTTAGCAGAGGAGATAAAAGCAGAGAAAGGTGCAATGGTTGCCCAACAAATCAACATTGAGAAACAGACTAATACTTACAACTGACTACAGTCGTCTCAAGGGGAGGATGGGACAAAGTTAACTCCTAATGACTGGCGTAAAGTCTGCCGTGAAATGCTAGCAGAACGGCGAAAGCTGACTACAAATCCTCTGACATCAACTGAAGGAGTCGCCCTACAAGTTGATGATGTTTACGTACCACTGGGATTAGTTGAGCGCAAAAAACAATCTAAACGTCAGGGTGATGTTTCTCCAGAACAGGGGTCAGAACTGTACAAGGAGACAGAAATCACTAAAACGTTTGAGCATGATGCTTTTCTTGAAGAAGTTCTCAAACAGAAGAACACGCCTAAAAGTCAAGGTAAGCGGATTGCGATTATTGGCGAACCAGGAGCAGGAAAGACAACACTTTTACAGCAGATTGCTGATTGGGTATCTCGTGAGATTCACCAGTCAATTGTCATTTGGGTATCTTTAGCAGATTTGCGAGAAAAGGAACTCAAATCTTATCTGTTTGAGACTTGGTTGACTCAGGTTGCTGAGAAAAAAGGGAAAGCTGAAGCCACTAAGCAACTGAAGGATAATTTTGTTGCTTTATTTAAGCAAAATAATGTGTGGTTACTGCTAGATGGGTTAGATGAAATGTCCGCATCTAATCCTCTAACAGAAATTGCACGGCAATTTCGTGAAGGAGGGTTAATTTCTCAAGCACGAATTGTGCTAACTTGTCGCGTTAATTTGTGGGATGGCAGCATTAATGCACTTGATGATTTTGATACCTATCGCAGTTTAGATTTTTCTTATCCACAACAGGTAGAAAGATTTATTGACAAATGGTTCGCTGCTATCCCCGAAATTGGGAAGCAGTTATGCACTGCCCTGAAAAAATCAGGTAAGGAACGGATTCAGGATTTAGTGAAAAATCCTCTGCGGTTGACGCTGCTGTGCTTGAATTGGCAATCAGGAGATGGAAAATTACCGGATACTCAAGCGGGACTTTATCAGCAATTTGTTGATGACTTCTACAAGTGGAAAAAAGAAGAATTTGCTACAAACTCTCACCAGCGTCAGCAACTCAATATCAAATTGGGGGAATTAGCTAAAGAAGCAATAGACAAAGAAGCAACCCGTTTTCGCTTGCGGGAGGATTTTGTTAATCACTTTTTGGGATATGTTGATGATGAAAATTCGCTGCTGAAATTGGCACTAAAGTTAGGCTGGGTAAACTGTGTAGGGATAGATACAAATAGAAAACCTGTTTACTCTTTCTTTCATGCCTCATTTCAAGAGTATTTTGCTGCTACAGCAATTGATGATTGGCATTTCTTTCTCGATCATGTTCCCAAAAATCCCAGCCAAGGGACTTATCGCATCTTTGATCCGCAATGGAAACAAACAATATTACTTTGGTTGGGGCGAGAAGAAGAAAACCTCAAAGATAAAAAGCAACAATTTGTTGATGCTTTGGTCAACTTTAAAGATGGATGTGATAAGGGTAATAGAGAAAATGTAGATAAAGGATTTTATGAATATCGCGCCTATTTTTTAGCCGCGGCAGGAATTGCAGAGTTTAGAGGTTATTCTAGAGCTGATGAAATACTAGCGCAAATTGTCAAGTCAGGCTTTGGTTATTTTAATATCAATAAACAGGAGTGGACTGAATTTATTGATCCAATTCAAGAGGAAACTAGGTCTGTATTGCAACAAACAGACCGTACAAAAGCGATCTCCACCTTGGTGCAACTGCTGCAATCAACTAATGTGTCTGACTTCACCCGTAGGCTGGCAGCATATAGTTTAGAGGAAATCGACCCTGGCAATGAAATTGCGATCTCCGCCTTGGTGCAACTGCTGCAATCAACTAATGTGTCTGACTCCACCCGTAGGCAGGCAGCAGAAAGCTTAGGGAAAATCCGCACAGACAATGAAATTGCGATCACTGCCTTGGTACAACTGCTGCAATCAACTAATCTGGATGACTCTATCCGTAAGCTGGCAGCAGATAGCTTAGGGGGAATCGACCCTGGCAATGAAATTGCGATCGCCGCCTTGGCGCAACTACTGCAATCAACTAATCTGGATGATGAGACTCGTTGGCAGGCAGCAGAAAGCTTAGGAAAAATCGGTATGGGCAATGAAAAAGCGATCGCTGCTTTGGTGCGACTGCTGCAATCAATAAATGTGGACGATAACACTCGTAGGCAGATAGCACAGAGCTTAAGACAAATTGGCACTGGCAATCCAGAAGTGATTACAGCTTTGGTACAACTGCTGCAATCCCCAGATGTGGATGATAACACCCGTATTCAGACGATATCTAGCTTAGGAAAAATCGGTACAGACAATGAAATTGCGATCGCCGCTTTAGTGCAAATACTGCAATCAAATCACCTAGATGACTCCATCCTATGGCCAGCGGCATTGAGCTTAGGGATGATTGCCACAGGCAATAAAAAAGCGATTGCTGCTTTGATGCAACTGCTGCAATCAAATGATGTAAATGACTTTACCCGTAGCCAAGCTGCATCTAGCTTAGGGCACATAGACCCTGGCAATGAAATTGCGATCACCGCCTTGGTGCAACTGCTGCAATCAACCACTGTAGATCACACCCGTTTGCAGGCAGCACAAACTTTAGGGCACATAGACCCTGGCAATGAAATTGCAATCGCTACCTTGGTGCAGCTGCTGCAATCAACTAATGTGGATAACTCTACTCGTACACAGGCAACATCAAGCTTAAGGCAAATCGACCCAGGCAATAAAATTGCGATCATTGCCTTGGTGCAACTGTTGCAATCAGAAAATGTTGATGAGTCTACCCGTTGGCAGGCAGCAGAAAGCTTAGGGCAAATTGGCACAGGCAATGAAATTGCGATCACTGCCTTGGTACAACTACTGCAATCAACTGATTTACATGACTCCACCCGTTGGCAGGCAGTATCAAGCTTAGGGCAAATCGGTACAAGCAATAAATTTGCGATTACTGCATTGGTGCAATTGCTGCACTCCCAAGATGTGGATGACGATACACTTTGCCAGACAGCATTAAGCTTATGGGAAATCGATACTGGTAATGAAAATGCGATTGCTGCCTTGATGCATCTGCTTCAATCAAGTAATGTGTCTGACTTCAACCGTAAACACGCAGCATTCAGCTTAGGAAAAATTTTACAGAATAATAAGGATCGCTTTGAGGCAGTTAAAGCTTTAAGTGGTTATTGGCGATTGAATAATAATTATTACTACTATTTAGCCTGGGAATGCTCCCAGAATATGACTTACCCCGATTTTTATCAAGCTTGGCATCAGCATAACTTTGCAACTCGTGCGATGCGAAGCTTAAAGAAAATCCTCTTCACAAGAATTTGAGCAATTTCCCAGCAGCAACGTTACAAATGAAATTCCCGTGATAACAATAGCTTGTTCACTCGTTACGAACACAAAAGCCATCGTTAGGAATAAAGTTGTTGTCTTTATTACAACCTATTTCGTTACCAACACAACCTGTTTCGTTACTATCACAACCTGTTTTGTTACTATTACAACCTGTTTTGTTACTATCACAACCTGTTTTGTTACTAACGCAACCTGTTTCGTTACTAACACAACGTGTTTTGTTACTAACACAACCTGTTTCGTTACCAAAGCTTATCTATTTGTGGCAAATGCTTATGCGATCGTTACCACAGCTTAAGCAAAACTTATATATACAAATCCTATACTATTACCAGCACAACTCAGATTTACGAAAGGTTGGTACGGTGCGATGATCGGAAATACTATACCTGTATCTCAAGTGTGGAAAGGTATTGATGCCGAGTAAACCACCTTTGATTCAAGTCAAAGTTATGAATATGCGATCGCTATTCGCTGCATATTGAAGCATTTCTAGCGATACGGGCAATATTTCACAGCCTTTTGAAAATTATTCAATTACATTTTGAATCTGTTAATTATTAAAACCCGCTTTGCAAATTAAATTTAAACATTATGATGTATCTATGTAATTGTACAAGTAACTTTTTTATTCTTTGACAAATTAATACCGGGAGTTTTAAGTGATAAAAAACAATAGAAAAAAGGCTGTCGCTCAAGCTATTTCCACAGCCGTTGCTTTGGGCTGGGTAATAATGCAAGTGGAATCAGCACGGGCTGCTACCTTGACGGTTAACAATCTCAATGACAGTGGCGTTGGCTCATTGCGAGATACGATCAACATTGCAACTAGCAATGACGTAGTAGAGTTCTTATTGGGCAGTAATCCTAGTACAATTACCCTGACGAGTGGGGCACTTGCGATCGCTAAAAATCTTACTATTAATGGCCCAGGTGCTAACTTACTTACCATCAGTGGCAATAATCAATTCCCCGTGTTTGATATTAACGCCGCCGATGTTACACTTTCTGGGCTTGCGATCGCTGGTAATATCAATGCTTACAATTCTAGTAGCGTAACGTTTACCAATAGTACTGTTAGCGGCGACAATGTGAAGATAGATAACAGTACTGGTAACGTAACATTTATCAATAGCACTATCAACGGCAATAATGGGCAGATTAATGCTAATGAACTGACTTTCATAAATGATAGTAATGTAACAGTTACACATAACGGCGGCAATTCTGGGACAATTGGCAGTGCCGGCAATCTTTTAGTAGAAGGAGGTAGCATTATCATTGACAATTCTGGGGAAATGAACGCTGGTAGTAATAATGGAGGCGAGATAACTATTACACCTGTTTCTCTTATAGTGACAACAAGAGTACCCGAACCAAGTGCGATCGCTGGTACTATACTTGCTTGTAGTCTGGCTTGGCTGGCGAAGAGAAAGCAAGCAGCATTTTGCAAGGCGAAGGTATAATTACGTATTAAAAAAATTCGCAAATAGTTTAAATAGTCAGCCCGCACAAGCGGGCTAATTATTTTATGGGCAATTAATTAAACTCAACGAGGTTGTCACCAACCCCGTTGGTCTTCAAAACCGTGCGTGAGACTTTCACCTCACACGGCTCCTCAATGGTTTGGTGCTTGTCACGCATACCTCATTACCCATTTATCCTTGACTTTTTCAAGTATTCTGGTGGGCTTAGGCTCGGCACTATTGCAGCCGGATTTTATGCCAGGACTACCATCGTTGGCAGTTTTTGTATCGTGGCAATGTCTGTGTAGAAGTTGCAAATTATCGTAAATATCCTTACCACCTTGCGATTTAGGGATTTTATGGTCAACTTCTAGCACATCGCTTTCGCGGAAAAACATTTCGCAGTGGGTACACTTCCCTTTTTGCTTTTTCAGGAGTTTTGAAGTCCTATTTGGCATTTCGGGGTTTTTACCCATTCTTGTACTCCAATAAACCAGATTTCCGTCGTATGGTGACGATTCGCCTTTAACTTTCACATGACGTACTATTGGAGTGTCGGCATGTTTTAGTAACCGAGTTGGGGTTAAACCTTCCTTCCTGGTTGCGAATATCCAGTTATCACCGCCTATAGACTGCCAATACCTTTTTGACACCCATCCCCAGTTCTTTTTGGGGTGGCGGTGTTTTGCCCAGGCATATAACTTTTGGTACGTGAGGTCATCGATATCTGAGTAAGCTACCTTACTTACCACAGTCGCGTAGTAGTTTGCCCATCCCCTAATTATTGGGTTTAAATGGCTGATTAGCGCCGCTTGCGGAGCTGCCTTATGGGTTTCAATAACATTAGCGATTTGTTCATAATGTACCTTTTGCTTCTGCTTGCTTGGGGTGATGATTGTTTTAAAACCCCGTTTCGAGTGATACTTTCCTACTGGAAATTGTTGTATCGAAAAACCAAGGAAATCGAACCCTGGTTTTTCCTGCTCATACTGGTTGAGGGTGTGAGTCAGTCTCGTTTTACTGGGCTTTAGTTCCAAACCCATGCTTTTTAACCATTCAGAGATAATCTCTTTGCATCTTTGGACTATGGTTATGTTTTCGTGGAGAATTACGAAATCGTCGGCATAACGAATTAGACTTAGACTTCTACGGGTATCCCGTTTATTAAGACCGTCTTTACAAGGGAGGGTATTGGCGTATTGTTTAATTCGTTCTTCCATCCCATGTAGGGCAATGTTTGCCAGTAACGGAGAAATGACCCCGCCCTGTGGCGTACCCTCAGATGTTGGAAACAACTGCTTATCATCCATCACTCCCGCTTTTAACCATGCACGTACTTGTCGGCGGATGGTGGGGAATGTATTTATTTTTCTCAGCAGTGCTTCATGGTCGATGCGGTCAAAGCATTTTGATATGTCGGCATCGAGTACAAATTTTGGCTTGAGCTTGATTGCCTTAAATATTGCTTCTACCGCATCATGGCATGAGCGTCCGGCTCTGAACCCGTATGAGTTGGGTTCAAATCGCGCTTCCCATTCTGGCTCTAGTGCCAGTTTGACAAGTGCTTGCAAGGCTCGGTCTTTCATTGTAGGTATACCCAAAGGTCGCTTCTCTTCCGTTCCAGGCTTAGGAATCCATACGCGCCTAGTTGGGCTGACCTTTGTACCCAGGTTTAAGATATCAGTGAGTTCTAGACGTTGCTTTGGAGTCAGCGACTTAACGCCATCTACACCAGCCGTCTTTTTCCCTTGGTTGTCCTGGGTGACTCTACGAACCGCTAAAGCTCTTGCTGACCATGACTTCATCAGTGTCTTTTGGAGTCTGCGATATGCTTTTACATCACCACGGGCAGAGGCTTGATAAATTCTCTTTTGGAGCTTATACACGCTACGCTCTAGCTTACGCCAGTTAATAGAGTGCCATTCCACCATCAGTCTTTGAGACTGTGTATTAGACATATATACTCATTACTTGGGACTTTATCATCCAAATCACCGTAGGTCTGTCTGCATATTCTGGGCATTACCCCAGACATTCGCTTTTGACTTAATCTCCCCTACTCGCTGCATACGGTTAGCACCTACTCAGGGATTCGACCACCTGAGAGCATACGAGAGGTTATATCGTTCCGAGTGACCATACTGTGTACCTTTAGAGTGATGCTCTTCGCCGGGTTTATTGGAAGTGCTTGTTGGTCAATCCGATTCTTGCCAACTCCTTATCCTGTGCCTTTTGGCTCCAGCGCATTAAGCCTTATTTCGCTGGTTCATTGTAACGACGACTCAATTGCATCTTCAAGCCAAAGCTTTACTCATGGGTACTTTGCTCGATGCTTACCGACTTAGGCTGTCAGTAATAACACCTTTTCACCCCGCTTCAGGCTTTGATAGCTAGTCTCAAACCTGGGGGTGATGCTTTCACCGTTGCACCTACGGGGTAGGATTTGGGGGGTTCTAGGATACTAACTCTCACCTACATAGTCATTCAGTTGTCAAGGCATTGTACCTTGCGGCTAATCCTCCAAACCCTTATGGGTCTTAGTTTCTAGCCAACGATTCGCACGTCGGACATAATATCAATTACCTGAAACTAAAATACTTCCAGGAACCTTTATTAAGCCTCAACTTTTACACCCTTCCAGAAGGCCACATAACCTTCAATATTTTTAGCCTTCTCCTTAGCGCTGGGATAGTACCAAGCAGCATCTTTATTGATTTGCCCATCAACTTCAATACTGTAGTAACTAGCGACACCTTTCCAAGGACAAGTAGTGTGGGTGTTACTTTCTGTGAAGTACTGCTTGTTAATGGTGTCAACAGGAAAATAATGGTTGCCTTCCACAACTACAGTATTATCACTCTCAGCTAAAACAGTTCCATTCCAAATTGCTTTCGGCATAAATGACTTTGTAAATAAACTATACACATAACATTTTGACACTATCAGCTTGTTTGTAGCGAATTTATGTAACCTGTAACGCTACCAAAAGAGTTTATCAGTCACGAAGAGGCAATGTGTTGTCGAGATTTTCTTTCAGTATTAATTACAATCACTTTTATTTATTAATTTGAAAACTAAAAGCATTTGCTTCTATCGTAAAGATTTTCTAAGATATTGATATGCAAAGTTAATTAGCCAAAAAAAGTTGGATTTCGGTTTATAGGCTAAAGCAAAAAATATCTAGATATTTGAGTAAGCGATGCCTATGGCGAGCTACGCTAACGCACCTTCTAGAAATGTTTACGAACTAAGGATTTTATCTAGCATATATTTGCCTCTTTTAAGTTCTTTCTAAACCTTCTCCGAATTCCCAACTGCTCCAGTTTGGGTGAATTTGACTCACCCATTTGCACCTTGTTCTAATTGAGGATAACTCTATGAAACTCACAAGCTTGATAAATTCTGCACATATTGTTTCTTGGTTTAATTCTATACCTAAAATCACTAGCTTTCATACAGCCAAAAATGATAATAGCCTGTCAGTAAACACAAGTGTAAACTCTGACACTTTACCTAAAGATTCTACAAATGTCAATTATCTCAAACCCTTTGATAGTGCTTTTATCGCCTATTACATGATGGGTCTTGGTAATTTTGAATAATCTAAATTACCTCTGTAATTTTGAGTTTTTACTTACATCATTTACAGCTTTTTCGCTAATTAATCTAGTTCTACTTAGGATAAAATCATGAAATTTACAACCTTATTCAATTCTGCACTTATCATTGCCTCTATTGCTTTTATACCTGGAATCGCTGGCGCTCAAACAACTAATACTAACAATAGTGGCGGACAAATAAATACAGCTGTTAACTCTAATGCTTTACGCAAAAATTCTACAGAGGCCAGTTATCTGCAACCCTTCAATACTGCCTTTCTAGCTTATCAAGGTTATTTAAAAGAGCAGGGTATTCCCAGTGGAGGCGCTTTGATATCTGCATACCAAATAGGAAGCCTGACTGCGAAAGATGTGGTTCAGGCTGCTATCAGGGCTAACAAGTTACCAGCGCAAGTTTTAAATGATTCAAGTTACCTCAACGCAGTTGAATCGCAGTTGACATCATTGACCAACACTAATGATTTATCCGAATAAATAGTAAGTTTCCCAAGCTCAATGCAGCCCGAATTTCCAACCCCTCGCGTCTTGCCGCCTCAATCATCCGCACTAGGTAATTGCGAGAACATAGCGCCCAAGGACTGCCATTAAATACCATATTTCCCATTACACGAGCGTGATTAGGAAATATGGTAAAGGAGTGAAGCTAAACCAATGTGGTGTAGTAATAGGTTTCAAACCAGAAGTTATTGAGGAAGTAGCCAAATCTGATTCTTCTTGGTTGACAAGTGGACAATGGGGGTGTAATTCATTATAAAAAATCGAGATAATTTGTAAGACAAGTATACGTATCTTCACTAATTAAAGCGTCGTCTACCCTACCCGTATCACCACAACCAGCTTAGGATAGACTAGAAGCAATTTTTGGGGAAAATGGTAGAAAAAATCACAGCTGTGTTTAATGGCAAAGTGTTCTATCCGGCTGAACCGATCGCACTGCCAATCAATACCCGCGTGCGAATCAGTATTGAAATTTTACCGCCAAGTGAACATGAAACGGTATCATTTCTGCAAACAGCGCGATCGCTAAACCTCGAAGGGCCACCTGACTGGTCTGCCAATATAGATAAATATTTATACAGTAAGTAAATTATTAAGTAAACTTTTCATGCATTCTGAAGTCTTTCTTGATACATCATTTGCCATTGCCTTATCTGCACCGAGCGATCGCTTGCATGACAGAGCTTTACATCTGGCTAAAATGTTACAAGCAGCAGAAACTCGTTTGGTAACAACCCAAGCTGTGATGTTGGAAATTGGCAATGCCTTATCCCAACAACCTTATCGTCAAGCAGCAATCATATTGTTAAATTCTCTAGTAGCAGACTCCAAAGTAGAAATTGTTCCCCTCTCCCAGGAACTCTACGAACGTGCTTTCGAGCTATATCGCGAACGAACAGAGAAAGAATGGGGATTTATCGATTGCGTATCTTTTATTGTGATGGAATATAGCGGAATCACTGAAGCACTGACTGCTGATGAGCATTTTCAACAAGCAGGTTTTCGAGCATTACTGCGAGAAAATTTGCCTTAAAAATTGGGATGGGGCATTAGTTATTCACAAATGACTAATGACAATTAAATATTTCGTTACAATCGGTGTGTGCATTAGGCATTCAAGAGTTATCAGCCATGAAATTGATTTCCGATCCACCGATTCCTGTCAAAATTCAAAAGATGAAGGAACGGGTGCGGTGGATGCATCCAAGTTTTGTGCAACGGGGAATTGATCAAACCAGTCTAGTTATTGACGATCGCAGGCAGGATAATCCAGAATTTTCCTTTATAGTTATCGGTGATTCTGGCACTAAATCCCATTCTCGACACCACCCCCAACGACAAGTTGCCGAACTGATGCTTCCTCACCGCGATGATTGCAGTTTTGTGTTGCACACAGGCGATGTAATCTATGTGGTGGGTTCCCAAGAGTATTATTCAACAAATTTTATTGAGCCTTACCGGGAATTTCTTGTTGGTGGTGACAACCCGAAAAGCATTCCTTATGACCGCATGGTGTTTAATCTGCCGTTCTTGCCAGTACTCGGTAATCATGATTACTACGATGTGCCGTTGATGTACCGTTTATTGACTGGCACAACATCATCAATACGTCGCCTGTTCCGCTACAAAGATATCGAGATTGGCTGGCATGGATCGTATCAAGGTAATGCCTATGCACGGGCATTTATGGACTACACCCAGGCGATGTCCCCACAAGAGTTAGAACGTCATTTAGATCGCCACTACACTGCTAAGACTGATACAGGACGCTGTTTGCGTTATCAACCTGGACAGTTTACCCGCTTACCTAATCGTTATTACACCTTTCGTTACGGCGGGATTGATTTTTTTGCACTGGATTCTAACACCTTTAATACACCGTCACCTTTGCCTGCGACTCAAGAAGGGGAAATTTACCGCCGAGAATTGCAAAAGCGCCGCGATGAGATCGATCAAGAAGAATTGCAGATTTTGAAAATATGCGATCGCCTCAACCCAGATAAACCAAGCGAAGCAGAACAACTTGATGACCTTAGCGCCAAATTAGACCAAATCAACGAGATCAAAATCGACATTGAAAAACAACTAGCATCTCATAAAATGCCTGCCATCGACTTTGAACAACTTGAATGGTTGCGAAGCAGACTAATCGAATCTTGGAATACCTCCGAAGTGCGCGGACGTGTAATATTTTTCCACCATCCACCATACGTCACCGAGGCTACAAAGTGGAATCAGGCACAAACCTTGGCGGTTCGCCATCGCTTGCGCTGGGTGTTTGAACAAGTAGCACAAACTCTTGGTTCTCTAATTAAAGAACGTCCCATAGTCGATTTGATTTTAAACGGTCACGCTCACTGTTTGGAGCATCTTTGCACAACTGATACCGGATTTGCTGACTCTCACATTAACTGCATTATCTCTGGTGGTAGTGGTCATCGTCCCCGCTATCAACGCCGAGGAGGGACTGAATTGATGGAGACTTTTGCTGAGATTGCAGGTAAACCCACTCGGAAAGTTGCAGATTCAATGCTTTTTGTGGGTCGTCATGACTACAATTTCCAGAACCGATTGCCTTATTCATGCGTGCGGATTGATGTTCTAGATGGTCGTCCGCCCAAGTTTATCATCAGACCGCTGATTACTGAACGGGTTGAAGAGAAGTGGCATAATAGCGAACTTGAACCTTTTGTGATTTAAACGGGATGCGCGATGAATCATAGACGCGATGAATCGCGTCTCTACAAATTACCCATGTCACTTAAAAATCAAATCTAAGCGTTGCTGAGTTACTTTGAGTGAGTCTGCTGGCGAACTTTTACCCAACAATACAGATTCAATTGCTCGACCTACACTGTCAGAAATCCGATTGTAACCAGGAAATATCGGACGCGATCGCCCATATTTAGCTTGATCTAAAAATACCTTTACCTGTGGTATTTCATTTACAAAATCCTGATATTTTGAACTTTGACGAGACTTCAAATTCACTGGTAAATAGCCAGTTTCCAATGCTAATTCTGTCTGAAATTCTTCACTCAAAGCATATTCGACAAACTTAAAGGCTGCTCTTTCGCGTTCTGGCGTGGTTTTGAAAAAGAAAAGATTCTCACCGCCAATAACAGTAGCAGGTTTTTCTCCAACCGGAATTGGAAAAACATCAAAATCGACACCAGTTTCTTGAAATTGCCCCAGAGTCCAAGGGCCATTTAATTGCATTGCGACTCTACCAGTCAGCAAGTCATCCGTCTCATAACCCCGTTCTGGACCAGATAAAATAGCGGAACCGTCCGTAATTAAATTACGCCAGAATTGCAAAGCTGCGATCGCTCCTTGATTCTCTTGCAAATCTACTGCTGCCGCATTCTGTGAATCACCACTCACCAACTCACCGCCACCACTCCACATAAATGGTAGCCAGGTGAACACTGTAAATTCTCCCTTTCCCAATGGCAGAAACATTCCATATTGATCAGTTCGTCCATCACCATTGGTATCACGAGTTAATTTCCTCGCAACTTGTCCAAACTCCTGCCAAGTGCGGGGTAATTCAGTAATCCCCGCTGCCTTAAACAAACTCGGACGGTAAAAAATACCAACATTATTCGTAGCAAAGGGCACAGACCAAATATTACCGTTGTATTTCATCGATTCATACAAAGCAGGGTCAATTTCGGCTTTAATTGAAGATTTTTCGAGCATTTCATCCAAAGGTAAAATTGCGTCGAGTTCCACCAATTGACCTGCGATCGTCGGGTTATACCACAACAAATCTGGGGGTGCATTTCCTACCACCGCCGCTAAAATCTTGGGCGTTTGCTGATCCTGTTGCCCAACATAAAGTGACTCAACTTGAATATCTGGATGGGATTGATTGAATTTGTCTACCAGCTTTTGCAGTACATCCCGATTTGGCGGCGGATTTACACCTTGCCACAGGGTTAAATGAATTATTTTATCTTCCTTAACACCAGGTAGAATACTTTGACATCCAACTAAAGCTACTATGCCCACTAATAATACAAGGAGTAAGCTCCTAAAATAGTGTGACACTTTCTTACTTTTTCGCTTGGCATGGCGAGGAGGGTAAAAAAAATCGTGCATGATATTAATTAAATTGGGTATTGGGCAAAACAGTTTTGAGTACTGAGTAAAGAAGTGAGACTACTCACTCAGCACTACTACTTCCCGACTCCCTTTTAGCAAATGCACCTTTGCATCGGGGCAAAAGCTAGGTATATCCTAAACTTGAATAGAGTTTTGATAATTTCAGATTATGGCAGGACACAGTAAATGGGCAAATATTAAGCGCCAGAAGGCCGTAGTAGATGCAAAAAAGGGAAAAACCTTCACTCAGTTATCCAGAGCGATTATCGTTGCTGCTAGAAGCGGTGTACCAGATCCGGCGCTGAATTTTCAACTCCGGACGGCAATTGACAAGGCAAAAGCAGCGAGTATCCCTAATGATAATATTGAACGAGCGATCGCTAAAGGTGCGGGCAATTTTGGCGGCGATAGTGCTACCTTTGAAGCAATTCGCTATGAAGGTTATGGCCCTGGTGGTGTGGCGATTTTAATCGAAGCTCTCACAGATAATCGTAATCGTACTGCTGCTGACTTGCGTGTAGCCTTTAGTAAAAATGGTGGCAATCTTGGTGAAACAGGTTGTGTTAGCTGGATGTTTGACCAAAAAGGCGTTTGTCTAGTGCAGGGTGTAGTTGACGAAGAACAGCTTTTAGAAGCATCCCTCGAAGGTGGTGCCCAGTCTTATGAGATGAATGAAGATGAGATGGCTGAGGTATTTACTGACATTGCAAATTTAGAAACCCTTAGCCAGACACTCAAAAACCAAGGCATTAAGGTAATTGATGCCGAATTGCGCTGGATTCCTAGTAATAGTGTAGAAGTTACTGATCCCGATCAGGCGCGATCGCTTTTCAAGTTAATTGACACTCTAGAAGGCTTGGATGACGTGCAAAATGTCACAGCTAACTTTGAAATAACAGAAGAATTGATGGCTCTCAGCATTTTTTAATCAAAAATCATGTCGGCATCATACCCAAATTGTAGTTATTTGGATGATGTCAAAAATGTGACATCTAACTTTGAAATGTCAGCAAGTATTATGGTTGTGGGGATTTTTTAGCCAAGTATTCCCCGTAACCTCTATATTTTACTGATGTAAAAATAAAACTCATAAATAGTTACTATTAATCGCAAAAGTTTCTAGTAGCTCTGCAATAAAGTTTAGTATTAGCTTCTCTGAAATCAAAATGTATTATTAAATAAAACTAAAAAAAATGGTTCTACCATACCTCTTATGCAAAATGGTGTTCAAGTGTTATAAAAGGAACTTTTTGTAGACCTTTCACTTGGATTAATGAGCATAAAGAAAGTTAGTAGAACCCAAAAACCTTACTACAAACCGTCGTTAATTCCCAATATTTAACTGTTTACGCTTACGGGTGGAAATCATACCGAATGCACCCATTGCTAAAAGACCAAGTACAGAAGCAGGTTCAGGAACTGTTTGGAAACCTTCTGGTGGTTTCTCTGCAAAGTAAACTTCATCCAAAAAGTTCCCTATTGTGGGATTACCACCAGCAGCAGCTACTGAGTCAAACTGCCAGCGTGTTGTACCACCAGTGGCAACGGTTGTGCCCTGATACTCTACCCAAGCTGTGTTATCAGTGTTGTATATTTGACTGAAGAGGG
The DNA here is from genome assembly GCF_014023275.1 of Nostoc edaphicum CCNP1411. Lineage (NCBI taxonomy): Bacteria > Bacillati > Cyanobacteriota > Cyanophyceae > Nostocales > Nostocaceae > Nostoc > Nostoc edaphicum. Next base: position 5,614,059 of record NZ_CP054698.1, read on the forward strand.
TTGAATTAGTCGCAAGGTCGATAATAGACAAGCGCATCGTATCTACACCTTGACGACCTCGATGGAAAAACCGCCAAAACATAGTTGAACCAGATGTAGTCTCTACATCTTGATATAAGGTAGATATTTGATTAGCATTGAGTTCAGCATATTGATCTGTGCCTAATGCTCCACCGTGGAACAATCTAGGAGTTTGAATTTCAATTTTATTATCTGTAGCTGTAGTCTCCCACCCAGGAATGAGAGATTCGTCGATCGATGCCCATGACTGGTTACTAGGGACAAGAGTCTGCTCAAAACCACCATTAATTAAACCTGAAGCGTGAGCCTCTTGTCCATTTCCGACAATACCCAAAGATAGAGCTACAGATCCAATAGTTACAACAGCCAGTTTGCTAATACTTTTCATGTTTACCGGTGTATGAGTGTTTTGATACTTCTCAAATATAAGTTTCAGTACTCAATGTTTGGGTTAAGACACAGTAAAATAACAGTCAAAACATATAAAGTTAGTATTTTATTTAACATCGAAAATCTAATATTGTCTGCGTATTATTACTGAGTGTACTTTTGGATGCTTGCTGGCAAGGTGACTCAGATATTTATATATCCGGCTTGAAGGAGGTAGGAGGAGCTTTTTCAAAATTATTTAGAGTCAAATTTTTCCATAGAAAAGGCTCAAGCATTTCTGCCTGAGCCTTTTCTAGATTCAATTAAGTTACTTTCGTCTATTGACCTTAGTAGCGGTTACGGTTGTAGCCGCCGCCACCACCGCCACGGTTACCACCACCGAAGGAACCACCACCACTTCTGTCTTCTCTGGGCTTGGCTTTATTTACTTTGAGGTCACGACCAAGCCATTCAGCACCATCAAGAGCTTCAATAGCTTTCGTTTCTTCATCTTCTGAACTCATTTCCACGAAAGCAAAGCCGCGTAAACGACCTGTTTCACGGTCAGTAGGTAGTTGAACACGCTTTACAGCACCATATTCTGCAAATACAGCACTTAGCGCATCTTGTGTAACATCATAGGAGAGGTTACCAACGTAAATTGACATTAAATGTCTCCAAAATCATAAGTTTGTAGAGATTTAGATTTCGGAGAGAAGTCTGTAATACCAAAAGGAAAAAGCCTGTCAATACTAAAAACAAACACTGTCGCCGAATTAATTCTCATTTCACTTCCCATGATGACATGGCAACTCACTTTCTGGGGAAATTTTTGAAAAACTGTTATAAAAAGTTATATAAAGTTGCTAGGCTATAGCGAACCGCATCGATGATATAAACTAACTCTCCACTCTCTTTTCTAAATACTGACCAATCATCAACTGCTCACCAGCACGGGAGATAATGGTTTGTCTGGTGCGGTATTTGCTGCCAATTAGCTTTAACTCTTCCTCAAACACTGAACCGTTGTATTCAGTTCGTAAACACAGTGTTTTCGGGTTGGAGAAATAATACTGGGCGGTGACTGGTTTGGATATGGCAAAACCGCGATCGCGATACAAAATGTTTCCCACAACCCCAAATATCGTCGAACCTTGCGACTCTTTTCTTGCTTTCAGTAGATCCGTACTTTCCCATGTAACTGCTGCACCACAGATCAAACTTCCTGTGTCAGCCAAATCGTGCATCTGAGCTAGCTTTTGCAATTCATCACTGCCCGGCTCAAGAAAATTGATCGTAACTATACTCTCCATTTCCTTGGTTTCTCCTTCAGGTAGGGTGTAGTAGCGCCGTTGCGATCGCCAATTACCCGCTGATTCTTGGAAAAATTCGGAAATCTGGGATTCGTCAGCAGTTTGTGCAATTTTTAACAGAGATGTCACGTCTTACCTTCCTCACCTAATCCAAATATATTTCTGGCAAAAGTTAATTCTTGCTGTTGTTGCCATAACACTGATTGCCCTGTCTCTTGCCATCTTACGCAAGGGGGTAAGAAAAAATAGTGTTTGCCATTACATTATAGACATAAAAAGCAATAAATCTTTAATATTTTTAACAATTAAAATACAGTAAATACATGAAGTTGCGGTAGAATGCAGTTCAATACTGTCAGTACTGAATATATAAAAACAAGAGTAATCATTTTTTAACACTGCCCATTATGTTAGGATGTGAAACTTTTTGGCTCATATCTTTAGAAAAAGCCAGATTTAGCCTATGGGTAGATTCCAGAAAAATGACAAATATTTATACTAAGTTTATAATTTGTTAACTGCAAGAAGATTATCTACCTCTGCGTCAGAAGTAGAGCGGTGAGAAGTTTTGGACTTTTGTGGGAAAACAGTAGTTTTTGATGCAAAAAATTACTGTCAGACAGCTTATTCATTCTCGCCGTTTTTTGTTAATGATATCTCTCAAAATTACTTGATTAAAACACGGCTGTTTAACCCCAAAAGCTCCCCAATAGGAGAAAAATAAATGATTTTGGACACAAATAAGCCGCACAAACAGGTGAAAATGACAGATCCAGTAGTCGCTAAAAAGCTAATTAATATCCAGTTAGATTCAGTTGTGAAGACTGAGGTAGCGATCGCAGATTTAAAGAGTAGACTTCTTGCAAAAAGTACTTGTGTAATAAGTAGGAAAGGTAAAGAGGGAAATTATTCCCTTTCTTCCAATTCTGTAAGAAGTTTATTAATTCCCTGTTTGGTAGGTATAGGACTGCTGACGGCGAGTTGCGGATCACTGCCCAAGGAATCAGCCGAAGCACAATCTCAGCAACCTGGTAGTGGAGAACGTGGTGGTGGAACGCCTGTAGATGCGGCGATCGCTCGAACTGACTCCCTGCAAACACAACCAGAATATACAGGTAATACAACACCTTTTCGGATTGTATCAGTGCGATCGCAGGTAGAAGCCCGGTTGTTGGCTTTGAACTTAGATGTGGGCGATACGGTAAAGCTTGGGCAAAACGTCGGGCAGTTAGATGATGCCATCCTTTTGACCGAATTAAAGCAAGCAGAAGCAGAACTAGCAGCCCTCAAATCAGAAGTAGCTAGGGCAACTAATCAGGTCAGTAATGCCCGTGCAGATGTTGAACGGGCGCGGCTAGAAGTGGTACAAGCTCAGTCAGACTCAAGACGGCAACAGGATCTATTCAAAGCTGGAGCGATCGCCCAACAATCAGCCGAACAAGCACGTACCCAGGCGCAAACAGCCGCCCAGGCACTCCGGGCAGCCCAAGAACAAGTCCGTACAGAACAGCAAGCCGTCGCTGCTGCCCAAGGTAGAGTACTTGCCCAACAAGCATTGGTTGCCCAAACCAAAGAGCGTAGGTCTTATGCTCGACTCACATCACCCATTACTGGCGTAGTCACAGAAAAGGTGACAGAACCAGGCAACCTTCTGCAAGCAGGTAGCGAAGTTTTAAAAATTGGCGACTTTAACCGTGTCAAAGTTGTCGTGCAAGTTTCCGAATTAGAACTGGCACAAATTCAGGTTGGGCAATCTGTACAAGTCCGCTTAGATGCCTTCCCCACCGAAACATTAATTGGCAGAGTTACGCGCATTTCCCCAGCTGCCGATGCCACATCTCGTTTGATACCTGTAGAGGTAGTGATTCCCAACAATCAAGGGAAGATTGGCAGCGGATTACTGGCGCGAGTCAATTTTGAAACTCAGACTCAACAGCGAGTAATAGTGCCACAAACAGCTATTCAAAAACAAGCCGGGGCAGCAAAAGGAGCAGGGACAGCGAAAAGAACTGGGGGAGAGCAAGAAAACCCATCTGGAACGCTATTTGTAGTGAAAGACACGGATGGTAAGACGAAAGTAGCAGCACGTGCTGTCACTTTAGGAAAAAGGGTTGATGGCAAAGTTGAAATTCTATCTGGCTTACAAACCGGGGAGCGCTATGTTGTTCGCAGTGGTCAACCCCTAAAAGATGGAGCCTCTGTACGTTTATCAATTCTTTCCGAAACAGCAGAGTCATCCCCTAAGGGGAATTAAAAATTCAAAATGTTTTTTGAAATTTTTCATTTTGCCTTTTTAATTGGAGCGCAGCGACAGTAATGCAGCAAGTAAAAAACGACGGCGGATTTAGTATCAGTGCTATATCAATCCGCCAACACATCGGCACACTCATGCTCACCCTCGCAGTGATAGTGTTGGGTGTCTTTTTTGTCGTCAAATTACCCGTGGATTTACTACCATCAATTACCTATCCTCGGATTGGTGTGCGAATACAAGCACCTGGAGTTTCCCCAGAGGTAGCAGTTGATGAAGTTACAAGACCCCTAGAAGAAGCCTTTGCGGCTACCGAGGGTGTAGTACAGATTTTTTCCCAAACTCGTGAGGGACAGATAAATTTGGATCTGTTCTTTCAACCAGGTGGCAATATTGACCAAGCTTTAAACGATGCCACAGCTGCTTTTAACAGAGCTAGAAGCACATTACCAGACGCCATCGAAGAACCACGCTTATTTAAAGTCGATCCTTCCCAATTGCCAGTTTACGAATTGGCATTAACTTCGCCCTCCCTAGAAGGCGTTGATTTGCGCGTTTTTGCCGAAGAAGAACTAGCCCGCGAACTGAGTGTTGTATCCGGAGTCGCAGGGGTAGATATATCGGGAGGAGTTCAAGAAGAAGTTAGGGTAAATATTGATTTAGATCGGTTGCAAGCTTTGGGTGTCGGTTTGACCGATGTCTTAGATGAACTCAGAGATCGCAACATAGATATTTCTGGCGGTCGGATTTTAGGGCAGAATTCTGAACCATTAACCCGTACCGTTGGGCGGTTTCAAAATGCCAATGAAATCAGTAATCTTTCTTTTGAAGTCTCTTCCCCTTCTTCCCCAGTCACCAGTACCCAGTCCCCACTCGCCAGTACCCAATCCCCAGTCCCCAACCGCCGCGTCTATTTGCGCGACTTTGCCGAAGTCATTGATGGCTCAGAACAACAACGGGTATACGTTCTACTCAACGGGGAAGAAGCTGTAAAAGTTAGCATCCAAAAACAGCCCGATGCTAACACCATCAATGTTGTCGAGGGTGTGAAAAAACGTTTAGAAGAACTCCGGCAATCTGGGGTAATTCCCGAAGGGACAATTCTTACACCCACCTTGGATGAATCACGGTTTATTAGCAATTCCATCTCGAATGTTACCAGCTCTGGGTTGATCGGCACTGCACTAGCTGCGATCGCAGTTCTCCTATTTCTTGGTTCTCTACGACAAACTTTCATTATCGTCCTAGCCATTCCCTTAGCAACCCTAGCTGCCATCATCTTGATGGGCCTATTTGGCTTATCTCTCAACGTTTTTAGTTTGGGTGGTCTAGCGTTAGGTGTGGGTATTGTGGTAGATAACTCCATCGTCATGTTGGAAAACATTGCCGAGGGGGCTGGGATGACTCCCGGTAAGGATAATAAAACCCGCTTGAATTCACAGCAACTAATTTATCAAGCAGAAAAAAGTAGCCAAGAAGTAGAATCAGCTTTAATTGCTTCTACTAGTACAAACTTGGTAGCAGTGTTACCGTTTTTGCTGATCGGCGGCTTTATCGCACTACTATTTAATGAGTTAATTCTCACCATCACCTTTTCGGTTGCAGCTTCAATTTTGATTGCCGTAACCGTTGTGCCGATGCTTGCCTCTCGGATGTTGGCATGGAAGTTTTCTAGCCGTTTGAGCGAATTTTGGCTTTTGCAAAAGTTTAATAACCGCTTTGATGCTTCTACGAGAGGATACGGCAGTTTTTTAGCAGGGATATTACGCTGGCGGGTGGCTACGGTAGCGATCGCTATTATCGTTTTTGGCGGCGGCAGTTTGTGGATGGCACCGCAAATTCCCCAAGAAATTCTCCCCCGCATCAACACCGGACAAGCCAACTTAAACGCCCAATTTCCTCCCGGTACACCTTTAGAAACCAACCAAAAAGTAATGGTTGCGGTGGATGAGATTATCCGCAAGCAGCCAGAAACAGAATATGTTTTCTCTACAATTGGTGGCTCCCTGTTTGGGAACACTACCAATGCTAATGCCCTACGAGCTTCCAGCAACATTACCCTGAAGACAGGTACTAATGTCCAAGCTTATGTAGAAAGAGTTACCCAAGAGTTAAATAAGCTAAATTTAGCAGGAATTCGCCTGCGCCTTTCCCCTGGTCAAGTACGGGGTTTGATTCTCAGCAACTCTCCGATACGTGGTGCTGATGTTGACGTGATGCTTCAGGGAAATGACGTAAATAATTTAGAAGAAGCTGGTCGTCAGGTACTAGCAGCCTTGGAAGAACAAGCTACATTAGCGAGATTTCGTCCTGATGCAGACGATCGCCAACCAGAAATTCAGATTCTTCCTGATTGGGAGAGAGTTTCAGCTTTGGGTTTAACTACCACACAAATTGGGGAAACAATTCAGACTGCTCTTGAAGGTAGCGTACCAACTCAGTTGCAACGCGGCAACCGTTTAGTCGATGTTCGCGTAAAGTTGAATGAAAAATCATTGCAAGCAGCTTCTCAGTTGCAGAGGTTGCCGTTGTTTGTCGATAACAATCGCCAAATTCGCTTGAGTGATGTTGCCAAAATTGCTGAAGCTCAAGCTCCAGGAGAAGTTCAGCGAATTAACCAGCGTCAGGTTTTCTTAATTGCTGGCAACTTAACTGAGGGAGCTAGCCTTAGTGACGCCCTAGAACAGGTCAGTACGATCATAGACAGTATAGATTTACCTGATGGCGTTAGTCTATTGCCTAGTTCAGCAGCTGAATCTAATCAGCAACTCCAAAGCTCACTACAACTATTAGGTGGATTAGCTGCCTTTCTAGTCTTTGTGGTCATGGCGGTACAATACAATTCGCTCATTGACCCACTAGTAATTATGTTTACAATTCCGTTGGCATTAGCTGGGGGGATTTTTGGACTTTACATCACCAAAACTGCCATTGGGGCGACAGTGATTGTCGGTGCGGTTTTGCTAGTGGGTATTGTGGTCAATAACGCCATCATCATGGTTGAATTGGCGAATCAAATTCTGGAACGGGAAAAAGTTGACCGGAAAACTGCGATTTTGAAAGCGGCTCCTCAACGCCTACGACCAATCTTAATGACAACTATTACCACCGTTTTAGGTATGTTTCCCCTAGCTTTAGGAATTGGGGAAGGCTCAGAATTTCTTCAACCATTAGGCGTAGTTGTGTTTTCGGGTTTGTCTTTGGCAACAGTGCTAACCTTGTTTATCATTCCCTGTTTTTATACTCTGTTGCACGATTTAATGGGTGGAAATTGGGCGAAGCCAGTGTTAATCCGGTTGCAGGGATTTACCAAAAAACTTACAAACTAATGAGCATTTAAGTTGCAAATAGTTCTTCTGACTTGATTCTGACCGATAATTGCCAATATTTTGAGAGTGAGGAAGTTATGAGTTATAACTTCCTCACTTTTGTAACTGTTAGCTAGCTAACAGAGTTTTTTCTAGAGAAGTCCAACGGAAAGCGCGATCGCCACCTATCTCAATGACTACTTTCACTCGTGGTTCTAGTTGAGGCAAATTCGTTAAATATTCAAGTTCCTCATTGGAAAGAATATGCCCTTCAATAATCCACAAGACCAGCCCCTTTGACTTTGGTGGTAACTGTTCTAGATGAGAATTGAGAATTGGGGGTAGATAGTAGACTTGACCTACTGCTGCACCGCTACCAGTACTTTTTTTACCAAGATGAGGAGGTCTGACTCCATGAACTCTTGTGAGATACGCAGCTACGTCACCCAGTCCCTTAGCGGTAATGTGAAGGGTGGTATAGCCAGCAGCCCGTAGTCGGCGCTGATATCGACCTTCATAACCCCCTTCCAGAGGTACATACACTCCAAGAGCGCCAAATTTTTCCAGATCGCGGATTAAACCATTGCCAGTGGTAATTAGTGCCATAGATTTTCGTCTTATCCCACTTAGATATCTCTATTATTTACCCTGAACCGATAGATTAAAAGCATTTTTTTGGGCATTGGGCATTGGGATTAGGGGAGAGGTGACAGGTGATAGGTGATAATCTGTACCCTCTACCTTATTCCCTGCTCCCTTACTTCTTCCCCACTCTCCAAAAATAACTCTATAAATTACTGGACAAACATAAATAAATAATTTATATTATTAGATTGTGACCAAACACGCAAATTAGACTCCCTTCTTACTCTCATTCTGAGGTAGTGTTAGCATCAAAAGCTGATGAATTAATCCAAATTGGATAATCTAACTCAGATTGATCATAGACTGGTAAACTAAGAAAGCTTTCAGGTCAACATTGGAGCTTATGTAGGCTCCAGGGTAAGTTTACTCCTGTGCCTCTGAAAAAGCAGGCAAAATCTTAAACAATAGTTTAAGGTGTTTAGGGAAGTGAAAACTGAGCAGCAATGTTGGTTTCATGGCATTACATCAGTCTCAGTTAAAGGATACTGGGCGGTAAAAACCGCTTAAGTCCAACTGCAACAAGGCAGTAGCCAACCTCCGGGAAGCCGCCCTTCGGGCGTGTATAAATCGGAAAACCCGCCGACAGCGCTGCCTCCAGAAAGTGCCAGAGCAATTGCTTGGACGAAAGCATTGCTGCACACAGCTTAAAGCTGTAGCGCCTTGCATTGATTCCAGAAGTTACTCCTTCCCAAAGGGAAGGGACTTGTGGCTGTTCTGGTGATCTATTGAGTGAAGCGAAACAGATTCACCAAGCAGTATGGACACGGTTTGTTGTGTCCCAAAGCATTTGGAGCGGTTTATTGAAGCCATTCCAAATTTCGCAGGCTAACCCAGCCTAAACTGATGCGTACAAAGCGTGTCCTCTAGAGTCCAATTCCAAGGTCAGCAAGTAGAAAGGAGAACCAGTTATTGTGTCTGTAGGTATTCTCGGCACCAAGCTGGGCATGACCCAAATATTTGACGAAGCAGGAGTAGCTATTCCTGTGACTGTCATTCAAGCAGGGCCATGCACCGTTACACAAGTTAAAACGAAACAAACCGACGGTTACTTTGCCATTCAAGTTGGTTATGGCGAAGTCAAACCCAAGGCACTAAACAGACCACTACTGGGTCATTTGGCTAAATCATCTGCCCCAGCATTGCGTCACTTAAATGAATATCACACCGATAGCTCTAGTGACTATGCTTTAGGTCAAGAGATTAAAGCAGATATTTTTAGTGCAGGTCAAATTGTCGATGTCATCGGCACAAGCATCGGTCGCGGCTTTGCGGGAAACCAGAAACGCAACAACTTTGCTCGTGGGCCTATGTCACACGGTTCCAAAAACCACAGAGCGCCAGGTTCTATTGGTGCTGGTACAACACCAGGTCGTGTCTATCCAGGTAAGCGGATGGCAGGGCGTTTAGGTGGTAAACGTATTACAATCCGCAAACTGACCATAGTAAGAGTTGACGCAGAACGCAACTTATTGCTAATTAAGGGAGCTATTCCTGGTAAACCAGGTGCCTTAGTAAGTGTTGTGCCTGCAAAAGTAGTGGGATAGTCAAAAGTCATTAGTCAAAAGTCATTAGTCAAAAGTCATTGGCTAAGGACAAATGGCAAAAGACCAATGACAAATGACGCCACATGCTTTACTTGGGGAAACCCCAAGACCGCAGTGGCTGACAAAGGACAAAGGACAGATAACAAAGATGGTTGAAAGCGTAGTTAAAAATTGGCAAGGAGAACAGGTCGGTGAGACGACCTTCGAGTTGCGCGTTGCCAAAGAAGAAACAGCGTCTCATATTGTGCACCGCGCCTTAGTACGGCAATTGACCAATGCTCGTCAAGGAAATGCCAGTACAAAAACTCGTGCTGAAGTCAGAGGTGGCGGACGCAAACCTTGGCGACAAAAAGGTACTGGTCGCGCTCGTGCAGGGTCTATTCGTTCACCATTGTGGCGTGGTGGTGGTGTGATCTTTGGGCCAAAACCCAGAGACTTCAACCTCAAATTGAACCGCAAAGAGCGACGTTTGGCACTGCGGACAGCATTTGTGAGCCGCATTGACGACTTGATAGTAGTAGAAGAATTTAGCACCGAGCTATCTCGCCCCAAGACTAAAGAATTAGTAGCAGCGCTTGCCCGTTGGGGAGTAGTACCAGAAAGCAAGGCACTGTTAATTTTGTCTGAGATTGCGGATACAGATAACGTTTATTTGTCAGCCCGCAACATTGAAAATTTAAAACTAATTGCAGCCGACCAGCTAAATGTTTTTGATTTACTGCACGCTGACAAAATTGTAGTTACGGCATCAGCCCTAGAAAAAATTCAGGAGGTCTACAGTGCCTAGCTTTGACCCCCGCGACCTTGCTGACTTAGTGCGTCGCCCAATCGTCACCGAGAAAGCGACCATCTTGATGGAGCAAAATAAGTACACCTTTGAAGTAATTCCAAAGGCATCTAAGCCAGAAATCAAGGCTGCGATCGAAGACTTATTTCAGGTCAAGGTTGTAAAAGTCAACACCACACTACCACCGCGTAAAAAGCGGCGCGTTGGTAAATTTATTGGTTATAAGCCCCAATATAAGCGAGCCATTGTTACCGTCGCACCTGGGGATGAAGACAAGATTAGACAAGTTCTATTCCCAGAAGTCTAAAAAAGTTGTGAGTTAGGAGTTATGAGTTATGAGTTACTACGCTCAAAACTCAGCACTCAAAATTTCAAACTCAACACTCAGCACTCAGCACTCAGACACTTAAAAATATGGGTACTCGTTCTTATCGCCCTTATACCCCCAGCACTCGCCAAGTTACAATCTCTGACTTTGCGGAAATTACTAGAGCCGAGCCAGAAAAATCCCTAACAACCTCAAAGCATCGCGCTAAAGGTCGGAATAATCACGGACGGATTACTAGTCGTCGCCGGGGTGGCGGACATAAACAGCTTTATCGGATCATCGATTTTAAAAGGGATAAACATAATATTCCCGCCAAAGTCGCAGCAATTGAATACGATCCTAACCGGAATGCCAGAATTGCCCTTTTGTATTACCAAGACGGCGAAAAACGGTACATCCTTCACCCCAACGGGTTGAAAGTTGGAACAATAATTGTTTCTGGACCTGATTCTCCCTTTGAAGATGGTAATGCCTTACCGCTCTGGAAGATTCCTTTAGGTACTAGTGTTCACAACGTAGAATTCACTCCTGGTAAAGGTGGTCAAATTGTCCGTGCTGCTGGTGCTAGCGCCCAAGTCGTGGCAAAAGAAGGTAATTATGTAACTCTCAAGTTGCCTTCAGGAGAAGTCCGCTTGATTCGGCGCGAGTGCTACGCCACCATTGGGCAAGTAGGCAACACCGACGCGAGAAACCTGAGTGCAGGTAAAGCCGGACGAAATCGCTGGAAAGGTCGCCGTCCTAAGGTTAGAGGTAGCGTCATGAACCCAGTGGATCACCCACATGGTGGTGGTGAAGGTAGAGCGCCTATCGGTAGATCAGGGCCTGTAACACCTTGGGGTAAACCCACATTGGGTGCGAAGACACGCAATCGCAAGAAACTTAGCAGCAAGTTGATTGTGCGTCGTCGTCGTAAGTCTTCTAAACGCGGTCGCGGTGGTCGTGAATCTTAAAGAGTTAGAAGTTATGAATTATGAGTTGAATCTAACTTATTAATTCCTAACTCCTCACTCATAATTCCTAAATCCTAAATCCAAAATTGAACTATGGGTCGTTCTCTAAAAAAAGGTCCCTTCGTTGCGGATCATCTCCTAAAAAAAATTGAAAAGCTCAACGACAACAACAGAAAAGAAGTTATTAAAACTTGGTCACGAGCTTCGACAATTTTGCCCCTAATGGTAGGTCACACGATCGCTGTTCACAACGGACGCCAACACGTTCCAGTTTTTGTAAATGAACAGATGGTAGGACACAAATTGGGTGAATTTGCCCCAACACGCACCTACAGGGGTCATGGAAAAAGCGACAAAAAAGCGGGTAGGTAGTTATTAGTTATTAGGTCATTAGTCATTAGCTAAAGACAAATGACAAATGACAAATGACAAATGACAAAATTGGAGAAAATTATGGCTACTAATACTACTGAAGTAAAAGCGATCGCTCGTTTTATCCGCATCTCGGCCTACAAGGTGCGTCGAGTACTCGATCAAATCCGCGGACGATCTTACCGAGAAGCGTTAATCATCCTGGAATTCATGCCCTATCGCGCCACTGAACCCATCTTGAAGGTTCTCAGAAGCGCTGCTGCCAATGCCGAACACAACGCTGGGTTAGATCGGGCTCAACTAGTGATTACTCAGGCTTATGCCGATCAAGGGCCGCCATTGAAGCGGTTCCAGCCAAGAGCGCAAGGTCGAGCTTACCAAATTCGCAAGCCGACGTGTCATATTACTGTGGCCGTTGCAGCCGCCCCAGAAAAATAAGCACGTTTACACGAATAAATTGCGTAAAGTAAGAAATTTTAGAGGAAGCATTCGTGGGACAGAAGATTCATCCAGTTGGTTTTCGCCTGGGTATTACACATGAACATCAATCCCGTTGGTTTGCTGTTCCTGACCGCTATCCAGAACTTCTACAAGAAGATTACAAACTCCGTCAATATATAGAACAAAAGCTGGGTAGACAGGCTCAAAACAACGCCGGAATTTCCGAAGTACGGATTGAGCGCAAAGCCGACCAAATCGACTTAGAAGTACGCACAGCTAGACCTGGGGTAGTAGTGGGTCGTGGTGGACAAGGTATAGAATCCTTACGTACCGGACTCCAAGGACTGTTGGGTAGCAATCGTCAAATCCGCATTAACGTAGTTGAAGTTCAACGAGTTGATGCTGATGCCTACCTGATTGCCGAATACATTGCTCAACAATTGGAACGTCGGGTTTCCTTTCGGCGGGTAGTGCGGCAATCGATTCAACGTGCCCAACGGGCGGGTGTCCAAGGTATTAAAATCCAAGTTAGCGGTCGCCTCAACGGTGCAGAAATTGCCCGGACAGAGTGGACTCGTGAAGGTAGAGTACCTTTACATACCTTACGGGCTGACATTGACTACTCTTATTGCACAGCAAAAACTGTTTACGGCATTTTGGGTATCAAAGTATGGGTGTTTAAGGGAGAAATTATTCCTGGACAGGAACCAGATCCATTACCACCAGCAAGCCGCGATCGCGAACGTGACCCCCGCGATCGCGATCGCGAACCCCGCCGCCGTCAACAACAACGTCGTCGCCAGCAATTTGAAGACCGCTCAAATGAAGGATAAATCGTCATTAGTCATTAGTCATTAGTCATTAGTAAATGGCAGATGACAAATGACAAAGGACAAATGACAAATGACAAGTAACAAACCATGTTAAGCCCTAGAAGAACTAAATTCCGCAAACAACAGCGGGGACGGATGGAAGGACTAGCCACCCGTGGTAGTACCCTCAACTTCGGTGATTTTGCACTCCAAGCTCAAGAACCTGCTTGGATTACCTCGCGTCAAATCGAGGCTTCCCGTCGGGCAATGACTCGTTATATTCGTCGGGGTGGACAAATCTGGATTCGGATTTTCCCTGATAAACCTGTAACCATGCGTCCTGCTGAAACCCGGATGGGTTCCGGTAAAGGTAATCCAGAGTTTTGGGTAGCTGTAGTCAAGCCAGGACGAATTTTGTTTGAAATCGGTGGGGTTTCTGAAGAAATCGCCCGTGAAGCGATGCGTTTGGCTTCATTTAAACTGCCCATCAAAACTAAATTTATTGTGCGCTCTCAACCACAGGAGCAGGAGTAGCTTATGCCTCTTCCCAAGATTTCAGAAGCTAGAGAATTAAGCGACGAGAAGCTCTCTGATGAAATTGTCGCGATCAAAAGACAACTATTTCAGTTGCGCTTGCAAAAAGCCACCAGACAATTAGAAAAGCCCCACCAGTTCCGACAAATGCGCCACCGCCTAGCCCAATTGCTGACGCTAGAAACAGAACGCAAACGGGCAGCAAGTCAATCGGCTAAAGAAGAAAAGTAGGAGATTATGGCAGTTAAAGAACGAGTTGGCTTGGTAGTGAGCGATAAAATGCAAAAAACTGTGGTAGTTGCCATAGAAAACCGCGCTCCTCACCCCAAGTACGGCAAGATTGTGGTTAACACCCAACGATATAAAGTTCACGACGAAGAAAATAAGTGTAAAGTAGGCGATCGCGTTCGCATTCAGGAAACTAGACCCCTGAGTAAAACCAAGCGCTGGAAAATCACAGAAGTCCTGAACGTCAAGCCTGCTTAAACCTCATCGTTGTTAGAAACTAACAACATTACAAGGGAGAATAATTGTGATTCAACCCCAGACTTACCTGAATGTCGCAGATAATAGCGGCGCCCGCAAACTAATGTGCATCCGCATCTTAGGCGGAGGCAATCGTCGTTATGGTTTTATCGGCGATAAAATTATCGCCGTTGTCAAAGATGCTACACCCAACATGGCTGTCAAAAAGTCTGATGTTGTGGAAGCAGTAATTGTCCGGACTCGTAAAGCTGTATCTCGTGACAGCGGTATGAGCATTCGCTTTGATGATAACGCCGCTGTGATCATCAACAAAGACGGTAATCCCAGAGGCACACGGGTTTTTGGCCCAGTTGCACGGGAACTGCGCGATAAAAACTTTACCAAAATTGTTTCTCTGGCTCCGGAGGTGCTTTAATGGCAAGCAAACAGGGTACGCCCAAAGTATTCCACAAAATGCATGTCAAAACTGGCGACACAGTACAAGTGATTGCTGGCAAAGACAAAGGAAAAGTTGGTGAAATTATTCAAGCATTGCCCCAACTGAGTAAAGTCATCATCAAAGGTGTCAACATTAAAACCAAGCACGTCAAACCCCAGCAAGAAGGGGAATCAGGGCGAATTATTACCCAAGAATTCCCGATTCATAGCTCTAACGTGATGCTTTATTCCACCAAGCAAAACGTTGCCAGTCGTGTTGGTTACACCTTTACCTCAGAAGGCAAAAAAGTCAGAAAACTCAAGAAAACTGGCGAAATTCTAGATAAATAGTCATTAGTCATTGGTCATTAGTCATTAGTTATTAGTAAAAAGACAAATAACAAAAGACAAAGGACAAATAACAAAGGACAATAAAAGTTCCCTGACCAAGCCCAGGGATATCAGGACAAAAAACTATGCCGACAACAAGACTCAAAACCTTATATCAAGAGACAATCGTCCCCAAACTGATTAATCAGTTTCAATATACCAACGTTCATGAAGTACCGAAGTTGGTAAAGGTTACGATTAACCGAGGTTTGGGTGAAGCAGCTCAAAATGCGAAGTCACTAGAGGCATCCATCAACGAAATTGCCTTAGTAACAGGTCAAAAACCAGTGGTGACACGGGCGAAAAAGGCGATCGCTGGCTTTAAGATTCGTCAGGGGATGCCTGTGGGGATCATGGTTACCCTCAGAGCCGAACGGATGTATGCCTTTTTCGACAGACTAGTTAGCCTGTCATTACCCAGAATTCGAGATTTTCGCGGCGTTAGCCCTAAAAGCTTTGACGGACGCGGTAACTATACTCTGGGTGTCAGAGAACAGCTAATTTTTCCAGAAGTCGAATACGACAGCATCGATCAAGTACGTGGGATGGATATTTCCATCATCACCACAGCAAAAAACGACGAAGAGGGACGCGCCTTACTTAAAGAATTAGGAATGCCCTTTCGCGATCAATAAGTTCATCTATAGAGGGAACGATGGCGGCTAACGACACAATTGCAGATATGCTGACGCGCATCCGCAATGCCAACCTGGCGCGGCATCAAACTACACAAGTGCCAGCGACAAAAATGACCCGGAGCATTGCCAAAGTGCTACGGGAGGAAGGCTTTATTGCTGAAATCGAAGAAGCAGAAGAAGGGGTAAAACACAATCTGGTGATTTCCCTGAAATACAAGGGTAAAAACCGTCAGCCTCTGATCACCGCCTTAAAGCGGGTCAGTAAGCCTGGCTTGCGTGTTTACTCCAATAAAAAAGAATTACCAAGGGTACTAGGCGGCATTGGCATTGCCATTATTTCTACATCCAGTGGTATTATGACTGACCGCGAAGCGCGGCGTCAGAACTTGGGTGGCGAAGTGCTTTGTTACGTTTGGTAGTCATTGGTCATTAGTCATTTGTCATTAGTCATTAGTGAAAGACAAAGGACAAAAGGCAAAGGACAAATAACAAAGGACAAAAAGTCATGTCTCGTATTGGTAAACGTCCAATTACTATTCCCGCCAAAGTTGAAGTGGCGATCGATGGTACAAAAATTGTGGTGAAAGGTCCGAAAGGAGAACTTTCTCGCACTCTCACACCTAATGTCTCAATCTCCCAAGAGGGAGAAATATTACAAGTAAATCGCCGGGATGAAACTCGTACCTCAAAGCAACTGCACGGCTTGAGCCGGACTTTAGTTGCCAACATGGTCGAGGGAGTATCCCTTGGTTTTCAGCGCCGTTTGGAAATTCAAGGTGTTGGTTACAGGGCACAACTTCAAGGGCGTAACCTAGTTTTAAATATGGGTTACAGCCATCAAGTGCAAATTGAACCACCAGAAGGAATTCAGTTTGCTGTAGAAGGTACCACTAACGTCATTGTCAGTGGCTATGACAAAGAAATCGTAGGTAACACAGCCGCCAAAATTCGTGCTGTTCGTCCACCAGAACCTTATAAAGGTAAAGGCATTCGCTATGCCGGTGAAGTGGTCAGACGGAAAGCTGGTAAGACTGGTAAGGGTGGTAAGAAGTAGAAATGAAACTTACTCGTAGAGAATCAAAAAATCGTCGTCATCGACGCGTTCGTGGCAAAGTTATTGGCTCCCCAGAACGTCCGCGTTTAGCGGTATTTCGTTCTAATGAGCATATTTATGCCCAGTTAATTGATGATACTCAGCATCAAACCATCGTGTCCGCATCGACCGTAGAACCAGATTTGAAATCTAGTTTAGCGTCAGGTGCAAACCGCGACGCATCGGCGCAAGTTGGCAAGTTGATCGCAGTGCGATCGCTAGAAAAAGGCATCACCAAGGTAGTCTTTGATCGCGGTGGTAACTTATATCATGGTCGTGTCAAAGCACTAGCTGATGCAGCACGCGAAGCTGGTTTAGATTTCTAAAGTCATTAGTCATTAGTCATTAGTTATTGGACAAATGACAAAGGACAAATGACAAATGACAACAGACAAATGACGTTCACCAGAGCATAAATTATGGCAACAGAGCGTAAAAGTAGAACAAAGCGTGCCAAAAAAGAAGAAACCACTTGGCAAGAGCGGGTTATCCAAATCCGCCGCGTAAGTAAAGTGGTCAAAGGTGGTAAAAAACTCAGCTTCCGAGCGATCGTTGTCGTTGGTAACGAGCGCGGTCAGGTTGGAGTTGGAGTAGGCAAAGCTTCAGATGTAATAGGTGCCGTCAAAAAAGGCGTAGCTGACGGCAAAAAACACCTCATTGATATCCCAATCACCAAATCCAACTCCATCCCCCATCCCATAGATGGTGTCGGTGGCGGTGCAAAAGTGATTATGCGTCCAGCCGCACCCGGTACTGGGGTAATTGCGGGTGGTGCTGTGCGAACGGTGTTGGAATTAGCAGGAGTTCGTAACGTTTTAGCCAAGCAACTAGGCTCAAACAATCCGCTCAATAATGCTAGAGCCGCAGTTAATGCCTTATCTACACTGCGTACCCTTTCTGAAGTCGCCGAAGATCGCGGTATTCCTATTCAAAATCTCTACATCTAATTTAGTCATTAGTCATTGGTCATTAGTCATTAGTGAATAACAAAGGACAAATGACAAATGACAAACGACAAATGACAAACGACAAATGAGAACTTGATAAATTATGAGACTCCATGATGTTAAGCCGCAAAAAGGCTCAAAGAAACGCAAGAAGCGTGTAGCTAGAGGTATTTCTGCCGGACAAGGTGCCAGTGCTGGTCTAGGTATGCGGGGTCAAAAATCTCGTTCTGGTAGTGGTACCCGACCAGGTTTTGAAGGTGGTCAACAGCCATTGTACCGCCGCTTACCTAAGCTGAAGGGCTTTCCGATTGTTAATCAGAAGATTTACACTACGATTAATGTAGAGAAGCTAGCTTCCCTTCCCGCTAATACGGAAGTAACTTTGACCTCATTGAAAGCCGCAGGTATCCTGACTGCTGTCAAAGGGCCATTGAAAGTTTTAGGTAACGGGGAATTGAGCATTCCGCTCAAGGTACAAGCGGCAGCTTTCACTGTTTCAGCTCGTAGCAAAATTGAGGCAGCTGGTGGTAGTTGTGAAGTCTTATGAGTGAGCCGGAACAGCGCACTTAAATGCAAGCCAACTCGCTGCCAGTGCTTGGTTCACTATAAAGGTAGCACTCTATGATCAGTCGAGATAAAGCCCCAACGGCTCAAGAAACTTTTATGCAGATGGCGCAGGCAGCTGGTCTCAGAGGTAGGCTGCTTGTCACCGTCGGTATTTTAATTTTGGTTCGCCTGGGTATCTTCTTACCCGTTCCAGGGATTGATAGACCAAGATTTGCCGAAGCCATATCGGGCAGTAATTCCATATTCGGCTTATTGGATATATTTTCCGGGCGAGGACTTTCGACTTTGGGAGTCTTTGCTTTAGGGATTTTGCCCTTCATTAATGCGTCTATTATCATCCAATTACTCACTGCTGCGATTCCAACTTTAGAAAATTTACAGAAAAATGAAGGCGAAGCAGGTCGGCGAAAAATATCGCAAATTACCCGCTACGTCACTGTAGTTTGGGCGATTCTGCAAAGTACAGCTTTTTCGGCATTATTCCTCCAGCAATTTGCTTTAAACCCAGGGCCAATCTTCGTAGCTGAAACTGCGATCGCTCTGACAGCTGGTTCTATGTTCGTCATGTGGGCATCAGAATTGATTACAGAACGGGGCATTGGTAACGGTGCATCATTGTTGATTTTTGTCAATATTGTCGCGTCATTACCAAAAGCTTTAGGGGATACCATCGACTTGGTACAAGTCGGCGGTCGGGAAACAGTGGGTCGCGTGATTGTGCTGATCTTAGTTTTCCTAGCAACAATTGTTGGTATTGTGATTGTGCAAGAAGGAATGCGCCGCATCCCAATTATTTCGGCTCGTCGCCAAGTAGGTCGGAGAGTTTTAGCAGAACAGCGTAGCTATCTGCCCTTGCGGCTAAATCAAGGCGGCGTAATGCCGATTATTTTTGCTGCTGCCATCCTCAGCTTGCCACTGCTGATCGCCAATTTTACTAAAAATGCCGAATTGGCGAATATAGTTAACACTTATTTGAGTCCAGGCGGTTCTAGCTCCTGGGTCTATGCCTTGGTCTACATGGTTTCAATCGTTTTCTTCAGCTACTTCTATTCTTCGTTGATTCTCAACCCAGTAGATGTGGCGCAGAACTTAAAGAAAATGGGTTCTAGTATTCCTGGAATTCGTCCTGGCAAGGCAACTAGCGAGTATATCGAACGCGTTTCTAACCGACTCACTTTTTTGGGTGCAATCTTTTTGGGCTTTGTTGCTATTATTCCCACCGCAGTGGAAAGCGCTTTGAATGTGAAAACTTTCCAGGGAATAGGTGCAACCTCATTGTTAATTTTAGTTGGTGTGGCAATTGAGACAGCCAAACAAGTCCAAACTTATGTCATATCTCAGCGCTATGAAGGAATGGTGAAATAATAGTGACGCGATTAATCTTCTTGGGGCCACCTGGAGCGGGTAAAGGAACACAAGCTCAAACTTTGGCTGAACACTTGAATATTCCTCACATTTCTACTGGTGAAATATTAAGACAAGCCATGAAAGAGCAAACTCCTTTAGGAATTAAGGCTCAAAGTTATGTTGATAGCGGCGAGTTAGTACCCGACCAGCTAGTTCAGGACTTGGTACAGGAACGCCTCGGTCAACCAGATGCCAAAAATGGTTGGATTCTTGATGGCTTTCCCCGAAAAGTGACCCAAGCAGCTTTTCTGGAGAAGTTACTAGAAGCAATACATCAAGGTGGCGAAAGAGTAGTCAATTTAGATGCACCAGATGAAATTGTCATCGCACGTTTGCTTGCTAGAGGACGAAAAGATGATACCGAAGAGGTTATTCGTCGTCGTTTAGAAGTGTACCGCGCTGAAACTGCACCCTTAATTGATTACTATGGCGATCGCCATAAACTCCTAACAGTCAATGGCAATCAGTCCCAAGAAGATGTCACTGGTGAATTACAAAATGTAATCGCTTCGTGAAAAGAAGGGTAGTGGAGGGTAGAGAATTCCCTCCACTACCCCATACCAAGAAAAAGATCAATTTTAGCTAAGATATATTAATAAACTGTTGATATATTTCTTAAAGTGTGTTTATTTGCAGATGAAGCGCTGCAACTGAACACTAAATTGTTGAGTTGAGGAAAAAACAAATTGTCTAAGCAAGATTTGATTGAAATGGAAGGCACGGTTACAGAGTCCTTGCCCAATGCGATGTTTCGCGTTGACTTGGACAATGGATTTAACGTGCTAGCACACATTTCCGGCAAGATTCGCCGAAATTATATCAAGATTTTGCCCGGCGATCGCGTCAAGGTAGAGTTAACCCCCTACGACTTGACCAAAGGCAGAATCACCTATCGCTTGCGTAAGAAGTAAGTATATGTAGAGAATTTTACCATAAAACCATTTTTTTGACTGTTAGCTAGTCATTTAACTGGATTATTTTCCCTAGAAATGCTATAATTTTATATTTGGAGTCAAAAAATAAAAGGCATGAAAGTTAGAGCCTCAGTCAAGAAAATTTGTGAAAAGTGTAACGTGATCAAACGTCGTGGTCGCGTGATGGTGATCTGTGTGAACCCCAAGCACAAGCAACGTCAAGGATAAGGCTCTTACCAACAGAGCCAGTTGTAACACGCATATCATCATTAAAACGAAAAGACGCGATTAATCACGTTTTTCTAACCAACAGTAATTGCGAAAACAATAGGGAGAGTTCATTGTGGCACGTATTGCCGGAGTAGACCTTCCACGCGATAAGCGCGTCGAGATCGGTCTGACTTACATTTACGGAATTGGGTTATCACGCTCTCAAGAAATTATAGCGGCTACTGGTGTGAACCCAGACACCCGTGTTAAGGACTTAAGTGATGCTGATGTAACAGCCCTGCGAGGGGAAATAGAAAGCAACTATCAAGTTGAAGGCGACTTGCGGCGCTTGGAGTCTTTGAACATCAAGCGCTTAGTTGACATTGGTACTTACAGAGGCCGTCGTCATCGGATGGGCTTACCAGTCAGAGGTCAAAGAACTCGCACAAATGCCAGAACCCGTCGAGGAAGAAGGCAGACAGTGGCTGGGAAGAAGAAGGCTCCAGGGAAATAATTTTGCAACGCTTGCTAATCCGAGCAAGTTTTACCTTAAACCAACGAAACAAGTATGGCGAGACAACCAACTAAAAAATCCGGGAGCAAGAAGCAGAAACGGAATGTGCCCAGTGGGATGGCCTACATCCAGTCTACTTTCAACAATAGCATTGTCACCATTACCGATCAAAATGGAGATGTCATCTCCTGGGCCAGTGCTGGTTCTAGCGGTTTTAAGGGAGCAAAAAAGGGAACTCCCTTTGCAGCGCAAACTGCTGCTGAAAGTGCAGCCCGTCGAGCTATTGATCAAGGAATGCGCCAAATTGAGGTAATGGTCAGTGGGCCAGGAGCAGGTAGAGAAACTGCTATTCGGGCACTTCAAGGAGCAGGACTGGAAATTACCCTGATTCGGGATATTACCCCGATTCCTCACAATGGTTGTCGTCCACCCAAGCGCCGTCGAGTTTAAACACTAAGACTTGGGCAGTGAGGACGAAAAGTTACAGCCAGCAATGACCGCTTGGGCGTCTAACGTGCAAACTGTCATTAGGTGAAAACTTGGGCGACCAGAAGCGTGTCAGATTTTCCCGCCGGGAAAGCTGTTAAGCTTCAGGATACCCAAAATATTATCAGCGCCTGCAAGCTCAATAGGGGCGTCAAACTATACCGTAATTTCATACTAGTAGTTTTGATATACCTATAATCTACAGGACATAAATTCAATTCGGGAGGCAATTGACTTGTCTGCTAGCAGCACCTTAGAAAAAGGGAGGCTCATCCGTGGCGCAGTTTCAAATTGAATGTGTAGAGTCGAATACTGACGAAAGTCGGAACCATTACAGTAAATTTGTTCTGGAACCTCTGGAGCGTGGTCAAGGAACAACTGTTGGCAACGCACTGCGGCGGGTTTTACTATCCAATCTAGAGGGTACGGCAGTTACAGCAGTGAGGATTGCAGGCGTTTCACACGAGTTTGCCACAGTTCCGGGCGTGCGGGAAGATGTGCTGGAAATCCTCATGAAAATGAAGGAAGTTATCCTAAAAAACTATTCCTCACAGCCTCAGATTGGTAGATTACTCGTTAACGGCCCAGCAACAATCACTGCGGCGCATTTTGATTTGCCCAGTGAAGTAGAAGTCATCGATCCGACCCAGTATGTAGCCACCATCGCTGAGGGTGGAAAGTTGGAAATGGAATTTCGGATCGAGAAAGGCAAAGGCTATCGCACCGTAGAGCGAGGACGTGAGGAAGCCACATCGTTGGATTTTCTCCAAATTGACTCAATATTTATGCCGGTGCGAAAAGTCAACTACAGTGTTGAAGAATCTCGTGGGGAAGGCTTAATTCCAAAAGACCGACTACTGTTGGAAGTTTGGACAAATGGCAGTATTTCCCCTCAAGAAGCACTATCTTCGGCCGCTGCAATCTTGGTAGATTTATTCAACCCGTTGAAAGACATCTCCCTAGAACCAACAGACACAGGTTCGGAGATTCCAGACGACCCAACTGCCCAGATACCCATCGAAGAGTTGCAACTTTCTGTGCGGGCGTATAACTGTCTCAAACGGGCACAAGTTAACTCTGTGGCAGATTTGTTGGATTACACCCAAGAAGACCTCTTAGAAATTAAGAACTTTGGGCAGAAGTCAGCAGAAGAAGTCGTGGAAGCTTTGCAGCGACGCTTGGGCATCACCCTGCCAATGGAAAGAGGCTCTAAACACCCTTAAGAAAAACCTTCATAATTCATAGTGCATAATTATGCGTCACCGTTGTCGCGTCAAAAAACTCAGTAAACCAGCCGATCAACGCCGTGCTTTACTGCGATCGCTCGCCACCGAGCTGATCCGTCATGGTAAGATCACCACCACTTTAATTAGAGCGAAAGTTCTCAGAAGTGAAGTGGAAAAAATGATTACCCTAGCCAAAAATGGCTCCTTATCAGCACGTCGGGAAGCCCTTGGCTATATCTTCGACAAACAACTGGTTCACGCTCTATTTGAACAAGCTCCAACTCGATATGGCGATCGCCAGGGCGGTTATACCCGCATCCTGCGTACCGTACCGCGTCGGGGTGATAATGCAAAAATGGCAATAATTGAATTGGTTTAAGTCATTGGTCATTGGTCATTAGTCATTAGTCATTGGTCATTAGTGAATAACAAAGGACAAATGACAAAGGACAAATGACAAAAGACAAAGGACAAAATCTGTATGTTAGAAAGCCACCAGCCTACACAAACTCATCGAGTAGCCTTGGTAATCCAATACCTGGGCACTCATTTTCATGGCTGGCAACGGCAAAAACAACACCGGACAGTCCAAGAAGAGATTGAAATTGCGATCGCTACTATTCTTGGGCATCATGTAACACTACATGGTGCTGGGCGAACCGATTCTGGAGTTCACGCTGCTGCTCAAGTAGCCCATTTTGAAGCTACAGGTTTTATTCCGCCTCATAAGTGGGCAACAATCCTCAACAGCTACCTGCCGCCAGATATATTAATCAGGGCTTCGGCTAGTGTCGATAACCGTTGGCACGCTCGCTTTAGTGCAGCCTATCGACGGTATCGCTACACAATATATACTGAAGATCGGCTTAACTTGTTTGTAAGACCCTTCAGTTGGCATTATTATTATGCACCCCTGGATGAATCTTTAATCCAAGCTGCCTTGAAACCTCTCTTGGGAAAGCATCACTTAGCTGCTTTTCACCGTGCAGGCTCAAAGCGATCGCATTCCTGGGTAGAGGTGCAAGCAGTAGAGTGTCGTCGCAGTGGGCCATTTATCCATATTGAAATACAGGCAGATGGATTTTTGTATGGCATGGTACGGCTGTTGGTAGGGATGCTGGTAGAAGTAGGTTCTGGACAACGAACACTTTCTAGCTTCACCGAACTCTGGAAAGAAGAACGCCGGGAAGAAGTGAAATATGCCGCACCGCCTCAAGGCTTGTGTTTGTTGCGAGTCGGCTATCCCGATTTTCCCTTTCCAAAAGAGATTTGGTACGACACCTTGCCAAAGTTCGTCACTAGTCAAGAGTCATTAGTCATTGGTCAATAGTCATTGGTCATTAGTCATTGGTCATTAGTGAATAACTAAGGACAACTGACAAAGGACAAAGGACAAATAACAAATGACAAAAGACAAATGACTAATGACAAATTAAAAATGACAAAGGACAAATGACAAATGACAACAGTTAAAACATACCTTCCTTCTCAAGCAACCCTTGAGCGTGAGTGGTACATAGTAGATGCCACCGATAAACGCCTCGGTCGCCTCGCCAGCGAAATCGCTCAGGTATTGAGAGGCAAAAAGAAACCCGAATATACACCCCACCTAGATACAGGTGACTTCGTAATCGTCATTAATGCCGAGAAAGTAGCAGTCACAGGCAAAAAGCGCACTCAAAAGCTTTACCGCCGCCATTCTGGTCGTCCCGGTGGGATGAAAACCGAAACTTTCGCTAAACTGCAAGACCGCATACCAGAGCGAATTTTAGAACAAGCTGTTAAAGGTATGCTACCTAAAAATAGCCTCGGTAAGCAGTTGTTCACCAAGCTTAAAGTTTACGCTGGGCCTACGCATCCTCATGATGCTCAAAAACCTAAAGAACTGAAAGTTAATACAATTCCTGGAGAAGAAAATTAATGGTAGTAGCAGATGCTAATAGCGGTCGCGCCGTATACTGGGGTACTGGTCGTCGTAAGAACGCAGTAGCACGGGTACGCTTGGTTCCAGGCACAGGTCAACTGACTGTGAACGGTAAAGATGGAAACTTGTATTTCCAATTTAACCCCAACTATCTGGGAGTGATTAAAGCGCCCCTGGAAACTCTGGGATTAGAAAACGAATATGACATTTTGGTGAAAGCAGAAGGCGGCGGCTTGACCGGACAGGCTGATTCTGTCCGTTTGGGAGTTGCTCGTGCTTTATGCCAACTCGACCCAGATAACCGCCCACCTTTGAAAACCGAAGGTTATTTGACTCGCGATCCGAGAGCAAAAGAGCGGAAGAAATATGGTTTACATAAAGCTCGGAAAGCGCCTCAGTACTCTAAGCGTTAGGAAATTGGGCATTGGTGAAGAAGGTGATAGGTTACAGGGGACAGGTGATAGTTTTCTGTTACCTGTAACCTGTTCCATTCTCCCTTCTTCTAGCTGCAATTGAACGCTGAAAGTTATAATTTATATAGATTCATCACAAAAAGAACAATGGCTAAAGCTGATATTCACCCCAAGTGGTATCCAGATGCTAAAGTTTACTGCAACGGTCAAGTTGTTATGACCATTGGCTCTACAAAGCCAGAATTGCATGTAGACGTTTGGTCTGGAAATCACCCCTTTTACACCGGCACTCAGAAGATTATTGACACTGAGGGTCGAGTAGAGCGCTTCCTCCGCAAGTACGGTATGAGCAGCACTCAAACATCTGGTGACGAACAAGACAAAAAGTAGCGAGTTGGCTCTGCTGTTAAGACGGCCCTGCATCAGCTGGGTCGATTTTCATTTATATGCTCGAGCCAATTTGTTATTTTTTTAAGGAGCGATCGCAATCGTCATGGCTGAATCATACTTACTGGACAAACTAAAATCCGTTGAACAAACTTTTAATGAATTAACACGTCGTCTTGGCGACCCCGATACCGCTAGCAATCCTGATGAGTATCAAGAAATTGCTAAGTCTCGTTCTTCTTTGGAAGAGGTAGTTAATACTTATGAAATTTGGAAAACAGCCCAAGAAGACTTAATCGGAGCGCGTCAGGTTTACAAAGAATCTGCAAGTGATCCAGAGTTGCAAGAAATGGCATCACTGGAAGTAAAAGAACTTGAAGAAAAAATAGAACATTTAGAGTCTCGCTTGAAAGTCTTGCTGCTACCACGCGACCCCAATGATGAAAAGAATATCATGTTGGAAATTCGCGCTGGTACTGGTGGCGATGAAGCAAGTATTTGGGCTGGCGATTTGATGCAGATGTACACCCGCTATGCCCAGACTCAAGGCTGGAAAGTTTCTCTAGTGAGCGAATCTCGTGGAGAAATGGGTGGCTGGAAAGAAGTCATTCTCGAAATTAAAGGTAATGACGTTTATAGCCAGTTAAAGTTTGAAGCTGGTGTGCATCGTGTGCAGCGCGTGCCGGCAACTGAATCTGGGGGACGGGTTCATACTTCCACAGCTACCGTGGCAATTATGCCAGAGGTCGATGATGTGGAAATTCATATTGACCCGAAAGATATTGAAATGACTACAGCCCGTTCTGGTGGTGCTGGTGGACAAAATGTCAACAAGGTGGAAACAGCCGTTGACTTGATGCACAAACCAACGGGAATACGCATTTTCTGTACAGAAGAACGCAGCCAGTTGCAAAACAAAGAACGGGCGATGCAAATTCTGCGGGCAAAGTTGTATGACATCAAGTTAGGCGAACAACAAGCAGCTGTAACTTCCATGCGGCGATCGCAAGTTGGTACTGGATCGCGATCGGAAAAAATTCGCACCTATAATTATAAAGATAACCGCGCTACCGATCATCGGTTAGGTCAGAATTATTCCCTTACCCCTGTTTTGGATGGTGATTTAGAGACACTTATCCAGTCTTGTATATCTCTAGACCAGCAAGAACGTCTCGCGGAGTTAGCGACTTCTGCCGCTAACTAATTTTTGCTGTTAAATATTCTGTAAAACCACTTGTTGTACTGTTATTTTTAACACAGACAGGTGGTTTTCTAATATTGCGTGGAGTGTATCTTCTATTTCACTGGGATAATGGTAATAGGCAAATTCGTACTTCATAACGTAATTTAACTTTGCCCATTCCTTCAGAGTTTCACAGGTATAAATTAGCTTTTCCACTTCTTCTTGCCAACGCGCAAAAATCCGGTAGCTAAAAAAGCTGCTGCATATATTTCCTTTTGCATCCCAGTAGGAAATACACACTTGATGCTTCAGAAGGTGGATTTTTTTGATTTGCTTAACGTCGTAGCCTTTAACTTTTAAAGCTTCTTTGGTTTCTGCGTCAGAAATGTTCCACAGTTCTGGTTTAATTTTATTAGTGGCTATAAAGTTTTTACCTTTGCGGCGATATTGGTTAATTTTGCGTGGCTTGCGAAACATGATGCACCTTCGATATTATTTCTTCGCAGCAAAGTTGAGCTACTAGCATAAGCGCCGTAGCAAACTAAGTTTTTTGGGTTGATTAAAGATAGATGGGTTATTCTACTAGCTTGATGCCTGTAGTTGCAGATTTACAACCAGAGATATAGTTTAGTACTAAAATACAAGGCTGTCAATATAAAAGTAAACTTGTAATATTGAAAGTAGACTTGTAAATACAGTTGGCTAGCTATATAAGCAGTGAAGATCGAAAGCAAACAAAAACTGATTGAAATCATTAAACTAGCTCGCGGTTCAATGAGTCAGCGAGCATTTGGTAAGCTTTTGGGGGTATCTGCTACTGCTGTTCAGATGTGGGAAAAAGGTGTGAAGGTGCCAGATACAGAAAATTTGGCTCGAATCGCATCGAAAGCAGGCTACACAATGGAAGAGTTAATCAGCTGCATAGATGGCAAGCCAATTCCAGAAACCTCAGATTTGAGTCTGATTCTTAGACAAATCCAGCACATGCCTTTGGCTCAAGTAGCTCAAATTGTGCAAGCTGCGGCAGAGAGATTGGCGGCTGTGGCAGAAGCATCTGGGGATGAGGCGAAGGCTAGTTGAATATTAAAATAATTCGTAATTCGTAATTCGTAATTAAGTTTTTTTAACTAGCTCGTGGTTTCTTGCTGTCAAGATTCAACTCTATGGACAAACCTTTTTTGTATGACCAAGATTTCTATGGCTGGACACAGCAGCAGGCTAAAGCGTTAGAGCAGAGGCTAGTTAAGGAACTAGACTGGCAACACCTGCAAGAGGAAATTCAAGCTTTGGGGAGACAGGAGTATCGGGAACTTGTGAGCCGTCTGAGTGTATTACTTGGTCATCTCTTAAAGTGGGAGTTTCAACCCGAACAACGCTCTCGCAGTTGGTTTTTAACAATTCGAGAACAGCGCCGCGCCATCAATAGGCATCTGCGGCAGAACCCTAGCTTAAAGTCTCGAATAGAAGAAGCCTTGTTAGATGGCTTTGAAGCGGGAGTCGATTTGGCGCTACGAGAAACTAACTTACCATTACGAACTTTTCCAGAGCATTGCCCTTATTTATTTGATGATGCGATCGCAGACAATTTTCTGTGCGATAAGCTGTTACGCAGCTAAATTTAATAAACAGCATTACCTTTATTTTTAATTTTGCGTTCCCATTTAATAATAAGACCTCCTTCATTTAACAATTTATTTAACAACTCTTCTAGCTGTGATACTGACTCGAACAATCTATGAGCTATATATTCTTTTGCTGAATGCCAAACCAATTCAATCAAATTATAATCTGGACTATAAGGTGGTAGAAATTCCAGGATAATATTTGGCATTTCTGCCTTGATACGAACTAAAATATCTTTTCTTTTATGGAAGCTGGCATTATCTAAGATAATCACTATTTTCGCAGAACATTTATTGAAAGTCTCAATTCTATTTCCTTGCTCTATCCATTCTTGCAATAGAAAATTATTCAAAGATTGAAGCTGCTCATAAAATACATCGGCATTTCCTTTTTTAATCACAAAATTCATTCTCTTCTTGTCGTGATAACGTAACCCTCCCATAATATTTACTCTTCCTCTTCTTCTTTGACCTGTGATTTGTTTCCTTGTACCTTTCTTACCCCAGTTTTTTTCTTCTTATCACTCTTAAACTAAATCCACTCTCATCCCAAAACCATACCTGTAAACGCTCTGGGGCTTCCTTTGTTATTCTTAAGTATTCTGACAATTTTTCTTTAAATGCCTTACGCATTTCAGGATTCTGTTTGTCCTCTAGGCTGTATTTTGCCCAAAGGTAAACGTACTTTTTTTCGCTCTAATATTCTCCCAACTTGTGAACCACTTAACTTAATTCCTGTTATCTTTTCGAGGTATGTAGCTAGTCTTGCTGCTGTCCAACGACCAAATTCATACCCATACTCTAGTGGCTCTTTTTCAATTATTTCTAATAATAAATCCTCATATTCTTTGGTAACTTTGCGGAAGTTCCCTTCTCTTCTTCCATCTAAAAAACTTTCTAGGTTATCTGGATCGCCGTGAACTGCCCAATATGCTACTGTTGGATATGCAATATCTAAAAACTTACTAATCTCTTGATAAGTTTTTCCATCATTCATTAATAATAAAATCAGAATCTTTTCTCTTACGTAGGGATTTTCATGCTCTTTTAGCGTTTTTAGTAGCCTTTCCTTCTGCTCTTGGGAAAGATGATTTTTTGCTGGCATAGATGGCTGATACTAAATTAATTACTTAATCTAATATTATACAATCTAGCTGCGTAACAGCTTACTCGTCAAGACTGGGAAGGATAATTCCTGCCATTTTCCTTACGAGCATTTGTTATTTAGAGACACGTTATATTTGTTAATAAATAATAGAAACTAGTTTTTCAAAATCTTGAAAATCACAGCTTTGCTGTTTTTTCACATCTTGAAAATATATATCGTAGTAGAGCTTATTGTCTTGAAATTTGAAGAAAGATCCTACTATGGGTAACTGCTCACCTTTTAGCCTAAAAACTATTCTGTTAAGTTTATATTTCCCATATTGATTAACAAGATAAACAAAACTATCAAAACTTCCATTTACAGCTTTTTCAAATTCTAGTAGATTTTTATCTAATTTATTAGAACTTTGCAAGATTAAAGGTGGTATATCTTCAAGGCTATTGAGATTATTATCCGTAAATACTGTGTCTTTTTTTATATAAGCAATAATTTGATGATAATTATATAAAATACCAATTTCTGAACAAGATTTATTTAGGTATCTTTCAATCTGCTTCTCATGATTCCGCAAGTTTTCTTCTTCTCGCTTCACTTCCACAATCATTAGAGGAGGGCAATATGGTTTAAAATATTCATTTTCCGCAGTTTTATATAATTCTATATCGTGATTATTAGATTCCACTCTTATATCAATTTCATTCGGGAATAATCCACTTTGATTTACCAAAAAGTAGATAAACAATTGCCTAACTTTTTCTTCTGGTCGTCCATTAAGAACAATTTCCCGACCTCTAATCAAACACTTTGTATATTCTGCATAGTTTCTCTTATATATATTTAGTTTTTGGGATATTTCTTCACTTAAGCTAGTCATAGATAATCAGGTTTTTTTATCAACTGGTTCTAGGGACACAAGATTATTGCATCCCTTAGTATTTTCTATACAATTTTAAATTGCTATCTATTTTTCTCCGAAAAAGCTTAATATTTTAGCAACTAATTTCTTCCAAGACTTTACTGCTTGAATCTCTAAAAATGTATTTAAACTTTCTTCTTTTTCAAGTTCGTGCTTCAAAGTCTGACATACATTATCTGTATAGGTTTCACCTGGAGGTCTTACCTTTCCCTTTTCCTTAATTAGAGCCGTCCAGAAATCAGAATCTTCTTTTTGAGGTGATAATTTTCTTTTAGCTTCCTTTTGAATCTCTTTTCCTACTTCACTTATAAAATTGTCATACAAGGAGTTAAATTGTATAACTAGTTCAGGGATAAGTGTCTTTAAAGATTCATTTGCAGATGTCAGGTCATTCAGGATATTTTCTAGTTCCTGTTTTGCTTCTTTAGTAAACTTCTTTAACATTTCATCTTCATCCATTCCCTCAGCAAAAACTCTCATATCATAATATATATCTATATTCCTTGGCTCATAGGAACCAAAGTTGCGATGAATAGCGTGTTTGGTATTCCATGCTTTATAAACAGTACGATAGTATTCAATATATTTAGTAACAAAACCTTTATCTAGACCTTGATCTTTATAAACAAAACTAGGTACTCTTTTACTCAAATCCCGCAAATCCTTTATCTTCTGAATGGCTTTTTCTATTGCCTTGATTTCTGATCCTGTCAAAGCGTCACCATTTTTTATTCTCGTAAAGCTTTCTGTAATATCCTTGATTTCGTCTAATAAAATATTTCGTCTACGTTCCACTACACCCACTATGGCTTCAATGAATTCATTCTTATCTGCTTGTACATCTTCTTCACTGTAAATATCAGTATTTAGCTTGACTATATCATCACGGTAGTATCTCAAAGCATCATAGAACAAAATATTTTCTAGGAAAAAATCTAAATTCAAATTCCTGAATGTAGCTTGAACTTCTTCTTTTCTGATTTGAATTCCTGCATCCCAATCTCCATCACATCCATGCACTTTTTCAGGTTGATTTTTGTGAGTCAAGACCAAAGTTACAAATCTATGATGAAAATCTTTAGATTTAGATGTAAGATGATAACCTATTAATTTTCTAATATTAGCTTCAGGAGCATCATTAAATGAAGTGACAAAGAGACAGATAGTATCCTGATTCTCAATATATTTCTGCAAGTCTTTACGAATTGGATTTTCATCAAGTCCTTTAGTATCTACAACTGAATCAAACTGAGACAAGTTTGAGCCAGATAAAACATCATAGCTCACATTTAGATATATTTTTCTGGGAATAGCAAATTCCTTAAATTCAACATTATTGATGGCAGCAAAGACATTTTTTATCCATTCTTTCTCATTTGTTTGATTATCAAATTCAATCTTATTCGTAGTCCTATATTCCAGCTTTGCATTATTCAACGCATTTTTTTTAACTTCCTCAAGCCCTAATAAATCAAATTTTTCCTTAGCTGGATCAATTATTTCAGTTTTCTTTTTCTCTCCCTCATAAATTGTTTTATATTGCAACTTCATTTCTATGATATTTCTAATAGCCCTTTCAATTTCTTTAGAAATAATTATCTTCTGATCTGTTTGAAGATTGTCTTTGTCTTTATCTGCAATATAGTCACAAAATTCAAAAATCAGATTTTCCATTTCATCAACTGTATAAGGCTCTATTTCTATGTAAGTTTTTACCGCAGCTTTGATAATTACTTCACATATAGTAGTTTTACCTGCTCCGGTTGATAGTAACTCTTTAGTTTCAATTACATTTCGAGACTTGTTAGCAATAGTTTTTGAAACATTGAAGTCGCTTATTAAATTAAAAAGATGGCAAATAGCTGTGGTTTTTCCTTCTCCAATAGTACCTATAAAAACAATTTTATATTTTTCTATACTAAGGATGTTTTCTATTTCATCTAATCGCTCTAACTTGGATTTTAGGTTATTGATGCAAATATAATTAGGTATATTAATCTCAGAATGATCTGAAATTTTATTTATTTCCTTCCTCAAATCTTGTTTCAAAGATGCGATCTCTTCTTGCCACGTTATCGTCAACATACTGTTTACCCTGTTTCGATGCTTAATTACTTGATATTTACAGTATGCCCATTATGGTTAAATATCTAACAACAGCCTCATAACACTACCACCCCCTTCTCTGGTAAGACTTTAGCCACTTGGTTATGAACAAGGCGATCGCTAATTTTGGCTGAGTTAAAGGTTCTGGTAGAAATACGTAATGGCTGCACAAACTAAGTCCGTCTGCGTGGACTCCAGCAAGTTGAAACCCACGGAGATGGGTTTTGTCTGTATAGCTGCGATTTCTAATTGCCAGTGCTAGGGTATTTTACTGGCAGTTAAGGAATAAATGGTTTTAAAATGGTGCAATCTTAAATGATTTAGGGGTGCAGCTATGTCGCTACGCAATGAGCCTTTAGATTGGCAACTTGAAACGAATAATCCTTATATACCAGTTTATCATCAAGGTAATTTGGTGGGATTTTTTAAACCAGAATATGCCAGTGAAGTTATTAAAATTTTAAACGAAGAAGAAGTTTTAAAGAAAGCACTAAAAATGGCTTGTACTGATTTAATTAAAAAAATCGGTGGCGATACCAGAAAAGTCAATTATTTAATGGAAAAATATGTAAAAACTAGTGAACGTCCAAAGCATGGAACTAGAGCGATCGCAGTTTTACTTCAGGATAGGCAAAAAGAGCTTGATTTGAGTAATCAGGAGTTTGCTAAATTCTGCGACACCTTTAAATTATCTCCGACTGAACTGAATAATATTTATGCTGGAGAAACATTTGATGATAGTTTGTTAGCGCCACTATCACGTATATTAGGTATGGCAAAAGAGCAATTGCTGAAAGTGCGAGATGGTTCTGAAGAATCAAGCAACACATAAATAGCAAATCAGAATCTTCAAATCAGATAAAATTGTGAAAACAGACATCATTTTTTATCGGCTGTTTCAAGAATTCCCTGATATCTTCTTTGAACTTATTGGTAATCCTCCAGAAGAAGCTAGCCTTTATCAATTTTCATCAGTTGAAATCAAACAAACAGCCTTCAGAATCGATGGTGTATTTCTTCCTACACAAGGAAGCGAGAACCCGATTTACTTTGTTGAAGTGCAATTTCAAGCTGATGGGGAAATTTATTCACGGCTAATTGCAGAAATATGTTTATACCTCCGTCAGAATCAACCATCTAATGATTGGGGTGCTGTGGTTTTATACCCAAACAGGAATGTAGATACAGGCAATATCAAACATTACCGTGAGTTTTTCACAAGTGGGCGCGTCAGACGCATTTATTTGGATGAATTAGGTGAAGGTGCATCGCTTCCAATTGGCATTGCAACTGCTAAATTAGTAATTGCAACCGACGATATAGCGATCGCACAAGCAAGAGAGTTGATAGACAGAACTAAGTCAGAAATAAGTTCACCACCAAAACAGCAGCAATTATTACAATTTATAGAGACTATTTTGGCTTATAAGTTTCCCACAATGAGTAGGGAGGAGATGCAGCAAATGTTTGGATTAAGCGAGTTAAAGCAAACCAGATTTTATCAGGAAGCCTTTCAGGAGGGTGTTGAACAAGGTAAGGTTCAAGGCATCGAACAAGGCATCGAACAAGGTAAGGTTCAAGGCATTGAACAAGGTAGGGTTCAAGGCATTGAAGAAGGTAAACTCAAAGCAGTACCAGCAATGTTAGCAGCCGGGTTGACTGTAGAACAAGTAGCACAGGCGCTAGATTTGAGTGTCGAAGAAGTCAGACAAGCCGTGCAGTAGGATTCTTCTGATCAAGGAGTAGAGGAATTGGTAGACTACAACATAGGAACTAGAAGTTTCAAAGATACAAAAATTTATCAAGAAGCATTTGAAGAAGGGCGTTTGGAAGGTTTACGGCAATCAGTACCTCGTCTATTAGATTTAGCGTTAACTATTGAGCAAGTTGCGGAGGGATTAGGTTTAACTATAAACCAAGTTCAAAACGCGAAACTCTATCATGATGGCATCCAAATAGGGGAGCGTATAGCCAAATTAAAATTAATACCCACCTTATTAAAATTTGGGGTGACAGTGGAACAAGTGGCTGAGGCATTTGATTTCAGTGTCGAAGAAGTCAGACAAGTCGCACAAAGCCAGCCTTAAGATAGATGTGGTAAATTTTATCCGTGGCTCAAGCCAAATTTGGTTTGCGGCTTCCAGACATTTTCACGACGAATTTATAGTTAATTTTTGTTAATATTAGAGGCGGTGTTAGTACTTCGTCCTCAACCACCCACTCCCTACCTGAGAGAAACTTAATGCTGCGACTAGAACATATAAGTAAAATTTATCCCACAGGCGAAGTTCTCAAAGATATCAACTGGGAAGTTAAACCAGGCGATCGCATTGGCTTAGTCGGTGTCAATGGTGCTGGAAAATCCACCCAGTTAAAGATCATTTCTGGGGAAATTGAACCCACCGCCGGCGAAATCATTCGCCCTAATAGCTTACATATAGCTTACCTCAACCAAGAGTTTGAAGTAGACCCCACCCGCACCGTTAGAGAAGAATTTTGGACTGTCTTCCAAGAAGCCAACGAAGTCCAGTTATCTCTGGCGCACATACCACAAGAGATGGAAACGGCTAACCCAGAGGAACTGGATCGACTGATCGACAAGTTGGATCGCTTGCAGCGCAAATTTGAAGCCTTGGATGGCTACAACTTAGATGCACGCATCGGGAAAATTCTACCAGAGATGGGGTTTGGGCTAGAAGATGGCGATCGCCTCGTTAGCGCCTTCAGTGGTGGTTGGCAAATGCGGATGAGTTTAGGTAAAATCCTCCTGCAAAAACCTGACTTGTTGCTGCTGGATGAACCGACTAACCACCTAGATTTAGAAACTATTGAGTGGTTGGAAAATTACCTCAGAGGGCTGATTACGCCGATGGTAATAGTCTCCCATGACCGGGAGTTCCTTGACCGTCTCTGCACCCAAATTGTGGAAACTGAACGTGGCGTTTCTGCTAGCTACCTTGGTAACTACTCGGCATATTTGGAACAAAAAGCCGAAAGTCAATCAGCACAACTGAGTGCTTACGAACGCCAGCAGAAAGAATTAGAAAAACAGCAAACCTTTGTTGATAGATTTCGCGCCAGTGCTACCCGCAGTACCCAGGCGAAAAGCCGGGAAAAGCAACTCGACAAAATCGAGCGCATTGAAGCACCCGTTGGTGGTATGAGAACTCTCCACTTCCGTTTTCCCCCTGCACCCCGCAGTGGACGCGAGGTAGTCGAAATTAAAGATTTAACTCATCTTTATGGTGAGAAAATCCTATTTTTATCAGCAAATCTCCTAATTGAAAGGGGCGATCGCATTGCTTTTCTTGGCCCCAATGGTGCTGGAAAATCTACCCTTCTGCGTGTAATTATGGGTATGGAACCACCCACGGAAGGTAGTGTTCAACTAGGGGATCACAACGTTATCCCCGGTTACTTTGAGCAAAATCAAGCTGAAGCTTTGGATTTGAATAAAACTGTTATGGAAACTATCCATGATGAAGTTCCAGACTGGGATAACCAAGAAGTCCGCACCCTTTTGGGACGCTTCCTATTTACAGGTGATACTGTATTTAAGCCAGTTGGGGCATTAAGTGGAGGAGAAAAAGCTCGTCTGGCGTTGGCAAAAATGCTCTTACGTCCCGCGAACTTACTAATTTTAGACGAGCCGACAAACCACCTAGATATTCCAGCGAAAGAAATGCTGGAAGAAGCGCTCAAAAATTATGACGGTACGGCAATTGTAGTTTCCCACGATCGCTACTTTATTTCGCAAGTAGCTAACAAAATCGTCGAAATTCGTGATGGGGAATTCCGCGTTTACTTAGGAGACTATCATTACTATCTCCAGAAAATTGCCGAAGAAAAAGAACAAGCAAAGTTAGCTGCGATCACTGCTGAAAAAGCTGCTAAAAAAGCTGCAAAAGCTTCTACCAAAAAGAAATAAGAGATTGAATACGGACTTAGTAGTAGTGCTAAAAGGCTACTACTAAGTAATCACTTATTATTAGCGCTCAACAAAATTACAGAAAAATCGCTAAAGTTTAAAAAATATTTCAAAAAGCTGCAAGTCTTTCATAAAAGAAATTAATAAGCAAAAATTCACTTGCGGCGTGGATTAGCAATGGTATCATTCGGGTATTACAAAAAGTAAAGGGCAATTTTACTATGACCAAAGCACCTGTTGCTCCTGTGGTGCTAGTCATTTTAGACGGATGGGGCTACTGCGAGGAAAAGCGAGGAAACGCTATTGTTGCTGCTAAAACTCCCATTGTGGATAGTTTATGGACAGCTTACCCGCACACTCTCATCCGCACATCAGGAAAAGCCGTAGGGTTGCCAGAAGGTCAAATGGGCAACTCGGAAGTAGGTCATTTGAATATTGGTGCTGGGCGAGTTGTACCGCAAGAACTGGTACGCATCTCTGATGCGGTTGAAGACGGTTCTATTGCCTTAAACCCAGCACTCGTCAAAATTTGCCAGGAAGTTCGCTCTCGGAATAGCAAGCTGCATCTAGTCGGGCTTTGTTCTGAGGGAGGGGTACATTCGCATATCACCCATCTATTCGGACTACTTGACTTAGCCAAAAACCAGCAAATTCCAGAAGTTTGTATTCACGCTATCACCGATGGTCGTGACACCGCCCCAACTGACGGTGTAAAAGCAATCACACTGCTGCAAGATTATATAAACCGCACAGGCATTGGACGCATAGTCACCCTCAGCGGTCGCTACTACGCGATGGATCGCGATCATCGCTGGGATCGAGTAAAACGCGCCTACGACGTGATGACCCAAGATGGTACAGGTGATAATCGCACGGCTGTGGAAATCTTGCAAGAATCTTACGCCGAAGGGGTAAAAGATGAATTTATCAACCCCATCCGAATTGCACCAGGTGCAATAGAACCAGGGGATGGAGTGATATTTTTCAACTTCCGCCCCGATCGCTCCAGACAACTGACTCAAGCTTTGGTCAGTCCCACATTTAACGGTTTTGAAAGACAGCAAATCACACCACTGTCTTTTGTCACGTTTACACAGTATGATTCAGACTTACCCGTGGCTGTAGCCTTTGAGCCTCAGAATCTCAGTAACATTCTGGGAGAAGTCATAGCTAATCACAGTCTGAATCAGTTCCGCACCGCCGAAACAGAAAAATACGCCCACGTCACCTATTTCTTTAATGGTGGTCTGGAGGAACCTTTTGCTGGAGAAGATCGGGAACTGGTAAGCAGCCCGATGGTAGCGACTTACGATCACGCCCCAGCGATGTCAGCAGTAGCAGTTACAGATGTTGCGATCGCAGCGATTCAAAAGGGTATATATTCCCTAGTTGTGATTAACTATGCCAACCCAGACATGGTAGGGCATACTGGTCAAATCGACGCTACGATTACAGCAATTGAAACAGTTGATCGCTGTTTGGGACGCTTGCTAGAGAGCGTTATCAAAGCCGGTGGTACAACAATTATTACTGCCGATCACGGCAACGCTGAGTATATGCTAGATGAAGGGGGTAATCCCTGGACAGCTCATACTACTAACCCAGTCCCCTTAATTTTGGTAGAAGGCGAGAAAGTCAAAATCCCTGGATATGGTACAAATGTCGAACTGCGAAGCGATGGCAAGCTATCCGACATCGCTCCCACGATTCTAGAGATTTTACAGCTGCCTCAGCCACCAGAAATGACCGGGCGATCGCTGCTAAAAACAGCAGATTATGAACTGCAACGCACTCGCACGCCTGTGCAAGTAGGACTGTAAAATAGTGCTGAGTGCTGAGTGCTGAGTTAGGAGTTTTTAGTGAACTCCTAACTTTTGAATTCAGAATTCTGACTCCTGTTTTTTAAAACTTGTTATAAATGAGATTCCACCATGACAGTTACTAATATCGTGCAAGGCATTTGGGCGTTTTCCGCCACTGGTTTGATTATCTTGGTTTTACTGCATAGCCCCAAAGGTGATGGCATTGGAGCCATTGGCGGACAAGCCCAGCTATTTAGCAGCACCAAAAGTGCAGAAAACACCTTAAATCGAATTACTTGGGCATTGACAGTAATCTTTTTAGGTTTAACAGTGGTTTTAAGTGCCGGTTGGTTGCCTAAATAAGGATAGGTTAATGGGGAAAATAACCCAACACCCAATACTTAAGAGCCTAATAAATTTAATTTCACGGCGGTTAATCACAGCCCTTGCCTTTTTTCTTGGCACAGGGCTGTTAATCGTTTTTACTAATCTCCAGTCAAGTGACGGGTTTACATTAATACCAAAATATATATATTCAAACTTAATAATCTCTCTATCTCCATCATCTCCTTCAAAACCCCATCCCTTACCGCCTACACTCGCACAGTGGCAAGATAATACTAATAGTGGTGACTACTTTTCCCAAGTTACAACAACTCAAGTTGGTTATTTAGTCTGGTCGCAATTTCCGATTCGAGTTTATGTAGAATCACCAAAAGCCGTTAGCGAAAAACAAGCTCAAGCATGGGTTAATGGTGTCTTGCGGGGTGTACAAGAGTGGAGTAATTATTTACCTTTAACAATAGTTGAAAAGCCAGAAATTGCTGATATTACAATTGTAAGAAAAGCGCCACCTCTACAAATTTCGCCTGGTAGTAATATACCCCGTGCGCGATCGGCACAAACTACTTACGAGTTATACACCAGCAACAAAGTTTTATCCCACCGCTTCACCATTTTGTTAAGTCCCAGTCAAACAGGTGAGTATCTCATTGCAGCAGCCCGCCACGAATTCGGTCATGCATTGGGAATTTGGGGTCATAGTCCGCTACAAACTGATGCGCTATATTTTTCTCAAGTTCGTAACCCGCAGCCTATTTCTCCCAGAGATGTAAATACTCTAAAGCTGGTTTATGAACAGCCAACCAGTTTAGGATGGCCTTTAGGGGATAATTCGAAAATTAATTGATCAATAGAAACTCGCTATAAGTTATACATATAAATATATTTTGTGCAAAGAATCAAAGATTAAGGCAACCAATTTTTATCCAAAATTTGCTCTAAGGTATAAGGACATAATTCAGGTAAATTGTTTACTTTAGTCTTAGTCTTAACATAATCTAATGCATTGCTATAACTTATGCTAGAATTCTCCTCTAAATGTTTGCGTATATTGGTGCTTAAATCTTCATTTATTTGATTACGAAAACTAATAATTTCTGCTGCCCAATGATTAGCATTCCTTGGCTTTTCTAAATCCCAATATTGATAAAGTAATAAATGTCTAATAATCTGTTCTAATAAACTTCTTATTCGCCTTTTTTCATTTTTAGCCAAATCTTCCAATTCTTCTATTAAGTTTTCATAGTCAACGTCTGCTAATTGTCGATTTTTGAGACATTTAATAGTCTCCTCTAACCATTGCAGGTAATTGGATTCATATAATGTTTTTATATCGATGATTGCAGTCATTTTTTGATTTTTTAGCTTTAATTTACTATTATTTATTATTGCATGTTAACTAATTTATTAATTTTTGCCGATAATTGCCCAGAAAAAACATACACAGCACTGATAAGTTAAGTCAGAAGAGATCCAGCGACTCCTAAAAGAGTAACCAACCAAAAGTTCTACCCTACCGTCAGTCAGTCCATCCAAGTCTCTCGCTGTTCCCCCTGAATCGACTGTACAATTCCAAACCTTTCCTCAATTTTGCGTGGCAGAGTATGTGTCCCAAAGATGTAAACGCAAACTTCTTCTGGTTGATTTGTCAAAACACGAACTCTGGCTTCGTTATCTTGTAAACGCTCTATGCAAATAAATGCACAAATTTCAACATCTTCAGGAATCTCATATACTTCCTTGGAAAAGGTGAATCTCTTCTCTAAACTATTTGCAATTTGGTCAATAACGTTTTGTTCAGGCAACGGATTTGTGAAGCAATAAACGTATGTTCGACAGCACTTACCATCTTCTAGCTGCTCTAAGTCAGGGATATTTCTCACCTTTATCTGACTTGCGTGATACTTCATTTCGTTAACTCTAGATAGCCTTGTAAAACTGGTAAGAGAATTGTTAGTTAGGTATTTGTATTTTACCCGATCGCACTTATTGCCATCTTAAGATTTACAGTGCGATCGCACTTCTTCACTTTCTCTAGGCTCTACGACTTAGCGGTAGAGGTCGCTGTGCTAAAACTTCTTTATAAAGTTCTTCCAGCAGAGTAATATTTTTACTAAGGGTATAGCGGTCTAATACACGCTGTCTGGCTTTTTGCCCCAGTAAGGTTGTTAACTCAGGATGGTCTTGCAACACTGGCAAGAGCGTTCTTAATTGCGAACGCGCTGTTTTGGTACTAATAACTACACCTGCGCCCTTTTCCAATACTTCTCCATCAGCACCCACGTCTGTTGCTAAACAAGCCAACCCACATGACATTCCTTCTAACAGAGATAGGGATAAACCCTCTACCAATGAAGGCAAAACAAATACATCTGCGCCCCGCAAAATTTCGATGCGTCGGTCTTCATCGGCGACAAATCCTAACCAGATAATGCCGTACTCTGAACCATAAAACGGCTCTAAAGAAGATTTCAAAGGCCCGTCGCCAACAATTAGCAACTTACTACCAGGCGCCATTGCCGACTGCTTCCAAGCGCGGAGGAGGGCTTCAACATTTTTCTCTGGGGCTATGCGACCCTGATAGACAAATAAGCGTTCGGCTTTAAATTCTGCTTTGACTTGAGAAAATCCTGGAGAATACTTGGCGGTATCAACACCGTTGGGAATTACAGCAATATTTTCTTCCCGCACGCCCATCCGTGCCAATAATTCCCGCTGAATTTGGGAAAATACTATCACGCGATCGTAGTTAACTAAAAAAGGCGCATAGAGTTGATAAGCCAAAAGTTGTGTTCCCGATATCAGTTTTGCCCCCTTCCCAGCAAACGGTGTGTGAAAAGTGGCAATTAGGGGCAATCTCAGTTCCTCACAGATTTCTGGTAGAACAAAGTCTAGAGGAGATAATGTCAAGGAAGCATGGACTACATCTGGCTTGATTTCCCGCAGTGAATCGGTTAAAAGTTTGGTCGCTTTAAAAGTGGGAATTGTATAAACCTGTGACTTGTAAATGAAAGGCAGGGAAACCTCTCGAAGATTTGGCCAATTGTCAGGTTCAGACTCTTCCTGGGCAAAGTGAAGAAAGCTAACTTGATGTCCCCTATCTAGCAAGGCATTTGTAATTTCTCGACTGTAGGTGACATTGCCGCAAAAGGGTGATTTTTTTCCAATCCAGGCTATACGCATTCTTTATTTAGCTGTAAGAAAAGCGGGTTTAATCTATTACTTGTATGATTTTTGTGATTTTTCTTTTATCTAGCTATACTTGCTGGTTTTTATTTATTAAAAATTCCCACAATACTCTAGTTTAAAAAGCTTATTCTAAGCTGATTAAACCAATGGATTTATGGCTTTATTTATTCTACTTATAAGTTGTTAATCTCTGATATTTAAACAACTTATTCTGACTAATGTCAGACTCATATCCGGCAAGTATGTGATAAATTTTCACTGGACATAGTTTACCATGAACACAAAAGCTTTAAGTAAATTATTAATTACATCAAGGTAATGAATAATAACTCCTGTTAGTTGATAACTACTTGTGTGAGTTATACCAGGTTAATATACCTCCTGAAATGACGATCGCAGCTAATCCCAAAAAAACTACCTGTAATCCCAGAAAGGTTTCTGCAACACCAGCTAATGCCAAAGGTAAGGAAAGGGCAATATTAATTACATTGTTCTGCAAGCCAAAAACTTTACCACGCATTTCTGGAGGTGTTTCTGTTTGGATTGCGGTTTGCATAGGAATTCCCACTAGTGCCCCAAAGATGCCCAATAGCGCCACTAGTAACAAAACTAGCCATAGTTGGGTTGTAAATATTGATAGACCAATCAAGGATGCTGCCATGCCCATACAACCGTACAGACTTAGTTGGGTGTATGAGAAGCGTTGACCAAATTGACCGAGAATTGTTGCTCCAGCAGCGATGCCAACACCGCCAGATGCTAGTAAAAAGCCAAACTGTGAGGCTTTCATATTGGGAATTATTTCTGCCATGCGAACAGCTAGAACTGTTAAAGCTGCAAAGACAGAAAATAAGATAATCAGTTGAAGCAAAGCATTGCGGACGCGATGATTTGCTTTGAGATAAGCAAAACCGTCCCGCAAGTCAGAGAATACGTGAGGGAATTCTGTATCGGGGTGGTGGTGTTTTTCCTTAGTTGCCAGGAGGAACAAAATTAGTCCAGCGATCGCATAACTACCACCTACTAAAAGTTCTTTGCCTAAACTACCACTACCACCAATTTGCAGCCAAAGTCCATCTGCGATCGCTAACAACGGTTCTCCAACGGCAAACCCAATAATCACCGATGCCATCATCGTTGTTGTGTAAAGCGAATTAGCCGAGAGTAAATGCTGTTCTTCTACGATCAAGGGAATTGCAGCCTGTTCTGCCGGGGCAAAAAACTGCGTCAGTGTGGAAACTAAAAAAGTCACACCCAGAACGATCAAAAAACCCA
This sequence comes from Nostoc edaphicum CCNP1411, assembly GCF_014023275.1. Lineage (NCBI taxonomy): Bacteria > Bacillati > Cyanobacteriota > Cyanophyceae > Nostocales > Nostocaceae > Nostoc > Nostoc edaphicum. The sequence goes on from NZ_CP054698.1 coordinate 5,657,224, forward strand.
CTGGCAGCACTCCTATGGGTTTCCAGTCATGAGTCAACCACACCAGGAAGGGAATTGACAAAACCAGGATGCCGCGCCAAATATTCGTTGCTACCAGCACAGCTTTTTTTGACCAGCGATCGACAAACACGCCAGCAACGGAACCAAACAATACGGCTGGAATAGTAAAAGACATCATCAAGACTGACACCCAACCACTAATACTCTGATTGCTTCCTTGAAACTGAGTATTAATCAAGGCAATCATCAGCACCAAATAAACTTTATCTGCTAATTGAGAGAAAACTTGACCGCCCCAAAGAGCCAAGAAATTAGGATTTTTTAATACAGGTAAAAATCCTAGCTGTTTTACATTCCCTGCAATACCTTCTCCACCTGAACCAGATCCATCTAATTTCGGTGGTTCTTTTTCTGAGATAGTCGCTACTGGCAAATTCTGCCCATTGCGATTACCGTTGCTATCTGCTTCAGCAGTGGTTAATTTGTTTTCAGATTGTGTTTCTGATTGACTTGGAAGATCAGTTTTTGGGATCTCCTCTGTCCAACTTTGGTCATTTTTAGAAACGTCTTTTGGAGACATTTCTTGGCCATTTATTTGACTAGGTGTACACTTGGGAATGGCACTCAAGTGATTCCTAACTGTAGGATCTGATACCCTATTCTGTTTTTTGGCGAGGCTTGGTGACAAAGGTAGGATTTTTTTATCCAAATCAGAAGGTTGCATCATGGTTGGCAGCAAAATAAGAGTCGATCAAGGTAGCAGAGCGAATAGGGCGACCTAATTGGTACTGAGCATACTGGCGCAAAATCTGCTCAACAGATAACCAGTCATAATCTCTAGCACCATCAATTTGCATTATCTCTGGTTGTGACAGATGTTGAAGCAAAGCCAGTTCCATAGCACCTAGACGGCAAGAAATCACAGGTATTTCTTGCCGATGCACAACAATTGTTTGGGCATTGCTGATGGGGCATGGGGCATGGGGCACAGGGAATTGGTCATTAATCTCCCCGTGCTCCTCTGCTCCTCTGCTCCTCTGCCCCTCTGCCCTCATCTCCCTCTGTCCCTCTCTTAGTAAAAGTTCCCTAGCTTCTAAGGAAACCGTTCCACCCGCAGGGATACTAAATCCTACCTGCCAGTTGGGGTTTGTAAAATCTGGCTTAATGGGGCGCCCAGATATGCAACAGATTTGCACTTGCGGCGTCAGTCCTGCTAAGGCTAAAAGGTGAAACACACCATGAGCTAGATGAGCCAAAACACCAAATTGATTTACACTAGACACCGCCTCTAAGCGATGAAGATGTTCATTGAACAAATCATAAAGTTCTTCTTGGGGTTGTTCGCTCAAAGCTTCACACAGAACTATTTCTGCTAAATATTGGCTGGCAGCCAGTTTTCCCAAATCTTTAGCTAAACCAGGATAAGTTTTTAACGTCTGTGCTTGAGTAATCTTATCAAGCGATCGCCCTTTCGCAATCAATAGTTCATTCACAACGAACATCCCACTCCTACCGCCCAGGCTGGAGTTGTACTTACGTGACCCTGGAGCCACTGCTCGAATCAGACCGAATTCACGTGTCAAAATCGTGACTATTTTATCCGATTCTCCCAATGCCTGGGTTTTAAGATTAATACCAGTTGCTTTGTAGGTTCTACTCATTAGTCATTAGTCATTAGTCACTAATCATTAGTAGTTATTAGTCATTAGTCATTAGTCAAGGGTCATTAGCTTAGGACAAATGACAAATGACAAAGGACAAAAGACAAATGACTATTCACCTTTTCCCAGGTTATCGCGCTGGCGGATCAAATCGATACCGCGAGATGTGCCTAATCTAGTAGCACCCGCTACAATTAACTCTAGGGCTTGATTGATAGTACGGATACTACCCGAAGCTTTAATTCCCACCCTTTCTTTTGCCAATTCCCGCAAAAGTCGTACATCTGCCACTGTTGCACCACCATTCCAACCTGTACTAGTTTTTAAGAATGCTGCTCCCGCTTCCATAGCTATTTCAGCAGCTATTTTTTTCTCCGCATCTGTCAAAAGGTTGGTTTCCAAAATTACCTTGACCGTTTGCCCAGTCTCTTCGCAAATTTCGGCAATCTCCCGGTGGACTTCTTCAGTTTTGCCAGCTTTCAACCAGCCCAAGTTCATTACCACATCCAACTCAGTGGCCCCACTATCCACCGCTTCTTGAGCCTCATATAGTTTCACTGCTGAAGTTGTCGCACCAGAAGGAAAGCCAATCACCGTACAGACTTTCGGGTTCTTACCGTGGAGAAGTTCAACTGCTTGCTTGACATGAGCGGGGAACAGACAAACCGCCGCAAAATTGAATCTGTATGCTTCTTCACACCATTGCTCAACCTGCTCTGGAGTAGCTGTTGACGTTAACAGAGAGTGATCGATAAATGGCGCAATATCAATGTCTGGATAGTCTGCTGCCATCGTGTCTTCTGCCAGTGATTATTAAACTTTATAAAAAATTAAAACATTTCTTATATATATATTAAACCACATTTATTACGAGTTTATCCTGAAAACAAGCTGCTAATTTGTCTGAAATTTTAGCTTCATAGATATCCCGGAATTACATTAAGTATTTAAGTTGACGTTATGTGGTGATAAGGTTAGTAATATCAACAGTGCTTTTCACACCAATTTCTAAGAAGTTAATAATAGTTTTAGCTAACGCCTTTGATGCCAAATATGGCACGCCATTACCAATAGTTTTAAACATATTCGTTAGCGACATATTCTCTGGAAGTACAAAATTTGCAGGCAAAGATTGAATAGCTAAAGCTTCTGCTACAGAAATTCGCCGAACTTTATAAGGATGTAAATGTACTTCATTATTTCCATAGCAAGCTGTTGGAGAGTAACGCCATCTATGCAGACGCTTGAAAGACTTCCTAGAATTATCTCCTTCATCAACAGCAGCAAATTTTGTGATACCTGCCCTTGGTTGAAAATAGTGTTCAGCATTAGGATGCTTCAGAACGTTATTTTTTCTAAACCAGTATTCAACTGTCAGTTCTTCAGGTATACCATCAGGACAAGGTATTAAAGAATTTTCCTTGAATGGCTCACACTTACACCAGGGGTAAGCAAAAACTTTTTCTTGAGGATATATGATGTAATTATTCCAAGGAAAATATCCATCAAGTAACTTTTCACTACTGGATTTTATTCCTATATCCTTAAAAAAATTATTCTTGAAGCCAATTAGTATAATTCTTTCTCTATCCTGCGGTACACCATATTCGATAGCATTAATTAACCGCTCTGTTAATATATATCCTGCTTCCTGTAATTGTTGCTTGAGCGATTCAAAAAATAAACGGTGTTTTGTGGTTTTCCATAAACCCTTAACGTTCTCAAACAAAAAGAAATCTGGAAGATTGTGGCAAATTAATTCAACGTAAGAAGCGGAAAGCTTGCCATTATCTCCTAAACGTCCTCTATTTTTCCCACCAATAGAAAAATCAGGACAGGGAGGCCCACCGATGAAACCAATTGTCTTATGAGATTTGCGGCAATCTTTGACTAATTCTTGAAGGCGTTGTGCTTCTTTTCCAGCGATAAGTTTTGTTACATCTGCTGCTTCACCGTGATGATATCCATATTCAGGCGATCGCATTTTCAGAACTTCCCGTGAATGGCGATAGGCAGCGATGAATGGGGAGAAAATTTCATTGACATAAACAATATTAAAACCGCTGGCTTCAAAACCTAAATCTAGGAAACCTGAACCAGCAAAAAAAGAGAAAATACAAGGGTAACTGTTAGACATTAGTATTTCAAATAGTGTATTATATGACTTAGCTTTTATTTTTTAATTTAATTAATATTCATAATGTTAGAAAAGCAAACAGATTGGAGGAAATATGAAAATTATACTAGAAAAATTCTCTCTGATGACAGGGTTCAAAAGTATCTCCAAGAATACTTTAACTTACATAATTTAAAGATAAAGCCTAAGAGAAAGCTTATAGGTAAAAAGACTGGAACTAAATGGGAAGTAGATGCTTATGGCTATAATATTGATAATCATCTGGTGCTAATTGAATGTAAACACTATGAAAAAAGATGTGTAGTGCAAAATGTAATAGCTGCATTTGCCTACATTATTAAAGATGTAGAAGCACAACGTGGAATTCTTGTTACAACACTTGGACTTCAGTCTGGAGCAATTAAAGTAGCAAAAAATGAAAATATAGGCTTATTAAAAGTAGACTATAATTCAACAGAGAAGAACTTTGTTGTTCATTTCAGTTCAAATGAAACAAAACCAAGTCAGGCTATTGTTGCATTTACTGAGCAACTTAGTGGATTTAGTGGAATGGATGGACAAATGGTAGTATCACAGTATCCATTAGATGAGCTAGAAAAAGGGCTTCGACAAAGAACAGGTAGAACACAATTTTATCCAGATGAAATAAATGCAGAAATGACAAAAATATTTGAAGAAATCTAACAATATTTATAGTATTTCTAAATAAGCAATTACAAAGTGATTTTCCAAAAATAATTTTATAAATATTATTATTTATGAATTACACAAAAAATCTCTCAAAGTCTTATTTCTCAGTATCATATACATACTATGTGGTAAAATTTTCAGTAGCTTGTGCTTAAGTACTGATTATTTATAGATTATCCCAGCGCCTTGCTAGTATTCTGAAACAGTCTTAATTAATATAATCAAACTTAGGGTTTATACGTAAGTACCAATCAAAAAGGAACAATTTGAAGACTGCTTAAATAGTCAAAAAAATTCACAGTTACTCTAAGTGTTTAATATCAAAGTTTACTCAATCTTTAAGGAAAATCCCTGACAGAAAAAGAGTCTGGGGTCACAATTAGATATAGGAGTTTTCAAGCTCCAGATGATGTTTAAGACAAGTATTTGTCATTAAATAAAAAACCGGGGTACTTCGGACTAACTTTTTATGCGGATTTTAATTTACTCCTACAACTATTATCCAGAGCCAATTGGTATAGCCCCACTGATGACTGAATTAGCAGAGGGACTAGTAAAACGTGGGCATGAAGTGCGCGTAGTCACTGCTATGCCTAACTACCCTGAGCGTCAAATTTACCAGGAATATCGGGGCAAGTGGTATCTCAACGAATACAAAAATGGCGTTCAAATTCAACGCAGTTACGTTTGGATTCGTCCACAACCCAATTTATTAGATAGGGTGTTATTAGATGCGAGTTTTGTTGTCACTAGTTTTGTGCCCGCCCTGATTGGTTGGCGTCCAGATGTGATTCTGTCAACATCCCCATCCTTACCAAGCTGTGTACCAGTTGCTCTTTTAGGATGGTTACGTGCTTGTCCTGTGATTTTAAATCTACAAGACATATTACCAGAAGCAGCCGTCCACGTCGGTCTACTGAAAAATAAACTGCTCATCCAGTTATTTACATTATTGGAAAAATTTGCCTACCGGACTGCTAGTAAAATTAGCGTCATCGCCGATGGGTTTGTGGACAATTTGCGAGGTAAGGGCGTAGAAGCTGACAAAATTGTACAAATTCCCAACTGGGTTGATGTAAATTTTATCCGCCCTTTGCCTAAAGAAGATAACCCTTTCCGGGCAGCGCATAATCTGAATGGCAAATTTGTAGTACTTTATTCCGGTAACATAGCTCTAACCCAAGGCTTAGAAAGCGTCGTCAAAGCTGCTTCTGTGTTGCGCCATATCCCAGATATTGTTTTTGTCATCGTTGGAGAGGCAAAAGGTTTACAGCGATTGCAACAGGAATGTCTACACTGCGGCGCAGATAATGTTTTGCTACTGCCATTTCAACCCCGCAAAGATTTGCCACAAATGTTGTCAGCAGCCGATGTAGGCTTGGTGGTGCAAAAGAAAAATGTTGTATCCTTCAATATGCCGTCAAAAATTCAAGTGCTACTTGCCAGTGGAGGGGCTTTAGTTGCCTCTGTCCCCGATAATGGTACGGCAGCAAGAGCCATCAGGCAAAGTGGTGGTGGAATTATCGTTCCTCCAGAAGATCCCCAAGCCTTAGCTATGGCAATTTTAGATTTGTACCAAAACCCCGAAAAAGTCAAAACTCTGGGTTACAAAAGTCGTCAATATGCCGTTGAGCAATATGCTTTTGAGCAAGCTTTAAATCAGTATGAGTCCTTGTGTTACTCATTGACAGCAGATCGTCGAGCAATTCAGTCTACAGGCATAGTTACGAAACAAGAAGTTTAATCTCCGTAGCAAAGTTACATTTAACTACCACAAGGCTAGAATCGGAGAGTGTCAAGCCCTCAAATCTAGATATAGAAGATTTTGAGGGTAGCCAAATTTTATCAGGAAATATACAGCAATAGAAAAGCTGGTTTCCAAGTACATTGTTGAACCAAAAATTCCACGGCTTCGCTTCATTCAATCCGTGGCTCAGACTCAATTAAGTATATAGAATTACATAAAATATACGTATGGGAATTGCACTTTTGGTAGACCAGTTATGAGTATGCTGTGTTGTGTCGTAATTTTTAGCAGGCAGATAGTCTAAAGGCTAGATGTGGCCTTATCTGCGAATTACTAGCTTTCCATTACATATTATGCTGTTTGATGAATCTGCGATTATTTTCGCTGGAAATTGCTATTGGTTGATTTATCGCTGCATAATAACCGTCCGCAACTGCATCGAAACAGTCAATTATCAAACTAGCCCCATAGACACCTGTTTTTTTGTTAGTATTCAAAAAAACCTATTGACACATTTGGTCAGATCAATTGTTTGTTGTTTGTAAGTAAATGTAAACAATTGTTTCAAAAGGAAGAAAGCACCTGAGGTTTAATGACTGATTATTTCCAAGGAAATTTCCCATTGCAATCTGTCCCACTGACAAAGAGTGCGGTAATAAGCCACGGCCAAACCGAAGAAGCGAGTGAAAAATTAGCTGCAACGATCGCTGTTGCGGCATCAGACCGCAAAGCAGGTGAGATTTTATTGCTGAAAGTAGCAGAGGTGTCTTACCTGGCTGATTACTTTGTGATGATGACTGGCTATTCTAAAGTACAGGTCAGGGCGATCGCTCAAGCAATTGAAGGAAAAGTAGAAACTGAGTTGCAACGCCGTCCCTTAAGAACAGAAGGAAAAGTTGAGGGGAGTTGGGTACTACAAGACTACGGTGATGTGATCGTTCACATCATGATGCCCAAAGAACGGGAGTTTTATAATTTAGAAGCGTTCTGGATTCATGCAGAGCGTATTTCCCTTCCAGAATCTGATGAAGGTGAGGGTAAACCAACATGATTAGGTCTTCGGTTTCTAATTGCCCAGTTCCTACAGACCAACAACCGCTCAATGAATACGAAGAGTTAAAAACTTCCTGGTTGTTTCGTGATACTACTTTAGATTTGCGCGAGTATATCACGAAACTGGTTTGGATTTGGGGTTTATCTTGGCTTTTTGCAGGGCCTATAGCTGCGGCAAGTTTTGCACCTCACAAGTATATTGCACATTTTATTCTCTGTGGTGCAGCAGGAGCGAGTGTCGGGTTAGTGCTTATACTGGTAAGGTTGTACTTAGGCTGGTTCTACGTGTGCGATCGCCTTTGTAGTCCCACAGTCTTTTATGAAGAGTCCGGCTGGTACGACGGCCAAACTTGGACAAAACCACAGGAAGTCCTCAACCGCGATCGCTTAATTGTTGCATACGAAATCAAACCCATTCTGCGGCGGTTACAATTTACCTTTGCTGGCTTGGCGGGAATGTACGTTATTGGTACTATAGTTTGGCATTTGTTTTAAAAAGTCATTGGTCATTAGTCATTAGCTAAGGACTAATGACCAATGACCAATGACTAAATTAATTAAAAAAGGTGATAAATATAAACCCATGACAATGGGAAAACGAACTCAAGCCACAGCACTGGAAGTCCGGTTGCTGCGGGAAGGTATTATTGAATCCAGGCATATAGTCCAAGCTGTTGTCTGCGACGAACGAGGACGGGTTTTAACCGTTGCCGGAAATTCTGAAACTGCTGCATTTATCCGTTCAGCCCTCAAACCATTTCAGGCACTCGCAGTCACCACCACAGGTACACTGGAACGCTATAAACTCAGCGATCGCGACTTAGCAATTATTACAAGTTCCCATAAAGGCAGAATAGATCAAGTCCGACAGGTATTTAACATTCTTTGGCGGGCCGATCTTGACCCGACTATACTCCAGTGTCCAATTCCTGAAGGCAAACGGAGTCCTTTAGAATACAATTGCTCTGGAAAACACGCAGGAATGTTAGCTGTTTGTCAGCAACGCCATTGGCCCTTGAATAACTATTTGGATCGCAAGCACCCAATACAGCAGTTGATTTTGGGCAAAGTAGCAGAATTGCTGCGAATGCCAGCGGAGGAATTTATCAGCGCTCATGATGACTGCGGCGCACCAACTTATCTGATGCAACTCGGTCACATGGCGTCTTTATATGCCCTGTTAGCCTCTAGTACTAACTTAGATATGGAGCGCATTGTCCGTGCGATGACTCATCACCCCGCTTTGGTAGCAGGAGATGGAGAATTTGATACCGAACTGATGCGCTTAACTCCAGGGGAACTAGTCAGTAAAGCTGGTGCCGAAGGAGTGCAGTGCATTGGTAGACTCGGTGAAGGCATGGGATTGGCAATTAAAGTTATGGATGGGGCAAAACGGGCAAAACATGCCGTTGCTATTCACTTACTCCAACAAATGGGTTGGATTAGTCCCAGCGCCGCACAAAGCCTCTCAGAGAAGTTTGTCACCTTGGGAAAATACAAGCGTTTAGAAGTAATTGGAGAATTATCATTTTTGTAGTTGCCAAACTCTTGACTATAGGTTATTATAAATAAGTCGAGAGCAACGCGGGATAGAGCAGCCTGGTAGCTCGTCGGGCTCATAACCCGAAGGTCAGTGGTTCAAATCCACTTCCCGCCACCAAATAAAAGATGAAACAAAACCCTACAATCAGTTAAGATTGCAGGGTTTTTGTTTTATTTTGATCTATTCTGGAAGAAATAGCCATCTAAAAGGCGCGGAGAATCATGGTTGTGAAGTTGCAGCGACCAATTTTAGTGGGAGGATTGGGACTGTCCTTTTCTTTGTGGATGTTGGACAGTTGGCACGATTCTATAGTGCAGGTGGGTGAGTTTGGTTTATTGAGTGCCTTAGCTGTAGGCGGAGGTTTGTGGTTATTCCAACAAAATCGCCCGAAAGACAGTTTAGAGCAGCTAAATGGTATGGTTGTGGATCGGCCGACTGTGGAAAGTGCGATCGCTAAGACTGAGACTGTAATTAACCAACTGGCACAAGAATCAGAAAACCATCCGGCCTTACAAACACTCAGAGAACAAGTTGCCCAATTGTTGTTGGAATTAGACAGGCAAAAAATTAAAGTGGCTGTGACTGGCGGGAAATCCGTGGGTAAAAGCACTTTAATTCATGTGCTAGAGCAAAATCTAGAAACACAAAATTTTGTGTCTTTAGAAGAAACAGCACCTTTATTTAGAGAAGTCGGTGAAAATTCAGATGCGGCTATTTTGGCAGAAGTAGCAAAATCTGATTTTGTGCTATTTCTGACAAACGGTGATTTGACAGACTCAGAATTTCAAACCTTACAGCAGCTAAAAGCAGCAAATCAATCCACAATCCTGGTTTTCAACAAACAAGATCAGTATTTAACTGATGAAAGCGCCAGCATCTTGCTGTCATTAAAACAGCGGATGCAGGGAAATGTAGTTGCAACCGCGGCCTCTCCCATTGCCATCAAAGTCCGAAAGCATGAGGCTGATGGTTCTGTGCAAGAGTGGATGGAACAACCAGCAGCAGATATCCAGCAGTTGACGCAGCAGTTGGGTGAAGCTTTGGTACAGCAAGGACAACGCCTGGTTTGGGTAACTACCATGAGAAAAGCTGGGTTGTTGAAAGCTGAGGCGAAAAACTGGCTGAATGGAACCAGACGCGATCGCGCCACTCCAATTATTGAACAATATCAATGGATAGCTGCTGCTGCTGCCTTTGCTAACCCAGTCCCAGCCCTTGATATTCTGGCGACTGCGGCAATTAATGCTCAAATGGTAATGGATTTGGGTAATATCTATCAGCAGAAATTTTCCCTTGAACAAGCACAAACCGTAGCTGGAGCAATGGGAAGTTTAATGCTGAAACTGGGTTTAGTTGAACTTTCTACAAAGGCTATTAGTACTGTTCTTAAAAGTAATGCCGTTACCTTTGTTGCTGGTGGCGTAGTCCAGGGCGTAAGTGCAGCTTATCTGACCAGAGTAGCAGGGTTAAGCCTAGTTGAGTATTTCCAACACCAGGAAATAGCAATAGATTCTGGAACTGGTTTGAATTTGGAGAATTTACGGCAAACATTGCAAAAGGTATTTCAGCAAAATCAGCAGATTGGTTTTTTGCAGGGGTTTGTTAAGCAAGGCATGAAGCGTTTATTGCCAGAGGTGCAACCGGTTGAAGTACTTGGTGTTCAGAAGGCAGTAGGATAATCTGACGCAGAGAATTACCATATTTTAGATTTTGGATTGAATGATTCACAATCCAAAATCCAAAATTGGCTAACACTTACCTGGTGCTGTAGGTAAACCTAAAATTGACCCAAGCCTAAATATAGACTTGGGTGCATCTAACAATTATTGTGAGAGTTGAGAGTTAGCAAAAAATTGTGAATAAGGGTAATTAGCTAAACAGCACCACTGTTTCTATTAAACAGAATAGCTATAGTTTTGAAAATTAGCTTTAAATCGTACACCAAACTCCAATTTTTTTGATACTGCAAATCTAGGCGAATTACATCTTCAAAACTACGGACTGTAGAACGTCCATTTACCTGCCATTCCCCAGTCATACCAGGTTTAACATCTAAACGTTGCCACTCTGGTACTTCGTAGCGTTCTACTTCATCGGGTGTAGGTGGTCGAGTACCTACTAAACTCATTTGTCCTTTGAGGACGTTCCAAAATTGTGGCAGTTCATCAAGACTAGTTCGCCGTAAAAAACGCCCTACTTTGGTAATTCTGGGATCATTATCATTCTTGAAAAAAGCACCTTGCACTTGGTTTTTGACTTGGGATTTCTTCGCTTCCGCATCCACACACATGGAGCGGAATTTCCAAATCTGAAACCGCTTACCCATCCAACCACAGCGGGTTTGACTAAAGAAAATTGGGCCGGGATCATTAATTTGAATAGCGATCGCAATCGGAATAAACAAAACTCCTGTAATTAATAAACCGACCACAGATCCCACAATGTCTAATAACCGTTTCATCCAAGATGCCACAGAAGGGTGAGTAGTGGGTAACTGCTCTACTTTACGGGAAGTTGTTTTCCGGTTATCTACTAAGTCTTCTTGTTTGATTAACGACCCATCGTCCACAAGTTCTAGGGGAAAAACTTGATCCAATCCGGTAAGTTTTAGGACTGCCATTACTTGAGGTGTTACATTCCGCAGTGTTAATGTAATCCCTTTGGTCTGGGCGTATTTAAAATTACTGACCAGGGCACCTAAACCACTACTATCCATAAAAGTAGTTTGGTGAAAATCAATGATGATTTGCTTGGGATGTGAATTGGTCTGGATTAAGCCTTGGCAGGTTTGCTTAAACCCTAAAGCCTCCAGCACGCTCAACCGCGCGGGCACCTGCACTATAGCCGTGTCGTTTAGGGAATTAACTGGAAAATCGACCTCTGTCGGTTGGCTAGTCATGAAGCTTTGCACTTTCGTTGCCATGTATAATGTAATCTGCCAAACATTATTTTGTCCTACAAAATTACCTAACCTAATATTGGAATCAGTAGTAGTAAGGACTAATTGTTATTTACCGGGGCTGAGATTGGAGATCGCTAGCGACGATTCACAATAGAACAAGAAGCCAAAAAACATCCTTGCTGTTGTGCCGACGCAGCGCGATCGCGTTGCTCTCATCAAATGATTGCTAAAAATACGGTTACACCTACCGCACGCCTGGTTGAGGTCTTTTCTGCCATTCAAGGGGAAGGACTGAATGTAGGGACGCGTCAGATATTTATTCGTTTTGCTTTGTGTGATTTGCGCTGTCACTTTTGTGATAGTGCCCACACTTGGAATGCACCTGCAACTTGTCGGATAGAGCGATCGCCTGGATTGCGCGACTTTGAAATCCACTCTAACCCTGTCCCATTACCCATCTTAATCGAATGGGTGGAACAGCAAAATCTACCTTGTCTACACGATAGCATTAGCTTAACTGGAGGCGAACCACTTCTTCATGCCTCATTTCTAACGCAGTTTCTACCTCAAGTGCGAGCCATAACTGGTCTACCTATATACTTAGAAACTGGCGGACATCGCCCAGAACAACTAGCAATGATTCTCCCCTACTTAGACTCTGTAGGTATGGATTTCAAATTGCCCAGTGTTAGCGGCGAAAGTCATTGGCAAGAACATAGTAAATTTCTCCAGTTATGTTATGACTCATATTTAAATGTTTTTGTCAAGATAATTGTGTCTCAAAACACAGATCCCGCCGAGTTAGAACGTTCAGCTTCCTTGGTGGCAGAGGTTAGTCCAGATATCTCAGTATTTTTACAACCTGTTACGCCTTTGGCAGTATCTGAACAATTTTCCCCAATATCGATGCTTGCGCCTTCGAGCGATCAAGTTTTGACGTGGCAAGCTTTGATGAAGGGCTTTGTCAGGCATGTGCGTGTAATACCCCAGACGCATAAAATGCTGAACCAACTGTAAAAATTTCTGTCAAATTTGAGTTTGATGAAGATGTAGTCAAGAAAAAAGTAAGATTTTATGAAATGCTTAGAACGGCTTTCTCGACTCATCGCAACTGCCGTCCCCCAAATTCAACTTTGGGGTTTTCAACCAACATTCTTATAAATAGGACTTACGCAAAACTATATGCTGTAGAAGCAATTTATGAATTGCCCCTACCTGAAAATCATTCTTTTCGGTTATTGTTTGCGTAAGTCTTGATAAAGTTGCTGCCCAAATCTCCAACTTATTAAAAAATCAGGGATTTAAATCCATTACAGCAGTAGCTTAATCATTGCTATTTTTGAATTTACGTTGCAACTGTTTTAGCGATTGATACATATCTGGCAGGCGACTATAAACAGCAGATACCTTGAGATATAGTTTGTGAGGAATGGCTGGTGTTCCGCAGACAATTTCTCCTGGTGCAACATCGCTGTGAATTCCAGTTTGAGCAGATGCGATCGCCCCATCTCCCATCTTCACTTGATTGGCTATGCCTGTTTGTCCAGCTAAAATAACGCGATTTCCTAGTTTAACACCTCCCGCCATCCCAGCCTGACCTGCGATCGCACAGCCAGAACCAATTTGGCAACCATGACCTATTTGGACTAAGTTATCAATTACTGTACTGCGACCTATCCGTGTTTCTCCGACGGCTGGGCGGTCAATGGCGGTGTTGCAGCCAACTTCCACACCATCTTCTAAGACTGTACAGCCTGATTGTTCCATTTTGAACCAACCAGCACGGGTAGGAACAAAACCAAAGCCTTCTGCACCAATGACAGCACCACTGTGAATGACGCAATCTGCACCGATGCGGGTGCGTTCGTGGATGGTACAGTTGGCGTGTAAGGTGGTGCGATCGCCTATTTTGACATCTGGATAAATCACTACATTGGGATGAATGATTGCGCCATTACCAATTTCTACCCCTTGTTGAATCACAGCATGGGGGCCAATATAAACATCACTACCAACTTTTGCGGTGGAGTGAATCACAGCTGTGGGATGAATTTCTGGGGTAGGGCGATATGGTTGGTAAAAAAGTGCGATCGCTTTGGCAAACAATAATCGCGGATCTGGGGTTGCTAGCCAAACAATACCCCTCTCTTGTGCAAGCGCCTGTAATTTTTCATCCTGGGGCAAAATTAAAGCACTAGCATTGGTATTGCCGACAAAAGATTTAAATTTTGCACCTTCTACGTAACAGAGAGTACCGATGCTAGCTTCATCAATGGCTGCTACCCCTGTAATTTCTGGGTCTTGGTCTGGGTTGCTAGTCAGGCTATTATTGGTGGCCGCATCACCAAACTGACGGAGGATTTCGCTGAATTTCATTGTTGGGTGTGTTCAAAATTGATCTACGATGGCAAAATAATTTTCCCTCTTTATGTTCCAATACAATAATTTTGTAGACGCGTAGCAGTAAGCTAATCAGATTTTTCCTAACTTCGCTTCAGGTTGGAATACTTTACCGACATTCTTCTTTTGATGGCTCTCGTTGTAAAGATGAGCCTATCAGTAGTGTCTTGAGGCGTTGATTATCTTCGGCTGCGATCGTTTCACCATAGTGATGAAGTTGAAAAAGTTGGCAATAACGGTTTTGTTTGGCGCAAATCAAGCAGCCATAGGCATGATTGCCGTTAGTACCGCATAGCCGATGTCCCATCACTGGGCCGAGAGAAATACTTTGTTCACTAGCAACTGTGCTGAGAATTGAGCGCAGTTTTGACTCGAACTCCAATGACAAGTATTGCTTACGTCCTGGTTGTGTATAATCCCATTCTGGAACGATTAACTCCTGTTTTAACAGACTCGCTTCAATCTCCTCAGACATGACAAGCCCAGACAGAATAACGTGACGCGAAACATCAGGTAATAGTGTGCGTGCTAATTGCCACATTAAAGCTTCATCAAACCACTCTTCAACCAGTGGACGCAGATACCAACAACACGGAATGCCAAGTTTTACTAAATCTTGTAGCAACTGTACCCGACTCTGAATTGAGGCTTGCTCATAGCCTGGTTTCAAGGGTGGTAGACTGACAAAAACAGTGACTCGAAGTGAATTAGGTCGCTCTAGAGTTGTTTTGAGGCGCTCTAGAAAAGATTGACCAGGATGGACTTTGGTGGTGATGTAGACTATATTGGCGGCTTTGCGGTCAATCAGTGCATCCAGAATTGAGAGTACACGTTCTCGATGGGCTGGAATAAAGGGATCAGAGTAGTCGCATAGTGAAATCGGAAAACCCTTTTGTCCTTCCTCTGTAGTAAAAATGCAGTCTAGCAAAATATCAAGCAGGTCAACCGGAGATGAGACATCCTGAAAATTTTGTGGATAATGATGCCATTCACGGTCTTGATGACAGACACAATAGGCACATTCAATTGGACAACGATTCTGGGCATTTGGCAGAAATGGATTGAGACTGAAGTATTTAACAGCACGCTCCTCATCAGGAATACCAAGTACTGGAAAACCATGCAGCATATACTGGCTAGCGTGTAACGTAATTTCAGACGCAGTATTTTTATCAGTGATCATATATTTTTCATGAAAAAAGTAATACACCCGGAAAAATTTGCCTTCTCTAGGGTGGCTGGTGTGAATGCGGAGTGGCAAGGTGGGAAATGCGAAAGGATTAGTATGAATTTTTATAAGTAAATATAGTTAAGTAGCGATCGCTTCTTCGTAGATATTTTGTAAATGGATTGAGGTTAACACGCAGAAAAGTCTGAGCGCTGAAAGTCGGCGCTCAGGTTAGAGAGACGCGATAAATCGCCGTCTCTACAAGGAATTTATCCATCAATTATTTATTGACAGACTACTAGTAAAGCACGGCGGAAATAAACCACCCATTCCCAATCAACAAAACCCTTACGCTGTCTTCATTTTTAATTTTTAATTTTTAATTTTTAATTCCGCCTTGCGGTACTAGTCGCTAGTCGCCATTGCTATTCCTGCTAAATAACCGGTTGTCCAAGCACTTTGGAAGTTAAACCCGCCGGTGACGCCATCAATATCTAAGATTTCTCCGGCAAAATAAAGACCAGGAACTAACCTACTTTCCATTGTCTTGAAGTTGACTTCTTTGAGGTTGACGCCGCCACAGGTAACAAATTCTTCTTTAAAGGCTCCTTTGCCATTGATTAAGTATTGTCCCTGAGTAAGTTCTTGCACCAGTTGATTTAAGGTTTTACTAGATATTTCTGCCCAACGGTCTTCTGTAGTAATGCCTACACGGGCAATGATATATTGCCAGAGACGATGGGGTAACTCAACGCCGCGATGCAATGCGATCGCTTTCTTTCCCCATTCATCCTTAACTGCTAAAACTTTTTCTCGCACTTGTTCTTGTTGCAAATCAGGTAGCCAATTAATCAATAATGTGGCTTGATAGCGGCTTTCGTGCAGGACTCTTGCACCCCAAGCAGAAAGTTTCAAAACAGCGGGGCCACTCAAACCCCAGTGGGTAATTAGCAATGGCCCAGTTTGTTGTAATTTGGATTTTCCGCCCGCAGATAACCGCAATTGGGCAGGGTTAACGCTAACTCCAGCTAAATCCCGCAGCTTTGGATCGACAATATTGAAGGTAAATAACGAGGGTACTGGCGGTTCAATTTGATGACCTAATTCTCGGACAATTTTATAACCCGCAAGGCTACTGCCGGTTGCCAGAAGTAGGCGATCGCATTTAATCGTCTCTCCCGATTTCAAAAGAATATCAAAACCCCCATCTGCTGAGGTTCGTTTCACCGAAGTTACATGTGTACCGATACGGAGTTTTACGCCAGCTTTCGCCACCGATTTAATCAGACATTCCACAATGGTTTCTGAAGTATTGGTGACAGGAAACATCCGGCCATCGGCTTCCGTTTTTAGATAGACTCCACTAGCAGCAAACCAAGCTACTGTGTCTTGAGGCCCAAACCGAGTCAAAGCACCCCGCAAAGCTTTTGCACCTCTGGGGTAATTTTGCACTAATTCCTCCGGATCAAAGCAAGCGTGAGTTACGTTGCAGCGTCCGCCACCAGAAATTAGCACTTTCGCTAGAGGTTGGCGACTGGCTTCGAGTAAAGTAACTTCGGCTTCAGGATTAGCTTTAGCACAAGCGATCGCGCCAAAAAATCCCGCAGCCCCACCCCCAATAACTACAATTTGTAACGGTAGCAAGTTCTAAAATTTCTCAATAGCACGTACTTTACTAGGCTAGCCGTTATCTTCACTCTTCAACTAGTTCAAATTCCTCTTTTGTGGCACCGCAAACGGGGCATGACCAATCATCTGGTATATCTTCAAACATTGTTCCCGGTGCTATCTCACTATCTGGATCGCCTACTTCTGGATCATATTCATAGCCGCAAACAGTACATAGATACTTTGTCATGTTCCTTTCCCCTAGTAAATTGTTGGCATTGCTTCAATATTAAATACTTCTTGTAACGCGATGTGCAGCTTATCCTTAGAACCCCACTTCCATTCCTGGAGCTACGGTGTACACACAAGTCCTTCTGACCCCCTCTAACTCCCCCTTGCCAAGGGGGAGAACCAGATATTTCCCCCAATGCATCGGGGGGATTAAGGGGGGTAAATCCAGGAGTTGGCGGTTAGGTCTGAGAGAAAGTTGCACACGGAGTTCTTGTAGTTAGTCAAAATAGGCTTAGTTATTTACCACGCCCACCGAACGGCAAAGCTCAGGTTATCCCTTGGGACGTGGTTTGAATTAGTTCGAGATCATTAGTTTTTTTCGCCCAGGAGTGGCGCGGTATATACCCAATAACTCTTTATCAAAGCCCAATGACCAATGACAAATGACCAATGACAAATGACTAAAAACGCCACCATGTCCTTTGGGCGTAACTGATAATCCCAATTGCGATCGCCCCAAGTAGCAATAGCCAAATTATTCCACCTGGAATAAAGGTGAGAATACCAAAGCCTCTCAGTACCCAGACGGCGACGCTAACGCCGAGAAGGATACCAAAAATCTGGATTAATCTACGATTTAAAGAAGATTGACTCACTTACTTTTCCTCTCAACTCAACAGAGATTACATTTGATATTCTTAATTAAGATGTGAAGTTACGATGAAGTTGCAGTTTCATCAGAAATAATACGTAAAAATTGAGATATGCTATCCAAAAGTTGGGGTAAGGTGCTTGATATTAGTTCGTGTTTGTGACATTCTAGCTGTTAATAATGCAGTTTTTCATCTACAAGTATTACTTTGATAAAACTCACTTAAGTACTAATTGTGTTGATTCTGAGAAAAAATACAGTTTTTACAGTAATGTGACCGAAATAATTAGCAAAAAATCACCGTTTCCGGAAAAAATAGGGATTAGACTGGAACTAAAATTAATGGGTTGGATTTAAATCAAGTTTTATGGCTTGTAATTTCAACTCCATTTAGGTGGATGAGTTGAGGAGTAACTTAAATCATTATGTCTGCGTCTTATATATCAGACTCAATTATTGCAGGTTCAGATATGGCTTGGAATCAAGACAAGCAAAAATTGCTGGTACAGGGTGAAATTTTTGTAGAAACGCGATCGCACAAGATGTGTGGTGGTGCGGTGACTGCCTGGATGTATTTGCCGATGGTGCGATCGCACGTTTGGCAGCAATTAACTGATTACCCCCGCTGGGTACAATATTTTCCCGATATCACCCAGAGCGAGGTATTACATAAAGGTGAAGTCAAACGTCTGTATCAAGCAGCACAAAAAGCCTTCTTCTTTTTCACAGCTCAAGTAGAAATTTACCTCAACGTTGTAGAAGTGCTGGGGCAGCAAATTCAATTTCGCATGGAAAAAGGGACTTTTGAGGACTTTAACGCCAATTTAGAACTCAAAGATTGTGGTAATGGCACAATACTTGCTTACACTGTCCAAGCTACGCCTCTAATTCCAATTCCATCAATTTTCATTCAACAAGCAATGAATTTAGAGTTGCCTGCAAATATGCGTAAAATGCGACAAGTTATTTGTAAGGGTTAATCAATTTTGGATTTTAGATTTTAGATTTTAGATTAACCTCACGGATGAATCGGCTTGATCTGAATATTGAGAGTTTTGGGGGCTTTCAGCATCGCAAAAGCATTTTGGATCGTACCTCAAGTTCACAGGAAGAGGAGTTTTTTGCAGCAGCTAAGTTCATTTTTCTAGAATAGTTCACTACAAAGACGCTTTCTCCACGAGAGAAAGCGTCTTGCTAATGGGTAAATACCTGAAAATTGCTTCAATTAGCTAGTAAATACCTCGACAGGTAAGCGACTAAAAGAAAGACGCTCATTTTGCACATCTACAAAAATGGTGTCGCCGTCGTTGAATTCACCGCGCAAGATGGATTTAGCAATTTGAGTTTCCAACTCTCGCTGAATTGCTCGCTTCAGTGGACGCGCCCCATACACGGGGTCGTATCCTACTTCTGCTAAAAAGTCAAGTGCAGTATCCGAGAGTTTCAGGGATATTTTGCGATCGCTCAATCTTTGGCGCAATCTCTCCACTTGCAGTAGCACAATTTGCCGCAATTCCTTCTTGTCTAAACCGTGGAAGATGATGATTTCGTCAATCCGGTTCAGGAATTCTGGACGGAAACTATTTCGCATTGCTTCCATTACTCTACGGCGCATTTCGTCGTAGTGGGCGTTATCCCCGGCGACATCAAGAATGTACTGCGAACCGATGTTGCTGGTCATGATGATAATAGCGTTCTTAAAGTCCACTTTATGACCTTGGGCATCAGTGACGCGACCATCATCGAGAATTTGCAAGAAGATATTGAAGACATCGGGGTGTGCTTTCTCGATTTCGTCGAAGAGAATCACTGAGTAAGGACGGCGGCGAATCGCTTCTGTAAGCTGTCCGCCTTCTTCATAACCCACATATCCTGGAGGCGCACCGATTAAGCGGGAGACGGCGTGTTTCTCCATATATTCAGACATATCGATTCGCACCAGCGCATCTTCACTGTCGAACATATACGCCGCCAGCGCTTTCGCCAACTCGGTTTTACCTACACCCGTAGGGCCAAGAAAAATAAAGCTAGCGATGGGACGATTAGGATCAGCTAGTCCAGCGCGCGATCGCTGAATTGCATCCGCTACAGCTGTGACTGCTTCTTCTTGTCCAATCACGCGGTGATGCAGTTCATCTTCTAAATGCAGCAGTTTATCTTTCTCAGATTCCACCAACTTGCTGATGGGAATTCCTGTCCATTTAGAAATAATTTCGGCAATATCAGCTTCTGTGACTTCTTCGCGTAATAATGATTTACCACTTTTTTGAGTGCTTGCCAATTCAGATTCTACTGTTTCCAATTGACGATGCAAACTGGTTAAATTGCCGTATTTTAACTCCGCAGCGCGGTTAAGGTCGTAGTCGCGTTCTGCTTGCTGAATCTCTAAGTTGACTCGTTCAATCTCTTTTTTAACAGACTGAATTTTGTCGATGATATCTTTTTCAGATTGCCATTGAGTATTCAGCGTTCTTTGTTCTTCTTTGAAATCAGCAATTTCTTTTTCGAGTCTTTCTAGACGTTCACGAGAAGCTGCATCGCTTTCTTTTTGCAGCGATAGCTTCTCCATTTCCAATTGCAGAATCTTGCGATCAATTTCGTCGAGTTCTTCTGGTTTGGAGGTTATCTCCATTTTTAATCTCGCGGCGGCTTCGTCTACCAAATCAATGGCTTTATCGGGGAGGAAGCGATCGCTAATATAACGACTCGACAATACGGCGGCGGCAACTAAAGCACTATCAGAAATCTTCACCCCGTGGTGGTTTTCATAACGTTCTCTCAACCCGCGCAAAATCGAAATGCTATCTTCTACACTGGGCTGATCGACATAAACCTGTTGGAAGCGTCTTTCTAGTGCGGCATCTTTTTCGATATGTTTGCGGTATTCATCTAGAGTTGTCGCCCCAATACAGCGCAATTCGCCCCGCGCCAACATTGGTTTTAACAAGTTACCCGCATCCATCGCGCCTTGGGTTGCACCAGCGCCGACAACGGTGTGAATTTCATCAATAAATAAAACAATATTGCCGCCAGATTCAGTAACTTCTTTTAATACTGCTTTCAGGCGTTCTTCAAATTCACCCCGGAATTTTGCCCCCGCAATCAAAGCACCCATATCTAAAGAAATCAGCTTGCGGTCTTTGAGGGATTGGGGTACATCACCTGCGATAATGCGTTGTGCTAATCCTTCAGCGATCGCAGTTTTACCAACACCCGGTTCACCAATTAGCACAGGGTTATTTTTGGTGCGGCGAGAGAGAATTTGGACAGTGCGACGAATCTCATCATCCCGTCCAATCACTGGATCGAGTTGACCTTTACGTGCAGCTTCGGTGAGGTCACGCCCGTATTTTTCCAGTGCTTCGTATTTGCCTTCTGGATTTTGGTCGGTCACTTTTTGGCTCCCACGAATTTGTTTAATAATATTTTTTAGCTTGCCTTCGTCTAAACCGAATTCTTGGAATAAAGCTTTGCCAAAGCGGTCATCTTTAGCGTAAGCCAGCAATAAGTGTTCAATTGAAATATATTCGTCTTGAAACTCCTTGCGATACCCATCCGCTCGGTCTAAAAGCGTATCCAAGCTGCGTCCCAAGTAGACAGAACTGCTGCTACCAGATACTTTCGGTTGACGTTTAAAAAATTGTTCAGTGCGATCGCGCAGTTTTTGGAGGTTAACACCCGCTTTTGTGAGAATCCCTGTTGCTAGACCATCTTGTTCTAGCAGCGCTTTCATCAGGTGTTCGCTTTCTATCTGCTGCTGTTGATATTGTTTAACAATATCCGGGGTATGGGTGATCGCTTCCCAGGCTTTTTCTGTAAATTGATTAGGATTAGTAGGTTGCATATAGGCAGGCTTTTAGAGAAACCACTCTAGGCGCACAAGGCACAGAGAGACAAATAGTCTCCCATAAAGACATTGTAAAAAAAGGTAAGCTCTTAGCTGGATCGGTCTTCACGTCTTTGTAGAGTAGTAGTATTACCGCCCTTGCTGGTTTTGCTACCGTCTTTTGGTTCGTCTACAAACAAATTTCCCAGGCTAAAGACACACTAAAGCGATCGCCCTGAGCATCCTAGCATCATAATCATCAGGAATTTAATTTAAATTAACTTATTGCTGATATTCAGTAAATTTCTGTTAACAGAGCGCTATAGGACTCATATTTGATTTCTGAAAAAACTCAGTACAACCAAGAAGCCTTCTTTCCTGTTGCCTATTGCCTATTGCCTATTCCCTGCCTACGCAAATCAGTTCAGAAATCAAAGCGGATTCCTATAGCACAATGAATATAATGAGTTTCTAGGGAGTCGCAGCTAGTTTTATTGATAAATTGAGTAAAATGAATATATAATACTACGATCTGTCATGAAAAGATTCTTGTCAGAAAATGCATAAAAACTAAATATAAACCAGTAAAATTATCTATCGTTAATTAATGTGGTGAAAAAGGTGAAAGATATTCATATAAGAGATTTAACAGCCGAAGAACGTCAATCTCTGTTAATGAGAGAATCTAAAGATTATATGCGCGGCAAGAAAAGCCTAAGCCAATTTCAGGAAGCTGAACGTAAATATGGTACAGATTATGGTTCAGTTACCCTCGAATTAGCTAGTAAAGATAAGCTCATGCCAAAGCTATGGCGTTTTTTGGCATCTCCTTGGCGGCAAAACAAAGATCAAGACTTAATTAAACTCAGATAGTATCTATCTATGTGCTGAAATTGTAGTTTTAATTAGTAATTGAATGTTGTACTTGGTAATTACGCGCTACTAGCATAACTCCAGCTAGGCGATTAGCAATCACAAATAACAACTCTTGGGTGGCTTTAGAATCAAAAGTTGTCACATCTCTGCTGTAGAGACACAAAACTCCTAAACTATCCGTACCTCCGATTATTGGTATAGTAATCAATGTTGCATAATCTAAAATACGGCCAGTTCTATCTTTGCTAAAAACGTATTGCGGATCATCCGCGTGCCACATATTATTTATGCGTGATAAGTGTACAACCCGTCGTTTTTTGTCAATGAAAGTACAACCCGCACACCCCCGATTTGGATTAGGGTCTTTACCAATATAGAAACGTACTTTATTTCCATATTCATTTGGTGATTGTGATTGACACCAAGTAGTTAAAAAATCTGGATCACTAGGATCTGGTGCATAAATGGCGATACCACACCCATCTAGAAGTGGCATGATGTTGAGTGTTTTTTCAATAAATTGCTCTAAGAGCCGCTTGAGTGATTCATGAATGTTTGGATTTACATCTAACTTAGGCAGAAGCAATAGTAAAGATTCATCCAGTTCGTTAAGCTTGATTGCGATTTGATGCGCTTTATGATAATGTATTGCAGTCAATGAAAGCGGCAACAGAGTAATTAATAGAACTAAAGCCAAAACCCATGGTTTGACAGGTAGTGGCTCGTTAATTAAAGGCAATAGCTTTTCTGAAAAAACTTTATCTGCTTGGCCGCCAATAACACCACTAAAAGCCGCAAGCGATAAAGACGCTAGAAAACTGATAACTATTTTTACCCAGTTGGGAATTTTTGGTAAATTAAACGCCATAGCTGTTGATAGGCATCTAAAGAGGTGGTCAGTAGACCTTTAATTACAGTATAAAGGCTATATAAACAACAACAGGTGTACTTTACAGAATCTCACTGAGATATATCTAACAGTTGTTGCACAGTAATCTGCATAAACCTTCCCTGTCCCCACACAGAGTTACCATAATTCCAGGTCGCCTAGTGGATGCTGAAAATGATTGACCCCTACGACTTTGAAGATGATGACTTTGACTTTGAGGATGAAGAGTTATTTAAAATAAAACCCATCAGCCAAATGACTGAAGGGGAAAAGCTACAGCGGTTTAAGCGCTTCTTCGACAGCAGCAGTCGGGCTATGTTGCAAGATTGTCTATTTCGGATTGTCGATTACGAAGATGGTACGGGTACGTTAGAAATTCTGTGCCCTAATGAAGTTGTAAGACAACGCCTTTCCAAGAAAAAGCGCAAAATTACCAACAACATCAACACCTGCTGGAGCCATATAAGATGGTTTTCGCTATGTGTCCAGCAAGATAGTGAGTTGCATTGCCAGAAGTTTACCCGTAACGGTGATTTAGTGGCATCTTAGTTGGGGATTGGGGATTGGGGACTAGTACCGCAAGGCGGAATTAAAAATTAAAAATTAAAAATTAAAAATGAAGACAGCGTAAGTGTTTTGTTGATTGGGAATGGGTGATTTATTTCCGCCGTGCTGTACTAGAGATAAAGAAAGTGTTTTCCCAATGACGAATGACAAATGACGAATGACAAATGACAAATGACTAAAAAACAAAAATTTCCTTACCTAGTTGGTTCTAAGTGGACAGCACAGCAAAAAGTTGATGGCTGGCGGCACTTCCAAGTAGTAAATCGTAAAAATCAGGCTAAGTGGGTTTACGCCGAAATGGTTTCTGCTTGTGATCCTAAAGTCCGTTTCTGGATAAATGCCAAATTATTACAAGATAACTCCCAGTGGCAAGCTGGCTGGCAAACATTACAGGAAATCCACGGAGTTGAAAATGAGGTGTCCTGATTTGCCTCGCTCCTAGTCTTGTCCATAAGTGGGCTGCCGCCGTCTGGTGGCAGCCGAAATATTTGAATAATCTTAGACAATATCTGGTAAATTAATAATTTTTTACAAAATCACACTAACTTACTCTCAAGCAGCAATTAAATGGTTGTGACTATCGACTAAAAACTGGCAACTTATCTGCGATACCTTCTCTACGTTCGCGCAGCGTGTCGCAGACAGACGCTACGCGTAGCTTGCTTCCACGTTCGCGTAGCGTCCCGCAGGGAAGTGGTACGGTGAGCTACGCTAAGGGACTTCCAAATAAAAAAAGATCCAATTAACTCTTGTGGGGTGGGCATCTTGCCCGCTCTATAAACTGGGCGGGCGAGACGCCCACCCCACAAAATTGGATAGTTTATTTCTTGGAGTTCCCTAATGCAAATTCCATTAGTATTTCCAGCATAAGGCTGCATATACCTCGCTTTACCCTTAACCCTGCGCCCCAATGCCTTGAAAACACGTTGTCCGTATATCAGCTAATTCTATGAAAAGCATTAATAAAAGCAGATTTAAGTTTTTTGTTTTTTGTAACTCTTTTTATAAAAATAATGAATAAAAACTCTTTATTGGCTATTTTTAGAGCTATTAAGGTCTTTAAGGTTCATAAAAACCCAAATAGTTATATTTGAGATTTAATTCATCGGATCAGACAGTTTTACAAATTAAGAGCCACTTTCTTTTCTATGTAATTTGCCCAATAATGAAATTCACAGACCTCACGCATCGCCATCTCAGGACAGGTGAAGGCAAATGTTTGAGCCACAAGTTTGACAAGTAGCTATAAGAGGCAAATAAAAGTGAAACTAGCAGTCTACGGAAAAGGTGGTATCGGTAAATCCACAACTAGCTGTAACATATCAGTCGCCCTAGCTAAACGTGGCAAGAAAGTGCTGCAAATTGGTTGCGACCCCAAACATGACAGTACCTTTACCCTGACTGGGTTTTTGATTCCGACAATTATCGACACCCTCCAAGAGAAGGATTATCACTACGAGGATGTCTGGCCGGAGGATGTGATTTATAAAGGCTACGGCGGTGTTGATTGCGTAGAAGCTGGTGGCCCACCTGCGGGTGCTGGATGTGGCGGCTACGTAGTGGGCGAAACCGTAAAATTACTTAAAGAACTCAACGCCTTTGATGAGTACGATGTAATTCTTTTTGACGTTCTGGGTGACGTAGTTTGTGGTGGTTTTGCAGCACCACTCAACTATGCAGATTACTGCCTGATTGTTACAGACAACGGCTTTGATGCTTTGTTTGCGGCTAATCGGATTGCTGCTTCAGTCCGCGAAAAAGCCCGAACTCATCCACTGCGTTTAGCTGGGTTAATTGGCAACCGCACCTCCAAGCGCGACTTGATTGAAAAATATATAGAAGCTGTGCCAATGCCAGTTTTGGAAGTTTTACCTTTAATTGAAGATATCCGTGTTTCCCGTGTGAAAGGTAAGACTTTATTTGAAATGGCAGAGCAAGATCCTTCCCTAGACTACGTTTGCGACTACTATCTCAACATCGCCGACCAAATTCTAGCGCGTCCCGAAGGTGTTGTACCGAATGACACACCAGATCGGGAGTTGTTCTCTTTGTTGTCCGATTTTTATCTAAATCCGGGTAAACCCCAGGTTCCTAATTCAGAAGAGGAACTAGACTTGATGATTGTATAAATCACCAAGTTCTCAGGATGGGGGACAACAACATGGCATTCTTTAACAGCTTTACGGATTCAATAAAGCAAAAGTGGTTGCAATTTTTCCAGAATAATCGAGACTGGATTACCCTGCACATGCAAGTGGAATCAGTGTACACCCCTGATGGCGGGAAGCGACCACCTTCTTACCTCATCCTGGGAGTTCTTAACGCCCTAGAACCAAAACTAGCGCAGTTAATGTTGCCCTTTGCCAAACTTAATCCTGACGCCGATACCCTAATTGACGTGCTGGATTTGCATTTTGACCCAGATTTAGCTCTCGGTAATCGCTTCGTCGTCAACCCAGATGTCGAGAGATACGTAGAAGAAGCAGCAGCTGTCATTGACGAAAAGCCTGAAGATGAAACATTGACACATTCTCATACAAATGGCTTTGCGGCGGTGGCGGTAGTTCAAGAGTTCACAATGGTGGATTCTGAGGATGAAAGCCTGGGGATCAGCGAGTTGGAGGAAACCGAAGATGGCTTTGGCGATATTTCCTTGACCAACGGACACAGTTCAAAAGATGAGTCTCTCCAAACCTCTAGTTTAGAAGCAGATGAGTTTGGGGAAATTGCCTTCGATTCAACAGCTGCGATGGAAGTAAAGCTGGATGAAGACGAGGAACTTGAAGATAGTTCACTAGATGAGAATGCGTTTAAAGACGTGTTATCAGATGTCTGGGGTGATGAAACAGCTTTACAAAAGGCTGAAGAAAGTAACGATTTTTTGGGGGAAGAACTGCCAGCAGGCGTTTTTGATGAATCAGAAATTGCCCGCCTCTTCCCCAACGCTTAATTATTGCCGTTCTTCGCAATTTTAAGGTTTAGATTTGGGGTTTTGGATGAGGAATTAGGGAAATTGTCGTTAGACAGCGGATACTTTTGTTGTCCCAGCCTTCAATCCAAAATTATCAATCTAAAATCTGAAATTGGTTGAACTGCCATTAAATATCAAGGGGAGAAAAAACCAAAATGACTGTCGCTCAACAACCAGAAGCTTTAAGCTTTGAATGTGAAACCGGGAATTACCATACCTTTTGTCCAATTAGCTGCGTGGCGTGGTTATACCAAAAAATTGAAGATAGCTTCTTTTTGGTGATTGGGACAAAAACTTGTGGCTACTTCCTGCAAAATGCGATGGGGGTGATGATTTTTGCTGAACCCCGCTATGCAATGGCAGAGTTGGAAGAGGGCGATATTTCGGCACAATTGAGTGATTATGAAGAGTTGAAGCGGTTGTGCTTGCAGATTAAACGCGATCGCAATCCGAGTGTAATTGTCTGGATTGGCACTTGCACCACCGAAATTATCAAAACAGATTTGGAAGGTTTGGCACCGAAACTGGAATCGGAAATCGGGATTCCCATCGTTGTAGCGCGGGCAAATGGTCTAGATTACGCCTTCACCCAAGGGGAAGACACGGTATTAGCAGCAATGGCTAACCGTTGCCCTGATAAGGCTCCGGTGGCGGAAACAGAAAAAAGTGAACGGAATGCGATCGCTAAATTGCTCAACTTTGGTAAAAAGAAAGAAGATGTCGCCCAAGATGAATCTGAATACGTAGATCATCCACCCTTAGTTCTCTTTGGCTCCCTTCCCGACCCCGTAGTTACTCAGTTAACCTTGGAACTGAAGAAACAAGGCATCAAAGTTTCTGGCTGGCTACCCGCGAAGCGCTTCACCGAACTGCCAGTATTGGAAGAAGGGTATTATGTCGCTGGTGTCAACCCCTTCCTCAGCCGCACAGCTACCACCTTAATGCGCCGCCGCAAGTGTAAACTCATTGGCGCACCCTTCCCCATTGGCCCCGATGGTACTCGCGCTTGGATTGAGAAAATCTGCTCGGTGTTTGGTATTACTCCCAAGGGTTTGGATGAACGGGAAGCACAAATTTGGGCAGGTTTGGAAGATTACGTGAAACTGATTCGCGGTAAATCTGTATTCTTCATGGGTGATAACTTACTGGAAGTTTCCCAAGCCAGATTCTTAATCCGTTGTGGGATGACAGTTCACGAAATCGGCATTCCCTACATGGATAAGCGCTATCAAGCTGCTGAGTTGGCATTGCTGGAGAAAACTTGCCAGGAAATGAATTCACCCCTGCCAAGGATTGTGGAGAAGCCAGATAATTACAATCAACTTCAGCGGATTTATGAGTTGAAACCAGATTTGGTAATTACTGGTATGGCTCACGCTAACCCATTGGAAGCACGGGGTATTAATACAAAGTGGTCGGTGGAGTTCACTTTTGCTCAAATTCACGGCTTTACGAATGCGCGTGACATGTTAGAGTTGGTGACTCGTCCGCTACGTCGGAATAATAATTTGAAAGATTTAGGTTGGGATAAGTTGGTGAGAGAAGAAGCGAAGATTTAGATTTGGGTTTAGATTGAGCAACAGCATAATACTATGTTAGGGGCGAACTTTTGGGTTCGCCTTTTTTTTACGAACCCATAAACAAGGATGAAGTTTGTAAATTATAGATCATAAAAAATGAAAAAAATCTCAGACTTATATATACAAAACTCAATCTTAATGGAGGTAATATTTGTTAAAATGACTGATTTGTTAAACATACATAAATCTATTCTCTGAGCATTTTATGAATTTCAGGTATTGGACCATTTTTATCATTAAATAACTGGCATAAATAATGAAGTTCATCATCTTGAAGTTGAAAATTACCAGTTGCTTTTATCTTTTTATAAACGAGTTGAATACTTCTGAGTGGATAAGCAAGAATTGCATGGTCTTGATCAAAGAGATATAAATCTGATTTATCTAATAAATATTCTTTAATAGATTTTCTAACACCGAATTCTACTATTTTTTTAAAGTGTTCAGGTATATTCGGTTCATAAAATTTTGCTATTTTATAATTTGCGTCTTCCCTTTTTATCATTAGCCAATTTAATGGTTTTTCAAGGTCAATCAGTTGTGAAAGTAAGGAAGGTTCTGTATTACGCTTGCTAAACTCATCAAGTACTACCTTGTGTGTTTGCCCATCTCTTTTTTGAGGGCATTTTCCAGCTTGAACCTCTATTAAATAAGGCTTTTTTCCAATATAAAATATACAAATATTATGTATCGGCTCAATAAGTCGGGGTAGCGAATAAAAGTAAAAAGACTTGCTAACATCCAATTTATTGAGAGTTAACTAGATTGTTCTAACGCAGGGATTCTATTTGAATGCAAACGCTTGACTAATTCTCGGTAGTAATCCCAAAATTCCCCTAAAAATTTGTCTAATGTTTGTTGACAAAAACCAACAAATGGACTTAATTATTTATAATGTCTGGCTTCATGTACCCAACATAAAGCCAAATTATCTGTAATTAATTTGAATTGGGGTGCATCATCGCAGACCAGAAATTCTACCACTGGTATTTGAGATTGCTGATGATAGAACGAAATTGCAGCAGCTTCCAAAACACGAGTCCGGTATTGAGAACCTAGCTTGCTTAAATACGTATCCAGCAATGAATTAAACTCTAATTCAGTCAAAACTGTTTCTTGCGGCAACAATTTCATTTGATTGTGCCATTTAGTTGGGACATTAAAACTTGTAAGCAACTCGTAAGTCAGCCCATTTAGAACATATTCAAGCTCTTGTCTATTTTGCAAGACCCCAATTACGCTTAGTCGGTCTTTCTTAGCTGTAGTTGAGTAGACTGTGTACCAGGGGTTACAAATTACATTCGTGGTCTGATTTACTCCTTTAACACGGGCACTTGTTTGGTCTATATGCTGCCACGAGCTACTTTCTAACCCAGATGTATAAACTTGATTATATTCAGCTTCAAAATCGCCTAAGTTTTTGATGAGTAGATTTGATAAATAGCCAGCCGACATTGAGATCCCAATATTCTCTAAAAACTCTAGCAACTTACCTTGGGTCATATTACCGCCGTAATATAAGCTAATTACTAGAGCTTTTATTCCCGGACCAAATTCTCCATCGTAACCAGGTGGCAAAGATGCTAAATACGTTTTTCCAACACTAGGCGAGTAATATTTTTCTTTCCGGAATAATACGTTATCAGTTAACAGTGAAATATCTTGAATGATTACCTCTTCATAGCCTTTGAACTGTGCATCAGGCGGTAGCTCACTCGCCGGATAATCCAGAATGCATGTCCTGTCTACTTTTATGCTCTGATTTTTGCTACTTTTCGTATGTTTTTTTGGAGTGTGTCGTTCTTTTTCGGATGAATGATTGCTCTTGAACCCTTTCGACTGATTGCTCTTGATTTCTGGTTTCCCCTGTTCGCCTTTCAGACGATTGTTTTCGTCCCGTAGTTTTTGGTTTTCTTCACGTAATTCTTTTATCTCTGATTGTTGCTGCTCTATGACGTTTAGCAGAACAGTTAATGTCTGGCGCAAGGATTCGTCTGCAAACTTTGAGGGGTCGATGGTTTGCAACAATGCCTCTACTTGTTTTTCTGGAGATTGCTTTTGCGCCATGTCATATATTCTACGACCCTATGTGCATCTCTCTACTTTGTTATTTTTTCTACTACCCCGATTTATTGAGCGGATACAATATTATCTAGTGCAAGGAGAGCGCGCAATGCATAAAAGGTCGCATAATATAACTTGACAGTAGCCCATGTAAAAAGTTGTTTGTTAATACCTATTGTGGCATCTCCAACAGAAATAGTAGCAGAATAAATATAGCTAATGGCATCACTTTTCAGAGAGTTAAGTAAGACTCTTTCCTCCGATTTGCTTAGAGTGCGGCTTTCAATAACTATTTTTGATGAAGTAGCAGGTAACAATGTTTGTATATATGCTTGAGCCTGATGAGTCACTTTAAATTTCCAATCTTCTAGGAGTATTATCTTCTGGATTAAAAGCATCGACAAGTCTTTGATAAATTTTTTTTTGTGCATCTTTTCCTCCCATACCCTTAACTTCATCTTGATGTATTAAATTACTCTTGTTAATATTAATAACGCTATCAATTATATCGATTTTAAAAGAGGATTTAAGATTGCAATAAGGTAATATTTTAAGTTGCAAAAACTCCATAGCGCCAGCAAATCCAGCAGCATAATTAAATGCATTAGTTTTGACATACCAATCTTGATCATATTTCTGTTTGATTGCAATAAAGAAATTTAAAATTATTTGCTTCTGCATTTCAAGTTCAAAAACTCCTATATGCTCAAAACTGCCCTTTTCTTCAACTAATGGTTTAATTGTTGTCACAACAGTTGACAATGCAATCCCACCTTTTCTTGTAGGTGAACCTGGAAACTTTATTTGTTCATGAAAGGGCGATTCTGGAGTTTTATTTAAGAAGATTGCAATATCTCTCGCTCTTTCAGCAGCTCGATCTATTACTACAGGTTGACTAGCTAAACCATACAAATCAAAAACTAAACTTCGGGATACAGTTTTTTGCTCTGTATTGATTGATAGGAAGATATCTGCACATTCATTTGTACTAAGATTTTCATAAATAGCAACTGGAAGCTCTAATGTTGATATCGATTCGCGCTCAACAATAGCAGCCTTAATTCCTGCTAGTCTGTGTTGCCCATCTATAAGTTGGGCAGACTTTGGCATATTTTTAAATACAATGGTGTTGTTTATCTTCTGAAGTTGATTATCTTTACTAATCCAATTTAAAATTATTGCTCCTGGATAATCTCCACCTTCCAAAGTAAAATTCTTTATATTTGTAATTCGTCTAGGGTTAAGTAAACGCTGAACTGCACCCTCTTCATCACTTTGTCCACGAACAGAAGCATAGCTAATATCTGTAAGTAATCCTGCTGGAAACTTAGTCAAAATTAACTTTCTATTAGCTTGATTTACCTCTATATATGGAAAGCTAAACTCTTGCATTCCCTTTGCCTTATTGATTTTTACAAATTCACAAAAATAAAATGTGTATTCTATTTTACCATAAGTACAATACTATAATAAACGAAAAATATACTAGAAATATTAAGTAGCTATTGAACCTAGTTTAAAGTCTACTCTTCACTAACTGTAAGACTCACTCTTTTTTAACAACCGCCCACACTAATAAAGAAAAGCGAGCGATCGCTCTTTTTAACCAGAAGATGCAGAGCGATCGCAGATACAATCAGAAGTAAAAGGTAAGCAGGTAGAAAATGGCTGAAATTGTCACCCTTCAACTCCCTGAAACACTGGCACAAAAAGCAAAGGAAATCGCTGCTTTCACACATCGACGGCTTGAAGACGTATTACTAGAATGGATTGACCGCGCCATTACCGAACTACCTGTGGAGTCATTACCGGATGAGCAGGTTTTGGCTATGTGCGATATGCAGATGGAAACTCAGCAGCAAGAGGTTTTCAGTGACTTGCAAGCGCGTTACCGAGAGGGACAGCTTAATGATGCAGAAGTTCGTCTACTAGATGAACTAATGCAAGTCTACCGACGTGGCTTAATAAGTAAAGCAAGAGCCTTAAAAGTGGCTGTTGAACGTGGCTTGAAACCAGCCCTCAATTAACAGCAATGGCCCGATTTTACATTCCTGTAGAAATAGAACGTCGTGTTCGTACCGATGCTCGAAATCGCTGTGGCTATTGTTTGAGTCCTCAGCGTTTAGTGATGGCACGTTTGGAAATTGAACACATTATTCCCATATCTAAAGGTGGTAGCAATGATGAATCCAACTTGTGGCTAGCTTGTCCCCTATGTAATCGCTACAAAAGTGATAAAACTACAGGGGTTGATCCAGAAACGAACGAAACAGTAAGGCTATTTAACCCTCGTACTCAAGTCTGGTTTGAGCATTTTGGCTGGAGTGAAGATGGTTTACGTATTGTTGGCAAAACGCCGACTGGTAGAGCAACTGTTGCAGTTCTACATTTGAGTGATGATGCAGATGCACTGGAAGTTCGCAGTTATTGGGTACTTGCGGGTTGGCATCCTCCAGAAGATTGAAGAAACCGCAGAGAGGTGCAAAGTAGCGCAAAGGTTTTAGAGAATTTGCGACAAAAATTTGCGTGTTCTTTCTTCTTTGGGGTGGCTGAAAAATGCGTCAGGGGTGGCTGACTCGACGAGGGAACCGCTATCCATTAAAATAACTCGGTCGGCGACTTCACGAGCGAATCCAACTTCGTGGGTGACGACTACCATTGTCATCCCATCACGGGCTAGACCTCGCATTACATCCAAAACTTCGCGTACCATTTCTGGATCTAAGGCTGAGGTGGGTTCGTCAAACAGCATAATTTTGGGTTGCATGGCTAAAGCACGTGCGATCGCAACCCGTTGCTGTTGTCCACCAGATAACTGTCCTGGATACTTCTGCGCCTGTTCTAAAATTCCCACTCTTTCTAAGAGTTGCATTGCTAATTCTTCAGCTTTTGCCTTTGGCGATCGCCGTACCCAAATTGGTGCTAAAGAGATATTTTGCAGCACTGTCAAATGAGGAAATAAATTAAATTGCTGAAACACCATTCCTACTTCTTTGCGAATCGTTTCAATATTTCGCAAGTCATGGCTGAGGGTAATGCCGTCGATTTCAATTTTTCCTTGTTGATATTCTTCTAAAGCGTTAAATGTGCGGATAAAGGTAGATTTTCCTGAACCAGATGGCCCCATCAATACTACTACTTCTCCACGATTCACTGTCAAGCTCACACCCTGAAGAACGTGGAATTTTCCATACCACTTGTGAACATCTTCAGCAACAATTATTTGTTTTCTTTCTGACATATTATTCAAAACCCTAATAATGAATATTAGTTTTATAACAACCAATAACCAATGACTAATGACTAATGACCAATAACTAATTACTCAACTGTCTCTCTAACCGCCGAGAAGCCAACGACATGGAGTAACAAAATACCCAGTAAATAAATCCAATAAATAGATAAACTTCTGCATATCGGCCAATAAATTGTGGTTGTGCCAATATTGAACGGGCAATACCTGTTAGTTCTACTAATCCCACCAAAGATAATAGTGAAGTGTCTTTAAATAAGCCAATAAACTGACCAACGATCGCAGGAATAACGGTACGTAAGGCTTGAGGTAAGACGATTAACAAAATTACTAAGGCTGTATTTAATCCTAGCGCTTTTGCAGCTTCAATTTGCCCGCGAGGAACTGATTGGAGTCCACCACGCACGTTTTCTGCCATGTATGCAGCACTAAATAAAACCAATCCGGCAATTGCTCGCAATACTCGATCTAAACGCACATCTGCTGATAAAAACAATGGCAGCATTACCTGAGCAAGGAACAAAATTCCAATCAGTGGCACTCCTCTGACGATTTCAATATACAGGATGGAAAACCAACGGACTACGGGTAAAGTGCTTGTGCGCCCTAAAGCCAGTAAAACCCCAATGGGAAAGGAAAGCACAATACTGACTGCTGCCATTAGGAGGGTAAGTAGCAAACCATTCCACAAATTTGTAGATACTGGCTGCAATCCAAATCCACCGCCAATTAGCCAAAGAATGATGGGGAAAGACAATAACCATAATAGGGAAAGCCAAGGAGTTACTACCTTAGTAAACTTTCCTCCAAGCCAAAAACCTACAAATAGTAAAACTGCAATTAACAGTAACCAAAGGCGGGATGTAAAGTCTAGTGGTAAAACAACTAACACAACGCCGATGATAAAAGCAAACAAAGCAATTCCACGTTTTGTTAACTGTTGCTTGCCAAAGAATACACCTAGCGTTATGGCGGCTAAAGTCAAAGCGATCGCCAGCACAATCCAAATTCGCCAATATAGCGTTTGCGGAAATCTACCAACTAAAAATAAAGGTAAATTAACCTGAATTACTGCCCATTGTGCTTGAGTAGTTGCCCAAGTTATAATTCCTCGCACTGCCCAAAATAGCAACACCAAACAGGCAACAGTTAACAAGCTGTTGTACCAAGTACTAAACAGGTTTTTACGTAGCCAAGTTAATTTGTCATTGGTCATTTGTCATTTGTCATTTGTTATTGGTCATTGGTCATTTGTCATTGGTCATTTGTCATTTGTAAAGGCTCATACTTTAACCTCAGAAACTCAATTTTCGAGTTCAGAAGCTCAACTTCCGAGTTCAACTGCTTCCTCATCTCCCTCATCTCTCTTTAATTTGTACACTGCGATTGAATAAATTCATCACTACAGAGATGGTTAAACTCAGGGTGAGATAGGTGAGCATAATCAGTAATATCACTTCTACGGCTTTCCCCGTTTGGTTAAAGGTGGTGGAGGCGACAAAATAAATATCGGGGTAGCCGATCGCGATCGCTAAACTGGTATTTTTGGTCAAATTAAGATACTGACTCGTTAACGGTGGAATGATTACCCGCAAAGCTTGGGGAAAAATCACTAACCGCATTGCTAACCCTGGTTTTAATCCTAGCGATCGCGCTGCTTCCCATTGTCCCTTCGGTACTGATTGAATCCCACCTCGGACAATCTCAGCAATAAACGCACCTGTGTAAAAAGTTAGTCCCAATAATAAAGCTGAAAACTCTGGGGATAAGGTAAACCAAGGAAGTTCTAAGCCATTTTGACTAACGCCAATAAAACCCCAAAGGGATATCTTATTTTCTGTTTTGGGAAAACTAAGAAAAACAGCAAAGTACCAAAACAGCAATTGCAACAGTAAGGGCGTATTACGGAAAATTTCCACGTAAACCATCGTAATATTCCGCACTAGCCAGTTGTCTGAAAGTCGGGCAATTCCAGCACCTACCCCTACAATTGTTGTGAGAAAAATTCCTGCAACCGCCACCCGCAAGGAGTTAATTAACCCCACCCACAAAGCATGACTGTAGGTGTCAGTGGGTTTATAGTTAATCAGCGCCTCGCCAATATCAAAAGATGCTTGTTGCTTAAGAAAATCAAATCCAAACTGAATACCCAATTGCTGCAAATTGCGCTGAAGATTGCCCCACAGGATTACTACTACAATTACTGCTAAAAATACGGCAACTAATTGCAAGACAATCCTCCAAAAGCGGACATCACGCCATATAAGCGGTTTTGAGTTTGTCATTTGTCATTTGTCATTGGTCATTGGTCATTGGTCATTGGTCATTTGGCATGAGTTATTCTCCTCATCTCCCTAATCTCTTCTACCGGAATGGTGGAGAATAAAGTAGTCCGCCTTTGCTCCAGAGTTGATTTTGACCGCGAGCTAGATTAAGTTTTGTTTTGGGGCCGAGGTTGCGATCGTAAACTTCGGCGTAGTTACCAACGTGTTTAATTATTCTGGCTGCAAAGTCGTTTGTTAAGCCCAGTCCTTCGCCAAGGTTGCCTTCGGTTCCTAAAAAGCGCTTAATATCTGGGTCATTACTAGCAGCAAACTGACCTACGTTCTGGGAATTAATGCCCAACTCTTCAGCCTTTACTAGGGAATAAACCACCCACTTGACAGCATCACCCCACCTAGCATCCCCTTTGGCGACTGCTGGTGCAAGGGGTTCTGAAGAAATCACTTCATCGAGAATCACGTTATCTTCTGGTTTGGGTAAAATTGTACCCCGCGAAACTAATGCTGAACGGTCAGCTGTAATGCCGTCGCAACGACCTTCGGCATAAGTAGCAAAGGTAACGTTAACGTCTTCAAAGACAACGGGTTTGTAGGTGATGCTCCTTTTCCGCATTTGGTCTGCTAAGTTCTGTTCAGTCGTAGTTCCAGTTTGAACGCAGATAGCTTTACCTTTCAAGTCTGCTAGGGACTTAATGTTGCTATTTTTGCGAACCATTATGGCTTGTCCATCGTAAAAGACTACAGGTGCAAATTCTAGACCTACAGAGGTATCGCGGCTAAGTGTCCAGGTAGTATTGCGGCTGAGAACGTCTACTTCGCCAGTTTGCAGAGCTGTAAACCGCTCTTTGGAATTGAGATTGCGAAATTCTACTGCATCTGGGTTGTCGAATAAAGCTGCGGCGATCGCACGACAAATATCTACATCAATGCCGCTGTATTTACCGTCAGTTCCCACAAAGCTAAACCCTGGCACTTCACCACTGACACCGCAACTTAACTGACCACGGCTTTTAATGCTATCCCAACGATTTCGAGTTGCTGGTGCTGCTGGACTACTGCCTGGAGTGCCAGGTGTATTTGCTGTTTGCCCTGAATCTCCACTACAAGAGGCGATCGCAAAAACTAGAGGTGCGATCGCTAGAATCAAAGCTGATTTACGCATAAACTTCATAATTACTAGACCAGAAATAATGTATTGCTCACTACAATCATTCAGTGAAAACAATTTGTTGCTTGTAATATAAAACTTTACCAGTCTATGTGCTATTTTTATTCGCTTTTAAAAGCGCAAGAACTGTTTTTACTTATATTTTCAAAAGCCTCAGATGCTACATAGAAATTATTTAAAATTGACTTCAGCTTTCAAGTTTGATTTAAAATCCTGCTCCCATGCTTGTTCTAGCAGTACATTCATTAAAACCATAAGAGAATATTAAAATTTCAGCGAGTTAGTGCTATATCCTTCACCACGGAAGATTTAAAAACAATTCATTATCACTTCTTTAATAATGAGAAAGAATCCTTCATAAAATATCATTCACAGCGCAGAATGATCATCTGTTTTTTCTATTTTTATGCCCAATGCCCAATGCCCCTCAAGAGTGCTGAGTGCTGAGTCATGAGTGCTGAGTGGGGAATCTCACTTTTTTACTCAGAACTCAGAACTCGGAACTCGGAACTATTTTGCCCCATGCCCTAATTGCATACTTCTATGTGATTAGAAGTATCCACACCAACCCAAACAACTACCCTTAGCAGGTTAAACTAGGTCTGGTAACAACTGCTCCACGTTCCTTATGAGGCTTTTATGGGAGCTAACCTCGAACAGATTGCCAACTATTTAGACAACCTTGGTTGGGACTACCGTTTTGATGATGAAGAAGACCGGATTATAACAGGTGTGGAGGCTGATAACCTAGAAGATTTCCTAATAGTTGTCCAGTTAGATGAAGAAGGAAAATTTTTTCGCGTATTTGCCCCTCAAGTTCTAGCAGGAATTCAAGATCATCCCCACAAGGGAGCGATCCTACAGACAATGCTTGCCATTTCCTGGGAAACCAAAATGTTGCAATGGGAGTATGACCCATCCGATGGCGAAATCCGTGCCATTATTGAGTTTCCTCTAGAAGACTCGATTTTGACAGAAAGACAATTTCACCGTTGTCTGAGTGGGTTAATTCAGATTGTCGATGGTATAGCAATACCTCGCCTTAAAGAAGTGATGGCAACAGGTCTTGATCCGGGGAATATAGAACTTGGGGAAAGACTGTTACTCAGTATCCAAGAAGAAGCTCCAGGATTGTTGGATTTGCTGGAAAAGGCAATGGAGGCGAGGAAAAAGCGAGGAAGTTTTCCTAACGAGTGAGACGGATCATCACTTAAATAGCTATACTCCAAAGTGATACCCTCACTATATACTGAAATTTTCTGGGGCTGGATATTATGACATCCTATGCAACCTCCTCTGCCAAAGCGGAAATGAGTGAACTCCGGCGGTTGAAAGGCTTATTACCGCCAGAATTACAGAGCTGGGTCACGGTTGAAGGCACAACTGAGGTCAATCCACCCCTGGTTCGTTGCGAAGAAATTGGTAAAGACCAGGTAGAAATTCAAATTGACTTGGTGAAATGGGATGCCCTCGCAATGGATCAGCGTAATCTGCTGTTCTGGCATGAAGTTGCTCGCGTTCAAAATGACACAATTCCCAAAGATGGTTGGGAAATGGCAGCACTAGCTATAGGTTTAGGTGGTGCTGTAGGCGAATTGTGGGTACAAGATGGATTGCTGCTGGTGTTAGCTTTGTCGCTTTGTGGCGTGTCAGGCTGGCGACTGTACCAAAAGAATAATGGGGAAAAGCAACTAAAAGAATTGCTCAATGCTGATGAGAAAGCGATCGCTTTGGCAACTCGTTTTGGTTATAGCCTCCCCAATGCCTACAAGAGTCTTGGTAGTGCCTTAAAAACCCTGATTGACAATACTCCTAGTAAGCGCCAACGGTCGAGATACGAAGCAAGACTTTCTGCCCTCAAACGCAGTGCCAATAAGGCAAAAGCTAAATCTAAAACTACAGATGAAGGCGCACTCTAGAAACCAGAAATTAGGTTGGGTGGGTATTGTCCACCCTACAAAATACCTAAATTAAGGGACTTGAGATATCTGACAACAAGTGAAATTTATCATCCATTACTAGAAAACAGGGTTCGATGCCCTGTTTTCTAGTTTCTATCCCTCCTCTCTCCTCACTCCACTTCGTTGCGTTGAGGAAGGGGACTCCCACAATTTAGTTGAAACTAATGGTCTGTCCCATTAGTTCTGAAGGGTTATAAAAGTTTGTAGTAAGGACTTTATTCCTGAATTTTTAAGCACTTAAGTGCTTACTACAAACCCAGCAAAATTAATGGGACAGACCACTAAGTATGTGTTCGCTTAATATTGATAGTCGTGAACATTGTTTCCCCTAAAATCCTAATTTTTCCAACACTGGCTTTGTGGAAACAATGTGGCGTTCTAAACCCAATTCTTTTGGACTAACCCCAAGTGCCAAAGCAATCAACTGCGGTAAATGCAACACTGGTAAACCTAGCTTTTGTTCAATTACCTTTTCTACCTCTGGCTGACGCGAATCTAAATTTAAGTGGCACAGAGGGCAAGGTGTAACTATACAATCAGCACCAGATGCTAAAGCGTCCTGAATATGCATCCCCGCCATCTTAAAAGATTGGGTAGTGGCATAACTAGAAAGTGGCCAACCACAACATTGTGTCCGACCTCGGTAATAAATTGGTGTTGCACCCACAGCCCGAAACATATTTTCCATCGCTTCTGGTTGGAACGGATCATCATAGGGCATAGATTTTTGGGCGCGGAGGAGATAACAGCCATAAAAAGCCGCACATTTTAATCCAGTTAACTTTCGGGTGACACGTTTGGTAATTTCCTCTAAACCGTAATCTGTCACTAAAGCGTAGAGAAGATGTTTAACGTCAGTACTACCGCGATAAGGCGAACAACCTTCTTTATGCAACAAGCCATTAACCTGTTCAATGTAGACAGGGTTAGAAGTCTGACATTCTTTCAAGTGTTCGTTGACATGACCGATAACACCTTGACAAGTGCTGCAATGGGTAAGTAAGGGCAGATTTAATTCTTCTGCTAAAGCAATATTTCTGGCATTGACTGTATCTTCTAGCAGTTGGGAATCTTCTTTAAATGTGCCAGAACCGCAGCAAGCAGCTTTTTTAAGTTCAACCAGTTCAATACCTAGTGCTTGGGTAAGGGCTTGAGTTGACTGGTAAAGTTCCCGACAGGCTCCTTGGGCAACACAACCAGGGAAGTAAGCGTATTTGAGTGTCTGAGGTAGCATAGAAGTATGTTTGGGTTAGAGCGATCGCTCTAAACAATAACTGTTTTATCATTCCTTGTTAGCACCGAATTTCTAATGTTGGATGTTTTGCGACCCTTTAACCGTCTAGGTTCAAAGCCGCAGCAGCTACATATTTTTATTGCTAGCAAGGCTGTAAATACTGATAGAGACATTGTAAAAAATTTTAGCAATAATTGGAAAACAAAGCATTTACACGGTGTCGGCAATGGCGTATCAACCTCCACTGCCTAAGTGTTGCCAGAAAACTTGCCAATTCTTTTTATAAGAAAGGTTTTCTAACAGAAAAATCCTTGGCAGTATCCGGGTGATCGCGCTTGACGATAAGATGTATATGCTAAAAACAATGTCTCCTCGTTAGAGGAGATCGTAGCAAGTGGTTAAGGACTTTTATTTATGAGCCAAGCGGAACTTTTTGAAAAGGTCAAGAAAATCGTCGTCGAACAACTCAGTGTTGACCCCCCTGATAAAGTCACACCACAATCCAAGTTTATGGAAGACCTGGGAGCAGATTCCCTGGATACCGTTGAATTGGTGATGGCCTTGGAAGAAGAATTTGATATCGAAATTCCCGACGAAGCTGCCGAACAGATTACATCGGTTCAAGACGCAGTAGATTACATCAATAACAAAGTTACCGCATCAGCTTAATTGGAGATGGGGGATTGGGGATTGGGAAGATTTTTCCCCGCACCTAGTCACATGGAGGTGATGCTCCTAACGTAGCTAACGCCAGTCGCTCATGGTGCAGCCCTGCGGTATTGGGGTTTCCTCAAGTATTCGCGTAGCGTCTCCGAACAGGAGAAACAAGTGGGGTGGAAGCCCCCAACACCACGCTGGCTGACGCTACTTACTCACTAACCCCGAATTTTTTGCCTGCTGCTTTTTCGCCATTTTTAACTGAATCATGACAGATCATACACGTAAACGCGTTGTTGTAACTGGTGTTGGCGCGATTACACCTATAGGTAACACAGCAACAGAATATTGGGATGGATTATTAAGTGGACGCAATGGCATTGACTACATCACATTTTTTGATGCGTCTCGCCATGATTGCCGGATTGCTGGTGAGGTGAAAAACTTCGATCCACATGATTACTTGGAGCGCAAAGAGGCCAAGCGGATGGATCGATTTTCCCAATTTGGGGTCGCGGCAGCCAAACAGGCTCTAGCTAACGCGGAGTTAGTGATCAATGACCTGAATGCAGAACAGGTCGGTGTCATGATCGGTTCTGGCGTTGGTGGCATTAAGGTATTAGAAGACCAGCAAACTATCTACCTCAACCGTGGCCCCGATCGCTGTAGTCCATTCATGATCCCGATGATGATCGCCAATATGGCCGCAGGATTAACGGCAATTCACACGGGTGCTAAAGGGCCAAACTCCTGTCCTGTAACTGCCTGCGCTGCTGGCTCCAACGCCATTGGAGATGCTTTTCGTCTCATTCAAGGGGGATATGCCCAGGCAATGATTTGCGGAGGTACTGAGGCAGCTGTCACACCATTGTCGGTAGCTGGGTTTGCCGCCTGCAAGGCACTCTCTTTTAGCAATGATGACCCAACTAAAGCTTGCCGTCCCTTTGACCGCGATCGCAACGGATTTGTCTTGGGTGAAGGTTCAGGAATTTTAATTCTAGAAGAACTGGAACACGCCCTCAGTCGCGGCGCTCACATTTATGCCGAAATGATCGGCTATGGGATGACCTGTGACGCTTACCATATCACCTCCCCCGTACCTGGTGGATTCGGAGCCGCTAGAGCTATCGAACTGGCCCTTAAAGATGCGGGAATAGCTCCCGAACAAATCAGCTACATTAATGCCCACGGCACTAGCACCCCAGCTAATGATTCAACTGAAACCTCAGCAATCAAAAAAGCCTTGGGAGAATATGCCTACAAGGTAGCAATTAGCTCCACCAAATCGATGACAGGTCATTTATTGGGCGGTTCTGGAGGTATTGAAGCAGTGGCAACAGTACTGGCGATCGCTAATGACCAAATTCCACCGACAATTAATCTGGAAAATCCTGATCCAGAATGTGACTTAGATTACGTGCCTAACTTTAGCCGCGCTCAAAAAGTCGAGGTGGCAATATCCAATTCTTTTGGGTTTGGCGGTCATAATGTCACACTGGCCTTTAAGAAATACGTTTAAAAGAAGTCAGGAGGCAGAAGGCAGGAGGCAGAATTCAGAATTCAGAATTCAGAATTCAGTAGTTTAATCCGACTCTGCTCGTTTGCCCAATGCCCAATGCCCAATGCCCAAAGTATCAGAAATATCATTCCGATATAAAGTAAGCGTTCAGCATGACCCAATTATCAGCTTGATTTATCACCAGAAACTCAGGAGATCCCGCTTGTCCATCGACAAGCGGGAGTGGGATGATGAGGATACTGTGGGGAATCTAAAATAATCCCCAGCAAGAGAAGCTACGAAGAGTGCTAACCCGTCGTTAAAAACAAGAGATTATGGCTGTTGCAACCCAATCCCTCGAAGAACTTTGTATTAACTCGATCCGCTTCTTGGCTGTTGATGCCGTAGAAAAAGCAAAATCGGGACACCCAGGATTGCCAATGGGCGCGGCTCCAATGGCTTTTGTCCTCTGGGATCGCTTTATGAAGTTTAATCCCAAGAACCCCAAGTGGTTTAATCGCGATCGCTTTGTCTTGTCTGCCGGTCATGGCTCGATGTTGCAGTACGCCCTGCTTTACTTGACAGGTTACGATAGCGTCACCATTGAAGATATCAAGCAATTCCGGCAGTGGGAATCCAAAACCCCTGGACACCCCGAAAACTTTATGACCCCAGGCGTGGAAGTCACCACCGGGCCACTAGGTCAAGGAATTGCCAATGGAGTCGGTTTGGCGATCGCCGAAGCACACCTTGCCGCTAAATATAATAAACCCGATACCAAGATTGTTGACCATTACACCTACGTAATTTTAGGTGACGGTTGCAACATGGAAGGAATTTCCGGTGAAGCTTGTTCTTTTGCAGGACACTTGGGATTAGGCAAACTCATCGCTCTGTACGACGATAACCACATTTCCATCGACGGTTCCACAGATGTGGCATTCACCGAAGATGTTTCCAAGCGCTTTGAAGCTTATGGTTGGCATGTTCTGCATGTCAAAGATGGCAATACCGATTTAGAAGCGATCGCCAAAGCAATTGAAGAAGCTAAAGCTGTCACTGATAAACCATCAATGATTAAGGTGACAACTACCATCGGTTATGGTTCGCCCAACAAACAAAACACTGCTGGCGTTCATGGCGCTGCTTTGGGTGCAGACGAAATTGCCTTGACTCGTAAACAACTGAATTGGGAACACGAGCCTTTTGTAGTCCCACAAGACGCCCTCAACCATGCACGCAAAGCAGTGGAACGCGGTGCAGGCTACGAAGGCGACTGGAACAAAACATTTGCCGACTACAAAGCTAAGTATCCCCAAGAAGCGGCTGAATTTGAACGCTACATCAGCGGCAAACTACCCGACGGTTGGGATAAGGTATTACCCACCTACACCCCAGAAGACAAAGGATTGCCCACCCGGAAACACTCAGAAAACTGCCTCAACAAACTAGCGGCAGTTTTACCTGAATTGATTGGTGGTTCGGCTGATTTAACCCACTCCAACTTGACCGAAATCAAGGGCAAGGGCGACTTCCAAAAAGGGCACTATGAAAACCCCAACATCCACTTTGGTGTGCGGGAACACGCTATGGGCGCAATCTGTAATGGTATAGCGCTGCACACTTCGGGATTAATCCCTTACGGTGCTACCTTCTTGATCTTCACAGATTATATGCGTGCTGCCATCCGCTTATCCGCGCTTTCTCAAGCTGGCGCGATTTGGGTGATGACTCACGATTCCATTGGACAAGGTGAAGATGGCCCCACACACCAACCCATTGAAACTCTTGCTTCCTTGAGAGCCATTCCTAATTTATTAGTGTTTCGTCCCGCA
The DNA here is from genome assembly GCF_014023275.1 of Nostoc edaphicum CCNP1411. Classification (NCBI taxonomy): domain Bacteria; kingdom Bacillati; phylum Cyanobacteriota; class Cyanophyceae; order Nostocales; family Nostocaceae; genus Nostoc; species Nostoc edaphicum. Next base: position 5,701,677 of record NZ_CP054698.1, read on the forward strand.
GACGGTAACGAAACCTCTGGCGCTTATAAAATAGCGATCGAGAAGGCGAAGGAAAACGCTCCATCTCTGTTGGCGTTCACCCGTCAAAACGTCCCCAACTTGGCAGGTACGTCAATTGAGGGCGTAGCGAAGGGTGGATACACCGTGGTGGATAGCCAAGGTACACCCGATATCATCCTGATTGGTACTGGTTCAGAATTGAGCCTCGCCGTCACCGCAGCCGAAAAACTCACAGCCGAAGGTAAGAAAGTTCGTGTCGTCTCGCTACCTTCATGGGAACTGTTTGAAGCACAGGATGCGGCTTATAAAGAGTCAGTTCTGCCGAAAGCTGTCACCAAGCGTTTGTCTGTAGAGGCTGCTAGCAGTTTCGGTTGGCACAAATACGTGGGTACTGAAGGCGATTGCGTTAGTATCGATCGCTTTGGTGCTTCGGCTCCAGGTGGTGTTTGTTTAGAGAAGTTTGGCTTTAGCGTTGATAATGTGTTAGCTAAGGCTAAACAATTGTTGGGTTAATAGCAACAGAATATTCTCAAAATCTTGTGGGGTGGGCTGAAAGGCCCGCCTTTTTTTTAACGCAAAGGAACGCAGAGGTTCGCTGAGTAAAATTGTTTATAATTAAGATAATTATTTGATAAATGGAGGGAATTATGCCAGAAGTTGCTAATTATCATCAAGAAGTGAGTAATCGCATATCACCAATCGTTGAAAAGCTAATTAAAGGTAATAGCTTATATCAAGTTAAGTTAAACCAACAGGAAATGATAGAAATGTTAGTAGAACTCTTTGGGCAGTTATCACCAGAGGAAATCAGAGCTATAACCGAGCATGAACTGACACGCAGAATTGATAAGATTCTTGTCTTAGAAGCGGTTTCTGGTACGTTAAATGATTTGACCCCAGAGCAAAACAAAATGTACGATGATGCAGTAAAGCGAAAATAGACAAAGTGGCTTATTTATTAGATACAAATATTGTTAGTTACATTTTGAGGAGAAATGCAACTGTTAGTAGGAAACTACGGGATGCTAATCGTTCAGGACAAGAAGTTTTTATCAGTTGTATAACTTATTATGAAGTTAAAAGAGGGCTTTTGTATGTAAATGCTACGAGGCAAATAGCAGAATTTAATCAGTTTTATAGAAAATATGAAGTTTTATTCTTGGATGATATAGAAATTATTGAGAGAGCATGTGAAATTCATGTGGATTTACAACGTAGGGGTTTGAAGATACAAGAACAAGATATACTGATAGCGGCTACAGCGATCGCACGCGGTTTAATTCTGGTTTCCAATGATTCTGACTTGTTGCGGGTTGAAGGACTAAGTTTGGATAATTGGGCAAGAACAGAACCTTGAGTTTGAGAGGATATCACCCTGGCAAGAACTGGCTCAACTGACTTAGTATATTTAAGGATGTAACAGTAAAAATTTATTCAATATACTAACCAGACTCTCAATGGAATCTTTGGAATCGCTTTCTAAACAAGATCCTCCTGCACTTATACCAATTTACTTGACTGGAAAACCTAATCAACCTATCCAACTTTATCAAGGTTCCTTAAAAATTACTCAAGAAGGAACTGTATATGAAGGAAATGGTACTGTTTCCTTTGAATGGCTGCCATCTCCCGATGTTAAGTTCCTGTTTTCAAAATCTAATAATGAGTCCCTTCTTAAACTTGAACTTGGTAAAGGTAATCTAAACCTTTCAGAAATCCAAAGTTCTGCTGAAGTTTGGATTTCTAGTATTCCTATCGACTTTGAGCATCAAAGTGGGGATATTTCAGGTACTCTAAATAAACCAGCAATATTAAGGTCGGAAAATAATTTATCACATATACTCTTTCACCTAACCAACTTTCATAAATTTCACGGGATGGCTATATCAACACCAAGGCAAATTTGGTGGGGTAGGCTTATATTAAAAGCTGAGAGTTGGAGTGCTTCCATTGACAGCCTGCAAAACCTCGGAGATATTATAAAGTCTCTTGAATCAAAAGGAGGCTACGCCATAACTCATGTGGGGAAACTTGAACGTTCCGATAAAAAGCCTTTTACAACAGAGGAAGCTGATGATATATTAGAAGCTTTGCATTGGTTTCTCTCTTTTTCTAGAGGCTTTAGGACTTCTCCCATTCTATTAGTCGGTTATGACAACAGTGGGAAAAAGGTTTGGGAAAACTGTACTTCTTATACAACATCACCCTGGCGAAGTGTGCATTCGTGGTTTGCAGATTCACAAGATTCTTGCAGTCTCGGTAAACTTTTTCCAGGTTTCCTTAATCGCTGGCGAAGTACTACTTGGAATCAGCCAATAAGGTTTGCAATCCATTGGTATTTGGAAAGTATTGCTCAAGCCGGAGCTGTACAAGGTTCCATTGTTTTGATGCAAGCTGCTTTTGAAATCCTTGCTTGGACTCTTCTAGTGGAAGAAAAAGCTATCATCAGTCAACAAGAATTTAAAAAACTTCCAGCAGCTGAACAACTAAGACGTCTCCTTTCACAGTGTGGTGTCCCGCTAAAAATACCTGACAGCTTAACTGAATTGCTCAAAGCCTCAAAAGAATTAAATTGGGTTGATGGCGCACAGGCTTTAACAGAGATACGTAATGCAATCGTTCATCCTAATCCAAAAAAGCGTCAAAAATATCTTAACCGACCCTTTCCAGAACAGATAGATACTTATAAACTTGGATTATGGTATCTAGAACTCATTCTGTTAAATCTTTTTGAGTACAAAGGCGACTACTTCAACCGTATAGCAAATAAGGAATTTTATCAGGAAAATATCGAAGCTGTTCCTTGGGTTAAAAAATAAACTGAAGCGATGGGTGTGGAATTAGGAATTTGGCAAGGTCAATATCAGAATCTAGAATTACCTTGGTTGCGCTGGTGGAAGAATTAGGGTAATTTGCTACAAGAAGGATGGGAGCGATCGCGCTTCTGCTTGCTGCGATCGCAACGCTTGGCTGCTAAACTAAGAGAATTAAATATTAACCTCGACCAGTTAGTTTCGTTATTTTGGCAACTATCTTTAGATAGATAGGGTAAACAGTACGCGATTGATCATCAGAAATCGCTTGCTAGTACTGAAAAAATAAAACTTTCATATCTAAAAATAGATACTGCATCTTTAGTTTATTTTGTCAATGTGTAATCTCTAGTATCGTCTAATAAATCAGCAAGGCCTTCTCAGGACTTAATCTATATTCATGCTTTCAGTGGATGCAGTTATGACTTTGCAAATGCAATGATATATATGTCCTCAAACAATAAATAGTTGCTGTTGTCCAAGTGAAAAATATGATTTTCTCTGACTCCAGTAACTTCGGCTTTATCCAAATTGTTTGATGTTTTGAGAAGGTAACACAATGAATAATATCCTAAAGCGCACACTTCTACCCAGCCTCATGGCTGCAAGTTTAGCTGGTGTAACTATAATTCCCGCTAAACCAGCTGCTGCTGATGACCAAGTATTAAGAGATGCAGGTATTGGGGCTGTTACCAATGTAGTCACCGGAGCAGTTAGGGGAAATGGTAGTGTATTAAACAATGCTGTTAAAGGTGGTGTCACTGGTGCAGCTGTCAATGGTGCAAATGGTCTGAGAAACACTCGCAATCGCCGTAACCGGAATGTTGTTCAAGATGTCGGAGTCGGTGCAGGCGCTAGCGCAGTAACTGGTGTAATTACTGGCGATAGGAAAGATACATTAGGCAATGCTGTTGATGGTGCAGCCGTAGGTGCAGCAATCCATCTATTAACCAATGGCAAATAATTAGTAAATTCATCAGCCGAAATATTTTCCAACGGTTAACGAAATTATCCCTCCCTAATTCCTCTCCTTCCTAAAAGAAGCAAACCCAGCCTCTCTTCCCTAGTAGGGAAGGGAGGTTGGTGAGTTAGATTTATCAAACAGAATTCAGGAGTCAGGAGTCAGAATTCAGCAATGTTTTCTGTATAACTGGTGGATAGCGTAGCGTAAAGCCTTCTCTTTCAGAGACGCTAACGCGAACAGCATGGCTTCGCTTAGAGCGAGTATTTTCGAGTCGCGTCTGAATAACCGGGTTTAATACCCCCCACAAAATCTACGATTTGGTGGTGCAACAATTCCTGCGCCGGTCTGAATCCCCGACTGATTAGATTCTGACTCCTGAATTCTGACTTCTGAATTCTTCTTCAATTGAGATATATACCACCGTCAAGATTCAGATGACCTTAGACTTAATAGTCAACTCTAGCCCTTCAGTGCCTTTCTAAAGTTTCGACGATAGGATTGATTTGTAATAAACAAAGCTGGCCATAGCAAAGATAAACCAATACGATTGGTCAAAGTTGGATTAAAATTTGTCCGCCCAAACCCATTCCAAAACTTCCAAACGCCGCCTCCGTAAACCACTAACAAGGCAAAAATAATCAAGTTACCCATTATTCCTATCAACTCCGTTAGTAACTGACAGAATTTAAGTTAAGTTTTACCACACGAGGTAAGCACTTTATAACCCAACACCGAGAAGGTATGACTAAACTCCTCACTCTCGGACATCTAAGTTAGTTAAACACACATTCTCTTATTACAGTGTAGATTAGCCTCATGCATAGCAGCTAGTTATCAGCGCTGGCAAGCTAGCTAAAGGATGCAAAAGTGTTATTTTTGGGGTGTTTTGGCGACACATTTTGCTTGTATAACAATTAAGCCCTTAGTTTCTAAGACAGAACAACGCTGTAAAATGCCTAAGAGAGCAGGATTAGTTCCTTGCTGTAGCTTTAATGAAATATCTTTTGCTATCGATTGCCACTGGATAAACCAAGGATTTATGGTGATATATTCAGGTGTAAATGCTGATTCATCCAGTACAAAAAAGTCTACCCCATATTTCTGAATAAAGTTTTGTACTTCTGCTAAATTATCGCTGTATTGAGCGCGAATCAGATCAGTAGCTCGTTCGGTAATCTGGTTATCATAACCCACATGATAAGGAGCAGAGTATTCCCAGCCGATCAAGATAGACCTTTTAGAAAACGTAGGGACATTATCTATATTTTCTGACAAAGAGGCAATGAGAATGTCTTTAGGTTGTTTCTGAAAAAACTCATAAATTAGTGGGTTTTTTTCTACCCGATAGAGGCTAGTTGGGAAATTTTTCAACAAGCATGGATAAAAGAAAAGTAAAATTCCTAATAAACTTGTAAATCCTAACACTAATATCTGTCGCCCAGATGAATACTCTCGATGCTGCTTTGCCCATTGAAAAACTGCATCTAAAATCGCCACTATTACTATACCTGTGGCAATAATCACTATAAATTTTAGAGTATACCTTGTGTATCGGGCTGGAGAATAAAGTTTATAAAGTAGTAAATGAGCAAGCCCAAACATTACCACAGATGCCAGAGCAATGTGAGGTAAAACTTTGACCTTATCAGTAACTTGCTTAGTTAACGGAAAATGTTGAGGATAGTGGAGGATAATAGGTAAAAATAATCCAATTATGTTTAATGGATGTTCCAAAACATTTGGAATTAGGCCACTGTGCTGATTCAGCAACCAAAACCAAATTAGATCATCACTGAAAAAAGAGATTCTTCCTGTTTCTGCAAGTCCTGGTAATTCTCTGGCTGCTACTCCTGCAATACTTGGCCCAAATTTAGAGTAACTTAAGGCGTAAGGCAACATAAATATTAGACAAGTTACCAATCCAGTAACGGAAAATAGGTAATCACGGCGATTATTAGATAGCTGAGGTAGCTTTTCTTTCCAATGCCAAAGCCTTAATATTAAAATTCCGGCGATGATTAACAAAAACGGGGGATAAAACAATCCTACTAATGCGATCGCGCCCAAACATGGTAGTAGAGATTGCCTTAATAAATAGTATAAAAACGCTATAAAAAATACAAAAATAAATGATCTAGGCGACGCAGAAACTAAATCGTCCCTCATGGAGAGGTTTTGAGCCAGTAACAATGTACTGATAAAAGCTGCCGTGGGCACTGGAAATATTTGCATACATAATGGAAACCAATAACAGATAGTAAGTATTTTCAATAAAACTGGCAATAATTTACTAAATAAGAGTGGCTCAATACCCAGCATTGCTACTATCTTATAAAGATGAGAAAATCCCACTGGGGTTACTGATTCAAAATAGTCGGCGATTAAGTCATTTGGTAGTATGTCTGGCTCTAAAAATCGCTGCATCCAAAAAACATATACTCGCGCATCATCTTGCACTGCATATTTGTTGCTGAACGCTTGCTGTAGTTCTAATAAACTATAAAATATGGCAAAGATTAGGTTTAAACCAAACCAAAATCTCATCTGAAACTTAGATGTATTGGCATCAGTCGCCGTCAAAAACTTATGCAAGCTTGTTATCTGCATTTATATAAAGCCTTTTCAGTTTAAAGGTGCTACAAATGAGCAGCACTGACGTTTATTTTTCCTTGTTATAACTTTCTGGCATACCCACTGGTGATAAACCTGCGATCGCTCGTAAGTTTTGGCAACGAATCAACTCAGTAAAATTTAAACTGGAACGCCCTTCAATTTTGGCTACCACTTCAATGGCAGATAATAGGTGCTGCGCTGCCTCAACTTCTGAATAACCGCGCCGCTGTGCTATTTTAATTGCTGCTGCATCGGCATTTAACTCTGACTCTTGAGATTTATTAGTGCGCCAGATCCGCAAAGCCGCGATCGCACTTAATCCCCCAGCGACACCTACACCCACCACATCTGACTGTGCTGCTTCCAAGAATCCGCCTAACAGCCCGGCCAGCACCACACCTTGATAAATGTCGGGTTTAAACCACTTCACCCCCGTCAACCAGCTAACCATCTGCAACAGCAGCAAATCTCGTTGCGGCTTTGTCAAGCGACGCCACAAATCGAAATTAATATATATTGGTCGCCCTTGATTCCAGGGTTGGGGAAAAGAGGCATCAATCACTTTTGCTTGCTCCGGCTTACTAACAAGTTTTGTCGTCATCCGACCAGAAGCAGGCATCACATCTAACAAACGGCGAATTTCAACATTTGGCTCCATAAATTTAATTATTAGTCATAATGTGCATAGTAACTAGGTGTGTAAAAAATAAACTTTTCGTGTTAACCTTTGATTTGTGAGATGCTTCCGCAGTCTTGAATAGATTCAGATCAAGCCTAAAAATATTGATTAAGCAGTTTGATAGTGTGGCGGGATTTTATAGTATTCGTTTGCCGCCAAATTCCAAACCTCAAAGTTTTGGATAACCATTAAGACTACACTTTTAACGACATGGATGCTTTTGTTCCTATCCCGCCTGAATGGACGAATAAAGCAACACACGCTTATGAGTTTTGCTGTCCTAACTGCCACTCCAGTAGCCTGGAAGCTGAAAAAGTTTGGCTAAATAGGCGATCGCCTGTACTTACAGAAGACCGTCGTCGCAAATGGCAAGAGTTTTATTACTGTCACTGTGGTTCTGTGTGGTGGGCTTGGAGTAGCGATCGCCCCCCAAAAGATATTACGACGGTTCCCATAGATTGAAAAATCCAAACAAAACCCCACCTCAAGGTGGGGTTTTGTTTATCTAATTCTGAGCGTTATTTCCGATTCCCCGATTTTAGAAGGAGAAAGTAGTACGCAGAGTACCAACATAGACAGTATCATTCGCGTCGTTATGATCAGGATTGAAGATAACTAACAAGCCAGGTGTAACGGAAATATTATCGCTGACCTTTAAGCGATAAAGAGCTTCTGCGTGATAAGAGGTGTCTAGATCCTCTTGCTCTACACCACCGGGAGCAAATTCACTGCTAGTTACTCTGGGTGATTGACCAAAGATGAAGCCAAGCAAACTGCCTTCTCTGCCAAAGTCCTTTAGACCAAGAGTAGCAGCCCAGTAAAACACATCTGCACTTTGTCCAGCAGCAGCACCAGTTCTAGCTTCCACATTGCTGAAGCCTGCCCAACCGCCAACAGTTAACTTAGAGCTAGGTCTGAAGTTAGCTTGTACACCATAATGGTTGGAATCAATACGACCACCTCCAAATGGATCATTCGCTAGGAAACTGCCTGTACTTCCGAAGACGTTAGGATCTTCTTGATAACTGCGAGCATAGGTCAGACCTATGTTCAAGGCTTGGCTTGGCTGGAAAGTTAATTGACCAAAAATAGTACTATCACCATTGAACAGTCCATTATTTTCATCAGGATCGATACCACTGGTAGTAGGACTGTTAGCATCGTTGGATAGATAAGCAGCAGACAAGCTGATAGCGCCTTTAGGGTTAAAAGTGACAGTCAAACCAGCACCATCAGCACCTTGGCGATAGATGGGGCTGAAACGTCCATAGCGTGAGATAGCACCTCTACCAGAACTAGAAAAGTCAGGATTGAAGTTGTTGACGTTTTCGTATAACTCAGCACCAGTCACGTCAAGTTTTACACGTATGGCATCACCAAAGTTGAAAGCGTAGTTAACCTTATCAATCACAACATCGTTGCCAGTATTCTCTTCAAAACCCAAACGGCTCATGAGAGTACCAGTTTGACCACTATTATTGATGATATTCCCAGCATTCAACCGGATTTGCAGTTGGTCTGTACCAGTGAAACTGCTGTACAAGTTCAAACGAACTCGGTTAGAGAAAACGGTGTTGCTCTCTAAATCAGGATTATTGTTAGGGTCAGCGTCCTGATCAGCCACTGTGTCACCAAAAGCCTGAGACACATTAAAAATTGCTTCCCCAACCAACTTGGTGGTAGTGGAGAATTGATTGGCTTCCAACTCAGAAGTGCGGGCTTCTAGAGCATCCACACGACCGCGCAGGGTTGCGAGTTCAGCAGAAAATTCTTCTTGTAAGCGCTGTAAAGTAGCTAGGTCTTGTTTGCTGACCAAATCAGCGGTAGCTGTAGCAATCAGTTCGTTAACTCGGTCTAAACAGGCATTCAAACCTGCGGCAAATTCATAACGGGTCAAAGCACGGTTACCACGATAGGTACTGTTGGGATAACCTGCAATACAGCCGTAACGCTCAACCAAGGATTGTAAAGCTTGGAATGCCCAATCTGTGGGCTGCACATCTGAAAATTGCGAAACTGATGTTACCTGGCTCATGTTGTTAGACTCTTGAGCTTCAGATAACTGGGCAACATTTGTTAATTGCTCGTTGACTTCAGCTGCTAAGGCACTATTCGCTGCGAAAAATGTAGCAGCGACAACAACCGGACTAATCTTGAAAAGATTCCAGAATCGTTTTGTCATGTTTTTCCTTTCACTCACACCTACACAAATCCAGTGATTATAAAATGCTTATAACACTTTATTTTCGGGGATTTTACACACAATCACAGTGATCATTATACCTTTATCTTGTGATTATTACAAGTTAGTTAGCATATTGCCGAACTATATTTTTTAATTAATTTATTTGGGAAGCGCAAAATCTGCGGCGTTTCTGACGTAAAACAGATAGACACGGAATTTTTTATTTGTTTATCCCTTACCTTAATTGTGCAAGTTTAAGAATAGGTAAGCTTTTAGTAAAATATATAGTTAACTTATTTTTAATAAGAAAGAATTCAGGAGACAGAATTTAGAATTGGATTCTAGGCAACTGCTGGATAGGGCACTGGTAGTAAGTCCGCCAGCGTCTGAATAAACGTGTCTAAGTCCCACACTCAATCTAAGATTGAGTGGTCAACAAGAGAATGGCGGGTCTGAATCCTTGACTCAAAGATTGCTGAATCCTGAATTCTTTTTCAATTGGTATTTTCTGAAGACTAAGTAACGCGATGTGCAACTTATTCTTGGAATTCCACTTCCATTCCTCTCCCCGAAAGGTCGAGAGGCTTTGATTCTTGCTCCCCTTCCCTTGCAGGGAAGGGGCTGGGGGTTAGGTTTGAAAGAAAGTCGCACACGGCGCTAAGTAAGTATGTAGGCGCAAATAGTTAGAAGATACAGCAGTTTGCAATGCGCTTATTTTGGCTGGATTTAGATCCCCGACTTCTTGAATCAGTCGGGGATCGGGGCAGTAGGTTAATTAAGAGCGTTGACCGGTGACAATATATGCTACCCTTTGACCGATATTAGTGGCATGATCTGCCATGCGTTCCAAACAACGAATTGCCAGTGCTAGCAGTACAATTGGCTCGACCACACCAGGCACATCCCGTTGTTGAGCTAAAGTCTGATAAACGCGATCGTAAGCATCGTCTACAGTATCATCTAGGTGCTTTAAACGGCGTCCGCCGGCTTCATCGAAATCTCCCAAAGCCTTCAAGCTAGTTGCTAGCATGGCCTGCGCGTGAAGGGACATAGCCTCAATGTCGGGCATTGATGTATGAGGCTCATAAGGAAAAATTTTAATCGCAATCTCAGCTAAATCCTCAGCATAATCGCCAATGCGCTCTAAGTCTCGCACCAACTGCATAAAGGCACTTAAGCAGCGCAAATCTGGGGCTGTAGGCGCTTGTAGCGTCATAATCGCCGTACAGTCTGATTCGATTTGTCTATAAAAGCGATCAATCTTTTTATCTAATCGAGGAAGTTCTTCCGCTGCTGTTAAGTTACGAGCAAATAACGCTTGGTGGCTGAGGCGAAATGATTGTTCTACCAAAGCACCCATACGTAATACATCCCGTTCTAAACGCCTAATGGCGCGTGCGAGTTGTGGTCTTTGAGGATTGGGATTGTAATGGACAGCTTTCACACTTGTGATCTCAAAGGTGAAGATATTATTAACTATAGTCTTGGCTTAATGAGTTTGCCATAACTTCAGGAAATTGGAGTTGCATCCACGCACCGCCAGTTTCGGGATGGTTCATCGCTTTGATTGAACCACCGTGGGCAATTAGAATTTGCTCAACGATCGCTAAACCTAAACCATTGCCAACGATCGCTCCTATGGAGTTACTATCTTGTGGGGAATGGGTTCGCGCTTTATCTCCTCGATAAAATCGCTCAAAAACGTGGGGCAAATCTGCCTCAGAAAACCCAACTCCAGAATCAATAAGATTTATTTCTAAGATTGGGGAAGCAGCATCGCCCTCATTATTATTCGTCGATTGGATTTTTGCTTCGACGTGAATGCTTGTACCAGGAAGACTGTACTTAATGCTGTTGTCTAGCAAGTTGAGAAAAACTTGGTAAATACGGGCTTGATCTGCCTTAATCCAAAGATTTTCTGGGCCAGAATAAGAAAAAGACAGATGTTGACGCCCTGCCAAGGGTTCTAGTGTTTCCCAAACAGATGCAATCAGCGATCGCAATTCTACAACTTTGGTTTGTAATTGCATCGTTGGGTTTGCTTCCATTTGAGTAAGGTCTAGCCAGCTTTGCACTAAGTTAATTAGCCGATCAACTTCCTGCATCAAGCGGTTCACCCAACGATTTAAAGGTGGTTCCAAGCGGGTTTGTAAAGTTTCCGCAACCAAGCGAATCGAAGTCAGTGGTGTTCTGAGTTCGTGGGCTAGATCAGAAAAAGAGCGATCGCGTACTTGATTTATATCCAATAGGGGTTGACGATTTTCTAAAAAGACTCCCACTTGTCCATTGGGTAAAGGCAAGCTAGACGCCCGCAAAGCCAAAGATTTTCTTGCTGCCATCTCTGCCGCATCATCACAAGATGGGTGAAATATCCATTCTCCCGTCTGTGGTTTTTGCCAATCACGAGTTTGCTCAATTAAATGGTCAAGTTCATAAGACCTTACCAACTCCAGTAACAAGCGCACCTGTTCTGGTTGCCACCTTTGCAGATACAAAATTTCCTGCGCCTGTCGATTACACCACAGCAGTTGATTTTCCTCATCTACCTGCAAATATCCTACTGGTGCAAAATCTAGCAGGTCTTGGTAAGTTTGCAACGACTGCTGCAAATCTTGCCGCTGCTGCTTCACCATTGCTATTTCCTGCCGCAACCCAGGAATTAGCAGCAGTCCCATCTTATAAGAATGGGGGGTTAACGGTCGGATTAAGCGCCCCAGGTAGCGGTTAAGTTGAACCTGTTGCCAAATCCAAAACCCAATGCCTACCGCTAAACCCAGAAAAAATCCCAATAAAAGCATTTGAGTTGTTAGTTTTTTGGTGACTATTAAAAACTAACAACTATCCAAACTAATTATCCAAACCTATAGCCAAAACCTCTTACAGTCACAATATATTCGGGATGACTGGGATCTTGCTCTAATTTTTCGCGCAACCACCGAATGTGAACGTCTACGGTTTTACTATCGCCGACGAAATCTGGCCCCCAAACCTGATCGAGCAATTGTTCCCGTGACCATACCCGCCGGGCGTAACTCATAAACAGTTCCAGCAGGCGGAACTCCTTGGGGGAAAGACTCACCTCTTGACCACGAACCAGTACTCGGCATTCTTGGGGATTCAAAGTGACATCCTTGAATTTTAATACTGGTAGTTGTGGTAAATTACTTAGGCGTTGGCGGCGGAGTAAAGCGCGACAACGAGCCACTAACTCGCGCATACTAAATGGTTTAGTCAGGTAGTCATCTGCTCCCACCTCTAATCCCAGAACCCGGTCAGTTTCACTACCCTTAGCACTGAGCATTAAAATAGGTACTGGGTTGCCTTGATGACGCAGCAAACGGCAAATATCTAGCCCATTGATTTGCGGCAGCATCAAATCAAGAATGACCAGATCAAAGGGCGGTTCCCCAGAATTGGTTTCAAAACTTTTGAGATACTCTATAGCAGACCGCCCATCGGGAGCAGTTATCACCCCATAACCTTCTTCTTCCAGAGCTACAGCTAGCATTTCCTGGATTAATTCTTCATCTTCTACTACTAGAATACGGCTGGTTTGTCCAATGTCCGTTCTGGCAGAATACTTGGTCGATTCAGTGGTATACATTGATATCACAAAAGTCTGGGACTGTGCTTGTATCAATTAGGATGATGAGTTTATTATCTCGCCTAACTGTAACCGCGCTTCTACTAGGGTTAATTCTTTTAGATTTTCTTTACAAAGAGTAACATACACCACAACGGACTCATAAAGTATCAAACAGTGTGGCTGCAAGCTTGTAATAGTCTTTTAATTAGGGACTTTGCATTTTCAAATTCCTAAATAGCTTCGATTCTGTCCTAAAAATAGGGGAAACATTTTCTGACGGAATTGTACAAATGGTTGTCTTGACAAAAGCAGATTAAGTTAGGTATATTCTTTTTAGTACAAAAGTACTATTAAGTTTTGAAGGGAAAATATACTTGAAAAACATAAGGATATATATGTGGAAAATTCGTACACCACCTAAGTATCCTCTGTTGATCATTTCAGTATTTCCACCGGGTTAAAAATGTTGATTTAAAAGCTACCCTGATGTCTGCATAGGGTAGTCCTTGGTATGGCTTGCTACCCAATAAATCATTTGCCTATTGAAGGGAGTTGGAAGATGACTACAGTTGGAGTCAAGGACAGCAAACAACAACTAATGCAAGCATTTCAACAAATTATTATCCAAAGAAAAAAGCTGGAATCTAAAATAGCAACCAAACAAGAGGAAGCAGAAAAGGCAAAAAGTCAAGAAATACTGCAAGCGGCTTCTGCATATACCGTTGATAGTATTGTCAAAGGTTTGGCTGATTTACAATTGGAATTTGGCAGTATTCTCAACGCATTATCTGAAAAACTAGCTCAGGAAAATTCTAAGTTAGATGAATTAAACCGAGCTATAGAAATTGAAACTCAACGCCTACAAGAGCTTCAACAAATTAGAGTTGTAGCAGATACTCTAGACGTTTTAAGCCAAGAACACCAAGAAAAATTAAAAATCCTTGAACAAGATACTATCAGCAAAAGAGAAGCACTAGAAAAAGAAATTACAATCAGGCGGAAAGAATGGCAAAAAGAGCAGGCAGAGTATGAGGAAAAACTCCAAGAATATAACAATTTATTAGCCAAAGATCGCCAGCAAGAACAAGAAGAATCTCAGTATAAGTTAGAAACTACTCGTAAACTAAATACAGACAGCTACGAAGCAATAAAGCGCCAACAACAAAGAGAAATACAAGAAAATTCTCAAAAGAAAGATAAAGATTGGGCAGAACGAGAAAAGATATTTGCTGAACGGCAACCACTCTTTGCAGACTATGAACAAAAGGTAAGTACATTTCCTAATGAACTAGAAGAAGCCGTTAAGAAAGCTAGAGAAGAAGCAATTAAAGAAACAAGCCAAAAAGCTAAAATTGAGGCTGATTTATTTGAGAAGGAATGGGAATCTAACAAACAGAGTTATGAACAGAAAATTCAATCTCTGGAAGAAACAATTAAGAAACAGTCTGAGCAAATAGAAGGCATTTCTGCTCAATTGCAAACTGCATTAAAACAAGCACAAGACTTAGCTATGAGGGCTTTTGGTAGTTCTAATCCTAAATAGTTTTGAGTCTGTAGCATCTTAACCATTTTTAATTCCTGAAGAGGAGGTTTGTTGTGGTGGTAAAAAAACCGACTGATAAGAATACTAAAGTAGAAATTCTTCAGGCGTATGAGGAGTTAGCTAAAGAAAAAGCAGCACTGAAATCAGAACTCGATCAAGTTGCCAAAGAAAACCAATCTGGAACTAAAGAACAGCCTAAATTAGAACAAAAAACACCTATGAATCAGCTTTCTAGTGTCCAACAAAAGATGAACAATACAATTGAAAGCTTGGCGAAGATTCAATTAGGTTTTGGCAGTGCTGCTAATGAATTATCAGAACAGCTAACCACAAAAGCCTCTAAATTGGAAGAAATCAGACGAACTTTAGAAGAAGAAATCCAACAACTAACACAGTTGCACAATTTAGAAGTTTCTGATGATATATTGGATACTCTCATCCAAGCCTATGAAGATAATACTAAAGCTTATCAGGAAGAATATAGCCAGCGTTCTGAAGTGTTATTCCAAGAAATATTAGAGCAAAGGAATACTTGGGGAAAAGAACAAGAGGAACAGCAACGGACGATAAAAGAACGGAATGAAAACTTGAATAAAACTCGACAACGTGATGCGTCAGAGTACAAGTATAATTTAGAACTCCAGCGGCAACGAGAAAGTGACGAATACGAACAAGGGCAGAAAGCACTATATAAGCAACTGGAAGAATTATTACAAGAAACGGAAAAACAGTGGGCTGAACGGGAGAAAGCAATTTCTGAGAGAGAGAAACAATTTGAAGAGTTAAAAGCCAAGGTAGAGGCTTTTCCGAAAGATAAAGAAGCAGCTATAAAAAAAGCTACAGAAGAAGGCAAAGGCATCGCCCACTACCAAGCTAAAGTAAAATCTGATTTATATTCTAAAGAAGTGGAAGGGCAAAAGCGTTTCTATGAACAAAGACTACAATCTTTAGAACAAACTATTACTAATCAAGAGACGCGGATTCAAAATCTTTCTAAACAACTTGAATCGGCTCTCAAACAAGTTCAGGATTTGGCAGTTAAAGCTATTGAAGGTACTTCTAATGTTAATTCATATCAGGCAATCAAAGAAATAGCTTTGGAACAAGCAAAGACTCAAGCAAAAAATAAATAAGCTGATTTATTTTTGATGGTAATTGTAGAGACTTAAATTAAGTCTCTACAAGGAACTATACAGCTTTTTATTCGGTTTTCTTTGGTTTTTTGATGTCTGGGGGAGGTTGTAATTTCTTCTTCTTCTTTGTTGCGCTAGCTTGTGTTTGCTTTAATGCTTTGTTGGAATTTTGTTCTTGACTAGACATAATACTAAATTTTAAAATTTACTACAGTATTATCTACACCACGGGTATTGTTGATTACAGAAATATATCACATAAAATTTATGTTTAACTAAAAAAGTGGTTCTATAGCTCCCTTTATATAAAAAGAATAAATAAGATGAATAAAACTGTAGAAATGTGTTGAATACAAACACCTAAAGTTCTGACAATGTAAAGTTTTTTAACACTGTAAATTATGTGCGATCGCTAAATCGCAATTCTAGCTAGCGAGCAAACAAAACTTATTGACAATAATGGCAATAAGCTCAGTATATTTGGATTTAAACGCTTTGATCGCCCCCCCCATAAATGATAAAAAGCGTGAAGTGCTTATCAAAAATGAGTTTTGGCTGTTTGATAAAAATTCAGGGTTTGACTCGATAGCTGAAAAATGGCAACAGTCTGCGGTAAAACCAATGCATACTTAACAAAATCAGACTCACCAGGGTTAGCAGCATAACACCTAGAATCGTTCCATACGCCTTAGTGTGCCACAAAAATCTATTTGCACCTAGTCGCACAAGCTTCCACAGGTTGCCTAGATCCACGCTTTCGGAATCGTGAATGGTGATTGGTAAGGATGCTGCTATGTTTTGTCGTGCAATTGTCATTTTAATTACTCCTTGGAGATCCAAACGCTAAGGCATTTTATCTTAAACTACGGCAAGTCGATAGACTTGATGTTATATGTCTAATATCTCATAGCTTGATGCAAGAAGCAAGTTTTAAGGGGATTGGGCATTGGGTACTAGGATTGAAAATTAGGTATTTACTAGAGTGAAAATTATTCTCTAGTTCCCAGTCCCTAGTCTCTAGCCCATAGTCTCCAGTCAAAATGCCTAATCAAGTTTGGTTATCACAGTTGCAAAAACACCGAGCGATCGCAGTCATCCGCGCCCCTAAAATCGAATTAGGACAGCAAATGGCAATGGCTGTAGCATCTGGGGGAATGCAGCTAATTGAGATTACCTGGAATAGCGATCGCGCTGGGGAATTAATCAGTCAATTACGTTCGGAATTACCAGCCTGTATCATTGGCACTGGTACGCTATTCAATGTGCAGCAGTTACAAGAAGCGATCGCATCTGGGGCGCAATTCCTCTTCACACCCCACGTTGATCCAGCAATGATTCAAGCAGCGGTAGAAAAAAATGTGCCAATTATACCAGGAGCGCTGACTCCCACAGAAATTGTTACCGCCTGGAGTCAGGGTGCTAGTTGTGTAAAAGTGTTTCCCGTGCAAGCAGTAGGAGGGGCTGAGTATATCAAAAGTTTGCAAGGGCCGCTGCGTCAGATTCCCTTAATTCCTACTGGCGGCGTGACACTCGAAAATGCTAAAGAATTTTTACAAGCCGGAGCGATCGCTGTAGGTTTGAGCGGTGAATTATTTCCTCAAAAGCTTGTCACAGAGAGAAATTGGGAAGCGATCGCATTTGGGGCAAAAAACCTAATGCGACAGTTAGGTTAGCTTAGAATCAAATCATCAAAACTTCACGTCTATTAAAGTAGTAGATAGGGAAATAAAGGTGAAAGCTGATAAGTTTCTCAAGACTTCATGATTTGAGTGTGAGTGTATCTAAAATGAAAAAAATGATTTATTCTGACTGGGTGCGTCGCTTACAAATACTCCTCACTGGTACAGCATTGTCCTTAAGTGTTTTTACTACTACTGGAACGAGTGAAGTTTGGGCGAATTCCAAAAATCAAGTGATTGCACAAAAAATCCAGACATTACAACAATCAGATAAGCGTTGGATTCAAATTAATCTTTCAAAGCAACGATTGATAGCTTGGCAAGGTGACAAAGTTGTTTATGGAAGTGCCATTTCCTCTGGCAAAAAATCCACTCCTACTCTTGTTGGTACTTTTAATATTCAATCCAAGTTCAAAACTACGCGGATGCGGGGAAGGGGTTACGATGTTGCCAACGTTCCTCATGCGATGTTTTACCAAGGTAATTACGGTATTCACGGAGCTTATTGGCATAAGAGATTTGGCACTCCAGTAAGCCACGGGTGTGTAAATCTTGCACCTAAACATGCTAAATGGCTATTTGAGTGGGCAACAATAGGAACACCAGTAGTCATCCATAAATAGTAGGTGAAGTAGCCAGAAGTCAATTGAAGTACAACTAGAAATAACAACAAATCAAGACAATTTAAGTGATTCCCAGCATAAAATCTTGCTGGGAATCTTCGGAGTCGGAATTACTGAAGTTGAAATAAAATATAGAAGAGGGTATTCAACAATTTACCCAAAAAATAAGCGTAAATCCTGACAATTCCTGTGTGAAATTACAAATGCAAATATGAATTCGGGGAAAGTTTGCATTTAGGTATTTAAATGACAGATTTTTTGTAAAGGTCGTCATTGGTCATTAGTCATTGGTCATTAGTTAGGACTCATCATTTATCAAGGACAAATGACAAATGACAAATGAGCAAATTGGACGCAGATTAGCTTAGGAATTGTCTTAAGAAGCATTAGCGGATGAATTGCGTAAATCCTCCACAGGAAGCGAGTAATTGTCTGGAAATTTTTAGTTTTCCAGACAATTACTTCACTTCATAATTTTTGCGTAGTTTATAAGGTGAGGCATAATGCAATCTTGGATTCGCAGTGGTAAGATTCGCTCCTCAGGGAATTTTTGTACAGGCGTGGCGCTGGTGGTGGCAACTCTATTTTCTTGGTCATCACCTTTAGCAGGTACACCCAGCTTGACTACAGCAACAGCCGCGTCAGTGAATGAAAACAGCATCACTGCATCTAATATCAGGCAAACATCCCAACCTCGCTGGATTGAAATTGACTTGTCAGAGCAACGCTTACGTGCATGGGAAGGTAATAAACTTGTTTATTCATACCGAATTTCTGGAGGTAAGCGATCGACCCCTACACCCATAGGTAAATTTCGGATTAATTCTAAGTATCGCACTCACCGGATGCGAGGCAGGGGCTACAATATTCCTGACGTTCCTTACACAATGTATTTCTACAGAGGCTACGCCATCCACGGCGCTTACTGGCATAATCGTTTTGGAACTCCCGTCAGCCACGGTTGTGTAAATTTACCTGTTAAGCAAGCTCGCAATCTTTACAACTGGGCTAGAAATGGAACTTTAGTAGTGGTGCGGAAATAATTCGTAATTCGTAATTCGTAATTAGGGGTTTTAATAACGAATTATCGTGAAGATGAATTAATCATTGTGGCAATTCTTACTGACTTTTCACGGCATCTGGAAAACCTCTCTCTAAATCTCTCTCCTAGAAGGAGAGAGACTTTGAATTTCCCCCTTCCCGCATCGGGAAGGGGTTAGGGGGTTAGGTTTTTCGTGGACTTTTCCACATAACGTGAAAAGTTAGAATTCTTACCTGGATGTATGGACAGGTAAGAATTGCTGAGTGTGACACACTCTACATCACTGCTAGACTAAAATACACATCTTCGAGGGATTTAGGAGCTATGAGCTACTCAACTACTCAACTACTTACCCTAGAGGAGTTTCTGAAGCTCCCAGAAACAAAACCTGCGAGTGAATATATTAATGGTGAGATTATCCAAAAGCCAATGCCGAAAGGGAAGCATAGTCGATTGCAGCTAAGACTCTGCAATAGCATTAACGAAGTAGCAGAAAGCCAAAAAATTGCTTATGCATTCCCAGAGTTGCGCTGTAGCTTTGGTATCCGGTCAATTGTGCCTGATGTAGCGGTTTTTAAATGGTCACGAATTCCATTTGATGCTGATGGGGAAGTTCCTAACGATTTTTTGCTGTGGCCAGATTGGACAATAGAAATCCTCTCCCCAGAACAGAGTTCAAACCGAGTAATTGGCAACATCCTTTATTGCTTACAGCATGGTTGCCAACTAGGATGGTTAATTGATCCAAGAGATCGCTCAATTTTGGTTTTCCGTCCGGGCCAACAACCAGAGTTAATCCAGGGAGAAGATTTTTTGCCTGTATTACCAGAAATTGAACTTGCACTAACCGTCAATCAAGTTTTTGGATGGTTAAAGATGGATAGCTAAAAATAACTTGTCGTACATTATATCTAGCTCAACTGTGCCACAAGTTGATTCTCCAAAAGTGTGTCATTTGTTAACAAGTCTTCAACGGTGATTCGCAAAAAGCGTTGCTCATCAACTTGAAAGAGGATTTTTATGCGATCGCTTCCAGGATATCCGGCTGGTGTCAATTGGGCAATTGTCCTCGCGCCTTCTTGATCGTTGAGGGGTTTGACGCTGGTTTCATTACTGTCTAGACGGCGAGTAATTAAGCGATCGCCATCAAAATAAACTTCGGTGTTACCTGTATCTGCTCCCAATTCTCCCATAATTAGTTCAATACTGGGCTGATTTTCCACAGAAGCGCCTAAGACTAATTCTACTGGCTGACTCATTGGATATGCTTGTCCAGCTTTAATTAAAGAATGCCATTTGTGACGCTGGTTGCGGCGATCCCAGTAGCGGATACCATAACTGTGGTAGAGAAAATCTTTGATTTGTATCCCTTGTGCTAACTGTAAAGCACCTTGAGCGATCGCTTCAAAAGGACGTTCGCAACGGATTTTTTCTGGCTCAAAATACTGTTTAATCCATGTCTGCACTGCCGGCAATTGCACAGTTCCACCAACTAACAAAACTGCATTAATATCTGGAAGTTCTATGCCTTGGCGTCTTGCTTGTTGCAACAGTGTCGTCATCGACTCATCTAGTAACTCAAAAAATGCGTGTTCTTTGAGAATATCTTCAAAAGTATCGCGGTTTAATTCTAGTTCATAGCTTTCAAATGTCTCATCATCAAAATAAACTTCACTCGCTTGATTTTGAGTTGATAGCTGAATTTTTACCCGTTCTGCCAATCTTGTTGTCAACGGACTTACCGCCAACTCTTGAGTTTTGGCAAAGTAATCTACTAACCAATTATCAATATCAGTACCGCCCAGATTTTGCCCAGCTTTCGCCAGGACACGGGCGGTTTTAACTTTTTGTTTTGAATCTTCAGCCAGGGACTTATTACCCCACTTGAGGATAAATCCCAGCGGCTTTGTGGTTGCTTGCACACCTTGATCCAACCGCACAAGAGACAAATCCAAAGTACCGCCACCAAAGTCAATCACCAAGAGAATTTCTTGATCTGCCAAGCCATAACCCAAGGCGGCGGCTGTGGGTTCATCCAGCATTCGCACCTGTTCGACGGGAAGGGATTGACAAACGTTTCCCAACCAGTGACGATAAGCTTCAAAACTGTCTACGGGTACGGTTAACACCAGAGAATCTAAGCCACCTTGCAGGGGTGCTAGTTCCTCAATTACTTTGGTGAGGAACCATTGCCCGACTTGTTCAAAGGTGACAATTTGCCCATCTAGTTCGGGTAAGAAACCTTGGATATTTGCACCAATACCGCGTTTGAAGCTGCGGAAAAATCGCGTTTCGCCTTTGAGGTCAAGACCGCGATCGCGTACTTGTTGCCCGACTAAGACTTTATTTTGGGTTGCGTCTTCAACATAAACCAAGCTGGGAATCAGTGGCGGATTGAGACTTTGTTTAATTGATAAACCTGGTAGAGTCAGGGTTTCTGGCTGCTGGGTTACAGGGTTCCAACGAGCAATGACTGTGTTGCTAGTACCAAAATCGATTGCGATCGCCATATTTTATATTTATTCTCTCGCATGAAGATGCCAAAGCTGCTTTATTTGTGATTATTCTCTATAAGCTACCAAGAATGCAAATGCGCCCATATGCTTGCTTCTTTGCATCTCAACCATCTGGCTTAATTTCTTGCTTATAAAGGTCAGATCCCTACGTCGGTTTATTTTCCAATTGCTGTTGCTGCAATCGATGCGCTATTACTTCAAGCTTTTGAATTACTTCGTTCCAATTATTTTCGATCAGCGATTTTAAACGATATTCAGTAAGCTTCCCTTTTGTGTGAGCCGATTTTAGTAATAAACTCCTAACATCTTTAAGCCATTCCAATTCTTCAATTAATTTTTCATTAAATTTATCAATATCGTATCTTTCGGCTATTGCCCAGCAAACAGATTGCTGTTGCTGAAATTTCATAGATAAAAATTTTTCTGCAAAGTTATATGGTTGTATATATTTAAAAATTGGTACTTCATAGTATTTTGGCTCTGAACTATCTCGAATGTGAAAATTACCGACATGAATCATACTACTAAATACCTCTACATTTGTTTGCATAATAGTAAGCAATTCTTGAGCAACATTAGGTAGGTTTTCAACTCTTGCTAATTTTATGACTTGGTTAATGTAACAACAAAAATCTTGAAATTCTGGAGATTTATTTACGTAAAAACTGAGTCTATCATAGTGTTCACATGAAAGCACAGATTGAGATGTAATATCTAGCTGTCTTGTATCTTTTAAGTAGTCAATATAAAGCTTTGACTTATCTAAAATGTTTTCTTTAGTGGAATTGTATAATCCGGCATCAGAAAACTTTAAGAAAAGCGCTGTAATATGTTTAATTACTCCAATATCAAAAATGTTTGTGTTTGTATTTATATTGGTATATTCTGATTCAACTTTTTTAAGATAATAATCAAATTGCTCCTCAGTAAGATTAGAAAAGTAGTAAAGCCTAACCCAGTCAGGAGCATTTTCATCCTGGAAATATTGGCTAATTGAAAGTGAACGCTCCAGTTCTTTTGCATCTAATGCACCTTTATCAAAGAAAGTTTGCCACCATATTGCGCTAGGAAATGGGTCATATAATTTTAACGGATGATATTTCCTAAGTATTTCTTGAACCGGCGTTTTTTTGCTGCTATCCTCATTTATGCTTGAGCTTGGTGGTCTATAACTACTATTGTGAATATTGTTCACGAATATATTTGCATATTCTTGTAGCAAACTGCCAATATCCTTGGGAAGTATTTTTGCGCGTCTAATTTCAATTGAAAAAGCTATAAGTAGCTTTAAAATATCCTGAAGAAGCTCTGGCTTATTTTTAGCTTGTTCTGATAATGTATCAAAAATTCTCTCAAAATCTAAAACAATTTGCTTTAAAATTCTTAGATTACCGCATTGAGCTTTATCGTATAAGTCTTGGATTAATTCAGTGTTGTCTGACAAGAACTTGCTGACATTTGGATTCTTTAGTTTAATAATAAAATTTTCTAATGCACCTTCAAAATCAAGAGCAATTTCAAAAGTTATACCAATCAATTTTTCTTTGATTTCTTTGTAATTAGATTTTTCCTCTAATAGAACTTCATTTGCAACGATAATTACTTTTAATTCTTGATGTTCAATAAAACTGTTTATGTACCCCAATACACTACTGATGCTCATATCGCATCGTTCTAAGTCATCAAATATCAAAATAGTTTCATCGAGATTTATAAGATACTTAGCTAGGCTATCACTTGTAGACCCTAAAGTTAGACTTCCGTCAGCTTTGTTATCACCATTAATATCCATGATTACTGTACTTTTTAAAGCTTGTGTGATTAAGCTACGTAATAACGCTATGGGTTTTGATGACAGAATGGGAATTTTTGCTTGTAAGAAGGCCTCTTCTATTTGCGAAAAGGTAGTCACACCGGAAAGACTAACGTACAAGTATTTCCGGTTCTTTTCTTTTATGCTTTTGCAATACTTCTTGATAAACCATGTCTTACCAGATCCCCATTCTCCTTTGAGCAAAACAGCAAATCCAGGTGCATAAACTAAGTCACAGTAAAAATCTAAGTAGTCTGTGATATTGCTATTGATTAATGCGTTATATTGTGTCATCTTGCTTACAAAATTACTAAAGTCATCTTGTGGTATCACGTATTGATCGCTAAAGTGATCGCTTCAAGCTCCTGGATAGCCAAGTCCGAGGGTCAGACATCCAATGGAAAAGCGTGCATATCGCTCATCGACTCTTAGAAGCAGGTTGGGGGTTAAAGTTAGCTTCAAGAGAAGAATCAACGACGGAAGATTTGTGGAGAATTAAAGCTTGTAGAAGTGAAAGTTCGATTTTTTCCTGAAGTTATGGAATTTATCCAAGAGGGCAAGAAGCGACATCCCAAGCAAAAAATTGAACTGGGCCCGAAGGGAAAAGATGGCAAACCTACTTATGTAGATTACATTGTTAAATTGCCTGAGCGATCGCTGGAGGAGTTTTGTCGCTGGGTGTACCGCTTCATGGGCAATGCTCAGTTCATCTCTCCTCAATATCTAGCTGAACAACACCAGAAATTTGCTCGTGCATTAATAGATCGGTATTCTTCCAAAGCCACATAAATAAGGATTATTGACCCACATGACTTTATGCTGGGCGAAAGTAAAAGTGGAGGCACTGGCTAATTAGTACAGAAACCTAATCTAACCCGAAATTCCGGGTTAGTGGTAGTTCATGCTCAATCTTCATGCCGTAACTGCCATACTGCACCGAAAGCAGCCCCAGCCCCAGCTACCAATCCGGTACTCATTCCTTGGATAGTTTTTTGAGTTGGATCTTGGGTTAGGCACTCACTGGTAACTTTACTGTCTCCCAAGCAGAGATTACTTTCTGCCCAACCAGCAGTACCTCCTAAAATTACACCAGTCATACTACAGGAAATAATTAGCAGCAAAAGACGTTGTGTTTTTCTAGCCATAGATAGATGTGTCAGAAGGAAGATAGTAGTTTCTCTCAACTACTTTACACATCCATCCAGCAAATGTCAGCTGGTTTATGGCTGGCGAGTCCAAGCTATTCGCCTTGCGATAGTGGGTAAGCCAGTTAGTAGTAAGGACTTTAGTCCTTAATTTTCTAAGCACTTTAGTGCTTACTACAAACCCTGAGTTCTTGCCTGATGATGCTCAAAAAAGCATCTACTCAATCTTCAAGTTGAAAGGCAAGCGGGCGTAAACCCCTTGTGGATCGTTCATCCTTTGCAGAATCTCTACTTCCTGTTGCAATTTCTGAAATTCAGCGGTGAGGGGATTGGATTGTTTGAGTTGCGTACCCTCAATTCCGAAAACAGTCTGCGCTTCTTCTGTTGCACGCCCAAAAAAGCGTTCTCCGAAGCTGCTAGTGCGGGGATATTCTTGCACTTCCCAGTCTTCTCCTAGTTTCGCCTGCTTGGCAGCATAAGCGATCGCAGTATTCAAACCACCAATTTCATCCACCAAACCAATTTCTTTGGCGGCCACACCTGACCAAACCCTTCCTTGGGCAATTTCTGCCACTTTTTGTTCTGGGAGTTTGCGACCTTGAGAAACTTTATTCAGAAACATATTATAAATGCGGTTAACACTGCGCTGATAAAGTGCCAACTCTTGAGGCGATTTCGGACGCGAAACTGTTTGACTATCAGCATAGCGTGCGGTTTTCACTGAATCCCAGGTAATGCCATTATCATTAGCCAGCTTTTGCCCATTAAATAGCACTCCAAACACACCTATTGAGCCTGTGATGGTATTTGGTTCGGCAAAAATGCGATTGGAGTCGCTAGCAATCCAATAACCACCAGAGGCGGCAATATCACCCATTGAGACTACAACTGGTTTTGCCTCACGAGTTAATTTCACTTCTCGCTGCATGACTTCAGATGCGGTAGCGCTACCACCAGGACTATTAATTCGTAATACAACCGCCTTGACATCCTGATCTTGTCGCAATCTGTTGAAGATTTTGGCAAAGCGATCGCCTCCTACTTGCCCATCTTCTCCTTTACCATCGACAATTTCACCTTCAGCATAAACTACGGCAATTTGATTTTTTGAGCTACGTTCTACACCCAAAGATTTTCCGGAAACTTGGGCGTAGCTATTCAGGCTAATTTGACGAAATGTTTTGTCTTCTTTATCGCTATCTGTCAACTTTTTGAGGTCAGTTACCACTTCATCGGGGTATTGTACTTGATCGACTAAACCGCTGGTTTTGGCTTGTGTGGCTTCTAGTAGCGCCTGATTATCTGCGATTGCTTGCAACTGGTTAGGTTCAATTTTCCGACTTGCGCCTACAGCAGTGCGCCACTCTCCCCAAACATCATCTAACAATTTCTGAGTTTGTTCGCGGTTTTCTGGACTTAACTTTGTCAGGAGAAACGGTTCAACAGCTCCCTTAAATTTCCCCACTCGCACGACTTGAATACCAATGCCATATTTCTGCAATGCTCCCGCTAAGAATACTGGTTGTGAACTCAAACCGTTGACTTCCATCATTCCTAGAGGATTAAGTACAATGGAATCTGCCACTGAACTAACGTAATATCCTTTTTCGCTCCAATCACTGCCATAGGCGACAATTTTTTTCCCAGCAGCGCGAAACTCTTCCAATGCTTTCCGAATTTCTTTCAGGGAGGCATAGCCGACATCACTAGCTTGGCTTGTGTTTGTTGCATCCAGGTAGATCCCGATAATTCGCGGATCGCGTCGAGCCTTCTCTAAAGTTTCCACAACTTTGCGGAGTGTTATTCTTTCTTCATCCACACCTGATATTGTGTTTTGAAACAGTTGGTCTGAACTAGGTTCGCCATCAGTAATTTTCATTGACAAGTCAAAAACCAGCACTGACTTATCTTTCACATTTGGCCCAGTATCTTTAGAGGAGGTAGCAGCCAATATCAGGAGAAACAGTCCAGTGGCTCCCAAACCACCGAAAATAATTAGTCCTAGTAAGGTGCCAACTAAACTAGCAAAAGTTTGTTTAATAAAGTTAGTCATTAGTCATTAGTCATTAGTCATTGGGCATGGGGCAAAATAGTTCCGAGTTCCGAGTTCCGTTAGCGGGGCGTTTAGCCCGTTCTGAGTAAAAAAGTGAGATTCCCCACTCAGCACTCATAACTCAGCACTCAGCACTCTTGAGGGGCATTGGGCATTGGTCATTCACAAAGAACAAATGACAAATGACTAATGACCTACTTAATTTATTCTATGCGCTGTAAACTTCCAGAGTGCTTTAACTGATACAAGGTGGTGTTGCCAGTGCAGAATAAGACTGTGGTGATTTCGGCGATTAATACTTCAGCAAGTTCCGCAACTGCTGTCTCTGATGTTGCTGCTGCTTGCAAGAAAGGCATGGCTAAACCAGCTATATCTGCTCCCAAGGCGATCGCAGTTGCAACATCCAATCCATGACGCAAACCTCCTGAAGCAATTAAGGGTACATCTGGTGCAATCGCTCTAATAGTTGTAATGCACTCTGCTGTCGGTAAACCCCAATCGGCAAAAGTCATCCCTAAGCGACGTTGCAAAGGATTTTCTGCCCGTTCACTTTCTACTTTTGCCCAAGAAGTACCTCCCGCACCCGCCACATCAATGGCTGCTACTCCAGCGGCAATTAGTTTCTGTGCGATCGCTGCTGAAATGCCGTTACCAACTTCCTTCGCAATCACTGGCACTGGTAGTTTACTGCACAAATCAGATATCTTGTCAATCAAGCCCCGAAAATTAGTATCACCTTTGGGTTGAATGCACTCTTGTAGAGGGTTGATATGTAAAATCAGGGCATCAGCCTCTAGAATATCAACTACGCGCAAACATTCATCTAAGCCATACTTGTAGTTAAGTTGCACAGCCCCTAAGTTGGCAAATAACAGAACATCGGGGGCATACTTGCGGACAGCAAAAGTATCAGCTACTTGGGGTTTTTCTACCGCTACTCGCTGGGAACCAACACCCATTGCAATTTTGTAGTGTTGCGCGACTTGGGCCAAACGTTGGTTAATCATTGCGGCTTGTTCTGTTCCGCCAGTCATGGAAGAAATTAATAAGGGTGCGCCAAGGTGTTTCCCCAGGAAAGTTGTGCTGACATCAATATCGTTGTGGTTTAGTTCGGGTAAGCAAGAATGGGTAAAACGATAACGTTCCAGTCCATTGGTGATTTGATGAGACTGAACATCTTCCTCTAAGCAGATCCGAATGTGATCCGCTTTGCGATTCTGAGTTTGTGCAGAGATATTGGTAGGGGCGTTCACTGGTGCTATGGCTAAAAATATTTGCTTGCGATCGCTATTGTTACATTGTCTGCAACCGTATTTGTATAACAAAATTATTTATTTTCGCTATCTTTCGGGTACGTTACGCTATTGATAACAGAACCATTCCCCCATTTTATGAGTTAATTAATATGGTTTTACAAACAGAAAAGCGCTACTACACCCCAGAAGAATATTTGGAATTAGAAGAGAAGGCTGAATATAAAAATGAATACATAGATGGAGAAATTATACCGATGACAGGGGGGACAACTAACCACAACAACATTGCAGGTAATTTTTATAAAAAGTTTCCTCTGACTGTGCAGGGACAAGATTATGAGATTTACATAGGGGATGTGAAATTATCAATACCTCGTCATCGCCTTTATACTTATCCTGATGTGATCGTCATCAAAGGTAAGCCTATTTATGAGGGAACAGGTACAACAATTATTACTAATCCCTTATTAATTGTTGAAGTCTTATCAAATTCAACTAAAAATTATGACAAAACAGATAAGTTTAAATATTATCGTTCAATCCCTGGTTTTAAAGAATATATTATGATTGACCAGTATAGTTTTGCTGTGGAACAATTTGCAAAGCAAGCAGAAGGTCAATGGATTTTTAAGGAATATGAAGGTGAAGATGCAGTTTTAATCTTAGATTCTATTGGATTTCAAATTGCCTTGCGTGATATTTATGAACGGGTTGATTTTGAGTTGATTGAGGAATAAAACTGCGATAACATGGGCATCATTCACGGTGAATGATGCCTATTTGTTGCTCATTACGCCGTCTGTGTAGAAGCCGCTTTTGAGTCTGCGGTGGATTTTAACCGTGTAATGGTGGCTTTGCGAATGCGATCGCTTTTGCGTACTCCGCCTGTCATCTCGTATTCCCGGCTGTCTTTGCCATACTTTAACACGACACCACTGACTAAGCGTTCTGAGGTTTCGCGGATAGTCTTTTCAAGGCTTTCTATTTGTTCCTTTGCCGTGTCAATGGCAGTTAGCATCATATTATACTCGTCAATCTGGTTGCGGAGTTGCCCGGTTAACTCGGTTAAATGGTTTAAGCTGATCGAATCACCAAAGTCGAGGCTAGAATCGATTGATTTAAATCCGATTACTCTCTGTTCGGTTTTTTCTAGCACGGTAGAGCTTCTTTTTTGGCGTGGCATCAATGCAGACTTTTTACTAAACTTTATCTTTCTAGAGTGTCTCAATGGAGCGATGTAGTGGTTCAGTAAAACTTGCAAAATAAGGTGTTTTTTGTAATAAGATTGGATTGCTGGTTCAGTAATTACACGACAATAAACTTGTGTTGTGGACGAATGGGCTTGTGTTCTAAACGAATGGGGTGGTGTTGTGAACGAATAGGGTTGTGTTCTGGACGAATGGGGTGGTGTTCTGAACGAATGGGGTGGTGTTCTGAACGAATGGGGTTGTGTTGTGGACAAATGGGGTGGTGTTCTGAACGAATGGGGTTGTGTTGTGGACAAATGGGGTTGTGTTGTGGACGAGCAAGAGAGACGCGATAAATCGCCGTCTCTACAAGGCGTTTTTGTCATCTATTATAATTTTTATCAAAAAACCCTATCCGAACCGGATTGCACGCAATCGAGAAACGTAACAAATAGACCATACATCTTGTAGAGACGCAATTCATCGCGTCTTCTTCATCCCACAATTCATCGCGTCTTAAACCAAGGATGTGTTGCAATCATTAATTAAATTGTTATTAGATTTTTTCACACAATTAAACCGGATTCCTATATAAATCAACCAATATAGCCACAGCCCCTCTTTGCTTGCAGAGAGGGGCTTGTGATATTATTGCTCCTCAGAATGGCGATGTTTAGGTAACAAGCTCTTTTTCTGTTTTTCTTGCAAACTGCTGGCTTCTTTTAGGACTGGAATACACTGGTTAATCATCCAGATTAAAACCTCGATTGTTGAGTCTCCTTGCTGAATGCGGTTTTCGGCATTTACACCAATTAATATTGTTTGCAGAATTAGTAAGAAAGCGTAGGCGTAGCCCGTCGTAGACATCGCTTTTTGACTTGCATTTTTACCAGGTTTTTTAGCTGACATCTGAATTCACCTTGTTTTTGGGTTTACAAGGTCAATTATTTTTTTGGGTATTTCCCCAGACACATCCCCCACGCAACGTCTATAATGCTTGTATCGTCAGCTTTTGCGGCTTGGGTAAGCTTGTTTGTTTGGGTAATTAAAAATTATTTGACTGATGTCAAGAAATATTCGTGGAGATGAATCAGTTTTAGAGAATGTACTCAGTCTGGTAGAAGCATTGCTGCAACTGTCGGAAAAGCAAGATTGTGAATCAAAACTTCCACTTTGCGCTGTCTGGAATGCTGATAAGTTGCGAATTACCGGATATAAAAGCCAACAAACAAGAGGAAACAGAAGCAAAACAACTGAAGTTGGTACAAAAAAGGAATATTTATTCAACCAGATTAAAGATGCTGGCAAAACTTTAAAACTTCCCCCGCAAAAAGCAGAATCTAACGTTTCTCAGGAAAAAAGAGAATTAGACGAGCTTCAAACTGCACTCGACTGGTTGAAAGAGTTGGGAGTGCGAGAAGACCAAAAATCTACAAAAAATCAAGGTTATTGGAAATTTACCCTGACGCTAAAACATCAGACAGCGACGATAAAAGATAATTTGCAGGTAGTTAAGCAGAAGTGGAACGAATACCAAAAGACGAATTTAAAAGAAACATTCCAGGTACAAACAACAGATAGCTTCGATTGGCAAGAAATCTGCGGCGCTATGCTGGAAAAGCACAAGCGTCTCACCACAAATGAGTTGCTGTTTGCTGATGATGAGATGAAATTTGAGCTAGAGGCAATTCATGTTCCTTTAGCATTGGTGGAACGTAATAAACCGAAGAAGTGCACCGAGGATATTTCCGCAGAACAAGGTTCGCGGCTTTATGAACCGAGTTATGAAGAGAAGCAGCGATTTGAACATGAGGCTTTTTTAGAGCAAATTATCCGTGATGGTGTTGGTAAAACTCAAGGACACCGCATCGCTTTAATTGGAGAACCCGGTGCGGGAAAAACTACTCAGTTGCAAACTATAGCTTTTTGGATATTAAAGAAGAATCTGGGTTTACCAATTTGGATTTCTTTGGCAGACTTGCAAGAAAAGAGTGTAGAAAATTATCTGCTGCAAGATTGGCTGAAGAATGCTTTAGAAGTGGTGCGTGTAAAAGAAGAACAGGAAAACGCTATTGCAGATTTATTCAAGAATAATCGTGTGTGGTTGTTGTTGGATGCAGCAGATGAAATATCTTCACTCCAACCATTAACTGAGATTTCCCAGCAGTTGACGGGATGGGTGAAAAATGCGCGGGTTGTGCTGACTTGTCGGGTGAATGTTTGGGAAGCAAACGCCAACGCTTTAGAAAATTTTGAGACGTATCGGTTACTCAATTTTGAATATCCGCAACAAGTGCAAGAGTTTATTGGGCGTTGGTTTCACAACAAGGATGCAGACAAAGGGGAAAAATTATGGCAGGAATTAGATAAAGCTGAACGTCAGCGCATCCAAGATTTAGTTAAAAATCCTTTGCGGTTAGCGCTGTTGTGTAGCACTTGGCAAGGTTCCGATAAAGGTTTACCGGAAACTAAAGCCGGACTTTATCAGCATTTTGTGGAAGAGGTTTACAAGTGGAAAGAAAACCGCTTCCCCACTACTGAACAGCAGCAAGAGGAATTAAACGCTGCGTTGGGACGTTTAGCAAAACGGGCAATCGATCAAGAAACGTCACGGTTTCGGCTACGACATAAGTTTGTGCGTGAGGAATTAGGTGATGCAAAACAGCAAAATTCTTTATTTTGGTTAGCGTTAAAGTTGGGATGGCTAAATGAAGTTGGACTGGCTGCGGAATCAGCAACAAAAGAGAAAGTTTACGCTTTCTACCATCCCACATTTGAGGAATATTTTGCAGCGTTAGTGGTTGATGATTGGCACGAGTTTCTGAATCATGTTCCCGACAACCCCGCGCTAGGCGTTTATCGCATTTTTGCACCGCAGTGGAAAGAAGTGATTTTGCTGTGGTTGGGACGTGAGGATATGGGGAGGGAGAAGAAGGAAGAGTTTATTCAGGCGTTGGTGAAATTTGATGATGGGTGCGGAGAATACAGAGCTATTGATAGAGTGAGAAAGGGATTTTACGAGTTTCGCACTTATTTTCTTGCTGCTGTGGGGGTTGATGAGTGGAAAAATTCTGTCAACACAGATGCTATTGTGGCGGAAATCGTTAAATGGCGCTGTGCTGAGTTTAAGGTTGAAGTAAATAGGTGGGTAGAATTTCTCACACCAATCGCAAAAGGAGCAGAGACAGCACTCTCTCAGACAAATCGCATAAAAGCGATAGCTGCCTTGGTGGAGTTAATCAACAAACCACAACTGGATGATTCTAACCGATGGCAAGCAGCATTTAGCTTAGGGCAAATTGGCTCTGGCGACCAAAAAGCGATTGATGCTTTGGTGGAGTTAATCAGCAAACCAAAACTGGATGATAATATCCTAAGGCTAGCGGCATTTAGCTTAGGGCAAATTGGCTCTGGCAACCAAAAAGCGATTGATGCCTTGGTGAAGTTAATCGGCAAAACACAACTGGATTATTCTACCCGATGGCAAGCGGCAGAAAGGTTAGGAGAAATTGGCTCTGGCAACCAAAAAGCGATTGATGCTTTGGTGGAGTTAATCAGCAAACCACAACTAGATGATGATACCCGAAGGCTAGCAGCAGAAAGCTTAAGGCAAATTGGCTCTGGCAACCAAAAAGCGATTGATGCTTTGGTGGAGTTAATCGGCAAACCACAACTGAATGATGATATCCGAAGGCTAGCGGCAAAAAGCTTAAGGCAGATCGACTCTGGCAACCAAAAAGCGCTCGCTGCCTTGGTGGAGTTAATCAACAAACCACAACTGGATGATTCTACCCGATGGCAAGCGGCATTTAGCTTAGGGCAAATTGACTCTGGTAACCAAAAAGCGATTGATGCTTTGGTGGAGTTAATCGGCAAACCACAACTGGATGATTCTACCCGATGGCAAGTGGCATTTAGCTTAGGGCAAATTGACTCTGGTAACCAAAAAGCAATTGATGCTTTGGTAGAGTTAATTGGCAAACCACAACTGGATGATTTTACCCGATGGCGAGCGGCATATATTTTAGGGCAAATTGGCTCTGGCAACCAAAAAGCAATAGCTGCCTTGGTAGAGTTAATCGGCAAACCACAACTGGATGATTCTACCCGAAGCCAAGTGGCAGAGAGCTTATGGCAAATTGACCCTGGCAACCAAGAAGCGATTGATGCTTTGGTAGAGTTAATTGGCAAACCACAACTTGATTATTCTACCCGAAGGCAAGCGGCATATATTTTAGGGGAAATTGGCTCTGGCAACCAAGAAGCGATTGATGCTTTGGTAAAGTTAATTGGCAAACCACAACTGGATGATTCGACCCGAAGGCAAACGGCAGAAAGCTTAGGGAAAATTGGCCCTAGCAACCAAAAAACAATCGCTGCTTTGGTGGAGTTAATCGGTAAACCACAACTGGATTATTTTACCCGAAGGCAAGCGGCATATATCTTAGGGCAAATTGGTTCTGGCAACCAAAAAGCGATCGCTGCT
Source organism: Nostoc edaphicum CCNP1411 (assembly GCF_014023275.1). Taxonomy (NCBI): domain Bacteria; kingdom Bacillati; phylum Cyanobacteriota; class Cyanophyceae; order Nostocales; family Nostocaceae; genus Nostoc; species Nostoc edaphicum. The sequence goes on from NZ_CP054698.1 coordinate 5,734,993, forward strand.
TTGCTGGAGTTAATCGGCAATCCACAACTGGATAATGACACCCGAAGGCAAGCGGCAGAAAGCTTAGGGCAAATTGGTTCTGGCAATCAAAAAGCGATCGCTGCTTTGCTGGAGTTAATCGGCAATCCACAACTGGATGATGATACCCGAAGGCAAGCGGCAGAAAGCTTAGGGAAAATTATGTTAGAGGAACAGATGCCGAGTGTTGTCACCGTGTTGAAAGATTACTTATCACCTGAAACTTACGAAAATGACTTTAAGCGATTTGATAATTGCTACGAAGTTATCTGGAAGTGCGCTCAAAGTATGCCCTACCCCGCTTTTTATCAAGCTTGGCATCAACAAGAGAAAGTGAAAGATGGAGAGTAGGAAAGAAAAATACTTCCTCCAGCCAAAACATAAGCGAAATGTAGAAGCAGCAATCCCTTGTAAAGACGCGATTCATCGCATCTCGTAAGCGTCTGGTAAATCTATCGCGTCTGATATTTCCGCAATCCAGGGAATGCGATCGCCCCTAGTAAAACATATATTGTAAACAGAATGGGAATGCGTAGGCGTAGCCCGCCGCAGGAATCGTTTTTGCGATCGCCGCGATGAATTGATTAAGCGATCGCCTTTATGGTTTATATACCTCACTGCGATGAGCGATCCTTCAGGGCTTTAATGTTGGGGTGCGATCGAGGAGTTTGTTCTAGCTGCTGCAAACATCGGGCAATTTTCTTAGCAAAAGCTTTGTCAGCATTGACATAAACTTCTTGAACATCGGGATGAAGAATAACTTCATACATCAGATCGAAGAGTTCTCCAGGCGGTGTATTGGGCTTTAGGCGTTACTTGATTTTGCTTAACTCGCTCTAACAATCCAGGAATTGCCAAAAGTTCTTGGGTTGCAGCTTCGCTTTCAGTATTTGCCAAATAAGCAGCAAAATCAGTCAGCACCTGTAATCGCTCTGGAGATAGTTGCTGGAGTAAATCATTAAGCTGTTGCTGTAACTCTGCGACAGAGATCAAATCTGCTGATGACCCATCATCCATCGGAGAATTATCGGTAGTATTCATTGCCTACTTCATAATTTCAAGGTTTAGTTTTTATTATCCATCAAATCTTCCAAGTGCTTTGGTTATCTTAGGGAAAACATCGGCAGAGGCGATCGCCCCTTGTAGAGACGGCGATTTATCGCGTCTTCTTCCTTCCCATCATTTACATAGCGCAAATAATTCCGATACATAGCGCAAATAATTCCGAGTTTTTTGGGTTGGCAATTACATCAATGCAAAGCAATAATTGCATAAATTTTTGTATCAATCAAAGATGTAATCATGAATAATGATCCTCAACCAGAAAACAACAAACCTAAATAAGCTGTTACGCAGCTAAATTTAATAAACAGCATTACCTTTATTTTTAATTTTGCGTTCCCATTTAATAATAAGACCTCCTTCATTTAACAATTTATTTAACAACTCTTCTAGCTGTGATACTGACTCGAACAATCTATGAGCTATATATTCTTTTGCTGAATGCCAAACCAATTCAATCAAATTATAATCTGGACTATAAGGTGGTAGAAATTCCAGGATAATATTTGGCATTTCTGCCTTGATACGAACTAAAATATCTTTTCTTTTATGGAAGCTGGCATTATCTAAGATAATCACTATTTTCGCAGAACATTTATTGAAAGTCTCAATTCTATTTCCTTGCTCTATCCATTCTTGCAATAGAAAATTATTCAAAGATTGAAGCTGCTCATAAAATACATCGGCATTTCCTTTTTTAATCACAAAATTCATTCTCTTCTTGTCGTGATAACGTAACCCTCCCATAATATTTACTCTTCCTCTTCTTCTTTGACCTGTGATTTGTTTCCTTGTACCTTTCTTACCCCAGTTTTTTCTTCTTATCACTCTTAAACTAAATCCACTCTCATCCCAAAACCATACCTGTAAACGCTCTGGGGCTTCCTTTGTTATTCTTAAGTATTCTGACAATTTTTTCTTTAAATGCCTTACGCATTTCAGGATTCTGTTTGTCCTCTAGGCTGTATTTTGCCCAAAGGTAAACGTACTTTTTTTCGCTCTAATATTCTCCCAACTTGTGAACCACTTAACTTAATTCCTGTTATCTTTTCGAGGTATGTAGCTAGTCTTGCTGCTGTCCAACGACCAAATTCATACCCATACTCTAGTGGCTCTTTTTCAATTATTTCTAATAATAAATCCTCATATTCTTTGGTAACTTTGCGGAAGTTCCCTTCTCTTCTTCCATCTAAAAAACTTTCTAGGTTATCTGGATCGCCGTGAACTGCCCAATATGCTACTGTTGGATATGCAATATCTAAAAACTTACTAATCTCTTGATAAGTTTTTCCATCATTCATTAATAATAAAATCAGAATCTTTTCTCTTACGTAGGGATTTTCATGCTCTTTTAGCGTTTTTAGTAGCCTTTCCTTCTGCTCTTGGGAAAGATGATTTTTTGCTGGCATAGATGGCTGATACTAAATTAATTACTTAATCTAATATTATACAATCTAGCTGCGTAACAGCTTACAAAGGTAAATATCGCATTGACTCAACCCGTTTGCCAGCATGGAGTTATGCTAGCAATGCCGGATATTTCATTACTATTTGCACCGATGATAAAAAATGCTTTTTTGGTGAGGTTGTGCAAGGTGAAATGCAGCGATCGCCAATTGGAGAAATTGCTCATAAATTGTGGTATGAGATTCCTAATAATTTTTCTAATTGCCAGATAGATTCGTTTTGCGTCATGCCTAATCATATTCATGGGATTTTGGTTATTAATCAAATACGAGAAGAAGACGCGATGAATCAAACACAAGAAGAAGATGCGATGAATCCACGAACACAGGAAGAAGACGCGATGAATCGCGTCTCTACAAGCCAACGGGGGGATATTCAACGGGGTGGGGTTACTGGTTTTTTTAATCCGATGTTGTCTAAAAATTCCCTTTCTAAAATTATTAGGTGGTACAAAGGACGATGTTCATTTGAAATTAATCAAATCTATGAAGGTTTTGGATGGCAAGAAAGGTTTCATGACAACATAATTCGTGATGAATTTGCCCTCGACCAAATTAGACAATATATTATCAATAACCCAATCAATTGGGAACACGATCGCGAACAACCACCCCATCCCCCCTCCTTGTAGAGACGCGATTCATCGCGTCTTCTTGCTAATTCATCGCGCCTAGTACTATTTACGCGTATAACGATGCTTCACCCCAACAGGAAAATATTCTGCATCCCCCATTGGAGCTAACGTAACTTGTGGCGTTTGATATTCTGCCGGAACATAATTAGCAAACTCGCTATTTAAACGTAGCAGTTGTGAAAGAATAGAAGATGCGATCGCAACTCTTTGATCTTCACTACCCTCTACCCCTGCTCCTAACTCCACAACCACAGATAAAAATCGGTTTTTGTCAGCATCTTCCTTCACCTGCAACACAAATTTACCCGTCACCCATTCTTGAATTCCTGGTTGTTCTAATCCCACCGTCACATTTTCGGGATAGATATTTGCGCCAAAGTAGGAAACTGTAAAGTTAGAACGCCCAAAGACATAAACGAAAGGTAGCTGATGAATACCTCTAGGTGATTGTTGAGTGTCAGAACGCAGATTTTCGAGCGGGTTAAATCCCCATTCTGCTAAAAATTGCAGCATGGCATCATAACTAATTATCCCGCCAGTATCCAAGATGTCATAACGTACTAAGGGAATACCGTTATCTCCAGAGAACAGCAATCCGCCATCTTGAACTTCAAAAAAGCGACTGCAAGGATCGTATTGTACTAGCGTGGGTAAACGCGATTCCCCAAATAAAGCTCTAGCTGCATCGGGATTTTCTGCCAAAAAACGGCGAATGCAGATACTTAACGGTGTTTCATTACCCAAAACTCCCGCATCCGCAGTCCCGTAAAGTGATGCAAAATCATAACAAGGATTTTGTAAACCAACTCTTTGGGCAACTAAACTCCGCCATTCTTCACTAAATACTTCTCCCGCCATCACTAATTTAATCTGATATTGCTGCCACTCCACACCACGGGCGATACCAGTATCAATGACATCTTTTAAAAATGGCGGGTATCCCAATAACACCACTTGTTCAAAAGCTGAACCTAATTCCTGCACAACTCGCAATATTTCTTCTTTATTGTTACCAGGAGTAATTACAGTGATGGGATAACCTTTGCTAGCAAGATAACGACAGCAATTAGTAGTAAACATTCCACCTACCCAAGTGCCCAAAGTGAAACAAATCACTGCTAGGGTACGTCTGGTATCTGCATAGAAACTATCGTGAAAAATTTGTTCAAAACGTGTGGCGATTTGGAGTTCATCTGTGAAAAAACGAGGCCAAAATGTCGGTTTCCCACTGGAACCTGATGAAGCAGCTATCATGTCGCACGCTTGGAGTTGTCCGTTGCGGCACAAGTCAGCTAAGGGATAACGCAGTATATAATTTTGTTTAGCGATCGCTGGGAGTTTTTGAAACTCTTCCAAGGTTTGAATAGTCGCGGGATTAATTTCCCTTTCTGCTAAAAAAGCCTTGTAAGCTGGCACATTAGCCGCCACATCGTGAAATAAAGTCAACGCTGCCGAAGTTTGAGTGTTGAGATGCCGTTGCAGTAGCGTTTCTAGGGGGGTAGACAAAAAATCTTCAAATGCTTTAATTACTTGCTGCTGTCTTGATTTGTGGTTCATGACGCTTGTTGTTTATCCTGAAGTAAACCAACACCGTTAAACAGTGCTGAGTGCTGAGTAACTAGTGCTGAGTTAAAAAAACAATAATCGCACGGGCTAAACCCTAGCTATACGCTAACAGCATCAAACAAATGCTCCTAACCTTTGGTAGGATATCCGAAAATGAGGATAGGCGCGTTGTAGTTACTCAATAAAACCTTAATTTATCCTTGGGCACCATGCAGCTCTATTGCAGTAAACAACACACAAATAATGGTAGTAACCGCTTTTGTACCCATTGCGGTGAGCCATTACCTCTTGGTGTGGGACAGGTTGTGGATAATCGCTATCAAATTATCCGTCAATTAGGGCAGGGCGGCTTTGGACGCACCTATTTGGCTGAGGATATAAATAAATCCCATCAAACCTGTGTGTTGAAGGAATTTGCACCCCAAGTACAAGAACATCAAGATTTACAAAAAGCTAAAGAGTTATTTGAACGAGAAGCAAATGTTCTCAAAAAACTCCAGCATCCACAAATTCCGCGTTTTCATGCTTCGCTACAAGTGAAAATCGGTACTAAAGATTTTTTCTTTTTAGTACAAGATTATGTGGATGGTGATAATTATTACCAATTATTAGAACAGCGGGAAACTCAAGGAAAAACCTTTAATGAAGAGGAAGTAATTACTCTACTGCAACAGATTTTACCAGTGTTATCCTACATCCACTCACAAGATGTAGTTCACCGTGATATCTCTCCCGATAATTTGATTTGGCGGCGTTCTGATAATCTCCCGGTGCTGATTGATTTTGGTGGTGTTAAGCAATTGCCAGCTTCTCAAGGTTTTTGGCAGACTAAGCTAGCTGAAAATAATACTTTGCTAGGTAAAAAGGGCTACGCCCCAGAAGAACAGCTACGTCAGGGAAAAGCATTTTTCAGTAGTGATTTATACTCTTTGGCGGTAACAACATTAGTGTTGCTCACAGGACAAGAACCGCAAAAATTATACGACAGCTATCAGGGAATTTGGGGATGGGGAAAACAAATCCGAGTTAGTCCCCAATTGGAAGCGGTGTTAAAAAAGATGCTGGCTTATAAACCTAGCGATCGCTACCAACGAGCCGAGCAAATCCTCAAAGATTTACCATCGTCAACTGCAACTAAATCCCCAGGTAATTATATTACTGGCAAGATTAAGACGATGGTTGTTGCTCCGGGAAGACAACGCGCTAGTGCTATTGTGAGTAGATTTCAGAGCAGAACGCAAGCGATTGCTAAACCGATATCTTGGCCTGTTTGGATTCGCCCTTTTGTGATCAGTTTAGGGGGAACAGCTATAGTTGGATTAACTTTGGCGGCGGGAAATGCAGTAATTCGGGCTGTAACTTCAATCACTATTCCATCAATTTCCTTACCGGAAATTCCCCAGTTTCCAAATCCGATTGGTAAACCAGTCAGCGACAAAGGAAAAAATAGCAATCTCCAGGAAATTATCAGTCGTCGTCAACAGCTAGAAATTACTGAAGGATTTTTTATTCCCTTCGTCGATAATTTATTTTATACAAAAAAACCAGAATTAAAAGGACGTAGCCTGACATCTAAACCAGAAGACGCGGGTTTACGAAATGAATGGTCTGGTATTGCTGACGATTTATTGAATAAAATAGAACGGGCTAACCTCAGTACAGCATCTCGTCGAAAATTGGGGAACTATAGTCAAAAAGATTACGATACATGGAGACGACAAGCGCGATCGGGGCAGCTTGGGAACTATACAATTGATCAGCTGACCAAAGACACAAATGAAAAATTTGATCGGTTGTTTCCTGATCAGCAGCGTGGAAAACTCAATCAAAAGACTTTCGGTCAAATTTGGTATGCGATCGCAGCTGATCAAGTCAGTAAAGTACAATCTGGCAAGTAAGGAGACTGGGGACTGGGGACTGGAGAAGAGTTACTAATAACAAATGACAAATGACTAATAACTAATGACTAAAATATATTGTTCTAAAGGACATGAAAATACTCCAGGTAGTCGCTTTTGTCTCCAGTGTGGTGAAAATTTGTTGGATACGCCCATGAGTTATGGTATTCAACCGGGACTAACTTTAGGCGATCGCTATGTGATTGTACGTCAAATTGGCCAGGGTGGCTTTGGACGTACTTATTTAGCTGAAGATGTCAACCGTTTCCGTGAACTTTGTGTTTTAAAAGAATTTTCTCCCCAAGTTCAAACCGCTTACGTTGTCCAAAAAGCTGAAGAACTGTTTGAGAGGGAAGCGAGTGTTCTTTATAAACTGCAACATCCCCAAATTCCCCGCTTCCGGGAACTGCTGCGGATGAACTTAGGAGGCAAAGAATATCTGTTTTTGGTGCAAGATTATGTAGAAGGGGAAACTTACAACTCGTTGTTAGATGCTCGGATAAAGCAAGGTTTGCGCTTTACAGAAGTAGAAGTACGCCAATTATTGCAGCAAATTTTGCCAGTGTTGGAATACATCCACTCACTAGGAGTAATTCATCGAGATATTTCTCCAGATAATTTAATGCTTCGCACTGTTGACAAACTGCCAGTATTAATTGATTTTGGCGGTGTCAAACAAGTAGTAGCAGTAGTTGCTTCCCAATATTACCAACCCGGCGTAGTTGCATCTTCTCCATCACCAACCCTACTAGGTAAGATAGGATTTGCGCCTCCAGAACAGATGCAAACTGGGTTAGTCTCTCCCCACAGCGATTTGTATGCTTTAGCAGCAACAATGTTGGTTTTACTGACAGGCAAACAACCCCAAGAATTAATTGATACCTACACTCTTAGTTGGCAGTGGCGACGGGAAGTAAGCCTGAGTCAAACTTTGGCAGAGGTATTAGATAAAATGCTATCTGCTAGACCAAGCGATCGCTATCAATCAGCCCGTCAAGTACTCCAAGCTATCAACTCGCCCCCAGCTAACTTTCCCCCAACTCAATACCCCACACCACCACAACCACAACCCACATCCGCCACCGTCGCCGTCTCTCCACCTCCCCCATCCTCCCCATCTCCCTCATATCCCCCATCTCCTCAGCCCACAAGCTGGTGGACACCAACAAAAATCTTCCTTGTAGCGGCGTTAGTCGTTGGTAGTGTTGGATTAATTTCGTGGGGATTGAATAGCAGGCGAGATGTCGGTGAAGTCGAACCTACACCTACAGCCAGTCCAATTCCAACCAGTGAACAACCAACCGATCCCTTAGCGCAATATTCACCAGCAGAACGGGAACGCAAAGAGAAATTAAGCGATCGCCGTCAACAGTTGGGTATTAGTTCTAACTTCTACGTGAATTTGGTGAATCAAGTTTTTTGGGATAGAAATCCCAGTTTGCGAGGACGCACTCTTAGCAATGGCCCTGAAGATGAGGGTTTGCGGGCAGAATGGGATAAAACAGCCTCAGAATTGCTGGAAAAACTTGCACCATTGAGTTCCAATACACGACGACAGTTGGGAACCTACACAAGTGCTGAACGCGATCGCTGGAAAGTGGAAGTCAACAAAATTAACGTTGGTAGTCGTTCTTTGTATGATTTAGGAGATGCGGCTTTCTTACGTGTATTCCCTGAACAGCGGGGTAAAAATTTCCAAGATCAGCCCATTGGACAAGTTTGGTACGGATTTGTTAGCGATAAACTCAGTGCTATTCTCGCCGGTAGTGCTTTCCAGAAAATTGTCTTTGATCCGGGGGCTACTGGCAAAACAGTCAGCGGTACTCTCCAACCTGGTGGTGGTAAAGTATTCATTGCTGAACTTGCCAAAGACCAATCTCTAGACTTGAACCTACAAGCAAATTCCCAAGTTTTGTTATCAGTCTATTCACCCTCTGGCAAAATTCAATTTTTAGAAGATTCTACCCAGCGTAGTTTGTCAACTAAATTACCAGAAAACGGATTTTACGAGTTTGTCGTGGTTTCCACAGCATCGAAACCAGTAGATTATAAACTCAGCATTACAGCGGAAAATCCCACCCCTTCCCCATCGCCAACACCAACGCCCACGGAAACACCAACGCCTACAGAAACACCAACGCCTACAGAAACGCCCACAGAAACACCTACACCAACTCCCACAGAAACCTCCACACCTGAACCGACACCGACACCGACACAGGAGACAACGCCCTAGTACCGCAAGGCGGAATTAAAAATTAAAAATTAAAACAGCGTAAAGGTTTTGTTGATTGAGAATGGGTGGTTTATTTCCGCCGTGCTGTACTAGTGGTCTGTCCCATTAGCTCTGAAGGGTTATAAAAGTTTGTAGTAAGGACTTTAGTCCTGAATTTTTAAGCACTTAAGTGCTTACTACAAACCTTGCAACACTATTTGTCTTCGATTTCAAAAGTTTGTAGTAGTTGATTGACTTTTTTAGTTGATTACTTTGTCCTAGTATCACAGACTTGATTGCGAGATTGATGGTAGTTTATTTTTGCACAAACTCCTTGATCCCAATCGCGATACAAACTATGACACTCAATTTATATTTACTGCGACATGGAGAAACTACTTTTAGTCAAAGTGGTAATTTCTGCGGTGAAACTGATGCAGAGTTGACTTCTGAAGGGATGCAGATGGCAGAGAGTTTTGCCGATGTTTATCAAAAATTGAAGTGGGAGGCCGTTTATGTCAGCCCGATGAAGCGTGCAATTGCAACTGCCAAGCCATTTTGTGATGCTCTCGGTATGGATATGCAGTTGCGTGACGGACTTAGAGAAGGTAGTTACGGCGAATGGGAAACTAAGAGTAAATCGTTTGCCCAAGAGAATTACGCAGAAAACTATGTAAAATGGTTGACAGAACCCGCTTGGAATGCACCCAAAGGTGGAGAAACTGCGGTAGATATTGCTAACCGTTCTATGCCTGTAATTGCTGAAATTCAAGAAAAATATCCGCACGGTAATGTTTTAGTAGTTTCCCATAAAGCCACGATTCGGATTACGCTTTGCAGTTTACTGGGAATTGATTTGGGACGCTATCGCTATCGGGTGAATATCTTGGTTGCATCGGTAAGTATGGTTAAATTTGACGTTCATGGGCCTTTGTTAGAAATATTAGGCGATCGACATCATATACCCGATCATATTCGCTCTCGTCCGGGAACATAATAGTCCCTACTAGGTATTGAGCCGAGATGCGCGACGTGAAAGTTGTGAAAATTTGCGTTGTCCAGATCCCCGACTTCTTAAAGAAGTCGGGGATCTAATTTTTCACGAATGATTTAGGACTGCTATAAGACCAAAACACTTGTAGAGACGGCGATTTATCGCGTCTTGAAAACCCACAATTTTGTACTATTAGCCCTTAACCCAAGCGTATTGTGCTATAAAAACCTTTTTAAAGAAAGGTTTCAGAATTTGTGTTGCCGAAACTGACAAAACAGGGATAGTTAATTACTGTAGATAGGAAATTTGTGTAGTAGTATATTGCCTAAAAAATTTGGCAAAGTATATTAAATATTGAAGGAACTACTAATCAAAGTCTGTCGGTAAATCTGGTTGGCGATAATGTTGAAAAAGTCGCGTGATTTGCGCTGGTGTCACACGTCCAATAGAAAGTTCTGGTAACCCATCTTCAGGAAAAAAACCTACATCTTCAGTTTCAATACTTGATGATGGAGAACCACCAATGAGTTCACAGTGAAAAAACAGTTTGTAGACATAAAACGGCAATGGTGGATGTCCCTGTTTGTTTCTGTCATAGACTGCTAAAAGTTTAATAGCGCGTGCTTGATATCCAGATTCTTCATATACTTCTTTCACAACTACCTGACTAGGCGATTCACCAACATCAGCCCATCCACCAGGTAAACTCCAACAGCCGTCTACTCTTTCCTTGACTAACAATATAGTGTCATCACGGAAAATAGCTGCCCGCACGTCAACTTTGGGAGTTGCATATCCTAGTTCACGGCTAAATAAATCGAGGATATAGCTGTGTTCTACATTCGAGTAAGTCGCCATAATTTCTGTGGCGATCGCTCGTAATTGTTTGTAACGTTCAATATCAAACACGCCCTCAGAATAAGTTAACCCATTTTGAGCGATCGCTTGTAATTTTTGCGCCCATTCCAGCCATTTAGGTTGCATATCTTTTTCTCATGTAGTGGCTTAGGTATTGGGAAAAGGTGACAGGTAATAGGAAATAATCTGTACCCTGTAACCTGTACCCTATTCCCTTCCCCAATCCTTAATTACGCATCATCTAAAGCTGCAATTCCAGGCAATACCTTACCTTCAAGTAACTCCAAGCTAGCGCCGCCGCCGGTGGAGATGTGGCTCATTTGATCGGCTAAACCAACCTTTTCCACAGCCGCTACTGAGTCGCCACCGCCAATGATGGTTGTTGTGCCAGTTTTACCGATTTCTGCAAGGGTATGAGCGATCGCTTCCGTACCTTTCGCAAACTTATCAAACTCAAACACACCCATTGGCCCGTTCCAAATTACCGTTTTGGTATCTGCAAGGGCTTCTTGGAAAAATTTCACCGAGTCTGGCCCAATATCCAAACCCATCCAACCATCGGGGATATTCTCAATGCTAACGGTTTGAGAATTGGCATCAGGGGCAAAGTTATCTGCCAATACCACATCTGTAGGAAGCAATAAAGCAACGCCTCGTTCCTTAGCCTTAGCTTCCAAAGATTTCGCTAGTTCCAGCTTGTCTTCTTCTACCAACGACTTACCAACATTCAAACCACGGGCTTTGTAGAAGGTGAAAATCATCCCACCGCCGATGATCAGCTTGTCGCACTTCTCCAACAGGGTTTCAATTACGCCAATTTTGCTGGAAACTTTGGAACCGCCAATAATTGCCGCCAAAGGACGTTGGGGATTTTCAATGGCGTTTTGCAGATATTGCAATTCCTTCTCAACCAAATATCCAGCCACAGAAGGGCTGAGGAATTTAGTCACACCTTCAGTAGAAGCATGGGCGCGGTGTGCAGTACCAAAAGCATCATTTACATAAAAGTCAGCATTAGCTGCCAACTTTTTCGCAAATTCTGGGTCGTTTTTCTCTTCTTCTTTGTAAAAACGGACATTTTCGAGTAACAGCACTTGGCCATTTTGCAAAGCGGCAACTTTCGCTGCAACTTCATCGCCGATGGAGTCATCAGTTTTAATGACTTCTTGCCCCAGTAACTCAGAGAGACGCTTGGCAACGGGAGTTAGGCGTAATTTGTCATCCACACCCTTGGGACGGCCAAAATGGCTGGCGAGAATGACCTTAGCTCCCTTCTGCGTCAAATCTTGGATGGTTGGTAGAGCGGCGCGAATGCGAGTATCGTCGGTAATGTTGCCTTGATCGTCCACAGGCACGTTAAAGTCAACCCGCACTAAAGCACGTTTCCCAGAGATATCAGCCGAAGATAAACTTGCTAAACTTTTTTTGGACACACCAAACTCTCCTGATTGCCTTTTTGTTATTGTTTTGAAAGTAGAACCATCAAGATTTTACCGGAGTCAGGGGTACCCAAGTGACAGATATATTTAAGACGGTATTATTTCCTATCGATCAAAGTCGGGAAACGCGGGAAGCTGCTGACGTTGTTACCAACGTAGTTAAAAAGTACAGCAGTCGCTTGGTGCTGCTGTCTGTGGTAGAAGAACCACCTCCAGATGCGCCTAGTGCCGATCCGATGGTGTCGCCAGAGGTAGTTGCCAAACTGCTACAAAATGCCCAATCTTTATTTTCTGAGCAAGGAATTCAATCTGAAATCCTGGAAAGGCAAGGTAAACCAGCTTTTACTATCTGCGATGTTGCTGATGAAATTGGGGCAGATTTAATTATCATGGGCTGTCGGGGTCTAGGCTTGACTGAAGAGGGAGCAGATGATAGTGTTACCACCCGCGTGATTAACCTTTCCCCTTGCCCAGTGCTGATTGTGCCTTAGAAGTGTGTTGCTCAATACTAGTGAATTTGTAGTTGTAGTGCGATCGCTAAAAAATTTCTCCGATTGTTCCAAAAAGGCGGCTGGGGTAAGGTTGTCCTAGATTTAGTGATGCTAAATATGGGCATCTAGTTTTAGCCTTAATCGAGCATTATTGCCTCCTGACTCCTGCCTCCTGCCTCCTGCCTCCTTACTGAATTTTGTGATGATTATCTAATTTTCTAATTCCTCCAAAAACAATTAACCAAACTACTACTACAACCCAGTGAATTAAAACTATTACAAACAAAGATCCTGTTAGGGTATATGCAACAGTACATATAATTCCTAAAAATGCAGTTAAAACAAGAAAAACATGATTATAAAATGTGGATATTCCAGCTTTAAAAAATGTTTTAGCATTCAATGGATGATACAAAATAAATAATAATAGACTCACTATTGCCCACAAAGACCATTGGAGCCAATTGTTGATTTCGCTAGGATGAGGAAGCAAAAAAATGCGAAAAAATAGTTCTTCAATAATTGCAGGTAAAAATAGACAACGCAATATTAACAAGCATTTATCAATCCAACTTGCAGACCAAACTTCTATCTGTAAAAATCCAAATTTCCAACCATAAGGTATAGCAATAATACTATAAATTATCAGCAATACAACAACAACAAACCAATCTTTTAGCCTCGGAACTGCTAAGGATGCTAAAGTGCGATTTAAAAGAATTGAAAGTGGTGAAATATTGGTAAAGGGAATCTTAACTTGTCCCAGAAGTACTGTTGGGGCAATGGGTGTAATATTAGGTTCCCAACCACCAACTTGATTAGTCCGCAATACTTGCATAATTGCACCATGCTTTAAAAATATTGCGGCAAGGTCGTCGTGTGCAAGTCTAGGCATTATTGTTCGCCATGTTGTCAAACCAGCCCAAATACTACGATCTTGAAATGCTGCCGTCGTTTTTCCTATGCCCGTACCTGCGAGTATACCTGCTTGACTTTGCCAATCAGCGCGAACTATACCCAAGGGTGCTAATTGTTGTTCTAAAGATTGACCTAATTCAACTAGCTGCTGAAAGCGTAATGTTTGCGGGTGATTGGGGTTTGTGCGTACCCAAGTTTGAATTTGAGGAGTTGTAGCAATTTGGTTTTTAATTGCCAGTATTGCCGCATAAAGTGCTTGGCTTGCGTCTTGGACACATGAAGTTGCAGGTGACACCATTGCGCCACCAGTTCCATCGCCAACCCGATAACGTGCCATTGTTACCTTTAATTGTTGCTGGAATTCTTCTAAAGGTGAAATTTTAACACCATCAAAATCATAATCCTGCGTTACAGGGTCGAATTTGATGAGAATATCCGATACTGGGCGTGTTGCTAACCAACCACGTTGTAAATTACCCATATAATCAGCCCATGTATGCGTTCCGGCAATAATTCCATCGGGGTTATGAGCATAAATTTGGTGGTATTTAGTCTCAAAGCGTAATTCGTTAGTAAACTCATCGCGGACAACTTCTGCAATTCCAAAAGCAAAATGTCCGGTGATAGTATAAGGTACTCCCACTGATTCACCTTTACTTCCGCCAATTCCACCAAATAGGTGTAGAACAATAGCTTTATTGCCTTCTTGCCATGTTGATATAGATTGATTAAGTAAATTTTGCGTTTCTACAGGTTTTAATAATACAGTATTCAATTTACCTTTATTTTTCTCGGTATTTTGCCAATTTACATCTCGGATGTAATTTAGCCCTAATTCTTCACCAGTAATGATTTGACGGGGTTGAATTTGAAATAGAGAACGAGGTGCAAGTGCGCCTACGGTAAATACACCCTTTGCATCGGGAGCGCCATAAATATACCACCCATCTTCACCAGCAGGTGATTGTTCGATTTGCTGCAAACTTGAAGGAGCAAAATTTCGCTGATCTATTATTTGTTGGGGAATACGAATAGTTTCTTGAAGAACATCAAACTTATTTGAAATCGGATTATAATGCTTTACTAAAAAATAATCGTTATCCTGTTTTGGCTCTGGAGATAAACTATTTTTATAACTAGATTTAATCGGTTTAACTATTTTTACCAATCCATAAAATCTACCAGTTGCCAAAATAGGTTCGCGTTCAATTTGCAAAATAGCTTTTTCTTTACTTGCATCAATGATTGTACTTGAATCTAAAGCAACAATTGTTTCATCATCAGGATTTGCACCAGCCAAAGAGCGTAAAATCCCTACCTGACGAACTCCATTTAGTCGAAAAGGATGAATATTTCCTTGTTTTTGACTTTTAATCACTTCAGGAGTGAAATTTATATCTTGTGTTACCGCTTGATCGAAAGCAAGCAAATCTTTATTCTTTTTCCACTCCAAACGCACAATTTTACCTACCAATTTTTGGGCTGTAGGTGGTGCATATTGAATTTCTATCCACACCCAATCTAAACCATCTTTTAATTGCTGTTTCGTTGGTAAAATTAACCTTCCTACCCAGTCGCCAATAGGTTTATAAATGTTTGCAGATGGAATTTGGGCAACGGGATAAAAATCAGATTGATTAAATTTTTGTTGAATATGGATTGCGTAATTGCTTTCTTGCTGTAATAACTGGGGTTGTGTTGAGGAAAGTTGCCAGATTGCAATTACTGCTATGAACACTAGCGGTAAAAATCTCGTAAATATTAGCCTTGTTTTTCGACTCAATCCACGGAAAATCATATATTATCAGCAACGAAAACCTGCTGATAATCTTACTCTGAAATATACTGTTTTGAGTATTTGCTGTAAAGGATTGACAAATAAAAAAGACTAAACTAATTCTTGTGGGGTGGGCATCTTGCCCGCCCTATGAACTGGGCGGGCAAGATGCCCACCCCACGATATTGGATAATTTATTTCTTGGAAGTCTCTAATCCAGGACTATTTCATCCTAAATGTAGGCGATATATCAATACAATTGGGTTTTCGAGACGCGATAAATCGCCGTCTCTACAAGTGTTTTGGGCGATATATGACAATAGGTTTGGGTTAAGGGTTATTGGTGTAGAGAATTGGTTTTTAAAGACGCGATTTATCGCATCTCTACATTCTTTTTCACCAAATATCTAATGACAAACAGAAAGTTCTGAGCGTTGGCTTCCAACGCTCAGAACTTTGGAAATAAACTTGGCGTGTAAACATGCAATGTTTATTTGCCTAACAGCTTAAAAGCGATAGTTGCGATCGCGCACCCACATACTAACTGGCACTGCTTTACCCTGTGGATCTACTTTCGCCTTTACCACAATGGGTGGTACTTGTCCCCTGCGGGCGCGTTGTGCTTGCAAGTCGTTCCGAATCTGCTGACGTTGGTTTTCTGGGATGTAATATGTTTCCAAACCGTAGTTAACAGAGCCATCCTGATAAACACCTTTTAAGGCTACTTGGTTGGCTCTAAGAGTCGTGGGGCGATCGCTAGTTACTCGTAATGGTCTCCAAGCTCTAGGAACACCGCTACCAGAGGATAGTTGCTCTTGCAAGATCACATAGATGTTAGTTCCTTCAGGCAATCTTCTGCCACTTCCACGGCCTTTGCTGACTAATGGTTGCCAACCAGGCAGTCTGCTCAAATTTGCGGTACGGGATATGTTGTAATCTAACGCTAAGGTGTTACCTTGAAGCACATTGCTAGGATCTACAGGTACGGTTTGCAAAATCACCGTCTTACCTGTCACATCTGTATAAACAGCTTGGGCTGGTACTGCCATAATTAACCCCGTTTGCAGCGCCAGGGGAGCTAGTAATCGCCAAAAAGGTAAGGGCTTATTCGATTTTTGTTCAGTGGCAATCAAGTAATCCCGAAAAGTCACCTTACTGGAGAATTCGGCTTCGGGAGACAAGGTTTTATTTTTAGATTCAGAAGAACTATTAGTCATGAGCGTAGTCCTAAAAAGCAGAGGTCTTGAGGAGGTCAAAGTAATGAGATTAGGACTGACGCAGAGAAACTTTAAAAACTTTAACTTACAGAGATTTTCAGTTAGGAGTTAGGAGTTAAGAGTTAGGAGTTAGGAATCATTCAATTTTAGATTTGGAGTTTTGGATTGAAGAAAAAATCTAAAATTTAAGTGAAATTTTCCTGAATTCTGACTCCTGAATTCTGACTCCTGAATTCTTTCATCTTTTGCACTACTTTTTACTTGTAGAGCTACCACCAGGTAAGCGGCGTTCAAACCAGAGTCCAGCGCTAATTAAAGCAGAACCGCACAGGACGAAGACCAAAGACTTAAAAAGTAAGTCTGTATCGTACTCCTGCACGCGACTGATAATTTGCAGTGTTAATAACAGCATACCGCCCCAAAAGGAACTTCTGTTGCTTAATTTCAATCCTTCTTGAATTAGTCCCCAAGCTAATGTTGCAAGAAGTACATTGAAAATAAAAATGCCAAGTTCATCAATTCGGCTGATAGTTTGATGCCAAAAAGGTACTAGGGTAATAAAGACAAGAAAGGTACTAATGACAGCAGTCGTGAAAATTACTTCTCGACGCGGAGGGTTATTTCTTTGGCGCAGTAGAAACAACCATTGCAATACCGCCAAGCCGCTGAGAATCCCCAAATCGATGATCGGCAGAGACTCGAACAAGTTTGTCAAATTCGTTGGCTGATTAAAACTATATGGAGATTCCCAGACCCAACGAAAAGACAGAATATAAAAGACAACGCCGAAGCTTACCAACGCTAAATTACGGGCTAGAGATTGAAACAACCTGTAATTTATGGTTGGAAACAGCAGGTCATCATAACTCCAGAATAATGCAGGTGGGAGTGCAAAAGCAAAAGATGCCACCCAAGGGGCTATATCAGCATAATTCAGCAGTGGCAGAGGATTAAGGTTGGCTTGTAAGGAGCTAGCAAAAACAAAGGCTGCTAGACCAAAAATCCAACGCGATCGACAGAAGTAGGCTAAGGGTACAAATACCAGCCATGCCAACAATGGCATATGCTGGACTACTAGACGCGACCAAGTTAACTCACCTGAAGCGTACCACAAGTCTTCTAATCCCGTCCAATAACCAATTTCCACGAGGACAATTGACAGAACTCCTAAAGAATTTAAGGACAAACTGAAGGCCATCACCACAACACCCAACCCCCAGGCGAGAAACAGTTGGGAAGCTGAACCAGTGATATTGAACATCTGGGCCATTAGCAGTAAATTTGCACCGAAGATGAAGGCGCTTAAAATTAGCAACCCTTCTCCCAGTATGCGTTTGCTTCGTTCTGGCTTCTTTCCTTCAGGTGGTCTCCAACTGTAAAATCCAGTGATTGCGATCGCAAAAAACAAACTTATCATCAGAATAAATTTGACTTCTCGCGATCCTCCTTGCCAGTTTCCTGATACAAAGGTAATTATGCCTAAGCATAAAAGTATGCTGCCTATAGCGATCGCGATCGCTTTGTTGCGATCGCGTGCAGCAGCTTCCAGGTTTTTAAATTGATAACGCTCTGCTATTTGCTCATATTGCGAAGAACTAATTAATCCTTCATCCCTCCATAGTTGTGCTTGTTTGCGTAATTTTTCCTGAAAACTATCTAAGAACATGACCTTCTCCGGTGCAGTGGGGTAGCTTGGCCATTGCGATCCCAATGGCGGTCATTATATTTTGAGTATGAAGCCAAAAGCCTTAATTACATTGTTCTTGTGTAACAGTTTTATTTGGATTGTGATACAACCTATAAATTCGTAATTCGTAATTCGTAATGAAGAAACTTAAGTTACAGATAATTGAAAATTGGTATTATATTTATTCACATGGAAAAACCTTCTAATTTATTACTTAAAGTCTCGCGACGTTTGTTCACTAATCTAGATGAGCAAGAAAAATTTATTGAGGCTTTGATGAATCCTCAGCCTTTTTCGCCAAGTATTCTTTGGTGTCAAGAAAAGTCAGAAACTTTGCCTTTAGCAGTGGAAACACCAACTTCTTGGCAACCACAATTTATAGACCGCTTATCTTTGGGAGAAAAACCAGGACAGCATCCCTTGCATGAAAAAGGATATTTTTATTGTTTAGATTTTTCTTCGGTGTTTGCAGCTACTACTTTGTTAGCAATTCCTCAGTCAGTGCGTTTAGTTTTTGATATGTGTGCTGCACCAGGAGGTAAAAGTATCTTCGCGTGGAAAGCTTTGCAACCTGACTTACTTATCAGTAATGAAGTAATTGGCAAACGTCTGGGAATGCTAATTTCTAATTTGAAGCGTTGCCAGATTAGCCCTAGTGTAGTGGTTAATAGAGATTCGAGTATATTTGCTCAAATGTTTCCCTGCTCTAGCAATCTAGTAATAGTAGATGCTCCTTGTACTGGACAATCTTTACTTGCTAAAGGTGAAAAAGCACCTGGATGTTTTCACCCAACTGCTATTAATAAGAGTGCAAATCGACAAAAGCGTATTATCGCTAACTCGGCGAAAATTGTTTCATCACAAGGCTATCTTGCTTATATGACTTGTACATATTCACCCGAAGAAAATGAGCAAGTATGTGAATGGTTTTTGGAGCGCTTTCCCCATTTTCAGGCAATAGAAATTAGTAATTTAGCCAAATATCAATCGCATCTAACTACGATGCCTTGTTATCGGATGTTTCCTCAAGATAAGTTAGGTGCTGGTGCGTTTACAGTTCTGTTTAAAAATACTAATGACGATGAAGATGAGCGTAAAGAAATAGATTTAAATACAATATCTTCACTGTATATCTACCAAAATCTAAAAAAGTAAATTATACCACAATACAGTTCAGATAAGACCAAAACACTTGTAGAGACGGCGATTTATCGCGTCTCGAAAACCCTTCGATTGACGGTCGTACCCTCGAAATCCTGAATCGAGGGAAAAAGTTCAAATTAATTCTTTGGAGACTGCGCCTGAGTTAAGCAATTTCCCAATATTTCGGCTAACACCTGTACGTGGGGTTCTTTAAGTATTCCAAGGTGAGATCCGGGAAGGTAATGAATATTTAATTCTCCAGTTACTATGTCACCCCAGCCGAATTGAGGATCGTATTGTGTGCCCATAGCTTCACTTCGATTTTGATCCTCTGTTCGCAAGAGAATAGCTTGACCAAGGTAAGGTGAGAAGATATATTCACTAATGGCTTGAGTATTAGTATCTATACTCTTTAAGTGCTTGTCATTCTCAGGTAAATTAAGTAACTCTTCCAAGTAACGGTTATATTTATTTCGGAGATGCCGCTTACGCCAATAGATCCATTTCACAGCTTTTTGCCAAAGATAGCTAGGCCCTTGTTGAACCATATTCTTTAAATGCAAAAAACCTCGCTTGAGAAATGATGCCCGCCAACTATAACCTGGACGACAACTATCAAGCATAACTAAAATACCAACTTGTTCACCTTGCTCTTGGAGTTGTTGAGCCATCTCGAAAGCAACTATACCTCCAAAAGAATAACCTCCCAAAAAATAAGGCCCCTTGGGCTGAAGGGTCTGTATTTCCTGAATATAGTGAGTTGCCATGTCTTCAACCCGCGTATGGAAAGGGTATTTTTCATCTAACCCTTGTGGCTGTAGTCCGTAGAATGGTTGCTCTGATCCTAGATGCATTGCCAATTCACGGAAACACAAGACTTCTCCACCCAGTCCATGAATACAGAAAAAAGGTGGCTTGGAACCATTGGGTTGAATTTCTACCAGGGATGACCAAGCAGGTTTTGATTTGTCCAAGGTATTTACTGAAGCCAAGTTTTTTGTTAAATCTTCTTCTTGGCAGATGATTTTAGCTAGAGCCTCTACGGTACCTGACTGGAAGAGAATTGCAAGAGGTAGATTTTTATTAAATGTCTTCTCAATTTGCCAAAACAGTTTTACTGCTAATATCGAGTGTCCTCCTAGCTCAAAGAAGTTATCCTTGACACCAATGGGTTGGACACCCAGAATTTGTTCCCAAATTTTGGTCAGTTGGAATTCTAATTGATCACGAGGAGCCACATAGGTGTTTTCTGAATCAAGCTTTGTTGAATTTGGTGCTGGTAAAGCGCGACGGTCAATTTTGCCGTTGGGGGTTAGGGGTAGAGTGTCTAGTAAAACGAAAGCACTAGGCACCATATATTCTGGCAATTTTTGTTTGAGAAAGTGCCGCAGTTCGTCTGTGGTTGGTGTCTGTTCTGGGTGAGGAACGATGTAGGCGACTAGTCGCTGGTTTTGTGGATTATCAACTCTAGCTATGACGACAGTTTCCTGTATGCCAGGGTGTTGTGCTAGTAAAGCTTCAATTTCTCCAAGTTCGATGCGGAAACCACGAATTTTTACTTGATGATCAATTCTCCCGATGTATTCAATGTTGCCATCGGGAAGATAACGGGCTAAGTCTCCAGTTTTGTAAAGCTTTTCACCTTTGTTAAAAGGATGGGAAATAAATCGCTCGGCTGTTAAGTCTGGACGGTTGAGATAACCTGTAGCAACTCCAACACCACCAATATAAAGTTCGCCTTTCGCACCCAAGGGAACTGGTTGCAAATGGGAGTCGAGGATATAAAGTTGAGTGTTAGCGATCGCTCTCCCAATCGGTACACTTGTTAAGTTACTCTCTGTTTGACACTGCCAAAATGTGACATCAATTGCTGCTTCGGTAGGGCCATAAAGGTTGTGTAGTTCACATCCCATTCGCTCAAAAAACCGCTCCTGAAGGTCAACTGGTAAGGCTTCGCCACTACAAAATACCCGTTTTAAAGATTTGCAACGTTCTAACCCTTTGGTTTCTAGAAATATTTGCAACATTGAGGGTACAAAATGCAGTGTTGTAATTTCCTCTTGGGCGATGGTGTTAATTAAGTAAGTCGCATCTCGCTGTCCGCCTGGTTGAGCCATCACTAAACGCGCCCCTGTCAATAGGGGCCAGAAAAACTCCCAAACGGAAACGTCGAAACTAAAAGGCGTTTTTTGCAGAATGCTATCAGTTGCATTTAGTTTATAAGCGTCTTGCATCCACAGTAAGCGATTGCAAATTCCCCGATGGGTGTTCATCGCGCCCTTTGGTTTGCCGGTGGAACCAGAGGTGTAAATTACATAAGCTAGATCCAGAGGCTTGACGCTGGAATTGGGATTGCGATCGCTTTGTTGTGAGATTGTTTCCCACTCGGTATCCAAGCAAATTTTCTGAGTTTTTCCGGGTAGATGCTCCACTAAATTACTTTGGGTGAGCAGCACTGGGGCTTGACAATCCTCTAGCATGTATGCTATACGCTCTTGAGGATATTCGGGATCAAGAGGTACATAAGCGCCACCAGCTTTGAGAATCCCTAACAATCCGACAACCATTTCTAAGGAACGCTCAACACAAATGGCTACGAGTACATCTGACTGGACTCCACAGGTTTGCAAGTAGTTTGCTAGCTGATTGGCGCGACAATTTAGCTCACTGTAGGTAAGATGTTTTTCTGCAAATTTTACAGCGATCGCATCTGGTGTTTTCTCTACCTGCGCTTCAAATAACTGGTGCAGACATTGAGATAAATCGTAGTCAGCTTCAGTATTATTCCACTCTTTTAGTAGCTGATGCTGTTCGGCTACTGTTAATAGAGGTAAATCTGAAATATGCTGTTCTGGATTGGCGACAATACCTTCAAGTAAAGTTTGGAAATGCCCTAGCATTTGAGCAATAGTTGTAGCATCGAATAAATCTGTGTTGTATTCAATTCCACCTTTGATCCCCTCTGAAGTTTCTTCCAGGTCGAGGGTGAGATCGAACTTTGCTGCACCGTTATGGACTTCTAGAGGGGTAATGTTCAATCCCGGAAGTTCCCAGAGTTCGCTTGGAGTGTTGTGGAAGGCAAACATTACCTGAAACAACGGTGAATGACTCAGATTTCGTTCTGGCTGTAGTTCTTCTACTAGCTTCTCGAAGGGCAGGTCTTGGTGAGCATAAGCTCCTAGTGTTACTTCTCGAACTTGACTAAGTAACTGCCGGAAACTTGGGTTGCCTGAAAGCTTAGTGCGTATGGCTAAGGTATTGACAAAGAACCCAATCAAGCCTTCGGTTTCAACTTGGTTGCGACCAGCAATCGGAGAACCGATGAGAATATCTTCTTGCCCAGTGTAGCGGTGCAGTGTTGTCCCAAAAGCCGCCAGCAATGTCATGAATAGGGTGACACCCTGCTGATGTGAGAGTTTTTTTAGCGATGCACTCAGGGTTTGGGGTAGCATCAGGGATTGCACTGTTCCCTGGTAAGTTTGAACTGGTGGCCGTGGTCGGTCGGTTGGTAATTCTAATACAGTATTAGCACCTGCTAACTGGGTTTTCCAGTAGTTGATTTGGCTAGAAAGTATTTCATCCGATAGCCATTGGTGTTGCCAGACCGCAAAATCGGCATACTGAATGGGCAATTTTGCCAGGGGGGAAGGCTTACCACTCAACAAGGCTTCATAAACAGCTGCTAATTGCTGCCAGAGAATATTTATTGACCACCCATCTGAGGCGATGTGGTGCATGACTAACAGGAGTACATGCTGCTGTTCGTCTATTTGGAGCAAGGTAGCTCGCAGCATCAAGTCAGTTTCTAAGTTGAAGGGGCGTTGCGCCTCTTGATTTAGCAGACATTCCACTTGCTCCTGTGTTACCTCAATTACCTTGAGTTCCACTGGTCGAGGCGTGCCAATTACTTGTATGGGACTACCATCAAGTGATGAGATGAAGTTTGTTCGCAGTGCTTCATGATGGACAACGATCGCATCTAGTGACTGTTGCAATATATCTGCATTTAACTTGCCTGTTAAGCGCTGTGCATTTGAGACGATATATGCTCGACTGTTGGGTTGCAACTGCTGCAAAAACCACACTCGCTGTTGGGCAAAGGATAAAGGGGCTGACTCGCGGTTGGCTACTTGAGGAATAGTCTGATTTTGGGGATCATTGTCTTGAGTCTGATTTTGGGCGATCGCTTGAGCTAAAGTAGCGATCGTGGGATTCTCAAACAAAAGTTGCAACGGTATTTCTATCCGAAAGGCTTGGCGAACCCTAGACATTACTTGAGTGGCCAGCAGTGAATGACCTCCCAATTCAAAAAAATTGTCGTGAATGCCTACTTGTTCCAGACGCAAAACTGTTGCCCAGATGGTAGCTAAGACTTCTTCTCTAGGATTCTGAGGTGGGACAAAGTTAGTTGATAGACTAAGAGCAAATGTATCCGGTGCTGGTAAAGCCTGACGGTCTATTTTCCCATTGGGATTTAGTGGCAAGGTGTCCAAAAATACAAAGGAAGCGGGCACCATGTATTCAGGTAGTTGACCTTCCAAAAAGCGACGCAATTCAACCTGGCTAGGAATTTGCTCTGGACTAGCAACAATATATGCCACGAGTTGCTTGTCCCCAGGAACATCCTCTCTGGCTATGACTAAAGCCTGTGTCAGTTCCGGATGTTGACCTAATCTGGCTTCAATTTCTCCCAATTCAATACGGAAGCCACGAATCTTTACTTGGTAGTCAATCCGACCAAGGAATTCGATATTACCATCGCTCAAATAACGCGCCAAATCCCCAGTTTTGTAAAGACGTGCCCCAGGTTCAGAGTTAAAAGGGTTGACAATGAACTTCTCTGTGGTCAATTCTGCACGGTTAAGATAGCCTCGCGCTAAACCAATACCGCCTATATGCAGTTCACCTGATTCACCAATAGGAACTGGCTGTAAGTTTTCATCGAGGATGTGAATCTCTGCATTAGTAATCGGGCGACCAATGGGAGCAATGGTGTAATTAGTGCCGCGCTGGCAAGTCCAGAAAGTGGTATCAATGGAAGCTTCTGTCGGGCCATAACAATTATGTAGAACATTATCCAAATTCAATTGAGCAAAGAAACGTTCTATGAGTTCGCCAGGTAAAGTTTCACCACCGCAGATAATGTGTCTGAGAAATCGGCAATTCTCAATTCCCTTCTCTTCCAGTAAGACACGGAGGATGGAAGGTACTAAGGCCAAAACGGTGATTTGCTGCTCAGTAATTACCTGTACAAGGTAGGCAGGGTCTTTATGTCCACCAGGGCGAGCCATGAACAATTGCCCTCCAAAGCACAATGGCCAGAATATCTGCCACACTGAAGGGTCGAAACTAAAAGAAATAGTCAGTAAAACTTTGTCTGCGTGAGTTAATCCAAAGGTTGTTTGCTTCCAGTGGAGTTGATTGCAAATCCCACGATGAGGGATCATTACACCCTTGGGCTGTCCTGTAGAACCAGATGTGTAGATTACATAGATGAGATTCTCAGCCGTCGTTTCATTTACAGGATTTTCTTGACTGTTTGGGATATTCCCTTGCCAGTTTGAGTCCAGACAAATTACTTGCGCCTGATGCGGTGGCAAGTTCTTGACCAATTTCTCTTGGGTTAACAATACTGGTGTTTGGGTGTCTTCCAAGATGAAAGCTAAACGTTCTGAGGGATATGTCGGATCTAAAGGCACATAAGCGCCTCCAGCTTTCAGAATGCCCAGTAGTCCTACGATCATCTCCAAGGAGCGCTCCAGGCAAATGCCCACAAGTACATCAGGCCCAACACCTAAAGTACGTAGGTAGTGCGCTAGTTCATTTGCCCGCTGGTTTAACTGCTGATAAGTAAGTTGTGTATTCTCATATACTACAGCAATGCCTTGGGGCGATCGCTCTACTTGCATCTCAAACATTTGATGGATGCACAGAGCCTGATGATGAACGACTTGGGTATCATTCCATGCCTGTATAACTTGAGTGCCAATGATGTGAGTTAAAGTCTCTGACGGAATATTTTGCTTATAATCTGAAGTCTGGCTACTTATCTGCATTTTCTATATATCAACTCCATCAGGAAATGCCACTTTTTTATTTTATTATTTATTGTATATGTGTTTATACCAACTGAGGCTGCACACAAATCCTTCAGAGTAGAAGCTACTGGCTCGGAAACAAATCCTATGATAGCCTTCAGAGCGGGTCGCTGTGTGTAGCTTGCTTCCTCAAAGACATACCAACTCTGCTTTTTATCAGGCAGTTTTTATATACATCTTCAAATAAAACAGGTACTTAAATGTCTAGCAAATTGATTGATAATCAACATAGAAATTCTCATATTTTTAATCTTAAATTATTAACTATAAACACAGATAAGACTTTATATTAGCTGATTTACCTTTAGTTCAATAGTTGAGCAATAGTTTTTTGTTTCTTTATCAAATTACAATAGATAAAATTCAATACTGAAGAGACTCTATCCTTTTTTATAAAAAATTACTGAGAGAAAAAATAATTATTACCGAATCTTCATTGTGATTCTGCATATGTAAAAATTGTGTAAAGCTATAATTATGATTTGCTAAAATAGCTAAGTAGATCAGTGTAAAGATTTGTCATTGCAATCAGGCAGGAGCCAGAGAGAAGTTAGAGCGTCGGCTTCCTGTGTTGGGCTACCCTGACACAGCTATAGAAACTTCAAAGCGGCAGAAAGTAGGAAAAAAGAGGGTTTTAGCGCAATACAGTTCAGATAAGACCAAAACACTTGTAGAGACGGCGATTTATCGCGTCTCGAAAACCCACAATTTTGTACAATTAGCCCTTAACCTAAGCGTATTGGGTTTTAGCCTCGTTTATCTTTCTTTAGATAGTTATATTTTTTATGCTGACTCAGTGAAACCATTGTCAAGTGAATTTCATCTCACTATATATAAAGCATACATAAAGCGAAAACCTTGCACATGGATTTCACAGCCATAAAAGTGTAACTTATTATACACAATGAATCTTTGTTTTTTCTCATAAGGAACACCCATCTAAGCTCTTTGGCTAAAAATTAAAGACTTGCAGCAAATCCAGTGTTGATTTTTTATGGTGATACTACCGTGCGAAAGACCTCATTTTTTGATAATTCAAGATGATAACAGTCCAAGATTTATCAGGAAAAATAACTCTTTATCAGTGGCAAAAATGTCTAAAATGTAGAATTGACAAGATTAACAGACATCACACATTGCTAATATGACTTCCAGTTATTAGAATTTATTTTCACTAGTCTGTGAGCAATTATCTAGAGATGCCCATGAAGATGACCCAAGTTCAGCCATGATGTTTCTTTATGTTAAGTTTTGTAACAATTGTCAAACTTTTGATGCATTTCGTTATATGTTATGTGTGTAAGTTTTGTTAATCAGTAATTATGCGTAAGAAAACAAAAACCCTTCTAAGCAGAACTGAGTCAGTATAGGTTAACATGCTACAGTAATTCATAAAGAGATATCATTGTATCTCGTACTCTGGAAGCAAGAATCTGCAATTACTAAGCCCAACTATTTTATTACCTACCTTAAAAATTCTAATATTTTTACTTCACCTGCTTTACTATAAATGCCAGGAATTTTATTTAACTATAACTTAGCTCAACAACAATTCTTTTCCTTGGCATCAAAGCTCAAAACTTTCAGAAAAAACTGGATGCTATCCTGCAAAAAAATCTAAGACTTCGGATAGTAGCCACACTCAAACCAATCCTGGAAGATGCTTTTGATCAAGAACTTAAAGTTACTTTTAAGAAAGTGATTAATATGTAGACTATAAAGGAGAGATTTCTTTAAAAGTCAAACGTGAGATACTCCAATTGTATAGAGTTTCATCAAATTTTAACTACACCAACTGTTACTAACTATGAGTAATCAAAGCATTGCAACAAATAAATTGAGTGAAGTGCCTTTAGATTTACGTGCATCTTCATTGGTCAGGGTACGCAAGGGTTCGTGGTGGTTAAGATTAATCACACTGTTTTTAGTAGACTATACTCTTTTATCCTTAGCTTGGGTTTTCGCTGGATATCAATCTGATTATGGGAATTTTGCTTGGAATATACCTAGTAATTATTTACCAATTTTAATCACGATTGGGATTCAAATAGGATCGCTAGCTCTCGAAGGTATTTATCGAGAAGGTCAAAAACGCTATGACTATTTGAATATTATCAAATCGCTAACTTTTGCTCATGGATTAATACTGCTTGTTTGTCTTTTGTATCAACCAATTATTGATATTACACGTCCAAGACTAATATTGTTATCTTGGCTGCTGAGTATATTGTTTATTTGTACTGGTAGATACGCTGTAAATATTGCTCTTGAATATCTCCGGAAGCAGAAAAAAATAGTTCGTTCTTCTGTCTTCATAATTTGTGATCCTCAAGATCATGAGCAGATTGCTAGCTTTATCAAAAAAGAAAAGCACTACATTGTATCTGGAACTGCACATGCTAATGCATTAGACAGATATCAACGTCAGCAAACCTTGAACCAACTTAATCAATTAGGTGTAACAGAAGTTTTTATATCTTGGGATGCTCTAAAAAATAGAATGTTTTTATGTTGGTTATTTCAAGCATCTGGCATCCAAGTACATATTTTACCGATGGAATTAAAACCAATTTATAAAAATGTAGAATTTAATAAAATAGGGGGAATGCCTTGTCTGAGCTTGGATTGTCCGATAATTACAGGTAAAGATTTTTGGATAAAGCGTAGTTGTGATTTCTGTTTGGCGACTTTATTTGTAATGTTGTCATTTCCTATTTATATAGCTATAGCTATAGCTATAAAACTTGACTCTTCCGGCACAGTGTTTTACAGACAAACCCGTATAGGTTTACATGGGCAACAGTTTAAAGTCTGGAAATTCAGAACGATGAGGTCTGATGCGGAAAAATTACAGAAAGAATTAGAAGCTTTAAATGAAACGAAAGATGGAATTATCTTTAAAATTAAAGATGATCCTCGTATTACCCGTGTTGGAAAATTCCTCCGTCGTTATAGCTTAGACGAATTACCCCAACTTTTTAATGTTATCTTCGGAGAAATGAGTATAGTAGGACCTCGCCCTTTACCTACTAGAGACGTAGATAAGTTTTCTGAACATCATTTTATTAGGCATGAAGTTTTACCTGGTATTACAGGTCTTTGGCAAGTCTCAGGTCGCTCCGATATTTTAGATTTTGAACAAGTGATAAATCTTGATCTTAACTACATTGAAAATTGGTCTCTTGGATTAGACTTTGAAATTCTGCTAAAAACAGTTATGGTAGTTTTGAAAAAAGAAGGTGCCTACTAAGGTCATAAAAACGAAATCATAGCAGACAGCAATAATTACTTGTTTATACAAGTATTGAAGTTTTTAGCGCAGTTTTTCACGCATTAAATTTAGATTTTTCTAATTTGCTGAGTGATTAACTGCCTGCTTAAGGGGAATAAAAGCTTTTGCATTTACGAATCAAAGTCTTTGTTAATGAATAAAATTGTGGGATGAGTAGCATCCTCAAGTGTACGGTGATAGATGCCTTGTACTCGTATTACTGGTATGTATAAAAAATCTAAAAAAGGCTTCTAGCGATATATTCAGAAAAAAGCAAGTCATGATATTTACAGGTATGGGTGATTCATAATTAAGAAAATAGGCTAACAAAATAGGCTGATTAATAATTTTAGAATGGTAGAAAAGTATAAATTCATAAGTAATTCCCTCTCAATGATAGTTAATCGGTTAGCACAAAGCATTACAGCCTTTGTATTAACTGCTGCTATTGCTCGTACTCTAGGAGCTGAGGCTTTAGGTCAGTATCTATTAGCGTATAGCTACTACTTTATCTTTGTGGGTATTGCTTCACAAGGTCTCAAGACATTATTTACCAGAGAATTAGCCCGTGAGCCACAAAAAACGCCAGTTTATTTAATGAGTGGTACTTGGCTGCAATTAATATTTAGTTTCTTTAGTTATGGGGCATTGGTGATTGTAGTCTTCTTACTTCCCTACAGTCCCACAACCTCGACTATTTGCTACATCATGGGTTTAACGATTATTCCCTTTGCACTTTCCAACATAACTGAGGCAATTTTTCAAGCTCAAGAAAAGATGCATCTGATTGCCATCGCTACAGTTCCAGTATATGTCTTACGCCTAATAATAATGATTTGGGCGATGCAACTGAAATACGGAATTGAATATCTGGGAGCGATCCTATTTTTTTCAGAAACACTAATTCTTGTAATTCAATGGATTCTTGTAACAAAATTAGTAAAAATACAATGGCAGATTGATGGAGATTTTGTATTTAATACAATTAAAAGTGCTCGGACATTTTTTGCTATTGAAGCGATAGCTGTAGTCTCTGGCAGAATTCAGATTCTGATTCTTTCATTATTAGGAAATGAGTTTTTAGTAGGTCTATTTGGTGGAATATTACAATTGCTACAGCCTTTTTTGATTATTGCTAACAGTATAATTTCAGCAATGTTTCCGAGACTTTCAAAGGCGGTAGATCAAGGGCGTGAGAAGCAGAAGCAGATCACTGAAAATATGATTGAAGTCCTACTAATTATGTCATTACCCTTATTTATAGGGATGTTATTTTTTGGCAAAGATATACTAATTTTTATATATGACGCTAGCTTTGCTCAGGCAAATATAGCCCTTCGTTTAAGTGCTGCATCACTGCTGTTATTGCCCTTCATCCGCTCACTCTCATATCTACTTGTAGCCAATGGTTTTGAGATCGTGAACCTGCGTGAAGTGGTTATTACAACTACATTAGGAAGCTTGGGAGGTGTAGCATTAGTTTCCCAGTATCAGTTACTAGGTGCAGCTATTATGGCATTATTAATGACTACTCTTGGTTTTGTCCAGTATGTATTCTTCACCTATACTCGCCTATTCTCATTAAATTTATGGCGAATTATGCGCCTACCATTACTAGTAAGCATTTTAATGCTACCTGTATTCGTATTACTGCAAAAAATTAGCTTAGACTTTATATTCACTTTAATTATTGCAACTTGTGCCTATGGATTAATTGTGACTTATCTCGGTATTCGTGCCTTTGGAGGTTTCCGTTTTTTGTGGGATAAACTTTTAAAAGTGCAGTAAATTGTTTACATAGAAAATCTTGCTAGTAATACATCTAAAATTAGTTGATTGAATAAATAATTTAAATGAAAGTATAAGTTTAATTATGATTAAGGTTGCTCTCTTACATTTTTGCTTTGAAGACTACACCATCGAATTAGCAAACAGTCTGGTTAAATATGTTGATTTAACGCTAATTCAGCCGGAAAAAGTCTCAAATGTCTGTAGCAATGTTCTTGACTCCAGAATCCGCGTCATTAGCTTTAAAAAACCACGGATTCGCGACCCACGCAACATATTGTCTATGGGCGCTATGATGCGTATCATCAAAGACATACAACCAGATGTTTTACATGTGCAGGAAACTAACGATCCTTGGTACGATTGGACTCTGTTACTCAACAAGATGCCACCATTGGTGACAACTATCCACGATGTATTTCGTCACCCAGGGGATAATATGAGCGTATTTGGTTCTGAGTATACCAGACGTATTAGTTTCTACCGTTCCCAACAGTTGATTGTCCATACTCATCAACTAAAAAAGATTCTCATTGAACAATTTCGTATACCTCAGGAGAGAGTCAATGTTTTACCTCATGGGGAACTTGGTAGTTTGTATCAGCGTCGAGGTAATGAAAATATTCAAGCCCGTGAGCAATATACTTTGCTATTTTTTGGACGCATCTTACCCTATAAGGGATTGAAATATTTGCTTGATGCTATGCCCTTAATTGCTGAATCTATACCTGAAATCAAGCTGATTATTGCTGGAAGGGGAGGAAACATTAGGCAATATTTTCCTGATGGTTATGATGAAAAACGCTACGAGATTATTAATGAGTTTATTCCCCTTGAAGAAGTAGGTAATCTATTTCAACGGAGCACGGTAACAGTTTTGCCATATATCGAAGCCTCTCAAAGTGGTGTGGCAGCCTTATCTTATGGAATGGGAACGCTGGTCGTAGCTTCTGAGGTGGGGGGATTGAGTGAGATAGTTCAGCACAAAAAAGATGGTTTGTTAGTTCCACCCTGTGATGTTCCAGCTCTAGCGGATGCTATTATTTGTTTGTTACGCGATCGCAGCTTGCAACAAAGTATGCAAACTGCCGTACTAGCTCGTTGTCAGCAAGATTTAAATTGGTCAAATATTGCCGCTCAAACGGTCGAAATCTATCATAGAGAAATGAATATGCAAAAATAAATATTAGTTAATTTACAGCGATCCTAAATAAATAGCTTGCGAACAAAAGGACGAAGTATTCGATTATATCGAGCAA
Organism: Nostoc edaphicum CCNP1411; assembly: GCF_014023275.1. Classification (NCBI taxonomy): domain Bacteria; kingdom Bacillati; phylum Cyanobacteriota; class Cyanophyceae; order Nostocales; family Nostocaceae; genus Nostoc; species Nostoc edaphicum. The sequence continues at coordinate 5,766,793 of NZ_CP054698.1, forward strand.
TACTATGGAGTCAATTTTGATTCAAAACTAAGCTACTACAGCATAAGCTAAAATAGTACGTTTTAAATACGTAAGTATCTTGCTTAAATTAACTAAAATCTACCTTTACCTACCAAACAGTCGAAAATCACCTACCTGTATCCATCTTACTCTTTAGGCTTCTGAACAAAATCCTGTAGAAGATACCTAGTTACAAGGCAAAAATTTTGTCCGCCAATTTTATATCTTCTGTAAGTCATTCGATGCAATGTAAGTTCTTGTTTAAATTCGTTGTTAAGCACCAAGTTTTTTCCTTCGATAAAGTCTTTATGTACAGATAAGTGTTCACGATCTATTTAGGATTGCTGTATGAGAAAACTACTAATTTTTGCGGAGCAGGGATTCACAATTGTATCTTTGCTGCTGTATTCAGGGGCAATCTTAAACGTCATTATGTCGGGAGGAGCAGGACAGAATGATTTGGCAGCATATGATAGTTCTTTCAATCGGGTTATTTTTTTCTTAATATACTTAGTTACCTTCTTCCTGATAGTTCTGCGTTGGAAAAAAACTCTTTACTTCTTTATCTTAAGTAACGACATTTGGCTTTTTTCTTTAATCATACTAACAGTTGTTTCTATCACGTGGTCTTTCGAGCCATCAACAACATTAAAAGATAGTTTTACACTAGTTAATTCCAGTTTATTTGGTATATATTTTGCCTCTCGGTACACCTTAAAAGAGCAATTACATCTACTTGCTTGGAACTTTGGAATTATTATAGTATTGAGCTTCGTTTTTGCTATCGCCTTGCCTAAATACGGCATACAGACCGATCTTGGTAGCCCAATGTGGCGTGGAGTATTCGTGCACAAAAACGGTCTGGGAAGCAAGATGGTAGTTAGTAGTATAGTTTTTTTTATCCTTGCTTATCAAACTAAAAGACGCAGTTGGTTTTTCTGGGGGGGATTTAGCTTATCAATACTGCTCTTACTACTTTCCGCTTCCACTTCATCTCTACTTAATATATTAATTCTAATATTGGCATTTTTTGCTTTTCAAATTTGGCGTTGGCCATACCAGGTTATGATACCAACACTAATAATGGTGGCAACTATCATCCAAACTTTCTATTTTTGGTTTTCCAATAACTCTGATGTCCTGTTCACTTCAGTTGGTAAAGATTCGACACTAACGGGTCGAACAGACATTTGGCCATTAGTGATCGATAGGATTTGGAGACATCCTTGGCTTGGTTATGGTTATGGCGGATTCTGGCAAGGATGGGATGGCGAATCTGCTTATATTTGGCGCATAGTTGGATGGGTGCCAACCCACCCCCACAATGGTTATCTATCTATTTGCCTGGATTTGGGTTTTTTAGGGTTAGGGCTATTTTTGTTAGGATTTTGGCGCAGTTATCTGCAAGGATTCGCTCGGCTGCGTGGTAGTAAAACAGCATTAGATATTTGGCCACTTATACATATGACATATATAGCCTTAGCTAGCCTTACTGAATCTGCCTTGCTGCAATCCAATAGTTTGAATTGGATACTCTATGTGGCTGTATCTTTCTCAGTGAGAAAAAAATATTAAACAAAATTAAAATCATGAAATAAAAAAAACAAAGATAGTCCAATTATGGAAACAGTGCAGCATATGTGTTCAACTAAAACTATCAAGATTCTCCTGTTAGGTCCTAGCTTACTCCAGCAGGGAGGCATTTCCAATTACGAAAAACTTTTTTTAGACTATGCTCCTTCTGAAGTGAATATCCGTCATATTGTTACTCACCAAGAAGGATCTACAGCGTTCAAAATAATAATATTTTTGAGCGCTATATATAAATTTTTTTGGATGTTAATTAGGGAAGAAGTTGATATTGTTCAACTGGAGATTTCCCAGCGGGGTAGTGTCTTACGACAAGCGATTATGGCACTTTTAGCTTGGGTATTTCACAAGCCGATAATTCTACATGCTCACGGTAGTCAATTTCATGTTTTCTACGCTGAACTTGCAAAATGGATACAGCAATTACTACGTTGGGTATTTTGCAAGTGTCAACGCTTAGTTGTCTTATCAGAAAGTTGGAAAACTTTTTACATAGAAAACCTTGGACTGAAACCCGAACAAGTTGTAGTTTTTTATAATCCAGTAAAAATTCCTGCTGAAGTTCCACTCCGTTCAGTCTCTAAGAAAGTGAACTTACTTTTTTTAGGACGAATTGGTCAACGAAAAGGAGCATTTGATTTGATCAAAGCCTTTTCTCTTTTACCTACTGAATATAAAACTAAATCAAGTATGATAATGGCAGGAGATGGAGACATAGAACAAGCACGAAATTTAGTTACGACTTTAAACCTAGAAAATTATATAAAATTACCTGGCTGGATAGGGTCAGATGAACGTGATATTCTTTTAACTGAAGCAGATGTTTTTGTGTTGCCTTCTTACAATGAAGGTCTTCCATTAGCAATGCTGGAAGCAATGGCTTGGGAGTTACCAGTCATAGTTACACCAGTAGGAGGCATACCTGAGATAGTTACTCAATCTGACAATGGATTAATCGTTGATCCAGGTAATGTTGAGCAGTTATCAGACGCTGTTAAGTCTTTAATTGAAAATGAGTCTTTGAGGCTTTCTCTAGGATCTAAGGCGAGAACCAGTGTTTTTGATCTCGATATTAAAAATCACTGGGTTTCTTTCCTTAACTTATATCGTTCAGTGTTAAATTCAGATGATTAATAATATGAGTTTAAATATCTAGCAACTGCAAGACTGAAAGCCATGAATATGCAGATATGCCGATTATTCAGCCCAGTTTTGCCAAGTATGACTAAAAGTTACTCAAAAAGGCAGATTTTATAATTGACAAGTCAGTGTTTTATTAAACTCATTAAGAATTGAAATTATTATGGCATCATCGAAAAAAGTACTAATTATCGTTGAGAATCTGCCAGTTCCCTTTGATAGGCGGGTATGGATGGAAGCAACTACTTTGCAAAAAGCTGGGTATGAAGTTGCCGTAATTTCACCGACAGGTAATGGTTTTGACAAAGACTATGAAGTAATTGAGCAGATTCACATCTACCGTCATCCTCTACCACCGGAAGAAAGTTCAGTCATTGGCTATCTCCGAGAGTACAGTTGGGCGATTAACTGGCAATTCCGTTTAGCTAAAAGGGTATGGCGAGAGCGAGGTTTTGATGTCATACATATTTGTAATCCGCCGGATTTGCTTTTCTTAGTAGCAGGATGGTTTAAATTATTTCATGGTATATGGGTTATTTTTGATCATCATGATCTCAGTCCGGAGATGTATGAAGCTAAGTATCAACGGCGTGATATTTTTTATCATGGATTACGCTGGGCTGAACGCTTGACCTATGCCACAGCAGATATGGTAATTTCAACGAACGAGTCACATAGAGAGGTAGCTCTGAACCGCGGACACAAGAAATCAGAGAAGGTATTTGTAGTTCGTAGTGCACCTGATCTTTCGCGCTTTTGCCGAATGCCTCCAAACCCTAATTACCGTAGAGGTAAAAACTACTTAATAGGGTACATGGGTGTCATGGGTGAACCAGAGGGAATTGATTATCTCCTGAGAATGGTGTATTACATTGTTAAGCAAAAAAATCGCTCCGATATTCACTTTATGCTAATAGGTAGTGGACCTGCAATTGAAAAACTTAAGGCTTTATCTAAAGAGTTAGAAGTGACTGATTTCGTAGAATTTACAGGGTTTAAGCAAGGGGAAGAACTTTTAGAGCGGCTCTCCAGTTGTGACGTGTGTGTAGAGCCTTCTCCAACATCTACTTATAACGAAAACTGCACCATGAATAAAATCCTCGAATATATGGCCATGGGAAAAGCAATTGTCCAGTTTGATTTGCGAGAGGGAAGACGTTCTGCACAGGAAGCATCTCTTTATGCCAAGCCTAATGATGAGGTGGAATTTGCTGAGAAAATTCTGGAACTTCTGGATTCTCCTGAATTTAGAGAAAAGATAGGAGCAGAGGGACGGCGCAGAATGGAGGAGATCCTTGAGTGGAAATATCAAGCTCCGAAACTGTTAGAGGCTTATGATAAAATTTGGCAAAGTTAGTAGCTACTTTAAATTTCAGAATCACTGTTAAGTGAGGCAAAGTAATGAGTATATGTTTATGGTCAAAAATCACAACCTGACTAGACTGCCCGTTTTTTACTTAGGCTTAGGAATTTTGGTTAGCATGTTTATTTGATAAGGGTGAGAGCAATATAATATTCGAGGAAACAATTTAAGCCTTTGATAATCCAGAAATAAATTTTCATACTAATGGCTAGCAAAAATTTTTAATTGAACCTCCTGCTGTTAAAGGGTTGATTTCTGCTAATGCAGTGTAGTTAGGGCACCTTTAACTCACCTCAAATCCCAAATTTACCAACGTTTTTGCTAGACAATGGTGTATGGAACACCTCTGCATATTTGTGCCCAAATTGAAACTAAATTTTCAACTTAATATAGTCTATACTATTGTCATATTGTAAAATAATATCAGTATTGTCAATTGCAACTGCTTATGTGATTGCTCTAAGTCAATTTTTAGTTTCTTGTTTAAGACCTGTACTTTGGAAGATTTATGTCAGAAAAATCTATGGAATCTAGAGAATCTATTGATTTAGACCTTAATCGTTACTTGTTGATATTGAAGCGTTGGTGGTTACCGGCTGTCAGCATATTTGTGGCTACAGTGATTCTGAGTGCTATATCTACAAGGTTTATGAAGCCAGACTATGAAGCAGAAGGAAAACTGTTATTCAGACTCCCCTCTTTTAAGGTAGCAGGAACTAATCTTTCGCCTGGTTCCTCTGAAGGAGGAGACTCAGGGGATTTGAAACCCTTGGTAGCAACTCAAAATCCTATAAGCAGTCAGATAGAAGTCATTACTTCCCCCAAGTTATTGCAGCGAACAATAGATAAATTACAACTCAAAGACAACGAAGGTATACCTCTAGAGGTACAAGCTCTAAAAAAAGCCCTGAATCTAAAAATTATTGGTGGGACAGATGTATTGCTAATTAGCTATAGCAGTTCTAATCCCGAAGAAGCAGCGGCAGTGGTCAACACAATAATGAGCTTTTATTTAGAAAATGATATTCTGACAAATCGCTCTGAGGCAGCAGCAGCTCGTCAATTTATGGCCAAGCAGCTTCCTAAAACTCAAGCAGCTGTTAATAATGCAGAAGTAGCGCTACGTATATTTAAACAGAAGCATCAGATTGCAGATTTATCAGAGGAGACAAGGTCAGCCGTTGCGACTATTGGAAATCTAGATAATGAGATGAATAGTGTTAAAGCTCAATTAAATGAGGTAAATGCCCAAACTAATCAACTACGTCAGAAAGTAGAGCTAAATTCTCAGGAAGCGATCGCAGTAAGTGCCCTCAGCCAGTCACCTGCAGTACAGGGAGTCCTTACACAACTTCAAGAGACCGATCGGCAGTTAGCAGTTGAGCGTAGCCGTTTTCTAGATGACAACCCCATAATTATTAACCTAGAAGCAAGAAAAGCTAGTTTAAATTCTCTCTTACAACAGCAAATTGGTCAGACTATTGGTAATCGAACACCAGTTCCTCAGAGCCTGTTGCAGATTGGAGAACTTAGACAAAACCTGATACAAAATTTCCTACAGTCAGAAATACAGCGCTTTGGGTTAACTCAAAGACTCTCTTCTCTATACAATTCTCGTTCTACCTACGAACAGCGGGTGAAACTCATACCCCAGTTGGCACAAAATCAGCGGGAGTTAGAACGGAAAGTTGAAGTTGCAGAATCGACCTATCAAACTCTATTGAAAAAGGTTCAAGAATTACAGTTAGTTGAAAATACAAATACAGCTAGTTCCCGGATTATTGCTCAGGCTTTAGTGCCAAAAGATCCAGTAGCAGGCAAAAAACTAATTGTTTTGGTGCTGGGAGTAATGTTCGGTTTATTTTTTGCCACAACAACTGTGTTCTTACTGGCTATGAGAGATAGATCTCTAAAAACACTTAAAGAAGTTAGAGATATATTTGGATATACTTTGCTGGGCATTGTTCCTTTGTCTGTTAAAAAGCTTCGCTCCCGTTATTCAGATGCAGAATCAACAGTTCAAACAATCGCCGTCAGAGATACACCCCACTCTTTAACCAGCGAAATGTACCGGATGATTCAAGCCAATCTGAAATTCCTGAGTTCAGATAAAGTGCTCAAAACTATCGTGGTAACTAGCGCAATTCCTAAAGAAGGCAAGTCTACAGTTTCAGCTAATTTGGCGGCAGCGATCGCTCAACTAGGACGTAAAGTTTTACTAATTGATGCAGATATGCGAGTTCCTTCTCAGCATCATCTATGGCAACTAACCAATGCAGTTGGTTTGAGTGAGGTTCTTGTAGGTCAGGCTGAATTTGACATTGCTGTATCCAAGGTAATGGATAGCCTTGATGTTTTAACTGCTGGAGTTAGACCTCCCAACCCACTTGCCCTGCTTGACTCAAAGCGGATGGCATCACTAATTGAGAATTTCTCATCTCAAGATAACTATGATTTTGTCATTATTGATGCTCCTCCCCTCCTTTTAGCAGCCGATGCTTTGACTTTGAGCCAAATGACTGATGGGATTTTGTTAGTCGCTCGACCTGGAGTAATTGATTCTAACAGTGCCGCTGCTGCTCAAGAAATGTTAGAGAGATCCAGTCACAACGTTTTAGGTTTAGTTGTGAATGGTCTGATTGATAAAAACGAATCTAGTAGCTATTTCAACCATGCGAAAGAATACTTTACTTATCAAGATTTGACAAAAGCGGTTAAACGACAAAAACGTATTCCAGACAAAAGCTCTGTATAAATTAGGATTTTGTCTCACAAGTGAATTGAACACCATAACGTTTAATTAATTATCCATAAAATAATAAGCCTGCTTTGGCAGGCTTATTATTTTATGTAACTGTAGACTTCAGTCTGAGGGAACGTTACCTAATTTCGTATGCCCCAATATCATATGCACCACCAGCAGGACGAGGGTTACCGGCATGATCAGTTTTCAAATCATTCCAATAGTAACCCCTGTTGATCGCCGGACTCGTTCCTTTGAGTCTAAAGTCACCATTTGGGGCATTTTGAAATTGTGGGTCTGCAATAATATCGTTAGCTCCCCTCGCCTTCGCATCGATCACCGCACCGTTCGGGTAAAGATTGTAGTTATAAGTGACGTTTTTATTCATGTAGCTGCTGTTCACATTTTTACCAGCAACACCATAAACAATGTTATTGAAAATCTTGACATCATTTGAATAACCAGCATAGAGTTGCCCTTTTTTTGACAGTTCTGGACTTTGCTGGTTCAAATATGCTGTGTTGTTGACAATATCGATATGCTCACTTTCATGGGCATGAATACCTGAACCGCCATTCCTGTAGGTAATATTGTTTGCAATTAAAGTCCGTCCTCTATATGCACCATTTGCACCCTGTTTTGAAAGATCGACAATAATGCCATTACCGTCTGTGATATTTCCACGTTGAATCCAGGGAACGTAATTGCGATTGTTATAGACCCTGTTTCTTGTCACGAACATCTTGTATCCCTGGTTGTTGTCAGAATTCCGACTCTTCAAGAACGAAATACCGCTCGTACCGTACATACTATACCAGGCGTTATTGAACACTGTGTTATTATCAATCTTCACATAATCAGCGGAGATTACTGAGATACCTCCTCCTCCGCAATTATTCACTTTGTTGTTTAGAATATTTATGTAACGAACAGAACTATTGCGTCCGTCAATACTTATGCAGGTTCCGTTTGTACGCGGATTTGATCCATTAGTCTTCTGACTTAATGCATAAGAAAGGGTTATGTTTGCATTGTTCCCTATGACCTCTAGCCCGTCGATCTCAATATATGAGACTCCATTTGACAATAGGATACCATTCCATGTATCGTGCCGAATTTTTGGGAAATGTCCAGGATATGCTTGATACTTAATCCATGCATTTGCCCTTCCAGAACGTCTTATACTGACGACACTCCCACTTCCTCCTGTATTTTTGTATTCTCCATTCATAATCAATACTTTGTCGCCAGGGTTGGTAAGATTTGCCGCCCTCTGAATTGTCCTAAAGGCAGATGAGGTAGTGCGTCCGCTATTTTTGTCATTTCCGCTACCACTAACATAGTATGTTGTCGCAGTTGAAGACTGGCTGATCAACTTACGGCTAGGTAGTGGCATTACTTGATCAGTGGGAGACTGACGAACATCTTTAACTAAAGACTCTGTTATTCTCTCTCCTTGAACCAAACCTGTTAATGCCCAAGGAAGCACAAGAGATGCGCTCAAACTTAAAAAACCGAAACCATGAATCATCATAGGGAAAAATAGGGTATGTTGCAAAAACTCAATCGTCAACAGTCAGTAACTCTAGCCTTAGTTCAGTAACGTTCAGTAACTCAGTATTGGATACGGTCGTATAACTGCCATTTGTAAGTTTATACACGTTTTTTTAGGTTTGCACCTGCGGATTTTCGCGTAAATATGGCTGAACTGCCTTTTCAGCTTGTGTTTCAAAAAATGGCAGCTATCTGGTAAAAATACTGAATAAAATTTATCAGTATCCACAGCTACACCATTAATGGACACTAAGCAACCGTACAAATGGCGTCATTTCCAATTCGACATCATTCTACTGTGTATACGCGGTATCTTTGGTTAAGATAGTATATCTGTCATCAATAAGTTAATTTACTTAAATATTTCTTATGATAATAAGAATCATTAAATGAATAAAACAAGTCAGGGAGTAGGTTTTATGCCTCTACTCTCTAAAGTATTCTCATTATCATAAGAAATCTGAGTACCTACAACAAGGTTTTCATAAGCCTGCCAATGCACATTAAGAATTGTTAATGTCTAAAAAATGTGTCAATGAGTAATACTACTTAAAATAATTCGTAATTCGTAATGGCGCTCAAGGTCTTGCTAATGTCATTGCAATTAAATTTTGTAATAGGGATTTAGACCCAGACCTTTCAAAGCGTTCATTTGTACTATATTTTTCTCCAAAAATACACACCCAATTAACCCTTACACAATAAGACTTACGGGATATTCTCCCAAAAATGCTCAATTCTAGAGGCAATAAATTGACCGCTTTGGATATGCGATCGCCTAAAATTTCACTGATAGCCCAGAAGCATCATTGTTGGTTCTAGTCTGGAAGCGGGTTTCAGCCTTTGATTTAGTAGTTCATTTGTACGCGTTGAAAGGGCTGGGATTTAGACCCCGCCACAAAACTTGCTGTTTGTTAAGTTGCTGGGAACTTAAACCCCCAGAATTTGTTAAATAAATTTTTTTTATAGAAATAGCTGATAGAAAAAACTATTTTGGAGGAAGTGATGCCTTCTCTGCGAGACGTTACGTTATCTTTTAGACACCTCTATTGTGGATGGACTTAAGAGCGATCGCTTGTGGTGGTGATGGAAAGCCTTAATATAGACGGCTGAAACCCTTATTATTGCGTCAATTTTCAAAATTTTTCGTGACTATTGAGCTTTGATTCAAGGTATAGTGCAATTGTGGAGACGAGGAGGATTGACCAACGCCCCCAATTTGCATCTATATATTAAACTAGATTCCGAACAACCTCAGAATATTAAAAATAACACCTAGAGGGCCAGCTATGGTGTTTGTAGTATCCCCAGTCTTAGCTAAACCAGATCGGTTGACTACTACAACATCATTGTTACGGAGTATGGGATTAGTTTGTTCATTAATCCCAGCGGAGAAATCCACTTTTACTATACGTTTAGTCACAGAACCATTAGGGTTGAGGCGAATCAAATCAACAGCATCGCTACTAGCTCTGGCATCATTAAATCCGCCAGCAGCGAGTATAGCTTGATTTAAAGAGCTATTCGGCTGAACGTCTGTTAATCCTGGTCTTTTAACTTCGCCTACCACACCAACTTGAATGCGTGCAGGAGACAAAGTAGTGGTAGCTAATTGAGTAGCTTCTGCGGGGTTAATTTCAGTTGCCGTCGGAATAACAATTGTATCTCCGTCTTGTACGATGATGTCTTGATTGGTGTCACCACTCTGCAAGAGTTGCCAAAGATTGATATCTATGGCTTGTTCTGAGCCACTTCTTGTAGGTCGGCGTAACCTGAGATTACGAACATCAGCTTGCGCTGTAATTCCCCCAGCTAGTTGAATTACCCGTGTTACATTTGGTAGACCATTGGGAGTGGCAGTACCACTATTAGGGGTTGCGCCCGCCTGAGCAGCATCTGTGCTGGCTGGGGTGACAAGATACGAACCGGGACGATTAACTTCACCAATAATTGTTACCGTGCGGGGTGTTGTTTGGCTGGCGGCAAAGTTAGCTGCAAATATATTGCGAGATTCAGCCACATTGAAGTTGGTTGCTGTTGGTACAACTATAGTGTCTCCATCCCGCAAGGTAATATCCTGTGATAACCTGCCTGTTTGGATGAGTTCCTTCAAATTGATGGTGACGGCTTGCTCTGAAGAACGTCCGACTTTACGCCGTAATTGAACTTGAGTTACATCCGCAGCAAGAGTTACACCCTGCGCTGTTGTCAATGCAGCTAATACAGTCGGGTATTGTACACCTGGATTGTCTCCCGCGCCTCCGCTCAAGTTCAGAGTGTAAGCTCCTGGACGTGTCACCTCTCCGGCAACGAAAATATTGATGGGACGAGACGATAACAAATTGACTGAGATCAAGGGACGTTTGAGGAAGCGGGCATATCTTCTCGCAATTTCGTCAGCAGCCTGTTCAGTTGTTAGGCCGAGGACTGACACACTACCAATTAAAGGTAGGTTGATTGCTCCACCTGGGGGAATTTGATATTCGCCTGTATATTCAGGGACTTCAAAGACATTTACACGGATGCGATCGCCGCCTCCTAAAGAATAATTAGTATCTATTTGTGTCTGTGTGCTTGGTGGTTGTGTAGCTGGTGGGAATGGTTGTCCCTGAGCTAGACTAGCAGATGACACAGCGGCATTGACAGCAGTTAATAAAGCCACACCCACAACTGGCTGAGTTAGGAATTTAGACAAACTTTTGTTAAGCATATTTACCTGAGACTCTGAAACTACGATCAATAAAGTACTGTCTAAACATTTTTATTTTGACTATACCTAAGTATTCAAGTTCCCCGACACTCTTATTTTCCTAGAAAAGTGTGATTTTCCGGAGGGAATTTGTTTATTGAATTTAAATTTTTAGTGAAGTTAGCTTAAAGTTAATGCTGCTTGAATATGGCAATTATCAAAAAATATAGGATTTACGCAATTAAACACAGTTTCTACAATAAATTTTATCTTAGCCAATCAAGTACTTACGAAAAAAATTTTCTTGTCAAAGTTAATTTGATGACATTTTAAATCTGCCATAAGTAGTAAGAGACTACCAAAATTATGAACAAGTTCATTAAATAAATACAAACAACCTTAAGAAGAGGTAGTAATTTTATTTTTTCTGGGTTGGGTTGAGCAAAGATAATTCCAAAAGGCAGAAACTTTGAGTTTTGTTCTTCAAGTCAATCGGCAATTTGCTATTTGGTAACAAGACTAATTCAATGAGTTATCTTTTCTTTGGATTTGTTGAATAAAAAATTCTTCTAGGGAGTGACGCGACAAGTTCATGGTAATAATTTTACCCTCCATTAGACGAAGACTCGAAAGAAAATCATAGTAATCATCTTGTAGTGTACCGTGCCAAGAACCATCAGGCTCAAATATAAGAGTGGGTATCCATTTTTTGAGAATTTCCCCGTCACCACCTTGACCTTTGACGTGATATGTGTTTTTTCCGCCTAAGAGTTCATTGAGGGAACCAGAGCAAATTAGTTCACCTTGAGCGAGGATGGCAATGCGATCGCAAATCTGTTCTACTTCACTAAGAATGTGGCTATTGAAAAAAATCGTCTTACCAGCGGCTTTTAGCGCCAGAATAATTTCCCGCATTTGGTAGCGTCCCACCGGATCAAGCCCAGACATCGGTTCATCCAGAAAAACTAAATCTGGCTCGTTAATTAGTGCCTGTGCCATGCCAACACGCTGTAGCATTCCTTTAGAATAGCGACGCAGCAGCTTTTTACGGGCATCGGCTTGGGATAAACCGACTAATTCCAGCAGTTGGGGAATACGTTGGCGTTGGACACTTTGGGGAATTTGGAATAGCCCAGCCGCTAGCTGCAAAAACTCCCAGCCAGTGAGATAGTCATATAAATAGGGATTTTCTGGCAGATAGCCGATATGTTGCTTAACACTGCGATCGCCTATTGGTTTACCCAACAACGATCCCCGTCCAGAGGTGGGATGAATAATTCCCAGCAACAATTTTAAAAGTGTGGTTTTACCAGCACCGTTTGGCCCCAGCAACCCAAAGGTTTCTCCTTTGTACACCGTTAAAGAACAGTTTTTGAGAGATACGACTTTTTGATTTAGCCAAAAACCAGTGCGATAGACTTTTCGCAACTCAGAAGTTAGGACTACTGGCGGAATGTCTCTCGTATTAAGTTGAGAATTAGGGTCATCGGCAACAGACTTCATCTCGGTTAAATCACTATTTATCAGCTTGGGATTAATTACAAATTACCCGGTAGGCTGATAATAACCATCAACAACTGGTGTGTCAATTATCGTGAACTGGGGATTGGGAAAGAAGCAAGGGAGCAGGGAGCAGGGAGAAAGGGAGAAGAGTTTTTTCCTCTCTCTGCCCCCCGCACCCTGCCCCTCTGCCTCTTTTAAATGCCCCATGCCCCATGCCCAATGCCCATTTCATAGAACTCCCTTAGAACTGGGAATTACACCAGCACGACGGGGGTCGATTTCCACCGCCAGCCGTGTTGCTCTTGCAAAGGCTTTAAATGTTGCTTCAATAATGTGATGGGAATTAATGCCATCCAGTTGCCGAATGTGTAATGTCATTTGGCTATGGTTCACCAAAGCCACAAAAAATTCTCGTACCAGTTGGGTGTCATAGGTTCCTACCCGCCCAGTAGGAATTTGCAAGCCGTAACTGAGGTGAGGACGGCCGGAAAAGTCTAGCGCTACCTGAACTAAGGCCTCGTCCAGTGGTGCAAGAAAATTACCAAAGCGGACAATACCTTTTCTGTCGCCTAGTGCTTGGTTGAAAGCTTGCCCTAAAGTAATGCCTACATCTTCGTTGGTGTGATGATCATCAATTTCCCAGTCTCCCTTGGCTTGGACATCGATATCAATCAGCCCGTGGGAGGCAATTTGATGCAACATGTGATCCAAAAACGGAATGCCTGTTGCTGCTGTGCAAGTTCCTCTACCATCCAGGTTGATAGTAACTTGTACATTAGTTTCACCAGTGGTGCGGTGAACAGTGGCAATCCGAGAGGTTTCAGTTAAGCGATCGTAGTTTGAATTAATTTTGCTGATTTGCATAGGAAATAGGGCATGGGGAATAGGGCATGGGGCATGGGGAATGAAAAATGGACAAGAATTTTACTAATACTCAATTCCCAATGCCCAATCCCCAATGCCCCATGCCCAAATTATCTTACATTCCCATAATTTCATATCCTGCATCTACATACAGAATTTGTCCGGTAATCCCGCTGGACAAATCACTACATAAGAAAGCGGCCGTATTGCCCACTTCTAGCTGAGTGACGGTGCGTCGTAGGGGAGCTACTTCTTCTACATGATGAATCATATCTAAAATTCCACCCACTGCTGAAGATGCCAAAGTGCGGATGGGGCCTGCGGAGATGGCATTTACGCGGATATTTTGTGGCCCTAGTTCAGCAGCCAGGTAACGCACACTCATTTCTAACCCCGCCTTGGCAACTCCCATGACGTTATAGTTGGGGATTGCCCTAACACCGCCTAAATATGTCAGGGTGACGATGCTACCTCCCTCTGTCATCAGAGGTTTTGCTGCACCACTTAACTGCACCAGCGAGTAGGTACTAATTTCTAAGGCGGTGTTGAAACCAGAACGAGAGGTTTGGCTAAAATCTCCACTCAAATCATCTTTGCTGGCAAAGGCCAGACAATGAATGAGGATATCTAGCTTTCCCCATTGTTCGCGGATTGTCTCAAAGGTAGATTTAATTTGATCTTCATCTTGGACGTTACAGGGAAGAAATAAGCTGGGGTTGAGAGGTTCTACCAACTCCGCAACTTTTTTCTCCATCTTGCCGCGTTCATCCGGCAGGTAAGTAATACCCAGGTTTGCTCCAGCTTTGTGCAGTTGTTGGGCAATGCCCCAGGCGATCGAGCGGTTATTGGCAATACCTGTAACAAGGGCATTTTTTCCAGTCAGATTTAGCATAGAAATTGTTAATGCGATCGATCATTAGGAGCATACTAGAATCTGAGGCACGTTTTGTCTTTGTTTTATACAGGATTTGCAAAAATGAATATTGCTAAGGGTGTTTGCTGTGACAAAAATCTTGATTTTTTATAAAGATATTCTCAAGATTTCTTTATTTGTTCTTCAAAAAACCTTTTAAATACAGCTATTGGAACTACTTATCAACAATTAGTAGCTGAAAGGATCAAGAATTATGTATCATTATAAACAAAGAGTTATGAAGAGATTAGTTTGAGTATAGGAAAGTACAGAAAGGTTGACGGTGCTTTATTCATTTTTCGGGTGTATTCTTAGGTAATCAGTTTTTGTTTTTCCGGCATTGGGTAGGGGAAGGGAGATGATCGTGACACAAGATAAAGCCCTAGCAAATGTATTTCGTCAGATGGCGACCGGGGCGTTTCCGCCAGTTGTGGAAACGTTTGAACGCAATAAAACGATCTTTTTTCCTGGCGATCCTGCCGAACGAGTTTATTTTCTTTTGAAAGGTGCTGTTAAACTTTCCAGGGTGTACGAGGCAGGAGAGGAAATAACGGTAGCGTTGCTGCGGGAAAATAGTGTTTTTGGTGTATTGTCATTGCTGACAGGAAATAAGTCGGATCGGTTTTACCATGCGGTTGCATTTACTCCTGTGGAATTACTGTCAGCACCAATTGAACAGGTGGAGCAAGCACTCAAGGAAAATCCAGAATTATCAATGTTAATGCTGCGAGGTCTGTCTTCGCGAATTTTACAGACGGAGATGATGATTGAAACTCTTGCTCACCGAGATATGGGTTCTAGGTTGGTAAGTTTTTTGTTAATTCTTTGTCGGGATTTTGGCGTTCCTTGTGCAGATGGGATCACTATTGATTTGAAGTTATCTCATCAAGCGATCGCAGAAGCAATTGGTTCAACTCGTGTTACCGTTACTAGGCTACTGGGAGATTTGCGTGAGAAAAAGATGATTTCTATCCACAAAAAGAAGATTACTGTGCATAAACCTGTTACCTTAAGTAGGCAATTCACATAAAAACAATTGGAGAAAGGGGAATCGGCGCGTGTTCTATTTTGAAAAATGACACTAATAGCTAGAGGTAAATCAAAATTGAGTAATTTCAGCTATTGCCAATTTCCACTTCTTTCCAGACAATGCTTAAAAGTAGTAGGCTGTATCTGGAAGGATTTCGGTAGCTAAAGATGACCACCGGATACATCCTCATCGCTGCAATTTTAATTCTGGGAGGCGTAATTGCAACCGTGGGCGATCGCATCGGCACACGAGTTGGCAAAGCCCGCCTCTCACTTTTTAAGCTTCGTCCAAAAAACACTGCTGTACTGGTCACTATTTTTACGGGTGGCTTGATTTCAGCATCAACTTTAGGGATTTTATTCGCTGCTGACGAAGGCTTGCGAAAAGGAGTCTTTGAGTTAGAGGACATTCAAACAGACCTCAGACAGAAGCGGGAACAGCTAAAAACCGCAGAAACTCAGAAAAGTCAGGTAGAGAGTGAGTTAAGCCAAGCCAAAATTGCCCAAGCAAAGGCACAACAAGACTTGCAGGCAATCAACCAATCTTTGCAGGCGGCCAATGCCAAACAGAGGCAAACACAAGCTCAGTTGAATCGCACCATTAGTCAACAAGCCCAAACTCAAACTCAACTCCAACGCACTCAAGGTCAGCTAGAACAAGTTGTAACTCAGTACCAAAAAGCCATAGCTGAATTGCAAAGCGTTTACAACCAGAGAAAGGAGTTACAAGCGGCAGTTGAACTACTGAAAGCAGAACGTCAACGACTGTATGCTGAAGCGAAAAAAGCCATTGACGAAGCCAAAACAGCAATTGAAAAACGCGATCGCGAACTTGCAAACCGCCAAGAAGTCATAGAACAACGCGATCAAAAAATTGCTCAATTGGATAAACTGATTCAAAAGCGTAATCTCGAAGTTGCAGCGCGAGAACAAGTGATTGTCAAACGGGAATCTCGTCTTAAAGAATTGGAAGGACAACAGGAGCAACTAGAACAGGAAGTTGCAAGGCTGGAAAAATATTATCAGTCCTACCGCGATTTGCGTCTGGGTAAGCTGGCCTTAGTTCGCGGTCAAGTTTTGTCCGCTGCTGTAGTTCGTGTTACCCAACCTGCTGCTGCTCGTCAGGCAGTTGTACAACTCTTACAAGAAGCCAATCGCAACGCCAACCTGGAATTGAGTGAACCTGGTGCAAATCCTGCAAATGCAGAGCTAATACGCTTCACCCAGGAGAGGGTTGAGAAATTGAGCAAGCAGATTGAGGATGGTCAAGAATACGTGGTGCGAATTTTTTCCGCTGGTAATTACGTCAGGGGAGAAAAGCAGATAGAATTTTTTGCCGATACAGCCCGGAATCAATTGGTTTTTTCGGGAGGCGCGGTGCTGGCCACAACTAATACTGATTCCAAAAGCATGACATCCTATCAGTTACAGCAACGCCTGGAAATACTGATTTCTGCTTCCCAATTTCGGGCCCGTAACGCCGGAATTGTCGAAAATGTCCAAGTAGACGGGACTTTTTTGCGCTTTGTCAACCAATTAAGACAGTATAATCAACCCTTGGAGATCAAAGCGATCGCAGCAGAGGACACTTATACAGCTGGGCCATTGAGAGTAAAATTAGTGGCAACAGTCAACGGAAAAATTATTTTTAGTACTTAAAAAATTATTTGCACACTGTTATTATTCAGGAGGCAGGAGGCAGTTCTTGCAAGATTTAAACATATTGAACAGCAGCCAAAATAGTTGCTGTGATTGCATTTCTTAATTTCTAATTTTTAATTTTTAATTTTTTATGGCTTTCCGTGAATTTTCACCAACGCAACCAGTCATCTTGGGGTTTGATCCAGGTCGAGATAAGTGTGGTTTAGCGGTGATGGGACTGGATCGGCAACTGTATTATCATCAGGTCGTGCTAGCCAAAGAGGCGATCGCTACCATTGAGACACTACGTCAAAGGTTTCCGATCTCTTTGATGGTGATGGGCGATCAAACTACAGCCAAGCAGTGGAGACAGCAACTATACCAGGAATTGACAGAACCGCTGAGTATTATTTTAGTGGATGAGCGCTATACAACCTTAGAAGCACGCGATCGCTATTGGCAAATGTTCCCACCCAAAGGGCTAATAAAGCTATTGCCACAAGGTCTGCGACAGCCACCAAGACCGATAGATGACATTGTTGCCATTCTCTTAATCGAAAGATACTTAAATCGCCTCACTGAATCAGCAGTCAACCAATTTTAGATTTTGGATTGAAGAAAAAATCTAAAATCTAAAATCTAAAATCTAAAATTGAATTGCTTCTAACTCCTAGAGTTCCGCCCGAATAGTAAAAGCATAGTCTCCTCCAGGCTCTAGCTGGTAATCTTGTTGCTCCAAGAATCGACCGAGGGGTTCTTTGATTAAGGCGCGACCTTGGGAAGGCTTGACGGCAAGTTCTCCCCGGCGAAAATGCCACTGGAAATGCCACTCAAACTCACCCGCACTCACTTCGCCCTCAAGGAAGCCGTGTTGCCAGGATTGGCGAGTAATTCTGACATGGGCAATGGTTTCTGGCAGACGTTTTGCACTCACAATGCTTTATGTCAAGTGTGGAATAACAGCCGATCATGTAGGCTACTTATTTTATTTACCAAACTTAGCTTAATTAGACAAACTGACAAAGTGGGTATTTGTAGTTGACTAGGTTGTGTTACGACTTCAGGATATTGGAGTTGCGGCTATAAAATACGGTTCGGTTAAAGGGGAAAGGGAAAAGGGAAAAGGTTTTAAATAAATCCTTGACCCCTTACCCTTTAAGCTTTTTCCAGACCACAAGGAAAGTGAAGAGTGCTTATCCGAAAAGTATTCAATACTTGTCGGGTTTTGGGGAAAAGGGGAAGGTGGGGCCCCCTCTGGGGATAAGGGGCGGGGGAAAGGGGAAAGAAAAAACCTTTAACCTTTACCCTTTAACCTTTTCCCCAAACCCAATTCCGAGTTAAAAATCCTTAACCGAGCAGTATTGGAACAGTATTGGGCTATAAGCTGCGCGGACTTAATACCGAAAAATTTGCTTTATCAGACTATCCTGCGGGGAATTTTTATTAAATTTTTAGGAATGAATGTATCCGAGAAACTGCATATCGGATACTCCTTTCATCAGTATATTGTGGATTAATTGGGATTTCCTTAAAGTATTTCACCACAATTACAGCCCGATAAAGCTTTGAGTATTTAAATTGCTTTTCTTGGATATCAAAACTCATAATATTCTCTAGTGGATGTTCAATAATTTGATTGCCACGAAGACTTTTGCGTTCGACAAATACCTTATCAATACTTTTATAAAAGGTACAGGTAGTTACAGGTGATGTGGAAAAATAAGCAGCGATCGCCATCATAATCAATATAAATAAAATTAATAAAAGTAGATAGTGGCGCTGATTTTGCTGCACCAATAGGGAAGTTTGACCAGAGTTGATAAAATTGTTGATTTTAAAGATAATTTCCTGATTCTCTTCATAGTTAACATGGGATAAAAGAGCAAAGCTTCCAAAAGGAGTCACAATAATCACTTGATAAGTTTTTCCCCCTTTGCTACCAGTCTTGGTAAGCATGTATGCTTCCTGGAGATCAAACATTTTGAGTTTCTCCATACTTCCCAGCAAATTAAACCGTCTTAATTCACAATTCATTTGGTTTGGGGAGAGGCGATCGCAAGTTATTTTAACTGAAGCAGACTCAAAAAATAAGCAGTAAATCAAAAAGCCGAAACAGACAGTAAAAATGCACCATCCGGTGAACCAATCTCTGAGTGGTCGATGCTTTAGCTGCAATCTAGTACGGGTTTCCTCTACAATTTTCATCGGTGTATGTGTATAGAATACTGAACCCCTGAGTAGAGTATTCCCCTCGTAGACCATTTATATATCGTCAAGTCTAAGTACCAGGGAGGATTTATGATGAATAGCTACAAAAGCTTTGCCTAACTGATAGATAATTGGGGCAGAAAACTATAGCTAGAAGCATGGAAACCAAACAGCTAGGAAAAACTGGTATCTTTGTGAGTGCGATTGGTTTGGGTGGTATGCCCATGTCAATTTCTAATCGCCCTCCCGAATCGGAATCAATCGAAGTTATTCATCGGGCCTTGGATTTGGGTATTACATTCATTGATACTGCCGATTCTTACTGCAAAGATGAGTCAGATAAGCATCACAACGAACGGCTAATTCACAAGGCACTTACGAGTTATAAAGGCGATGTTAGTCAAGTAATTGTGGCAACGAAGGGCGGGTTGATGCGTCCCGATGGCAACTGGACAACCAACGGTAATCCAGAACATTTGCGCCAAACAATTCAAGTCAGTTTTGAGGCGTTGGGTGGTGCTAAACCCATCGATGTTTGGCAATACCATGCGCCTGATCCTAATTACACCATTGAAGAATCTCTTGCGCCAGTTCAAGAAGCAGTTGAGGCGGGTTTGATTCGGTTTGTGGGAGTTTCTAACTTTTCCGTTGAACAAATTAAGCAGGCGCGGGATCTGGTGGATATCGTCTCGGTGCAGAATCAATACAGCCCTTGGCAACGACAGCCAGAAAATGACGGCGTGTTGAAGTATTGTGAACAGCAAGGATTAACATTTTTGCCTTGGAGTCCCTTTGGTGGTAGGCGTCGCCATCAGGATTTGCAAGATATTCCTGCGATCGCTCAGTTAGCTAAAGAAAAAGGCGTATCAGTGTACAATATCGTCTTGGCATGGTTGCGTTCCAAGTCCCCTGCTATTTTGCCAATTCCTGGTGCTAGTAAGGTTTCCAGCATTGAAGACTCGGCACTTGCTATCAATGTAAAACTATCTGATGAAGAAGTGCAAAGAATTGATCGGGCAACTTAATCATTCCACTAAATAATGTAGATTGAGTGAAAGTTGCAAAAGATTTACGCGCCATCTTTAGCTAGATAAACAATTCCAAATTCCAAGTCAACATAATTTTAAAGAACTTCATCAACCCGGTTTATTAAAAAAAACCGGGTTTTTAAGAAAGTACGACATACATCAAGTTTAATTTGATGTAGTATTGTCATCTAATTAATCTAAAATTTATGCTGTTAAATTCTGTAACCAATAGGTTAAAGCAGATGGTAAAGATGTTTGCTATTTTGCTACTGGTTTCCCCTTTTGGCTGGCAAAACTCAGTGAACGCGCAGCCACAGAAAGATACCAAACTTCTGCCGTTTTTTGATAATGTAGATAACCAGGTTACTATTCGTTTTCCCGCAGGACAACAGGTAGATATCACACCACCTCAACCACTGCTAAATTCTTTTGACAAAGCGGTAATTAAACTCTGTGGCCCTATTGGTACGAGAGTTAGTTCTAATAATTTTAAACAATTGTTATCTTATTACCCAGATGTGCTGCAAAAACTTCAGCAAGTTAGTGGCAGTGAACTACGTCCAGGACGTAATAATCAAGCACAATTTCTCGAAGATTTAACCAATATTTGGTTCCAACGTCGGGGATTTGAGCATATATTTTGTGGTGAAATATATAACGCCAATGATATTGGTGGCTTACATTTTCACGGCAGATATTTACAGTTACAAAATGAAGGCATAGGCGGACGGTTGCCAAATAATCAGGGACGAGAGGAAGTTGTTCCGAATGTAATTTATACAATGGGTGTAGTAATTAAGCAGGAAAATCGGATAGTAACAGATGTCATTAAAGGCTATGGCTATCTCAGTAATGCCGAAGAAATGCTTTTAGATGCGACCAAAATATTTAAGCTCCAAGGCAATAATGAGGGAGCATGTATTTATAATGTACTTGACCGAGAAACAGGTAAATCCTTTCCTACAGTTTTTGTTAGGAAAGACAAAGCAATCATTACCTATTATCCTGATGCTACTCCTCAAGGTGCAAAATGTAAAAGTTAAAATTTATAGATTGGATGTAATCAGCACATAAAGAAAAGACATGATTTTAGAAACACACCGCTTGCTAATGCGTGACTTTGTAGAGACAGATTGGCAGGCGGTTTTGGTTTATCAATCTGATCCTTTGTATTTGCGTTACAACTACTGGACACACCGCACACAAAAGGATGTTTGCGAATTTATTCAGATGTTTATTGAGCAGCAAAAAGAGCAACCACGGACAAAGTTTCAGTTAGCTATTATCCTCAAAGCAGAAAATCAGCTTATTGGCAATTGTGGTATCCGTGTAAATGACCCAGAAATGCGGGAAGCAAACATTGGCTATGAACTAAACACTCAGTATTGGGGACAAGGTTATGCAACAGAAGCAGCACAAGCCATTTTAAAGTTCGGCTTTGAAGAACTGGGAATGCATCGTATCTGGTCTTGGTGTGTTGCAGAGAATGTTGCTTCTGTAAGGGTATTAGAAAACATTGGTATGCGTCGTGAGGGTCATCTGCTGGAAAAAGAGTTAATCAAAGATAGATGGTACGACAATTTTCTTTACGCTATCCTTGACCACGAGTGGAAAGCAAAGTAATACTGCTTCTATGAGCTACCTCAGAGACAATATCGTAAATTCCTGAGAAATTGAGGATAAGACAAGTTCAGAGGGTCGCAGAGATGACCAACACTATCCTCAATTTCCAAACAGCTACCGGACACGAAGTTTTAGCAGCAGCAGGTAAAAAATATCTGCGTCCCGGTGGACGAATAGCTACAGATAAATTATTTGAGTGGGCAAACTTTCAGCCTGGAGAGAGAGTTTTAGAGCTAGGTTCTAGCTTTGGTTATAGTGCGATCGCTTTAGCAAAAAGCTACCATGTCAAAGTAGTAGGCGTTGAAAAAAATCCTGATAGTGTAGCTTGTGCGCGTGCTAATATCTGCGCTGCTGGGTTAGAAAATCAAGTTGAAATCATTGAAGGTAATATTTTCAACCTAGAGACAATCCCAGGAAAGTTTGATTATGTATTGGCAGAAGCCATTCTCACAATGCAATCGCCATTGGGAAAAGCCAAGATTTTAGCTGAAATTCACAACAGACTCAAGCCGGGAGGTAAATTTCTCTCCCACGAACTATTAGCTAGTGACAAAGAAGAACAAATTCATGATGACTTAGCACGAGTAATTCGAGTTAATTCTACACCATTGTCAAAATCAAACTGGATGACGGCTTTTGCAGCAGCAGGATTGCAAGTGCAAAAATGCCAAACTGATTCAATGAATTTATTGAATTTCAGACGGGTAGTTCAAGATGAAGGTATTGTTAACACAACTCGGATTTTGTGGAATATATTGACGCAGAAAGATATTCGCAAGCGGGTTTTAGAAATTCACCAAGTTTTTCATAAATACCAACATGAATTAGGCTACATCATTTTGTGTGCTGTTGCCCAGTAACATAATTTATTCACCAAAACCATCGCCTGATAAATACTGATAATTTTTGAATGATTATCAGCATTGATTTACGGTTCATAATCCTAAAATACTATGACCAATTCAATCACAATTAGCCCATCTTTTGTTATTCAACTCCAAGACAAAATTGAATATCCCAGTGCGGGAGTTCTCAGCAAAGTGCTGCTGAAAGATAACGCTTGTCAATACACTCTATTTTGCCTAGCAGCTAATACTGATATTTCAGAGCATACCTCTACTCGGAATGCCACTATCAACGTCATCGAAGGCAGAGGTTTACTCACTTTATCTGGAGAAGATATTGCACTTAAACCTGGTGTTTTTGTCTTTATGTTTGCTAATGCACCTCATGCCTTAAAAGCTGAAGAAAACCTGACATTTCTACTCACACTTTCTGAGAAAGTCGCAGAGAATAATTAGTTATTTATGGAGTCTGGAAATATGCGATCGCTACTTTTAACTTTTGCTCAAAATTTAAATTTCTCGGAAACTCAGTTGGAGGAAATACTATCACAACCTCTAACTGAAGTTCTCAACTCACCTCAATTGCAGCAATCATTAAACAGCTTAGATACCAATTTGCTTAAGGAAACTTTACCCACAGCAGGAGGAGTTTTAGCTAAAGAATTACCACCTTTTTACAATTGGCTAAAAAATGAGTTGGGAGTCAAGCGGGTTCCTGATAGTCCTGATCACACAACAACATGGGTAATTGGTTTCGTCCATAATCAAGAAAGTTTAACTCATTTAGTTGAACTACACCAACCAGTACCTCGTCCGGCTTTAGAAGCTTCTATTCCCCGCTTGGTAGGGATGTTTGAAGGTGTCGAAGACGCGCAAGTTCGGCAGGAATGGCAAAAAGCGATCGCAGCTTTATGTCTAGTTCTAGTTGTCGCTGCACGCGAACGAGATAGAGAAGCTGTAGCAGTCTGATAACTCTTTACGGAAAATTAAACTTGTGAAACCTGCTGAGGCAGGTTTTCTCTATGTAATAGCAAATACTCTAATCTATATCTCCAGAAGCGATCGCATCCAATTTATCAGCATCAAGTATGGTAATCGTTCCACCCCGATGATAGGCAACTACTGACTTGAGACTTTTAATTAACCGCACACATTCTTCGTAAGTAATGCCACTACTTCGAGCCATACGATAATAAGATAATTTGACTTTTAAGCACTCACCTTGTGAGGTAGATTCAGTTCCAGATTCGGCAGCAAAATATTGAATTAATCTGGCAAGGCGAACAATAGCTCTTTCAGAAACTAATCCGTGGACTGTTTCATGTAATTGCTGAATCCGACTGTTAAAAACCATCAGCATTCGTAATGCAATTTCAGGATTTTCTCCAATAGCTTTTAATAAAGCATCTCGCTCTACAGTGAGAATTTCACAATCAGATTCAGCAGTTACAGTTGCCGGAGAAATTCTATTTCCTAACAAAGCAGGAGCCGCAAAAATTTCCCCAGCAGTTAAGGCGCGGAGAATGGTTTCTTTCCCCGTTGTTGCTATTTTGGTAACTTGAATTGAACCACTGACAACAGCATAGAGTTTTGCTGGTAAGACATCGCCCTCATGCAGAATAATCTCTCCTTTGCGATGATGTTGTACCTGAGTGTAAGGTTGCAAATTTATCTTTTCTGCTGTTTCTAAACCCGCAAACACAATAATTTGTGAGAGTTGTTCCAGGGATGCCTGCATGATTAGCCTGATATTGCAAAGGCTGGACGATGATGAATCCAAGGGTTAGCCGCTTCTAATTGTGCTGCTAGGCTGATGAGTGTGGCTTCTGCAGCAGGTTTACCAATTAGCTGCACACTGATGGGTAAACCTTTACTATCAAAGCCTACAGGAATTGCGATCGCAGGTTGTCCAGTTGCATTCGCAGGCGGACAAGGGGCAACCCATTGAATAATATTTTGGAATGTCTCTTCTGGACTCAAAGAAGCCCATTCCCCAACGCGGATGGGTGAATGTAGATAAACTGGCAATACCAGCACATCCACGGTATCAAAAAACGCGACAATCTGCCGTGCCACTACCTGCATTTGGGAAACTGCTTGGAGGTATTGGGCAACAGAACCTGTGCGTGCAAATAGCCAGCGATTCAATGGCTGCAAGGCTTCAACAGGAAGTCCCGATGCAGCTACCCCAGCTTGCCAGACGATTTGAAATGGTTCAACTAAACCGCTAAAATCTGGGGATTTGTGTTCAACTTGATGGCCGAGTTGTTCCAATAACTCAACTGTTTGGCGGACACCTTGCTGACAGTTGGCGTCAGCTTCTCCCAAAGGAGAAATGCTAGTGTCAAAAGCAATTCGCAAAGCACCGAATTTTGTCTGAGTGGCGGCGAGAAATGATGGTTCAGGATCGGGCAACCAGTAAGGATCGCCTGTGACATAGCCAGATATGGTATCCAAAAGGGCAGCAGCATCAGCGACGGTACGGGCGATCGGGCCGTTGACGGCAATTCCAGCGAGGCGTTCGCCTACGGGTGCTTTACTCACCCTGCCTCTGGATGGTTTGAGTCCCACCAAACCACAACAAGCCGCAGGCCCCCGAATCGAACCACCGCCATCGGAACCTTGAGCGATCGCACACAATCCCGCTGCTACCGCAGCCGCTGCGCCACCACTGGAACCGCCAGGAGTGTATTCTAAATTCCACGGATTTCTAGCTGGGGGAAAACCCGTAGGTTCGCTGTAAGGTAATGAACCTAATTCGGAAGTAGCTGTTTTACCAAGAATAGTAAATCCAGCTTGCTTAATCCGCGTTACTACACCATCATCATAGTTAGGGATATTATTCAGTAATGCCGGATTTCCAAAAGTACAGGTAATACCCGCTACGGCGTTGAGGTCTTTAATGGAAATTGGCACCCCAAAAAATGGTGGTAGTTCTGAGGTAGTTGTCAATAATTCTGTTTTAGCTTTGGCATCTGCGATCGCTAATTCTGCCGTCACCGTAAAATAACTTCCTAATTGGGGATTTAATTGCCCAATTCGTTCTAAATATATTTCTACCAACTCTAGTGGTGATACTTCCCGGCGACGAATTAATTCCGCCAACTCTAGTGCTGGGGTAAATGCTAAATCAACTTCATTCATAGGTTAGTGAATGGGTAATTTTATCTTTCTCTGGGATTTTGAAACTGAAATTGTTACTTTAGCAGGATTTGTGGGAATTATACATTTCATAGCTCCTGAGATTTGTGACTAATTTAGGATGCTCAGATGCAACAGA
Source organism: Nostoc edaphicum CCNP1411 (assembly GCF_014023275.1). Classification (NCBI taxonomy): domain Bacteria; kingdom Bacillati; phylum Cyanobacteriota; class Cyanophyceae; order Nostocales; family Nostocaceae; genus Nostoc; species Nostoc edaphicum. The sequence goes on from NZ_CP054698.1 coordinate 5,792,806, forward strand.
CGAGGTTATGTTCTTACTCAAGCCATTTTAATTGTTTTGCATAAACTTTCGACAAATCCCTAAGGGGTATTTATGGCTAACTTAGAAATACTTGTTAGTGAATTGCCAACACTGATTCAGAGTCTAAAACTGACTATTGGCGATTCTAATGAAATCATGGAACAAATTATCCTGATCAATAATGCTCAGGAACAACTACGGAATCTCAAAAAATTAATTGCTCAGGAATTGAAATTTGATCACGCCAAAAATTCTGCGATCGCTACACTTCCTCGAATCAGTACAGTCGCTACTTTGTTTATCCCTAACCTAGGATTAGTAGATCCAACCATAGCTGAAAAATTCGGGAACTCAGAAACTAAAATTTCATTAACTGATTTACAATCAAAAATTGATAGCTGGATTGAATGGGGTTATTTTTTGCAAGCAATAGCTGCTGATATCCTTAGTGATATGCAATTAGTAAATAAACTAAATTCTGATATTAGTTATCCAAGCATAGCTACTGAGTTTAAAGCACTTAATGAAAACTTAAAGATTAACTTAGACTTTGCTAAGTCTCATATTTTACAACGTCAAATTCAAAAAGTCAGTAATATTCAAAAAGAGTTATTACAGTTACAGCAAAAATTAAATTATATTTTTCATACTATTAAAAACAGTCGTAGCTTATTAAATATTTTATTAGGAGTGTCTGCTTTTTATGGGAAATCTGGCTTTGCTTTAGAGTGGTTAGATGATGACCACGAATTAATTATATCGAGCGAGGAAAAATTTCAAGAATTGACAGATATTCTCAATGATTGTGATTTTTTTCAAGAACAAATAGCTGCTTTAATTATTCAGAGTGACGCTTTAAGTGAACAAGCGGAACAAGCTCTGAAAAAGATTGAACAGGAAAGCAATAAAGAAGCAACCATTAGTCAGAAAGTAGAAAGAGTACCAAAGTTTTGGACACCAAAACTAGTCCGTTCAGCTTTGATTGTAGCCTCAAGTTTATTAATCTTGGGTTTTGGTGCTTGGAAAATTAAAGAGCAAAGTCCACAATTACAACAGATTAGTCTAAGTTTAACTCAAGAAGGAAGTGCGATTGTCCCAGACGCTAGCGCAGCCATCGCTAAGTTTAAATCTGCTCAAAAACTTGGACTAGAGGCAGCCTCTCTGGTTCAAAATCCACCGCATCCTCTAAAAGTCTGGCAGCAAGCAGAAACTAAATGGCATCAGGCAATAATCTTGTTAGATAGCATTCCTGATGAAACATCAATTTACGACCAAGCCAAGAATAAATTAGCTTACTATCAGAATAACTATAAATCTATCAGTCAAAGAGTGCTAATTGAAAAGAAAGCGGTAGCAAACTTAGAATCAGCCCAAAAACTGGCAATAGAAGCTAATTTATTTGTCCAAAATTCGCCTCACTCACTACTAATTCAGCAGCAAGCAAAACATAAGTGGGAGCAAGCAATAAATTTATTAGAAGCGATTCCAGAGAGTGCGTCTGTCTCTATACAGGCTAAAAAAATACTTCCTATTTATAAAACTAACTATGCGGCTATCAGTCAAATAATTTAAAACTCAACTTCCCGTCTATATTCCAATACAGTTCAGATAAGACCAAAACACTTGTAGAGACGGCGATTTATCGCTTCTTGAAAACCCACAATTTTGTACTATTAGCCCTTCACCCAAGCGTATTTGACAAACACCAACATTGTTTAGCACAATTAATACGCAAAGCCATTGTCTTGACTCAAGGTAAGATATCACAGAACGTTTTCAGCAGTTATTGCTGGGCAAATCCAAAAATATTTGATAGTTCTCAGACATCTTCTAAGTATTATGTCTAGAAAAATTGAGATGTGTAAATATTAAAACTTAGATTTTCTAACTCAAGGATTAAGTATTATGTCTAATAATTGTGAGGTATCGTTGAATTTAGATAGTATGTTTTTCAACTTTATGGTTACTATCTAATTAATCAACATAAAAGCCGAAAAGGCTTTTAAAAAGTGTTATTTCTTCTTAAACTCGCTATTACGAGGAATGAAATATGTCAGTTATTACTAATATTCGATTAGTAGATAAACAACCTGTAAAATTTTTTTATATTTCACTAGCTTGGGTGATATATCTGTTTTTTTTGCCTTATGTTTATGCTTCAATAAATATGTTTTCCATCTTTTTTATAGTTTTTCCAGGAGTTTATATTCTCTGTTTGCTAGCACAACTTATGCATGAATGTTGGCATGAATATTTCCCCGACATCGACAATAAGTTTTTTTACTTAATATTATCTTGGATGATTTTTCTTGATCCACAAACCTTTGATATAGTACATCCTTATCATCATTCTCAAGTGAATACTTACAATGATATAGAGTTTCATCCTCTAGGAGAGATTAAGAATAAAATATTGCGAATTATTTATAACTTTTTGGAAATATGTTTAGGGAACATATTTGTTTTAATCGTGGCAAAGTTCCAAATATTGAAGCATCCAAAACTTAAACAGCATTACTGCTTTAGGAAACTAATAATTTCTATTTTGATGCGGATTCTTATTTGGGGTGGGATTGGTTACACTTCGCATTTACTATTAGGAGTAACTACAGGTCAAATTGTAGTTTCTGATTATATTACCTGTTGGATAGGATCTTTTATAGTTCATCATTGTGAACTCATAGAACATGGAAACCTGATTATAGAAGGGAACTTAAAAGAGCGTAATTTAAAAACCAGAAACTTGAAATCTTCTGGTATTTTAGAAAGATTTTTTCTGTTTATCACCCATAACCATTGTCTAGAACATTCACTACATCACTCTATATCTAATATTTACACTCGACCATTTCCTCAAACAAATGCTCTACCAGACAAAACTGTGTATATTTCATTTAGTGAATATTTAGTTATCCTCAAAGATATGCTTACAGGTAAATGCCCAATCACTAATCTTGAATAGGTAAGCAGGACTTAGGTAACCCCTTTGAAAAAGTCTAGTATGGAGGAGATAAGGAAGAAAATTCTACCTTATCTCCCTCATGCTTTTTCTCATTTAAAGATTACTGAATTGGTTCACATCTCTCAACAACAAATAATTACAATTTAGAACGGTCAGTCAAAATCTCATAACCATTCTCTGTCACTAATACTGTATGCTCAAACTGAGCCGACAAAGAATTATCCATAGTGACTGCTGTCCAACGGTCAGATAATGTGCGCGTATGTCTAGAACCCGCATTTAAAATTGGCTCAATTGCCAGTGTCATCCCCGCACGGAGTTTAACATTTGGCATCTCGCGGGTACGGTAGTTAAATACTGAAGGTTCTTCGTGCAGGTTACGACCGACACCGTGTCCAGTGAACTCTTCAACTATACTAAAGCCGTTAGCTTTCACATGGTCTTCAATTGCGCCAGCTAAGTCAAGTAGGTATACACCAGCCTTTACTTGTTCAATGCCTTTATATAAAGCTTCTTCTGCTACGCGAATTAATTTAGCAGCTTCTTGTGTCACTTCACCGACAGCAATTGAAATGCAAGAATCACCATGAAAGCCTTGGTAATAAGCTCCTGTATCTACTTTTAATACATCCCCTGCACGAATAACTTTCTTGGGACTAGGAATGCCGTGTACAGCTTCATTGTTAATGCTGGAGCAAATAGAACCTGGAAAACCGTGATATCCTTTGAAACTCGGTGTTGCACCCATTTCGCGGATACGTTTTTCTGCATAAACATCTAAATCAGCCGTAGTCATTCCCGGCTTTACTAGCTCGGAAATTTCTTTTAAAACAGTTGCGACAATTGTCGCTGATTGCCGCATGATTTCAATTTCACGTGGCGATTTAATTTCAATTCCTCGGCGTTGTTTTTTCGCAGGTGCAGGCTGAGTAGCTTGAGAAAGTAAGTTACTGAAAATGTTCATAGGAAATTAATAATTACTGGTGGCTCTGCCGCTGAAGTATGAATGCTTTCTCTAGATTACTTGAGAAATAATATCTATAATTTAAGTTATTTTAATCCCTGATCGAGATTCTTCCAGTTTAGCCGCTAACGTATATAGAATAACACATTCGCATACTCTTAATGTGTTGGACTTGAATCAAAACTGCTATCACTGATTTTTGGATACACACTATGGCATCTAGATCAATTATCTTTAATTGAAACATTAAACGGCTACCAAATACTTAGTCAAATAGTTTCTAATTATTGATGGCAATCTCTCCAGTCATACCTGCTTCTGTATGTCCCGGTATTGAACAACGCAAGCCATAAGTACCAGATTTCAGAGGCACAAATACCCATTCGGCCTCAGCACCAGGCTTAAGTTCTAGTTCGTGAATGGCTCCTTTAATTTCTACTTTGCCTGCTTGGACTTTTTGTGTCCAGATGCCATCGGCAAAATCTTTAGCAGTAAAATAGTGCTTCAGTTGGCTGGGATTGGTAAGTTGTAGTTGATAGCGTTTGCCAGCCAGGAATTCCAAATGATTTGGTTCAAACTTGAGTTCGTTAGCCGAATTACCCAAGCTAATTGTAATTTCTGTAGCTGGTTGCTTGAGCAAATCGCCAGACAAATTCGCCGCCATTGCTGGAGTAACAGCGATGAAATTTAGTCCTAGGAACAACGTTAATATCACGTATTTTTGTTGTAATATTTGCAGCCAAGCAGTAGTTGTGAAAGCAAGAGATGTAACTATGATTTGGTATAAATGGTTGTAAGTTATCATCAGTAGTTCTCAAAAGACAATGCTATTAATAGGTAGCGGGAAAAACCATTTTACCCATTCTTTATATTATCCATCCCTAATGTCCATCTCTAGTAGTGTGTCAACTTTAAATTGATGGGTAATACCAATTCAATTAATGATTGCAACACATCCTTGGGTGAAAGACGCGATTCATAGCGTCTCTACAAATGGTCTATTTGTCGCATTCTTTTTTCAAATTGGTATAAGAAAGTTCGTAGTAAGGACTTTAGTCCTTATTTTTTAAGCACTTTAGTGCTTACTACAAACCCTCAATAGCTTGACAAAGTACTACCTAATGCTTTTCTCTGCTAACACAGATGGGCCAGCAGTAACTACCACGATTTTATCTGGGTGAAGTAACTCACGAGCCGCTTGATTAACTTGCTCAAGGGTGACTTTGTGGATTTTATCAGTGAAGGAGTGTAATTCTCCTTTCTCTAGTCCATAGACTTCATTGATCAGAATTCTATCTGTTAATTCTTCAGGGTTTGCCAGGGAAACGTTGTAGTTGCTGATGAGGGTGCGTTTAGCTGTTTCTACTTCGAGTGCGGTGACACCTTGTTGATGGATTTGCTGTAGCATTTGGCGGGTACTAGCGATCGCTTTGGTGCTATCTTCTGGACTAGTCTGCATCTCAATCAAAAATGTCCCTGAATTCTTCCCAGCTTGGAAGTAGCTATAAATTCCATAGCTCAAACCTTGGCGATCGCGCACTTCTGCACCCAGTCTACTAGATAAGGTATCGCCTCCCAAAATTTGGTTCAATACTAAGGCTGAGTGAAACCGAGGATCATAACGGTTAATACCCGTATAACCCATATATGTAACAGCTTGGGCTTTACCTGGTAAAACTGGGTTGACACTCACTATTTTCTCCGGCATTGCCACTGGGGGATATTTTAATGTTGCTGCTTGGCCGCTAACTTCCCAGTTACCAAATTCATTTTTAATGAGCGATCGCACTTTGTCTAGATCAAAATCTCCCACCAGCGCTAGCACTGTCGTGTCTGGACGATAATGTTTAGCTTTGAAATCAATCACATCCTGGCGCTGAATCTGCTGTAAACTCTCCTCTGTGGGAAAGGTGTGTAAGGGATGTTTTTTCGGATAAATTGACTGGACAAATATTCTTCTAGCTACTTCTGATGGCTCATCTAATTCCTGTTGCAGATCAGTTAAAGTTTGTTGACGGTGCAATTCCAATTCTTTTGCTGGAAAGCTACTATTTTTAACAACATCAGCCAATATCTCCAGGAGTATTGGCAAATCCTCGGCTAAACTATCACCCTCAATCCGCACACCTTCGCGGTAAGCTTCAAAGTCTAAACTCGCCCCTCGTTCTGCCAAGATTTTGGCAATAGTGAATACATCTTTGCTGTCAGTGCCACTTAGCAAATTCTCTGCTACAAAAGCAGCTAGTCCAGCTTGCTCATCTGGATCGAATTCCGTCCCGGCTTGAATATGACCGCTCAGAGTAACGGTGGGAGTACTATGATCTGGTAACAGTAATATCCGCAATCCGTTAGTAAATTTAAATTCCTGTGGTAAGACTTGAGCGATTGCATCTGTAGCCAAATCCACAGGCGGTAAATATTTCCCCACCTCAGAAGGAAGCACAGGTGCGCCAGGAGAGAAATTTTCTGTAGTTTGGGCTGAGTCTGGTTTGTCACCAACTTCTGTTATTAACTTTTGGGTTGGTTCAAAAAAACCTACTGTCCGTGCTTCTTTTGTTAGGTATTTGTTAATCACAGCGACAACATCCGTTGGCTTCACCAGACGAACAGCTGCTAAATAGCGGTCTGTGTAGCGATAATCACCAACAGTTGTCTCATCAGTGCCCAATCGCATTGCTTGAGAGGTGATATCACGGTTACTCAAAATTACATCTGCTGTTAACTGGGTTTTGGCTCGTTCTACTTCCTCAGATGTCACACCTTTTTCTGCTACATTAGCGATCGCACGACTCAATACTGAGTCAATTTTTTTCAAATCTTGTTTAGCTCCAACCGTTACCAACACCTCATACCAGCCAGATTCTCGCAAACTCGTAACGGATGCTGTAACTTCACTAGCTAAACCTGATTCCACTAATGCCTGATAAAGTCTAGAATTCCGCCCCTCTGTCAAGATGTAATCCATCACATCCAGCGCAGGTACATCTGGTTGATTTGCATCCGGTAGCGGATACACAACTTGTAAAAGTCTTCCTGCTCCAGGTTCTCGCAATACTATGGGAGTGCTGAGTGCTGAGTGCTGAGTGCTGAGTGTTGAGTGCTGAGTGCTGAGTGATCGAGAAATAACTCCTGCCTCCTGCTCCCTGCCCCCTGCTCCCTGCCCCCTGCCCCCTACCTCCTGCCTCCTCGGTAGTTTTCCAAACACCTCTTTAATTGTTTCGAGGGTGTTTGCAGTTTGAAAATCTCCAACAATTACTAAGACGGCATTATCGGGAGTGTAAAAGTTGCGGTAATATTTTTGTACCTGCTCAACTTCAAATTTTTCGACATCAGCTTTGGTACCACCTACAGGCAACCCGTAAGCATGATTGGGAAACACCGCCTGCATGACGGCGCGGTTGAGGCGATATTCTGGGCTATTTTCGTAACCCTGCAACTCGGAAATTACTACCCGCTTCTCACTCGCCAGTTGTTCTGGCTCAATCTGGGAATTTTGCATCCTGTCCGCTTCCAGCACTAAGAGCGCTTTTAGCTTGTTTCGTTCCACAGTACCGTAATATGCAGTTTGGTCATAGCTGGTAAAAGCATTGGAATCACTACCCAAAGCACTAAACAAACGTCCAAATTGAATCGGACGATTTTTCGTGCCTTTAAACATCATGTGTTCCAACTGGTGGGCAATGCCATTCACGCCCGGTTCTTCATTACGTGAGCCAACCTTGTACCACACCTGCACCGTCACCACTGGCGCAGTATGCACTTCTTTTGTCAGGACAGTTAGACCATTTTCCAGCACTGTCTTACGGACATTTTCTGTCAGTGTTGAGGGCATTATTCTTTTTGCTATCAAGGTTGACTGGTATTTTTCTTTGTTAGATGTGGCTGTATGTTGGCTATGAGCAGGTTGATCACTCAGTAAAAAAACCGCTACTAGCCATAAGCTTAAAAGTAATAACGGTAAAGGATATTTATAAAATCTGGAAAATCCATACATCTATTTAGTAAATATATCTGTAATTTAAGTTACATAATTATTTTGGAAAGTGACCATAATTTAATCTGGCAAAAAAATCTGTTGCCTCAGTAACAATACAGAAAAACAATATATTAGCAATAAAGGTAATAAAAAAGCTAAATTATGGCAGTTTTGCTAAAACTCGAATGAATTCCAGAGGTAAACCATCAGTATCGGCGATGAAAGCTACTTCGTAAATGCAATCGCCTATTTGCTGTTGTGTCGGTTCTAAAAGTACCTTCAACGGTTCTAATTCTCCGGTTTGAGTCTCAGCAGCGATTACTGCACGTTCTTGTAAATTTGTCAACCAGCTAGGTAAATCTGGTGTAATCTCAGTTAAATCGAACGAGAGATGATAATACCCGACATAATGCTCATCAGCAAAGGCATCTGGGGCTGGTTTTGGCTCAGGAATTTGGATCAGTTCAATTCTCCCGCCCAATCCTTCCATCCAGCAAGCCAGGGTGTAACCGGTAGTAAAGCGTTCCGAAATTGTAAACCCTAAAAGTTCGTAGAAAGCGATCGCTCGATGAATATTCGCAGTCCGAATAGAGGCGTGGTGCATAACAAAAATAGTGCTGAGTGCTGAGTAACGAGTGCTGAGTAAGACCTTAAACTTAAATTCTAGGGATGAAAAACTTTTTAATTGAGTGCAATTAAAACTCCTTCTTCCTCAGCACTCAGCACTCAGCACTAATTACTGACCATTACTCAAACAACCTGAAATAAGGGTAGCGTACAGGGACGCCAGGCTCTTTTTCCAAGTCAAAATTAATCACTTCCCAACAGGGATCTTCTGGGGTTTCATCGGGGCTAAACTCCACGGGTAAACCGTACAAGCGTGCAGCAGTAGCTTCTGGTTGTCCAGAACGCCAAGGTGTACTGCGTTCCAAGTAGCCACTCATTAATTCCTGATAGCGTCGAGCAATAATCACTCTTGTTGCTCGATAGCCTTGGGTATACAGCTTGTCTAATGCTTCGTGAATTTCAAAGCGAATACCATCGGGATGAGTATGCTGTCTATACCATTCATTATTCCACCTCCGCCAATGACGCCCTGATTGCAAATGGATTAACTCTCCATTTTTAGGATCAGCTTCAAACGCGCCATGACGTGGACACAAATAGGTATCTGTCAAAGTCAGTGCCGGAATAGTCTGGCGACAATGGGGACACTGTATTTCCGGCCCAAACATCGGGTACTGAAAGCCTGGATTCATCATGAAGTGCGTACAAACATAATTTTGTCTTCACCAGCACTAGTGGATTGGATTATACACTTCGGCTCCACTACTTTGGGTTACTTGCTCACTGCTACACAGACACGGAGTTGCAGTAGTAGAAGCACTTATCACTAGTGTTTTCCTCTCCGTAGAGGCTTAACGCTGTGATATCCTGGTTGTGCAACCAGCCTCAAAGGTTGGAGTTTCTCCAGTGTTCCTGGGTACCATATTAATATTCTATCGTGTCTACCGCTTCTTACTGGACATCTCCCGATTTTTCTCAAGCTGCCTTCATCGCAGCCAATGCTGTTGTAATGGGTTTGGTAAATATAGCACCAGGAGTGAGCATTTGGTATGGAGCAGTGGTTAGGGGAGATGTAGAACTGATTGAAATTGGCGAATGCACAAATATTCAGGATGGTGCAATTTTACATGGCGATCCTGGTTCTCCCACAATTTTAGAAGATCATGTTACCGTAGGGCATCGCGCTGTGATACATTCCGCTTACATTGAGCGTGGAAGTTTGATTGGCATTGGCGCAGTGGTTTTAAACGGGGTACGAGTAGGTACTGGTAGTATTATTGGCGCTGGCGCAGTGGTAACAAAAAATGTACCGCCACTGTCCCTAGTGGTGGGTATTCCTGGCAAAGTGTTACGCCAAATAACAGATATTGAAGCCGCAGAACTGATTGAACACGCTAAACGTTACCAAAAGTTAGCTTTAGTTCATGCTGGTAAGGGTACTGATATTGGTTTTAGCAAGGCTTAGGGAGTGGGGATTGGGGACTGGGGACTGGGGGAGAAGTTGGAGTAAGTTTTTTTCCTCTGCCCAATGCCCCTCAAGAGTGCTGAGTCATGAGTGCTGAGTGCTGAGTGAGGAATCTCACTTTTTTACTCATCACTGGCTCAATGCCCCGCTACCGCTAACGGAACTTGGAACTGTTTTGCCCCATGCCCAATGCCCCATAATTAAACATTCTTTACATTTGTATTTGGAAAAATTGCCCACTTCAGCTAAAAATAAAAATGAGAGCAGTTGACAAAACTTTAATTTCTACTTAAGAGAGGGGTTCTAGATATGGATATCGATTACCGGATAGCGATCGTTTTAGCACCAGTTGCGATCGCAGCTAGCTGGGCAGTGTTTAATATTGGCGCTGCGGCTTTAAGACAAATTCAAGGCTTTTTGGATAGAGAAGCTTAAATTCATTAATCGGGGATTGGGCATGGGGCATTGGGCATTGGGCATTGAAAAGAGGCAGAGGTGGACAAAGCTTGGAGCAGAGGAAATAAGAGGCAATTTTTTATTTGCCCCCTGCCCCCTGCCCCCTGCCCCCTGCTCCCCTGCCCCCCTGCTTCTTCCTCATCCCCCCACTCCCTATTCCCCACCCTTAAGACTTGGATATCGATTCTGTAATACAACCCTTGCAACGCTTTGGTGTCCATCTGGGACTCGATCGCATTGTCAATCTATTGGCAAATCTCGGCAATCCTCATCACCAAGTCCCAGTAATTCATGTTGCTGGTACTAATGGCAAAGGTTCAGTCTGTGCCTATCTTTCCTCTGTACTGACTGAAGCTGGTTATCGTACAGGACGCTACACTTCCCCCCATTTAGTCGATTGGACGGAACGTATTTGTCTAAATGAACAGCCAATTTCTTCTGAGGAATTGAGCCAATTATTAGAAAAAGTCCAAGCTGCTATTCGTGCTGGTGATGATTCTGCAACTCAGTTTGAAGTAATTACGGCAGCTGCTTGGTTATATTTTGCACAGCAGCAAGTCGATGTGGCTGTGGTAGAAGTCGGGCTAGGAGGGCGCTTAGATGCTACAAATGTCTGTTTGGAACCCTTGGTTACAATCATCACTTCCATCAGTCGGGAACACTGGCAGCAACTTGGCCCTACCATCGCTGATATTGCTAGAGAAAAAGCAGGTATTCTCAAACCTGGATGTCCCGTTGTGGTTGGAGAATTGCCACCGGATGCAGAAGAAGTTGTGCGATCGCGTGCTTTAGAATTACAATGTCCGATTTTTACGCCTCAACCCGCCCATCAAATCGCTACAGGATGGGCAGAATATCAAAGTATTCAAAATTCTAAATTAATTAAATACCCATTACCGTTAGCGGGACAAATTCAGTTAACTAATTCTGCTTTGGCTTTAGCTGCTTTAAAAATTCTCCAACAACAGGGTTGGCAGATTTCTGAAGAAGCCATAATTAATGGTATGGCAAAAACTAAATGGCCAGGGCGGATGCAATGGACTATCTGGAAGAACTATAAATTATTACTTGATGGCGCTCATAATACCGCCGCCGCCCAAGTTCTTCGCCAGTATGTTGATAGCTTAGACGCAGTTAACCCTAACCCCGTCAATTGGGTTATGGGAATGTTTGCTGATAAAGATCATGCTGATATTTTCACCGCCCTGTTGCGGCCAGGCGATCGCCTTTTTCTAGTACCAATACCAATAGAACCTTGGCCAGGTAGAACTTCCGCTGATCTACAAGAATTAGCAAACCTAGCTTACAGCCTTTGTCCCCAATTAAGCGATCGCCAAATCCATCCAGATTTATTCACAGCATTAGAAGCCGCAACCTCAACCGCCACCACAGACGATTTAATCGTTTTGTGTGGTTCCCTTTATCTAGTAGGCGATTTTTTACAACAAGGGAATAGGGAATGGGGAATGGGGAATAGGGAATGGGGAATGGGGAATGGGGAATGGGGAATGGGGAATGGGGAATAGAGGAGAGGGACAAAGGAGAAATTTTTGATTAATGCCCAATGCCCAATGCCCAATGCCCAATGCCCAATGCCCAAATTTATCTATTGTTCCACTCTTGCGCCGCATCTTCTACAGCTTTATCTACAGTCTTTTGGTCTAACATTGCTGCTTGTAAGTTCTCGTAAACTGCTTTTTGCAGTTTCTTAGAATCTTTCAAAGTAGGAGTTAATATTTCTGCTTTTTGCAATTGTTCAGCAGTAATAACTCGTGCTTTTTCAACTGTTGAAGCATTAGCTGGAACATCTTTAAAGTAACTATCAGATAATGCCTTGGCTGTAGAAGGTAGGACATTTGCAGCTTTAGCAAAAGCTAACTGATTTTCGTCATTGGTGACAAATAAAGCAAACTTCACAGCCCCGTCTGGTTGTTTGCTATCGCGGGGAATAACTATGTTCATCACTGCGACATTTTTCTTACCTGTGTCCCCAGTCAGTTGAGGTGCTATTCCCGAAGCTTGAGCAATTTTTGGGGCATTATTTGCGATCGTTTTCAGGAACTCTGGGCCAGAAGCTAGAAATACAGTCTCTCCAGATTGGTATAAATCGATCGCGTGGCGATGTCCTTGGGTTAAAGTCTCTTTAGGAAGTAACCCTTTTTTATACAAATCTACCCAATACTGAAAGGCTGCCTTACCTTGTGCTGAATTAAACGCCGCTTTCCCCTCAGCATCTATTAGCGTGACTCCCATTTGCACAAAAGATTCCAGCACTTCACCGGAATCTTGCGGTACGAAAGTCACAAAAAAGGCATATTTCCCTGTCTTATCTTTAATTTGTTGGGCTGCTTGTGCCAATTCTGCGTAGGTTGCAGGGACTTTATTGATACCTGCCTGTTTTAATAAATCAGTGTTATAAATGGTTAACCGTGTGGTGAGATACCAGGGAATCCCAAAACTCTTGCCATTAAGCGTACTTGCTTTCCATATATTCGGTAGATAGGAGGAACGTACATCGTTTGGGACTTTTGCATCTAAATCTAACCAGGCATTTCGTCCGGCAAGTTGGGAAGCAAAACCCGGATTCAGGTTAACTACATCAGGTGGCGTTTTTGCTGAGACAGCTGTTAATATTTTGTTCTCCATCGCCGCCCAAGGTACATCGACCCAGTTAATCTTTATACCTGGATTTTGCGATTCAAAATTCGTAATTAGGCTTTTGAAGTAGTCGGTAAATTGAGGTTGGAGTTGCATCGTCCAAAACTCAACAGTTGCCGTTTCTGAAGTAGCTTGTTTTGTATTTGTACCAACATTACCTGTGCTACAACTTACCATCCAACTGGTTAATAAGCCAAGTAGTGTAAAAGCAACAAGTTGTTTAAATTTTCGCAATTGAATCATTTTCCCAGTATTTTTACGCTTGCTCAGTGTCAAAAGCTTAGATCAGAATTGTCGAGATTATAGGCTAAATAAATTACTTAGCACCAAGTCCGTTTTTAGTATCATTTAAATTTTCAATTTAGCAGTCCAGCGGGCACAACTGTGGTAAAAAGCTTCAATAGTCTGTTTGGCAAATCGAAAAAAGGGGTCGGCATTGAACTTGCTCCCGAACGGGTAAATGTAGTTCAGTTACGCAAGCAGGGTCAAGGCTTGAAACTAGAAACCTTTACATCTGTAGCAGTTCCAGAAGGCGTAGTTACCGATGGTCAAATAACTGACCCCGCAGCAATGGCGCAATTAATCCAGCAGGCGCTAGCTGAGAGCAAAATCAAAACTTCTCGTGTTGCTACTGGTGTACCAGGGCGAGATTCCATCGTTCGGATTATACCAGTGCCAACGGAGTTAGATGACAAAGAACTGCGAGAAATGGTGCTAAACCATGAAGCAGGTTTGTATTTACCCTATCCTCGTGAAGAGGCTGATGTAGATTATCAGAAACTTGACTACTTTATAGACGAGGATGGCATTGAAAAAGTACATGTACTTTTAGTTGCAACCCGTAAGGAGATAACAGATACCTATATAAGTACTTTCGAGCAGGCAGGATTGCAAATTGATGTTTTAGAAATTAACAGTTTTGCGCTAATTCGGACTATTCGTGAGCAACTGCGGCAATTTGGGCCGCAAGAAGCAGCAGTACTAGTTGATATAGAGTTCGATAGTACAGAAATTGCCATCATCGTTAACGGAGTGCCGCAATTTTCGCGCACAGTCCCAATCGGGACTTATCAAATGCAAACGGCCTTAGCAAGGGCAATGAGCTTACCCACATCACGAGATATGGAACTGTTACACGGAATGATTATTCCCCCAACTCCCATAGACGGCGGAAAAACTGGCGTCACCGAAATCGATCCTGGTATGGCAGCCATATTAAGAGTATTGGGAGAACTAACGGATGAACTGCGCCGTTCCATCGATTTTTACCTCAATCAAAGTGAAAATTTGGAGGTAGCGCAGATTTTATTAGCTGGGCCAGGAGGTGGACTCCAACAGCTAGATGAATTCTTTACCCAACGCTTGAGTTTGCCAACTACCCAAATAGATCCAATTGGGGCTTTGTCCTTAGAAGTTGACACTGATAAATATCCACAGGTACAACGCTCTGGTTTAGCGATCGTACTCGGTTTAGGAATGCGGGAGGTGTAATAAATGTACAGCCTAGATGTTAACTTTCTTAAAGACCGCCCAGCATACCAGAAAAAGCCTGAGAGAAAGGGAGGAATAGGGCTAAAGCTGCCTACAGGGAATATGACACCAGTGTATGTGGGAGTTGCACTAGGTGTAGGTCTTCCAGCTTTATTGGGAGTTGGTTGGTGGTTGTTACAAGGGAAGATTGTTGAGCTAGAGGGGACGATAGCACAACTAGATCAGGAAAGCAAGAGGTTAGATACAGAAATAGGAAATCTGAATAAGATCAAAGCTGAGACGAATGCCATTAAAGGTGAAACTCAAGCTTTAGTGACTGTATTTGACCAGATTCGTCCTTGGTCAGCAATGCTGCAAGATTTGCGCGATCGCATTCCAGCAGCAGTGCAAATTGAGAACATCAAGCAAATCTCACCCACTGCGGCAGTGGCAGGGCAGCCAACAGGCAATCCCGCCGGGGGATTAGAAATTACCGGATTGGCTCGTTCATTTAACGATGTCAATGATTTCTTGTTGAGTTTACAGCAGTCTCGCTTCTTGAAGTCCACAGAAAGCAGAATTCTGACGGCATCGTTAGTAGATGCTCCCTTACCACCAGGTGGAGGTCAATCTCCTGCTGCTGTAATAATTAAGCCACCCCAGGTAGTTAAATACACTATTCAATCGAGTATGAGCGATGTTCCAGCTTCGGAATTAATCCGAGAGTTAGAAAAAAAAGGCACAGTGGGGTTAGTTACTCGAATTCGTAATATGCAACAAACAGGAGTCATTTCAAAATGACGCTGAGTGATGATTTAAATTTTGCTGAACATGGCGGAGAATTCGATTCGGAAACGCCAGCCCACCCCGTGGTATTTGGTATTGCCTTCACACCAAAAATTATTGGGATCTTAGTGGGGGTAATTGGTTTAGCAGGAGCAGGTTATATATTGTTAAACCTGCTGATGCCAGCTTGGGAAAGCTATCAGCAGCAGCAAGCAAAAAGCACTGAATTGCAAGGGCAAATTGAGCAAAAAAAAGCCAATATCAAACAGATTGAAAAAGTTAAAGACGAACTAGCACAGGCAAAACAGCAAAAAGTTCAGGTTTTAGGTTTATTTGCTAACGAAAAAACCTTAGATACATTGTTGTTGGATCTGAACCGCTTAATAGAGTCTGGTAATACTCCAACTTCTATTAATGCAGTGAGAGCCAAACTGAAGAAATTTGTGCCTGTTTCCCAAAAACCAGAACCAGTTACCGATGGAACTCTAGGACTACAGGTTGACGGTAAGCTGCAACGCAGCATTATCAATGCCGAAATTACAGGAACTTACGAACAAACACAATCGATAATGCGTAACATTGAGCGCTTACAGCCTTTGTTAATAGTTAAAGATTATGTGGCAACTTTGGCTCCAGTAGAGTCAAGATCCCCATTAGATAAAACACCGATGCAGGTAGGACCAGCAGCGATTAATACATCATTCCAATTACAGGTATTGATGCCACTTAGTCCAGAAGAAATAGCGGCAGCGGCAGCTAAAAATGCCCCGAAAAAGTAGTCAACTAAATCCAGGGCAAATAGAATTAGCGGCTACACAAGCGTTCGCCCTTGGCGTTCCCGCAGGGTAGTCCGTCTCCGCAGACTAAGAAGAAATTGAGGGTTTGAAACCCACAGAGGTGGGTAAAGTCTCGTGTAGACGTGGTTTCTGAGCGCCTACGCACAAATTGTCTGTAAACAAGGTTTTATTAGGTGAGGAATGAACTGTGAAACAGCTTCACGGTAATAGTTTTATATTGAGTACTGCTGCTTTTGTATTTTTGGCAGCTCAACCAGTTTGGGCACAAATCAGCCAAGTTACTAATGTACAGTTAAATGCAGTTGATGGTGGAATTAGCGTTGCTTTGAAAACTTCTTCCGGGTCACGCCCCCAAGTTTTCACTACGAAAAGAGGCAATGCTTTAATTGCAGATATTATCAATACTCAATTACGATTACCACAAGGTAATAGTTTTCGTCAAGATAGCCCAGCACCAGGAATTGCCTCTGTTGAGGTTAATCAGCTTGATGCCAATAGCATTCGGGTGACGGTAACTGGCAGTAACAACGCACCTGGCAGTCAACCCGTGGTGCGATCGCAAAATGGAATTACACTCAGCTTTAGCCCATCCACAGGCACTACAGCATCAGCACCAACGCCAACAGCGCCAACATCGACAGCACCACCTGCTAATACCCCAGCCCAACCGGGTCAAAATTCAGGGGTTCTCGTTCCTAACCCGGAAGTCACCATTGACGGACAACCTGCACAGGCTGCTGGGCCAGGTCAACCTCTGAGTCAGGCTCCACCTTTCTTACCTAGAGCCGTCGCCCCACCGGTGGGAGATATTGCCATCTCTAATACCGATGCTTCTCCTAGCACCATTGACTTAGGAACTCAGGAACGTGTACCCCGTCTAGTCCTGCGAGATGCGCCAGTGCGTGAGGTTTTGTCATTGCTTGCCCGTGCGGCTAATTTGAACCTGGCTTATATCGGAGGTGAGCAAGCTGCTGGTGCTGCTGGTGCAGCAGTTTCTCAAACAATCTCTTTAGATATAGAAAACGAACCAGTGCAAGATGTGTTCAACTACGTCTTGCGCTTGAGTGGTTTAGAAGCTAACCGCAGTAATCGCACAGTTTTTGTGGGGCCTAAACTACCTAATTCAACCCGTGACATGGTTATGCGTAACCTGCGACTCAATCAGGTAACGGTGGGAGTCGCCATCAACTTTTTGGTTGGCTTGGGGGCAGAAAGTGCCATCAGCCGAGAACGACAAGTTACCAGTGTTAGTGCTGTAGCTGTTGGGAATGCAGCTGCTCCCATCACACAAGCTCAGACAACTACAGAAACCAAGGTCGAAACTCAACGCGTTGATTTCAAAGACTCTAACCCATTACTGAGAGGTTTACAGGCATTAGGAGATGAACGCACTAATTCTTTAACCTTGATTGGGCCTCCCAAGCTAGTTCAGATGGCAATGGCTCAACTAACTCAGCTTGATATCCGCCGTCGTCAAGTGGTAGTTAACGTCAAGATTATCGATGTTAATCTCAATAACACTCAGGACTATAACACTAGCTTTTCTTTTGGGATTGGCAACAACTACTTCAGCAGTGATGGTGGTGCAGCAAGTCTCAATTTTGGAGGTTCAAGACCAGCTACTAGTTCTGAAGTAGCAAACAGTGTGACTGAGACACCTACTATTACGAATCCAATTACAGGAACGCCTTTTCTTGATCCTAACAGTAGCGTATCTATTCCAGGAACTACCCCAGGTACAGTAGTAATAGACGCAAATGGTAATATTACTAGAGTTGCAAACCCAGGAAGTGGTTCTTTCTATCAACCTATTTCGCCTGGCAGCACAAACGCCTTACAACCAGGTTTCACTAATATTACTCCAGCGACCGATAACATTATTACAATAAACGCCGATGGTACATCAAGTACCACACAAGGTACTCTTGGTACGGCTACTACAGCATTGCCTTCTCTATACCAATTTCCCAAACGTCTTCTCAGTAGCTTGCAAGCTCAAGTGACAAATGGCAATGCCAAGATTTTGACTGACCCAACCTTAATTGTCCAAGAAGGTCAGCAGGCTCTTGTCAATCTGACTCAGGAAGTGGTGGGAAATATAACTCTCCAAACAACGGATACTTCTGGTGGTTCTAGGACAGAAAGAACAATTGAAAAACAAAAAGTTGGCTTAACCTTAAGTGTGAAAATTGACCGGATTGACGATAATGGATTCGTTTCTCTATCGGTTGCTCCTACAGTCAGCGCTCCCACAGCCTCACAAAGTACAGGAAATGGACAAATTGTTTTAGTCTCTGAGCGTTCCCTTACTTCTGGCTTAATTCGTTTACGAGATGGTCAGACACTAATTCTCTCAGGGATTATTCAAGACCAAGACCGGACAAGTATTTCCAAGATTCCTATTTTGGGCGATCTTCCACTGATTGGTGCGCTGTTTAGAAGTACAAATAGATCCAACCAGCGCAATGAGGTGATTGTATTACTCACACCTCAAATTATGGATGACTCTGAAAACTCCTCCTATGGTTATAACTACAATCCCAGCCCAGAAGTGCGGCAAATCCTTGAGCGTCGAGGGTTGAAGCTTCCCGGTAGGCAATAAAGATAATGAGCAGGTGAGTTACCTCTGGCAAAAACTCAGATCCCCGAGTTCTTTAAGAAGTCGGGGTTCTTCTTGTTGACAAGTAGGATTAAGGGCTACAGGGTAGAGAAGAATGAAAATAACTTATATTACGCCATGTGCAACTTTACTCTCAAACCTAACCCCCAACCCCTTCCCTACCAGGGAAGGGGAGCAAGAATCAAAGCCTCTCTCCGTTTCGGGGAGAGGTTTGGAGAGGGGTTTTAAGAATAAGTTGCACATCGCATTATATTCATTTGGGAAATACTCTTATGACAGCACTTACATTAAACCTCAATTCTGTAATTAAACTGACAAGAGAGCAGTTTTATCAATTGTGTGAAGAAAACCCCGATTTAAAATTAGAACGCAATGCCCAAGGAGAGTTGATTATAATGCGACCTACAGGAGGAGAAACAGGAAAAAGTAATTCTACTATTAACGCTCAAATATGGTTCTGGAACGACCAAAATCAATTGGGGGAAGTTTTTGATTCGTCAACTGGATTTACTTTACCGTCGGGGGCTGACCGTTCTCCAGATGTTTCTTGGGTGGAAAAATCTCGTTGGGATGCTTTGACTAAAGAACAAAAAGAAAAATTTATTCCCCTCTGTCCTGATTTTGTGATCGAGATACTTTCACCTAATGACAGCTTGAAAAAAACTCAGAAAAAGATGCAAGAGTATATCGAAAATGGTTGTCGTCTAGGTTGGTTGATCAACCGAAAAAAACAGGAAGTAGAAATTTATCGTCCAGGACAAGATGTGGAAATTTTAGAATTTCCTCAAACTATTTCCGGGGAAAGTATCTTACCTGGTTTTGTACTCAACATACAACGAATTTGGTAAAAGGTTCGGTGTGTGGATTTCAGTTTTCACATAATAAAACAGCCTGTGGAGTTGTGGCTACGTTGGCAGACCTCCAGCTTGAAAAATCTACTCGGCGGTTAAATTCAATTCCGGGAAAGTAGGCGAGAGGATGCGATTGCTGCCTCTAAATTGAGTAACTTGGTATTCACCATCGATTAATTGATAAATAGATATAGTAGGCTGTTTGAGGTTGCCAGTGAACTTTTTAGCGCCTAGACCGAGATAATCTACAACCCAGTATTCAGGAATTCCAATGCCCTCATACTTACCCTGTTTTGTGTAGTAGTCATCATTCCAGTTGGTACCAACTACCTCAACCACTAAGGGAATTGATGCTGCAAGGCTTACAGTTGATTCTTTTTTCCATAGCGGCTCATTCACTAAATTAGGGCGATTGAGTAATAGCACATCTGGGGAGTAAGCAGATTCCGACTTAGTTGGTTTAATAAGCGCAGTTTTGGGGATTGTATAAGGTAAATTTAATCGGTCAAATTCTACTGTTAGTTTTCTTGCTACAAAACCAACAACATCTTCATGGTCTCCCGGTGGTTGTGCCATTTCAACAATCACGCCATCATGTAATTCATACCTTCCGCCTTCGGGCCGCCAGGCTGCAAAATCTTCAAAGGTTACTAGTTTGGGTATGGCTTGAGTCATAATTTATCGCCCCTAGTAGTCGTTTCGATCATACTGCTTCCTTACCTTGGCTCGACTCGTCTGTGACTGGGAATAACTAATGGGGGTACTAGATGACTCAGCAATAATTCTTCAACAACGGTAATTAATCACAACAAATGCTGACCATCTTCCACCTCTCCACTCCTCTGTTTTATTGGCAATAGGGGTATTTACTAGGTATTTTTTCCTACTTTTGGGGTGGTTTTTAGTGAAACAAGTACCCTAAAATTACAAAAAATCCTGAAATCTATATAAATTAATGGTTTCATCTATCCACATCAGGCTACAACACCTTAGAATGATTCATTGAAAAGTCGAGCCGATGGGATGTACAGCCGTTTTGAGTAAAAATACTCCCAAAGGATGATTTTTGTATTTCTGCGAACAGAGATTCCAGTACTGATGTATCAAGGTGCATCCGTAAAAAAATCTCAAGTAAACCTTCAGGAGATTGACATGAACAAAGGTGAATTAGTTGATGCCGTAGCTGAAAAAGCTAGTGTTACCAAGAAACAAGCGGATGCAGTCTTAACTGCCGCTCTGGAAACGATTATTGAAGCGGTTTCCTCTGGTGATAAGGTAACGTTGGTGGGATTTGGCTCATTTGAATCACGGGAACGTAAAGCCCGCGAAGGTCGCAACCCGAAAACAAATGAAAAGATGGAAATCCCAGCGACGAGGGTTCCTGCCTTCTCGGCAGGAAAACTGTTTAGAGAAAAGGTAGCACCCCCAAAAGCATAGGTTCTGTCTTCGGGAACTCTTTTTTAATGCGGCAACCTGCACACGGGGGAAATTTAGCCTGGGCAGCAGCACTGGCTGGCTGTCCCCCTGACGCTATTCTGGATTTTTCTGCTAGCATCAGCCCATTGGGGCCTCCAAACAGCGCGATCGCTGCTATACTGTCCCAAATTGGTAATCTTAAGCACTATCCAGACCCAAACTATAGTGAACTGAGACTAGCTCTCAGTCACTTCCATCAATTGCCTCCTGAGTGGATTCTGCCGGGTAACGGCTCCGCAGAATTACTCACTTTAGTAGGTAGGGAATTAGCTCAATTAGCCGCGATAATTTTAATCACTCCAGCCTTTGGTGACTATTACCGAACCTTGGCAGCGTATAACGCTAATGTGCTGGAGTGTCCTTTGTCATTAGTCACTGGTCATTGGTCATTGGTCATTAGTCCTTTGTCATTGGCAAAGGATAAAGGACAAAGGACAAAGGACAAAGGATTATTGCTGAATAATCCCCACAACCCAACCGGAAAACTATTTTCGCGGGACTCTATATTGCCCTACCTGGAGCAATTTGCTTTGGTTGTGGTGGATGAAGCATTTATGGATTTTGTGCCGCCTAATGAGGAACAAAGCCTGATTCCGGTGGTGCAAGAATATCCGAATTTAGTAATATTGCGATCGCTAACCAAATTTTACAGTCTTCCTGGGCTGCGATTAGGATATGCGATCGCACACCCCGACTGCCTAGCTAAATGGCAGCTATGGCGTGACCCCTGGCCTGTAAACACACTAGCGGCAGCGGCGGCAATTGCGGCACTCCAGGATAAGGAGTTTCAGCAGCAAACCTGGGCATGGCTACCACCTGCACGAAATCAACTCTTTCAGGGTTTGGCTAAAGTACCAGGATTGCAACCCGAAGCAAGTGCTGCTAACTTTTTACTTGTTGAGTCCCAAGAGTCTACGTCGCAGTTACAGCAACAATTACTCAAGCATAATCAGATTTTAATCCGCGATTGCCTTAGTTTTAAAGAACTAGGCGATCGCTTTTTCCGGGTTGCTGTACGTGAAGAGTCCGATAACCAACGCTTACTCACAGCGCTAGACTCAGTGCTGAGTGCTGAGTGCTGAGTGCTGAGTGGGGAGTAGGGGAGATGAGATAATTTATCACTCTCCCCAATGCCCCATGCCCCATGCCCAATGCCCCATGCCCAATGCCCCATGCCCAATGCCCAATGCCCAATGCCCAATGCCCAATGCCCCATGCCCCATGCCCAATGCCCAATGCCCCATGCCCAATGCCCCATGCCCAATGACAAATGACAATTGACTACGATGTTGTAATTATTGGTGGCAGTCTTGCTGGATACTACGCTGCTCTTGCTGCAACCCAACTACGTGCTACAGTTGCCCTGGTGGAACCTAAAGTAGACTACGGGTTCACTCATCACCATGCTCTGACCGAAATCGGTAAACTGGCGCAGAAGTTGAATGATGCTGCTGGTTTTGGTATTTATGCCACACACACTAATACCTCAGAAGAACGCCACATATCTATGGCATGGCAAGAAGCGATGCTATATGCTCAATGCGTCGCCTCAAATCTCAGAGAACAGCATTCTCCAGCCATTCTAGCCGCACAGGGAGTCGATATCATCGTTGGTAGTGGTCAATTTCAATCTTCACCCCAACTAGCTTTTGCAGTTAACAATCGCCTTCTACGCGCCCGTACCTATTTGCTAGCCAGTGGTTCACGTCCAGAAATTCCAGAGATTGACGGATTGCAAACCACTGGCTATCTTACCCTTTCTAATATTTGGCAATCCTTACAGGGAAAGACATTACCTCAAAATTGGGTAATTATCGGTGGAATTCCCCAAAGTATTGAAATTGCTCAAACTTTAGCGCGGTTTGGTTGCAGTGTGACGTTGGCAGTCAAGCATCTATATCTTTTACCCAATATTGACCCTGAGATAGCCATATTGCTTCAGGCACAGTTGGAAATCGAAGGTGTGCGCGTCCTCACCGATAAACCAGTGACTCAGGTGAGGGCAATTGAGAATAAAAAGTGGATTCAAGCAGGAGATAAGGCCATTGAAACTGATGAAATTTTAGTGGCGACTGGACAACAGCCGAATCTTGAATCTCTAAATTTGGCAATGGTAGGCGTGAAATGGCATCGGCGTAGCTTAGTGGTGAATGATAAACTGCAAACCACTAACCAGCACATTTACGCTTGTGGTGATGTAATTGGTGGTTACGACTTTGCGAATGTCGCTAATTATGAAGCAAAAATTGCCCTGAACAATGCACTGTTTTTCCCCAGATTACAAGTAAATTATCGCTCCATTCCTTGGGCAATGTTTTCTGTGCCGATGCTGGCGCAAGTTGGTCTGACAGAGGCTCAGGCAAAATGCCAATTTCGTCGAGATGAAGTTTTAGTTTTGCGACAGTATTTTAAAACAGTGGCAGCAGCTCAACTTCGAGGCGAAACCACTGGTATATGTAAATTAATTGTGCTACGCAATGGTGAAATTTTGGGAGCTTCAATATTGGGGTTAGAAGCTGGAGAATTAATTAATTTGATTGCTTTGGCAATGTCACAAAAAATTAAAGTCAAAGATTTAGCGAATTTATCTCCCGTCTATCCCAGTTTCTCAGAAATTCTGGAACAAACAGCAAGAGAGTGGAGTAAGCAAAAGTTAAATAGCAACATTGCTATGCAAGAGTTTTTAGAAGGCTTTTTCCATTTCCGCCGCAATTGGAATTTGTGAGTTTGTGAGTTTGCGAGTTAGGAGTTAGGAGTTTGGTTAACGTGAGTTCGACAAGTCTTATTTGACCTCTCCCCCAACCCCTCTCCGACACGGAGAGGGGAGCAAAAGGTTGAATTTTTCGTTGCTCCTCCCTTTCCGTTTCGGAGAGGGAGGCTGGGAGGGAGAGGTTCATCGAACTCACGTTTGGTTAAGGCAAGAGACGCGATAAATCGCCGTCTCTACAAAAGATTGATCCTTGTAGAGACGGCGATTTATCGCGTCTTTGGATCTAGAATTTTCATCAAAAAACCTTAACCGAACCGTATTGGGAACGAGGTCATTGGGAGTTCTTTAAAATCCCTGCATGATAATCCAAACTACCCCCGCTGCTACTAGAGGTACGCTGAGGTTATCTGTGCCGTGAGGTGAGACTGCCTCTGCTAGGGTTGCGAAAGTAGCAGTTACCACAGCCGTTAACAAAGCCCATCCTAAACCTAAAGGCGTTGCTAGGGGACTCAGGGACGAGCCAGGTAGCAACAATAGCACCAAGAAAATCACCACTGTACTCGCCACAAACATTGCTGCTGAACCTTCCCAGGAACGCACAGAATTTCCCACTTGGTACTTATGCTGTCCGAAGCGCCTACCGATTAATGCTGCTAGTGCATCACCCCAGGTCATTGCCATTATCCCAGCTACAGCGATCGCAACACTATCTACAGGCCCATCTGGTCGCCACAGTAACCCGAACAACAGCGTCACTGAAATAGCGAAATAAACTGTGCCAGGTGAGCTATCCTGGCTATCCATTGCGCCAATGAATCGGTAGCGGTAAAACAGGTAGTTGAGTCCGATAAAGCTAGCAAAAGGTATAATTCCGATTTCCCAGCGATTAAATAGCAGCAGGACGCCGAAAACCCACATTCCTGCACCAATATGGATCACTTTGCGGGTCAAATCTGGCTTTACGCCCAATAGCCTACGCAGTCCTTCGCCAATAATAAGCAGACTAGTTGCGTAAATATAAGAAATTGCTAGCCCGATAAAATCATTGTTTGTCATTTGTCATTTGTCATTTGTCATTTGTCATTTGTCATTGGTCATTTTGCTTCCTGGCTTGTTCACTTCGTCCGATCGCTATTTTTTCTAAAGTTTTTTTCTATTAACGAAACACTACCAATACCTTGAAGAATACCACGACCGATTAAACCTAAACCCCTACCAATTATTTGGGTTAAAATGAAGACTATACCGCTACCTACAAAGGCTACTAATGTTTTTAAACGTGGTGCGATCGCATCACTAAATTCTAAAAATAATGTCACTACTAAAGGAATATTAGAAAGTTTGGCTAATTCCTGATTTCGAGGAGCATAAACTGAAGTCTTGGCAATACCACGAGGTGCAATTACAAATAGATCATAACGGCTTTCAAAAACTGCTTTTGGCTCATCTATATAATTTTTTAACCGATATTTCCATGATAAATCGTTTCTAAACCGTTCAATCTCTCTTGTAGAAATAAATTGGCGACTATATAAATTTTGCTTAATCGTTTCTACATCTGCTAAAGAGTTGAGTAGTGGTTGCACTACGCCATTAGCTACCTGAATCAACAAGTTCTCTAAAATCATTAATGCTTGGGACTTGGCTTCATGACTCACTGCGGGATAAGAGCCATTATCAATATACAATTCTGTTTGAAATAGTAGATAACAATACAACTCACAAACTAGCGGAATTTGATTGAGGATATCTCTTTGCACTACTTCTGTATTTTGCAGTAATAAATTAACAATTTCTATGTTTGTATCACCTACTTTTATTCTAGAAAACCTTCCAAAAAAATCTGTAATTGCTGATTGCCATAAATCGCGCAACAAGATAGATTTCACTTCATATAATTGATTAATCTCAATTTGAGAAGCACGCAGTTCATCCAACTGATCAGCCAATTTTTGCAGGATAAGATAAAGTAATTCTCGTTTTTTCTCTTCACGAAAAATGTCAATTTCTAAAGCTACATCTGTGACGTTTTGTAAGGGAAATTGAAGTTTGGTAATGCAAGACGCAAACAAAGCAGATTGTAGCGCTCCTGGACTAAGTAGAGGTGACATTTGCCTTTGCTGAATGGCACTACTCAACGAAGGGGTCAAAGGCGGCTCCTCAGCAACCGGAATATCTTCCTCTTGCCTTTCTTGTGATGAAACCAACAACCGATTTAACAACCAACGAGCTGCTAGCAGTTCTCGCCGCCGTCCCGCTAGAATTGCTCGATCTAATACTGGTAATCCAGGAACTTGTAATTGGGCTGTGACTGCGGCTAAGGTAGCATCAATGTAACCAATTCCTGACAAACGTAAATTATTTCGCAGTTTAGAAAAAGGGAGTGGGGAGTGAGGAGAGACGCGATTAATCGCGTCTGTACTAGGGAGTGAGGTTGTGATTGCTTCTGTGTCCCGAAACCAATAGGAACCACCATCTACAACTTCTTGCATGGCGGCGACTAATTCAGGAAGTGGTGTACCTTTGGGGCAGTAGCCATTTACACCAACAGATTTTGCAGCCAATAGTAGTCCTGGTTCTTGCACAGAACTGAGGAGCAAAATTGGCAGGTTGGGATATAAGGCTTTGAGTTGCCGACAGAATTGTAAACCTAGTTGTTGGCTGATGCTAGAGCGACCATTACCTAATTCCAAAACTACTAAATTTAGCTGGTTGGGGTCTTCTTGGGCAATTTCTGCTAAAATTTGCAAGGCAGCGGTATCAGTTTCTACCACTGCTATTACTTCTAGGTTAGGAATTGCTTCTAGAGTTACCCGTAATCCCAGACGAAAAATCGGGTCTTGGTCGATTAACAGTAATTTTAGATGGCGATCGCTCATAGTCTACTTAATTACGCAAGCACTGTTTTTTACCAATCAGAAAACAGCTTTGATACAAAACTTTGTCTTCCTCATTGTCACCTGTTTTCGCAAACTGATAAATGGATCATAATTGCCTTGTGCAGCCTTCACTGTGTAATTAGATGAACTTGAGTATTCGGCACTGGTTGGCGGAACGCTATATCGCAATCAATCAAATCAGAGGATTTTCAGCGGGACAATTGGCAGGTATTGCCTACCGGATTGTTCAGGATATGGAAGTCAAAAGCCTCATGCCTTTTGATATTTGTACCTTGGCAGAGGTTTTAGAACTGCCTTTAGGGATTGTTTGGGAAGAAATCAGTTTCATTTCCCAGTTGACAGAAAATCTGTTGCGTAGTCTCAGCCAAAAAAAACCGTTAAAACGTAATGAAGGCACATGGCTAGCGTTTCAAATCGCCTATCTTCATGCTTTGCAAGCAATTTTAGAGCAAGAAGTAAGCTTACAAAGACCGTGGCTAGACCGAGCAAGTATACCAATCCAAGCACAAATACTTCAAGAGGACGTGGGTAAACTCATCCTCCAAGATTCGCAACTGCAAGGATTGCTGAAAACTCTCAGTCCAGGTAGATTGACTGATACTCAAGCTGAACAAGCACTATCTTTGGTTGCAGATTCATTACTGGTGCAACAAATAAATAATGCTGCCATAGCTTGGTTAGTTGCCAATGGTGCAGAGGAACCTGAAGCTAAACTTTTAATACAGCGTCTAGTCAACTCACTTCCTGGTGAAATACTCGTAGTTGTCACCGAGAATGCTCCCCCTTTAGCCCAACTGCAAAAATTTTTCCGTTTGGGAATTTCATTATCTCCCAGCTTGATCACTCCAGAAGTGGGTTCTACAATCGCTGAAAAAATTGATTTGCACCGAGAACATTATCGTGCAAGTTTGATTAAAAATCTAAGTATGCCTTTGCTCATAGAATCCTTTGCCCTTAAGGATCTCTATGTGCCGCAAAAAGGCTTACCAATAGAAGAAAATATTTATGAGCAAGATAAAAAAACTGTTAAACCAGTTGATTTAAAGACTTGGGCGCAACAACAGCTAACTGATTTAGAAACGATCGCTGTCATTGAGTCGGAACCTGGTTATGGAAAAACTAGTTTTTGCCAACTCTGGGCAGCACAGGTAGCACAAGAGTTGTACCCTAATTGGATGCCTGTATTAATTAAGTTACGGGATGTAAAATATGGCAAAACTTTTACCGAAACCCTAAATTCTGCTTTTCCTGTTAATCTTTCAACTTGGTTAGAGCAAGAAAATCTGCCTTGTCTCTTGCTGCTCGATGGTTTGGATGAACTGCCCCCTTCTGCTCAGGGTATCAGGGCAAAAGCCATTTTTATTCAGCAATTACTGAATTTTCAATCTCAGCATAGACACAAAATTGTGTTAACGAGTCGGTCAACAACATTACAGGAAATCGCCCCAGAGATACCGTTGCCATTGAGGCGAATTATCATTCAGCCCTTCGATGTGGATGAACTCAAACAATGGTTTCAGCAATGGGCAAAAGTGCAATCGTTAGCGATCGCTCAAAATTTATTTACATTGTTAAAACAGGCGGGTTTATTTGCCAGCCAGTCCAAGTTAAGAGAATTATCTGCTCTGATCCGCCAACCCTTAATGCTGCATTTATTGGGCATTTTACACCGCGACGGACTGCTAGATGATGAACTATTGCAATTAGCTGCTAATGCTCCAAAGTCTTCTCTGTTATGGGAAATTTATCATCGCTTGAGTCGATGGTTATTGGGTTATCCGCTAACTGGTGGGATCAAGACGATGCTACTGCGTTCAGGATCGGCTCATATCCACCGAACTCCAGAAGCGATCGCTAATTTACTCGCTAATCGTCATCCCCAAGATTTACTTGAGCAGATGCAAGCGATCGCTCTCAAAATTTTACACTCGCAACGTCATCAAATTAATTTGGCTAGTGAGTTTAATACTCTACCAGGGTTTTATTTTAAAATTCGGGATTTAGAAAGCGCAGCCAAAAGTAGTTTAATTGAGTTTTCGCATCTCAAGCTAGGAGAATCTCTTTGTGCAGATGCCATTGCTGCCCAACTTAAATTTTTAACTCAGTACCAAGATGAGGCTTATGGTAGCCTTGCTTTTATGCTTGATTCTCCTAGTAGCGTTGCCCAGCATATTTACAATTTACTAGGTTACGGGATACTTAGCCAAGAAATTGAAGAACTGGCAGTTGCAATTTTACGCCGAGAGCAAAAGCATAAATTTTCCTTTGAAGTATTGTTCCAACGGCTTTTGTCTTTTTGGCGTGCTTACTGTCAAGGGCGTTGGCTAGACGAAGGAATAGCCCACAAAGGTTTGACTCATTTCCACACACTGCAAAACCCGGTGAATGTTGAGCAAGTGAATGCTGCTGTGGGACTAAATGTGTTTTTATTGCTTTGTGCGTGCTACCGAGAAACAAAAATCCCTTTTTGGCCTTGTGGCAATCCACTCAATTTAACAGAATTCAATCCAGAGGCTTTAAGTGCGCTGGTTGCGAGAACAAGCATTTTGCACAAAAACGCCTTTGCAAACCGAATCAAGTCTCTGGCTGGACTGAATTTATCGGGAGCCTCTTTGCTGCAAGTAATGTTAACTGGGGTAAATCTTGAGCAAACAAACTTATCCAATGCGGAGTTAATTGGGGCGAATTTGGTTGGAGCTAATTTGCAACAGGCAAACCTCGCAGGCGCAAACCTTCAACAGGCAAACCTCGCAGGCGCAAACCTGCAACAGGCAAATCTCGCAGGCGCAAACCTGCAACAGGCTAACCTTATGGGGATAAATCTTAATTCTGCCAATCTTACTAATGCCTGTTTATTTGACGCAATTCTGACTGAGGCTCACAAAAAATTAGCTACCGATAATGGTGCCTTGTTCTCTAAAGAGTCATTTCAAAAACTGAAAAATTTGCGATCGCAGCAACCCTTCTTAAACACCGTCCACATTGCGACAAACACAGATGTTAATTGGAGCAAAACCCCTGCGATCGGACTAATTGAAAGCTGCGAAGGAACTATTTTACCAATAGATTTATATGATGATGATGCCGACGATGAGACAGTTTTTGGCAATAATGCTATTGGGGAATAGGGCATTGGGCATTGGGCATTGGGCATTGGGCATTGAAAATAGGGAGAGGTGCTGCTCTTGCTGAGGGGAAAAACTCTTCTCCCATTCCCCATTCCCCATTCCCCATTCCCCATGCCCCATGCCCCATTCCCCATTATCTATCCCTCTTGCGGATTCCGGTAGCCAAAAAAGTTAATACTGTATTCAGTAATCTGCACTCCTGTTTCTTCTTCAATTTTGCGGATCAAATCTTCTGGTAGTTCCACATGAACATCAAGAATTTGATTTGTATCCACACAATTTATATGACTGTGAGAGTCACTGATATTGCCGTACAAACGCCCATCACAGCGTTCAATACATTCAATGATGCCTTGACTGGATAATGCTTCTAAGTTTTGATAAACAGAAGTATGACCGATCTCTTTGCCTTGTTGATTCAAGCGATCGTAAATCTCTCTTGCCGCAAGGTGTTCATTTGCCTGCCAAAGTAGTTCCAGAATAAAGCGACGCTGACGACTGACGCGCATACCCAGAATTTGACAGCGCTCAAGCGCATCTTCTAGGGAACGAATTGGTTTTGTAGTAATTGTTTGTTTTTGCATATTACAGCTTGTTAACTATTGGGGGAATTTTCCCGTATAAATGTTTATTGGTTATTTAATATATGCAATCATATTGCACACCGCTGTTTTACCTATGCTTGTGTTTTGGCTTTTGATGTTGCAAAAGTCATAGGTGGCGATAATGATTTTTTTTGCTTGTTGATGGCTACTTTCTCAGACCTTAATCTAAAACAAACTCATTACAACTTTAACTTAAAATTGCTGTAAATGTCCACCTTGGGGCAGGCGTTGCCTTACCCAAGTAGGCTAATTCTAATGGCATAGCGTGTAAATCGTGTAGTAATTTATTAGTTAAATGTGAGTAATTATAACAATAACAAAAGTAATATTTAACTTTATTAAAAATCGGAAAAGTGAGCGGCGTAGGCGTAGCCAGCCGCAGGAATCGCTATTGTCTCATATCCATGCTAGGAACTAGAATGTATTTTGTTATAACCAGCAAAAATTAAGCCAAAGTATCAAAGAAATTTGATCAGTTCAGACTTGAATCTAAACCTTGTATAGGTTGACCAAATTATCAGCAAAAAAGTATCAGTAAATACTAATTGATTTGTGAACAAGACTTTGTGATCCTAAAGGTCAATCTAGCGTCAATCCCTGAAAGCTGCTACTGTAGATTCTCGATCCTACAGTTGAGCAAAAAAAAGTGGCTGCTGAGTCAAAGACAATTGCGATCGCACTCAATAATGACCTGATTAACAATCTGGATATATCTCCAGCGTCAACGGTGATTGAACAACTGCTGCAAGATGGGGCTGCATCCCATGAACAGCAACTACGCTTTGATATCAATTACGATCTCGAACCTGGCGATCCACGGGAACTCTCAGAAATTCCAGAAATCCGGCTGTGGTTTGTGCGCCTAGATGCCAAATACCCCTGGTTAGCATTTTTACTAGATTGGAAAGCTGGAGAATTTGCTCGTTATGCCGCCATGCTAGTACCACACCAATTCAGTTCCAAAGAAGGGATTCAGTACAATCCTGAAGCCTTAGAGATATTTTTGATGCACAAAATCTTTGTCTTAGGTGATTGGCTCAAACAGCAAGACATCCCCAGTCTCTCGCGCCTGAAATCCATGGCCCAAATGCTAGGTTATGAATTAGATGACGCTTTTTTTGAGATATTTTAGCTGCGTGAAAGTTAAGTTGGCACTCTAAAATCAAACTAGGCTAAAACCCAATTCCCCATTCCCCATTCCCCATTCCCAACTAGCTGCAATTGAACAATGCGAATTTTGCTAGTAGAAGACGATCCAGAGCAAATAGAACCGCTCCATGACGCCTTGGCTCGTTCAGGGCATATTGTGGATGCCGTCGAAGATGGGGCAACAGCCCAATGGTTGATGGGTGAAAAAGATTACGATCTGCTGATTTTTGACTGGATGTTGCCTGATGAAGATGGTATCTTCCTATGCAAACAGTATCGTCAAGCAGGAAAAGCGTCTCCTATCTTGATGTTGACGGCAAAAGATACCACTGTCGATAAAGTGATGGGGCTAGATGCCGGAGCCGATGATTACCTTGTCAAACCTGTGGATATTGAAGAATTACTGGCACGGGTGCGGGCATTACGACGGCGATCGCCCCTGTGGTGTGGTGATGCTTTGCAAGTCAACGGGCTATCGCTCCATCTCGACACCATGCGCCTGGAATGGGGAAGCAGTAGCTTGAAATTGAAAAGCCGAGATTTTCAATTACTAGAGTACATGATGCGCCATCCTCGGCAAATTCTCACCCACGATCAGATCGAACAGGCACTCTGGGAATGGGGACAAGAACCTGAGAGTAATGCCGTAGTTGCTCGTGTAAAACGCTTGCGTCAACGACTGCGCGAGATTGGTGTAGAAACTTGGATTGAAACCGTTTATGGCACTGGCTATCGTTTAGAACCTCCTGCGGGGTAATCTATGGCTTATCGGGTTCAACGGCTCTATCAACGCTGGCAAACTCTGCCGATTCGAGTACGGGGAACAGCGATCGTTGCCATTCCCATAACCTGCTTGTTTATGGCTCTATCAGCCTTTGCTTGGCTAAAAGCCAGTCTGGTAGAAGATGAAACCTGGGTGCAGCATACTCAAACGGTACGCCTAGAAACAAAACAGCTTCTCAACGCCTTGATTGATGCTGAAACTGGAGTTCGAGGTTATGGGCTAACTCAACGGGAGGAATTTTTGGCTCCTTATAAGCAAGCTCAGACAATTATTCCTCCATCCTTAAATCGATTAGAAAAACTGGTACAAGACAATGCCCAACAAACCCAGCAAATTCAAAAAATTCGCACACTGGTTGATGATAATTTAGAAATCTTTCAGCAGAAATTAACCTTACAGCGAGAACTGAAACGAATTCGTGGACAAACTGATACCTTGGTTCCCGTAGCGTCCCTTTATGAGTGGTTAGAAGAAGGGAAATTAACGATGGATCAGGCGCGTCAACAAATAGATCGCTTCGCTCAAACCGAGGAAGAATTATTAGTACAACGCATACAACATCAAGATTTTTATCGGCAAATTACCTGGATTATATTGTGTATTTCTGTTGTATTTGGGACGATCGCAGCTTTGTTTGCAGTTCATCTTTTCTATCAACTGGAGCGAGAGTTAGCGAACCGAGAAATCAATCTGCGAGAAACCAATCAGCGTTTAGAAATAGTCTGCGATCAACTCCAGCGATTTACTGCCAATGCTTCTCACGAACTCCGGGCCCCCTTAGCAGCAATCATGAGCAATGCCCAAGTTGGGCTAATGGATTTAGATGAGCTAGACGACTCACCAATGAAACTGCGAAAGCGCATTGAGAAGATTATCAGCCTTACCAAACAGATGAGTACATTGGTGGGTGATTTGTTATTTCTGGCGCGACACGAAGGATTATTGGCTCCTGACTCGATGGAATCGGTGAATTTAACAGAGCTTTTAGGGAGTATGTCTACTGAATGGCTGTCACAGGCAAAAATCCATTCTTTAGAACTCACCAGCCAGTTACCCGATACGCCTGTTGTAGTTCAAGGTGATGCAAACTTGTTACAACAGGCGATCGCTAATCTCCTCAGCAATGCCTGTCGCTATACAACCGCTGGTGGAACCATTGAACTGAGCCTAATTAGACAGCTAGAACAAGCCTTAATTCAAGTAAAAGATACTGGAATTGGCATTCCCAGCCATGCATTACCTCATGTATTTGAAAGATTCTACCGAGCCGATCCCAAACGTTCTAGAACATCTGGTGGATTTGGACTAGGATTAGCGATCGCCCAGCAAATTGTTCAGGTTCACGGGGGACAAATCAGTGTCACCAGCACTCTTGATCAAGGCTCAACCTTTCAGATTACCCTGCCACTTTTGACCCAATACGCTTGGGTTAAGGGCTAATTGTACAAAATTGTGGGTTTTCGAGACGCGATAAATCGCCATCTCTAGAAGACGCGATAAATCGCCGTCTCTACAAGTGTTTTGGTCTTATTTGAACTGTATTGACTTTTGACGCACAAAACCGAATAAATTGTGGTCATTTTTTGGTCATACTTCCTATTTACAGTTTATGCAGTGAAGTTCAAACCAATAAATTCTTATGAGATCCACTGTTGCTATGACCTTTACATCTGCACTGTTAGCGGTAGTTATTCCCACCGCTCAAGCACAGATCCCAATCCGTGATTTGCAGCGCGATCCAGGAGTCAGCGTTTCTGGTGAAATTCGCAGTGTTGTTGGCAATGAATTTATCTTAGAGGACGGCACTGGACAGATTATTGTCGATGCCGGGCCACGTTGGCATCATCAGCTAAATTTGCGCCAGGGTGAAAAAGTAACTGTCGTAGGAGAATACGACGACTATGATTTTGATGCCTTTAGCATCACTCGCAGTAACGGAGAAGTTATTCGCATTCGCAATGCGGGAGGGCCACCCCCTTGGGCAGGTGGACGGGGAAGGCGCGATCGCAAATAAGCACAAAGCATTGAGAAAAATCTGTTTTTTGTAGAGACGCGATTTATCGCGTCTTCAAAGACCAATTATCTACACCAATAACCCTTAACCCAACCGTATTGGCTTTGAGCCTGGTTTTAAATACTGAAATAACCGCAAAATCTAGCTGTCACAACCAGGTCTTGCGGTCATTTACAAACGCATAACTACATTGGATATCCAATAAACTGATTGCAGAAATTGCGACAAAGTGCTGGTTTAGCCACCCCAGATTTTCTCTAAAACGGCGTTTGGTGAAACATCCGCCGTTTTTCCCGTGGGGGATGCAATGGCCAGGAATTTATCGTTTTTCGGCAACAACTTAGCTGGATCGGTAGGCCCAAATAGGGCGATGGTATAAGTTTGGACTGCAACACTCAGTTGTAGTGCCGCATTATCAGTAGACAACATCAAATTTGCCCCGGCGATCATAGCAGTTAACTTGCCAATATCATCTGGAGAAGTCACCTTGATATCTGGAGAAGACCCCAGAAGCGATCGCACAAACTGCTCATCGTCAGTTCCCTTAATCACCACCACAGGCAAATCCGGCTGCTTATCTTGGAAGCCTTGAATAATTTGATGCCAACTTTCGACAGGGTAAATTTTATCCTGTTCTTTAGCCTGGGATAACTGGCCAAAACCGCCATGAATCAAGATATAGCCTGTTTCATTCACCCCTAAGCGTTTTTGTTCCTTTTGTGCCCACTCAATGTCTGGTTTGGGCACATTTACTGCTAACTCTGGGACAGGACTATTTATTTCCAATGGTTGCAGCAAATCGTGATATACTGCCGCCGCATACTGGGATGGTTTAAATGGCACAGCGTGGGTCAGAAAAACCGAACCTTTGCCTTTGTAGCCAATACGTATGGGAATTCCCGTCAACCAGAGCAAAAGACCAAGCAACCAAATTTGCTTAACAGCAATGACGACATCGTATTCGCGATCGCGAATGTTGCCGATCAAGTTACCCCAATCTGCCAGACTATTACGGTCTTGAAAATCAAAGTTCAGCACCTCGTGAACTGACTTGCTCACTCGGTAGGCAGCCTTTGACCGGGGTTCAACAACGACATCTATCTGAGCGTTAGGGTAATGGCGCTTCAGGTCATCTAGAGTCGGAAAGAAGAGAATTTGGTCGCCAATTCCGCCAGGTACAAGGGCTACTACTCGCATAATATTTATTGACGCTTACTCGCTCCCTATTTTAGGGGAAAATATATAGCTTAAAGATTGAGGAATTCTGTGTATTTACTAATTCCAGCTGCGGGCATCGGAAAAAGAATGGGGAGTAACCGCAATAAACTCCTACTGAAAGTGCGATCGCAACCAATTATTGCTTGGACTCTATTAGCCGCAGAAGCCGCCACTACCATCAGTTGGATCGGGATTATTTCTCAGCCGACTGATTGGCCAGATTTCAAGGCAATTCTCGCCGATCTCAAGCTGACTAAACCAGTAGAATTCATTCAAGGTGGCTCCACCCGCCAAGAATCTGTTTACAATGGCTTGCAATCCTTGCCAGTAGCCGCAGAACAAGTGTTGATTCACGATGGCGCTAGATGCCTAGCCACACCAGATTTATTTAACTCTTGTGCCGAGGCCATTCGCCACTGTCCCGGTTTAATTGCTGGTGTACCCGTCAAAGACACCATCAAAATTGTCGATGAACAAGGCATAATTCAAGAAACACCCGATAGACAAAAATTGTGGGCAGCACAAACTCCCCAAGGATTTAATGTCAAGTTATTGAAACAGTGCCACGCTGAAGGAGTCCGTCAAGGTTGGGAAGTAACTGACGACGCTGCTTTATTTGAAAAATGCGGTATTGAAGTGCGAATTGTCGAGGGAGAGGAGACAAATTTGAAAGTGACAACTCCACAAGATTTAGCGATCGCAGAATTTATTCTCACAACTAGAGGATTTTGAGGAATGGGGAATTGGGAATTGGGAATTGGGAATTGGGGAAGAAGAACTATTGATTCTTGAGCCATGCCCAATGCCCCATGCCCAATGCCCCATTCCCAGAGAGTATCAATATTTTGACAATTTACGATATAATGCCACACACTTGTTGATTGTTAGTTGTCATGTACTAATGACCAATGACTAATGACCAATGACTAATAACTAAATGATTACAGCCACAGCGACGAAGATAGAAGCAATTCTTTATTTAAAAGGTAAACCCTTGTCGCTCGGCGAAATCGCCGAGTATGCCGCGTGCGATCGCGCCAGTGTCAAAGAAGGCATAATTGAACTCATGGACAACTATGCCCACCGAGATAGCGCCCTAGAGGTCATAGAAACTCCAGATGGTTATAGTTTGCAACTACGGTCTGATTTTCATGATTTAGTGCAAACGATGATACCAGTAGAATTGGGTGTAGGTGCATTACGGACTTTAGCTGCGATCGCCCTTAATAGTCCCATACTCCAAAGTGACTTGATTAACCTGCGAGGTTCAGGAGTATATCAGCACGTTCCAGAACTCGTAGAACTTGGTTTCATCCGCAAACGCCGAGACAGCGATTCTCGTTCCTACTCACTCCAAGTAACCCCAAAATTTCATCAGTATTTCCAAATCGAACAACTCCCCCAAATACTTGCCACCACACAAAAGGAAGAACAACTAGAACTAGAACTAGAACTAAAGGGAGTGGGGAGTGAGGAGTAGGGAAGGGGGCATGGGGCATGGGGCATGGGAAGATGAAGGAGATCAGGGAGACAAATCAATTCAAAATTCAAAATTCAAAATTAAATAACTCCTGTCTCCTCTTTCCCAATGCCCAATGCCCCATTCCCCATTCCCCTCCTATTGACTTATACCAATGATGAATGCGCTACCCTTGTACTATGGTTTAAAGTAGAGTTAGCAATTAAGCTAAATAAAACTGCCAATGGTGTTTAATCCTGACTTTTTGAATGACAACTCCGAGGAACACCCTAATCAACTTCTTTCCGACCACTCTGAGGAATACCCTAATCAGTTACTCAAATATTTACAGCATCAGTCTCCTGATGTTTTAGCTAGGATTGCTCAGTCCGCCAGCCCCGAAATTAAACAAATCATCTCGCAAAATGTCCAAGGGCTAGTAGGAATGCTCCCAGCAGAAAATTTCAACGTGCAAATCACAACAGATCGGGATAACTTAGCTGGACTTCTAGCGTCGGCCATGATGACGGGGTATTTTCTGCGCCAGATGGAGCAGAGAATGCAGTTAGAGCATTTGTCTAATGGTCAATAATCAATAGTCAATAGTCAAACATTCTGGGACTATTGACCAAATAATTCGTAATTCGTAATTCGTAATTAATAAGGGTACAGCAACCCACACTGTAAAAATTCAGTGTTCAACAAAACAGTGGAGAGTTCAAACTTCCACTGATAGCACAGCGTTAACGAGTCCGTGAGCGTATTGCAACTACGAATTACTGTATTCGCAGCGGTACTGAGTCCTCTTACTCTTAAGCAAGCTACGCTTTTAGCGTCTCGTAGAGAGCGTCATTATCAATTACGAATTATTCTGACTACTTCTTTTCAGGATAAGCTCCTGATTGGACTTTAAAGGTTTGAATTTTACCGCTACGGTTGACTTCGATCGCTAAAACGTCGCCAACTTGGCTGGACTCTACCAGCTTCTGAACTTGGGCTGAGGTTTTGACTGGTTTACCGTTAACTTTTTGAATCACATCTCCAGGAAGCAGTCCTCCACGCTTGGCTGGGGAATCGTCTGTGACTCCTTTAATCACAATCCCAGCGTCTTGCTGAATATTCAGTTGATTTTCTTGATTAATCTGCTGTTTTCTGCTTGGAGAAAGGTCTGCCATGTCAATACCCAAAAAGGGATGTACCACACGCCCTTTGGTAAAAAGTTGATTGGCGATGCGGGCGGCGGTTTCAATGGGGATGGCAAAACCGAGTCCTTGAGCATCAGCGCGAATTGCTGTATTAACACCAATCACTTCGCCTTGAGCGTTTAACAAGGGGCCACCAGAATTACCAGGGTTAATTGCGGCATCAGTTTGGATGAAGCTGACTCGCTTATCTGGGACACCAACTTGAGTGCTAGTGCGATCCGTAGCGCTGATGATACCGATAGTGACAGTATTATCTAAACCTAGAGGATTGCCAATAGCGATCGCCCATTGTCCTGGTATCAAGTTTTGTGAATTTCCCAGCTTTACTGTTGGTAAATTATCGGCTTTTATTTTCACCACAGCCACATCTGTCACAGAATCCACTCCCACGACCTTCCCCTCTAAAGTCCGACCATCCTTGAGGGTGACTTGTACTGTATCTGTGTCGGCTACCACATGAGCATTAGTGAGCAATTCTCCATTTTCGCTCAAAATAAATCCCGATCCTGTACCGCGCTCAATACGTTCTTGGGGAATCGGTTGCTCATCTTCTCCAAAGAATCGCCGCAAGAGGGGATTTTTCAATGCATCAGAGATAGGATTAGCTACTTTGCGAGTGGCATTAATTCGCACTACAGCCGGGCCAACTTTTTGGACTGCCGTCGCAATAAAATTCACGTTATCGCCCCCAGTAGCTCCAATTGCTCCGTTAGGAGAATTCGGAACTACGGATTCTGGTGGCAAAGCCATCGTTACATTTTTTAACTGTTGGAAGGAGCGACTTTGTGGCAGGAGATAGCGACTGCCCAACAAACCTGCACCACCGCCAATCACCAGTAAAAACACATAAACCGCCAGTTGCTTTAAAGATAACTTCATAATCATTTTGCTCAAGGACAGCAATGCAGTTGCTAATTTCTAAGTGTAGTCAAGCTAACGGCAAGTGGACAGATCAATTTACGAAGAATTAGGGATTGGGTATTGAGCATTGGGGACTAGGAGATCGGAAGTGGGAACTAAGAAATAGGGACTGGGGACTGGGGACTAGGAGATCAGAAGTGGAAACTAGGAAATAGGGACTAGAGAAGAGTTTTCTAATATTCAATCCCCAATCCCCAATCCCCAATCCCCACTCTTCCCATCTAAAATCTAAAGTTAATGCGCTCTTGACGTTTATACATGACTTTACCTTTTCGTCAACTGTTTCTCTGTAGCTTAGTTAGCGCCTTGGGCCTAGTATCCATACTGCCAAACACCAATAGCGCCAATGCTGCTGTGGGTGGTTGCCCAACTCCAGCTTTATCTCGCTTCCAACGCCATAAAGTTGTTCGTGGCGAAACTTTGGAGAGCATAGCGCAGCGCTACAATCTCATTCCTACAACTATTATTGGCATGAATCCAGCTTTGCAGAATGGTGCAACTGCCGCCGTTGGTAGTGTACTTCAAATTCCTCCCTACAATGGGATTGTAGTCGAAGTACCTCGTGGTCAAACTTGGCGACAAGTGGCGGCACAATACAAAGTTCGTGCTGATAGTCTTTTTGAAGTGAATGGTTGCCAACAAGACCCCAGAGTTGTGTTTGTTCCGGGGGTAAATTGGTCGCCAAATGGTGTTGTCACTAAATCTCCTTTACCTGCTGATACAGGTACGCCAAACCCTGCATCTCTGACTGGATACCCCTTGGCGCAAGTGGTAACTGTGGCATTACCTTACGGCTGGCAAATTAATCCTGCAACTGGTGAAGTTTTCTTCCACAGTGGTATTGACTTATTAGCACCAATTGGTACAGATGTGCTAGCGATCGCACCCGGAACCGTAGCCTTTGCCAACGACCAAGGTTCTTATGGCAAGTTGGTCATTATCAACCACAGTGGCGGACTCCAAAGCCGCTACGCCCAGCTTGACAGTATCAAAGTTACCGTAGGTCAGCAACTAAAAAAAGGAGACTTACTAGGAACGGTAGGCACTAGTGGAAGACCAACTTCCACTCAACCGCATCTCCATTTTGAAGTGCGTTCTACCTCATCTCTGGGTTGGGTCGCGCAAGATCCCAAGGGTTATTTAAATAAATGAGGAAATAGGCGATGAGGGAGACTACTAAACCCAATGCCCAATCCCCTATGCCCAATTCCCAAATTCGCTAGATTTTACGATGTGCATTCCTGCCTCTGCAAACCTTTTAAACGCTGCATCTGCCTGTTCTGTGTAGTCCACAACACCGGGGACAACAACAGGAGAAGTGCAATCTTCTAGTAGATAGATTTTTTTCGCAAGGTTAGCATCTACCTGTTTAACTTCTGTTAATAAATCATCAATTGTCCAGGCGACACAATGACTTTTAGCTTGACCGCCAATAATTACAGCATCAAATTCTAAAAGTTGTTTAATCAGGCGCGTATTCTTCTGAGCAAGTGGACGTTGTTCAAAATCTTCTAACACCTCTGGACGTAATATGGAATAGTTTTCTGTTAAAGGATTTTCACCTTTGATTTCAAATTGCGTCTGACTCTGACGCGCAATACCGTGGAAAAATATTGCTTCTTCTATCGATGAAACTAAAGCATGACCAATACCCCCCAACATAGAATGATAAGGCCAAATTGTGAGGGGATATTTACCGTCTTGACTGAGTTGCTTAACGTAATGGTAAGCGTGTTTTTCTAATAATTCATAATCCCCATTAGTAACACTGTTAGCAACGGCTGGGTTAACTTTCCAAATACCTTGTTCAATATCTAATGGTGTGATGCTAGTCGCTGCTGGAGTGGGATGTTCTCCGGCGGCGTTAACCCAAAAGATCGGATGGAATATTTGCGTTGCTGTGTGAGTATCTAGAGTAGGTACAATTTTTGTAATTACCCCCAAGTTTCGATAGATAAACTCACATAATCTGACGTTATCATCCACCGCCGCATTACCGGATTTTCCACCTACAAATAATTCAAAACCAGGAATGCAGAAGGTGTTTTGGACATCAATTAATAGTAGGCAAATACGGGTTTTATCTAAAGATGCTGGTTTGATATCGTGTTGTTTTGCCCAAATTTCAGCTTCGGCGGCACGTTCTTGGTAAGGTACGCGTGAAACTTCACCGACCTTATCGGATTTAAAGTGCAGAGGAATGGATAGTTGGGTTGTTTTTTGGGTGTTCATCTAAAATCTGTAATTATTTTCTACTTATTAAGCTTGCCTTAGTTAAAAATAATGGTGAATTTAGTAAACGTCATCGTGAGAGCCTAATTTAGCTGGTGCTAGGAGCGATCGCTCCTCGTCCTTTTGGTTAAATAGTATATTTGTATTATGGGAATATAAATTTAGCGATCGCTACTCAAGCTACTCAGATAAAAAGATTTTTAAGCAAAATATCTTTAAAAAATGAGCAAAACCTCTAAATCGCTCTTTATTACTTTACGTGTGTTTTTTTCCTTTTTTTTTCTATTTAATCGCCCAAAAATGCCCCTGCTGTGGCAATCTGGGAAACAGAGATTTATCAAATCTGATATTTGAGCAACAATAAATTTACCTAATCAGGTTATGCAAACTCTGCCCGCAGCAAATACTTCAAATCCCACATCAAGTCAAGATACCTTTGATACAACCATCAAGCGGCGTAAAACCCGTCCCGTAAAGGTGGGAAATGTCACCATTGGCGGTGGCTACCCCGTTGTGGTGCAGTCAATGATTAACGAAGACACCCTTGATATTGATGGTTCCGTGGCTGGTATTCGTCGTCTGCACGAAATTGGCTGCGAAATTGTCCGCGTCACAGTGCCAAGTATGGCTCATGCTAAAGCTTTAGCCGAAATTAAACAAAAATTAATTAAAACTTACCAAGACGTGCCAATTGTGGCTGATGTCCATCACAATGGGCTGAAAATCGCCGTGGAAGTCGCCAAGCACATAGAAAAAGTACGGATTAATCCGGGCTTGTATGTGTTTGAAAAGCCAAACATCAATAGAACTGAATATACAAAAACCGAATTTGACGAAATTGGCGATAAAATCCGCGAAACCTTAGAGCCTCTGGTAGTTTCCTTGCGTGATCAAGGGAAATCGATGCGAATTGGGGTAAATCACGGTTCCCTTGCAGAGAGAATGCTATTTACTTACGGTGACACCCCCGAAGGAATGGTGGAATCCGCTATAGAATTCATCCGCATCTGTGAATCTTTGGATTTCCGCAACTTGGTAATTTCCATGAAAGCCTCACGAGTACCGGTGATGGTAGCCGCCTATCGCCTCATCGCCAAGCGCATGGATGAACTGGGTATGGATTATCCGTTACATTTAGGCGTTACGGAAGCCGGTGATGGCGAATACGGGCGAATTAAATCCACGGCCGGTATTGCTACCTTACTTGCTGATGGCATTGGCGATACCATTCGCGTCTCATTGACAGAAGCACCAGAAAAAGAAATTCCCGTTTGCTACAGCATTCTCCAAGCTTTGGGATTGCGAAAAACAATGGTGGAATACGTCGCTTGTCCTTCCTGTGGACGCACTTTGTTTAACCTAGAGGAAGTGCTGCACAAAGTTCGGGAAGCAACTAAACACTTAACTGGTTTGGATATTGCAGTTATGGGTTGTATTGTCAATGGCCCCGGAGAAATGGCAGATGCCGATTATGGCTATGTTGGCAAAACACCTGGTTACATTTCTTTGTACCGTGGCCGAGAAGAAATTAAAAAAGTCCCAGAAGATAAAGGTGTAGAGGAATTAATTAACCTCATTAAGGCAGATGAACGCTGGGTAGAACCATAAAGCAACTAGGCGAGTGGGCATTGAAAGAAGCAGAGGAGCAAATGAGCAGAGGGGAAAGACTTACTGGAAGTTCCCCTCTGCTCCCTACTCCTCAATTCAGTGTGTCGTCAATTTAGAAAATGCGTTAAAATAAGCTACATCAAAGAAAATAGTGACCCTAACTCACCACCTGATTAAAGCAACGTGATTGCCAATAAATATAATCTGTCCTTAAAGCAGATGTATTGTCAGAGGCAAAGAACTGTAAAGAGCTAAATTTCAGGAATTTCCAGGTACAGAATCGAACATATCGTGTCTGTACACACATTAACTACTAATAAGTTAGGTAAAATAAGTAAAAATCATACTCAGACCCTACCCCCTGTCAATCCTGGGGATTTGGATGTGAAAACACATCACCTACACTTCGCAAGGAGTGAAGGTAAGGGCATAAGGGTAGCGGGGAATGGCACACCTGCTTCCTGCCGCTAGCCTGTCAAGGCTTGTCGGACTGAGCAATTAAGTCGCCTTCTCAAGCAAATTATATGCTGGCAGCCTTGAGAGTATCAAAAAAATCCAGGTTAAGCTAGAGAAGAGAATTAGAGTCAGCTTGCATACCCCAGTGGGTCAAGAGCAATACTAAGTCTCAGGTGGCAATATTATAATTTTGGCATTGTCCTTACTCCATGCTGCGAATCATTACTCAGCAGGCAGACGTCAGAGCAGAACTGCAACGGATCTGCGATCGCACCCATGACGAACAGGTGCTTCACAAAGAAGCAACGGTACGAGAAGTTTTGCAAGCAGTGAAGCGCCAAGGCGACAAAGCTGTATTGCATTACACAGCCGAATTTGACAAACAAACCCTGAAAGCAGAAGAACTCCGAGTTACAGGCTCGGAATTGGATGCAGCCTATCAGCAGGTGTCAAAGGAATTGCTTGATGCAGTTCGGCTAGCTTGCCGCCAAATTGAAGCGTTTCATCGTCAGCGAGTACCGAAAAGCTGGGTACACTTTGGCGACGATGAAGTAGTGCTGGGCAAACGCTACACTCCCGTAGACCGAGCCGGGTTGTATGTGCCTGGTGGCCGTGCCGCCTATCCCAGTACGGTGCTGATGAATGCAATTCCGGCCAAGGTAGCTGCTGTACCCCACGTGGTGATGGTAACACCACCAGGCCCAGGGGGTGCAATTAATCCCGCAGTCTTA
Organism: Nostoc edaphicum CCNP1411; assembly: GCF_014023275.1. Lineage (NCBI taxonomy): Bacteria > Bacillati > Cyanobacteriota > Cyanophyceae > Nostocales > Nostocaceae > Nostoc > Nostoc edaphicum. The sequence goes on from NZ_CP054698.1 coordinate 5,836,974, forward strand.
GTAGCTGCCCAAGAAGCAGGGGTGCAAGAAATTTATCGCATTGGGGGCGCACAAGCGATCGCCGCTTTAGCCTATGGCACTGAAACCATTCCGAAAGTGAATGTAATTACTGGGCCTGGTAACATTTATGTCACCCTAGCGAAAAAACTTGTCTACGGCACAGTTGGGATTGATTCTTTGGCAGGCCCCAGCGAAGTGCTGGTGATTGCCGACGAAACCGCAAATCCAGTGCATGTAGCTGCTGACTTGTTGGCCCAAGCCGAACACGATCCAATGGCGGCAGCGATTTTGCTGACGACAGATGCGGCTTTGGCGAAGAACGTGCAAGTAGCCTTGGAAAGACAGCTAGTGGATCACCCACGGCGAATAGACACAGAAAAAGCGATCGCTCACTACGGCTTGATTATCGTTGTGGAATCGCTCCAAGCAGCAGCAGAACTCTCAAATGAATTTGCTCCCGAACACCTGGAATTAGAAGTCAAAGACCCTTGGGCACTCTTACCACAGATTCGCCACGCTGGGGCAATCTTTTTGGGTTACTCAACACCAGAAGCTGTAGGAGACTATTTGGCAGGCCCTAATCATACCTTGCCAACTTCTGGTGCTGCCCGCTATGCTTCGGCATTGGGGGTTGAAACTTTCTTAAAACACTCCAGTATTATTCAATACTCCCAAACCGCACTGCAAAATGTGGCTGGTGCAATTGATGTGCTAGCAACAGCAGAGGGTTTACCTTCTCATGCTGATTCAGTACGACGCCGAATTCAGCAAGAAGAGTGATTTGGAATGCTTAATTTTTCTTGTACTGTTGGTAAAAGTAACTCGCTAGCTTCAAACTAAAAGTTTAGATAGCGATACCTACGGTCAACTACGCTAACGCACGCCATTTGCTATCCTACCTTCAGCCGCCCTTTAAGCGCCCGGTAGTTTATTGGAGAGGGTTTTCCTCTCCAACAAACTCGTGAAAAGCTTCTCCACAATAGTTGCTACAACCCACTAGCGTAAAAGTAGCGTGAAACTTACCTATGGCACAGCCTTAAATATATATAGGACTTACGCAAAAATAATTGAAAAGCCTATTATTCCGTAGCGGTAATTCATGAATTACCGCTACTTACGACGTATTTTGCGTAAATCCTAATATAAACTAAATTGGCAAATAAAAAATTGGTTTAGTGTCACTGCCGGCGGATTTTGCTACATACTTATGTAAGGGGTCTACTCTTTAGGAGACGAGAGCGGTGCTAAATAGTGTTTTGGTAGCTCTGGACGGTTCGGAAATTTCAGAACGAGTAATTCAGACTTTAGATAATTTGGCTTTTTCAAAAGACGCCAAGGTTATTCTTTGCCATGTGTTTCCTACGCCAGAGTCAGAAATGGAACTACCCGCTGATCGTCCTCAGCCAGAGTCCCCAACATTTTCTTATTTTCATATTGAAAAACAACTGCAATCCTATCAGGAAAAGTTATCAGTCACAAGTGAGTTAGAACTAGTAACTGGTGATCCTGCTGAAGAAATTATTCGCCTTGCCAATATTTACAAAACTGACTTGATCATAATTGGCAGTCGGGGATTGATGGGGATGAAGCGAATTGTTCAGGGTTCTGTCAGCAGTCAAGTTGCAGAAGAGGCTAATTGTTCGGTGTTGGTCGTTAAACCAAGGTAAAAATTTGCAAGGGGAAGCAATGACTATAACCACCCCAAAAATAACCTTTGAAGAATACCTGAAATATGATGATGGCACTGATACCCGCTACGAATTGGTCAATGGAGAACTAATTCCCATGAGTCTGGGAAGTGGGAAACATGGCGCGATAACAGAATTTCTCAATGTTTGTTTCCGAGGAGAAATTCTCCGACTAAAGTGGGATTGGACTTCTAAACAAATGGTTATCGGTGTTCGTTCTCCCCGTGCTGGCAGATGGGATACATCAAGGATTCCAGATGTAGTTGTGATTCCGTTACCTCAATGGCGAGAGTTGAGAAACCGAGAGGCAGTTATTGAACTCAACGAACCACCCCCCTTATTAGTGGTGGAAGTCGTCAGTGAGTCAACAAAAATTGTAGATTACCGAGCCAAGCGAGTTGAGTATAACGTTTTAAATATTCCAGAGTATTGGATTGTCGATCCATTAACTAACAAAGTGACTATTTTTACATTGATTGAAGAATTATACGAACCAATAGAGTTTTTTGGTCGTGATCGTATTCAATCTCAAACTTTTCCACATTTAGAATTAACAGTTGAACAAGTGTTAACAGCCGACAATTAAAAATAATTTAAGCATTTTAATTTATGCGAGCCTGTGTTAACTGAGTCTCTGTGGTTAAATAAATTACTTTTAAACCACAGAGGCACAGAGAGAAAAAAGAGATTTTTCGAGTCACCTTGAAAGAACTAGTACAGCACGGCGTAAATAAACCACCCATTCCCAATCAACAAAACCCTTACGCTGTCTTAATTTTGGCTTCCGCCTTGCGGTACTAGTCTTAGAGACAAGGAAAATCCACCTTCTACGTTCAATCGATTTAACGTTCTTGAGTTGCGAGAAACTGACGCAAGCTTAACAAACTCAGCGTTTGACCCAAATTCAAGGGCAAAATTGAAACTCCTTCCAAGCGGGACTGTACCCAACCTTCTCCCCAGTACCATTCATGGAACCCATCAATGCCTCCGCTGAGTACCAAGCGGAGACAGTTAGATTTGACAACATTTACTTGATGATGAATCGCAACTGGCCCAGTCCAGGTTGTAAACTGGAATCCGGGAAGTAGTTCTTCTGGCATTCCTGGCGCAAAACGTTGCCCTAAGAGCCATTTTTTTAATTGCACCGGATGCAGCAGACTGTCACGAATTACATCTGTTGATGCTTCGATTTCGATCCGTAGTTGACTTTGTTGAAAATTACCCAGCATTTTTATAGGATTACCTAAAGTTGTTTACATCGCTATTTCTAATATTGCAAATAGTTTTTGTCATTAGTCATTAGTCCCTTGTCCTTTGCAAATAACTAATGACCAATGACCAATAACAGCAGTTTATTTGCGTAGCACCCTACTAAGTTACTTTTCTACCAGCAGAGAACTTAGAATAGAAAAAGTGAACTTGTTAAGAAATGTAAGGTTATTCATGGCGGATCAGTTAATTCGTGCAACAGCAGCCGAAGGTGGAATTCGTGCCATAGGTGTGATCACCACACGTTTAACAGAAGAAGCGCGAGGACGCCACAAGCTTTCTTATGTGGCAACGGCAGCACTGGGTAGGACGATGGCGGCGGGTTTGTTAATGGCTTCTAGTATGAAGCGAACTGGATCAAGGGTCAATGTCCGGGTTAAGGGCGATGGGCCTTTAGGTGGCATATTGGTAGATGCAGGCTTAGATGGCACGGTACGCGGATATGTCGGGAATCCATCTGTAGAATTGCCTCCCAATGCCAAAGGTAAGCTAGATGTTGGTGGTGCTGTGGGTGATGGCTACCTCTATGTTGTACGGGATATCGGTTATGGTTATCCTTACTCTAGTACAGTAGAACTAGTTTCTGGCGAAATTGGCGATGACGTAGCTCATTATCTGGTGAATTCCGAACAAACACCTTCAGCTTTAGTTTTAGGTGTGTTCGTGGGAGCAGGGGGAGTAACTGCGGCTGGAGGATTACTAGTACAAGTATTACCCAAAGCTGCCAGAGACGAAGCCCTAGTAGAAATGTTGGAATCGCGGGTTGCTGGTCTAGCAGGATTTACGCCATTGTTGCAAGCTGGGAAAACCTTACCTGAAATTCTTGGCGACTTGTTGGGAGATATGGGGCTAGTAATCTTTCCCGAACGGCAAATGCTGCGCTTCCACTGTGGTTGTTCTTTTGATCGCGTTTTGGGGGCACTGAAGATTTTGGGAGAAGCTGAACTGCAAGATATGATTATTAAAGATGATGGTGCTGAAGCAACTTGCGAGTTTTGCGGCAACGTCTACCAGGCAAGTAGCGATCACTTAGCTCAACTAATTGCCGATTTGCAAGCTGAATCTACCGTTTCAGGATAAAGTATAAAAGGGCACTATTTTTTTAGATCGCTAATGGTATCTGTGGGGAGAGAGCCTGAAAAAAAGTAGCTTTTTAATTATCAGAAAGTTACTATGACATCAATGGAATTATCGACCTAAAACAGAGCGCTATTCAATTATTTTGGTGTGAGAGATGACAGAGCGGGATATTCCAGACAGTTGGTCTTCAGCCAGTGGAAGAGAGCCAGATCAAAACAAAAGATTATCCCGAAAAGAACAATTCGGTGAAACTCAACCATTTGATGTCCCTGCTACTGGTTCTACCTCCAAGTCAGTGAAGCGGCGAAAAAAAAACCATAGGGAAGGATTACCTATAAATAGTCATTCAGAAGAAACTGCCCAACTCAGTAATACTTCTGGGAAATTGCCACGATGGATGAAAAGCTGGGTATTGTGGCTAGCACTGCTAACTTTGATTCCCGGCAGTGTAGCATTCTTGGCAATGGCAATGCTCCTAAAGTTGCCAACTGCCCCGAATTGTCCCTCGATTTTTTGGCCCCTAGCTAGTGCTTCTGTGCGGCTGCACTGCGCTCAGTTGGCAGCTTCTAAGCAGACAGTTAACGACCTATTGCAAGCGATCGCTCTGGTGAAGCAACTACCACCAACTCACCCGTTGCATGGAGAAATTGATCGTTTCATCGAAGAATGGTCGCGGGATATTTTGAAGCTAGCCGATCAAAGTTTCCAAACTGGGAATTTAGAGGAAGCGATCGCTACTGCTCAGAAAATACCCGAAGATGTGGCAGCTTATAAATTAGTCGATGAGCAAATTGGCAAATGGCAGTCAATTTGGTCAAAGGCAGAAGAAACATACAACGGTGCGATCGCCGAAGTAAAGGAACGGCGGTGGCAATCGGCATTCATGTTGTCCGCCAAAATGCTGCGCGTAGACAATCAATACTGGGCGAGTACTAAATACGACCAATTAAATCGTCTAATTGCCACAGCACGGGAAGATGGCGATAAGTTAGGAAAAGCTGAAAGTTTAGCAAAAAGCCAAGTTGTTGATAATTTATTAGAAGCGATCAAGTTAGCGGAGTCCATTGGTCAGGAAAGTTACCTTTACCAAAAAGCTCAAGAAGCAATTCCCGCATTTGGACGCCAAATGCTGCAATTAGCACAGGCAAAACTAGACAAGCAAGATGCCGATGAAGCACTGAATATTGCTAGACAAATTCCAGAGATTACGAAACTACAGGGCGAAACAGATGACTTTATCGCCATTGCTGACGCGAAAAGGAGTGCTTGGATAGGTAACGTTTCTGGTTTAGAGGCAGCGATCGCTCAAGCACAACAAATTGATCCTTCCAGACCAGTGTATAACGAAGCACAACAACTAATTGCTCGTTGGCAACTGGAAATTGAAGATGTTGCCCATCTGGAAAAAGCAAGAATATTGGCTAGCCAGGGAACAGTCAATAATTTAACAGCAGCGATCGCTCAAGTACAGCTCATCCCTGCTAATAATCCCAGGGGTACAGAAGCTAGACAAGAAATAGGTCGCTGGCGTGCCCAAGTGGAGACAATTGAAGACCAACCTTATTTAGAACGCGCCGAACAGATAGCTATATTCGACGATATCAATTCCTTGCAAGCTGCGATCGCTCAAGCTAGCGAAATTCGTAGAGGTCGTGCATTATATCCAGAAGCACGGAAAAAAATTCGTACTTGGGTAGGAAAAATTCAGCGAATTCAAGACCAGCCCTACTTAGATCAAGCACAAGAACTGGCTCAGAGTGGAAATCTCACCGCCGCTATTAGCGCAGCCCAACAAATTGCTTCGTCGGGAAGGGCACTTGCTGGAGAAGCACAAGCTGCGATAAATGACTGGGAAGGGCAAATCCGCACTAGAGAAAACTGGAGAAAAGCTCAAGAAGTAGGCGCGACTGGGACGCCAGAAGCTTTGGCTGAAGCAATACGACTGGCAGATCGGGTTTCAAACAATAGCATCTTACATATGGATGCGAATCTGGCTATTGACCAATGGAGTCAGCAATTGTTAGAAATAGCACGCTCTCAAGGTCAGTCTGATATTGCTAGAGGGATTGGCATTGCAAAATCGGTTCCACGAGGTAGTGCTGCTTACAGTGCAGCACAAGAGCAAATTAGGATTTGGCAGGAATTTCTCAACCCTCAACCAGAACCTCAGCCTCAACCGGAAGTTCAGTCTCAGCCTGAATCTTTACCATTTCCTCAATCAACTACTGATGGGCAATAATATCTTGAATTAACGATTCAGTTAAAATTTTTTGATTCAGTATTTTCCAAGGTCATATCAGGGATGCCGGGGTGTAAGGAAAAGTTTTCTTCAATGTGTCTCAAATTATACCAAGTATGTATGAAGATGCATATAATAGACCCCCATTGTTAAGCTACGGTGTACACACAAGTCCTAAAAACCTAGCTTGATAAGCATTTCCTCGTTCCCAGGCTCCGTCTGGGAATGTATTCATTGAGTCAGAGACTCAATATCTGACTGGAGGCAGAGCCTCTAAATCAGGTATTCCCATGCTCTGCATGGGAACGAGATCAACGAGAAAACAATGAAAAATCAAGCTTTTTTCGACTTGTGTGTACACCGTAACCCCAATGCATCGGGGAGGGTTAGGGTGGGGTAAATATATGCAACTTTACAAAGAAACGGTATTACAATACTTTTCACATAGGGGGCACAGATATATGCCCCTAAAAAAATTATTCTCCGATTCCTTCTCCCCATTCTTTAATTACAGAAAATAGTGATGAGTAATCATCATCAGCAAATGACATTTTCACGGCTGTTTGCAAGATTTCCCGCACACCTTTAATACTGCTAAGATCCAAACTTCGAGATTTAGCTTCCGAGATAAACAATTCTGTATCTTTGAGCAAGTGTTTTGTGGGGAAATTAGGATCAGCATAATTGCCATCCAACATCCGTTGTAGCTTTTTGTCAAAGGTAGGTGCGTAGAGTGGACTGTCGCGCAATATTTGCATAAATACATCCACATCGACACCCTGACGCTGGATAAAAGCTAGACTCAGAGCAAAGCTAGTTGTTAGCGAAGCTATTAGTTGATTTAGTGCCAATTTGAGCACCGCCGCAGATCCCACTGGCCCTATAAGTAAAGGTTCTGTCCCAAAATTTTGGAGTAACTTTAAATGGCGTTGATATTGTTCTGGCTCGGCACCTACCATAACACTCAACTTGCCAGCTTTTGCTTCTGGGATACTCCCTAATACAGGTGCTTCTAAATACTCACCACCACCCCCAACAACTGCATCTCTAATTTCCTGGCTTTCTGTGGGAGTAATTGTTCCCATTTGGATGATCGTGCGTCCTTCCAAAGTTTGCCAAGAAGTATCTGAAAGCAACACATTATAAATAGCCGGGGCATTAGTTAGCATGAGGATTATGCACTCAGCAGCACGAATGGCGTGGCGGGGATGTGTGACAATTTCAGCCCCAGCGGCTTGTAGTGGTGCTAATTTTTCTGGGGTACGATTGTAGGCAACTAGCTGTATATCTGCGGCTAATAACCTTTGAGCCATTGGTAGTCCCATCAGTCCAATTCCCAGAAATGCCACCTTCATTTTTCACGTTCCTTTAATACAGCGTCACCGATAGCGTTCGTGTAGCGTCTCGTAGAGAAGCGTTAGCGAGTCATTAAGCGTCATAGCCCATCGTGGACATTGCGTTTACATTATTTATTCAAATTTGTTGGGGAGTAGTTATTTGAGACTTAAGATACAATCCCAAATCCCAGTTTCCTACTCCCTAACTCTGGCAATCAACCACCAGCGGCAAAAGTTACCATAATTATCACTGAAAGTAAAATCCCAGGGGTAAGTAGTGTTGCTAGCATTAGCAGGTCATGAGTGGACATAATTATTACTTTGGTAGTGTGTTTAACTTTACAGTAATCACTGTTATGCTAGTCTAAATAAGACTGATACTGCATTCTTAAATAGAGTTTTAACTTTTCAAATTTACGTTTACCCTGGCAGAGTCAATCCTTTTAGTGGCTGAGAAGTTTCTGTATTGTTCAGACCTTTGCTCTGAATTAGCACTCCAAAGCCGCCTAGTCCCGTGGGATCTATAAGTTGGTGTAGCGCGTCCCGGCGCTGTAATAACTGCGAGAGGAGTTGCTTTTGATAAGAAAGGGCAGCAATGCGATCGCCTAACCCCAACGCCATCAAAAATAATCCCTGCTGGATAAAACCAATATTCTTTAAATTGTACTTCTCGCCCCAGCGTTCCAAAGCCGTAAAGTTAACATGGGCAGTGATATCTTGTCGCCCAATATTAATATAAGGGTTGTCATGGAAACGATGATGGTAATAACACTGTAGCGTTCCTTGCGATCGCCTGGGATTATAGTAACGATTGGCGGGGTAACCATAATCAATTGTTAACACATAGCCACGCTGCAAGCGGTCTGCTACTATACTCAACCAGTCTAAAGCAGCTAAATTAATTTCACTACGGTAGCCATCTGGATATGTACTTTGGGACAAGTCCATTTCCACTAAGTCTAAATACTCAGCCAATTGGGGCGTTGAAGGTTCTCCTGTTAGTTCTATAAATGCAAAATTTGACCTCTCCCCCAACCCCTCCCCTATGAGGGGAGGGGAGAAAGACTCACTTGAAGGGGTTTGGAGGGTTAGGTTTGAGGTTGTCACATAAATTTCTCGGAGTTCTCCCGTTTCTAGGACGAATTGATGGACGGGGAACGCATCTACTAACTCATTAGAAAAAAAGCAGCCTGCGATCGCATTTGGTGGTATTTCCTCTAAATTGCACCAACGTACAGGAAAATCTTGCAAGCGTTGCTGCTGTTCTTCTCTTAAAGCTGGGGACTTTTCAACAATGATGTACTCCAGCGTGGTAAAAAAATCTGGGTAGCGTAGCTGATGATATTTGAGGATATGCAATGCCAGCAATCCTTGACCTGCTCCCATTTCTACTAGAGTAAAGGGTACAGGTTTTCCTAAAATTTCCCACATTTGGAAAAATTGTTCTGCTAGTAACTCGCCAAAGTCAGGGCAGAGGTTGGGAGAAGTGAAAAAATCACCACCCTCAAAGCCAATTTTGACTGCATCGCTGGAATAGTAGCCATGTTCAGGGTGGTATAATACCATATCCATGAATTCGGCGAAAGTAATTCGTTGTTGGGGACTAGTGGTAATGTGATTTGCGATCGCTGCACACAATGCTGAATTTGAATCCATAAAATTTAATATTGGGGAAAAAGAAATTGAAGAAGAATTCAGAAGTCAGAATAAAGACGCTCGCGGACTCGCTAATGCTGCGCTATCGAAGACTTGCTAACGCTACGCTATCCGCCAGTCATACAGAATTCATTCTGAATTCTGACTCCTGACTCCTGAATTCTGTTCGATAAATGAATTATGGATGATGCAAAACAAAATTCATAATTTCCCTGTTCAGCATCTATGTTCCTTAACCCGGACGAGAAGGATCAACTTTATTTAGAACAATTTTTACAGCATCTATGATTACATCAGGTTGATCTACCCATACAAAATGACCGCTCTTACTTGCTTTAAGTTGAGTACAGTTCGTTGATAACTTTAGTAACTCTATATGCATTTGCTTCCGCAATTGGTTAGCACTTCGCAGAGGAATAAAAACAGTCCAAAGAGAAGGTTTTAAAAAAGAATTTGCTTTGATATTAACTATAGGCAGATCACCAAACTGGTTAGCTATTCTCACCTCACGTCCACTAACGCTGAGATTTAACATCTCTCGACTCATTGTAATCCAGTGTTTAGGACGGCAAAAGGAACGTTTTATTGAATTAAGTAAGTGCTGAGGAAATTTACCTAATTCCGGCTTCAGCACTTCAAATATTTTGCATATCCTCATTAATCGAATAATGCCAAGTATTGAGCCGAGAATAGACATTACAAAGCCAGATATAAAAAAGAGTTTCAAAGCTTGTAACTGAAAAGACATTTTGAGCATTTCAGTCTCATGTAGTCCGTCTGTGAGTACCATGCCAATAACCTTCTCAGGAAATCGATGGGCATACAGCCGGACATTGTAGCTACCAAAAGAATCTCCGATCAAAATGTAGGGTGGTTCAATTCCTGCTTGAGTAAGCAGCGTATCTAATTCTGTCACAATTTGATTGCTGGTTCGGGGATGTGGGCTGTGATTGCTCCATCCATAACCCGCTCGGTCATAGATACATACTCGCGCTAACTTGGCCAATTCTTCAACTAGGAGATAGCCCTCAATTCCCCCTAAACTGTGGTCTAGGACAATTGTTGGATTAGTGTTTCCTGCGATGTAGAGATGTAAACTATATCCACCCACATCAAACATTTGACCAGGGGGCAGCTTTCGATCTTCAAACCAGCACGCGATCGCTTGATAAAGTGTTGTAGCAACTAGCAGAAAAACTCTGATTAGGATCAACATAGTTAAGTCTTCTTGCTAGTTAACGGCCGCGCCGCATTGTGGAACGATAGCATATTATGTCAAATTTGATCCAGTGCGGTCGAAATAACTAATATCAGTATCAGAAAATTAGGTATTGATTTTTTAGAGGCGATCGCAAAACCCATTTTTGCAACTCATTCCTTGGTTAATCGAGCATCAGCGTTCTATGGGGTTGGTTAAAGCGTTAGTCAACGACACCGACGCAACGCCTCTAGGTCGCTTGACATCTGGGCATCAGCCTTAAATTGACACCAATCTCCGAAAAGTCTCTCCCTGAACTTTTGGGCTGCAATCAATTTGCGCTATGAACTGATGTTAAACAGATAAGAATTGATGCATGATTGGTGATTAGATGAGTTTGGGCTACCAATTTAGGAGCAAAATAACACATCTAAAACACCACCACTTTGTTAACTGTTTGCAATGAAGTATCAAGTTGGGGACAAGTTTTTACAAGAACTGCCACTGATTTTAGCGGGGCCAATCCTCCAACATACTGAACCAGAGTCAGTAACGGTATGGGTAGCACTGAAACAGTCTTGTCAGGTAGAACTTAAAGTTTATGACACAACAGATGATGGTAAAGCACTAGAAAATTGCTTATTGGATGGGGAACGCTCTACCTTTTCTCTGGGTAAGCATCTTCATGTAGTTGCGATAACGGCTCGGTCTACGGTTGGACATCGCCTAACTGGAGGTCACATCTATGCATACGATCTCCAGTTTACTGTTGCTGACCAAACCGCGCAAACTCTGCAACAAGCATTATGCTCAAACTCCTCTCCTACAGTCAGCATTAGCTACTTCGATCATCAAAAACCAACCTTTGTTTTGCCGCCTAACTGTCTGCAAGATTTACAAATTGTCCATGCTTCCTGCCGTAAACCTCATGGTCATGGGTTTGATGCACTGCCAATTCTTGACACTTTAATTGAGGCTGCGGCTAATCAACCCCAACACCGCCCTCACCAGCTGTTTCTCACCGGAGATCAAATTTACGGCGACGATGTATCAGAACCGTCATTGTGGGTTGCCAGTACTCTTGGTGATGCACTCTTGGGTTGGGAAGAACAACTTCCTGTGAATGGAGTATACTGCACTCCCCAGCAACTACCCCCTGGAGAGCGGTCTGAAGTTGCGACAAATCAAGCAGGCTTGACCGCAGGATTACATAATAAACCTGAGAAAATTAACAGTCATCTTTTCAGTCTCGGCGAGTATTACGCTACTTATTTACTAGCTTGGTCGCCAGTATGCTGGCCGACCACATTTCCCGAAGGACATCAAGTAATGCGCGATCGCCACGCTATCAAGGACTGGAATCGGGCAGTATGGCATTTGCGACAATTAATTTATACGCTTTGGAAAGTGCGTCGCGCCCTTGCCAATATTCCCATGTACACCATCTTTGATGACCATGATGTTAGTGATGACTGGAACCTAAACCAAGCTTGGTGTTTGCGAGTGCTGGGGCGTCCTTTAGGGCGAAGAATAGTTCAAAATGCATTGTTAGCCTACACGGTATTTCAAGCGTGGGGCAACACACCAGGGCAATTTGCTGAAGGTCAATCTGGTGAAAAGCTGTTGATGGCTGCACAAGCTTGGTCAGCTTCCCAAGGGACGGATGTAAAGGCTGATGAGGCGATCGCTCGTTATGTAGGTATGCCAGCCAACGATCCGCACACAGGCTTACCTATCTTAGTCCGAGACGGTGCAGTATTTATTCTGGATCGACATCCTGAAGCACTGACTTGGCACTACATAGTCAGGAGCGATTGCCATGAAGTAATTGTGCTTGATACGCGTACTTGGCGGGGTTATCCAGCCGATCAAAAAGCGATCGCGCCGCCGATGCTGTTGTGTCCACAAGCCTTTGAGCAACAACTACTTTTGCCTTTACAAGAAGTAGCTGAACAAACTCAGATTCAAACTACATTTGTAATTGCGCCCACTAATGTATTTGGACTACAAGTGATTGATTGGATTCACCATTGGCATTTAAAACAGGAGAAAGTTTTTTCAACCGATGTTGGAGATGCCTGGAACATTAATACTGAAGCGCTGGCAAAATTCCTAACTACCTTGTTTGAGGAACGTCAACAAGTCGTTATTCTATCCGGGGATATTCACTACAGTTCTGTTGCTCACTTGTCTTATGCACGTACCCATTCCAAATTACAGTCTGTATTAGTGCAGTTAACCGCTAGTGCATTAAAGAATGAAGAGATTTTGACACGGCTCATTCATACACGATTGAAAGATTGGCTGTTACCAGAAAAGGTGAGACATTGGATAGGGTGGCTCAATCCACCCAATATGGTAGAAGTTTCCGAGAAACAATTACACCATAATCGCCAGATGCTAGCTAACTCTGACTGGCATTGTGTGCTGGAGTGGATACCTAGAAACAGTGTTCAAACTTCTGCCTACACAGCAGATATATTTTCGTTGATAGCTCCCTGGAAACGAGCCAAAAATGCCAAATGGAAATGGTTACAACCTGTGATGTTTTGGAAATCTCGTTGGTTTCAGGAGGGGCGGGAAGTCGTTGGATTGAATAATTTAGCTTTGGTTCACTTTGAGTTACCAGATGGGGGTAATTCTTGCAAAGTTATTCAAGATTTGTATTGGTTTTCTTCTTGGTATCCAACCCAAATTGTTTACAGCCGTTTTGAGAGCCAGTTAACACCCAATCAGTCCTTATTACGTAATTAAAAAAAAGCGCCCCTATCTCTGGAGGGCGCTTTTTATTTAGCTAATACTGAAGTATTAACCGTTGATAGCAGGAGCAGTCATTGCTACAGGTGCAGCTTCACCAGCAGCCAAATCTAGGGGGAAGTTGTGAGCGTTACGCTCGTGCATTACTTCCATACCCAAGTTAGCGCGGTTGATTACGTCTGCCCAGGTGCTGATGACGCGACCTTGGGAGTCAATGATTGATTGGTTGAAGTTGAAACCGTTCAGGTTGAATGCCATCGTGCTGATACCCAAAGCGGTGAACCAGATACCGACGACAGGCCAAGCTGCGAGGAAGAAGTGCAGTGAACGGCTGTTGTTGAAGGAAGCGTATTGGAAGATTAGACGACCGAAGTAGCCGTGGGCTGCAACGATGTTGTAGGTTTCTTCTTCTTGACCGAACTTGTAACCATAGTTTAGAGATTCGGTTTCGGTGGTTTCACGCACCAAGGAAGAAGTTACTAGAGAACCGTGCATTGCAGAGAACAAGGAACCACCGAATACACCAGCCACACCCAACATGTGGAAGGGGTGCATCAAGATGTTATGTTCTGCTTGGAACACAATCATGAAGTTGAAGGTTCCAGAGATACCCAAAGGCATACCATCAGAGAAAGAACCTTGACCGATTGGGTAGATCAAGAATACTGCGGTAGCAGAAGCCAAAGGTGCGCTGTAAGCTACGCAGATCCAAGGACGCATACCTAAGCGGAAAGAAAGTTCCCACTGACGACCGAGGTAGGCAGCACAACCGATTAAGAAGTGGAAAACTACCAACTGGTAAGGGCCGCCATTGTACAACCACTCATCTAAGGAAGCTGCTTCCCAGATTGGGTAGAAGTGCAAGCCGATGGCGTTTGAAGAAGGAACAACTGCACCAGAGATGATGTTGTTTCCGTAGATCAAAGAACCTGCAACTGGTTCGCGGATACCATCGATGTCCACAGGAGGAGCAGCGATAAAGGCAATTACGAAGCAGGTGGTCGCAGCTAGCAGGGTAGGAATCATCAAAACACCAAACCAACCGATGTAAATACGGTTGTCAGTGCTGGTGATCCACTCGCAAAAGCGATCCCATACGCTAGCGCCAGAGCGCCGTTGTAAGGTTGTGGTCATTGTTTTATAAGTGCTATTTGTTGTTAAATATGGAACAAGCAAGATTGATTTTGCTTGTTGAAATACAGTCTACATGAATTTACTTTGACGCGATCTTTGACTTAATATTCTGTAACAGTATTCTTTAAAAAGATCATCGAAATATAAAGTTTTCCTACTAGATAAAAGTAATCAAGTGAGGCTTTGTAAGCCACTTCAAGACCAACCTAGCTATAAATTTAATGATGCGATCGCCTAGTTAATTGTCTTTACATTCCTTTACAAATAAGCCGTTATAAAAATTTTAAGTCCTGTTGTTTTGTAACGAAATAATAAGTTGTAAATTGACTTATGTTTCTGTTAAAAATCAAAGTAAATGTAGGGCAAACTGCCTTCAGGAGCGAATAACCAAACAGCGTAGAAGCAGATGGGAACGAAGACAAGCTTAAGAGGCCAGTTAAACTCTAACTTCAGCATTCGGTTGAAGGCATAGACTATAGCCATGAAGGCAGCTAAAGTTAGAAGTACCCAAGTGAGTTGGTATTGACTCATATTTAAGGCATCTACATAGACCTTTTGAGCAAACTGGGCATCAGCTGGATAACCCCAAAGATGGCGAATTACCAAAGAAGAGTCTTGAAGATTAGGTAGACGGAACCAAATCCAAGAGGTAAAAACCATCAATTGAGTTAAGAACCAAGCTACAAAGATACCCAGAGGATTTTGCCAGAAATGTTCTAGATTTTCAAAGCGATCGCTCATAGTATCTGTAAGTCGATGAACCACCAAGGCTAACCCGTGGAATATGCCCCAAACTACATAACCCAAAGCAGCACCGTGCCAGATACCAGCGATTAGCATCACAATAAATAAATTCCAGCAGGTACGGACTAAACCCCGACGGGAACCACCCAAAGGAAAGTAGACATAGTTACGCAGCCAATCTCCTAGAGTCATGTGCCAGCGCCGCCAAAATTCTGAAATATTGGTGCTGAAGTAGGGAAAGTCAAAATTCTCAGGTAGAACCAAGCCGAAAAGCATAGCACTACCACGGGCGATGTCTACGTAACCGTTGAAATCTAGATATAATTGCAAACCGTAGGCGAATGTAGCTAACCAGAGATCGGTACTACCCGCCCGTTGCAGATTACCAAAACATAAATCGACGAAAATTCCAAGGTGGTCTGCAAAAATACCTTTTTTGACTGCGCCTCTAGCAATCAACCACAGCGCCTCAGCTACTCTATCGCTACTGGGAAAGTTTAGTGTATTGAATTGATTTGCTAAGTTGTGATAGCGCGTAATCGGGCCGGAAATGAGTTTGGCAAAGAATAATTTGTAGGTGGCAAATTTGACAAAATTATCACTAGCAGGGGCACCACGATAGACATCTACTAAATAGGCAATGCATTCAAAGGTAAAAAAGGAAATTCCTAATGGTGCAATCAATTTAAAAGAGCTATCTGGTGAGTTTGTTTGCACATGAAAAACAAACTTGAATAAAGGGGTAAAATACTTAAAACCTAATAACAGTAAAACATTTAGAATTATACCCACCCACAAAACTTTTAGACGGCGACGATTCCAATCACCTTGAGCAAATTGCCACTCTTCATTAGAAATTTGCCAATCAAGAGAATGTTTTCCTGGTGATGTATTTTGCCCAATCTCCAGCCCTACACGGAAATTAATAAACGTCAAGGCTAATAGTAATGGTATGTACTGAATATGCAAAGATGCATAGAAAACCAAACTGGCAATTAGCAGCGTCCACAATCGCAATTTCTGTTGTGCCAAAGACCAGTAAATTCCTAATACACTCAATAAGAACAGCCCATAGAAAATTGATATAAAGTTCATTTTTTAGTCATTGGTCATTTGTCATTGGTCATTTGTCATTTGTCATTGGGTATTGTGGATTATTCTCCCCAGTCCCTATTCCCTATTCCCCATTCCCCATTCCCCTACTTCACTGGCCAAGGAATCATCGGGTCATTAGCCAGCTTTTTCGAGACTTCGTATGCACCAAAGCGGTTGAGGTGGCTAGGATCAGAAAAGTAGTCATTTACTTTTATCCACTGTTGGCTCAAATCACGATAAATAAAGTTGGGATTAGTAGCCAAACGCAACATATATTGCTGAAATTCCTGCTCATATTGCCTACGCACTGGATCTAAATAATCTCCTGTCAAAGGCATATTGACAAACACTAAGGAAATTTTCTGAGATTGGGCAAACTGAAGCACTTCTTGAAAAGCAGCATCTTGCTGTCCTTCTACTTGGAAAGATTTATAGTCATTGTCGTAATTTCCGGTAACTCTAGAATATTTTTGATAATATCTAGCGGGATTGAAACGAATAGACAAAGGTAGAAAGCCATCAAAGTCAACTGATTGCCGAGAAGTACTTTCATCTGAAGTACCGTCTGTTAGCTGTCTTTCTGATGCAACTGTCTGATTATGACCAAGTATGAGGAGTTGTTTTTGCAGTAAACTTTTTATTTGATCGCGATTTGGATAGCTACTGGAAACAGATGCTAGAGCTTGATTCAATGACTCATTAACAGCTTGATACGTACTAATCTCCGGTACGTCCTCATTTGTCTTTTTCTCTCCCGAATTTACCGTATTTTCGGCTAAATCATCGCTATTTGCATCTGTTGGAGTTTTTTGGAATGCTTGTTTATAACCAACTGATGCAGCGATGGATTTAAAGGTAATATCCTCGCGTCCACCATTGAAAGCACGAGCACCATCTGCCCAGATAATTATTTTAGGCAGTTCTGATGGTTCTAACACGTGGCGAATCACAAAGTCTACAACTTGTGCGGTAGCACCGTTGATCCCAAAATTAAACACGTCCAGATTTGGATAACCCTGAGTCGCTAAAGCTTTAGAAAGTGCTGCTGGATCTACTCCTCTAAGGGCGCGGGAGGAGCCAATAATCAATACATCTGGCGGACTACCAGTTCTAGCTAAACGCTGTTTATACAGTGCTAGTTGTTCATCTAACTGCCTGACATTGAAACTTGGCATCTGCGATCGCGCTGCTAAAAGAATAGCTGTTGCGGTTGCTTTTTCTTTCAGTGGTGCGGCTGCCAAATTCTTAGTCGGGGTATCATCATTTTGGGTAAATTCCGAAGCATTAAATACAGAACTCTGATTTGGAGGAGATTTTGTCTTGGAAGTGCTGCTAAAAAATGTCGTATTTCCACTCTGATTTTTCCCAGATGTCAAAGATGCCTTATGCTCAGAGGATGATGAAAGCGAGACATTAGCGACTTTTGGCGAACTAGTCCGTGCAATAATTCGACCCAATACCCAATCAGTTTGGAGAGTGAGTAATAATCCCAGTGTTCCCCAAACTAAAGCAATCTTGATTCCTTGAACATCATGGTTATGTTCCGCTGACTGGTTGCTTTCGGTAAATAACTGGCTTTTCAACAGGAATTTTTTCGCTGTTGAACTCGCCGTTGCCATCCAATCTCGCGCTACTTCGGTTACAAAACTTTGAACTTCTTCTGTCGTTAAGTCGGGGCGCAAAATTGGCTCACTAGTCTCAGAGGTTACGAGATCGTTAACGTATTTAGAGGTAGCAGCGAATTCTGGGGTTGCTTCTGGCACTAAACGCTGGCGATGTTCAAGATCAACGCCATAATGCCAAAAAGGTTCTTTATTCCCAGCGCGGCGACCGTATATACGTACTCCCATCATACCGGGAATTTTTAATTGGCGAATAAACTGCGTAATTTTACTTGCTACTTGTTGACGCCCTGGACAAACAGGTGCGTCACACATAATATGCAATAAATCATTTTTGTTCAGTAAAAGTACGCGAATTCCACCTGTCAATAGCCGCCAATCCAGGTCAGGGTTGAGTAAGCGCTCTAGTAAAAAGATGATGGCTGGTTCATCGCCAGTATTTGCCAACTCTAATGGTGATGGGGCAAAGGCGGGATGTGTTGCAGCGGGTAAAGCCAGCCAATCAATCCAAGTGGGTTGCTTGTCGCCTGCTTTTTGTCCGTATACGGTGGCGGCGAGAATGCCTTGAGGAGCGATCGCTTCTAGCTGGGGTACAATCGCCTTTAAGCACACTTCCTTGTCTGGGATTGGGGCAGTTCCTAAGGGATCAAAAGCTGGGGTACAAAAGATATGTAGCGTTGATTCTTTCAGAGAAACTTGGACAGCAACTTTTAACCCTGATAGTACCTCAGTTAATAATCGAGCGATCGCTTGTATATCCCCCCAACGCGCCCACTCTTTTAGCATTACTTCTGGTGGTGTCAAATCCACCCGCAGCAGCCAATCATGTACAGTTTCGCCGCTCACCTGAGAAACAATAACTGCATCTTGGTAGCCGGAAAGATTGAGATAACGCAACTTTTGTGCTATTGGTTCAGCAAGCAAGGATGCATCAGGGCTATAGCTCGATTGGCAAAATATCCACAGGCGATTTTCTTCTGGCTGAGAATTCTTTGGCTTATATAGCTTAATCTTTGCCTGTACCGATACACCTAAGGTACTCAGAGTTTCGCTGAGATATCGAGCGATCGCTTCTGGGTTGCCTTGGCGTGCCAAACTTTCGTTAGAGACAATTAACGCTCCACCCGATTGTTTGGATTTTTCCGAGTCTGCTAGCAAGGCTTGCTCCACCTGCTCCAGATGCTTATCTATTTGATTCAAGTAAACCCGATGGCACCATTTGGGGCGCTGTTCCCCTTTTCTTCGGCCATAGACAAATACTTGATATATTGAGGGTTGTTCGTTACTTGTGAGGATATCTAAGTTTGTTTGCTGTAGTGCTTGCAGCAAATCAGACAAAGTGTGCCAACGCTGCGGACATTCTGTACCTTCACAAAGAATATGAAGGTCATTTCCCCGCAACCGGACTTTCACCCCGAAAGTGTTGATCCCTGTTGCTTGGCTTACCCATTGCACTAAGGATTGCTGGCGATCTGGTAATACTGTTTTCATGCTCAGTTAACTTTACAGGAAGCGATTGTTGGGGGATAGTGCCTGCACTTGTAAACTAGAACCATAGGTCTATCACACTCTGACGTTTTTTTTTAACAATTTTGTTACCTTCGTAGCTCACAAAATCGGCCAAGATAGTCTTGTACAGGTTGCAAGTCTGACTAATGTTGAGTTTTGCGTTTATTTTACTAATAGGGAGTCAGAAATCAGAAGTTAGGAGCCAGGAGTCAGAATAATTTTATATGACTGGCTGATGACTTGTCCTTTAAAACCGGACTCGCGTCCCAATGTGCTAATGTAACGCCCCTGATAGGCGAAACAAACAACAAGCTTATCTCATTTCAACTCCATCCCTTGATCGTTGGAGTCATCTTAACTCCTAACTCTTAACTCCTGACTCATAACTCCTTTTGACTCATATTCCCATAACCAAAAATTAGCAATGCCTCCTACCAACCAACAACCCTCAACTAACCCGCCATCTAATCTGGATTTTTTTAGCATTCCCCAATCTTTCCTTTTACAAATAGGTACAGCGTCTATATTACTGCTGCTCATTACCGGAAAAACTACAGTAAGAGCACTAGAATCCATCGGGGAAGCCAGTGAAGAATTATTTCGAGGCGATCGCCTACCCAACCTCGACTTCCCAGATGAACACGAAATCAATCAAGATGAGAAGATATACACCAAATAATTATTTGCTCAGGAACAACCCGGTGAGCATTAAGTGCAAAACCTAGAACCGTAAACAGTAATTAGCTTTACAAGAATAGAGAATATGGGTTCCCTTTTATACTCTTCGTCTCAAACTGCGGATATATACCCGGTGTCGGAATTATTTTTGCGTCATCGTCTCCAGGTAGTGGAAGAATTGTGGGAGTCAGTTCTCCGGCAAGAATGCGGTCAAAATATGGTAGATCTGTTGCGGCAGTTGCGCGATCTATGTTCACCAGAAGGACAAGCAACAAATGACCAAGCATCCTCAGCCGTTAAATTAATTGAACAACTAAATATCAACGAAGCAATCCGTGCGGCTCGTGCTTTCGCTCTATATTTTCAGTTGATCAACATCATAGAGCAGGAATACGAACAACGGCAGCAATTGAGCCGCTATGAAGCAGAAACAGAAGCGACAGATGCAGAAAGAGCATCTAATGTCAACTATTCTTCCAATCAAAGAGAAGATGATGCGCCTGTTAGCAAGGGAATAGCAGCAGAATTGCTAAGAAAGAGTTATCTAGAAAAAGCGCAAGTCAAACCAAAAGGGACTTTTGCTGCTTTATTTCCCTATTTATTCAAACTGAATGTACCACCCCAGCAAATTCAACGTCTAATTGCACATCTGGATGTGCGCTTAGTTTTCACAGCACACCCAACGGAAATTGTTCGTCATACCATCCGCGATAAGCAGCGCCAGGTGGTACAACTCTTACAAAAACTAGATGCCTTGGAAAACCATTCTGGTGGTACATCTGGGGGATATGCTTGGGAAGCAGCAGATGTCCGCGAACAATTGCTCGAAGAAATTCGCTTGTGGTGGCGCACAGATGAACTTCACCAGTTTAAACCCACGGTGCTAGACGAAGTAGATTATGCCCTGCACTACTTCCAAGAAGTTTTGTTTGATGGCATTCCCCAACTTTATAAACGTTTCAAACATACCCTATCCAATACCTTTCCTTGGCTAGAACCACCGAGTAAAAACTTTTGCTCTTTCGGCTCTTGGGTAGGCTCAGACAGAGATGGGAATCCATCAGTCACACCCGAAATTACCTGGAAGACAGCTTGCTATCAGCGCAAAATGGTGATCGGGAGATATATTCAGTCAGTGAAAAATCTGATTGAATTGTTGAGTGTATCGATGCACTGGAGTGATGTTTTACCAGACTTACTGGAATCTCTAGAATTGGATCAGTCCCAGTTGAGTGAGGTATATGATGCGCTGGCGTTGCGTTATCGACAAGAACCCTATCGGCTCAAACTGGCTTATGTGCTGAAACGGCTGGAAAATACTCGCGATCGCAATCTAGCTTTATACAATCGAGAAACGCCAAAAAATCAAGATAGCCCCCTGTATCTTTCCGGAGCCGATTTTTTAGCAGAACTGCGGATGATTCAGCGCAACTTGACAGAAACAGGTTTAAGCTGTCGAGAATTAGAAAATCTCATTTGTCAAGTAGAAATTTTTGGTTTTAACTTGACACAGCTAGATATTCGCCAAGAATCATCCCGCCACGCCGATGCGCTGAATGAAATCCTGGAATACCTGCAAATATTACCTCAACCTTACAACGAACTCTCTGAGGAGCAAAGAGTCGCTTGGCTCACAGGAGAACTGCAAACCCGTCGGCCATTAATTCCGGCAGAATTGCCATTTTCCGAAAAAACCAACGATGTAATTGAAACCTTTCGCGTCGTGCGATCGCTCCAACAAGAATTTGGTCTGAATATCTGCCAAACTTACATTATCAGCATGTGCCGCGACGTGAGCGACGTGCTGGAAGTATTGCTGTTAGCCAAAGAAGCCAGACTTTTTGACCCCGCCATTGCTGTAGGAACTATTCAAGTTGTCCCCCTATTTGAAACAGTAGAAGACTTACAACGCTCCCGAAGCGTCATGCGAAAACTGTTTGAACTCCCCTTATATCGCGCCTTATTAGCCGGCGGCTACGAACAGACAAAAACAGAGAGCGCTGTTGTGGATGAAAATTCATCCTCCCCTGCCTCCCCCTGCCTCCCCCTGCCTCCCCCTGCCTCCCCTGCCCCCCCCCCTACTTTCCCCCTCCCCCTCCCCCCCTCACCCCCCAACTTGCAAGAAGTAATGCTGGGGGTATTCTGACAGCAACAAAGACTCTGGTTTTTTAAGTAGCAACTGGGAAATTCATAAAGCCCAAAAATCACTGCAACAAATAGCAGAAAACTATGATCTAAGTTTGCGAATTTTCCACGGACGCGGCGGTTCTGTAGGACGAGGTGGTGGCCCTGCTTACGAAGCGATTTTGGCTCAACCCGGTCATAGTATCAATGGACGAATCAAGATTACCGAACAAGGAGAAGTTTTGGCTTCCAAATACTCCTTGTTGGACTTGGCTTTGTACCACATGGAAACCATCACCACAGCTGTGATTCAAGCTAGCCTACTGCGGACAGGGTTTGATGATATTGAACCCTGGAATGAGATTATGGAAGAATTAGCAGCGCGATCGCGTCAACATTATCGTGCTTTAATTTACGAACAGCCTGATTTTGTTGACTTCTTCCACCAAGTAACCCCAATTGAAGAAATTAGCCAGCTACAAATTAGTTCTCGTCCAGCCCGCCGTCCATCTGGTAAGAAAGATTTAAGTAGTCTGCGAGCTATTCCTTGGGTATTTAGCTGGACACAAACTAGATTTTTGCTGCCTTCCTGGTACGGCGTTGGCACAGCTTTACAAGACTTCTTGAACGCAGAACCAGAAGAACATTTGAAATTGCTGCGCTACTTTTATGTTAAGTGGCCGTTCTTCAAGATGGTGATTTCTAAAGCCGAGATGACGTTGGCAAAAGTAGATATGCAAATGGCACATCACTACGTCCAAGAATTGTCAAAACCAGAAGATCAACTTCGTTTTGCCAAGGTTTTTGACCAAATTGCCAGCGAGTTCTATCTGACAAGAGATTTGGTGTTAAAAATCACCGATCACAATCGACTGTTAGATGGTGATCCTGTATTGCAGCGATCTGTGCAGTTACGCAATGGCACAATTGTCCCCTTGGGATTTATCCAAGTTTCACTACTTAAGCGCCTACGCCAGTCCCTAAATACTAATGCTACTTCTGGAGTCATCCACTCTCGTTACAGCAAAGGCGAGTTACTGCGAGGGGCATTGTTAACTATTAATGGTATTGCCGCCGGGATGAGAAATACTGGTTGATTGGGAATGGCGCATTGGGCATGGGGCATGGGAATAAGGGACAAATGACCAATGACAAATGACAAATGACCAATGACAAATGACAAATGACAAATGACCAATGACCAATGACAAAAAATAGAATTTTAATTTGCACTTTTTTGGCGTTGTCATCAGGTTTTTTTGGTGCTTACACCAGTGGGCAAATTACCATAATGCTGCATAGCCAAAAGTGCCAAAACCAACCTTGGGGTTTAAAGGAGATGTGCAACGCTTGGATGACACCAGGAGCAATATGGCAAGGTAGCACAACAGGACTGTGGACAGGTACTGTTTTAGGGGCGTTTGTTGGTGGTTTGGTGACGCGACAAGCTCGTGATTAGTCTGTTGACTAATTAATCAAACGTGAATTCGATGAATCTCTCCTTAACTTGAACTAAAGTTCAAGCCTGTCCCTTTGCAATTACAACAAAGTTATCTGTTGAGGCGAGTAGGGGAAAAGAAATTGCTTAATAACTCTCTTTCCTCCCCTACCTCGCCTGCTTATCCGAATTGTATTGTCCCCACTCGTGACTATCCATTAGTCAGATTTTTCTTAACACTTTCGTTCACCGCTTTTGCCTGGAATTGGCATTAAAGGGTATGTCCAAAGACTTATGAAAATCTTCCTGAACTTTGCGAGTTAAGCGGCGGGAGACTTGGCGGACGATTTGGTTAAGTACGCGATCGCCTGTAGATTGAACTAGAGACTTGGGTAATCGCTGAATAAACCGGGGAAAGTGAATATAAACTATTAAATCCAATTCCCATTCAACCCTTGTAACCTCCCCAATACTAGAGGAAACATCCGTTTCTATTAACTTGAGGGCTGCGTGGTAGTCTACGTCATAACCAGGCGGCTGATAGTCAGGAATGGGGATTGTACGGATGCGGTAAATACCTTCCTCTGGGGGCAACAATTCTAAACCAATTTTCGGTTCTACTTCATAACCGAAAGAACCAAAACGACCAATTACTAAAGCATAGCCATTTTCCCCAAGTGATTGTACCTTCATGGGTTCAGCGCAGCGCGAAAACCATGAGGCGTGAGCATTGAGATACTCAGCAACCTTCTCTACTGGGGCAGCCATTTCCATACAGTCTTGATAACGACCGTAAAATTTTGTGAGCGTTGCTACATTTGCTTCGGTTAATGTTTCCTTAGCTTCTTCTTGGGTGGAGGCTACAGGTAAAACTGCTTCTGTTATTTCCCAGGATTTATATTCGCTTTTTCTTGAAAGCATAAATGCATTACTGTATACTTTGGCGTTCGTCTATATTAATGATTCCCCACGCGCCTGGGTCATTTCGCATTCAAATCCCATTTTACTGAAACCTTATTAATCTGCCATCAACTCCATAGAATTACTAAAATAAAGAACTGAACAAGCACACAATAGTTTCCCAGGATAGCATTTCTCATGAAAGCATTTGTAGCAGGGGCAACGGGTGAAACAGGTCGCCGGATTGTGCAAGAATTGATAGCGCGGAATATTCCCGTCCGAGCCTTGGTGCGGGATATAGAAAAAGCTAGGGGTATTCTCTCTCCTGAAGCCGAATTAGTTGTAGGCGACGTTTTACAACCAGAAAGTCTGGCTGCTGCGTTGGGAGATAGCACAGTTCTGTTGGTTGCAACTGGCGCAAAACCGAGCTTTGACCCCACTGGCCCCTATAAAGTGGATTTTGAAGGGACTAAAAATTTAGTAGATGCTGCTAAAACAAAGGGAATTGAACATTTTGTCTTAGTTTCTTCTTTGTGTATTTCGCAGCTTTTCCATCCACTGAATTTGTTTTGGCTGATTTTGTTGTGGAAAAAACAAGCTGAAGAGTATATCCAAAAAAGTGGTATTACTTATACGATTGTGCGACCTGGTGGCTTGAAGAATGAAGATAATTCCGACCCCATTGTGATGCAGAGTGCAGATACACTGTTTGAGGGTAGCATCCCCAGGCAGAAAGTCGCCCAAGTTGCTATTGAGGCGCTGTTTGAAGCAGATGCACGGAATAAAATTGTCGAAATTGTTGCCAAACCTGAAGCTAGCTCCAAAACTTTTGGGGAATTATTTGCTAACGTTGCGTAATCAATCAGTGAAGAGTTAGGAGCAACACGCGCTAGGGGGTGCATCTATGCGCCCCCTACGAACAGTCGGTATGTATTGGATGGAAGTGAACTTTGCCAGAATGAGCGCGTCAATTATTGTTGTTAGCAAACAGAGCAAATTTGAAGGAGTTAGACTCTGAAAGGCTTTGAATTCAAGGGTGTTGAAAAACTTATTGGCCCAATAGCCGCGCTTCTCGGCTTTGTGTATTTATTGCAATGGTATATTGGAGACTTGCGATCGCCTTCTGATCCCATCTTTGAAAATAAACAGCCGCCTTTGGTTATGAAACAGGGCGACCCCTATATTCGCGCTTTAATGCGAACTATCTCGGCAAGTGAGGCTAGTGGGAACCGTCCCTATTCGCTGTTATACGGTGGACAGCAAGTTAATGACCTCAGCCGACATCCTGAGATATGCGTCACAATTGTCACAGGCCCCAATACAGGTAATTGTTCTACCGCTGCTGGCAGATATCAAATTATTAACATTACTTGGGATCGTTTAGCCCCCCGTTATCATCCAAATCCAATGCAGATGATGTTTTGGACTGGTTATAGTTTTGAAGCAGAATATCAAGATGTAGTAGTTTACCGATGGTTAAATGATTCTAAAGTTTGGGGAGTTGATATTTCTCAACTGTTGCGTCAGGGAAAGATAAATGATGTTTTGCGGCGACTCTCTCCCACCTGGACAAGTTTAGGATATGGGATAGAAACTAATTCTGTTAGTAGCTCTTTACCTAAGATTTATCAGAAAATGTTGCAAGAGGAATTAACCGCAGTTAATCAACCAACAGCCCCGAATTTGACACCATCCCCAACTCCTTCTAGCAAGGCAATAAAGAAGCAGTAAGGTTATATTAATTTTTAACTTGCTGCGGACAAAAAATATTTGATATTTTCCACAAATGCCAAGGTATTTTCAAAGTGGATATTATGTCCAGCATCATCAATTATTTTCATCTGGGCAAATTCACATCTTTTAGCCATTTCTGCATTAATAGATATAAATTTTTTATCATATTGACCAACTAATAAGAGAATAGGAATTGTATTATCTTTTAGCTTTTCCCATAAAGAAGGTTGGTATCCAGTACCCATAAAGCGCAGTGATTTATCTAATTCCTGGGGATTGTTCTGCAACCTACTTTCTACCATGCGATCGTATTCTGGATGATTTTTTATACAAGCAAAAATCGGCTGCTCATACCAATTTGATAAAAAAGCGGCAAAATCGTTTTTTTCAAAACTTCTTATTACCTTTCTACCTATTTGCGTATCAAGTTTAATGCGTTCTAATCGTTCTGCTTCTGTTGGCAAACCTGGGGAAGCTGACTCTAGTACAACTTTATAAAAACGTTCTGGAAAATTCAGGGTAAGATATAAAGCTAATCTTCCACCCATTGAATAACCAACTAAAAAGCATTTGGCAATTTTTAACTCATCCAGCAAGTTGATTAAAGCATGGGCAGTATTTGTCATTGTATAGTAATCATCCCCGGCCAAAACTTGGGTTTTGCCATGTCCAGGGAGATCAATTGTTAAATAAGAAAATTCATCAGATAGTAATTTTATAGCTTCATCAAATTCATCTATATTACCCATGAAACCATGCAGAAAAATAATCAGTGGTTTTTCTGGGTTGCCCATGAAAGAATAGTAAAATTGATAATTTTTTATGACCATATTCTAGTTAAAAACCATCTTTGCTGCACAGCATGTTATCTTATACCAATTCTCTGTGAAGCTGCATATTATTTTGACCCCTCCCAACCTCCCCTTGCCAAGGGGAGGTGCCGCAGGTGGTAGGGTTATTTTTATGCGTCTTCATAAAGAATTGGTATTATGGAGTAAGGTTTTTTTCTCGTTCCTTTTTATAGGAAGAAACGAGGTAGAAGGAGAGAAAGTCTATTAAAATAGGTTGTCTACAAGTTCGCAACATGATATTGCTGAGGTGAATATCATGATGCACTATTGAATAGCGAATGTATCCTACATTATTTTTTTAATTTTTAAGGTAAAAATCGATCTAAAGCAGCTTTTAACTGTTTAATTTCAACGTCAATATTACCTTCTTGTGCGGCTCTACCAATGCACTCGGTTAAATGTTCATCCAAAACAATTCGTGCAACCCGATCTAATGCGCCCCGCACTGCGGCAATTTGCAGTAGAACATCAGGACAAGGGGTACTTTGCTGCACCATTGCCTTAATACCACGAACATGTCCTTCTATACGCGATAATCGATTGACAATTCGCCGTAGAGATTCTTCACTATGGACGTGAGGATGAGCAGACTTTCCAACCCCATGAGTTGGATCTGTCTGCTCTTGCTCTGTATCGTGATGGTGGGAATGTTCTACTTGCTGGGGTGTTGGCAAGGATTCCTCACCTAATCTGTTTGATCCATTCATGGGTTATCAAAGGACTTGTAGTACTAAAATCCTAGCCTAGTACTCGACCAAAATTTATGAATGGGGAAATAGGGAGAATAGGGAGATGAGGGAGATTGAGAATAACTACTATAAACAATCCCCCATGCCCTGAACTCTACTACTGACGATTGGCTCTTTCTTGGGGAATAATCTCCGTTACGACCCTACCGCTAGGACTGCCACCTTTGACAACAATATTTTCTGTTTGCAGATTACCAACGGCTGTTTCACCCGCAAAATTTAATTGTGGGTCAACTTGCCGATAAAGCACATTTCCCTGAGCTTCAACTAACTTCTTGTCTAGATACCAAGTTAGTGTATTGGATCTCAAAGACTGGCGACGCTGGCCAACGGCGTTGACGTTACCTTTTAAATAAACGGTTTTTTGCGGTATTTTCATTTCACCTTGATTAGCTGTCACTGTGACATTTTCGGCACGCTGGAACATTCGCGTGGGCGAATTTGTGGTGACAGTTTCTGTGTTCATGTTCCAGGTCATAGAGTTACTAGCTATTTGCAGTGGTGGGTCTAGTAATTCTAGTTGAGCATTTTTCTGGACAGTGGCAATTTTTGTTTTTAAGTTGACTTCGGCAGAATTTCCTTTGCCGCGATCGCTAATTTTATTATCTTTGTAGCGATCAATTTCTATGGGGCGATCGCCAATCAGTTTTTCTTCTTTAATATTCCAGATCAAATGCTCGGTTCTGACTTGTAACTGGGGATCAGCAGAATTTGCTACTACCCCTCCAGAAAATTCCATCCGCTGTTCGCGGGTTTTAACTCGCGCTTCCTGCGCCACTGCTTTTAGTTGTTTATGAGTGCCGTTAATCTGGTTGCGGACAATCAACAAATCTTCTTGGGGACGCCATTCTAATTCATTACCTTGCAACACAATTCCATTACTAGGATCTGTGGCAAGTATTTTCCCCTTAAGAAACAGCTGCTTCCCATCTTGCTCAATGTCTGCAACATCTGCTTTGATTTGGTAAACTACTTTACCATCTTGGTATAGTTCACCATAAGGACTTTCAGCCTGACCAATTTGTTTTTCTTTGGTGTATTTTGCGGTTTTAGCCCTGACTTTCCAAATTGGTCGTCCCACTTCATCTGCTTGTTCTAGGGTGACATCAAAGAAAGTCAAATCGCTATCTGGATTAGATGAATCCGCAGTTTTTTCTTGGGAAACAGAGGGAGATTTTCCTCCGCAGGCAACTAAACCAAATACCAAACAAAAGGTCAAAGGTAAAATAAGAAAAGAGGGAGTGGAGGAGAAATTTTGAATTTTTCTCTTGCCCCATCTCCCCTTTTGATGAAATTTATACGCCATTATTCTTGGATTTCTAGGTGTCCATCACTAGTTCTGGGGTCTTCCAAAAAACCGATGCCAGATAAAGGCCGGTATGGATAACTTTGGCGAGGGGTTTTTTGAATATCCTCTTTGATGGCTTCTAAATCGATGTAGCGATCGCTTACATTAATTAAGCTGTCACTGGTCATCGAACGCAAGCTCACTACTTCTACCCGCACGCCACGATAGCTCACTGAATTAACTGCATAAGCTAAATCCCCATCACCGCTGACTAAAACTGCGGTATCATAAGAATCTACTAGTGCCATCATATCGACTGCTATTTCTACATCCAGGTTAGCTTTTTTAGAACCATCTGGTAGCTGGACTAAATCCTTAGCAATGACTCGATAGCCATTGCGACGCATCCACAGCAGAAAACCCTGTTGCTTCTCGTTTGTCCGGTCTACACCAGTGTAGAAAAAAGAACGCAGCAGTCTGGAACCTCCAGTTAATCGGCACAATAGCTTGGTGTAATCAATTTCGATTCCTAGTTGCAGTGCAGCGTAAAATAAATTTGAGCCATCTATAAATATGGCAACTCTACCCCGATTCTCCAAAACTTGTTCTGGCGTAAAGATCGAATCGTTTTCCAAATTATTCAACATCATTGTGATACCTCAATTTTTATCCCTGTTATTTTTGATACAAATTACCAACTTTTAGATGCTAGTCACAGCGGCTTATGATAATGTTCCGGGGCTAATTTAAGTTCAGCCCCGATAAATTTTTTGAGAAAATAAGAGATTGAACAAAATCAGACTTTGATAAGGACTAATCGTTTTTCGGGGGTTCTATTCGCTTAAAAATAGGTTTGGGTGTACCCAACTCTTGTTTACTGGATAGTATTCCCCATATAGCATGAATAGAAAAAGGAGCAGTAACTGAACTCTGTATTTGATCGTTAAAGTTCACTCCGAAGCCCAGCTGCTGATAAATATCGCTACTGATGTTCGGAATAATTGGGGATAGCAGATAAGCTGCTAGTCTAACTGATTCTAGAACTGCGTAGAGAACTTTTTCCACCGATTCCTGCTGTCCCTGTTTATATAATGACCAAGGAGCTTGTTCATCAATAAACTTATTACTGGCTTGCACCAGTGAAAGGATAGACCCACAGGCTTGACTGAAAGCTAGCTCTTGGTATGCTTGTTTCACCTGTTCCCCTAGACGTAAACCAATTGCTTTCAAAGGATTTTCGTCAGGAATCGCTTCATTCCCGATTGATGGGACTTTATTCTGGGCGCAGTATTTCTTCACCATGTTCAAGGTGCGATTGAGCAAATTACCTAAATCATTTGCCAAATCTGCATTCAAAACATTAATGAACCTTACTTCATTAAAATCTCCATCTTTGCCAAATTCGATTTCCTTAAGGAAGTAATAACGAACGGCATCACTACCATAGCGCTGAACTAACGCAATAGGATCAAGGGTATTACCCAGACTTTTGCCCATCTTCTGCCCATCTTTGGTCAAAAAGCCATGCCCAAATACTCGCTCTGGCAAGGGTAAGCCAGCCGACAACAGCATTGCGGGCCAATAAACTGCATGGAAGCGGAGAATATCTTTACCAATTAGGTGCAGGTTGATTGGCCACCATGTTTCTAAAGCATTTGCTAAAGTCGGTTCTGCATCTGGTTCTAGTAATGCTGTGACATAACCTAGCAGCGCATCAAACCAAACATAAAGGGTGTGCTTGGGATCAACTGGTACGGGAAAACCCCAATCTAAATTCACTCGTGAAATGGAAAAGTCTTGCAGTCCTTGATTGACAAAGCTGAGAACTTCATTGCGCCGACTTTCTGGTTGAATAAAATCTGGTCTAGATTGGTAAAATTCTGTCAGCTTTGTTTGATATTTGGATAAGCGGAAAAAATAGTTTTGTTCGTCTCGCCACTCTACTTCTTTGTTAGTATGAATTGGGCAACGGTGTCCTTCTAATAGATCCCGTTCTTCTTTGAATTCTTCGCAGGATACGCAATACCAGCCTTGTTGTTGTCCCTGGTAGATATCACCAGATTCCCAGACTCGCTCAAAGAATTCTTTGACGATCGCTTCATGACGAGGTGCAGTAGTCCGACTAAAGCGATCGTATTGAATGTCTAGTAACTGCCATAAACTCACAAAGCTAGGGACAATTTCATCGCAAAACTCTTGTGGTGCTTTGCCTAAACTTTCTGCCGATCGCTGAATTTTTTGCCCATGTTCATCTGTACCTGTAATCAGTAATACCTGATGCCCCAGCAGCCTGTGAAATCGCGCAACGACATCTGCTGCGATCGTCGTATAAGCACTGCCTATATGGGGAACATCATTTACATAATACAGGGGTGTTGTTAGTGCAAATGTCAATTCTTTTTTATTCACTAGATTCATACAAAATAAAAATTAACTTATTAAAACGTTTTACACCTTAGCTTTCAGCGGCAAAACCACGCAATTATACAATAAAATTCCTATTTTTTCCAATAACATCTTCATACTAGCAAATTTATTAGGTCAATAATTGTTTTGTAATATGCATCAATTCTGATAATTTTTGCCTAAAAGATGAAAATTAACTAATCATAATGTTTTTGAATACTTTCTATTAGAAATTCTTGTGATCAAGAATACATAATTGAGAACGTGAAAAATCTATTTGCTTTTGTCGATTAGATATTTCTATCTTAAGACGGTCATGGCAATAGTAAAGAAATGTAAAAATTAAATTAAGATAAGCTGCCATATTTACCGGAAAAATATATTGATTAGGTATGAGTCGAAATAGCCCCCTAGAGATTTCTCGCGCTTTGGTGGCGGCATTCTCAACGCAAATGTTTCGCTATTACGAAGACCGCATTCCCCAGGATGCCAGCGTGTTGGTAGTTAGCAATCACCGCAGCTTTATGGATGCACTAATTTTAATGGCGGCGTTATCGAATCCGATTCGCTTTGCTTGCCATCACTATATGGGACAAGTGCCAGTCATGCGGGAGATTGTCACCGGACAATTGGGGTGTTTTCCCTTGGAGAAGACTCAAAACCGCCAACAAAGCTTTTTTTCGCAGTCGCAGTTGCTATTGCAGTCCAAGCAGATGGTGGGAGTATTTCCAGAAGGGACTGAACCAATGGTGAAATTTACTCAGCCAAACCAGGTGGGTGAGTTTCAGCGGGGATTTGCCCATTTGGCATTGCGAGGGAATGTGCAGGATTTAGCGATTTTGCCGATCGCGATCGCCTCCTTAGAAGAGGTAAACACGAATGGCTTTCCACTAAGGCTTTTGAGTGTATTTGACCCCTCAGAACCTTTATTTAACCAAAGTGGTTGGCATCCTTTGGTAATTTATCGTCGGGTTGCAGTGTTAATCGGTCGTCCTTATTGGATTACGCCCCAACATCATAAAAAATATCATGGCAAACAAGCCAGAACTGTTGTGGCTGAACTGACAGAACACTGTCATGATGAAATTAGTAATTTACTGCGCCAAGGTTGCTATTAGAGCCGTTCGATTTGGGATTTTGGATCGTCCGAACAATCAACAGTTCAAAAGTTTTATACCATTAACAAATGACCATTGACTACTGACCAATGACTAATGACTATCTCTGAAGTTGAGTTAAAGCCTTGTTTCCTGACTCCTGAACGAGTACAGCCAGAGTATCCCCTATTGGTATATTTGCCAGGAATGGATGGAACAGGTCAACTATTGCGATCGCAAACCACTGGATTAGAAACTGGCTTCGATGTCCGCAGTTTGGCGATTCCCCGTCAAGACCTTACCACTTGGGATGTGCTAACTAAAAGTGTACTGGACTTGATCCACGCAGAATTAGAAAAAAGTTCTCAGAGAGCAGTTTATCTGTGTGGTGAGTCCTTTGGTGGTTGCTTGGCAATGAAAGTAGCAATCCAAGCACCTCACTTATTTAAGCGAATTATCCTAATTAACCCAGCTTCATCCTTTCAGCTTCGCCCTTGGTTGCATTGGGCATCCCAACTAACTTACTTAGTGCCATCAGGATTGTATGATGTTGGCGCACTGGGGTTGTTGCCATTTCTCGCATCTTTGCCACGCATTTCCCGGAGCGATCGCCATGATTTGCTGAAAACTATGCGTTCTGTACCATCAGAAACCGTTCTTTGGCGATTGTCTTTACTGCGAGAGTTTCAGATTGATGAGGAACAATTAAGTCGCTTAACTCAACCAGTTATGCTAATTGCCGGTGGTAGCGATCGCCTTTTGCCTTCTGTAACTGAAGTGAAGCGCATAGGGAATATCCTACCAAATAACAAGATTGTGGTATTGCCCCATTGTGGACATGCTTGCTTGCTAGAGCAAGATACTAATCTCTATGAAATTCTTAAGGATAACGAATTTTTAGAAAGTAATGCTGATATCAGTACCGGGTTAGAGGTGAGAGGATAGGGTAAGGTGCGATCGCATCAAATTGGGATATTTCTATCCGCGTTTCTCATCTGATGCTGGTGGTTTGCCTCTGTTTTCATTGTCTTCTTAGATCAAACACAGGGATTTGAGGATGTTCTAAAAGTCCTCTGGTCGGTAGCAAAACGTTTTAGATCCCCCTAAATCCCCCGATAAATTGGGGGACTTTTAGAGACTTTGCCCCTTTTTTAAGGCTACGTGTATACACAAGTTATAGAATCACAACCAGTCTGTCGAATTACCCCACCCTAACCCCCCTTAAAAAAGGCTACCGTGTATACACAAGTCGGATGTAAAGTAGGTGCAGAGGATTTTTGAGAAGCAAAAACTATGGATAATCCAATCTTAATTCACGCTTCGACGACACCAGGAACGGCATTTGGAGACCCAAGGCTGATAAAAAGGGGGCAGCATTATACGAGGCGATTCGTAAGCACCAATCGATAAATATCCGGCAAATAAGTCGAAATTGGGCAGAACAGATGGGTTATTATCGGTTTTTGGAGAATGAAAACGTAACACTATCAGAACTAGTACGTAGCCTTTCGGATGATTGCGAGTTTCATCTGGCAAAACGACACGTATTAGCGATTAGCGATACTAGCGAGATTAACTTGCAGTCTCATGCAGGTAGGCTGTCACCGCCAGGATTAGGAGTAGTAGGCAATAACACAGATGTCGGGTTTTATATCCATCCAACATTGGTATTAGATGGTGAGAGTGGATTTCCACTGGGGTTAAGCACAGTAAAACTGTGGAGCCGAGCTATAAACCATGCAGATAAACATAACTCGTGACTATCAAAATTTACCAATTGAGGAGAAAGAATCTTACAAATGGTTAGCATCGGCAGAAAGTAGTAAGCGATGCTTTGAAGTGGGTGGAGCAAAAATGGTAACTCATATTGGCGACCGCGAATCGGATTTATTTGAGGAATTTGCAACTGTACCCAATAAAAACAATCATTTACTGATAAGAGCTTGCCAAGATCGTCGATTGTTAGGGCGGTCTGAATCACTATTCGACTACTTAAGTCAGCAGCCTTGTGAAGGTACTTATATAATTAACGTTCCCGCAGACTCACGTCGAAAGCGAATGCCAAGAGAAGCAATGCTTATTGTTCGTTGTGGACAAGTTGAGATTCAACGCCCCGATAAATTAGGCGTTTTTGGCTATCCTCCTAGTGTTACCCTTTTTGCTGTTGAAGCTCTGGAAGTCCAACCACCCGCAGGACAAGAACCGATTCATTGGCGGTTGCTGACAACTCACGTTGTTGTCTGCTTGGAACAGGCACTGCGAGTCATTAAGTGGTACGGATGGCGATGGAAGATTGAACAACTTTTTGCCACTCTCAAAAAAGCTGGATTGAATATCGAAGCGACTCAGTTAGAGTCTAGTATTGCAATTCAACGCCTAACAATCCTTGCTTTGTCCGTAGCCGTGCGAACCTTACAAATGGTTGAGGGACGCGATAATACTCAACTTTCTGCCGAGCTTACCTTTTGTCAAAAGCAGCAGCAATGCTTATTAGGACTTCAATCTTCTGTTGAAGGCGATACCAAAAAATTACAAAATCCTTATCCACGGGGTTGTTTGCCCTGGGCTACTTGGATCATTGCTCGACTTGGTGGATGGTCTGGTTATACCTCTGGTAGGCCTCCTGGAATGCCTACCCTTGTTCATGGTTTAAGACAATTTGAATCCATCTTTATCGGCTGGAAACTCGCTCTGGATGGACTTGTGTATACACGGTAGTTGCAAAGGGGAGGGAACTGGATTATTCTATTTCCCCCCTTTGCATCTTATGGTGTACACACAAGTCTGAAATCGCTGATTAACCAAGGTTTTACCCCACCCTAACCCTCCCCTTGCAAAGGGGAGGGAACTGGATTTTCTATTTCCCCCCTTTGCAAGCTATCCATTATAAACATCTTTCTTAATAAGAACATTGACAAAAAAGAGTAGTTATGTAGGGAAGGATGGAAGCCAAAAAATCACAAGTGACAGGAGAAAATGGGCACGAGAATCAACAGAGTTTGAAAAAGTGAAATTTTCGCATGGCAACTTTGGTGTAAAAAACTAATTATCGGTAGTGGAAGAAGGAAAACACCGCAGAAACCGACGATAGGATGGAGCAATAATTAATTATTGAAAGACTGGCAAAGCAGCCAACCCTCAACCAGATCATGTAATCGACTTAATCCACGCCAGAGAACTTTTACACCTGGAGAGCCATCGCTTTTGCGACCTAAAAACCCACCAAGTCGAGCAATCCAATTGACCACTTGAGCCAGAGTCGGTGGTGTAGTATGAGGATAAAGTTGATGATGAATAGTGGTGTAGAGGACTTGCCACTCATGAGTGGCTAAAACTAGTTCACAACTAGCATCAGGCTGAAAACGAGCTAAGTAAGTCAGCCACAGCAAACGCCAAGCAACGATACTGTAGGTAGCCAAAGCCATCTCGATTCTGTGGGCAGTTTCGAGTTGTAACTTCTCAATGCCACAGCCACTTTTTAAAACATAGTGATAACGTTCAATCAACCAGCGATAACTATACCATCGCACATACAGCTGAACATCTTCCAGACAGGTAATCTCTAAGGTAGTCAGCAGTAACCAGGTAATCGGCTCGATCTCTGGTGGTGGCTCAACTTCTGTGACTAAAATAGCCTGCAATGTCACCTAAAGTGCTAGAAGTTCTGTTTTGGGGCGATTCTGCGGTGGTGCAATGGTAATTGTGGCATGACGAATCTTCAAGATGGCTGTTCTTGGCGTTTGAGTCGCAGAGCGTTTTACCTCTACTGTCATTGTGCCAACCGACTCAACAGACTCTAAAGTTGACCATAAATGCTGCTCACTGCCAACTAGACAGCGATTTTGAGTAGCTCGAATCAGAAAATCTGACCCAGGACGACGAGCATCAGCAAATAAGTCATAAAAATCGGCTTCTCGGTCAGCAATCGTCACTACTTGTACTGATTCGGGAATGATTGAGTCAGTTTTTTTCAAAGCATCAAGCCATCTTTGACTTTCTTTTTTCTTTTGTCGGTTTTTGTTTCCTTTGTTCAGATTTTCCTAGTTCTTCTTCGTTTCTTGACCACACATCTTGCTCGATGATGCCCAATGGTATTCCCTGTGGGGAGACAGTGAAGACTGAGTGGACTTTTAACCCTTTGGCATAAGAACTATCGAGATATCCTGTTCCCGATAGAGCTTTGTGGCTGGTGTAGTTAAGTTCTGTGGTATCTTGTATTGCCAAGACTACTCTATGTTGGGTAATTCGCTCTACTGTCGCATCGATATGTCCTTGTCTAATCATGGATGGTTTGATGTACGGTGAATCCCAGAAGTCATAGGTGGCTTTCGTTTGCGCCCATGTTTCACTTGCTTGCAAAACACTGGCTTCCGGTTTCGCACTTAAATTTTCGACTATTTTGATTAACCGTTTGGTTCTTCTGGTGTCACCTAATTCGGTTCTTTCTAGTTCCTGTGTGATCCATTGTTCCATTTGCTGACTTTGCGATGCTTCCGGCTCTTCGTATAGACAATACACAATCTCTGGCTTTTGTCCAATTTTCTGTTAAGAAAGATGTTTATAATGGATAGCTTTGCAAGGGGGGATTAAGGGGGGTAATTTGACTTGTGTGTACACCATAGCCTTAAAAAGGGGGGTTGGGGGGATCAACAAGTGCCTAAAATTACAACCAACCACTTTTAAAACATCCTCTGAGAGTATGTTCCTATTTTTGATGGATTAACACAGTTTTTAAAACAAGAAAATAGTTAATCTGAAACTGATAATTATGTTTATAGAGGGATGTAGAGCCGTTCAGGATTCGCTAAAAGAAAGAGAGAGGCTTTAGAGAATGGTGTCAAAGAATGGCAGACAAACCCCAAGAAATAGAAGTGAAAAAATCAGGTAATTCACCTACAGAAACTTCAAAAGTCGGAATTCAGGCTCAATCATCAGTAGAAAATGAACCATCTATATTAGAGTCTTTCGTTAAAACTGTTGCTGACACTGGCATGGCAGTTTTAGAAACAGTAGTAGGTGTGGGAGAAGCCACCGCAAAACAAACACACAAGTTAATTGAGCAAACAACTCAAACTAGTGGTCAGTTTGTGAACCACCTCAGCGGAAATTGGCTGATTAGAAAAGTATCTGGAGTGTTAAATCTCAACTGGCTAATTGGTAGTACTGACATTGTTGATTTGGAAAAAGCAGAAGCGGCGGTAAAGAAGCTAAAGCAAAAGTATCCCAATGAATCAACTAGCCAGATTGCTCACCGAATCATGCTGGAAAAAGCAACTAAAGCTGGCACTGTTGGACTAGCAACTAGTATTTTGCCAGGAGTAGCAGTTGCATTGTTGGCAATTGATTTAACAGCAACAACAAAATTGCAATCAGAAATGATTTATGAGATTGCATCTGACTATGGGCTAGATTTAAAAGATCCTACCCGGAAAGGTGAAGTTTTGGCAATTTTTGGTTTGGCTTTGGGTGGAGGCCGTTTATTAAAAGCTGCTGGATTAGGGTTGCTGCGAAATGTACCTTTTGCTGGTGCAGTGATCGGAGCTAGTTCAAATGCGACAATGATCTATTCATTGGGGTATGCTGCTTGTCGATTCTACGAAGCCAAGCTGGATGAATCAACATCCCTCGAATCGCCAGAGACATTGGCAACCTTAAAAGCCGAAAGCGAAAAGTATCTCGAAAGTGCGATCGCTCAACAAACTCTCATGGATCAAATCTTAGTCCACATGATCCTAGCCAGTCATCCAGAAAAGACTTGGGAAGAAATTTTGCCAGAATTAAAAGCTGTAAACATCAGTCCTAAGTCCTTGGATGCCATTGCCCAAAATATCAAATCACCTCAACCTTTAGACGTACTGCTCAATCAGCTAAATCGTGATTTTGCCATACCTTTGCTAGCTCAATGTTACAAAATTGCCCAGGCTGACAATCACACTACACCAATTGAGCAAGAAATAATCTCAGCGATCGCCAGCAAATTTGACATTGACACAAATACAATTGGGGCATAGGGAATTGGGCATTGGGCATTGGGCATGGGGTAGGAAATAAATAAAGTACAGTTCATCGCTTCATTAACGAGTATCAAAGACTCATTAATGGAGTTCTGAGGTGGATTAATGAGTATCAAAGACTCGTTAATGGAGTTCTGAGGTGGATTAACGAGTATCAAAGACTCATTAATGGAGTTCTGAGGTGGATTAACGAGTATCAAAGACTCATTAACGGAGTTCCGAGGTGGATTAACGAGTATCAAAGACTCTCTTACAAGTCCTATTTATACCAATTTGCTAAATTATAGCCACTGATCCCTGCTCCCCAATGCCCAATGCCCAATTCCCTATGCCCAATACCATGAAACAAGAATTTTGAGCAATACTGGTACAGGAAGGAATATTTACACAAAATCCCAAAATGACAATTCAACTTAGTGATAAGCCTTTGCTAGAGTGGGCAGGCGATAGTTTGGCAATTGGATTATTTGAAGATGCAGTAGAGTTAACCGGAGAACTGGCAACTTTAGATCAAAAGTTTTCTGGGGTTTTAAAAGAACTAATTACAGAAGAAGAATTTAAAGGAAAAGCTAACAGTGCAATCTTCACCCGTGTAAATGCTGATAGCCCAGTGCGTAAATTGATTATCGTAGGTTTAGGAAAACCAGATGCACTAAAACTCGACACTCTGCGACGCGCTGCTGCTGCTGTAGCCAGGGTAGGAAAAAAGCAAAAAAGCAAAATTCTGGGATTTAGTTTTCCATTGTGGAACAACGACCCAGCCGCTAGTGCCCAAGCGATCGCAGAAGGTGTCGAATTAGCGCTTTACCAAGATATTCGCTTTAAATCAGAGCCAGAA
Organism: Nostoc edaphicum CCNP1411; assembly: GCF_014023275.1. NCBI lineage: Bacteria > Bacillati > Cyanobacteriota > Cyanophyceae > Nostocales > Nostocaceae > Nostoc > Nostoc edaphicum. The sequence continues at coordinate 5,876,419 of NZ_CP054698.1, forward strand.
GAGAAAGGTTCACAAATAGAAACCGTAGATTTACTAGGATTCGGTGGACAAGAAGCAGCCATCACCCGCGCTAATCAAATCGTTTCTGGGGTAAATTTGGCACGACAGTTAGTAGCAGCGCCAGCTAACGCAGTAACACCAATTACTTTGGCCGAAACTGCTCAAGCGATCGCAAAAGAGTATGGTTTACAAGTAGAAATTCTAGAAAAAGAAGACTGTGAAAAGTTGGGTATGGGTGCTTTTTTGGGAGTAGCGCAAGCTTCCGAATTGCCACCTAAATTCATTCACCTGACTTACAAACCAGAAGGTACACCCAAAAAGAAACTAGCAATTATTGGCAAAGGTGTAACCTTCGATTCCGGTGGACTCAACATTAAAGGTGCTGGTAGCGGCATCGAAACCATGAAAATGGATATGGGCGGTGCAGCTGCTACCTTGGGCGCGGCAAAAGCAATTGCTCAAATTAAGCCAAATGTTGAGGTTCACTTTATCTCGGCGGTAGCTGAAAACATGATTAGCGGTCGCGCCATGCGTCCTGGAGACATTCTCACAGCATCAAACGGCAAAACAATCGAAGTGAACAACACCGATGCTGAAGGACGTTTAACCCTAGCAGACGCCTTGGTGTATGCCGACAAATTGGGATTAGATGCGATCGTTGATTTAGCCACCTTGACTGGTGCTAACGTCATTGCCTTGGGTGATGATATTGCGGGATTGTACACTCCCGATGATGCTGTCGCTTCCCAGATCGAGAAAGCTGCCCAAAGTTCAGGGGAAAAGATTTGGCGGATGCCAATGGAAGAAAAATATTTTGAAGGGCTAAAGTCTGGGATTGCGGACATGAAAAATACAGGCCCGCGTCCAGGTGGTGCTATTACCGCTTCCCTTTTCCTCAAACAATTCGTTAAAGAAACCCCTTGGGCACATTTAGATATTGCTGGCCCAGTGTGGGCAGATAAAGAAAATGGCTACAACAGCACAGGGGCAACTGGCTACGGCGTTAGGACGCTAGTTGATTGGGTACTGGGTGCTGGGGAATAGGGACTGGGGACTAGGGACTGGGGATTGGGGATTGGTGACTGGGGAGATGAGGGAGCAATCAATTCAAAAATCAAAAATCAACAACTTCTGCCTTGTACCTCCTGCCTTCTCTTTCCCAATGCCCCATGCCCAATGCCCCATGCCCAATCCCCAGTCCCCAATCCCCAATACCCAAATTCGTGCTATCTTGAGCTTGCCAGTAAAAATTGTTGCAATAGTAACAGAAATAATTTGGCGGTCAGAAAGTTAAGCTTTTTCGGCAAAGCCATCTGGTAAAATTTGTAAGGTTTCTAGAAGCTCTTAGCAATGAGATCGACTCGCGTAAGGATCGCAATTGACGCAATGGGAGGGGATCACGCACCCGGTGAAATCGTTGCTGGCGCATTGCGAGCACGGGAAGAATTGGGTGTAGATATATTGTTGGTTGGTGATCCCCAACAAATAGAAGCTGCCTTGCCACCAAAAACAAGTTTAGGGCAGATGGAGATCGTTCCTGCTGAGGACGCGATCGCAATGGATGAGGAGCCTTTAAACGCAGTTAGACGCAAACGCAAGGCTTCTATTAATGTGGCCATGGATTTGGTCAAGCAGCAGCAAGCAGATGCCGTATTTTCTGCCGGACACTCTGGGGCAGCTATGGCATCAGCTTTACTCCGGTTAGGACGATTGCCAGGAATTGATCGCCCAGCCATAGGGACAGTTTTTCCCACGATTGTTGCTGGTAAGCCAGTGCTGGTACTTGACGTTGGGGCAAATGTAGATTGCCGCCCCAAATTTTTAGAGCAGTTTGCCGTCATGGGATCGGCTTACAGTCAGTACGTCTTGGGTACAACCGAGCCTAAAGTGGGTTTGCTGAATATCGGTGAAGAAGACTCCAAAGGCAATGATGCAGCCGTCCGTGCCCACCAACTGCTACGCGAAAATTCCCAAATTAATTTTATTGGCAATGCCGAAGGGCGTGATGTGCTTTCCGGTCGCTTTGATGTGATTGTCTGCGATGGATTTGTCGGCAATGTATTATTAAAATTTGCCGAAGCCGTCGGAGAAGTGATTCTGCAAATTCTGCGGGAAGAATTACCCCAAGGATTGCATGGTCAAATCGGTTCAGCATTCTTAAAACCAAACCTGAAGCGGGTTAAACAGCGAATGGATCATGCAGAACACGGTGGTGCCTTGTTGTTAGGCGTGGCAGGAGTCTGTTTTATCGGCCACGGTAGCTCACAAGCTCCTTCAATTTTTAATGCAATTCGGATGGCAAAAGAAGCTGTTGACAACCAGGTGATACAACGAATTCAGTCCCAATATATCCTAGAGCGCGAGAGCGGTTAGTCATTGGTCATTGGTCATTAGTCATTGGTCATTGGTCATTAGTCATTAGTCATTGGTCATTTGTAAAGGACAACTGGCATAGACGCGCTAGCGGCTTCCCGCAGGGTAGGACAAAGGACAAAGGACAACTGACAAAGGACAACTGACAAAGGACAAAGGACAAAAAGCTGATAGCTTGGGAGATTAGGAGTGCAAAATTTAGGCATAGCAATTACCGGAAGTGGCTCGGCAGTACCAGCAACTTCACTACACAACCAAACGTTAAGTGAACTAGTTGAAACATCAGACGAATGGATTACCACAAGAACTGGGATTCGTCAACGGCGATTAGCGCTGCCGTCTGAGTCCTTGAGTGTACTCGCTACTGCCGCTAGCAGTAAGGCGATCGCAGCTTCGGGCATTAAACCAGAAGACCTAGACCTGATTCTGCTAGCGACTTCCACCCCCGATGATTTGTTTGGTAGTGCTTGTCAAGTACAGGCTCAATTGGGAGCTACCAATGCAGTGGCCTTTGACTTGACAGCTGCCTGCTCTGGCTTTGTGTTTGGTCTGGTTACAGCAGCCCAATACATTAGAACCGGTGTCTATAAAAATGTACTGTTGATAGGGGCAGATATCCTCTCTCGCTGGGTAGATTGGCAAGATCGGCGCACTTGTGTACTGTTTGGTGATGGTGCTGGGGCAGTAGTATTACAGGCTGACAAAAGCGATCGCTTATTAGGATTTGCACTTAAAAGTGATGGCACTCAAAACCATCACCTCAATCTTGCCTACGCAGGCACTTCCCAAGAACTGCTCAGTGGTGTAAATATCACCAAAGGCACTTACCAACCGATTACTATGAACGGCAAAGAAGTCTACCGCTTTGCTGTGCAAAAAGTGCCAGAAATTATTGATAAAGCATTGTTTCAAGCCAACCTCAGCGTTGATCAAATAGATTGGCTGCTGTTGCATCAAGCCAATCAACGGATTATCGATGCCGTTGCCCAACGCCTAAATATCCCAGAACATAAAGTTATCAGTAATCTTGCCCAGTACGGCAATACCTCTGCGGCTTCCATCCCCTTAGCTTTAGATGAAGCAGTACGGCAAGGCAAAATAAAACCCAATGACATCGTTGCTGCATCCGGCTTTGGTGCCGGTCTTACCTGGGGTGCGGCAATTTTTAAATGGGGAAGATAAATATTTTGTCCTTAGTCCTTAGTCATTTGTCCTTAGTTAATGACCAATACTTCTCTACGAGAGGATGTACCAACGGCAAAGCTCAGTACAAATGACCAATGACAAATGACAAATGACAAATGACAAATGACAAATGACCAATGACAAATGACAAATGACAAAAACTGCATGGGTGTTTCCCGGACAAGGTTCCCAAGCGCTGGGAATGGGAATGGACTTATTAGATATACCATCCGCTAAAAACAAATTTGCCCAAGCCGAGGAAATTTTGGGCTGGTCTGTAACAGAAATCTGTCAAAACGAAGAAGAAAAGTTATCACAAACGCTATACACCCAGCCAATTCTTTATGTGGTAGAAAGCATTCTTGCTGACCTTCTCCGAGAACGAGGACATCAGCCAGATTTAGTTGCGGGTCACAGTTTGGGAGAATATTCTGCCCTTTATGTAGCGGGTGTCTTTGAGTGGTCGGCTGGTTTATATCTAGTAAAACGTCGTGCAGAACTCATGGATAGTGCCGTTGGTGGCATGATGGCAGCTTTGATGAACTTTGACCGCGAACAGTTGGAAAAAGTCATTGCCGAAACGCCTGATGTAGTGCTGGCAAATGACAATAGTTCGGCTCAGGTGGTAATTTCAGGCACGGCTGAGGCTGTACAAGCAGTGATGACTCAAGTTAAAGCAAAGCGTGCTATTCCCCTAAAAGTTTCTGGAGCATTTCATTCACATTTAATAGCACCAGCGGCGGCTGAATTCCAAGACATTCTAGAATCTGTAGAATTTCAGCCAGCTGTTGTACCAGTTTTGTCTAATGTAGAACCAATTCCGTCTATTGATGCCAAGATTTTAAAGCAGCGCCTGAACCAACAAATGACTGGTTCTGTAAGATGGCGAGAAATTTGTCTGCAATTACCAGCTAACGGTATCGAGCGAGTGATGGAAATTGGCCCTGGTAAAGTCCTAACTGGCTTGGTGAAACGTAATAGCCCTGATTTAATATTACAAAACATCCAGAGTGCTGCTGATTTACCCGCTTAACTTTTTATAGCTTTATTTCAATTACAAATTCTGTACCCTTACTCAGAACAGAGTTAAAATTCAATTTGCCGCTGTGGGTTTCTTCGACAATTTGACGAGCGATCGCTAATCCTAATCCCGTACCTTTACCCACACCTTTTGTAGTAAATAAGTGGTCGAAGATTTTTTCTTGCACTTTTTCATCGATTCCTTGACCATTATCTGCGATCGCAATTTTCAGCCCTTTATTTTCTACTGAGGTTTTAATTATAATTCGGTTGGGATTTTTCTTAATCTCCTCAAAAGTCCGTCCCCTATTTGATTCATCTAGCGCATCAATGGCATTTGCCAGAATATTCATAAATACCTGATTTAATTGCCCAGGAAAACATTCAATCTGGGGCAAATTACCGTAATCAGTGACCACTTCAATTTCTGGACGTTCTTCATTAGCTTTCAGACGATGTTTGAGAATTAAAATAGTGCTGTCAATACCTTCGTGGATATTAAACGACACTTTGTAATCTTGATCAGCACGGGAGAAAGTCCGAAGACTGGTGCTGATGTTGCGGAGGCGATCGCACGCCATTGTCATAGAATCAATGATCTTGGGTAAGTCTGATAAACTATAATCCAAGTCAATATCTTCGGCATGGTCTTTAATTTTATCGCTGGGATTGGGTAGACTTTCTTGATAGAGTTTTAAGTGTTCAAAAATATCTGCAATAGTGGGTTTAGCTTGTTGGAGACTGGCAGAAATAAAGCCCAAAGGATTATTCATTTCATGGGCTACCCCAGCAACCAAATTACCTAATGCAGACATTTTTTCACTTTGAACAACTTGTAATTGTGCTTGTTGTAAGTTTTGTAATGCAATTCCTGCTTGTTGATAAAGTCGAGCATTCTCTAGAGATATTGCAGCTTGAGATGAAAGAAGGTTAATTACACTGAGGCGATCGTTAGTAAAAACTCCTTGAGTCAAGCTATTTTCTAGGTAGAGAATTCCTACTAAATGCACTTGATTAATAATCGGGACACACAACACACTCTGAGGTTGATGTTCCAACATATATTTCCCAATTACCCCAGGAATATCTGTTTTGCAATTGTCTATAACAATTGTTTGTTGAGTATTTTTGACATAATTGATAATTTTTACGGGAATATCTTGACAATTGTCTAGTAATTGTGAATTGAGGATAGTTTGTATTTCCTCATGCTCAATAAAGGTAATTGCTTTAACTTCCCAAGTGTCCTCCTCTTGGGGAAGAATTAGTACAACTTTTTTCGCACCAGAGTTTTCTAGGATAATCCGGGTGAGGCTGGCAATGAGTTGATCTGATTTTAGAGAACTGGAAATAGCTTGAGCAGCTTTGAAAACAGAGGTAAAATCTAGAACATCAGCAATACTAGTGCTGCCAATACTAGAAGAAGAGGTGGTGCCACGAAAAGCAATAGTTTCTAAGGGATTGAGATTGATCCGTTGGTGTTGCAAGATGGGTTTGAGTAGTTGGGGATAAGTTTTTTCTAGGTGATTAACTTTGGCTTTAGCTCCCCAACGGGCGTAGCAGTAGTATGCTTCTTGTATATAGACTTGGGCGATTTTTTCTTTACCCCAGTCGAGGTAGAATTTGGCTGCTAGTTCGTTGCTAAGTGCTTCTTCTTGAATGTAGCCGTTTTCTTTGGCAAGAGATATGGCGCGATCGTACAATTCTATTGCTTCGGTTTTTTGTCCTAATATCCGAAAGCTTTCAGCTTCTACCAAGTTGTATTTGTGGGCATAATTCTGTGGCGCACTTTCTGCCCATTTTTTTAGTTTTTTGTGAGTTTCTACTACTCGCTCAATAATTAATTTTTGCTCAGTTATTGAGCAGTCTTTATATAAGGCTAAATTAGTCAAAGCCTCATAAAAATAAAAGGTTGGAATTAGCACTAATCCAGTCACGCTGGTTAAATATTTCTCTACAACAGCGACGTTTTTTAGTGCTTCTTGATATTTGCCAAAGAGATAACACAAAAGCAATTTACAAAAATGAAGCTGACAAATAATACTAGTTTGATTGGCAGCTTGATGCAGAGGTAACATTGCCACTTCATCATAAACTTCGCCAATTAAAAAACAAGGATTGTCTGACACTCCCAACAAATTTAAAACTGATTGATAATAGATGCTATTGAAATTCAAATAGGTAGTTTGCTTAAACTGGTGCATAATTGTGCCATAGTTTCCCATAGCTTGGGCTAATTCCTCCAAACCATGACCACTCAAATAGGCATATCTGCCAAAAACATAGGCAGACATTACAGCATATTCAATATCACCAGTTTCTAAACCGCTCGTATAGGCTTGCAGAAGAGGATTTAAAGTTTCTTTAACAGGCGATTTCCAATGTCGAATAAAACAATTTACTGCAAATAGAGTTTTTGATTTCAGCTTAAAAGCATTTAAACGGTCAACCAACACTAATGCCATTTCCCCAAATTCATATCCTGTATCAATTTCTCCTAGAACACCGCAGAGTATAAGTCCGTAACTAGCATAAGCATAGGTAGATTCTGGAGCATTACCATAGAGGATTGATAGTTGAACTTGTTTAAAGATAATTACTCGAAACAATGCGGGATTGGCTTGATAGGCCGCTGACATAATACTCGACAAAATTTGCATTGCTGCCAGAATATTCTCATCAGTCATTTTTGGCAGTTCTAGTAAATCTATCGCTGGTTTATCTGCCAAAAGACGTTTTGTTTGTTCCAGTTCAGACTCGATATCAATTTGATTGACTTGTTGAGGCAGTTCCACTCCTATTGATTGAAGAACAGTTAGTGCAGTTTGCAAAGCATTCTTGTGCTGTGCCTGTGCCATGTAAGCTTGAATTTTGACATTGTAGATAGGAATTTCTTCGAGTCTGGTTTTTGCTTGTTGTATAACGACAGTTGCACAACTTTCCATGCGTTCAAAGTCACCACTCAGACAAAGTACTTCTGTTATGGATTGATATAGTAATAGTGTTAGCTCATACTGGCTATACCAACTCTCATGAGGTAAAAGTTCTAAACCTATTGTTAAATATTCAACGGCTAATGTATAAGCAGTTGCCAATTGTGCTTTTCTACCTGCTTTTAAATTCAATTTGAGGAGTTTTTCTCGTTCAATCGGATCAATAATCAGCGTTAATGCAATATTTAACTGATTAACAATTTCAAAAAGTTTTTCTTCTTTTTGGACTTCAGGTGTGTTTTTAAGTAATAGCTTGCCTATTTGTAGATGGGTAGCTTTTTTCTGTTCTTCAGGGATAAGAGAGTATGCAGCTTCTTGGACGCGATCGTGTAAAAATTTATAGGTAACAATTTCCGAATTTTCTTCAGCAATAGCTTTACTTCCCTCACTAAGATAAAATTTATAGACCTCGCTAGTAGGTAAAATTAAACCCTCATGCAATGCATTCCACAAATTAGTTGCCGTTTCTGCTTGCGATTGTTCTAAAACAACTGCCAATGTTTTCAAATCAAACTGATTTCCAATACAAGCAGCTAATTTCAAAACATCTTGAGTTGGTTGTGATAGCTTTCGTAATTGCAATACCATGAATTTAACGACATCATTTGTGACTGCCAGTTGATTAATTTGTGTGATATCACATTGCCAGTAGCCCTCTGTCAAGTTAAATTTAATTAGCCCATCCTGATATAATGATTTAATAAATTGAGTGCCAAAAAATGGATTTCCAGAAGTTTTCTGATAGACTATTTTTGAAATTGGTAACGCTAAATTTTCTGAACATTTAAGCGTTGCAGCAATTAATTGATTTACATCCCCTTGACTTAATAATGCTAAAGTAATTGTGTTAATAGTTGCTGCTGTTTTTTGCATCTCACTAACAGTCAACATCAACGGATGTACTGGGTTGACTTCATTATTTCGATAAGCACCAATTAATAAAAGATACTTTGTATCAGCTATTAATAACTGCATTAATTTCAATGATGGCAAATCAGCCCACTGTAAATCATCTAAAAATATTACTAATGGATGTTCAACGCTAGTGAAGACTTGTGTAAATTTTTGAAATAATAAATTAAATCTATTTTGTGATGCGCTTCCTGATAATTCTATGGCTGGCGTTTGTTTGCCAATAATTTTTTCTAATTCGGGGATCACTTCAATAATTACTTGTCCATTTTCACCTACAGCTTCTAAAATTTTAATTTTCCATTGCTGAATTTGAGTATCACTTTCTGTTAATAATTGGCCCATTAAATTTCGGAATGCTTGTACAAAGGCAATTAAGGGAACATTCCGTTGAAATTGGTCATATTTACCTTTGATAAAATAACCGCGTTGGCGCACAATCGGTTTATGAACTTCGTTAACAACAGCAGTTTTACCAATGCCTGAAAAACCAGCGACCAGAATCATTTCAGTTGTACCTTTGCTAACTCTTTCAAAGGCTTCAAGGAGTGTGGCTATTTCGGCTTCTCGTCCATATAGTTTGTCGGGAATAATAAAGCGATCGCACACATCGCTTTGGGCAATTTCAAAGCTATCAATTGCACCAGTTTCTTTTAGCTGATGTAAACATTTTTCTAAATCAAATTTTAATCCTAATGCACTCTGATAGCGATCTTCAGCATTTTTCATCATTAATTTTATGACAATATCTGAAATCACTTGTGGAATTTCTTCACTTTTGATTTTTTCTGCAACTTTTGCAATATGACAATGTAGCAACTCCATTGGATCGTTTGATTTAAATGGTAATCTTCCAGTTAGTAATTCGTAAAAAGTTACACCTAGAGCATAAAAATCAGTTCGATAGTCAATCCCTCGATTCATTCTGCCTGTTTGTTCTGGTGATAAATAACTGAGTGTCCCTTCTAATACATTTGGACTGATCAGCGTTTGGGTTTCTCGTGGTAGCAGAGATGCAATACTAAAGTCAATTAATTTAACTTGTTTGGTTTCGGGATTAATTAGAATATTGGCGGGTTTGATATCTTTATGAATAATCCGTTCGCGGTAGAGTATATCTAAGGTATTGCACAGTGCGATCGCAATTCGTAAAAACTCTTGTATAAAAGCGATATGTCGCGTCTGGTTAGAGATGAAATAATCTTTAAGAGAAATCCCGCCAAAATCTTCCATTACCAACGCATAGCCATTTTGATACGGTTCCAAGCTGTAGGTTTGGATGATTAGAGGTGAGTTGAGATTTTTAGCTATGGTGTACTGATTACGAAACGATAAGAGTTCGCTGAAACTCGGATAAGGATTTTTGAGCAATTTAATCACAACAGGTAATAAGTCAGTTTCTCGATAACCGCGATAAACCAGGGTTCGAGAACCGTTGTAGAGTTGTTCGGTAACCTTGTATCCAGGAATACTGACTGTAGTGATAAACATACTGCTAAATTCTAAAGATTTCTAGATTTAGTTTTCCCAGATGGGTGAAGCAATTCATGAGACATCTTGCAAAAGTAACAAATGCCAAGATGTCGGGGAAAGGTCAAAGGTTAAAGGGTAAGGGGAAATTCCATCCCTTTCCCCTTTACCCCTTCCCCTTTCCCCAACTTCTGCAAGAAGTCTATGTTTGATCTGGGTGTTGCGATCGCTTATGCTAAATTCAGTTTGATTTGTATTATCTTCTGTGGACAAAAACCGCGAACCGTTTATCAGTCTGGCACTTTACCACGCCTTTAAATGGTCAGTCGTCAGCCCCATGCTTCACGCTTACTTTCGGGGCCGGATTTATGGTACGGAAAATGTCCCTCAATCAGGGCCGCTACTGATAGTAAGTAATCACGCTAGTTACTTTGATCCGCCGATTGTTTCTAATTGTGTACGTCGTCCAGTGGCGTACATGGCTAAAGAAGAATTATTTAAGATTCCTATTTTGGCGCAAGCGATTAAATTGTACGGTGCTTACCCAGTGAGTCGGGGAAATGCCGATCGCAATGCCATCCGTTCCGCCCTAGAATATCTCAATAACGGCTGGGCTGTCGGTGTTTTTTTACAAGGTACTCGCACTCCAGATGGTCGAATTACAGACCCCAAAAGAGGCGCATTGCTGCTGGCGGCGAAAGCAAAAGCCCCAATATTGCCGGTGAGTGTCTGGGGTACTGAGGAGATTTTACAAAAAGGCTCGAAAATACCCCACGCAGTTCCCATAACTGTGAGAATTGGTAACTTGATTGATGCTCCCAGTTCCAGCAATAAAGAGGAATTGGAAGCGTTGACACAAAAGTGTACCAAAGTAATTAACGAGATGCATGATTTGGGAAGATGAGTTAGAAAAGCTCAGATATATGCTTTAGGGAGGTAGCGATCGCCCCTTCGCTTCTGTATGTTTAAGGTCAATCTGCTCTAGCAATGAAGTCTAACTTTGTGCTTAAATGCAACTGCTAGGCAAATCTACCATCTATAATTCACCCTAAACAGCATATGAGCGGCTTTGAAGCCAAGAATCTTTGGGAGCGATTAAATAATCTGGCGTTAGTCCGCTTTCTGCTTTTAGTTGCTTCTGGCTGGGCAATTGTACAGCTTTTAGCTTATTTTGAAGCAGTCATTGTTATTTTCACATTCGCTGCAATTTTGGCCTTTTTACTCAGCTATCCCGTACAAGGGCTGCGGCGTTTTTTACCCCACGGTGTAGCTGTTGGTCTTGTTTTCTTGCTCAGTATTGTGATTATAGGCGGTCTGATAATTACCGTGGGCTTAACGGTTTTATCTCAAGGACAACAATTAATTGATAGTATCACTGCATTTTTGAATTCTTTAGTACCTCTATTAGAGCGAATAGAAGGAATTTTGCGAAGCCGTAATTTGCAGATAGATTTAAGTTTCATTGAAGAACAACTGCGGAACCAAGCTGTCTCAAGTCTTGTGACTAGTTTAGCTATTCTACAAGGGTTTATGACGAACTTTGTGACTTTTGTATTAATTGCAGTTGTGGCTTTCTTCATGTTATTAGATGGAGACAAGCTGTGGAACTTTATTTTAAAAATTGTACCTAAACATCGCCGCAATAGATTTACAATTATAATCAGAAAGTCATTTTTAGGATTTTTTAGAGGTCAGTTATTATTAAGTGCATTTCTGACAAGTACGACTTTCCTCGTTTTCTTAATATTACAAGTACCTTTTGCTTTAATATTGTCAATAATAGTTGGAATTCTTGATATCATTCCTGGCATAGGAGCAACATTAGGAGTAAGCACAATTACTCTATTTGTGCTGTCTCAAGGTGTTTGGTTAGCATTGAAAGTATTGATAGCTTGTATTATCCTTCAGCAGATACAAGACAACTTGATTGCGCCCCGAATTATGCAAGGTGCGCTGAATCTTAATCCTGTAGTGGTGTTTTTTGCTTTGTTAGTAGGCGCTAAAGTAGCAGGATTACTAGGAGTTTTTATATCTATTCCCATTGCTGGAGTAATTGTATCTTTATTTGAAATTGATGAGATGAAGGCAGAGGTTTAGTCATTTGTCAGGAACTAGGAAGTAGTGAATAATGTAAAAATAGCTATCTATCAATAATTTGGAAGTGATGTCGGATTTAAGAGCGGAATTGACAGAAATTTTGGATGAGGCAGAGTGGGAGTGGCTAATTCCTCATGTACAACGAGATGCAGTTATTTTGGTGGCACCTGATTTAAACTTGATTGATGTTGGAGTAGCGATCGCTAGTGATAATATTCCATCAGTAGAACAGTGGATTGATGAACAATTAATTACCAAACCCACGACAATACAGGTGGGAGAATGGAATCTTGAGCGCAGTAAGCGATTTAATACCCTCATCGTCCAGCCTTACGTTTTGGCACAAGAAATAGCCGCTGCTTAACTAAATTCTGTTGAAGAAGAAGTCAGAATTCAGAATTCAGGAGTCAGAATAGTTAAAGAATCAGAAGAAAATTTGATGAATAAATTATACTAGATTCATTCTCAATTCTGACTTCTGACTCCTGGGTGCTGAATTCTTACAATTACGAATTACGAATTATTCTAATTAGTTTCTGTGTTGTTTTCGATGACAGTTGGTGTTGGAGTAGTTTCTAAAGAAATGTGGCTTGGTGTGCCAGTTATTACTTGATTATTGCCACGCACTAGCTGGCTGACTTGACCGATTAATTCGCCTAATTTCCCTTCGTCAAGTAAAGTATTGATTAAAGAAAGTCCGCTTGTGGATAGTAGCAATTTGTTAATATCTTGACTGCCACTACTACCATTCGCACCAGGAAATGAATAAATACGCGTATCTCCTAAAACTCCCGGCTGTGGTGCTAAAGCGGCGACAATTTCTGGTAATTTATCGGCTAATTCTGGCCAAATGGTGGTGATAATTTTGGCAGTGAGATTGGCGTTGCTAATGGAATTTTCGGCGGTAATTTTTGCTTGAATACCTTCTGCTTCTGCTAAAACTCTATCACGGTTAGCTGCTGCTAGGGTGCGAATTGCTTCAGCTTCTAAGTCTGCTGCTTGCTGGGCGATTTCTGCTTGACGACGACGGCGGAAAGCATCGATTTCTACTACGTTGCGATCGCCAATACTCCGTTCTTCGGCTTCTCGTTCCGCAGCAATCACCGATAGGCGTTTGTTGCGTTCGGCTTTTTCAACTTCACCTGCTGTTTTAACTGATTCCTCCGCTTTGGCTTGTTGTGCTTGTGCAACAAAGCTTTCGCGTTTTTTGTTCGCAATTGCGATCGCTACATCTTCTTGAGCTAGTCTTGCTTCTCGTTCTGACTCAGCTATCTGCACTTGTGCTTGTAGCTTTCCAGATTCTACACTCTGTTGACGTAAAATCTCTGCAAGCTCAGATTCTTGTTTTTGCAATGTTTGCGCTACATTTAGCTGTTTATTGCGTTCTTCTAGGGAAATATCAGCTTCAATTTGGCTTTGCTGCACAGATAATTTTTTGCGAATTTCTTCTTCTTCAATTGATTTTTCTTGCAAAATTTTAGTACGGCGTACTGTTGCAGCTTCCCGATCTTTGGATTCTTGAATTTCGCGTTCTTTCTGTGCTTTTAATGCTTCTACTTGCAATTTTTGCTCCAATTTAGCACTTTCTTGCTCTTGGGCAATTTGTAGCGATCGCTTTTGGGCATCCAGTTCTTTTTGCTCAATTGTCACTTGCGCTGCTAACTCAACTTCCCGTTTTTGTTGAATTGAGCGCTGAATAATTTCTGTTCGCAAACGCACACCTTGAGCATCAAAGAAGTTATCTGGATCGTAGGTAACACTTTCTAATATTTCGGAAATGGCGATGTTATTTAGAGTTAATCCGACTTTTTTCAAATCCGTGCCAACTAAGTTCAACACCTCCTGAGCAAACCCTAATTTGTCAGAGTCAATTTCTGCTAAATCCTTAGTTTTAGCTGCCGCCCTAATTGCATCATCTGCTCTTTTTTCTAAAGCGTTTTTAATATCTTCAGGAGTAATTTTAATGCCATTTTGAGATAGTCTAGCGGCTGCTGTTAAAACATCGTCTTCGGAGGCATTAATACATACATAAAAAGTGACTCGAATATCTGCTCGTAAATAATCTTTAGTCCGAACTGCAAGTTTACCAGTACGTTCCACATCAATGGAAATTTCTCGCAGAGGTACGCGAGTTAGCTGATGAAATCCTGGTAGAACAATACAACCCCCATACAAAATCACTGATTTCTTTTTGATAAAAAGACCCCCAGTCCTGACGAAAGCTTCGTTATTGGGTGTCACTACATAAACCCGCGTATAAGCAAACAGGCTAAATAGTAGTAATAAAACTAAAGCAGCAATTATTCCAGGAAATACTAATCCCCCATTAATTTGGGCAACAGTCGGCTGGATTCTGACAGGGAGTGTCTGAGAAACTAATGTTGTTTGCTTTTGTTGCGGTTGCAAATTAATTTGTGGAACTTCAGCTATTGTGACACTCGGTAAAGACTGGATAAAAGTTAACCAAAAAAGCATATTTTTTCCTCTCACTAAGTTTAATTTCTCTGGGATGAGTTAGTTAACCAGTGTTCTTCATCGGGACTATCTTTGGCAATAACTACATAAATTTGTACCTTGTGTTCAATGATCAAAACTTTTTCTCCACGTTGTGGTGCAATAGTTGCCCAGTCTGGTAGAACAGCGCTAACTGTCAAAAGATTACGTTTTGTATCCAGCACATCTATTTGTCCAATTCTGCCCAGATTTTCCATAGGAATGTAAGCAGACGTAACAATACCAATACAACCTATCAAGCGATCGCTACTTGCATCCTCGCTAAACTCGGCAAAAATCTTGCCAATTGGTCGTGCTATCAATCCTCCCATTAATAAACTGATAATCAGCGAACCAAATAATATAATACTCCCAATAAAACCAGTAATATTACTATTTGAATTTCCACCAATCCAAACATTTAACATCCAACCCAAAAGACCCCACAAACTCATATCTGTTGCTAGTAACAATATGAGTGGTGCTTTACCAATACCTACCCATCCCAAGAATTGTCCAAAGCCCAATTCGCTATTGCTATCTGCATCGAGATCTGCATCTACATCAACATCTGCATCAATATCTTCCCCTCCCCCACCGGAAATTATCATAAATAAGAATAGTAAGACACCAATTCCCAGAAATATCCAATAGGGCAAGTTGGCTGGGCTAAACAGCATAATATTTCGTAAATGATATGTGCTGGTAGTTTCGTAACATCTAAATTTGTTTATTAGATTAATACTACACTATGAATATAATAAACTACATTGCTTATTTACTGAGCATTTGACCATAAAAATATAAATTTAATTTTTATTTAATAAAATAATAATCTTCTTAAAGATTTGAATAAAATATTAACCCAAGTTTCAATAAATAAAAAATGCTTTGATGGCCAACAAGCATATAATTTTCAGATAAACAGTCGCGTTATCATAATATAGGACTCATATTTGATTTCTGAAAAATCTAAGTATATTAAGTATATGTAGTGGCGTGGCAAGCTAATAGTGCATTAGACGTAGGTAGGTAGGGTGAAGCGGAGCGCAACCCAACATATAGGACTCCTATTTGATTTTTGAACAAATTAAGTACCAATCGAAAAGGCTTATTCCCTACTCCCTACTCCCAGCCTACGCAAGTCAGTTCAATAATCAAAGCGGATCACTATATATCAGGATGTTGGGCAGGATGTTGGGTTACGCAAAGCCTCCACCCAACCTACAATTTTTTTGCTTAGGGCGTTGTCACAGCCAAGTCAGGCATCAGAACTAAAATCCGAAATTGATTAACTATTGACTAAAGCAAAATTTTCTCCTTTAAGATTTATCCATCTAGGAGCTAGAATTGTTACGATAATTTCAGATTAGATGTTGAAATCCTTGATCCAATCTGAAACCTTAGAACTATTAGAATGGCCTCGCCTCTGCCAGCATCTTGCCACCTTTGCGGCAACTAAGCTGGGGGCGACAGCTGCGCGTCATCTGAAAATACCCGATTCTCAGACCCAAAGCGAACAGTTGTTAGAGCAAACCAAAGAAGTCTACCAACTGGAAAATCGTCTAACCACGGGACTGTCATTTGAGGGAATTCAAGATATTGGCGATTCCTTAGAACGGGCAGAACGCGGTGGAATTTTGACGGGGGATGAACTGTTAGCGATCGCTACCACCCTCGCTGGTGCCAGAAATTTGCGCCGTGTTATTGACAATCAGGAAGATTTGCCGATACTCACTGGGTTGGTTGCCGATTTGCGGACTTATCCAGAACTAGAACAGGAAATTCACCGCTGTATTGATGAACGGGCCCAGGTAACTGACCGCGCGAGTCTAAAACTGGGAGAAATTCGCACAGATTTGCGGCGATTACGCAGTCAAATTACTCAAAAGCTGCAAAATATCTTACAAGCAAAATCTGGAGCAGTTCAAGAACAGCTAATTACGCAACGGGGCGATCGCTATGTCATCCCCGTAAAAGCACCCCAAAAAGATGCCATTCCTGGTATTGTCCACGATACCTCTACCAGCGGTGCGACGTTGTACGTGGAACCGAATTCAGTAGTGCCTCTAGGCAACCAACTGCGGCAGATTATCAGAAGAGAACAAGCCGAAGAAGAAGCGGTTCGCCGTGTTTTGACGGAACAAGTCGCCGCAGTCAAACCAGATTTGGAAAGATTATTAGCGATCGCTACCACTTTAGATTTGGCAACCGCTAGATCACGATATAGTTACTGGCTAGGAGCGAATCCCCCGCGATTTATCCAGCGGAAAGATAATGAAATCATTACCTTGCGAAACTTACGACATCCCCTGTTAGTGTGGCAACAACAGCACGAACAAGGGCAACCAGTAGTTCCTGTAGATTTGCTGATAAACCCGCTAATTCGAGTAGTAACAATCACCGGGCCAAATACTGGCGGTAAAACTGTAACCTTAAAAACTTTGGGGTTAGCAGCATTGATGGCCAAAGTAGGTTTATTTGTCCCCGCCCGCGAACCAGTAGAAATACCTTGGTTTGATAAAGTGCTGGCAGATATTGGCGATGAACAATCCTTACAGCAAAGTTTATCCACATTCTCTGGTCACATCCGCCGGATTAGTCGGATTTTAGAAGCATTAGGGACTGGGGAAGAAGAAGCATTGGGGAGCAGGGTAGCAGAGGAGCAGGGGAGCAGAGGAGCAGGGGAGCAGGAGGCAGGAGACTGGAGACTGGAGACTGGAGTTATTTCTCCATCACTCAGCACTCAGCACTCAACACTCAGCACTCAACACTCAGCACTCAGCACTCAGCACTCAGCACTCGTTTTACTCGATGAAGTCGGCGCTGGAACCGATCCAGTTGAGGGTAGTGCTTTAGCGATCGCCTTATTGCAATATCTCGCCAACCATGCCCAGCTAACGATCGCCACCACTCACTTCGGCGAATTAAAAGCCCTGAAATACGAAGACGATCGGTTTGAAAATGCCTCTGTAGAATTTGACGAAAGTACTCTCTCGCCTACTTATCGTCTGCTGTGGGGCATCCCCGGACGTTCTAATGCCTTAACCATTGCCCTGCGCTTGGGATTAAAACCAGAAGTGGTACAACAGGCAAAAACTCAAGTGGGAGAGGCCACAGATGAAGTTAACCAGGTGATTGCCGGGTTAGAAGCGCAACGTCGCCGCCAGGAAACCAAAGCTGCCGAAGCCCAAAGTTTGTTGCAGCAAGCGGAACGTTTATACAAAGAAGTATCCGCAAAAGCCGCAAGTTTGGAGGAGAGGGAAAGCAGTTTGCGGGCTTCACAGGAAGTAGCTGTAAAACAAGCGATCGCTCAGGCAAAAGGTGAAATTGCCCAAGTAATCCGCCGCTTGCAGAAAGGTTCGCCCACAGCCCAAGAGGCCCAGCAAGCCACCAATGCCTTGAATCAAATTGGCCAGCAATATCAGCCAGCAACGCCAGCAAAACCAAAAGCTGGATTTATGCCCAAAGTAGGCGATCGCATTCGCGTTCCCAAACTGGGACAAACAGCCGATGTAATCACCGCCCCTAATGAAGATGGGGAATTAAGCGTTCGCTTTGGGCTAATGAAGATGAATGTGAAGTTGGAAGACGTAGAATCTCTAGATGGTCAAAAACCCGAACCAATTGTCAAACCCAAACCAGCCCCACCAGCAGTAACTCCACCACCGCAAAATGTCCCAGAAATTCGGACTTCCCAAAATACCATCGATTTGCGTGGTAAACGGGTGGCTGATGCCGAATACATTTTAGATAAAGCCATTTCGGAAGCTACAGGCCCAGTCTGGATTATTCACGGGTATGGCACTGGTAAGCTGCGACAAGGAGTTCACGCCTTTTTGCAACAGCATTCCAGAGTGAAAAACTACGAACCAGCAGAACAAGGAGACGGCGGCACTGGTGTTACCGTTGCTCACATCAAATAAAGTCGCATTGAAGAAGGCAGGGGGCAGGAGGAACAATTGGGCGGGGTCTGAATTCCCGCCCAATTAATTGTAAGCACCGTGTAGACGGGGGGTTTTAGACCCAAGATCCGTCTGGTCGATTGCTCTCAGCGTTAGAGTCAGTATTCCCTCCTGCCTTCTGCCTTCTGCCTTAAAGCGCGTAACCTTTCATCATCACCAAAATATGTCTACCGACTTATCCAACAACGATCGCTTTCAACCCATTAACCTCTTTGAATACGAAGAATTAGCAAAAGAATGTCTGTCTCAAACGACACTCGATTACTATAGCAGTGGTGCTTGGGACGAAATCACATTGCAAGATAATCGTGATGCTTTTGAGCGAGTCAAGCTCCGACCTCGGATGTTAGTCGATGTGAGCGATCGCAATCTAACTACCTCCATTTTAGGACAACCCCTGCAACTACCTTTGTTAATCGCACCGATGGCTTTTCAATGCCTAGCTCATCGAGACGGAGAAGTTGCCACGGCTCTAGCTGCCGCATCAGCTGGTGTGGGCATGGTGTTAAGTACAATGGCAACAAAGAGCATTGAAGAAGTGGCGACTGCATGTAATCAGTTTCCAGATTCTCTACGATGGTTCCAGCTTTACATCCATAAAGATCGGGGATTAACTCGTGCTTTGGTAGAAAAAGCCTATAAAGCTGGTTACAAAGCACTTTGTCTAACTGTAGATGCACCTGTTCTCGGACAGCGAGAAAGAGATAAACGTAATGAGTTTTCCTTACCCCTAGACTTACATCTGGCTAATCTAGCCACCATCTCAGGACTAGATATTTCCCATGAAAAAGGTGAATCTGGATTATTTACCTATTTTGCCCAACAGCTAAACCCAGCAGTCACTTGGCACGATTTGGAATGGTTGCAATCTTTATCTCCACTACCTTTAGTTATCAAAGGAATTTTACGAGGAGATGATGCTGTGCGGGCTGTAGAATATGGAGCCAAAGCAATTGTTGTTTCCAATCATGGTGGCAGACAACTCGATGGTGCGATCGCTTCTTTAGATGCCCTAGCTGAAATAGTAGCAGCAGTGGATGGTCAAGTAGAAGTGCTGTTGGATGGAGGCATTCGTAGGGGCACAGACATTCTCAAAGCCCTAGCATTAGGAGCAAAAGCAGTACTGATCGGACGACCTATTTTGTGGGGACTAGCAGTAGCAGGACAAATTGGCGTATCTCATGTCATCTCACTCCTACAAGATGAGTTAAATGTGGGAATGGCACTTAGTGGCTGTGCCAAACTACAGGATATTGACCCTAGTTTATTGACTCTGCCACGTTTTTAAGCCAGATAATTCTTAAAACTGTTATTCCAGCCAAACTTTGAGAAATAATTTTCAGACTTGTTACAAAATCACTTAATTAGAGTATACTAGTTAAGGTTAGATATAAGGGCGGGTGGCGGAATTGGTAGACGCACCACACTCAAAATGTGGCGGCCTTACGGTCATAGGAGTTCGATTCTCCTCCTGCCCACTACCAGACAAGTGATAAAGAGGTTAAAATTTATGCGCCTGAAACGATGGGAATCCCCCCGAAAAGAAGGCAGGAATGACAAAGGTAGAGGCGGTTCTGCCAGGAAGCGTCAACTCAAAAAGCAAAGGCAAATGTTACTCCAAAGACTCAAAGAAAGTAACAAACCAGACAATAACAAAGACAAAAATGAGAGAGCGGGGGAAGATAAGTTTATCTTCCCCTTCTTTTTTTGGCTTTTATTTCAGAAAAAAATAAAATTTAGATATTTTTCAACGCATAGACTAAATTAACGTGAGTTCGACAAGTCTTATTTGACCTCTCCCCCAACCCCTCTCCGTGTCGGAGAGGAGCAAAAGGCTGAATTTTTCGTTGCTCCTCCCTTTCCGTTTCTGAGAGGGAGGCTGGGAGGGAGAGGTTCATCGAACTCACGTTAAATTAAATCTGTAATGAATTTAGAAATTCATATTGAAGAAGGCAGTTCTTGCTGAGGGCAGCTATGCTGAAGGAACTTTTTCGTCGGGGATTCAGACCCCGCCCAATGTTGTTTGCGCTTTTGTTTTCGGCGGGGTTTTAGACCCTGTGTTCGGTTCGGTCACTCAATAAGGGCTGGAAGCAGTATTCCCTTCTGCCAACTGAGCCTCCTGCCCTCTGCCTTTCTTGATAAAAAATTATTCTTCATTCTTAAAAAGATACTAATTTAAATTAAACCTTTTAAGCGCATACTTACGTATTAAATCAGCAGACAGACTATCTGGGATTTTACATTAATACTTAATTATACTATGTAGCAAATACTGCTTAACTTAGATATATATCCATAGTAATTTATCGCAATTGTAATGCTTGCATGAACAAATCAAAAATTAATTATGAAGGAAGTATGAATTTTGTCAAACAGCGCCTAGAATTACTAGCTTAAAACAGTAAGCTAGGACGAAACAGCAAAGAATCCTAATATTACTGATTAAGCCAAAAATATACTAAGAAGGTAATTGCACCTCCATGTGTTAAATTCCAACGATGACACAAACCTACAAAAAGTCAGGAGTAATCCAATCCAAATTATTCAATATTCGGAATGGTCTAGGTAATCTATGGATTTTTTTCTTGGACACAGGAGTTATTGATGGTGGCGAGAGTGCTTCTACCTACTAAAAAAGTGCTTGATTTTTCTATTACTGCTTTACGCTTTGACGACCAGGTACAAACAATACTTAAGTGGGCGAATAGGCGTGAGAGTAAAGCTGTATATGTAGCCAATGTACACATGCTCATTGAAGCCCATTGGAATCCAGAGTTTGCCACTGTATTACGAAATGCAGACATAGTTACTCCTGATGGTATGCCTCTGGTATGGATGATGCGAAAAATGGGAGCGCTTTATCAAGACCGTGTGGCAGGGATGGATATTTTCCTCGCATTGTGTCAGCGAACTCAAACCCAAAATTTGAGTATTTTCTTTGTCGGTTCCCAAACAGAAATTCTTTCTAGAATGCAAAAAAGGTTAGAGCAGGAATTTCCGCAGATGAAGATTGCGGCAATGGAACCTCTTCCCTTTCGTCCCCTGACTGAAACTGAAGACGAAGCTTTGGTTCAAAAAATTAATTCTAGTGGTGCCAGCGCCGTCTTAGTATCTCTGGGATGTCCCAAACAAGAAAATTGGATAGCTCAACATAAGGGTAAAATACAAGCTGTAATGATTGGACTAGGTGGAGTTTTCCCAGTTTATGCAGGAATTCACAAGCGGGCACCCCGTATAGTTCGAGACTTAGGACTTGAATGGCTGTATCGGTGGATTCAAGAACCGCGCCGACTTTGCGGACGCTATGCCAAGACCATTCCACTCTTTATATGGCTAGCTACGAAGCAACTACTATCATCAAGTCGTATTGCAGCTGTATTCCTTCATGAAACCGGAGACTGAAGAAAAAGGGCGTCGAATAAATGCGGGATGAATTGCCGGTTTAAACCATTGAAAATTCGTTCCAAATTGGGCGAAATCATCCCATGATTCAGTCTTCTGTGGACAACAACATTGTTGATAATATGTCAACTGTAATAATCGAAAAAATCTAAAACAAAAATCACATTATTCTACCACAAGAATTATCAAAGTCATATTCCATCCAAGGCTTAAGAATCTAAGCAACAGGTATTTTGTGTAAAAATCTAATAGGCTCATCAATAAATTTTCTCCTAAAAGTACCTTGAATAGCTGCTAATTTGTAAAAAGATTGTGGTAGACTCTTCTAGGATTAATTACTTAACATAAATAGTGATTTTTGTAATATATTAAGTCATTTTTGTATGGTAATCATAAACTTACACAGAAATAGGGTAGTACCTAATGGCGTGAAAAAATGATCCAGCTACTTAAGGCTGAAAGCATTAAAAATACATATTACTTTAGATTCTTTTATTGGTAAACTATTAATGGAATCACCTCAAAACTCATCAAATTTACGAGAAAAAGCTGTTAAAAGCGTCATTTGGACAGCTATTGAAAGTTGGGGACGCCAAGCAATATCTTTAGTTGTTTTCTTTATTCTAGCTCGTTTACTTAGTCCAGAAAATTTTGGTTTAATTGCTCTAGCGTATATTTTTATTGAATTTGTACAAATTTTTGTTGACCAAGGATTCTCTGTAGCAATTATCCAGCGTCAGGAGATAGATGCAGAGCACTTAGATACTGCATTTTGGACAACTTTAGGGATCAGTATACTTTTGACGGTGTTAAGTATTGCTGGCGCTGGATTAGTCGCTGATTTATTTAAACAGCCGCAGTTAATACCAATTATTCAATGCTTATCTATAAGTTTTACGCTTAGTGGGTTGAGCAGTGTGCAGCAAGCGGTTCTTGAACGTAGGTTCGCCTTCAAAAGTTTAGCAATACGCTCATTACTAGCAGTAATAATAGGTGGGATAGTTGGCGTAGTGATGGCTTTTTTCAATTTTGGTGTTTGGAGTCTTGTAGGTCAACAAATATCCAGTAGTTTAGTGCAAGTTTTAGTATTGTGGCGAGTTAGCGATTGGCGGCCAGGATTCAAATTTTCTGTCATACATGCTAAAGAACTTTTTACCTTTGGAATTAACATATCTGCATTTAATATAATTAACTTTTTCAATCGCCGATCCGATGATTTACTAATTGGCTACTTCTTAGGACTAGTTGCATTAGGTTATTACTCAGTTGCTTACAAATTGCTTCAAGTAATGATGCAAGTCTTGATCACTACCACAACTAAGGTTGCACTACCAATATTTTCTAGGTTACAGGGAGAGCCAGAACGGTTACTCAATGCTTTCTATAGTGCTACTCAGTTCACAAGTCTACTTGTTTTTCCAGTATTTTTGTGTGTACCAGTGTTAGCACCTGAATTTATAAAAGTCTTTTTTGGTGAGCAGTGGATTCAGAGTATTCCAGTATTGCAAGTACTATCGCTTATTGGCCCTGTTCACTTAATTTTCTTCTATAACAATTCTGTAATTCTGGCGCTGGGAAAACCTTCGTGGAGGCTATGGATACAAGTGATAAATACAGTTACTAATGTCGTCGGTTTTGCTCTGGCAGTCAAATGGGGTATTGTAGCTGTTGCATCTGCTTACGTAGTTCGTGGTTACTTAATATTACCTATTTCATTATTAGCTATTAATAAACTTGTTAAAATGAGTTTAATTAACTATTTACGTTTGTACATAGTGCCTTTTGTAGCTTCTGGAGTAATGATTGGAACTATATTAGTAACTAAATATTTCTTGGGAAAATTTATTGAAGCGTGGATGCTACTAATTATTTCATTGTTATTGGGTATTTCTATTTATATTTTTGTTCTCTCAGTAATATCGCCAAAGCTTTTCAGACAATTACTTGACTTAGCAAAAACTTTGAATATCAAAATAAAAAAGAAAGCATGATACATAATATGTTAACATCTTTGCAATAACAAGATTTTAATATTTATTAATTAATTAATTAATACTTAACCTAATGTAGTTAGATTATAATTAGTCTTGTTAATCAAAGAAAAAATATTCGACTTCATACAACTAGTTAGCAAAGAATGTTATCTGTCAAATTAATACCAGAATCATAGTTTAGTTTATCAGAGAGAGGAAAGATGAAAATCGGAATTATAACTTTTCACCATGTGGACAATTACGGAGCAACATTGCAAGCTTATGCTCTCTGGAATTTTCTTAACAGTCAAGGATATGATGTTGAAATAATAGATTACCGGCCTACTAAGATAGCATGGATATATTTTAGGTCTTTACTTCCCATCAAAAGGGTAAAAATTAATATTAATGAAAATAAAAAAATTCGGATTAATGAAAAATCCTTCATTAATATTTCAAGAGCTTGGAAAATGAGGCGTTTCCTACTTTCTAATCTGAAGTTAAGCAACAGAAAAGTTTATAACAAGAAAGGTTTGGAGTACTATGATGACAAGTATGATGTAATAATATGTGGCAGTGATCAGATATGGTGTCTAGATTCTTTCAGAGGATATAATTCTTCTTTCTTTTTAGATTTTGTTAACAATACAACTACTCGTAAGATAAGTTATGCAGCGAGTTTTGGCAACACTATAAAATTAGGGGATTTTCAAAAAGAAATATATACCTTGATTAATCAGTTTCAAAGTATTTCAGTTCGTGATTCTAATAGTTTAAAAATTATTACCAATGAATGCAACAAAGAAGCTGTAAAAGTTTTAGATCCTACTTTTCTAATTAAGTATGATGCACTTAAAAGTCCTCCAAAAATAAAAGATCAATATCTTTTGTTATATATTCAATCTGATATGGAAACAGAAGAGGAATATTTCATCAAATTACTGGCAGAAGAGAAAAACCTCACTATAGTTTCAGTTGGTAAATATAATCAATTAGCACAAATAAATCTAGAAGCTGCAAGTCCAAAAGAGTGGATCGGATTATATAGCCAAGCATCTTATATCGTAACTAATACTTATCACGGTGCTGTGTTTTCCATTATATTTAAAAAACTTTTTAACGTATTTGTTCCTAATGATAAATCAAATAAAGTAACAGATTTACTTATTGATTTAGGTTTGCAAAATAGGATATTCTCTGACCAGTTAAAATATCAAATATTGAACAAGCAAATCTTTGATATTGACTATAAAGCAGTACATGAAATCCTAGAATCAAAAATTCTAGAATCAAAAAAATATTTAGTTGAAGCGATTACACAAGGAGTAGTTGATACTAGAAGTAACGTTGAATGCAATAAGGAGTATAAAGGGGTAGATGTCTAATTTAAAGATTGAGTCTTTAACATCAAACAGTCTTTCCCACTATAGAACTCAACATCACTTTGAGCGAGTAGGAGAGATTAATAGTGTAGATGACCTTCAGATGTATTGTAACTGGGCTAAAGAAAACAAAGTAAATATCTACATAATTGGAAATGGCTCTAACACGTTGTTTGTGAAAAAAAATATTCAATCGTTGGTATTGAAAAATAAACTGCTTAAGTACACAAATCCTCTACCTGAAAATAGACTAGAAGTGTCCTCTTCTGTTTCAGTTATGGAAGTACTCAAGTACTGTTACCAAAACTCTATGGATTCTTTTTATTATCTTGCGTCTGTACCAGCAACGATTGGTGGTGCATTAGCAATGAACGCCGGTAGAGGAAGACAACATGGATGTACAATATATGACTTTGTTGAAAGTGTAACTTTCTTTGAGGATGGATGTGTAAAAACACTTCAAAATAGTCAAATTGAACGAGATTATCGTGAAACTATATTTACTGGTATGCACTCCAAACTTATATTGAGTGCAATTTTCAAGTTTGAACTTACAGAATTTACCGAAAATCCTCTAATTTCAAGACAAATTTGGGCAAAAGAGCATCAAGATAATACAGCACCTAACTGTGGCTCGGTATTCAAAATTGCTAATTATCGCATACTTCAAAAGCTCAGAGGGATGTCTATAGGTAAAGCTATGTTTTCTGCTAAAACGAGTAACTGGATACTCAGCAAATCCCAAAGTAGCTATTCAATAATTCTACTAATTAAAATAGCTATGATTTTGCATTTTATAACTAGACAAAAAATTGCTCTCGAACTAATTACAATTGATTAATGATTTAAGTTACAGTCAAAAGTATAGAGTACTACAGGAATCCGCTTTGATTCCTGAAATTATTTGCGTAGGGAGGGAACAGGGAACAGGTAACGGGGAACAGGGAAGAAGGAATAAAAGTGCACTGAGTTTTTTTCAAAAATCAAATACGAGTCCTATATCCCTCTTCTGTCACTTTCCGGGAAAGTGATCGCTAGAAGCCTCATGAGGCAATCAATACAAGCTATACTATTAGAAAAAAATAGGACTTGTATTTGTTATTAGAAAATAATCGCGCAATCGCTTGTTATACAAAAGCTCTAGATTTTAGAAAAGGCAAATGTTTTCGGAGAGTGACAGAAGAGGGATATCCATTCTTAAAAAGCTGAAGAAATGGCGCTTTTGCAAAGTACATATTTCCCCAAGCTGGATTTATCAAGCTTGGAAAAGCCTTTTGGAAGAGTTTGACCAATGCTAAATCTTGATTTTCTTTACTTAATTGGGTACTCTGCTAGGAATTCAGACCCCTTTTGAATAAGCAGCCCTAAATTATTTTAATTTGGTGGAGTCTTAACCCCTTGCTCCCTTTCGGTCGCGGCATAGGGGAGTAGGCAGGAGGCAGCAGAAATACATCCTTGTTCCCTCTGCCTTCTTTGATAAAAAGAAATAGGGTGTCCCTAGTCAGGAGGAACAGACCATAAGGCGTTCATCATCAAGTGAAGCATATTTTAGATACAAAAGAATCGCGATCGCAGAATTTTCTGCCTTAACCACAAAGATTCAAGGGTTAACCCCAAAGTCATGAAAGAGTCTAAGTGCAAGGATTTCGACCAATCAATACCCAAGGTTAAAAACCTCTTATCTGAAATCAACTATTAAAGTACTTGACATTAACCCAGGACTAAATGCTATATTTACTATAGTGAATTCATTGGGGCGTCGCCAAGTGGTAAGGCAGCGGGTTTTGGTCTCGCCATTCCTGGGTTCGAATCCTAGCGCCCCAGTAAATCTAAAGACAGGCATAACAGCCTGTCTTTTAGAGTATTTAATTGTATTTTAAGATGCATTGAGACGCATCTAATTTTATAAAATTTACTTGTCAGGCGATTTGAGAGCTTGATCCAGAATTTGCCGAGCCTGTTCTGCTTTAGATCGCGCTTCTTGGTAACGCACATTAGCTTGGGCAAAATTTTTGAGAACTTTAAAACCTTCCTTGAGTCGAGTAATTTCCTCTTCTGTTACCGACTCATCGGTGAACAGAACATCAACCGCTTGGCGAATTTCCAACGCTTCAGATCGTGATTCTTGAACTTTCAGCTTGAGTGTGGCCAGGTTACTCAGAACCTGTACAGCTTGTGTAATGGTATCCTCACCGCTAGCAGTATCAATAGTTGACTCTTTAACCTCAATTAATTGTTGAGGGCCAAATCCTTCTTCAAGTTCCGTGGGTAGTTTACCTGCATCCATCAGTTCCATCAACTGATCCATTGCTTTATCACGGGCTTTGGCTGAATCTTTTCCAGAAACGGTAAGGATAATTTCTGGGCTTTGAGCGAGAGTGTATTGAACCATATTTGAGCAGAAAATTTGCTGGTTAATCAATGCAGAGGCAAGTGATTATAGCATGTTGCGTGTCAGATCATTTGTTGATTGTCAGTCAATTAAAGAGTTGAAGACCGAACGTCAACACTTTGAATTTTGAATTGTTACCTCTACCCTTGCTAAGTCGCTCAAAATAAAACTTTATACTTAAGAAAAGGAATAATTTTCAATAGGAGGGGAGAGCAATGGCTCCCAGTCCCACCATCATGCAAGCTGTGGAACAACTGGGTTATCGTGTCACCGTTGGTGATGTGGCAACTCAGGCAGGATTGAACGTCGCTGAAGCTAATCAAAGCTTGTTAGCCCTGGCATCAGATGCTGGGGGACATTTACAGGTAGCGGATTCAGGTGATATAGTTTACCTTTTTCCACAAAATTTCCGAGCAATTTTGCGTAATAAATACTTCCGGTTACGATTGCAGGAATGGTGGAAAAAGGTCTGGAGTGTTCTGTTTTACCTGATTCGCATTTCTTTTGGAATCTTCTTAACTGTTTCCATTGCGCTGATAACTGTTACCATCTTCATCATCATTACCGCTGCCAATTCAGACCGTGATGGCGACAATCGAGGCAGTAGTTCCGGTGGTGGGGGGTTCTTCTATTTTCCTAATTTATTCTGGTATCTTAGCCCAAATTATGACACCCACTACCAGGAACGGCGACGCGGAAGCCAGGAAGAAAGCAATCTAAACTTCTTTGAAGCTGTGTTTTCGTTTTTGTTTGGCGATGGTAATCCTAATGCCAACCTAGAAGAACGTCGCTGGCAAGAAATTGCTACGGTGATTCGGAGTAACCGTGGTGCAGTGGTAGCAGAACAAATTGCCCCATATTTGGATGATATTGGCGAGGGATATACAAGAGAGTACGAAGATTATATGCTGCCCGTTCTGACGCGATTTAATGGGCAACCAGGGGTAAGTCCAGAAGGGCAAATTGTTTATTACTTCCCAGAGTTGCAGGTGAGTGCAACTAAAAAGCGCCGTCATGCAATATCAGATCACTTGGAGGAATTTCCCTGGCGTTTTAGTGCCGCAAGTTCAGGGCAAATTATGCTGAGTGCTGGATTGGGGGTACTAAATTTTGTTGGTGCCTTAGTACTGGGAAGTTTGTTGAGAGATGGCACTGTTGCCGTCCAATTAGGTGGACTGGTAGCTTTTGTGCAAGGAATTTATTGGCTGCTATTGGCTTACGGAGCAGGTTTCTTAGGTATACCGTTATTGCGTTATTTCTGGATTCGGTGGCGTAATCGCAAAATTGGCGATCGCAACCGCGATCGCCTTTCCAGAGCAAGGCTATT
The DNA here is from genome assembly GCF_014023275.1 of Nostoc edaphicum CCNP1411. Taxonomy (NCBI): domain Bacteria; kingdom Bacillati; phylum Cyanobacteriota; class Cyanophyceae; order Nostocales; family Nostocaceae; genus Nostoc; species Nostoc edaphicum. The sequence continues at coordinate 5,905,403 of NZ_CP054698.1, forward strand.
GGCAAGTCCTGATGCACCTTTGCAGCAAAAAATCGACTATGCCCAACAATTTGCCGCAGAAAAAGTCATTGGCAACGAAGATTTAGTGTATTCCAGCGAAACTGACTTACTCGATCAGGAAGCTGAACGTTCTGCACAAATTGATGCTGAATGGCAACGGCGCTTAGAACGTGGGAGTGGGGAATAGGGAATGGGGAATGGGGAATAGGAAGAAAGGGAGAAGAGTTTTCCCCTCAGCAAGAGTAGCACCCCGCCCCTCTGCCTCTTTTCAATGCCCAATGCCCCATGCCCCATGCCCCATGCCCCAATCCCCAACTACTTCGCCTGAATCGGTGTGAGGGCTACACCTTGATAATAATGTCCCAAAATTTGCAGGTGGTTCACTCCTTGCCGAGCTAGATTGTATGCCCCCCACTGACTCATGCCTAAACCATGACCAAAGCCAAGCCCTTGGAGTACAAAATTGCCATCGGCTCCCTTCGTAACGCTAAAACGGGTACTTTTTAACTTCAGCGCTGTCCGCACTTGCTCGCGCTGTAGAACCTTTGTGCCCTTGTTACCGACAATTTTCAAGACTTTAACACTACGGAAAGGCGAGAATGTTTCTGCAATCATCGCTGTCACATTGCCCACCTCAGGGAATTTAGCACTAATCTCACTGGGCGAGAAGGTTTTTACCCAATTACACGCGCTGATATTTTGATCGTAGTCTTGAACAGCCCGTAGGTACGGCAAGGCATTTCCCCAAACGTCTTCCACGTTTTCGGTATGTCCTCCAGAACAAGCGTGGAAAACTGAGAGAATAATCTTGTTGTTATAAGTTAGTACTTGCCCTGCTGTTTCATCCACTGCTTTGTAAGTAGCAGGAGATTCACTGATCACGCCTTTGTAAATTTGCCAGCGATCGGGGGTATTGCCTAAATCGTAAATGGGATTATTCCGTTGTTTTTCTCGTTCGTAGAGGGCATAAGTGCGGGCTGCGATCGCTTGGGCTTTTAGTGCTTCTTGGGGCCAGCTAGCATCCATTTCGCCACCAAGAACGCTGTAGAGATATTCTTGATCATCAACCCAATTAACAGCAGTTAAGCCTTTTTCTGTGGGGACAACCAGAGTTCTGCCCCGATACCAGCGATCGCCAATATAAACGAATCCTTTACCAGTTGGCTCAATCCAAAATAAACCAGACTGCCACTTATCTAAAGCAACTCCACCAGGAATGGCTTGGGCATAATATGCACTCATCGCTGGTAACTGTCCAAGAGTCCGGCCAGTACTATCTTTGACAATCCCAGTGGTGGAACTGCCCACTTTTACCTGATTAACGCCCCTCTCAATTGCCACGCGCAGAATTACAGACGCTTGGGCTGGGGCAACCAAAGCTATCCATAATAAGACACTGACCCACCAATGACGTACTTTAATCTGGGAAAATAAAGAGCCTAAGTAAAGTTGGAATTTCATGCTGATCATCTAATCACACTAGTATCTAATTGACGCTTTGAACTATAGCGTCTACTACTTTAAGATGAGACACTTCTCCAACGCAGGAGGTTGCCACCTCCTAATAATTATGCATTTTGCTTTAGCTATAAGGTAGAAATTAGGTGAAGGGGGCAGGGGAGATGAGGAGACAAGAGAGACAAAGAGATTGAAGAAGAATTCAGAAGTCAGAATTCAGGAGTCAGAATGAAGACGCTCGTTCGCCTTTGGCGTCTCCCCTTGGGAGAAGACTCGCTAACGCCGCACTATCAGTGGGGGATTTAGACCCGCAACTGTTTTGTTTCACCTGCATATTTAGTGGGGGTTTTAAACCTCTGGGTTCATCCACTATTTCGTTCAAAATTCATTCTGAATTCTGGCTCCTGACTCCTGAATTCTGTTTCGATAATCAATGCCTAATGCCTCTCTGCTTCTTCAATTTACGATGCCAATACCTTTTGAGAATTACTCACTTCATTAGCGATAATTCCAATTAAATTCAACTTACTCAAAATTTCTGTTGCTTGAGTCAGTTCAGTTCGGGTCACTTTCCCCATGCGCTCTACCATCACAATACCGTTGCAAAAAGATGCCACAATCCTGGCATCAACCGTGCCTAAAATAGGTGGAGCATCTATCAGTACTAAGTCATAATTTTGTTCAAACAACTCTATTAATTCTTTCATCCGTTGAGAACTGAGCAACTTAACCGTATCTTCTGGTTCTGGTCCAGCAGTCAAAATATCAATGGAGGGGTGAATGGGCTGGATGTAATCTTGAAAATGAGTAGTTGTCTCATCAACTAATAACAGAGATAGTCCCCAGTCATTGGATAGCTCTAGGATTTTGTGCAAGCTAGGATTGTGTAGGTTAGCATCAATTACTAATACTCGTCGATGCATCCGGCTAGCGCTAGCCACAAGCCCTAATACTAAGGTTGTCTTCCCTTCCCCTGGTAGTGCTGAAGTAAACATCAGCGACTTGAATGGTAAGGGATATTTTAATATTTGAATATTTTGGTAGATCATGTCCAAAGTTTCATGGACGGGCAATTTAGGAGTGGCTTCTATTACAGAAGAATCTGAGCTTCGCCGACTATTCCAAGGCAGTCCCAGCCGCCGCTTTTTGACACCACGCGATGGTAGTTTTGGTACTGATCCCAATACACGTAGGTTCGTCAGTTTCTTTAAATCTCCTGCACAATAAATAGCGTCATTAAACTTTTCCAAAATTAGGGCTGCTAAGATACCTAAAATCGGCCCAATTGCTGCTCCCGCAACCAAAAGTAATAATCTGTTGCTCCCCATATAAGTACCCAGGGTAGGTTCGGTCAAAACTTGCCAGTTATATCCTTCCTGAGCAATTTTCAGTCCCAAGGATTGTTGTGCTTGGAGCAGTTGTTCAAGAGTTTTACGACTAGTTTCTACCTTTGGTAGCAGACTGTTGTATTCTGCGATTAAGCTTGGGTATTTGTTTAGCTCGGAGCGGAGTCGCTGTTCTGAGTCGGCTAGATTCTTTTCATTGGCAGTTAGTCCTAAGACGGTTGTCTGTACCAGAATTAACTCGTCTACTAACTTTGGCTCAACCCCTACGATTTGCCCTTGTAAGAGTGGTTCACTTTTACTGCTAGTAGTAATAGTTTTTACTTCTTCTCGTAATAGCGACAGTTGACTTTGGCGTTGCTGCTTTAGTTTTTGTACTGATGGGTAATCCTCTGTATAGCGCAGCCGCTCTTTAGCCAAAGCTAGTTCAGTATTTTGAATTTCACTCAATAGTGCTTGGTAGCGGCTTGACTGATTTAAACGAGACGAAATTAGTGTATTTTGCTGGGACGAAGACGCTATTTGTTGCTCTAGGTTGCTGTAGCGAGCGTTTACATCTTGAAGGTTGGCACGAGTGGTTTGTAGCTGCTGTTGAATATCGGCTAGAGATTCTAGCAGGATTTTACTTTGGACTTCAGGATCGAGTAATTTATGTTTCTTACGAAACTGTTCCAAATTTTTATCAGCTTTACTCACCTCTTTTTTTATCTCAGGTAGGCGAGCGTTTACAAATGCTAATCCCTGATTCAGACGTTCTTTTTGTTGCTCTTTATTGTAGTTTTGATAGACTTTTTGTAGAGATTGAAGTACTCTTTGCGCTTTAACTGGATCGTCATCATTGAAAGAAACTTCAAATACTTGATTAAAAACTTTATTAGCGCCTATGCTTTTCTCTTCTAGAGTCACTTCCAGAGGTGCTTTTTTGCTCTGTTCTTTTTGACCATTGATATCTTCTAAGGTGATATCAGGATAATTAGAACGAAGTGAATCTACGGCTTTCTGGAGCAGCTTAGAACTCAGCATAAGTTTCATCTGAGTAGTGGAATCAGTAACCTGAGTATCTACCCCAACTGGGATATTATTTGACTGTGCCCCTTCAGATAAATTGGAACTCACCAATATCTGCATATTGCTCTGGTAAGTAGGTTTGGCAATGACAGCTAAGAGGCTAGCCGCTGACATAACTACACAGGAAACTCCCAAGATCAGAAAGCGTCGGCGAAGCAAAATAGTAGATAATTGTCTGATGCCAACTGCACCTTGTGCTGAAGTAGTAACCTGTTGCTCTTGATTCAGACTAGTCTTAGCCACTATTCAACTCCTCTAATATCGAAACACTATATTTATTTGGAAGATTTATGAAAAATGTGAAATGATTTTTTTACACCTAATAGCTGCAATAGCATACTGAATTTTTCTTCCAACGATGACAAGCCCACTTGGCACAATATTATGCCAACTGGCGCTTTCATGTTCATCAATTCATGCATATAAATTCTTAATCAGTATTGGAAGAATAAATTTTTAATAAATATTTTATTTAAGGAAGAAAAATCTTGACGAAAAATTAATTATTTTTCCTAAGTATTTAAGTAAAAACTTTTCTGATTCACAACTGTACTATTACAATCAAGTTCTTTTGATAACTTGTAATTTAAAAAACATATTGATAAAAATATTTAAACCATACTATTTCTATATTCTTGATACACTGAGCTAACCGTAAATCGTTGGTTAACTAGTTGACTTACTCATAAAATTAAACTGCTGTCTATTTGCTGGATGTTAAGTTAACTCCAAGATAGAGCTTGGTTAATTTTAGATTTTAGATTAGAAGGGTTCAATAGGAAATCTAAAATCTAAAATCCAAAATCTAAAATCCAAAATTTAAACGCCTACCTTGGTTAACTCTACTTGCCGTCGCCTCGGTACTTCATGAATCATAAAATCGTGAGCCATATCAGTACGGGGAAAAATAGCACGGGCTTCTTTAAGGAGATCCTTCAACTCCAAGGTATTTCCGGGAGCATAGCGGGGACTAAAATGACTCATAATCAGCCGATGTGCCCCTGCGGCTAAAGCTGTTTGCGCTGCCATTGTGGTTGTGGAATGCAATCGCTGAAAAGCCATATCTGCATCTTGATGGGCAAAGGTTGCTTCGTGAATTAATACATCTACATCATGAGCTAATTCCACTGCCCCATCACAATAAATTGTGTCTGTACAATAGGCAATCTTTCGACCAATTTCTGTGGGGCCGCACAATTGGGTGCCATCAATCACCCGTCCGTCGTCAAGGGTAACTGTTTCACCGCGCTTGAGTTGACCATAAATCCGACCAGCAGGAATTTGCAACGCCTTGGCTTTTTCCACATCAAAGCGTCCTGATCGGTCTTTTTCGGCTACGCGGTAGCCGAAAGCGGGAATGCGGTGATGCAAGTTACCACAGCTAACGGTGAAGTCCTCGTCTTCATAAATTACCCCTGGACGGATGGCGTGAACTTTGATTGGGTAAGAAAAGTGGGTGTGGGAGTAACGTGAGGCGGAGTGAATATAATCATTTAATCCAGGTGGGCCATAGATATCGATTCGTTCTACATTGCCAGCCAAGCCGCAAGTAGCAAGAAGTCCCATCAAGCCAAAGATGTGGTCGCCGTGCATGTGGGTGATAAAAATTCGGGAGAGTTGACTGATTTTCAGTTCACTCCGCATAATTTGATGCTGGGTGCCTTCGCCACAATCGAATAACCAGAGTTCTGCCCTTTGTGGTAATCTCAGAGCGACACTGGAAACATTGCGCGATCGCGTGGGTACACCGGAACTCGTCCCTAAGAATGTTATCTGCACAGTGTTCTTTAGTCTTCCTATTGCTCAATTTGCAACTCTATATTTCTATAGTGGCACGGTTAATGAGCAAAATACTTTTTAGAGCCAGTACCTTCGTCAATTTACGAGACTTGAGAATAAGGTTGATTTTCCCAATAAGCCAGTTGAGTTTTCAGGGTGCTGATATGGATAATATGTCGTTCGACTAAGGTTTTTAGTTGTCGTGCCCTTGCAGTATAAATTTGTTTATGCGCTAGTGCCTGACGAACCTCCTCTTCGCTGGAGTTAGTCAAAGCAACTTGCATTTGTTTTTCCCAAGCGATCGCAAGAGCTTGGACTTTTTCATAATCTCTTTGAGCAATTTGCTTGGCTGTATTGGATTCCGCGATCGCTTCATGTAAAGTTTTGAGGTAATTATTCCAGGTGTCTGCTAGCGCCTCAATATTTTTGTTGTCTGTTTGGGCAGTCTTTAGATATGAACATCGTTCGATTTGGTTGAACAAGTTATTTACTTCTAGCATATTTTTATCCCCAGCTAACATTATGTTGATTAACTATGGCAGTGTTTAATAATTCGTTAAATGCCATATTTGTCTTACTGGTGAAGACTTTATTCAGATTTATAACTTCTTCCAAAGCTGAAAGATTTGTATGATTTATATTTGCTCTTTGATATTTAATTTATTGTTGATATTTAAAATATATAAAAGTTGATTAATAAAATCATTATCTTTTTCTGACAACTTAGTTACATTTTGTGTCAGACAAAGTTATAGCTTTGTGAAGCAGCTATTTCCGAAAAATCTATGAATTAAAGTCTTTATTAAGTCTGTGTCTTCTCTACATATTTTGTAACAATCCTAAAAACCAGATTTGAAGAGGGTCTTAGAGGATGTTTTAAAAGTGTTTCGCTGTAATTTTAGGCACTTGTTTATCCCCCAACCCCCCTTAAAAAGGCTACGGTGTATACACAAGTCTGAAATAGCTGATCAACCAAGGTTTTACCCCACCCACAATACGGTTCGGTTAAGGTTTTTTGACGAAAATTCTAGAGCCAAAGACGCGATAAATCGCCGTCTCTACAAAAGATTGAATGATAAATACTCAAGTTTGTTGATAATTTAATACGGAGGTCTAAAGTTTTTTGGGTACTTGCGATCGCACTCAAAAATTAAGAAAAATATAACTAATGGTTAAGCATGGGGTTTCTTTTCACCTGCTTCTCTCTTTTCATTCTCTTTGCAAAAAAATGGGATACTTCGGTCGCAATTACGTACCAAAAATTAACTTAAAAACAAGTTGATAAATACCAAATAACTGCTGTATTATGGCAATGATTTCTTTTTTGAAATCTAAGCTCGACTTTATCCATTTTCTCTGAACACGATTGCTAACGCTGAAACCTGAGTGGGACTGTTGTTTTACTTTTTCGATTTCACCGATAATCAGTGACATGGTAAAAGTTTTGCCAAAAGACTAGGGTTTTTGCTGTAGAAAGAGAAGCAAATTCTTAATTTTGGATAAAGTCGAACTAAGTACACTTCTTAATACAAGAACAAACTTACACTCAATGCTTGATTTGAGTTGAGACAGATAGATTGCTTTTCACAGCCAAATGGCTTGAGAAGAACTTCAATTTATTTGTTTCTCATATTCTTTGGGATGGCACTGCAACGGAATTCAGTCTCTATTTGCAACTAAGGACAATGTTCATGAGTTCTATCCGAAAAGTCTTGCAGACACTATGCCTTATTGTTTTGCTTGCATTCTGCCTTCCTTCAGGAATCGCTTATGGTGTAAAAGTTACATCTTTAGTCGGAAGTCCTACGCAACTGACGGTTGCTACCTTCAATGTCGAAAATCTTGATCCTAAAAAGGAAGACGTTTCTAAGGTTGATCGCAATTCCACTAGAAACGTCGATGATGATGTGAAAAACGGTAAGTTTACAGCTTTGGCAAACCAAATTGTTACTAATCTGGAAGCACCAGATATTATTGCTTTGCAAGAAGTACAAGACAATGATGGAGCTGAGTTGAGTTCAGTGGTTGATGCTGCTGTAACGGCTAAGGCTTTGATCGATTCAATTCAATCTGTAGGAGGCCCAAGCTATGAATATCAAGAAATTCCTCCTCAGAACGGACGAGATGGAGGCCAACCAGGTGGCAATATCCGGGTAGGCTTTTTGTTCAATCCTCAACGAGTTAAGCTACAGAAACTTGATCGCTTTGCGGACGACCCAGCTTTTTTAGAAAGTCGCAAACCTTTAGTGGGTGAATTTACTTTCAACGATATTCCCGTCACGCTGATAAACAACCACTTTGCTTCTAAAAGCGGAGGAGCGGCTTCTAACCCAAAACGGATAAAGCAAGCAACAATTGTTAACGAATTTGTTGCAGATCGCTTAACTACTGACCCCAATGCAAATATTGTCGTTCTTGGCGATTTGAATGATACTCCAGACTCCCGGCCGATAAAGGCTCTTGCAGGAAATCAGCTAGAAAATTTGGTAAACAAAATTCCACTAGCAGACCGCTTTTCTTTTGTCTTTCAAGGAAGTAAGGAACAAATTGACCAAATCCTGATTACTCCAAACTTGCTTAACAATGGAAATCCTGAGATCAATGCTGTTCACGTTAACGCAGGTATTTCTAGGTCAGCCAGCGATCACGATCCTGTGATTGCTCGATTTACTCTATCAGCTGTTGGAGAGGCTACTCCTATTACATCAGTCCCAGTTACCAATCCTGAACCAGCAGTTACACCGAGCACGATTCTTTCTGGGATTACTGGAGATGATTTACTGGAAAAATTGGATAGCCTTTACTCTCCTCGTACTAGCCTTGGATATGGTAGCGCTCGTGACCTGCTCTACACCAAAATAGATAACCAAGGCGGTATATTAACAGACATCTACGCTGGTTACAGTGTGCCGCTCAACCAAAATTCAGACAAACCCAGAGAAGAAGCTGCACGACACAGAATCAATGCAGAACACGTTTGGCCGCAGAGCATGGGAGCCGAAGGCCCAGCAAAAAGCGATTTGCATAACCTTTTTGCTTCACGGATGGAAATTAATAGCGATCGCGCCAATTTTCCATTTGGAGAGATTCCTGATGATCAAACTACTTCTTGGTATCTCGACAATGAAGAACTGAGTTTCAAACCGAATCCCCTGGATATTGACAAGTACAGTGAATTCAAACGGGGATTTTTTGAACCACGGGAGGCGAAAAAAGGAGATATAGCTCGGATAATTTTCTATTTCCGCACAGTCTACCCAGAACTAGCAAATGCAAGTTTCTTTGAGAAACAAAAGGATACTCTCTGTAAGTGGCAAGGAGATGATCCAGTTGATGCTGGTGAGGTAACACGCAGTAATGCGATCGCTAACACACCCCAAGGTAATGATAATCCCTTTGTGTTAGATCCTACTCTGTCACAACGAACCTACTGCAATTAAAAAGTACAGGAGGTCTTAACTCTATCCTGCTTGGAAGAGTTTTAGACCTCTGATATTTTTGGTATAGCGGTTCTCCACAAGCGTGAAGTACAATTTTGACCTCACTTCCATTCCTCTCTCCTAAAAGGCTACGGTGTACACACAAGTCCTAAAAACCTAGCTTGATAAGCATTTCCTCGTTCCCAGTCTCCGACTGGGAATGCATTCATTGAGTCTCTGACTCAATATCTGACCTGACTTTTCACGGCATCTGGAAAACCTCTCTCTAAATCTCTCTCCTAAAAGGAGAGAGACTTTGAATTTTCCCCCTTCCCGCGACGAGTTGGGGGTTAGGGGGTTAGGTCTATTTGCATACCTCTACTCACCAGATTGAAAATGGCTATAAGTAATTATTCAGTCACTACATCAGAACAATATAAATAAAGTCAAATTCAATCAGCTATTTCGCTGATTGCTTTCTCATTTTGGTATATTTAGAAAGCAAAAAGGCTGATTGCTTTCTCATTTCGGTATATTTAGCAAGCAAAAAGACATATTGCTTTCTCATTTAGCTTAAATGCTTTCTCATTTCGGTATATCGCGTATTCATTTCAGTAGATTCAGCAAGCAAAAGGACATATTGCTTTCTCATTTAACTTAAATGCTTTCTCATTTCGGTATATCGCGTATTCATTTCAGTAGTTCGCGCATTATTACATCCCCTCTGCTTTTTGCCTTCTGCCTTATTCAGATTATTTATTACTGAACCAAAACTTAGTTACAGGCCAAGACAACTCACAAATAGTTCCTTTAGAAGAAAGAGGCACTCGTTGAAATTTCCCTTTGAGTTGCTCTGCTAAATTTCTAAACTGTTGTGTGCCACGACCTTCTCTAGATGATTTAATTCCCAAGCCATTATCAACTATGCTCAGAGTGTACCAGTCTCCAGATGATGAGCAGGTGACTTCGAGGCGGGTGACTCCTGTGGCGTGTTTACCGACATTGCACAAAGCTTCTTCTAAAAATCGGCAGAGTCCTTGCTTTTGTTCAATGCTTAAGCATCGCTCATCTATCGGTTCAAAGGTACGGATTTTAATTTTAATGCTTCTAAAGCAGGGAAAGTCTCGCGCTAGGGTATAGCTATAAACTTGATAGAGAATTTCGTGAAGAGGGTCTTGCAAATTTAATACTAAAGTATTTCCTAAATAAAGACTATTGTCTTGAGTTGGCGGTTCTCGTTGTAAAAACTCATAAATTCCTCGGAGTTCGTGGTTTAATTTCTCCAGTTCTTTTTCCAGTTCTGGGAGCAATTCTTTTATTGGCAATTCTTGGCATCGAACCAGTTTTAAAACTTTTGCGAGACTTTGTAGTGGCCCATTGTGAATTGTTTCAAATGTGCGTTCAATGACATCTTGTCTAGCTTTGAGTCCCGATCGCAAAACTTTGTCACATTGATATAAAGCAGTAAGTTCTATACCATTTACAGCTAAGACAAGAATTGTTGGAATTACTGGAACCCACCAACCCCAAGTTAAGAGTAAATAACTAGTAACCACTAAAGTAGCACTAGTAATACCGACAACTATGAGATTTGCCAAAGTAGATTTAGTCAATCGAGCGATCGCAATTCCTAAAAAACCCCAGGCAAAAATCCACAGATATTCCCATTCATCTTCCCAAGTGTCTAAAAGTGGTCGATCGTCAAGTACTGCACTGACAATTTGGCTAGCAGCGTGTGCTTGAATTTCCCCTCCATAAACTCGTCCTTTTCCAAGTTGGTTAGATGTAGTTACAAAGTCTTTACGGCTGGGGCCAGTTATACCGATAATGACAATGCGATCGCGCAACCAGTCTGAATTAAATTTGTTGCTTTTAATATCATTTAAAGATATAGTTCTAAATCTTGCTCGCCCACTACGAAAATTGAGCAGTGTTTGAACACCAGTTGCATTGGTTCGTACATAGCCCCCAGAGTTGGGGAAAAATCGTGGTAGTGCAGTGTTCACTAGCTTTATGGGAGTGCGATCGCTAATACCGTTTTTTAAGCTAATATTTTCATGAGCTAAATAAGCTTCGGCTAAACGTAGAGAAAAAGATAACTTGTAGCCTTGAGTTGTTGGTATTGCTAATAAACTTCGCCTTAGTTTACCATCACCATCCGTGATTTGATCTGCAAAACCAATTTGTTTAGGGGATAAACCTGGTGGCGCAGCAATTTGCTTAGGCAATACTTTTTCAATCACAATTAAATTTTTGATATTTTTAAAAGCTGCTACTAGTTCCCCGTTACCAGGATTAACTGCTAAATCCCGATAAATATCAAGACCGATCACTCTGGGTTTACATGCGTGTAGTTTCCACAGCAGTGCTGCCAAATTCCTATCTGATATTGAAGAATCTATTAAATAATCTTTATCAGAGCTAATATTATCTTCATTAATTTCCACAAGCACGATTCGTTCATCGATAGATTCTTCAGGACGCAGACGGAGAAGACTATCAAAAGCTAGCCACTCTAAAGATTGCATTGAACCAGTAAGATGAGCAATTATCACCAATGCAATAACTACAATTCCTGGTAATGCACCTACACGCCAAATGCTAATTTCTTTTTTGATTATTTTCCAAAGTCCAGGCTGCATAAGCTTGTCTACTAGCCTTTAGCTAAAAGTAATTAGTAAGTCACTTTAATAAATAAAAATTTAACTTCTATTAAGCACTAATGACAGACAACCCTTAAATCTTGATTATTAACTAATCAATTAAACCTTCTTCCCTAGCTCGTATTTCAGTTTGAATACGGATATTTTTACCCTCATCAGGATAAACATCTAAAGCGTCTTGTAGCTTACTCCAGTAATGACGCACCATTCGTTCAGATATACACATTCGTTCGGCAATAGCTTTATCTTGTAATCCTTCCTCAAATGCAAGAATTAGTACTCTAAGCCACTCTGGTTTAAATTCTAATCCTGCATAAATTCCTTTGATATCTTTCGTATGAGTTAATCCCTGTAATGCCCAATCAACTCTGGTTAACATTTCTTGGGTGGAAAGACTTTTATCAGCGACTGTAAAACCTCCTTTATGACTATCAATATCAGGTCTAATTCTCACTAGTGTTCTGACATGAGCGGTTTGGACAATAATATTTAAGTTGGGATGGTGTTTCATGAGAGTTCTGAGAAGTTGAACACCTGTATCAGGTCGTGCTGTCATCCCATAATCTTCTGGAATAGAAAGATCCATAACCACAAGGTCTAGCCCAGGGTTAATAATTTGGCTGAGAGCATTGTTAGCATTTATGGCAGTAGCAATTTCAGCACTAGGATAATGTTTTTGTAAGATGTCTACCGTTCCACTTAAAACTGATTCATGGTCATCAATTACCAAAATTTTCAGCAATGACTTATCGGATAGTTCTTGTTTCATAATTCACAGCCTGCTGATTGAACATACAATTTTAATTGTTCTCTTGTTTATCTACCTTAGCCAATTATTTGCTGTCAAATTATATTGTTTAATGACGGTTAAATATAGTAAATATTAAAAATATGTAAAGGACAACCAAGAGGATGTTTGAAAAGTTTTTTTGGTAACATCTAAGCCTCGAAAACCTAATCCCTATCCCCCTGTCTTACAAGGGAATGGGGGTTTAAAAGCCTCTCCCCGAAACGGAGAGGGGTTTTGAGTATACTTTACAACTTTTCAAACAATCTCTAAAATAATTACCAATAAAAGTACCAAGAAATGCTTAAATTTTTAGTACGACTAAAGCATTTACCTGATGTTAATAGCCGAAAACTTTCACAAAGATAATTTAATTCTGGTAGGCGAGAATGTAAAACAAATGCAGAGACATTAGGGTAGGTAAACTCTACAATTAATTGTCCTATGTTGCTGTGTTGTTTTAAATTGATATAAATTGATGTTGGTGCCAAAACTTCTGCTAAAGAGATAAGCAGCAACTCATTTAAAGCTGTTAAAACAATTAGACTGCGTTCAGCTGGCTCATGTCGCCAATAGACTGGCATATCGATTTGAAAATATAACTGCGAATTCGATGCTAGCCAAGGTTCTAATAGGCACTCAATAGCTAGGGGAAAGCTATCTTGAAGGGATGCTGGAAATAAGCGATCGCTCAATTGCACTAAAGAGTGATGAAAGTTATCAATGTGCTTTAAGCATTCTTGAATTCTATTGTCTGATAAATTTAAATTATCTACTGACAACAAATCTAAGTTGCGACGGATTGTAAAAGAGTCTTGTAATAAATTATCCCGAATTTTCTCTGCTTCTAAAAACAGCTTTATTGACTGCCTAGAAGACCACCATTGCAATGCTTGTTGAATACTATGATAAGATGTCAGAAACCGAACAAGGGACATAACGTAGACAATTCAAAGTATAATTTGCGTACATAATTCCACGCTCACATAATCTTGTTATGTCAGCTATTTTAGTAGCATCAGAAAAAAGTTATATGCAACCCACGGCATATTTATGCCAAAAAAACTGTCAACGTTTGCAAAATAGTTGCCCAAAAGCGCCATGATGATTTCCGAAAACTTCACAGTAGATCGCTAACGCATTTCATGGGAGATTTCTCGCCATTGCTAAATATAAAAAGGACAAAATTCTCTTACCTATCTATGCCAGTCAATAACAAGTTTTGGTGGGTAAACACTAGACATTACATTCATATCTGCTCATAGATCAGTGGTAAGTCTGGCCTTTCTCAACATAAATTGCAGCGCTGTCTCTTCTTGGGAGATAATATTAGCTTTTGCATCCATCCCTGATTGGATATGACACTGATGAGCGTTATTACCAAATGTCAGCATTTCCGGTTGAATCGTCGCTTCAAAATAGCCAGCACCAGGAGTTGATGTCGGTACGTTAATATTGTTAGTTTGAGGTGTAATTACATCTGGAGAAATGGCACTGACAACAGCATTGAGAGTACCATAATCAGGATATGGACAGGCATTAACTCGCAATTGCACTTTTTGACCAACTGCAACTTTTTTAATCTCTGCGGTCGGAATCATTGCTTTAATTACTAAAGGAGCATTCTGAGGAACAATTTCAGCAATAGATTCGCTAGCACGCACCACTTGACCAGGGTTTCGCAAATTGAGCTTGAGAATGATACCGTCACTGGTAGCGCGAATGATGCTGTTTTGCAGGTGAGTTTCAATTTGTTGAAGTTCTTTTTGATATTGCTTGAGTTGGGTTTGCATTTCAACTTGTCGCTGCATCAAAGCTTGCTTTTGTTGGTTTAAAGTAGCGATAGTTGCTTCGCCTCTAGCAATTTCTTGGGCAATGCGTTCTTGAGCGATCGCAATTATTGCCGTACTAGGATTAACTACAGCTTTAGCTGATTGCAATTTAGCCTGAGCAATCTCAATAGATATTCTTTCAGCTTCAAGTATTAATTTACTCTGCTCAACAACTAGTTTTTTTTGTTCAAATTCACGCCGACCAATTGCGCCAACTTTTGCTAGTTGCTCATAGCGATCGCTATCCATCTGGGCAAAGTCTAAATCAGCTTGGGCTTTTTGTAAACTTGCCCTAGCTTTTTGCAAACTGGCTTGGGAAACCAGGAATTCGCTTTGGGTAGAAACTTGTCGTTCTTGATACTCTCGTTGGTTGCGTGTCAACTCTGCTTTTGCAGAAGAAACACTCCGCTCAATGAATCTTTTTTCAGCGATAATCTGAGTATCTAAAGCGCCGCTTTGGGCATCAATTTGAATTAGTTGCAATCTACCCTGTTCGATATTGCCTTGCAGTTGGCTTTTTTTGATTTGCAGTTGCTCCGTATCGAGACGAGCGATCGCTTCTCCCTTTTTGACAATCTGATTTTCTTTCACAAAGATAGTTTCAACAGTTCCCTCAATAGATGGTTGCACTAGCTTGGTGTCACCTATGGGCCGAACAGTTGCAGCCGTTTCCACCATGACATTGTATTTAACCCATGAAGAGAGAGCGATCGCAGAACCAATCGTTCCGACAAGAAATATTCCAGCTAATGATGTCCAAGCACTAATGGGAGGAAGAAATTCATCCTTTTGAAGCGATGGTAGAAATTTTTGATTATGAGTGTAAAGCATGTTTCTCCGAATAATTGGAAATATTTAACAAAACAGAATTCAGGAGTCAGGAGTCAGGAGTCAGAATTCAGAATTAAATTCTGTGGACTGGTTGGTAGATAAATAAACTGGTTTAAGTCTCCACCAAATTCAAAAGTTGGTGGTCTACAATTAGTGGTGCTTCTGTAGCTTTATTCCCCCAGTAATTGATTCTGAATTCTGACTTCTGAATTCAGAATTCTTCTTCAAGGAATTAAAAAGTCTATATGATCTCCGGGTTTGGTTCGCAACTTTTCCAAAGAACCTTGAATTTTCAACTTACCTTGATCTAGCAATACAATCCAATCAGCGCGATTCACTACCTTCGGACGGTGAGTAATTAAAATCGTAGTTTTACCCCAGCGATGCTTAAACAATTTATCCAAAACTTCTGCTTCACTTACTGGATCAAGTCCACCAGTAGATTCATCCAAAATGAGAACTGATGGATTGGTCACAATGGCTCTTGCTATTGCTAACCTTTGACGTTGACCACCAGAAATATTTGCACCAAATTCACCTAAAACAGTTTGATATTTGTCAGGTAACTTACTGATAAATTCATCAGCTTCCGCAACTTTGCAAGCTCTGACAATTTGCTCAAAGGTAACCTGTGGTGCGCCTAAGCGAAAGTTTTCCACAATAGAACGACTCCAGAAATGAGGCTCTTGAGGAACAAGAACTACCTGTTGACGCAAACAATCAAGAGAAAGGTCTTGGAGGTTATAAAGTCCAATCCGAATATTGCCAGATTGTAGCGGATATAACCCAGCAATCAATTTAGCTAGAGTACTTTTACCACAACCTGATTTACCGATAATAGCGACAACCTTTCCACCAGGAATAGTTAAAGAAAAGTCATCGATTAAATCAAGCCTACCAGCATAGTGAAAGTTAATATTTGTACAAACAATATCAGCATCTCCCGGAATTTCTGCAAAAGGCTTGATCTCATCACCTTCATTTTCGGAAGTAGCGTCTATAACTTCTGTAAGGCGTTGTGTGGCTGTTTTTGCACGAGTAAATTCTTCCACAAAACTGATTACAGTTGTAATTAAGCCCAGAAAATTACCATTCATTGAGTTAAAAGCAAGTAATTGCCCAATACTCAGGTTTTCTGCTGGGTTAATCACTAAATTACCACCGAACCAAAGCAAAATAACGCCACCAATACTAGCAACAAAGCTAGAGAAAGTATTATTGATAATGCCAATTTGAATCGTGCTAAATGTCACATTAGCAAGACGAGCAAATCGGCTTTGAAATTCGTCCCAAAATTGTGGTCTAGATGTGGTGGTTTTGAGAGTAAGAGCACCTTTAAATGTTTCTACTAAAACCCCTTGTGTTTCGGCTTCTTGAACTAAAAGCTCACGAGTCTTTTGACGCAAAGTAGGCTGGAAGACTACTGTAGATATGCTCATCACTACAGCAATGAATACAGCCACTACTGTAAGTTTCCAGCTATAAAAAGCCATAAAACCAAAAGAAATCAATGCAATAAAAAATTGGCTGGGCAGACTGATAATTAAATGAGCAACTAACTGATTAATTTGGTCAATATCTCGCAGGCGGCTAACGATTTCACCACTGCGACGAGCTTCATAATAAGAGAGAGGTAATCGCAGAATTTGCCGCCCAAATTCTAGAACTAGCCCTAATTGCAGACGTTGTGCAAAGTGAGCAATCAAGTTAGACTGTACAAACGACAGACTACGCGAAACAACATTCATCACCACAACTGCGATCGCTACAGTCGTAAGTAACTTTGTATCACCTCGAACCAGCACATCATCAGTGAGAATTTGCAGTAGAAAAGGGGAAGCTAAAGACAGCAAACCCAACATTAGGTTCAGGGGCAAAACTTGAGCTAAAATGGCGCGATAAATCCAAACGCGCTTAAAGAAACGCCAAAATCCGCCAACTTTCTCATCCTTTTGGGCAAAAAAGCGTATTGGATCAGGTTCCAATAAAAGTATCAACCAATCTGTCCAACCTTCTGCTATCTCTTGTTGAGAAAGATAGCGAACCCCTACAGCCGGATCTGCAACTAAACATTTCTTGCCTTTTTTACCATATAAAACAACCCAATGATTTCCTTTCCAGTGAATAATTGCCGGTAGAGGCGCTTCATTCATTCGGTTGAGAAGTTCTGGGGAAGTTTTCACTGGACGAGCATTAAAACCAAGTGTTTCTGCTCCTCGCTTCAACCCCAATAAAGTAGTTCCAAATTGCCCAGTACCTACAGCTTCACGAATGCGGCTGAGAGTAAAAGTACGTCCATAATATTTGGCAATAGCAGCAAGACAAGCAGCTCCGCAGTCTTCTTCACTATGCTGTTTAACAAACTGGTATTTCATCGGTAAATTGCCCTACATAATGACAACTGCTACCCTAAGATGTTGTCAATCTATTGCGATATTTTTGAATTACTAAATACTATTAAATTCATCTGCTATCAACCAAGCTAATTTATGGTTTTCACCATAATAAAAACATCAGAAACAATTTATCGCAAAAATTTAAGCTTCTCCCGCCTTGTCCGCTAAATCCAATCGTAGTTTGTGAAAGCGCATATCCAGTTTCTTGCTTACTAGAGAAACTAGAATCACCATCAGAAATATTACTTTCATTAATGGCAAAAGTTTCTATGTTTGTCCTTTGCACGAAAAAATAATCGGGATTAGAAAATAAACTGCCGGCAGATACAACTTCTTGCTCTTTTTCAGATAAATCAAGAAATAATTCACGCTTTTGGTGTGTGATATTGTTAGACATAGTATTAGCTCTATACTTTGGCAATCTAAACAGCTTGCAACAGCATGAACAGCAAAATAATCAAATCTTTTGACGTAGTAACGTTGTAAGCACCCAAAGATAATCAATGTTGAAAACGACAAAATTACAACAGCTAAATATCAGATACTACTTTGGAACAAAAGATGACCCATATAATCGTCTTATTATGGGTCATCTGTGGAATCTTTAGTACCAAGTTGTTTTTAAGTGTGCCGCTAACGTTCCCAATGCTGAAATTTTAAACAACGCCTTTGTAGATTATTTTTAGTGGTCATCTAAAAGGTCAGGAATATGATTAGCATCTAAAGCTAAGAAAGCTAGTCCAGCAGTCTTAACATTTTTAGACTTCCCATTAGATTTAGCAGTGCTGCCATTTGGACCTGAAGAACTACTGCCATTTAGAATATTTTCACTAGCGTTGTAAAAAGTAGCATCTATTTGAAAATCGACACCACCAGCTACAACTTCTTGTTGCTCGTTTGATAAATCTGTAAACAATTTGTGAGACATAGCTGCAAACTTCCTACTTTTGATTTGATGAATGTTTAGTATTAACTACATGAGTTCGCAATTAAGGGTTGAAAGATTGATTTTGTCATTCTATCTAAGTCCTTTATTTTGAAACTATTTTCATCGAACTCATGCATTAATTGATTGTCGGTTTTTAGCTACTAACTTAATAGGTGTATACTTTTGAAATATCAGGAATGTCATGAGCACCTAAGCCTAAGAAAGCTAGTCCACCAGTCTTAATCTCTGTAGATCCACCGTTAGAATCAGCGGCACTGCCATGAGGATCAGAACTGCTATCGCCATTAAGAATATTTTCCTCTCCTGCGAAAAAACTGACATCTAGTTGAAAATCAACACCGCCAGCTACAATTTCTTGTTGCTCGTTGGATAATTCGGTAAACAATACGTTAGACATAATTACAAACCTCGTAATTTTGAGTTGATGAGTTTTTAGCTATTAGTTGATTGCGCTTTTTGCGCCTCAACTCGTCGCTTGTTAATACAATAGAGGTAAGCAATTAGAAGAGTCATTTGCTTTTTATGCAAACTTAATTTCCCTGTTTATAAAAAGTCGTTGCACAATTAAGCCAGTAGTATGTCCTAAAAATACATATGGATAAAAACAGGGTTGTCTCCTCTGTCTGGAGGATGATAAATTACAATAGGCTGTTAATAATAAGGTAAAAAAATAAACTTTTGCCCAATTATCCCTGGGAAAAATATCAAATTAACGTGAGTTCGACAAGTCTTATTTGACCTCTCCCCCAACCCCTCTCCGACACGGAGAGGGGAGCAAAGGCTTGATTTTTCGTTGCTCCTCCCTTTCCGTTTCGGAGAGGTTCATCGAACTCACGTTAAAATTAAAATCTTGTATTTTGTATGCAATAGCCCCTGACACAGACATACAAAAATCCTGTAGTGGAACTAAAAGCCAGTACAGGAAAAATTAATATAATCAAATAATTAGAAAAAACTTATCGAACAGAATTCAGGAGTCAGGAGTCAGAATTCAGCAATGTTTTCTGAATGAAAAAGCGGATAGCGTAGCGTTAGCGAGTCTTCCAGTGTCTGAATAACCGGCGTTTTTGCACCCCCACCAAATCGTATATTTGGTGGTTTTCAATTCCTGCGCCGGTCTGAATCCCCGACTGATTTATTCTGACTCCTGAATTCTGACTTCTGAATTCTTCTTCAACAGATTTACAACTTGGTTGTTTGTTTATGCAATATTATCTACAAGCCGATCGCGAATTGTTTTGAGTTGGTCTTGAGTCTTAATTGGCTCTCGCGGTGCTGGCAATTCGGTATTAGGCCAGTTAGGTAAATCATTACAGGGGCATAACAATGCCGGCATCCCGACGTTTCGTGCGGCTACTGGCATATTGCAACGACCACAAGGCAGCATATCCCATGCCGGTGTCAACAGTTCAGCAATGGTTTCATGTGTCCCCTCTAGGTAACAGTCACCCGATTCCGGTGAGATAATTTTCTGCCAGCACTCTTCAAATTCTTCACTATAGCGATCGCCATTTAGCACCGATAGCGGAGCGATAGCGAGTCCGCGTTCGCGCAGCGTTTCGTAGAGGGCGTCTTGAGGCAAAAGGCTTGCCTTACCGTTGCCCATAATCACTTTCTTACCCAACTGAAACCAGTAGGCAAGGTATCCTCTAACTTCTTGTTTGGTTGCCATATTACAATTTTAGATTTTAGATTTTAGATTTTGGATTAATTTGAATCAAGAGTTAAGAATCTTGACTCCTGAATGTTCCAGCATCCTCTCTATTTGGCAATGGCGAACCAAGGACGCTGAGATTGAGAACATGACCACCAGTAACTAAATAAACAGTTTCGCTGAGTACACTTAGCTGGCGCACTAAAGAACCTAGGCGATCGCGGAACATCCTTCCAAGGGGATAAGCTGGTATCACACCCCAACCCACCTCTTCTGCTACAAACACTATATCAGCAGCAACCAAATCCACCGTCTCTAACAACTCTGCAAGAATGTTTTCCCAGCTAGATTCGTCCTGTTCCAGGAGATTAGCAACCCAAGTTCCTAAAGAATCAACTAAAAGGCAGGTATAGGGTTTCGCATCAGCCAGGGTAGCAGACAACTCCACAGGTATAGATAAAGTTACCCAGTCTTCGGGACGACGTTGTTGGTGATCTAGAATGCGTTGATGCCACTCTTGGTCATCTGGGTTATCGATGGCTGTTGCTACGTAAACAACTGCTTTTCCTGACTGCATGGCCAGAGTTTCCGCCCATTCACTTTTACCAGATCGTGCTGGCCCTGTTACTAAGATGATTTTACCCAAAATGGTTTCCTGAGTATTTTAACAATATGCTAAGGTTGCAATTTATCACTAGAGTTTTTTCTTTCATCGGTGAGATTTTTGGTTTCAAATAACTTTTAAGAGATAAAATTAGCACCAGCATCATTGATGCCACAATTGGCAAAAGCCGAAAATCCCAACAACCCCATTCTTAATTATTCAATACCACTGGGGACAGCAAACTTTAGGATGTTTTTATGAACGCAGGCTTAAAACGCATTGAAGCAACTCTACATGATTTAGGGAATCGCGGCACTGCCTCTGCCGCTGAAACAGGTGATTCGACGACAAAACGGCCTTTCTCTTTTAGAATTAGCGTCGGAGCCAACGAACCCACAGAAAGTACACAAACTCCATCCTCTCAGAATGGGGAACTAAATACACAAGAACAAACAGTTGACTTGGGTGTAGATACTGACAGTGATTATCCTCACGAGCAAAATTTCTTTCCTCAGCACGACTCTGTGCAGACCTTTCAAGCAGAAGATCATGGTGGCAAAACACCCAGCCTACCCAAGTTGAAAACTCCAAGCTTTAGTAGCCATCGACACGGTGCCAATCCAGGATTGGCGATGAATCTATTGCAAGAAATTCAAGAAACTGTCGCCGGTTGGCAAACAGAATTGCAAAATATTTTGAAGCAAATTCAGGATATTTACTTAGAAGGCCCAATTGTCAATGGCTGGTTAGAATCCAATCCCACCGAACCAGAACCAGCAGGAACCGCAACACTGCGCCATGCAGAAGTTGACCGCCTGATGAACTACGTAGAAGAAATTTGCGCCAGTGGTGGGAAAGTATCTTATCAATCATCTATTACTGGCTACCGCCTCTGTGGTGTGGACGACACTGGTAAAGTCTGGTCGCGTCCATGTCCAGCGGATCAGGTTCCCAATGTTAGCATGGCGATCGCTCGTTACCAAAAGTTACGTCAACTGTTAGGGCGCAAGCAATCCTTGGAAACCCGCCTTAGTCAACTAGCCCAAACTCTTGTAGTTTTACACAGTCATATTCAACAAACGTGAAGTTTTAAAGATTATTTCCGAAGAAACTCGGTTGGTGAGTCAGTAACTTTTGGTTTAGATTAGCTCTCAGCAGTTGTGCATTGGATTTAAGATTTTAATCTAAAATCCCAAATCTCAAATCCAAAATTAAATTCATGCCAGACACCCAAATCTCTGCCATTATCTGTACTCACAATCGAGATACCTATTTAGGGGCTGCAATTGATAGTCTTTTAGCGCAAGATTTTGCTGCTGACTTTGAAATTGTGGTAATTGATAATGGATCTAGCGATCGCACTCGTGAAGTTGTAGAAGAAAGGGCCCACAATCCGCGCCTGAAATATGTTTTTGAACCCACCATTGGCTTATCTGTCGCTCGCAACACGGGTGCAAAAGTAGCCAGTGGTGATATTCTTGCTTATCTGGATGATGATGCCGTTGCCTGCCCTCACTGGTTACAAGTTTTATATTTTGCCTATTACAATAACTCTAAGCTTGCGATCGCAGGAGGTAAAGTTACTCTCATCTGGCCCCCAGGAATTCAACAACCACGGTGGCTATCTCCAGGCCTAGCTGCAAATTTGGGTGCATACGACTTGGGTGACAGTAACATCTACATCGAGCAACCTGGCTCAACACCCAGAGGCTTAAATTACTCCATCCGCCGCAGTTTCTTAGAAGAAATTGGCGGTTTTGATCCACATCTCGGTCGAGTGGGGAAAAATCTATTATCAAATGAAGAACTGCAAATGACCGAATTTGCCCTACAGCGTGGTTGGCAAGTCGCTTATCTTCCCGAAGCACTAGTCGCTCACAATGTAGCCCCAGAGCGCCTCCAACGCTCCTGGTTTTTAAACCGAGGCTGGTGGCAAGGTATCAGTGAATGTTATCGAGAACAACTCGCTGGTAAAGCTGGGATCGCTCAATTGCAGCGAGGTAGCGAACGGTTTATACGCGGCTTGTATAAGGCATTGCAATATTTCTCTGATCCCGCAGAACGGTTTGACAAACTTGTTTATGCTTATGGTCAGATTGGTTACTTAAATGCTGCTATTCAAGGTCTTTTATCTACATCAAATAAGAAATAACCAATAACATAATTTATACACGTATGTCATCTAAAATACCAGTTTCAGTACTAATTCCAGCTAAAAATGAACAAGTAAATTTGCCTGCGTGCCTTGCTAGCCTTAGCAGAGCAGATGAAATATTTGTAGTAGATTCTCAAAGTACCGACAACAGCATTGAAATTGCTAAAAGCCACGGTGTAAATGTCGTACAATTCAACTTCAATGGACGCTGGCCTAAAAAGAAAAATTGGTCTTTAGATAATCTACCTTTTCGCAACGAATGGGTACTAATTGTAGATTGCGATGAGCGCATCACCCCCGAACTTTGGGAAGAAATTGACCAAGCAATTCAAAACAATGAATATACAGGTTATTATCTGAACCGCCGTGTATTTTTCTTAGGAAAATGGATTCGCTATGGTGGTAAATATCCCGATTGGAATCTACGTTTATTTCAGCATAAAAAAGGTCGCTACGAAAATCTAAATACAGAAGATATTCCTAATACTGGTGATAATGAAGTTCACGAACACGTGATTTTGCAGGGGAAAGTTGGGTATCTCAAAAATGATATGCTTCATGAAGACTTCCGCGACCTTTACCACTGGTTAGAACGGCACAACCGTTACTCCAACTGGGAAGCCAGTGTTTATTTTAATATTCTCACAGGTAAAGATGATAGCGGTACTATCGGCGCGAATCTATTTGGTGATGCCGTACAACGCAAGCGCTTTTTGAAGAAAGTGTGGGTACACCTGCCATTTAAACCCCTTTTGCGGTTTGTTTTATTTTATATAATTCAACGTGGTTTTTTGGATGGCAAAGCAGGATATATCTATGCACGCTTGCTGAGTCAATATGAATATCAAATTGGCGTTAAACTTTACGAATTACGCAACTGTGGTGGTCACTTAAATACTGCAACTACCCCGAAGGAGGAAGCAGGGGAGCAGGGGAGCAGGGGAGCAGAAGGAAAGCTATTGACCATTGACTCCTAACTCATGACAAATGACAAATGACCAATGACAAATGACCAACCTTTCGTAGATTTACGCAAATACGACCAATCTTGGTTTGATCGAGGGCGTCCAAGTTGGTATGTATTATTATGGTGGTTTGTACAAGCGATCGCCTTTCCCCTCACTCCTCAACCGTTAAATATTCTGCGTTGTGCTTTGCTACGATTATTTGGCGCTCGTATCGGCAAAGGCGTATTAATTCGACCCACCGCCCGCTTCACCTATCCTTGGAAAGTCACTATTGGCAACTACAGTTGGGTTGGAGATAACGTAGTTTTATACAGCCTCGATCAAATTCATATTGGTGAACACTGCGTAATTTCCCAAAAAAGTTACCTGTGTACTGGTAGTCATGATCTCCAAGACCCTGCTTTTGGGTTGAAAACAGCGAGTATCACTATTGACAATGGTGCATGGGTAGCGGCAGATTGTTTCGTTGGGCCAGGAGTGCAAATCGGGGCTAATGCTGTGATTGGCGCTCGTAGTAGTGTTTTTACTAATATGCCCTCTGGGCAAGTTTGTTGGGGAAGCCCCTGTCGTCCCAAGACGGTTCGGTTGAAGGAGGTAGAAGGTTTTACCTCGATTGGGGATTCAGATCACTCCTGAATAAGCAGCCCCAAATTTTAATTTGGTGGTCTTAAACCGCCCTGTGATTTGCTCAGGTTTGTAGTAGAGGTTGTAGCCACTTACTACAAACCAATAGAATTAAATTTATTTACATTGCTTAACATAGTTTGAGCTATTTTTGTTTACTTAGTAGGGGCGTACAGCTAGCTGTACGCCCCTACTTTTGCAACATATTTATTTGCTTTTGGGAAGAGAATAAAAGTGCGATCGCTATATGCTTAAAGTGCTTACTCTCATAATAAGTTAAGTACTTGCCAAAATCGGTAATTATTACATTCAGAAGATTTTGATTGATCGGCGATATGTGAATTGGCAAGCTAAAATTGCAAGTAGCGTAGGCTAGTAAAAACCGCAGGCATCGCCGACATTGAATTCTCAATTTACAGTGCTCTAACCCAGAGGCTATGTACTTTTTACACATATAGGTGGTACTTATGTTGCCTACCTATAGGACTAATATTTGATTTCTGAAAAAGCTCCGTACATTTGAAGAGTCGCAAAATCAAAGGTAGTGTGCCGGATAAACCACTCAAACATCCATTTGAGATGTGAGAACGAAGGAATCAAGGCACAGAAACGCCGCACCCAGGTTTTAGCTTGTAACCAAATATCCTCAATTGGATTTTGTGACGGGCAATTAGGAGCAAAGCGGACGCAGTGAATTTTCCACTCCTCTTGAGACAAATCTTGGTTTACCTCGCCTAAAAAGTTTTGAACCAGATGTGAACGATGGTAAGAAGCACCATCCCAAAAAGAAGTAATCTTTGATTGGGGGGACTGATCTAATAAATAACGTAGATAATCAATTGTATTTTCTGAGTTACCTGCGTTATACGCTTTTAGTAGTAAGCTTCCCTCCAGATAGTCAACTGCCCCGTAGTATGTCTGTTTGTCTCGTATATTAACAACTCTCACTGCTATTTCTTGGTCAGTTTTTCCCCAGACATACCCACTTAAATCTCCCCACATTAAATGACACTCATCAAGCAGCAATACTCTCAACTTTCCTTCTTCAATTTCCTGCCGATGCCTTGCCAATAGTGTTTCAATCTCTTTTTTTTTTGCAGCAACAGCGTCCTCGTCAGCTTTTGGATTTAAAGAAGTAGTTTTCTTCCAACTAATTCCTGCCGCATCAAATAAGTCATAATAGCTCCGCTTTGACTCATAAGTTACATCATATTCAAAAGCCAATTTATATTCGAGTTCACCAAGTTCCCAACATTCTTTTGTTTGCAACCAACTTAAAACTTCTTCTCGTTGTTGAGCAGTTAAGTAACTTTTTTTTCCCTTGTGGTTCAGGCGCAGTCCCGAAATTCCATCTTCCTCATAAGCTTGCTTCCAGCTTGTTATCGAACCCAGTGACACATCTAAAATTGTTTGAATTTCCTCATACTTGTAGCCTTGATAAACCAATTTGACTGCCAACGCTTTCCTCACCTCACGCGCATCTGGGCGATCATCTATAAATTCTTGTAGTTCTGCGATCGCGGCTTGTAGATGCTGGTTTATCATTGTTAGCTATTAGACAAATATTCTGTCCGTATTATCTCGTAGTTTTTTTCAGAAATCAAATATGATTCCTATATAAGGTTTACTTGATTTAGGACTCCTATTTGATTTCTGAACAAAACTCAGTACACCTTTATTCCATATTCCCCATATCTACGAGTGATTCAGGAATCAAATCAAATTGCTATTCTCTGGAAATAGTTTACTTTTAATTAAATCTTTTTGCTTTCAAGTTCAAAATTCGTGCATATCTAAAAAATTTAGCAGAAGATGTAATATGCCAAATCAGCAGGGATATAGTCTAATTAGTAATTTTTTTGCCATTCCAACAAGTAGGTGATCAAGTACCGATTACCACCCATTTTTCTCATCTTGCAAAAGATTTTAAAGACAAACAAATTTGATAAAATTTAAAATAAATTTAATAAGAGGCAAGTATGAATTTTAATAAAAATGAAAAATCTGTCATTTTAATAATCGATGATACTCCTATTAACCTAGAAGTATTATTCGATTTTTTAGAGTATTACGGCTTTAAAGTTTTAGTAGCCGAAGATGGGAAAAATGCACTTAGTACAGCAGAACATGCCTTGCCTGATCTAATTTTATTGGATGTATTAATGCCAGGAATCGATGGTTTTGAGACTTGCAGACTTTTGAAAAAGAATCCCGCCACTCAAGATATTCCTGTAATCTTCATAACTGCCATGAATGACAAGGTGGATAAAGTCAAAGGGTTGAATCTTGGGGCAGTAGATTACATCACTAAACCTTTAGAACATGAAGAAGTTTTAGCTAGAGTCAATACCCATTTACGTTTACGAAACCTCACAAAAAAACTCACAGAGCAAAATAGGCGTTTAGAGATGGAAATCTTTGAGCGCCAGCAGGTAGAGGAAAAACTGCGATGTCATTCAGATGCATTAGACGAGTGGAACAATCGCTATCAAGCAATAATTCAAGCGAGTGGCCAGATTCTCTACGATTGGCATTTGCATACCAATGATATTAAATATGGTGGCAATGTAGAGCGAATATTAGGTTACTCTATGCCTGAGATGTTAGGAGGTTTGAACCGTTGGGTAGAGTTAATTCATCCTGATGATAGAAACTTCTTTAACAAAGAGATTAACCGCATTTTATCCACAAAAGAGCGATTCCACCTTGAATTTCGCATCTGTCGCAAAGATGGGACTTACATCACAGTTGAGAATAACGGGTATATCTTTTTAGACTCTACAGGCAAAGTTGCTCGGATGGCAGGCTTTATAATTGATATTACCGAACAGCAAGCTGCGCTGCGCGATCGCAAAAATGCAGAACAGAAAATCCGTGAACAAGCTGCTTTGCTCGACATCACCACAGACGCGATTATCGTTCAAGATTTAGTTAACCAAATTCAATTTTGGAATAAAGGGGCTGAACATCTCTACGGTTGGATGTTAGAAGAAGCACTAGGCAAAAATGCCAATCAGCTTTTATATCGAAAGCAAAGTTTTTGCCAACTGAAAAATATCCAGAAAACTTTAGTTGAAAGTGGTTCATGGCAAGGTGAGTTACATCAAGTCACCAAAGAAGGCAAAGAAATGATCGTTACTAGCCGCTGGACACTGGTAAATGATGATGAGGGACGAGCCAAATCTATACTGATTGTCAACTCCGACATTACAGAAAAAAAGCAACTCGAAGCACAGTTTCTCCGGGCCCAGCGGATGGAAAGTCTTGGCACTCTGGCAAGCGGTATTGCCCACGATCTCAATAATGCGCTGACACCAATGATGATGACAGTACAACTTTTAGAAGGAAAACTTCCTGATGAAAAAAGTCAGCAATGGCTGACAATTATGGAAACAAACGTTAAACGTGCGGCAGATTTAGTTAAACAAGTGCTGTGGTTTTCACGCGGCTCTGTAGGTAACTTTAAAACCTTACATGTGCGGTATTTAATTTCTGAAATTGAAAATATTGTTAAGCAAACATTTTCCAGAGCTATTGAAATCCGCATTGATGTTCCCCGGCAAAACCTATGGAATATCTTTGGCGATGCTACTCAGTTACACCAAGTGCTGATGAACCTCTGTATTAATGCTCGTGATGCTATGCCGTATGGGGGTATTCTAAAGATTTCTGCAAAGAATTTCTGGGTTGATAGCAACTATGCCCGAATGAATATTGATGCTAAGGTAGGTTCTTACGTAATGATTAGCGTCTGTGATACAGGTACAGGAATTAACAGAGAAATAGTAGATAGAATTTTTGAGCCATTTTTCACAACCAAGGAACTGGGTAAAGGCACAGGGCTTGGTCTTTCAACAGTGCTTGGTATTATCAAAAGCCACAATGGTTTTGTGAATGTAGTTACTGAAGTGGGCAAGGGTACAGAGTTTCAAGTTTGCTTACCCGTGACGCAGACAATCGATGCAGATAAGAAATTAGCTGGAGTTCAGGAATTACCCGCAGGTCATGGAGAATTGATTCTCGTTGTTGATGATGAAGATTCAATTCGAGAGGTTACTCAAACCTGGTTAGAAAAAAATGCCTATAAAGTTTTGGTGGCTAGTGATGGCATTGATGCGATCGCACTTTATACAAAACATCAAGAAGAAATTAGTGTAGTGTTGGTTGATATGATGATGCCATCTATGGATGGGCCAACAACTATTAATGTGTTGAAAAAAATTAATCCCGACATCAAAATTATTGGTGTTAGTGGATTAGCCTCTAATCATGAAATGATTAAAATCCTCGGTAATAGCGTCAAAACACTTTTATCTAAGCCTTACACCTCAAGCGACTTGTTAATAAATTTACAGATGGTGATTAACACAAAGTAGAGTTTGTCATTTGTCATTTGTCATTTGTCATTTGTCATTGGTCATTGGTCATTTGTTCAAAGTGAATAATCAATGCCCAAGCAAAATAGTAAGTAGCAGTGGTAATATATTCTTATGGCTGCTCTAATCCTTACTATTGATGAACAAACTATTGGATGAAACGCTGTCAATCAAAACTGCTGAACAGATAAACAGCAGAGCTAGCACTCCGTTTGATAATGCTTACAAAGCAGCATTGTCCACTGAGGGAGCAAGATACATTCAGGGATTTTTGGCTTTTACTGGGAAGCCATATAGACCGATTGAACACAGTTGGATTGAGGTAGGCGACGCCTCCGATGTCCGCATTATCGATCCGACATTACCGCACCTGAACAAAAACCCCGAAGAACTCTGGTATTTTGCAGCACAAAGGCTGACTGTTAAAAAACTGAAAGCCATTATTGAAGAATCAAAAGAAGATTATCCAGAAGATGAACCATTGCCAATCTATGGTGATCCACCTTATGAATATTACGGTGATATAATGTTGGGTGGTCAAGACTATTTAGCAGCATATCAAGCCGCAGAGGCGAAGTGCAAAGAAATCAACGAACTTAACCCTGAAAGAAACTAAAAAAAGTAAATTAAATAATTTGTAATTACGAATTACGTTAGCGCAGCGTTAGCGAGTCATCGAGCGTCATTACGAATTATTTAATACGATTTGCCATCGCTGCCAAAGTATTCCCTATAGCCACAAATTTTGTCTCCACGGACATCAAAGGAAACTGCTACCCGGTTTTTATAAAGCTGTCCAAACAAAAGTCCCTCATCTCGAAACTCAAAGACAGCCGTCGTTTCATTACTAGTAACACGGTCTAAACCAGTCAGATTCAAACCAGGATTGAAGGATTCAAAAACGTACTCGAAGAATTCTCTAGCTCGCTCTTTTCCCACATTTGAACCGTGGAATTTTCCCATTGGAAACCAAAGGGTAAAATCTTCTGTGAGCATATCTAGCAATGCTTCCCACTCTCCTGTCGCCATCCCATACGTAAGATGCTCAAATGCCTGTCGAGCAACTTTTAAAGTATTTTCTGAATCTTGTGTCATTCTCACCCCTGACTGGATATAAATTAATACCGTATTACTTAAAACCTCACCACCACTTTGCCACAATTCTGACCACTGAGGAGATATTGTACAGCGTCGGGTATTGATTCTATGCCTTGAAACTGGGTTGGGTCAACGGCAACTTTGAGTTTTTCTGTGTAAAACAGGTTTAAAAGGCGATCGCGTGCCTCTGTCATATATTCTTTATAATGTGACATGAGAAAGCCTCTCACAGAAGCTGCTTTCCAAAATAACTGGTGATAAAGGCGTGGCTGTGTAATTTGTTCTGCACTATTTACGTATTCGGAGATGAAACCAACTACTACTAATCGTCCCCGCACCGCCAAGTTTTCAACACAGGTATCAAAAACCTGTTTGCCTACACAGTCAAAAATTAAATTAATCCCATTAGGGTATTCTTGCTTGAGAACTTGATTGAGATTTTCTGTGCGATAGTTGATAATGCGATCGCACCCTAATTCTCTTAGTAACTTTGCTTTCGCCTCAGAGCTACAAGTACCAATGACATGATTACCAGCTAACTTTGCCAATTGCACCGCAATATGACCGGTTCCCCCTGCTGCTGCTGTCACTAAAACCACTTCATTAGTTTTCATTTCCCCTACTTGTTCCAGTGCAACCAAAGCTGATACACCTGTAGGCATTAGTGTTAACAATTCTGGCGTTGCTTCCCGCACCTTCACCGCTAAGTTTGCATCGATAACCTGATATTCTCGATAACCGCCACCACGCCAAGTCGTTACTACAGCATCACCTATTTGGAAATCTTTGACATTTTCACCCATCGCGATAACTGTCCCTACAGCTTCCACACCTAAATCAAAGGGAGGAATTAAGTTAATATAGGGAACATCACCATGACAAAGTAAGGTATCAAAGCCACCGTTAACGCCAGCAAATTTGTTTTGAATTACAAGTTCACTAGCCGCAGGTTGGGAAATAGGAACTTCGACAATTTCAACAGCAGATTTAAAATCTTGATTAAGTTGCTTTGCTCTTAACTTTCTGTAAGTTTTTGAATTCATTTACCAGTCTTATATAATAAATATAAATGTAGGATGCGTTATGCTTTCAGCTAACACACCATCAAAAATATAAGGTGCATTACTAATACTTATAAAGCGTAAGAATTCAGGAGTCAGAATTCAGAATAGTTAAATAATTAGGAGAGAATTTGATACATAAATGTACTAATCATGCTGCACTACTTTTAAATTCTGACTTCTGACTTCTGGGTGCTGAATTCTTACTATAAAGCTTTATCCCACTCTAACTGATGAGCTAAACCATACTTAATAAAATCTTCTTTTTTAGCTTTATCGCTTTTACCAAAAACACCTAAACTGTAAGGATTATCTTGCATCCGTTGTCTGACTTGTTCTTTCTCAAATCGGATGACTTCCTCTCTAGGTTTATCCGGTTTAAAAAAGTCTACAACCAATACAGTTCGATCATAATTAGTGTAATTATGCGGACAGTGTGGATAGCTGTGATCTAAAACCAGAAATTTTCCTTCATGCCAATAAAGCTGTTCATGGCATATTTTCATAGCCACATCTCCCTCTGGCACGATTAATCCTAGATAGCCACGATTCATGTGAGGATTATAGTTCACATGCAGCTTGATATCCAAGCCTGGATGGAATGTACCATAATACACGTTTCTAATTATCTCATCATCACTAAATTTAACTTTTTTTATTACCTGAGCTAAGTTTGGGAAATATTTCTCTCTTAATGCAAGTGCTTTTTGTGATGCATCATCTGACCCATAATCAGGATATTGTATTTGATATGCTTTAATATATTGTTCAATAAACATACCTTGAAATAAAATACCAAAAGCACTATATTTTGCATCACCTTTGGTTTTAATAGTTTGACTTTTCGGCCCCAAAATATCATAAGTTAATTTTAACTCGTCATCAGATGCATCCTTAATAAAGGATGTAAACTCATCTCTAATGACTTGCCAGTTATCTTCAAAATTTTTCAGAAAAGTAAATTCTTTTGGGTCTATATGATACTCATTAAAACTTTCCATTGTCTTTTCTCCTGAAGGTGATTTCATAAAAAACCGTTATATAATGATGGGATTTGGTCTTCGTCCCGATTCGATGTTGGAATTCCTAACTAAACTCATTTTAGTGTGAGGTCTACTATGTCTGAAACTCCCGTATTAGATCAAATTATCAAAAATGTGCGGGTAGTTCGTCCCCATCAGGATGCAATCGAACTACTTGATTTAGGAATTAAGGATGGAAAATTTGCTCAGATTGCCCCTAATATTAGCCCAGACACAGGCAAAGAGGTATTTGATGGCAAAAATTTACTGGGCTTTCCTGGGGTCGTAGATGCCCACATGCACATCGGTATTTATCAACCCCTCGACAAAGATGCTGTGACTGAAACCAAAGCAGCTGCAATGGGAGGCGTGACTACCAGCTTAAATTATATCCGTACAGGGCAGTATTATCTTAACAAAGGCGGCTCCTACCGCGATTTTTTTCCAGAAGTGTTGGCTTTATCCGCAGGTAATTTTTTTGTAGATTACAGCTATCACATTGCACCTATAGCTAGCCAGCATATTGACGAAATACCTTTATTGTTTGAAGAACACGGTGTATCTTCGTTTAAAATCTTCATGTTTTATGGCGGTTATGGATTGCATGGTTTGTCAGACCAGCAAAACCTCTTTTTGATGATTAATAAAGAGGAACGGTATGATTTCGCCCATTTTGAATTTATTATGCGTGGTCTAACTCGCTTGATGGAAAAACATCCAGAAGCGCGAGATACTATCAGCTTGAGTTTGCACTGCGAAGTTGCAGAAATTCTAAATGCTTATACCAAAATAGTTGAAAATGACTCTAGTCTGAGCGGATTACACGCTTACAGTGCAGCACGCCCTCCTCATTCCGAAGGTTTAGCAATTTGCATTGCTTCTTATTTAGCAAACGAGACTAACTGTGCAAATATCAATTTGTTGCATCTAAGTTCGCGTAAAGCAATGGAAGCAGCTTTAACTATGCAAACTGCTTTTCCCCATATCAACTTTCGGCGAGAAGTTACTGTTGGACATTTGTTATTAGATGTCGATACTCCTAATACAATTTGGGCAAAAGTCAACCCTCCTATTCGTCCCCGTGCCGATGTGGAATATTTATGGCAAGCAGTACTCAACAATCAAGTAGATTGGATAGTTAGCGACCATGCTTGCTGTTCTGCTGAACAAAAAAGAAGTGCTAAAGACCCGAATAATATTTGGTTAGCAAAGTCTGGTTTTGGCGGTACAGAATATTTACTTTCTGGTGTATTGAGTGAAGGTAGCAAGCGGGGGATGTCTTACAACCAAATGGCTAAATTGCTATCTTGGAACCCATCCCGGCGCTTTGGTTTGTTAGAAAAAGGCGATATTGCCATTGGCTATGATGCTGATTTAGTACTGGTAGACCCAAATGAAAGCTTTGTGGTATGTGCGGCTGAGTCAGAGTCACAACAAGGTTATACACCTTTTGAAGGAGTGGAATTAAGTGGAAGGGTGAAGAGTACTTTTCTGCGCGGAAACTTGATTTACAACAATGGAAAAGTTCTAGGTTCACCTATTGGGCGCTATTTAAAAAGACCTTCTAGAATGTGCACATAGAAACCTTGCTGTTTAAAAACTATGTGTTTATTAGTGTGGATATGATAACACTGTTGCAACTTGTGATAAATCTCTATCAACGCGGATAAAGAATAAGCAACCATCATCTGTTCTGTGCCAAGGAGAGGTGGTAAAGCTGGGGATATAGCCAAAGTAATCCTTTACAAATCGTTCGTCTCCAATATCACAGTATCCAGCTAGACAATAGCCTTCCTCGTTATAACATTGAATCATTGGGGACTTGCTATCATAATGTGGCAAGATAGCAAGCAGCCAGACTCCACCCCCGTTACTATCCTTCCTTAGCCACTTCTTATTTGCTTGTACAAATTGAACTGTTTCTGTATTACCCCACGGTAGCAATTTGCTATCCAATGCTGGGATGAAGCCACTTAACCTAGCATCGGGATGATTATTTAGTGCATATTTATACTTGAGAGAGCCGTTTTCCATCCACAGGATTTCCGCTTCCTCATCACCTAGCACTTTCCAAGGGCCTACTCTCACTCCTGCGGGGATAAAGGAGTAGCTATGCTTGTTTAGCTGCCACTCTCCCACTTGGATTGCACCCCTAAGCACGAAAATCTCCAAATCAGAAGTAAAGAAGCCAGACGGTGCTTCAAACTGCGGTGGTATTACAACTCTTGATGTTGATGCACCATTGCCATGCCAAGTAAGTAATCGACGGCTTCCAACTACTACATCCTCTGGCATTCCACTGACGCGCCATGCGTGTTCTTCTGGTACAGCATTCGTATCAAAGAATTGGTACTGGCGAGGTACATACTCTTTGGAGATTGCTGTACACCTTCCTGATAGGTTCATGCGCCCTCTTCCGTCTCCACCCCAATCCTCTTTTACAGATGCTACGTGCAAAAAATCATCAGTTTGGTTTTCTTCTGCAAAATTAAAATTTATATTCTCTTCGCCCACGACTTCACATTCTCCTGTTTATATACCAATACGCTTGGGTTAAGGGCTAATTGTACAAAATTGTGGGTTTTCGAGACGCGATAAATCGCCGTCTCTACAAGTGTTTTGGTCTTATCTGAACTGTATTGGTTTATATGCTTCTCATTAGGCATTTAATTTTATTTGTTAATTCAGCAAATTACCTTTTTTGTGCTATGGTTTGTAGCCATTCAATCAGTGGTCTTAAGGTTCCTGGTAATGCTGACTCACTGACAGTCACCGTATGCTGCTTACCGTTATCTTCCACTGTTAACTTATACTGAAAGCGATCGCTCTGGGGATTTGGCGAGGTAATTAGTTCAGGTAGCCTAAATAAATCTGCAACTTCCACCAGTCGGGGAAGTGTCGCTGCTTCATGTGGTGGGAGAGTATCTGTATCAACGGTTGTCTTTTTGCTAATTCCGGCAAAGCCACCTGTGCGTTCAAATGATACTCGCATTTTTTTGCTCTCCGTTGTGTTATTTGGTTGGGATAAATACAAATACTGGGAGATGATAGTTATCACCTCCCACTTTAGCAACAACAAACAATAGATTTATCAGTCCTGAGTGTTGAGTGAGGGAGTGGAAGGTATTGACCATTTATTCCTAACTCCTCACCCATCACTCCTAACCCCTAGATAACTCCTACCTTTTGCCAAGCGTTCTGTACAGCTTTTTGCTCATGACTGTCATTACCGTAGAGTTCGCCAGCAACTTGAATGGTGACGTTGGCAGCTTTTTTAAAATCTGCTTTGGCACGCAAGCGATCGCGCAAAGCTATGTACCAGATTTTACCAGCTTTTTCCCAAGCATAGCCACCAATCTCAACAGCCGCTAGATAAAAGGCATGGTTAGGGATTCCTGAGTTGATATGCACCCCAGCATTATCTTCAGCACCAGTATATTTATCTTTCATGTGACCTGGTTGGGGATCTTTACCCAGTACTGGGTCATTGTATGCTGTTCCCGGTGCTTTCATGGAACGGAGGGCAACACCTTTGACAGTCGGTACTAAAAGACCTTCGCCAATTAGCCAATCTGCCTCTTGTGCAGTCTGGTTTTTAGTTTTTTGTTTCACCAGACAACCAAAGACATCAGAAAAAGATTCATTCAGTGCCCCTGGTTCTCCATAATACTGCAAACCCGCTTCATACTGAGTTATCCCATGAGCTAACTCATGTCCAATCACATCAATCGACTTTGTGAAGCGCTGAAACATTTCTCCATCGCCATCACCATAAACCATTTGGTCGCCGTTCCAAAAGGCGTTGTCATACTTGACTCCATAATGCACGGTGGAGTCTAAACGTAGTCCTTTGTCGTCAATGGAATTGCGATCGAATATCTCATAAAACAATTCATAAGTAGCACCAGCAGCATCGTAGGCTTCATTCACTGCTACATCACTGCTTGGTGGATCTCCTTCACCTCGTACCAATGTACCAGGAAGTTGCTGGCCATTTTTTGCATCGTAGATGGTGCGGCGCTTTTCACCCGGAGAAGGTGCAAATGATACAGTACCTATGACATCTCTCCGTCCGCGAAACTGTGCTGAAGCATTTAATGTATGAAAAGCCCAACTCCGCTGTTGAGGATTGCCATTTACCACAACATTTTCCAACATGTGGGGCGGGATAATACAACAAATCGGGCATCTAGAGTAAAGTGGATGCTCATACTTAAACCCGGCTGATTTCTTTTTATTTCGAGCCATCCAAGATATTCTCCTTTTGAAACTAGGTGATGGCAAACAGTGGCTTTAACTCCACTTTTGAAACGAGCAGAAAAACGAATCCAAATCGTGTGCCCCTGGTTTTTTTGAATAAAATTTTCTACTCTGTATTTTGGGATAGGTCTGTGGAGGATTGATAGTACCCTCACGGGTACTGCTGATGTAGAAATATTGCATAAAAACACAAGGAAAGCTTATATACCGCAAATTTCAGCTAAAATCCTTGCGTGAGTTAGCCAGACCTCCTTTACAGACCTAATGCGTTTATATATTAGTTCTTCTTAAAAAAGATCATGTTATTTATTGCTGTTTTGTTACTATCAAGCTCTTAATGCTATAAATACCCATTGGAGCCAAATTCAAGCATCCAAAACCTCAAATTTTCACAGCCAGCCACCAAACACTGCCAGTCCATAATATTTCCAAGGCACTGCAACTATCTTAAATCCAGCTTTGGTCAACATTTGTAAATGAGCATCGAGGGTAGCTAACTGATCTTGACTGGAGTAACCTTGAGTGCTGCTAGCACCAAGCTTGGCGCGAATTTCTGTTAAACTAGTTCCCTGTTCAACTGACCATTCCTCTCGTGCCGCCTTATAAACTTCTGCTAAGGTTGGTGATTCTGGTAAGGTGGGGTCTGCATTCCAAAAACAGCCGTATTGAGTGAGGCTAGTAGCGATTCGGCTAAATAACTTAAATTTCATCTCATCTTGGAGATGGTGGATTGCCAAGGATGAGACACAGGCATCAAATTCACTACCAATATTTAATTTCTCTGGATTATTTGCCCACTCACCAAAATCTGCTTGTATACCAGTCCAACGTTTTTGATGTCCAGTTGCTGTGATTTTATCTTGGGCAAATTGCAGCATTCGAGGTGAATAATCTAGGGCAATTACTTGGGCATCTGGAAAGTGGTTGAGTATCTTGAGACTAAGTTCACCGGTACCACAGCCCAATTCTAAAATACGCCGACTTGTGGAAGGTAGACAACGGGTAATTACCTCCAACATCTCATCATATCTGGGTAACAGTTGGCGAATACCAATGTCAAAATCAGCAGTGTTGGCGAATACCTCTCCGGGAAATAACTGTTGCATGGGTATTGGAATAAATAGACACATTTCTCCATATTAATCATCCATCATTACCGAGGTACGCGCTACATCGATAGAAACAAGTTTTTGTATTAAAAAATATTCACTCAATATACTTTTGGCAGAATACATACATCACATTTTATGTTATATGCAAGAAAATTATCTCTTGAATTGAAGCTGAAATCCCATGATTTTAAGGGAAAAAGCCAATTTAACTCTTTTTTAAGATTTGTAAAGATAAAAATGTTCACATATTGAGTTAAACTAATGTGTGTGATTAGTAACTCTGATAAATTAAAATTTTTGGTTTTCAAAAGTTACTGACGTTGGTATATTCAATACTGAACAGAAAGTTAACTAAATCAAACTAGAAGTCCACTGTCATTCTGAGTCAAACAGAGTGTAGCGATACAAGGTTCAAGACTAATGCTAAAAAACAGCGAACAGAAAGTTAATGAAGGCTGTAATCTCAAATGGAAGCCCGGAGGTAAACTATCTGTGCGGTTTTCTCTGTTAGAAATTTTGCGAAGTAGAACGGTCGGAAAGCCACTATAGTATAGGTATAGTAGGTTTTATCCTATAGTTAATCTGCATTTAGGGTAATTTCCGAAAACTCATGCTGAGTTAATCTAAATTAAGGTTAACTTGCTTAATTAGTGTCAACAATCCCAAAAAAGCTTAAGCGTTATGGCGATAAGTTTTCGATGGGGTAATTTGACCAAATTTGAAGCAACCTATAAAAGGTTAGCTGAAAGAATTTAACTAAGTAATGGTGTTATTTAGTAACATCATCTGGTAATAATAATCAGCTTTTCTAGTGAAAGCTTGCTTTAGGATGCCTAAAATTTTCGGCAACTAATAGCATCATTTGTTATTGCCATAAATCAGGTTAAATCTGAAATATTGCCTGAATATCACAACTTTTTCACTTATATTAAGGACAACAGCAATGAATAATGTTCAAGCATCCTTTGAAGCAACAGAAGCTGAATTTCGCGTGGAAGGTTACGAGAAAATTGAGTTTAGTCTGGTGTATGTGAACGGTGCGTTTGATATCAATAACAGAGAAATTGCAGACAGCTATGAGAAATTTGGCCGCTGTTTGACAGTGATTGATGCCAATGTCAATAGGCTATATGGGAAGCAAATCAAGTCATATTTTAAACACTATGGCATTGATCTGACTGTAGTTCCTATTGTCATTACTGAGCCGACTAAAACCCTTGCAACCTTTGAAAAAATTGTTGATGCTTTTTCTGATTTTGGCTTAATCCGTAAGGAACCGGTGTTAGTAGTGGGTGGTGGTTTAGTCACTGATGTAGCTGGCTTTGCGTGTGCTTCTTACCGTCGCAAGAGTAACTACATTCGTATTCCTACTACACTGATTGGTTTAATTGATGCAGGTGTGGCGATTAAGGTTGCAGTCAACCATCGCAAGTTAAAAAATCGTTTGGGTGCATATCATGCTCCTTTGAAAGTGATCCTCGATTTCTCCTTTTTGCAAACATTACCAACGGCTCAAGTTCGTAATGGCATGGCAGAATTAATCAAAATTGCTGTTGTTGCCAACTCTGAAGTCTTTGAATTGCTGGATGAATATGGCGAAGAGTTGCTGCGTACTCACTTTGGACATGTGAATGGCACAAGTGAACTGAAAGTGATCGCACACAAACTCAATTACGAGGCAATTAAAACTATGCTGGAGTTGGAAACTCCTAATTTGCATGAGTTAGACCTCGATCGCGTCATCGCCTATGGTCACACTTGGAGTCCTACCCTAGAATTAGCCCCGATGGTACCGCTATTTCACGGTCACGCTGTGAATATAGACATGGCTTTATCTGCAAGCATTGCAGCAAGACGTGGTTACATTACAACTGGAGAACGCGATCGCATTTTGAGCTTGATGAGTCGTATCGGTTTATCAATCGATCATCCTTTACTAGATAGCGATTTGCTCTGGTATGCAACCCAATCTATCAGCTTGACGCGAGACGGTAAACAACGCGCAGCTATGCCCAAACCCATTGGTGAATGCTTCTTTGTTAACGATTTCACTCGTGAAGAATTAGATGCAGCCTTAGCTGAACACAAACGTCTGTGTGCTAAATACCCTCGTGGCGGAGATGGGATTGACGCTTACATCGAGACTCAAGAAGAATCCAAACTATTGGGAGTGTGAAAACATGACCAGTATTTTAGGACGAGATACCGCAAGACCGATAACCCCACACAGCATCCTTGTAGCACAGTTACAGAAAACTCTCCGGATAGCAGAAGAGAGCAATATTCCTTTAGAGATATTGACATCTCTGCGCCAAGGTTTGCAATTAGCAGCAGGTTTAGATCCCTATCTGGATGATTGCACTACTCCCGAATCGGCTGCATTGACAGCATTAGCACAAAAAACCAGCAAAGAAGACTGGAGTAAACGCTTTAGTGATGGTGAAACAGTGCGTCAACTAGAGCAGGAAATGCTCTCAGGACATCTTGAAGGACAAACACTAAAGATGTTTGTGCATATTACCAAAGCCAAGCGCATCCTGGAAGTGGGAATGTTTACAGGATATTCAGCCTTGGCGATGGCGGAAGCGTTACCACCCGATGGACGACTCATTGCTTGTGAAGTAGACTCTTATGTGGCTGAATTTGCTCAAACTTGCTTTCAGGAGTCTCCCCACGGCGACAAGATTGTTGTAGAAGTAGCACCTGCATTAGAGACATTGCACAAGTTGGCGGCTAAAGAAGAATCATTTGATCTGATCTTCATTGATGCCGATAAAAAGGAGTATGTAGAATACTTCCAAATTATCTTGGATAGCCATTTACTGGCTCCCGACGGGTTAATCTGCGTCGATAATACGTTGTTACAGGGACAAGTTTACTTACCATCCGAACAGCGTACTGCTAATGGTGAGGCGATCGCTAAATTCAACCGCATTGTCGCCGCAGATCCTCGTGTAGAGCAAGTTCTGTTACCCATACGAGATGGTATAACCCTGATTAGACGCTTGGTGTAACAGGCGCTATCAATTCAAAGCATCACAAAAAGGCGACTCTATAGCGGTTCTTATTTGGATGCAATATCCGGTAGGGGTGCATATCTGTGCATTGGTGTCAACTTAACGTGAAAACTAGCCTAGTACAAGCTTTTAGATATTGTCTCGTTCCCAGTCGGAGACTGGGAATGCCGTCCTAGAGGCTCCGCCTCCCTTGCTGGCGGCAGAGCCGCCAAGAGTAGCATTTCCAGCCCATAGGCTGGAAACGAGATTTGAAAAGGCTTTTAGCTTAAGTTGACACCAATGATATGTGTGCGCCCCTACAAATGACCGCATTCCACGCAAAGGAAAGACTTATGGCTCAATCAATCTCCTTATCACTCCCTGAATCCACAACGCCCTCAACGGGTATAAGAATCAAAATAGTAGCTCTATTCAAGACTCTGGGAACTCTAACATTACTTCTGATAGCTTTACCTCTCAACGCTTTGATCGTATTGCTATCTCTGCTGTGGAGCATTCTATTTACAAAAAAACCTGCCGTAGCTGACCATCCTCAGACTATCTTAGTCAGTGGCGGCAAAATGACCAAAGCATTGCAACTTGCTCGCTCATTCCATGCCGCCGGACACAGAGTTATTCTGGTTGAAGGTCACAAATACTGGTTATCTGGGCATAGATTCTCAAATGCTGTGAGTCGTTTTTATACAGTTCCAGCACCACAAGATGACCCAGAAGGCTACATACAGGCGCTATTGGAAATCGTCAAAAAAGAAAATGTTGACATTTATGTGCCCGTATGCAGTCCTGTGGCTAGTTATTACGACTCTTTAGCAAAACCTGCACTGTCAGCATACTGTGAGGTTTTTCACTTCGATGCTGAGATAACCAAGATGCTGGATGATAAATTTGCCTTTACCGATCAGGCGCGATCGCTTGGTTTATCTGTTCCCAAATCTTTTAAAATTACCGATCCTGAACAAGTTATCAACTTTGATTTTAGTAAAGAAACGCACAAATATATTATTAAAAGTATTTCTTACGACTCGGTTCGTCGCTTAAATTTAACCAAACTCCCTTGTGATACCCCAGAAGAGACAGCAGCCTTTGTCAAGAGTTTACCCATTAGCCCAGAAAAACCTTGGATTATGCAAGAGTTTATTCCTGGGAAAGAATTATGCACCCATAGCACAGTGCAGGATGGTGAATTAAGGTTGCATTGCTGCTCAGATTCTTCTGCGTTTCAGATTAATTATGAAAATGTCGAAAATCCTCAAATTCGGGAATGGGTGCAACATTTCGTCAAAAGTTTGGGACTAACTGGACAAGTCTCTTTCGACTTTATCCAAGCTGAAGATGGTACAGCCTACGCCATTGAATGTAATCCCCGCACCCATTCGGCGATTACAATGTTTTACAATCACCCAAGTGTTGCAGAAGCCTATTTTGGGAAAACTCCCCTAGCTGCACCCCTGGAACCTTTAGCTGATAGCAAGCCCACTTACTGGATATATCATGAAATCTGGCGACTAACTGGTATTCGTTCTGCAAAACAATTGCAAACTTGGTTTCAGAGATTAGTAAGAGGCACAGATGCTATTTATCAAATAAATGATCCAATACCGTTTTTAACTTTGCACCATTGGCAGATTACTTTACTTTTGCTACAAAATCTGCAAAAACTCAAAGGCTGGGTAAAAATTGATTTCAATATCGGTAAACTCGTGGAATTAGGCGGAGACTGAGTAATTCGTAATTATCATGTCCGCCAAATCACCCATAATAAACAGTTTGTAGTGGGGACTTCAGTCCCCAAAGACAGGACTAAAGTCCTGATTACGAACAAGCCCATTTTGACCAATGAATTCTGTTGTATTACTTGCCTAAGAGGATGTTTGAAAAGTCCTCTTGTCAGTATCAAAATTTTAGATCCCCCTAAATCCCCCTTAAAAAGGGGGACTTGATTCCGGTTCCCCCCTTTTTAAGGGGTTAGGGGGGATCTAAAAGTACCGAAAGTCACAGCGAAAAACTTTTCAAACAACCTCTAATGTTTCATTGATAGCGGTTATTAATAAATCATTTAGAGGGATTCCTGCTGCTTTCGCCATAGAGGAAATCACGCTTTTGGGAGCAAAAGAACAATACAATCCGGCTTCTAAAAACCAAGGTTGTCCCTTGGGGTCGATGCGGAAATCAAATAAACTGTAGTGGCGACAACCTAAAGCCTGATGACACTTCTTAGCCACTTCTTGAACCCTTTGGGTAATTGGGTCGCTAGGGTCTACAATCCAAGACTTAATATTATCTTTAGCAGCAAAATGCAAATCGCCATCGTCCGTTTGTTGAAGTTTATCAACATAGTTGCGGATAGGTTTTTCGTGGGGGTCTACTAGATACTCTTCAAGGGGTAAACCGATTAGTTCCCCGTCTTTGGCAAGAATACCACATCTGACTTCTCGACCGAGTTCGATAAACTCTTCTGCGATGACCTCCGAAGCATATTCAAATGCTTTTTTCAAAGCTGCGTCATATTCAGTAACTTCTTTGACTAAAGTCACTCCTAAAGAGTTGTCCGAACTTACAGGTTTAATGACTACTGGAGGTGTAATTGTCGGAATATCTCCTTGGCGGAGCAGTTCTCCACGAGGCACTTTCACCCCTGCGGCTTCAACAATTGCTTTGGCTCTGGCTTTGTGGGCTGCGATCGCCATGATATCTGGAGTATTCCCTATGTAAGGAATGTTGAGCAAATCGAATAGGGCGCGATACTGAGTCATTCCAGGAATACAAAACATTTGTGGTAACATAATGTCAATGTTTTGCACTGTTAGAAACTGTATAGCATCAAACAGAGGAATCGGCTTAGTGAGAGCAATATCTTCTCGACTAAGGGAGTCAGGAAATCGCCACTGGCGATCAGGTGTGATGTATGCAATTTGAAAGTTATAAAGTGATTTATCTGCTATTGCTGCTAAACAGTCTTGGGCATAAAGGCGTGATAAATCACAGTAAAAATCGTTGTGTGCAGACCCAACTAAATGAAGGATATTAAGTACTGGCATAATTCATCTTCCTGAGTAATTTTTAATGGTTATTCAATGCTGGAAAAAATATTGCATTTCTTTTATTATCATATAGTTAATATGGCTGAAAATTTTTTATACAAGTTTTTTGTTTGGTAGTTTTTAAACAACAGTTAATTGAAAAAAGTTGTTAAATTATTACTGTTTTTATTTTCTAAAATTGAGATCAAAAATAACTCTCAATCACACCATAAAATATTTAGATGCCATTTATAATGTCAACCTTAAATTGTAGGGTACACACACAAGTCGAAAAAAGCTCGATTTTTTCATTGTTCTCTTGTTCCCATGCTCTGCATAGGAATGGCTTACTAGAGGCTAAAGATTGAGTCAGAGGCTCAATGAATGCATTCCCAAGCTTCGCTTGAGAACGAAGTACCTACAAGCTGAAAATCTAGTGCTATGGCAATACGGTTCGGTTAAGGCTTTTTGATGAAAATTTTAGATCACAAAGACGCGATGAATCGCCGTCTCTACAAAAGACCGATTATTGTAGAGACGGCGATTTATCGCGTCTTTTGCCTTAACCGAACCGTATTGAGTGCTATGGGAGCAAAGCAAAGCCTTCCCGGACGATGAGCTTAAACTAGGAAAGCGGTAAACTCAGAAGATAACAAGATAGCAACTCCTTTGGCTATCAGTTAAGCTCAACTTTCGCTTCCCATAGTTGGGAAACTATATGCTACAGCTTGTAATCATTGTGTTTGTTGTTCTTTTAGGTTCAGCGCTTTGTTCTAGTGTAGAAACGGCCCTGTTCTCTGTTTCGACCCTAAGAGTTAGACAATTAGCACAATCAAATAATCGTTCAGTAGTAACACTTTTAGCGATTCGTGAAAACATGAATCGACCTATTGCGGCTATTGTAATCCTCAACAATACTTTCAATATCATTGGCAGTATTCTCACAGGTAATATTGCTACTCAAGTATTAGGAGATAGATGGCTTGGTGTATTTTCAGGAGTATTAACATTCTTGATTATCATCTTTGGTGAAATCATCCCAAAGACAATTGGAGAGCGTTATTCTGAGCAAATTGCCATACTTGCGGCTATACCTGTGGCTGGACTTGCTATTGCTTTCACACCCTTAGTTTGGATTCTAGAAAATGTTACTGCACCTTTTTCTAAAGGGCAAAAACGACCAACCACCAATGAGGCTGAAATAAAGCTGTTGGCAAAGATTGGGCATCAAGAGGGAATTATCGAAAGCGATGAAGCAGAAATGATCCAGCGAGTGTTTAGATTAAATGATGTGACTGCATCTGATTTAATGACACCCCGAATCATGTTGACATATATCTACGGAGATATGACTCTT
Organism: Nostoc edaphicum CCNP1411; assembly: GCF_014023275.1. Taxonomy (NCBI): domain Bacteria; kingdom Bacillati; phylum Cyanobacteriota; class Cyanophyceae; order Nostocales; family Nostocaceae; genus Nostoc; species Nostoc edaphicum. The sequence goes on from NZ_CP054698.1 coordinate 5,950,256, forward strand.
GCTGAAGCAAAAGCCAACATTATTGCGTCTCAACACACCCGGATTATTGTAATAGATGGATCTCTTGATGAAGTCATTGGATATGCTTTAAAACAGAAATTACTGACAGCAATGGTTGAAGGAAGTAACAATCAAAAGATTTCTAGTCTGACTAGAAAAGTTAACTTTGTCCCTGAGATAATTCGGGCAGATAAACTGTTAAAAAACTTCATAGAAGCTCGTGAACATCTTGCAGTAGTGGTAGACGAATATGGAAGCATCGCTGGTGTCATTACTTTGGAAGATGTGCTTGAGGTGATAACTGGTGAGATTGTAGATGAAACTGATAGAACTGTTGATTTACAAGAAATTGCCCGCAAGAAGCGAGAAAAAATGTTGCAGTCTATGAATATTAACAATTAACCTTATAGCGGTTCTCGACAAGCGTGAGGTACAATTTTGACCTCTCTCCTAAAAGGAGAGAGGCTTTGAATTTTTCCCCCTTCCCGCTTCGGGAAGGGGGAAGGGGGTTAGGTCTATTTGCATACTTTTACCTCACCAGATTGAAAATGGCTATAATTCTGAGCAGCCTGAATATGATAAATAATCTGCATTGTTTCCATGCTGACAGTGCAGACTCTTTGTAATAAATCTATTACTTGTTCTTTGTAATCTGCAAAGCGATATGTGTTGAATTTTTCAGCAATTGTCGGGTCTTTAGGTTTCTTTTCTTTGTATTGATCTAATATCCATTCTAAAGCACAACGGTTGCCAAGGCGATATTCCCAAGCAATTTTGGGGATACCTTCTAAAGTGGTGACATCATCTAAAATAATGGTTCCATTGGCTGCATCGGCTTTGAGTTTTGCCTTTGGTGTCCTATTTTTAGCTAAAGGTAAATCAATTCGTTTTAAAGGATAGGGTTCGACGGTTTCATAATTGATGTGCAAATCCATCAACTGTTTACCCCAGTTAACCCATTGGTGAAAGTCATCATAGAAGGGTATACGAGGAAATTCTCGTTTCAGGTTGAGTTCGTATTTGATGCGATAGGCGGGATTGTGCAAGACTGCGTAGGTGTAGTGAAAAATATCTAATTTGGTAATTATCGAATCACCGTAATGGGTTTGAAATTGTGCTAATCCCCAGTCGGTAATGTTGTCGGTGCGGTTCCCTTCTTTGTCGTAGCGGTAGAGAGGAAGGCATTGAGTCTGTTCAAGAAAGTGATAATCACAAGCTCTTTGAGATGCAAAAGCTTGAAAGGGTTTTAATAAGGGAGTTCCAGAAAAATAAATGATAATATTATGTTGCTCAAATTTTTTGCCGAATATATTCAAATGATTAGTGGTTAGAACATCATTTAAAATAAAGTCACTGTAAAACCATTGTTGAATAAAAGGTCGATATAACGAAACATTAATAATATTTTCATCAAAAGAAACTTTTTTGCAAGATAATAAGTTTTGCTTTAAATCTCTACTCCATTTAATAGTATAATCAACAAAATTATCTAAACTATGTACTTTTCCTGCTTTTTTATATCTTTCAATCTCGGAATTATAAAAATCAATTAAAAAATTCACTTTATCAAACAAGACATCTTTATCCAAATCATAAACCCATTCATCCCTGTTAGTCTTAATTCCATTGGTATAAAGTTTAAATAGCGCTTTTTCCTCTACATTTGTTTTTGTAAATTTAATATTTTTATCAACTAAAGGTAGTAGGCTAGCAAAATCAGTATCGGCAATATTTATCCAGTTGTTACTTTTATCTCGCGTAATATGCTCAAAAGCAATTTGAGTAAATATGTTTTCTCCTAAAAATTTAAGTTTATCTTCTGCTTTATCAAATTCTGGTCTGCGCGTATAGAATATTTTGCATGGTGAGCCACTACTTCCCTTTGTCTTCACCATAAAAGTTATGGCGACACCGGTTTGAATCCCAAAAACATTATGCTTAGTACCTGATAATTTAGGATTAGCTCTTACATCCCCACCTAAATCAATAATATAAATTTCGCTGAAATCATCATCAACAGCTTTTCTAAATCCATCAAAAGTTTTTGCATTAATAAAAGATGAGTTTGTAATAAAAGCCAAAATACCATTTTCATTTAACTTGTTTGTTGCCCAGCGAAAGAAACGGGCATACATATCATAAACTTTAGTTTTTTGGGCATTACTATATTTGACGTAACTATCCTTAATTAGCTTGTCTATCTCTGGATATAAGCGATTTTTATTATTATCATTTTCATTTGCTTGATTTGCATTGTAAGGTGGATTACCAATAATCACTGATATTTTACTTTCATTCTGCCGTTTAATTCTCTCTGTATTTTCTACACTCAGCGAAAGCAAATTCATTTGCTTGCCTGCAAATGATGTATGTTCCAACGTATCGACAAAACAAATATTCTCAAACTCTTGATATTCACCCATTTTTTGCTTATAGGTGTATTCAATATTCAAGTTAGCAATATAATAAGGTAAAATTGCTACTTCATTACAATGAATTTCATGCTTATACTTGTATTCCAGAGTATTCTTAGGCAAATAATCAATTAACTCAGTAATAAAAGTGCCTGTTCCTGTAGCAGGATCTAAAATTTCTACATCTTTATCAGCTAACAATTTACCGAAATTTTTATGAACTAAATAATCTACACTTTCAATCATGAAGCGCACAACTTCATTCGGCGTATAGACAATTCCTAGCCTGTCAGCCGCTTTCGGATTATATGCTTTGTAGAAGTTCTCATAAAGCACTTTTAAAAACTTCTGCTTTTCATGATGATTGTAAATATTCGCCGTAGTTCTTCTAATGACACCATAGTAACGCTCAATAGTACCAAGAGTATTCTTTTTAGTGCTACCTGTAAAAAAGGTATCGATTATATTTTTTAATTCACGAGCAATATTATTTTCTCGATGAAATTGAGATTCATTGAAGATGCTGATAAAGATATCTTCAGTTAAAATATGCTGAATCATCATTTCTCTAACATCCAGCAAAGTAACTTCAGGATTAATTGATTCTTTGCAGATACCCCAAAATTTAGCCCTCGCTGTTTGAAAAGCTGCGTTTGTTTCGATTTGACTATCAATTAAGTCACGCAATGCATTTAAAACAGTCGGTAAGTCTTCTTTAAAAGTTTCAATCGCCTCACGAAAATCTTTAACTTCTGGGCGAACATAATTTATAAAATATGTAATTATCCCATCCAGTGCGTCAGCATCTTTCATCGGGACGCGCATGGTTTCTTGTCCACCCTGAATTAAAACTGCTGTTTGCGAGTCTTCAAACAGAATATTACTATCTGGGTAGCCTTTTATGAGTTTTTTCTCAATTTCTTGATCTAAATTATCATATTCATCCTTACTTTCCCAGTAGCCCCAATCTAAACGCAAAGCATCTTTAACAGTGCCATCTGGATAAACAAGTTTGCCGCTAGGTGTTTTATAATCTAGTTCGGGAATAAGTCTAAATTCTCTAGGTTTGCAATATTCATTAACTAAGTTTTGAAATGCAACCCGAATTGATGTTTCTTTACGTGAACCGCCATATTGAATAATTCTTTCTACTTCTGTGTGATATTGACTAACCAGAAGTTTGGACATACTTTATCAAACTTTCATAAATTTAAAGTATGTCCAAACTAGCTTTAATACTATTAACTAACATCTGTAATCTCCACAGCTAAAACATGAAGATTAAATAAAGATTAAAGTCAAATATTCCGTAAAAAGACGTGAATTTCCGAATAACATCGCGTCTTAATAGAGGTTATGACAGACGGAGCCTAATAAAGATGTTAAATCTACTGCCGTTGATTTTAAATTATAAAATATGATACACTTATATAAGTAAAAATACGGCGTATTTTATTCTTCTCTGCGGTTCGATTCCTAAAAGCGATCGCTAAATGATGATCCTAATACCAATTCAATTAATGGTTGCAACACATCCTTGGGTGAAGACGCGATTCATCGCGTCTCTACAAGTAGTGTGGGCATCTTGCCCATTGGTGTCAACTTAAGCTATAAATGGCTTCTCGCTTGGCTTGAGTACCCGTCGGAAACTGAAGTTCCCGCCTAATAACTAAAGTCTACTGAAGTAGACTCAAGATTTTTGGGGATATTTAGTAATCTTTAGATTACTTCCGCTATGAGCCAGGAATTTCAATTCCTGGTGGACGTGCAGTTTCACGTTAAATTGACACCAATGATCTTGCCCGCACGGACGGGCGAGACGCCCATCCCACAAGAGTCAAGCTAATGCACTATTTTAAGCTTGACACGCTACTAGCAATTGGCAAGCTTACTCGTCAATTTGACCAAGGCGGCGGATATTCAAAATGTCGCTCATTTTCTTAATTTGGACGAACACTTGCTCTAGTTGAGAGCGATCGCGTATATCTATTCCTAAGTCCATCAATGCAGGTTGACCAGCAGAGGTTTTCACCTGAGCATGGCGAACATTAATCCCTTGGTCACTCAACCGTGACAAAATATCCTTTAGCACCCCTACGCGGTCAAGGGCTTCAATTTGAACATCCACTGGGTATGTATGCGGACGACCACTATTTTCGGCGCCGGGGTTCCACCTAACTGGTACTAAGCGCTCATACTCCACAGTTTCCAAATTATGGCAGCCTTGGCGATGAATTGAAATCCCTCGACCTCGCGTCACCACACCAATAATTGGTTCGCCAGGAATCGGGGTACAACACCCAGCTAAATAATATACCAAACCTTCCACCCCAAAAATTGGCGAATCAGTGGAACGTGAGGTAGTTGGAGGTGCATCTCGCAAAGCTTTTGATGTCGCTGGTTCTTTGGGGATAAATGGCGACACAGTGGAAGCTGGTTGTTGTCCCTTTGCTACTTCTCGCCAACGATTTAGCACTAGGTTCAAGGTAATTTCACCGTAACCCAAACCAGCGAGTAAATCATCTACGCTGTGGTAGTTACACTTTTCGGCGACAATCTGCATCGCATCTGACTTCAGCAAACTATCAAAACCAGTTTTACCCAGTTCCTTTTCTAACAACTCCCGTCCACGGGCAACATTTTCTTCCCGGCGCGATCGCTTGTACCATTGTTTTATCCGATATTTCGCTGCCGAAGTTCTGGCAAAGTTCAACCAATCTAAACTCGGATGGCAGTTCTTTTGGGTTAAAACCTCGACAATATCGCCATTTTGCAGCCGCGTTGACAGTGGCACCATTCGCCCATTCACCCGCGCCCCTGAACAGTGGTTCCCTACTTCCGTATGAATGCGATAAGCAAAATCTACAGTGGTAGCACCAGGACTTAAAGGAACAACATCCCCCTTAGGGGTGAAGACATAGACATCATCTTCAAATAGATTATCTTTGACGCTATCAAGATATTCTTGGGCATCCTTGAGATCAGTTTGCCATTCTAGCAGTTGCCGTAGCCAAGTAAACTTGTCATCTGTCGCTGTCAAATGGCTAATACTAGAACCACCTGTTTCTTTATACTTCCAATGGGCGGCAATCCCATACTCGGCGATATGATGCATTTCGATTGTCCGAATTTGCACCTCTAAAGGACGGCCAGTTAGTCCAATCACCCCAGTATGTAACGACTGGTAACGGTTAGGCTTTGGTAGTCCAATGTAGTCTTTAAATCTCCCAGGAATTGGGCGAAAAGCATCATGAACCACCGCCAAAGCCCGATAGCATTCCTCATTAGTTTGAACAATAATTCGCAGCGCTGCCAAATCGTAAATTTCATGAAATTCCTTTTGCTGGCGGTGCATTTTTTGGTAAATGCTATAAAGGTGCTTGGGACGACCGCTGATATCCTGAAACTGGATTCCGGCTTGCTGCAAACGCTCTTGCAACATGTTCGTAGCTCTAGCCAATTTCTCTTCTCGCGCCGTCCGTTTTTCGGAAACATGCTCCTGCATTTGGCGGAAAGCTTCTGGTTCCAAATATTTAAAAGCCAAATCTTCCAGTTCCCATTTAATTCGCCAAATTCCCAAGCGATTGGCTAAGGGCGCGAATATATCTCGCGTTTCCTGGGCACTGCGGCGGCGGCTGGCCTCTGACATATATTGTAAAGTTCGCATATTATGCAAACGATCTGCCAATTTCACCACAATTACCCGAATATCTTGCGCCATTGCCAAAAACATCCGCCGGAAGTTTTCGGCTTGGCTTTCGGTTTTGCTGGTGAAATTGATTTTAGAAAGCTTGGTGACACCTTCGACCAACTGCCGCACTTCTGGGCCAAAGCGTTCTTCTATTTCTTGACTTGTAACTTCTGTATCTTCAACGACATCATGGAGAAATCCAGCTGCTATCATAGCAGCACTACCTCCCAAGTCACGCAGCAAATCGGCTACAGCAACGGGATGGGCAATGTATGGTTCTCCAGATTTGCGGTATTGACCTTGATGCAATTGGTAAGCAAATTCAAATGCGCGACCAATCAAGACTGTATCACTATGCCTTCGGTCATCTTCCCCTGCGCCGCTAGTTGTGGATGACTCCTTCAAACATTTTTTTAACCATTCCGGAATGGCGAGATCAACTGATGAATTTATAGCTAGACTGCTCATACAATTGGGTTTGGATAGGATCGGTAGATAAGTGAATGATAAATAAAACTGGCAGCATCGCTCTAAGAAGATGCTGTCGCCCAGAGAAGGGTAGAAAAAACAGAACAGTGTAAGGATGATTCTACAATTGCAGATAGCGCAGCGTTAGCGACGCAGGAGCGTCTGGTAGTCATCCAGTTTGATTTTCAAGGATCATAAAGCAAGAAAATCCATTAATGGCAAACAAAGCCTCAAACCATGATTTGAGGCTTTTAGTGGTGATAAGTCTTTAAGAAAGTTTATTGTAGAAGAAAAATTACTTGACATTAATACTATCTTAACTAGCACTGGATGTCTTTAAACCGTGAGAAATATCTGGCACTCGTAACCTTGCTAGAGCAATTACGCTCCGATGCCACAACTACCCAAATAGTTGCGCCTGAGCTGCGACAGCGTATAGCCTCGTTGCAGCAATTTTTCGGGCAAGAGATTGTGCCTTTGGCTGATGAAAACTGGCGAGTGCAGTCTTATCAAACGGAGATGAGCAAGCAATTGCGCTTGTTGGAAATAGATGTAATGTTTTTCCAAGGAGCGCGGCAAGCATCTACTGCACAAACGAGACTTCAGACGATTTGCGATCGCTTGACAACCCTCATTCAATACTGTGATGCCATTCTGCAACCAGAAGCGGAAGGAGAAAAATAACAATTGTTCACCTTTTTCTCTAATTTCTCCATCATCTCATTTATGACCTATAGTGAAAAGTTATTTTGCTAACAAGTTGGAATTGGGCATGGGGCATTGGGCATTGGGCATTGGTTATTCCGTCTCCCTTGCACCCTACTCCCTACTCCCTACTCCCTACTCCCTTTATCAAAAGATTCATGGTGCGGCGCATGTATGCTTCTACTGGCTCGGTTGTGGGTTTGAAAATCAGTGCATAATATAGTGACCCGCTTACAAGGTCGATCATTAGTTCTACGTCTGCATCTTTGTGAATTTCGCCTCTAGACTTGGCACGCTCCAGTATTTTAGAAAAGGCTTCACGCCGGAGTTTTGTATATTTTGTCCAGTAAACCTCTGCAAACTGAGGATTGCTAGACGCTGTACTAATGATCAGCGCAAGTGTCTGACGACCAAGGGGACTATCTATTTTTTTGGCGGCATTATTAATCAGGATATCCATGTCTCCCCAAAAGCTATCAGTATCGGGGATCACTAAATCATCTCTCAAACTTTCGATCGCGTCTGCAACTAATTCTTCTTTGGAAGTGTAACGCCGATAGATGGTCGTTTTACCAACTCCAGCACGAGAAGCTATCGCTTCTATACTCATGCTTTCATATCCTACCTCTGCAAGCAAATCTAGGGTTGCTTGGAGAATGGCTTGGTCGGCGTGGATGCTACGTGGGCGTCCAGAAGAACTTGACATAGGGAATGGGGAATGGGGAATGGGGAATGGGATCGCTGCTGCTTTCCTTGACCTTTTTTATACGATACGCTACCGTATCGTATAGATGAAATGCCTAGTTTTAGCTTTGCGATCGCTCTGATACCAATTATCGAAAAGAAAGTTGGATTTCATCTGGGCTTCTTAATTACAAATTAGTATTATTGATGGCTACCAACATTAAACGTTCTAGTTTTGACCAATTTGGTTATGTCCACGGGCCATTGAAGTGGGCGATCGCTTTTACGGCTTCCCTTGGTGCGATCTTAGAAGTAATTGATACCAGTATTGTTAACGTTGCCCTGACAGATATACAGGCTAGTTTGGGTGCAACTGTTAGTGAGGTTGGCTGGGTAGTAACTGGATATGCGATCGCAAATGTTGTCTTAATTCCCTTATCTGCATGGCTGGGAGATTACTTTGGACGCAAAACCTACTTCATTTTCTCGTTGATTGGCTTTACCCTGGCCTCGGTTTTATGCGGGTTGGCATTTAATCTCCCAATGCTAGTTTTTTCTCGAATTCTTCAAGGTTTATGTGGTGGAGGGTTGCTAGCTAAAGCCCAAGCGATTTTGTTCGAGACTTTTCCACCTGCTGAACAGGGTTTAGCTCAAGCAGTTTTTGGGGTAGGTGTAATTGCTGGGCCAGCCATCGGCCCGACTTTAGGGGGATTTTTGGTAGATGGTTTGGGCTGGCGCTGGATTTTCTTTGTTAATATTCCCTTCGGGATCATTGCAGTGGCGATGTCAGTGGTATTTTTGCCCAAAGATAAAGACAAAAGCGAGACACAAAGCCAAGCCGTCGATTGGTTCGGGATTGGGTTTTTGGTGATTGCTATTGGCTGTATGCAAACTTTGTTAGAGGAAGGAGAGAAAGAAGACTGGTTTTCCTCCAGTTTCATCACCACATTAGCGATCGCCAGTATTATCGGATTGGGACTATTTATTTGGTACGAGTTGAAAGTAGCCCATCCTGCCGTTGACTTGAGAGTTTTACGTCACCGCTCTTTAGCTGCTGGAAGTGTGTTATCAGCCGTGGTAGGTATGGGACTTTATGGCACACTCTTTGCTGTGCCGATATTTGCTCAGAGTGTGCTGCACTTTACGGCAACGCAGACAGGACTATTGTTAGCACCTGGTGCTTTAGCATCTGCGATCGTTATGGTTTTATTAGGCAAACTATCTAGTAAAATTGATGCCCGATTTTTAATTGCAATGGGCGCTGTCGGATCGTCTGGAGTCATGTTTCAACTAGCAGCAATTACCCCACAAACTGGCATAGATGATTTATTTTGGCCATTGGTATGGCGTGGGGCTTTTACTGTATTGATGTTTCTCCCTTTGAGTTTGGCAGTTTTAGGCCCGCTACCCAAACAGGATATTTCTGCCGGCTCTGGTTTCTACAATCTCACCCGACAACTAGGTGGTAGCATTGGCATTGCCCTACTTACCACTCTGCTTGACCGACGACAAGCTTTTCATCGAGACATCCTGTTAGCAAAACTTAGTCCTTATGACCCAGAAACCAATCAGCGCCTCGATACGCTCAATGGGGCACTGCAAGGTCAAGGTATGGATGCAACAACGGCTCAACAACAAGCACTAGCTTTATTAAGTCAAACAGTAGATACCCAAGCTGCTGTTTTATCTTACGCAGATTGCTTTCGGGTAGTAGGGGTAGGCTTCCTTTGCTCATTACCTCTGTTGCTATTCTTGGGTAAAGGTGGTGCAGGAGTAAAAGCGCCAGTTGCTCACTAGTGTTCTGTCTCATTAGTTATGAGTGGTTAGCGGTGGTCAGATCCCCGACTTCTTGAAGAAGTCGGGGATCTCGTAGCCCAGCAAAACTACGTAAAAACACGGCTTCAGAATTAATCTCTGCTGAAAGTCACAGCAGAAAGTTCATACACACGGATTTATCTGGATAAAAAAGTAAAAGTCCCACTCAGTTTTGAACGGGACTATGTGAAGTCTTATTGCTAAAATTAGAAATTTTGATCTAGAAAAAGTTCATTATTGTGATGATGCCAACGCTTGTTAACATCATTAAAGCGCCCATAATTATAGATTGACCTAATGGATTGCTGAATTTTGCATTGTTCATTTAAGTAAAATCCCTTTTATTAATAGTTCCTTAACCATATCAAAATCAGTATAAATATCTATAAAACCATTGTAAAACTTAAATTACCGTAAAATTTCTTAGTAAATACTTATTTTTGAACTTAAGTATCAATTTTTACTTCTAATGATTTGTTCTTCTGGTCTGCCGACTTCCCATTCTCCAGTTCCACAACGTAGTAATTTCCGAACAGAATAAATACCTGAACTCCGAGCGGAATACGTGCCTTGATAAGATAAAATAAATCTTAATCAAGGTAAAAATATTTGAATAGAAGATTATCATGACAGCATCCACGGAATCTAGAAACCAAGCGATCGCTTTTGACCTAGAAAAATTAAATGAGCAATTTGAAACTGCCACTCCCAAAGAAATACTGGCATGGTCTATAGAAAATATCCCAACGGGACTGGTGCAAACAAGCGCCTTTAACGTGGATGACATGATAATTACCCATATTCTTTACAGTGAACTGAAGCATCCCGTTCCTGTGATCTTCCTCGACACCTTGCACCACTTCCCTGAAAGTTTAGAATTAGTAGCCAAAGCTATACAAATCTACAACCTGGATTTGCAAACTTTCAAAACTCCAGATGTAGACACCCGCGAAGCCTTTGAAGCCAAATACGGCGACAAACTCTGGGACAAGGATATTACCAAATTCCACCACATTACAAAAATTGAACCACTGCTACGAGGTCTGGACGAACTCAATAGCGTCGCCTGGATTACCGGACGCCGCCGTGACCAAGCAGTAACCCGTGCGAATATGCCCATATTTGAATTTGATGGTAAAGGTCGGCTGAAAGTAAATCCTATAGCTACCTGGACACGCAAAGACAGCTGGCTTTACGTGGCTGAACACGGAGTTATCTACAACCCCCTCCACGACCAAGGTTATCCCAGCATCGGCGACCAACCCATCACCACCAAAGTAGGCGAAGGCGAAGACGAACGCGCCGGACGCTGGCGGGGAAGTGATAAAACAGAATGTGGAATTCATATTTAGTCATTTGTCATTTGTCATTTGTCATTTGTCATTGGTCATTGGTCATTTGTCATTGGTCATTGGTCATTGGTCATTGGTCATTGGTCATTAGTATTTAGACAAAGGACTAAGGACTAAGGACTTATACCAATTTGAAAAAAGAATGCGACAAATAGACCATTTGTAGAGACGCGATGAATCGCGTCTTTACCCAAGGATGTGTTGCAATCATTAATTGAATTGGTATTATTTATAGCCGTTCTCAATTTGGAATACAGACCTAACCCCCCAGCCCCTTCCCTTCTAGCGTTGAGGAGTAAGATAAACTCAAAGCCTCTCTCCTTTTAGGAGAGAGGTGAAAATGTATTGCATACAAATGAGAACCCTATAGTCATTTGTCATTAGTATTAGACAAAGGATAAATGACTAAGAACAAAGGATAAATATGATTAAAATCCTCCACCTCTCCGACATCCACATGGGAAGCGGCTTTTCCCACGGACGAATTAATCCCGTAACTGGATTAAATACACGGCTAGAGGATTTTGTCAATACTTTGTCTATATGTATTGACCGAGCGCTGACAGATGCGGTTGATATGGTGATATTTGGTGGTGATGCTTTCCCGGATGCGACACCACCACCTTATGTACAACATGCTTTTGCCAACCAGTTTCGCCGTCTTATGGATGCCAATATTCCAACAGTGCTGTTGGTAGGCAACCATGACCAACATTCCCAAGGACAGGGAGGGGCGAGTTTAAATATTTATCGCACTTTGGGAGTGCCAGGGTTTGTTGTCGGTGATACATTAACTACTCACTGCATCCAAACCCGTAATGGCAAAGTGCAAGTAATCACCCTGCCTTGGCTGACTCGTTCCACCTTGATGACTCGCCAAGAGACAGAAGGTTTATCTTTAGCGGAAGTCAACCAACTATTAACGGAACGTCTGCGAGTTGTTTTAGAAGGGGAGGTTCGCCGTCTTGACCCCGATGTGCCTACTATTCTTTTGGCTCACTTGATGGCTGACAATGCAACCTTGGGCGCAGAACGCTTTTTGGCAGTAGGTAAAGGCTTTACTCTACCCCTATCTTTGCTGACGCGACCTTGTTTTGATTATGTAGCCTTGGGACATGTCCACCGCCATCAAAATCTGAATAAATCCAATAACCCACCGGTGATTTATCCAGGGAGTATTGAGCGGGTAGATTTTAGCGAAGAAAAAGAAGACAAAGGCTATGTAATGCTGGAACTGGAGCGGGGAAGCGCTAAGTGGGAATTTTGTCCCTTAACAGTTCGGACTTTCCAGACCATTGAGATAGATATCTCGAAAGCAGATGATCCGCAAGCGGTGTTAATGAAAGCGATCGCTAAGTATGATATTCAAGATGCTGTAGTGCGGCTAATTTACAAACTCCGCTCTGAACAGATGGATTTGATTGACAGTTCCTCTCTACATACTGCTTTAAGTCCCGCTCATACCTACACCATTCAAGCAGAATTAGTCAGTCAATTGGCTCGACCCCGCATTCCTGAATTGAGCGCAAGTAGCAGCATCGACCCAATGGAAGCGTTAAAAACTTACTTGAACAACCGTGAAGACCTAAAAGATATCGCAGCATCAATGATGGATGCAGCCCAGAAGTTACTAGCGGATGAAGTGGAAGTTTGGCTGGAAGCCGCAACTAATGAGTAGTATAAAGCCAATTAATTTACTATACTCCACTCCCCAAAACTTATGACACAAACAATCCAAGCAAAGGACACTGACTTACGCTATTTAATCGATAACTTTGGTATTCAGTTAGTTTTAGATGAATCATTCTTTCATGAATGGCAAGAAGATTTAGCAGAAATTAATGATTTAGACAAACAACTCTTAGACAAAGTTAAAATGGGTTATTTAAATCTTCTTAATTACCCACCTTTGCTAGAAGATGTAGTTAGAATGGCAGTTGTAGACCCATTACTTTTTATCGGGGATTTTTATCTAGCCCCGTTTTATGTAAAATCAGAAGAATCTATAGATATTGCTGTGCCAGATGAAGATGTAATTATTAAAGGTAGAATGGATACCTTAGTTTTGAAAGAGCAATTATGGGTGATGATTATTGAATCTAAAAGAGCTTCCTTTTCAGTTGAACAAGGACTTGCACAAATTCTTGCTTATCTGTTAGGGAATTCATATACTGATAAACCCAACTTTGGTATGATTGCCACAGGCAGCGAATTCATTTTCGTCAAATTAGTGAAAGGAAATTCACCACGTTATGCTTTATCAAAGGGTTTTTTGATGCGAAACCCTGGAAATGAATTGTACGACGTACTACGTATCTTGAAACGCCTGACTCAGTTGGTGAGTGCTTAAATCTTATGGCTTGATTATATTTTCTCACGGTTGGAGCGATCGCTCTTTCAATAATGAGAGAATATAGTATAACTTCAGGGAAGTTCATAATGAAGCGAGAATTTAATGTAATTCTCGAACGGGATGCAGATGGCTACTTTGTTGCTTCCGTCCCAAATCTTCCTGGTTGTCATACGCAAGCTAAAACTTTAGATGAGTTAATGGAGCGTATTAGAGAAGCGATTGAACTTTGTTTAGAATTTGAGGACGAACAGCAAGATTCACTCGACTTTATTGGTATTCAACGAGTTGTAGTTGAGATATGAGTCAATTCCCAAGCTTCACAGGAAGGGAAGTTATTGCAATGAGTGCGATCGCAAAATATGATACTCAAGATGTTGTAGTGCAGCTACTTTGTTTTAAAAAAAGCTTTATTAGCTAAAAAAAATCGAGTTTATACTGTTATTTTGTATTACTTATTACATATTTTTATCAGATTTTATGTATGTGTGCAATCAGATTGTCTCCCTTTGCAGTAGAAAAACCCATTTCTTGAAATTCCTTGGTAAATCAGACTTTTGATGATAAATTGCTCACCTAGTAAAAAAATTGAAGCTAGATGATAAATATTATTCTATATACCCTATAATTCTTTTAATTACGGTATACATCTAGAAATACCGTAGATTTAGGGGTGAATTCTGATGAGCAAGTCGCAACAACCAACACAATTAAGTCAATACCTAAGTGAAGGGATACAGGCTTATGTCATGAAAGCTTTGCAGACTATACAACTCTGGCATCAACACACGATTAGAAGTTGGTTGAATAGACACACTGTGCAAAGTTTTGTAAGTCTATTTCTAATAGGTACTTTTTTGAGTATAGCAGTTGCCTCCTGCTCTGGAAGCAGTTCAGCTAGCAAGAATGATGTTAATTTAAAACTCGTTTCATTCTCTGTTACCAAAGCCGCTCATGACCAGATAATTCCCAAATTTGTCGAAAGCTGGAAGAAAGAACACAACCAAAACGTCACCATTGAGGCGACTTATGGGGGTTCTGGCGCTCAAACAGCAGAAGTTATTGCAGGTTCGCAGGAAGCAGATATAGTACATTTGGCACTCCCCCTAGATGTCATTAAAATTCAGCAAGCAGGTTTGATTAAATCAGGTTGGGAAATCAGATATCCAAGAAATGGTATTGTCAGTAAATCTGTAGCTGCGATCGTTACTCGTGAAGGTAATCCCAAAAATATTCAGACTTGGGCAGACTTAGCAAAAGATGGTGTAAAAATAATTGCAGCTAACCCAAAAACTTCTGGTATTGCTATCTGGGAATTCTTGGCTTTTTGGAGTTCTGTGAGTTTAACAGGTGGTGACGAAACCGCAGCATTGGATTATGTCACCAAAGTTTATAAGAACATCCCGGTATTGACGAAAGATGCCCGTGAAGCTAGCGATTCATTCTTCCAACAAGGCGAGGGAGATGTCTTAGTTAACTACGAAAATGAAGTAATTTTGGCGCAAATAGGTGGATTGAAACTGCCTTATGTTGTACCTCAAGTTAATATTTCCATCGATAATCCTGTGGCTCTAGTTGATAAAAACGTTGATAAACACGGTACAAGAGAAGTTGCACAAGCATTTGTGAATTTTCTTTACTCAACAGAAGCTCAACGAGAATTTGCCAAATTACAGTATCGTCCTGTTAACCCCACTGTCACCCAAGAAGTAGCGTCAAAACAACCGCCAATTCAAACTTTATTTACCTCTCAAGATTTAGGTGGTTGGGAGATTATCCAGAAAAAGTTTTTTGAAGATGGGGCAATTTTTGACAAAGTTCAAGCTGCTAGCAAAGCATGAACTTTATTTTTTCATGCAGCATTCCTTGTATAGTCACTTTCACTTTATCTCAATTGATAATTTATGAGCTTTCATCGCCGATTTAAAGATAGCTTTTTCTTCACATCTTTAATGGTTCTTGCCAGTAGCATCACTGCTTGTAACGGTGGACAAGAATTGAAAAGTCAGGTGAGTATTGATGGTGCAGCAGTAGGTTTTCCTATTTCTTTAGCAGTTGCAGAAGAATATCAAAAGGTTCAATCTGACGCAAAAGTTAGTGTTGCTTCCAGTGGTACGGGTGGAGGTTTCAGTAAGTTTTGTAATGGTGATATTGATATTGTTGGCGCTTCTCGTACTATCAGAAATGAAGAAATCAAAAAATGTAAAAGTAAGAATATTGAGTTTGTAGAGTTGCCTATAGGTTTAGACGGCGTAGCTGTAATTGCAAATCGTAAAAACGACTTTGCTAAATGTCTAACTATTAAGGAAATGAATACAATTTGGAGTGCTAAATCAGACGGCAAAATCTTGACTTGGAATCAAGTTAATCCTAAATTTCCTAAGCTACCACTGAAGCTTTATGCTCCGGCTTCTGATACGGGAACCTTTGATTATTTAACTCAAGCTGTTACTGGCAAAGCCAAGAATGGCCGCACCGACTACACTCCTAGTCATAATCAAAATCTGCTAGTGCAAGGTGTTTCTGGAGATGAATCAGCATTGGCCTATGTAGGGATATCGTACTACATTCAAAATCAAGAAAAGCTCAATTTAGTTGCTATCGAAAATCTCAAAGGAGAATGCAAAAAACCAGTTCCGTTGGATAATGTACTCAAAAATACCTATACACCTTTGTCTCGTCCCCTGTTCATATATGTCAGCAAGATATCTTTAGATAACAAACCAGCAGTCAAAGAATTTGTAGATTTTTATCTAGAAAATTCTTGGAAGTGGGTAGATGGTGCTGGATATGTAGCACTACCTGATGAAGCTTACGTCAAGGTAAAACAAAAGTTTGCTACTGGTGAAACTGGGACAAAATTTCAAAAAGCCAAACCAGGTGAACCAATTACAAACTTTCTTTAGACAAATATTCATTCAGATGCAACTTGATTTGTAGTCACAACTTCACTGTTTATGCAAAATTACACTTCTCAAGACGATCCTTATTTATTACCTAGACAATCACTAGACAAAGATATATCTGAAGATATATCAGAAAGGATTGTGGGAGCGATTTTATTTGCTTGTGCTTTAGTTTCTGTTTTGACTACCTTTGGTATTGTCATAATTATTTTTCAGGAGACATTTGGTTTTTTCCAAGAAGTTTCCTTTGCTCAATTCTTTCTTGATACTAAATGGACACCTCTATTTGCAGAGAGGCATTTTGGCATTTGGCCTTTAATTAATGGCACTTTCTTGACTACAGCTATTGCTATGTCAGTTGCGATTCCTTTGGGTTTATGTTCTGCCATTTATTTGAGTGAATATGCTCAACCCAAGGTAGCAGCAGTTTTACGTCCAGCCGTGGAACTTTTAGCAGGAGTACCAACTGTAGTATATGGTTACTTTGCACTATTGTTTCTGACACCATTGCTGCGGAATTTTATTCCTCTAGAAATATTCAATTCCTTGAGTGCGGGGGTAATGATGGGGATTATGATTACTCCCACCGTTGGCTCTATTAGCTTAGATGCTATTAAATCAGTTCCGCGTTCTTTGCGCGAAGGAGCTTATGCTTTAGGTATCACTAAACTAGAAACTATTTTTAAAGTAGTTTTACCAGCCGCACTTTCGGGAATTATCGCCTCGATTATTTTGGGTATTTCTCGTGCTGTGGGTGAAACAATGACTGTCCTCATCGCCGCTGGACTACAGCCGAAGCTGACTATTAGTTTTGCAGAATCAATAGCAACAATGACAGCTTATATGGCACAAATTTCTGGCGGAGATAGTCCGCGTGGAAGTCTCAATTTCAAGACTTTATATGCTGTAGGTGCGGTTTTGTTTGTGATTACCCTATCTTTGAATATTGTTAGTTACTGGATTGCTAATCGTTATAAGGAAAAATACGAGTAATAAATATGGCTACTAGTTATCAAGATGATGATTCCTTTGCATCGGGGGCAGAATTTACTGATAATGTTGACAAAAGGGAGAGCTTAGGAAAAGTATTTGAAGTCATTTTTTTGATCGGGTTGCTGATTGGAATATTTGTCTTAGCCTTGCTACTTTTTGATATTTTGGGAGACGGATTAGGTAGATTTTTGTCCCCAGGATTTCTCACAGATACCCCTTCTCGTTTTCCTGACCAAGGTGGTATCCGTCCTGCTATTGTTAGCAGCATCCTTTTGGGACTTGTTGTGATTTTTGTCACCGTTCCAATTGGTGTCGGCGCAGCTTTGTATCTCGAAGAATATGCACCCAAAGCTTGGTGGACAGTGGTTATTGAGATTAATATCAGTAATCTGGCGGGTGTACCTTCTATCGTCTATGGATTGCTGGGTTTAGGAGTTTTCAATTATTTGCTTGGCTTTGGCCCGGCTTTGATTTCTGGTGCGTTGACTTTATCTTTGTTGTCTTTACCAGTCATTATTGTCACCTCTAGAGAAGCAATTCGCGCCGTCCCGGATTCTTTGAGAAATGCTTCTTACGGCTTAGGTGTCACCAAATGGAAAACTATTAGCAGTCATGTCATACCTTATGCTGTTCCTGGTATTTTGACAGGGGTGATTATCTCTGTATCTCGTGCCATTGGTGATGCAGCATCTCTAATTGTTGTCGGTGCTGTAGGTTTTCTTACCTTTGACCCTGGTTTGTTCCAGAGATTTATGGCGTTACCCATTCAAATTTACAGTTACATAACTCGTCCTGAACCGGGTTTTGCTAGTGCAGCAGCCGCGACAATTATTGCGTTGTTACTCTTGATTTTAGCTCTCAATGGTGTAGCAATTTATATCCGGCAACGTTTTTCAATCCGTTAGGTAAACGCAGTATGCAACTTTCTCTCAAACCTAACCCCCAACCCCTTCCCAATACTGCTCGGTTAAGGATTTTTAACTCGGAATTGGGTTTGGGGAAAAGGTTAAAGGGTAAAGGTTAAAGGTTTTTTCTTTCCCCTTTCCCCTTCCCCTTTTCCCCTTAACCGACAAGTATTGAACCCCTTCCCTACTAGCGTTGGGGAGCAAGACTTAAAGCCTCTCCCAGTTTCAGGGAGAGGAATGGAAGCGGGGTTTTAAAAATAAGTTGCACATCGTGTTTAGGTAATTAAATATCTAATTTAATACATTCACAGACCTTTGGAGAATAGAAAAATGACTTATAGCAATAGTAGAAGTCAATCAGATAGTGCCACAATTGAACAAGGTAATAGCGTTTTTAATGTTGAAGGTGTAAAGGTCTTCTATGGAGGATTTCTAGCCCTTTTAGATGTCTATCTGAAGATTCCTGATAAACAAATAATTGCTTTTATTGGCCCTTCAGGATGTGGTAAAAGTACCTTATTGCGTTGCTTCAATCGGATGAATGATTTAATCCCTGGAGCTAAGGTTGAGGGTAGACTGAATTATCGCGATCGCAACATTTATGATACAAAGATAAATTCTGTAAAATTACGCCGCCAAATTGGAATGGTTTTTCAAAGACCGAATCCTTTCCCCAAGTCAATATACGAAAATATTGCCTTTGCTCCCCTTGCTAACGGTTACAAAGGTAACGTTGATGAATTGGTGGAAGATTCCCTCAGACGCGCTGCTATTTGGGATGAAGTCAAAGACAAACTCAAAGAGAAGGGAACTGCATTATCTGGCGGACAACAGCAACGACTTTGCATTGCTCGTGCGATCGCTATGAAGCCAGATGTATTATTGATGGATGAACCATGTTCCGCTCTCGACCCGATTTCTAGCCGCCAAGTAGAAGAACTCTGCTTAGAACTTAAGGAGCAATACACCATCATCATGGTGACACACAACATGCAGCAAGCTTCGAGAGTCGCAGATTTCACCGCTTTCTTCAATACAGAAATTGACGAGCATGGCAAGCGTCGCGGAAAGTTAGTTGAGTTTAATCCGACAGCGCAAATGTTCAGTTCACCTCAAACCAAAGAAGCTGAAGATTATATAAGTGGACGCTTCGGTTGAAGAGCTTGTCCTAAGTATTTAGGATAATAGACAACCTTGTACAATAAGGTAAAACTTTGTACAAGGTTTTGTTTTGTGATAATATCAGACTCACTAAAATAGCGGCACTACAGACTCAATCTATAATGCGTAGGAGAGTCACCCTATGCTGCATAACACTCAAAAAATTTTGTTTGAGTTTTATCTGAATCTTCGATTAGTCTATTTCTCCGACATCCCGTAGCACTGCATCAATAAGGCTAGATCGGATATAAATTCCATTGGTGCGTAACCGCTCAATATATACTTTAACTTCCACAATCAAGCCCGCTTTTTTCGCCTTACGCAAAATGCCAAGAGTACCTATTCGGCGAATTCCTAAGCGTTCTGCAACCCTTCGTGCTTGAGCATCATCCAAAAGTACTGTACTATCTGGGGTGGACTGAGCCAAGGCAATAGCTTCAGCTTCTCCACGATCAACTAGGATTGATAATGGTTCTAAGATAATGGGTTCAGGAGTTTGAATTTCTAACCAAGTTAGTTGACTGACAGCTTGTGCGCCAGGTAAACCTGCACCTTGGACTGTTACTTCATCCCATACGGCTGGGGGAATTAATATTCGCTGATACAGTTGAGGAAGAATTTCCAGTTGCTCGATAATTGATAAAGATATGAGGGGACTGCTATCGGCAACAATCACAGGGTTAGTCATCGCGCAATTCGTCGGCGATTTGGTCATCATCTAAGTTGATAACCGGGATTTGTAAACGTCCTAGTTCATACATGAATTGGGGTTTGTTCATGTTGCAAAATGTGGCGGCTTTACCAAGGGATAGTCGGCGTAGCTCAAATAGTTTGACTGCGAGCAAAAATGTGAGTTCTGCTTCTAACGCCTGGGGTGATTTGCCGGAGGTAATAAGTAAGTCATCGGGATAATGAAGGGATAGGATGTGCATGATTCACTTTTGTGTTCCTGATTCCTAATTCTTTCTTGATTATGGCTTACACCAGTCCAACTTTGTGATGGGCTACCTATGCCCCGCCTTAACAGCGATTACATTCACACTGTAAAAAACTTGTTGGTGTGCAGGGGCGGGGTATGGTTCTCATCTTTTATGCTTTTCTAAAGAAAATATAAAAAATATTAATGTATGAGTTGACTTTTATATTGGCTAATGATAGCCTTACTTTCTAGTCCAGTTGATACATTTGTACTAAAATGACAAACAGGTACGAGATTACTGAATACAAAGGATATTCAATACAAATCAAACAAACTCCAGAAGACAAAATGACTGGGGAGAAATATTGGACTTTTAGTTTTGGAAAAAATGGACAGCTTCTTTTACCTGTAGGTAAAACGTATGGGGGATATGAAGTAGCGTTAGCTGAAGCTAAAAAGTTAATTGACAGGCAGATTACAAATCAATAAAAAATCAAATCATGTCTAACCATATTCCTTTATTGCCAAATAAACTGTACAAAATCACTACTACGGCAGGTGAATCATTAGGAGATTGGTTTTATTTTAATGAAACTACTGAATCTCATCTTTTTCATTGTGCTGCTGTTCACGGGATAGAAATGAAAATTCAAAAAGAAGCAATGTCAGGATTGGAGATTACCAACTGATTTTTGATTGGTAGGTTGGCTTTTCAAAGAATAATAGGCTGATATTGCTTTGCATTAGCTTAATTCTGGAAAATATGCTGAGGCTTAATAGTCCTAAATTGAAGTAATATTTCAGTTTAGTAGTTATACTGTGTATTATGTTTAGGCCTTTGTCATTTGCTTTAGTTGCAGCAACCATTGTAGTTGCATCAATCAATAATCCCAACAATACTTTAGCTGGAACTTGTGCTTCTAAGTGTGGTTCTCGCCCAATTCAGTTTACACCGGGGAAACACATCAGAGTTGAAGTCGTAAATAGCACACCAAACCTGATTAAAATCCAAAAGCCCTCCGGGACTGGTGCAATATCTCTAAGTCCAGGGCAGAAATTAAATTTAGAACAAATAGAGGGTACGGAGCCAAATACATCTTTGATATTTTGGAGCGAAACGGGTTTATCACTACAAGCAATCGTCTCGAAACCTAACTTTGGTACATTGCGGTTAGAACTCCGTCCGACTTGGCGCTCTCCGGGCGATCGCTCATTGTATATTATGGATGATGGTAAGATAAACGTGTTTTAGATCGCAAATAGTGTTATTAGTTATGAGTTAAGAAACAACTTTCAATTCAAGACTCATAACTGAAAACTCCTAACTTTTATTGTGCTAGACCGAGCTGTATCTGAAGTATCAAAGCCTCGCAGGCGCTTACCTGATCAGCGCTGGCAAGTTTATCCGCAAAAACCAGAATTTGCCCAAAAGCTGGCTATTCTGACAAATATTTCACCGATTGTCAGCCAGTTGTTGATTAATCGGGGTATGGAAACACCAGAACAGATACAAGCATTTTTAAATCCAGAGTCTTTAGTTTTGCCTTCACCGTTAGAAGATTTTCCAGATTTGGCAATTAGTTTGGAGTTATTGCAAAATGCGATCGCTTCTCAAACAAAAATTGCGATTTGTGGTGATTATGATGCTGATGGAATGACCAGCACTGCTCTACTTTTGCGTAGTCTCCGCACTTTAGGCGCACAAGTAGAATATGCTATTCCCAGCCGGATGCACGAAGGCTACGGTATTAATAAACGCATAGTTGAAGAATTCCACAGCGAAGGTGTGGGGCTAATTCTGACTGTAGATAATGGCATCTCTGCGTTTGAACCAGTTGCTAGGGCTAGAGAGCTTGGTGTTGCAGTAATTATCACCGATCACCACGATATCCCCCAAAAATTACCGCCAGCTAACGCTATCCTCAACCCCAAACTAATAGCAGAATCGTCACCTTATCGGGGTGTTGCTGGTGTTGGTGTTGCCTACATTTTGGCAGTGTCTCTAGCACAACAGTTAGGGGCGACTAAGGGCTTGATCCAGCCGATGCTAGCACTGTTTACACTGGGAACGATCGCAGATTTAGCCCCCTTAACTGGCGTAAATCGTCGTTGGGTGAAACGTGGTTTACAACATTTACCCAAATCCAACTTAGCTGGGATACAGGCGTTGATTCAAGTAGGTGGAGTGCAGGCGAGGGGAGAGGAGAGAGCAGGGGGAGCAGGGGGAGATAAGGAAAAACTTCAGTCCCCAGTCCCCAGTCCCAAATCGCTAAAGCCTGAAGATATTGGGTTTCGTTTGGGGCCGCGAATTAATGCTATTGGTCGAATTGGTAATCCCCAGACTGTGATTGAATTGCTGACTACAGATGATATGGGGGTGGCGCTGGAAAGAGCAATGCAGTGCGAACAAATCAACGCTTCTCGTCAGGAAATGTGTCAGCAAATTGAACAAGAAGCGATCGCTTATGTAGAAGCAGAATTTGTTACATCTCTACAGCAAGATCGTGTATTAATTGTTGTTCAACCTAATTGGCATCACGGCGTTATTGGCATCGTCGCCTCCCGCTTGGTAGAACGCTACGGTGTTCCCGTGTTTATCGGTACTTATGAGGATGAGGGACACATACGGGGTTCTGCACGCTCAATTCCAGAGTTTCATGTGTTTGAAGCTTTGGAATATTGTCACGATTTACTAGGGAAATTTGGCGGACACAAAGCAGCCGGGGGATTCTCTCTACCAGCAGAGAATTTAGAGATGGTGCGATCGCGTTTGATTGAGTTTGCTAACCAGTGTCTTGAACCCCAACATCTCAAGCCTCTGCTCAAAATTGATGCCGAAGTCAACCTCAACCATCTCAATCAGCAGCTTTATCAACAGCTTAATGCTCTACATCCCTGCGGTATGGACAACCCCGATCCAGTTTTCTGGACACCTAATGTTCAAGTAGTTGAGCAAAAAATCGTTGGTAAGGGTCACATTAAACTAACAATTGCCCAAACTATCGATAATCAAGAGTATAGAATTAAAGCGATCGCCTGGCGTTGGGGCGACTATTTCCGCTTACCATCGCGAGTGGATGTTGCTTACAAGCTACGAGAAAATTACTTTAACGGTAACACCACCATTGAGCTAGAGTTAATCGGTGTCAGACTGCCAATTCAGATTCAACAATTTTTTGTTTCGCCACCAACCACATCAAGCACAACCTTTGAGTACAATCAGCGACAGTATACTTGTGGTTTCTATAAAAACGGTATTGAAGCAGAATTAAGAATTAAAAATTCTGAAGGTAAAGTTTTAGCCATGCAGCCAGGACATATAATTGGTTTGATAGGAACTAATAGGCAAAACGCCAAAGAAGTTGATATTTCTCAACCACAGTATGACAATATTATCCAAGCTGCCCTTCAAGCGTTATCAGTATTGAGTGCTGATTCATGAGTTATCAGTTTTAAATTCCAAAATTTTCTTCTACTCAGCACTCAGCACTCACTACTCAGCACTCTTATAGGTTGCCGTTGCGAAATGCCAGCACAAAGATCACTGCTGGGCCAGCAATCACAATTAGCGCCACGGACAGCAATTGGAAAATAACTTCCCAATTGATACCTAGAAAAGCGTTAAACAAGTCAGACACAGCGTCAAACATTTTTCCTTTTCTCCTCTTAATTGTTTTAAAAAATTCAATAACTTAATTACAAATCCCGCAATTGATCATATCTGGCTATGGCCTGTTAGATTTAATTTACTTAACAAAATTATAAGAAAAGACATAAAAACGTAAAATGGGGGGATTGGGAATGGGGCATTGGGCATTGTTTATACCTTCCTCAATTCCCCATTCCCTATTCCCCATTCCCCATTCCCCACTCCCCAATCCCTAATCCAAAATGTCAACTTGGCAATGTATAAAGCAATGTGGAGCCTGCTGTAATCTCGATCCAGCAGAGCGTCCAGATTTGGAAGACTATCTCTCACCACCAGAACTAGAACTCTACCTCAGCATGGTAGGCGAAGGGGGATGGTGCGTTAATTTCGACCACACCACGCGAGAATGTCGCGTCTACGCCAATCGTCCTCGCTTCTGTCGCGTGGAAACAGAAGTATTTCAAGATATGTATGGAGTTGAACCAGAAGAAGTTAATGATTTTGCCATTGACTGCTGTCGCCAACAAATAGAAGGGGTTTATGGCGATCGCAGTTTAGAAATACTACGCTTCGACAAAGCTGTTGGACTTTGACACTTCCACCATCCTTTTTTTTGTATGTAGTTGCAATTTATTACAACAATCTGAGAATATGATAGAAATATGAAAGCAACCTAGAAACAAAACTACTGCCTGTGAAACTTGACTCTGCACCTTTGGAGATTTCTGGCATATCTCAGACTGAGATCAAGCTAGAACTGAAAGACAGCACTGATTTGAACTTGACTCCTGCGATCGTTCAACCTGTAGTTGCTGATAGTCCTCAAAAGCAGCAATCAGCACTAGTAGTTTTTGGTACAACTTTTGTAACCATTTTTCTAGCAGAAATTGGAGATAAAACTCAGTTATCCACCCTCTTAATGAGTGCAGAATCTCATTCGCCGTGGGTGGTATTTATCGGATCTGCGGCGGCGCTGATAACCACCAGCTTATTAGGTGTACTTTTAGGTAGCTGGATAGCCAGCCGACTCAGCCCAAAAACTGTAGAAAAATCAGCCGGCGTGATGTTATTGATGATTTCGCTAATGCTGTTTTGGGATGTATTTACTAGTCATTAGTCATTTGTCATTAGTCATTGGTCATTGGTTATTGGTCATTGGTTATTAGAAAAACTCCCCATTCCCCATTCCCCTAAATAATATGGATTGGCATCTTTTAGGACTGAGTTTTATTACAGTTTTTTTATCAGAATTGGGTGACAAAAGTCAGCTAGCGGCGATCGCACTTTCAGGGCGTTGTAATTCTCCACGTGCAGTATTTTTCGGTGCAGCAGGCGCATTGCTGTTGACAAGTCTGTTAGGATCTTTGGCTGGGGGTGCAGTAGCCGAATTATTACCTACGCGTGTCCTAAAAGCGATCGCAGCTGTAGGATTTGCCATTCTCGCTGCACGCCTGCTGTTATTTAACAATGAACCATCAGCAGATTCTGAACAAACACCTTAACAAGAATTCAGAATTCAGAATCCAGGAATCAGAATTACTCCTTGTGGGTATTGGAACCCGCCAAGGCTTGAAACAACTCGAATTCCTACTGAATTCTGACCGGAGGCGGAGCGTCTCCGGCTCCGCTCCTGAGTTCTGAATTCTTCTTTACAAACGTTCCCAAGCGGTTCCTTTGTAGCCGTATTGAAAAATTTCTGGATGCAAAATTTCTGCCAAAATTTCTAGAGAATCTACCAGTCGCGGCCCTGGACGATTGAAGTAAGAATTGCCGTCAGTAATATAGACCCTACCAGCTTGGGTAGCGTGTAATTTTTCCCACCCTGAACCTTGAGTTAATAACAAATTGGCTTCTTGGCGAGTGCGATTTAAATCAAAGCCACAAGGCATAAAAATAATTACATCTGGATTGGTTGTTAACAGTGTTTCCCACGACAAGATTGGAGAAGGCTGACCTGTAACACAAAATAGAGACTGTCCTCCTGCTAAATTAACTAATTCAGGAATCCAATTAGCGGCAACCATTAAAGGATCAGTCCACTCGATACAGGCGACAGTAGGCAGTTCATCTAAAGAAATTCCTTGGAGTCTTTGCTGACAAATTTTGACACGAGCTTCTAAATTTTCTAAGACTTTTACCGAATCTACGTCAAAGGTGTTACCAACTCGCTCAATGTCAGTCCAAATATCTTTGAGAATATTGGGTTGTAAAGAAATAATCTGAGGTTTACTGTCAATGAGTGTAGCAACTGCTTTTTCCACTTCGTGTAAGCTGACAGCACAAACATCGCACTGGTCTTGAGTAAGAATGTGGGTAGGCTGTAACTGTTCTAAAACATCTGTTTTGATTTCATAAATACTAAGAGCCGATTGCAATAATTTATTCACATCGTCGTGAATTTGGCTGCTGGAGGCATTGGAATTTAAGCGTGCTTGGGTACAAATGGGGCGATTGAGGATTTCTGGAGGGTAGTCGCATTCGTGCGATCGCCCCACAATAGCATTAACCAAACCTAGTGCCGCTAAAATCTCCGTTCCACCGGGAATTAGGGAAACAATTCTCACATTACTATTCGTCATCGCTCCACCTCCACAAAAGCTGCCATTGCTTCAATTCTTGCAAAATTTAAGTCTTTAGGCATCTTTCTCTAGGAGAATCAAGGGTGCTTTGATAGTAAGCACTAAGCAAGAAATTGAACTGGGGACTGGGACTAAGCACTAGGGATAGGGAAGAGTTTTTCTAAAATCCAATCCTTATGACCCAGTGCCAAATTCAAAACTTTACACTAATTATACTAACCAGCAGTAGAATTACTTAATAATTTAATCCTTGAAAATGTTAATTACCACCTAGCAAAAACCACTGATATGAAGTAATAGAAGCGACTAGCAAAATCTAGTCCGTAACTCATTATCCACAATCATAAAATTTGATTAGAAAAATTATACTTTCCGGTTATGAAAAACCATATCAAGTAATTGTAGTTATACAAAGAAAGTTCTAGTTTTCCGTAGAACTGCAAGGCAAAATTATTTCTTCTTGAGGGCAACTAATGCAGGTGGTGTCAGCTAGAAATATTACAGAGCACAACCAGGCCCAAGAGGCTTTCCGAATCAGAGAAAATAGTCGGCGAAAACAAAGCCAGTCTCTGGTGGAACTGGCAAGAAGCAAGACATTTCAGGAAGGTAATCTCAATGCGGTTTTGAGGGAAATCACCGAAACCGCTGCTCGGACACTCTTGGTGGAGCGAGTTGGGGTATGGTTATATAATGAAGAACGTTCAAAAATTGAATGCATTGATTTGTATGATGTAAAGACTAAAGAGCATACCTTTGGTAACTGGCTTTTAAAAACAAATTGTCCTGCTTATTTCCAGGCTTTAGAAGAGGAACGTACCATTGCCGCACATGATGCCAGAAATGATACAAGAACCCAAGAATTATCCGAGTCTTATCTTTCCGTTTTGGGCATCACATCCTTACTGGATGCACCGATTTGGCTAGAGGGTCGTTTGGTAGGCGTAGTGTGTCACGAACACATAGGCGAAAGTCGCCAATGGACTTTGGAGGAAGAGACTTTTGCTGGCTCGATTGCAGATTTCGTGACAATGGCTATAGAAGCGAGTGAGCGAAACTTCGTGCAGGAAGCACTACGACAGAGTGAGGCACAATTTCGGGCGATTTTTGAGCGTTCCTCTATCGGCATTGGACTTATAGATATGAAAGCGCAGATAGTCGATACTAATCTGGCGCTGTGCGAGATTTTAGGATACAGCCGAGAAGATTTATACGGCAAGCGGTTTACAGATTACATTTCCATAGAAAGGGGGGATTTAAAACTTTACAAGCAACTGATGTTAGGAATTCGCACAGACTTAAAGACAACTTCGAGAGATGACTTACAACCCTCCAAACATCAGGAACAGCTTGTTGAAAGACATCGGATTGAGATGGAAAGACGCTGCCGGCATCAAAATGGTGGCTTAGTTTGGACTCATATCTCAGTTTCTGTTATACCAGGCAGCAATGGTGAACCTGAGTTTTTTTTAGCGATGATTGAGGACATTACTGAACGTAAGCAAACAGAGTTAAAACTGCGTGCCTCCCAAGAAGCAGCAGAAGCCGCCAGTCGGGCAAAAAGTGAATTTTTAGCAACCATGAGCCATGAGTTGCGGACGCCTCTAAATGCGATTATGGGTTTGTCACAGTTACTGCAACAAGAAATAGTTGGCTCTCTCAATGAAAAGCAGAACGAATATGTAAGTTGTATATATAGTAGTGGTGAACATCTGCTGGCACTAATTAACGATATCCTTGACCTATCGAAGGTAGAAGCAGGCAAAGAGGAACTGTTACTGTCACCTTTGCCAGTGTCAGATTTGTGTAATTATGTCATATGGACAGTGCGCGATCGCGCCTTAGAAAAGGGATTGCAACTCACACATGAAATTCACCTAGAAGCGGATATTTGTATTGCTGATGAGCGGCACATCAAGCAAATGCTACTCAACCTGCTCACTAATGCTATTAAATTCACCCCAGTAGGTCAGGTATCACTGGTAGTCAAAAAAGTACCGCAAGGGATAACATTTACAGTTTCAGATACTGGAATTGGTATAGACTCAAATCATTTTCAATTTCTATTTGAACCGTTTAAACAGCTTGACAGTCAGCTAAATCGGCAGTATGAAGGCACTGGACTGGGTTTAGCTTTAACGCGCAAATTAGCGCGTTTGCATGGTGGAGATGTTACCGTAACATCGACTTTGGGAAAAGGTAGTCAGTTCACTTTGTTTCTACCAAATCCAGTCCATCCGAGAGATGAGGGCGCAAATTTTACCTTGTCCTCCTCGTCCTCCTTGTCTTCCTCTTCCTCAATCATCCCCACAAATAAAACCATTTTGCTTGTGGAAGAAGAAGAAAATACTGCCACAGTGCTGCAAGATTATCTCCACACAATTGGCTACCAAGTCAAGTGGATAGATAATGGGAACGACTTTTTGAAACAGGTGCAAAACCTCCAACCAGATTTAGTTTTTTTTGATTTCCAGTTAGCAGAGGATGTTCGCATATTGAATTTGCTGAATATCCTTAGACAAGAGCCTTCTTGGGAAGATTTGCCAATTGTAATGATGACCTTTAGCGAACCTTTAGAAGAGGAAATTAGCAAGCTACCAGGGAATGTAAATGACTACCTTGTTAAGCCTATTCGGATAGTCCAACTAGAGTCAATACTGATTAGATATTTGAGTTAATTGGTTATAAAAAATGTGTTTTTATGACCAATTAGTGAAAAACATATAATATATTTTTACTCTGACTGTAAAAAAATTTCTCATTGTCACGTTGAGAATAATAGCTTATTCACATCCTAACTTTTCACGGTATCTGGAAAACCTCTCTCTAAATCTCTCTCCTGCAAGGAGAGAGACTTTGAATTACTGGTTTGGAAGTTAGATTTTCCGTGGACTTTTCCACATGACGTGAAAAGTCAGATTCACATCAAGTGTTTCTGAGTCGGTTAGAGCTAATTGTTCTGATGAAAAAGTCGATTTTTTTTAGCCAATATTCTACACATTACTTTCGTCATTTCATTTTTGAAATCTTTCAGAGTAATACAAGCATCAATTATGTATTACATGATTTATAGCACCTTAGTCTACGTAGCTGTGATTAGTGTTGGCGCAGCCTTTCGCAGAGAAGCGGCATGAAGTCCGGGGATGAAGTTTCCCGCCGCTTTCAATAAAATTTATTTTACTCTTTGCATAAATCAATGGAAATGGGGTGAAAAGTGATCAAGCTCTCGTGGAAGATAAGCACTCCACAAAACAAAAAATTTAGAAACCCCATCATGATTATGGGGTAAGGGGTAATTAAGTATGATTCATCACATATCAATTTCTGTTCAAAATCCCCTGCACGTTGCCCAAGTTCTGGCTGAAGTCTTGAATGGGCAAGCTTTTCCCTTTTTCCCCCACCCAGGTAGCTATATGGTTTTTCCCCTTGACGAACATGGAACAGGAATTGAAGTTTATCCATTAGAAACTCAGCTAATACCTGGTGAAGGAGATAAGCAGTGTATATTTGCAGAAAATGTTACTCCTTCTGGGTTCACAGCTACTCATGCAGCAGTCTCGGTTTCTTCTAGTCAGGAAAAAATTGAGTTGATTGGCGAACGGGAAGGTTGGAGAGTATTACGTTGTAACCGCGACTCTTTTTTTGATGTTATTGAGTTCTGGTTAGAAAACAAAGTCATGATAGAACTACTCACACCGGAAATGTCGGCTCAATATTTAGCGGTAACACAGCCAGAAAATTTGAAGAAAGTTTTTAGTTGATCACTCTGCTGCTGCTAATTTAACAACATCATTCAGGAGGCAAGAGTAAGCCACCTTCAAAAGCGTCAGACTTAGGCTGTAGACAATGCCAGATGCTCCAATTATGTATCGCACTGGAATGTACTTCACTTAAGCGAGAACCGCTATATCCCTCTTCTGTCACTCTCCGAAAACATTTGCCTTTTCTAAAATCTAGAGCTTTTGTATAACAAGCGATTGCGCGATTATTTTCTAATAACAAATACAAGTCCTATTTTTTTCTAATAGTATAGCTTGTATTGATTGCCTCATGAGGCTTCTAGCGATCACTTTCCCGGAAAGTGACAGAAGAGGGATATAACTAAATTAAAAAATTAATAAAGAGAAACCCTAGTATTGTGGATTTTTGAGCAGTGCTAGGATTTGTCCTTGGGAATTGATCCTTCGATTCCCTCAACATACCAATCCATCGCCAATTGTCCCCGATCATCCAACACCTTACCCTTTGACACTCGCACTATCCCTTTTTGATCTTTCACTGGGCCATCAAAAGGATGTGCAGTACCCTGAATAAACTCATCACGCTTCGCATTCACCAGTTGTTGCACATCAGATGGAATCGCCTGATTCATCGGGGAAATATCCACCATCCCTTCACCAATACCATCCCAAACATCTTGAGGCTTCCAAGTGTTACTCATTACAGCCAAAGCTTTATCTGTATAGAATTTGCCCCATTTATTAATAGGTGATGTCAGGTGAGCTTTTTGACCAAACTTACTCATATCAGTGTTGTAGCCAAAAGCATAAATGTCTTTTTCCTCAGCAAACTGGACAACTGCACCAGAGTCGGTATGCTGTGTCAGTACATCCGCACCTAAATTGACCAAAGCTTGAGCAACTTCTCTTTCTTTAGTTGGATCGTACCAACTTTGTACCCAAAGTACCTTAACTTTTGCTTGGGGATTTGTTAGCCGCACTCCTTGAGTGAATGCACTGATTCCTCGAATTACTTCTGGAATTGGGTATGCGCCAATAAAACCAACTACATTTGATTTTGTCATCTTGCCAGCAATCATACCGGTTAAATAACGCGGTTCTTCAAAGCGTCCCAAATAAGTACCAACATTAGCAGCACGCTTGTATCCTGTACAGTGTTCAAAGATAACATCACCAAAGTCCTTGGCAACTTTAATTGTTGGGTTCATGTAGCCAAAGGAAGTTGTAAAAATCAACTTGTTACCATCTAATGCTAGTTGGCGAATCACCCTTTCAGCGTCAGCACCTTTGTTGACATTTTCGACAAAGGTAGTTTTTACCTTATCTTGGAGATTGGCTTCCATGTCTCTGCGACCCAAATCATGGGCATAAGTCCAACCAAAATCACCTACAGGGCCCATATAAACAAATCCCACCTTCAGAGGTTCATTTACCGCCATAGGTGACGCTGAGAGGGACACATCCGGCTGTAAATTGGAATTTCTACCTTGAAAACAACTAGTTAAGGCAAAGCTAGATCCTGCTAAAGTGACATACTTTAGAAAATTCCGACGATCCATATTCTATTGATTGGATTTACCTGTGTAAATGGGTAAAAAGGTTTTTTTGATTGCTATTAGCACCAGACACGGCTTAAATTGGCTATTTATTTAAGTTTAGTTTAATTTTAGCTTTTACTTTTGCTATCGATTTACTTAAGAAAGAAGACAAATAATGATTAAATTTATACAAGAAACAAAACTTTTTTACGAAACGTATACTTGAAGCCAGCTTTGCAAAAGGAATTGGGTATTAGGAAACCATCGAAACATACGACGCTAGATAGTGAAGCGTTAGCGACGCGATCAGTTGATTTTAGAAAAAATGGTTCTTCAGCAATATGCCAAAAATTTAATGGAAAGGTAAAAAAATCAAACTTATGATATTCATCATAAATTATATTATTAGCCTGATAACATTGAATTTCAGCTATTAATTTAGCATATAGGATTCCTCTTTGATTTTTGAACAAAATTAGGTAGTGGTCTGGCAAAGCTAATGCACTATTTTAGCTGTGTCACGCCACTACGTATCTTTTTAAAAATCAAAGAGGAATCCTATAGTTAATACTGGAAAACCGAAAAAATTTACTCAGCGATTTGTGAGCATTGCTTGAGTAATTCGCTGTTTAAGTACACGATAAAAAAATAATGGAATGCCTACAATATAACGATCCCAGAGACGGGTAGGTTCAGTAATTAAGCGTGTTAACCACTCAAGTCCATTATCAGTTAGCCAACGTGGGCCGCGGTATATAGAGTCAGTATAAAAATCTAGACAAGCACCTAAAGGTAAAAATACAGTCGTTTCAATTTTATTGAAGTTATCTAAAATCCAGAGTTCTTGTAACGGCATACCAAAACCAATATATAAAATATCTGGTTTAAATTTATTAATTTTGTCTATTACCAAATCATTCTCTTTTCCTGATTTATCAAAATAACCATGATGTCCCTTTATACGCAAATTAGGCGCAATTGCTACTAACTTAGTAATTGCTTTATCGACTACGCCCGGTTTTCCAGCTAACAAAAATAAAGAAAGGTTTTCTCTTTCACATTTTAATGCTAAATCTTCTATGTAATCTGGTGCTGTCATGCGATGTACAGATTGCACTGAATAACCGTTGAATCTAGCTCCTAGCAATACACCAAATCCGTCACAAAACACTAAATCAGCCTTATTCAAAAAATCTCGATACCAATACTTTTCGTATGCTAAATTCATAGCTTTGATATTCACATTTTCTACAATTGTCTTTTTTTTGCTTTTTGCTGCTTCTATTAAATAATCCATTAATTCTTGCACTTTAACTTTATGGAATCTTGTGTCAAGTAACTTTACTTCAGGAAAAGTTTTCATTTCTAAACCTCATTTATTAGCGAACACACTAGATCGAAAAAAAGATGAACAATAAAACTAGTACAGCACGGCAGAAATAAACCACCCATTCCCAATCAACAAAACCCTTACACTGTCTTCATTTTTAATTTTTAATTTTTAATTTTTAATTCCGCCTTGCGGTACTACTGACTTGAGCATCCCCTTAATTGTTAATAATATTAATCCCATACTTTTTAATACCTGCTATCCTTCTAGAGTATGAATTGCTTATTTTTTAAGTTCAGTATTTAATAGACTGCATAAATCCCTTAACTACAAGGGTAGCTATATAACTAAAGAAACTGCCTATCTTTAGATCAAGAAGGCTCTCAATCTAGAACTGCTTCATAAATGCATTTCAAAGATACAAAATAATCCTTTATATCCAAGTGTTTAACGCTGACTCGTGCATTATTTGCCAGAGATATTCTCAGATTTTCATCTGTAATTAAGGATTGCATTGCTTCTGATAATTGTTGAATATTCCCCGGATTAATTAATAAACCATTCTGGTCTTGAGTAACTATTTCGGGTATTCCTCCTACTGCGGTAGTGATAACTGCTAAACCCCAACTCATTGCTTCTAGTAGTGCCATAGGCAGACCTTCATTGTAAGAAGGCAACACAAATACATTAGCTTCAGTTAAAAGCTCGTCGCGTTTTTCTTGGTCTACCCAGTCAAGAATAGTGATGTGGTCAATAAGATTTAAAGTTGGAATCAAACTGCGAGCTTTTTCTACATCTCCATCCCCCGCCATAACTAACTTTGCTCGGCTTTGTTGAGCAGCAGGTATAGAAGCAAATGCCTTAATTAAATCAAATGCACCTTTGCGCTCACCAATGCGCCCTAAAAATAAGAAAAATATCTGCTTGGAATCTATCCTCTGTGGAATTTGTACGGGAATTTTTACCGGGTTAGGGAGAATTATAACTTGCTCTGACTTCAAACCAAGATTTTCAATATAGAATTTTTTCCAGCTATCTGATAAAACAATAAAATGGGTAGATTTACGAAATGACCAACTGAGCCACTGCTGAAGCAATTGAGGAAGTTTAGAGTAAAACAAATGAAAATCAGCACTATGAGTATGAATAATTACTGGTTTTTGAAATAGCCAACCAATAATAGTAGTAATTGAGTGACGAAAAGCACTACCTCTATCAGAAACATGAATGTGAATTAGGTCAGTTTTCTGGTTTAATAAGTTCCAAGCTAACTTAGCTATTGCTTGCAAAAACACTAACACCTTATGGACAGTAGAACCATTCGGTAAAGTAGTAATATGTGTAATTTGAATATCAGATGTAGTTTCTTCAAGAATGAGTTTTTCCACAGAAACTATTCCACCTTGGCGCTCTAAGCTTTCGCCTAACATAGTAATTTTCATGGGACTCATAATTGCTATTAATCTATTTTTGAAATTCAGTATGCTGGTGTATATATAAGCTATGATTAAAGATTTCTTGTAGATAGCTTATATCGTGAACTAGACTTTACTAAAAGCATTGCTAGAGCTAATTTTACTCACTCTATTGGGTGCGATCGCGGCTCCACGGATTCCTTAAATATGCATTTTTGTGATTTTTTACAGTATTACTTACCTCCATAACAAAAACCTGCCTGCCATAGTAAGTGTTTGAGGATGTTTAAAAAGTATAGCTGGTAACTATTGAAGGGATGTGGGTTTCAAAGCCTCTCAGGAGTGGGGGAGAGGTTTGAAGTAGATATGTTGCGACTCTTTAAACATTTAAAACGTTTACTTAAGTAATTTTAACTTTTTAACCCTGTATAATATATCATGTATCATGTCTATAGCCAAGACAATATAAAAAAAACTGAACTTTATTTATTTTTGACAGAGGTTTGGGCGTAAGTTTACACTAATGGCACCTTCCCCGCCTTTGGCTATGGGCGCTCGTGTCCCTACTCCACAAGAAGTAGTTGAGTATTTTTTTATTTGGAAGTCCCTTAGCTGTAAAGTAGACATCTCCAAAAGGAATGTAGATACGTGGAATTTTGCTGCTCTACAAGATTTTGGATAACGCATATTTAATTTCTGGAGATGTCTACCAATAAAACCAAAATAGAGACGTGAAATTTCGCGTCTCTACTTTTCTGCGTAGCAACCCTTACGCCTTAAACGTCAACACCGGACTTAACCGTGCCACAACATCAACCATTTCTGCCTGAACCTGCACATCAATCACAGACTGAATTGGTTTGTAAGCAGCGGGTGCTTCTTCAATGCGGCGTTCTTGACGCAGGGTGATGCAGTCTACCCCAGTTAATCCCAGTTCTGCCT
Organism: Nostoc edaphicum CCNP1411; assembly: GCF_014023275.1. Lineage (NCBI taxonomy): Bacteria > Bacillati > Cyanobacteriota > Cyanophyceae > Nostocales > Nostocaceae > Nostoc > Nostoc edaphicum. The sequence continues at coordinate 5,985,809 of NZ_CP054698.1, forward strand.
CACTTTCAGATGCACCTCTGCGATTGAGGTCGAAGCGAGAATGAATTCTTCCTGCCCCATGTGAGGCCGAATTACAAAATACTGGATTGCCTCTACCCACCATCAGATAAGAATAAGCACCCATTGAACCTGGGATAATCACTGGTTGCCCTAGATGGGCGGGACAAGCGCCCTTGCGTGTTATCCACTTCTCAATTTTGGATTTTGGATTCTGGATTTTAGATTGGAGAGATTTTGTGTACAACGTCTCTACATCTTCAAGTTGTGGCAAGGTGATGTTATGCGGCAAGTCATAAACTAGAGGTGCTTCAACATCTTTGTATACTTCTCGTAAACGCAGACGTAGCAATTCTGCTAACAGCAGGCGATTGACAAAGGCATAGTTAGCAGCAGTGGCTTCAGCTTGTAGGTAACTGGCGACTAGTTCGGGGTGAGAATAAGTAGAGAGAGGAAAAATCTGAGACTCAGGGTATTTCAGACCTTTTTGCCAAGTCGCCTTAGCTTTATCTCGCCACATTCCCCCAATATATTTACCCACGTTTCGAGAACCAGAGTGAATCATAAAAGCTAGCTGTCCTTCGCGCACTCCCCAAGCGTGGGCAAGTGTGCGATTTTCGACTTTATCAACCCGTTGCACTTCTACAAAATGATTACCACCGCCAATAGTTGCCAGTCCGCCATCGCGTACTAGTCCAGTATCGGGAACTAATTCTTCAGGCGCTAGTTTCCAGTTACCATCCATTGAACCACCCAAGAAAATGCGTTCGCTCTCTTGGGCAAGTTGTTGCAAATCAGATTTGACCACACTCCCCGTAGGCTTATCTAGCATGATATCCAGCCAACCGGGAACTCCATATTGAAATAGCGATCGCATTGCGTGAGCAGTCATCGTCACATCACGCGTACCGAAGAAGTAATCCCCCTTCATACGTTCTACAAATTGGTCACGCTTTGCCAGAAATTCGTCGATTGTCAAATCAGCAACATGCAAGCGCATCCCACAATTGATGTCAGAACCGACAGCACCAGGGATGACCTGACCCACAGTTTCTACGACTGAACCAATGGCAACACCCGCATCACCTGGGTGAAAGTCAGGCGTGGCACAGGCACGACAAACACATCCACCTGAGGGGTGGCGGACGCTTGCCAAATTCGCTAACTGCTTCAGTGCCTTAGCTTCTACGGGAAAATATTCCGGTAGTAACACTTCTGCTACAGGGGCATCAGGAGAATTAACTAGACGAACTGAATAAGTGCAATTGTTATAAGTTACATCTAAACCTTGCCGCTCTAAAGCACGCAAGAGACGCTTCAGATTTTTTGGCTGCATGAAAACTCCAAATAGAGTCTTAAAAAAGACTCTTTGTTGTGAAAAAATGAGGAGACTTGGGTTCAGCAGCCGCGTCTCAAGTGGTGCGGAGGGTTGTTTTCTCTACAATTCTGAGAATAACAACAGGTTAATTCTGACTAATGTGGTTATATAGCCTTAATAACACACACTTTCAGCGGATGACAAGTGTTTTGTAGTACGTTGTATTTTTGATGGGCAACGGTTACTCGGCTAAACCAAGCTTGTAAAGAGATTTGAAGTTTAACGAAAAACTTTTAAAAATCTCTAGACTCTCTAGCCGGCTAGAGAGTCTAGGATAAATTCAAGGCGACTCTCTTTCCAGTTATTTCTGACTGTTGACAGATGTCCCTCAGTCATCCAGCTTGGTTTGGCTAGGTTGTTCATTTTATCCCGTAAATCTATGACTCTCCAACTCACGGTTCCTAACATGTCTTGTTCTGTTTGTGCAAGCACCATCACCAAAGCACTTCAGGCAGTTGATGCTAATGCTAGTGTTCAGGCTGATCCAACAACCAAGCTTGTCAGTGTAGAAACTCAAGCATCAGAAACAACAATTAAGGAAGCATTGGCTGCTGCTGGCTATCCAGTTGCTTAAGGGGACTAGGGACTGGGGACTGGGTAATGGGTACTGGGTAAATAACCAATGCCAATCCCTAATCCCCAATCCCCAATTCCCAATCCCCAGTCTCCAATCCCCCAATCCCCAATCCCCAACATGGATACTCTCACACTCAAACTTCGAGGCATGAGTTGCGCCGCTTGCGCCAACAACATCGAAAAGGCAATTCGCTCTGTTTCTGGGGTAAGGGACTGCAACGTTAACTTTGGAGCAGAACAAGCTACCATCAAGTACGATCGCTCTTTAGCCAATTTGGAGAAAATCCAAACTGCGATCGCATCTGCGGGATACTCTTCTTACTCACTCCAGGAAGAATTGCTCTCTGAAGAAGATGATGCTGAAAAAGCGAGTAGGGAAGCATTACAACGCCAACTTTTTCTCAAGGTAATGGTGGGAGGTGTAATCAGCATTTTCCTACTTTTGGGGTCGTTGCCGATGATGACTGGGCTGAACTTACCCTTAATTCCAAGCTTCTTGCAAAATTCTTGGGTACAGTTAGTGCTGACAACACCCGTCGTCTTTTGGTGTGGTGGATCTTTTTATCGGAATGGCTGGAAATCCCTCAAGCGCCATACGGCGACGATGGACACGCTGATTGCTTTGGGTACAAGTGCAGCCTATCTATATTCTTTGCTTGTAACTGTTTTCCCGAAATTTTTTATTGCTCAGGGTTTGATACCTCATATTTATTATGAAGTTGCCGCCATTGTCATTACCTTAATTTTGCTGGGGCGGTTACTGGAAAATCGTGCTAGGGGACAAACTTCTGAAGCCATCCGTAAACTCATCGGACTGCAAGCCAAAGATGCCAGAGTTATCCGTGATGGTGTGGAAATTGATGTTCCCATCGCCGAAGTCAGAATTAACGATGTAATTTTGGTGCGTCCCGGTGAAAAGATTCCCCTAGATGGCGAAGTGATTGCAGGTGGTTCGACGGTAGATGAAGCGATGGTGACTGGTGAAAGTTTGCCAGTTAAAAAGCAGCCGGGAGATGAGGTAATTGGAGCGACGATTAACGGTGCAGGTGCATTTCAGTTTCGGGTGACACGAGTCGGAAATGATACGTTTTTGGCTCAAATTGTCAAATTAGTGCAACAAGCACAAGGTTCTAAAGCACCTATTCAGCGTTTGGCAGATCAGGTGACAGGATGGTTTGTACCAGCTGTGATTGCCGTTGCGATCGCCACTTTTGTCATTTGGTTTAACTTCACTGGCAACCTCACCCTAGCAACAATGACAACGGTGGGTGTACTGATTATCGCTTGTCCCTGTGCTTTAGGTTTAGCTACTCCCACTTCTGTAATGGTGGGGACGGGTAAAGGTGCAGAAAATGGCATTTTGATTAAGGGTGCGGACAGTTTAGAATTAGCACACAAAATTCAAACTATCGTTCTAGATAAAACTGGCACTTTGACTCAGGGGAAACCGACAGTTACAGACTTTGTAACTGTCAACGGCACAGCTAATGGTAATGAAATCAAGCTTTTACAGTTAGCAGCAACAGTAGAACGAAATTCTGAACATCCTTTAGCTGAAGCGGTTGTGAAATATGCTCAGTCTCAAGAAGTGAGTTTAACAGAGGCAGAGAACTTCCTAGCTAATGCAGGTAGTGGAGTCCAAGCAGTTGTTGCAAATCAGCTTGTGCAAATTGGTACACAACGCTGGTTAACAGAACTTGGAATTAACACCATGAGTCTCCAGCAGTATCAAGATGCCTGGGAAGCGGCTGGTAAAACAGTCATTTTGATTGCTGTAGATGGCGAACTACAAGGAATAATGGGTATTGCCGATGCCCTTAAACCTTCATCAACAGCAGTGGTGAAAGCATTACAGAAGTTAGGTTTAGAAGTAGTAATGCTCACCGGAGATAATCGTAAAACTGCTGATGCGATCGCTCTGCAAGTTGGCATCGAGCGAATCTTTGCCGAAGTCCGTCCAGATCAGAAAGCAGCAATTATCCAATCTCTACAAGGGGAAATAGGTTACAGAGGGGCACAGAGAAAGAATTCTCATAACTCCTCACTCCTAACTCCTAACTCCCCACTCCCCACTCTCCACTCCCCACTCAGCACTCAGCACTCAATTGTCGCAATGGTAGGTGATGGGATAAATGATGCCCCAGCTCTAGCACAGGCTGATGTCGGAATTGCCATTGGTACGGGAACAGATGTAGCGATCGCAGCTAGCGATATCACCTTAATTTCAGGAGATTTGCAAGGAATTGTCACAGCGATTCAACTTAGCCGCGCCACCATCAACAATATCAGGCAAAATCTCTTCTTTGCCTTTATTTACAACGTCATTGGTATTCCCATTGCGGCGGGAATTCTGTTTCCCATCTTTGGTTGGTTACTAAATCCAATTATCGCCGGGGCTGCGATGGCTCTTTCTTCGCTCTCTGTCGTTAGTAATGCCCTCAGATTGCGTAACTTTCAACCAAAAACTATCTCACAATTTTAGGGTAATTTAGCAAATGTTCAGTAAAAAAATGCTTTGGGGAAGCCTGATAGCTTTAGTGCTACTCACTGGAACATCAGGTGTAACATTAGCAGAAATGCCAGCCCACTCATCAGAGCAAACAAGCCAATTCCAGCGCATCGAGCAACCTTTGGGCTTGAAAGTCGGTGTTGCGATCGCTGGTTTAGCCTTTATCGGACTAGAATTGTGGTGGTTTCTTCTCTATAAAAGTCCTGAGTCCTAAATAAGGAACAAAGAAATTGCTTTATTTTTTAATTTTTAATTCCGTCTTGCGGTACTAGTAGTATCTCAAGTTTCAATTTATGGGTAAACAAGTTTGTAGTAAGGACTTTAGTCCTTGTTTTCTAAGAATTAAAGTCCTTACTAAAAACACTAAAAACTAGTTTGACAAAGTACTAGTTTTTTGAATGATGGGACAGATTGTATTCTCATTTTCCTGATGATCGCTGATATTCTTCCAGCCTGAAAGCAATCCCTTTATTTCAGAGCGTAAAGTTAACAACTGATCAATTTGCTGATCAATCTGCAATACCTTCTCTTCAAGCTTTTCTTTAATTTCACCACAGGGAGTTTGTCCTTGATCATAAACCTGAAGAATATTTCCAATCTCTTCTAGGCTAAGACCAAGATTTTGTGCCCTTTTAATAAATGCTAGACGAGTTAGCACATCCAATGAAAACTGGCGAAAGCCTCCCTCTGTTCGTCTTGATGAATTAATTAAGCCTAAACTCTCGTAATAACGAATTGTTCTGATGGGGATTCCAGTTAAATCTGTTACTTGACCAATTAAAAGCAGTTTTTTATCTTGAGCTAACACGGTAGATTTCCCAACTCTTGTAATTATTATTACATATTTTGGAGACTATTTATAAAGCAAATTTTAAGTAGGGTGTGACATGGCTTTAGCCTACCGCACCGTGTTATGTAGCGGTGCGTTAGTCGATTAAATTATCTTTTTCGTGACCAATTATATCGAAACAAGCGCCTAACACACCCTACATAAATTTTATTTTTAATTTATAAATTACCTCTTGTATTTGAGAGTTTAAAAAAATATTTATATCAGTAGTTAAAATTTTTATCTGACTAGAGATTTTACTAAGTTTTAATTTTTCAAATATCCATCATTGATGGATATTTTTTGATCTAAGCTGATATTTACCTAGTATAAATTTGATGTTTTTGATAATAAATACTCAAAATAATACCTTATTGATTTTATCTATTGATTAGGTAACTGTTTGTCATGGTACTGAAAGTAACTGTTTTTTTTTAGTTCGCATGTTACTTCTAGATCAACTGCTTCACTTCAAGTGAAACCATAAAATGAATCTCAACTCGCAGACTTCTAGCTCAATCCGTAAACCTAAAATTTTCAATAATCCAGAGCGTTTTATTGAGGGATGGTATTGGGTAATACCCTCTCAAAATCTGCGGGTGGGTGAAGTAAAACCTATCACGATTTTGGGCAGAGAATTAGTAATTTACCGTGGTAAAGACAAAAGAGTAGTTACCCTTGATGCCTATTGTCCACACATGGGCGCTCACCTTGCTGAAGGCAAAGTTGAGGGTAATGCACTACGTTGTTTTTTCCACCACTGGAAGTTTGATGCTGAAGGGATGTGTATTGATATCCCATGTTTAGATACGCCGCTTTCGCTAAAGTTACAAACTTGGCCCACTGCTGAAAAGTACGGGATGATTTGGGTTTGGACTGGAGAAATACCACAACAACCTCTACCTTTTGTTCCAGAGTTGGAACAAAAAGAGTGTGATGTCGCCATCCATTCTCATTTTGTGATGAATTGTCACCCCAATGTGGTGATGATTAATGCCATCGATGCTCAACACCTCAATACAGTTCACAAACTGCCAATAGAAGTTGTTTTTGAAAGACAGGAACTGAACGAGAATGCTATTATCTTCAGTAATACTACACCCATCAAAGACAATTCCTTTTTCATTAAGCTCATCCGTCTTTTCTACAAAAATGCCATAACTTATAGTATTTGCTATTGGTACGGTAGCATTGGCATTGTGACACTTGGCCCCGATTTCTTCCATGTCCACATGATGGTTGCAGTTCGCCTCTACGAAGGGGGAAAAACTGAAGGTCAAGTTTTGTTGATGACTAAAAAACGTAAAGGAATTTTTGGTTTGTTATGCAATAGAGTTATGCTATGGCTGACTAAGATTGCAGCTAAGTACTTTCTCATGGGTGATATTAAGATTCTCCAAACAATTCAGTTTGATTTGAAAACTCCCATCAAAGCAGATCACTCAATTATGCAGTTTATTAACCATGTTGAAAAACAGCAATCCCTAATGTGGGTAACTTGGAAAGAAGGGCGATCGCGCGATGTGGAGAGCAAGCCCAAGCGTGAAAGATGGCAAGATACAATGAGTAATGACTAAGTAAGTCGGCGCAATTAAAGCTAACTGGTGGGGGCTGTCCTTTGTCATTGGTTATTGATCATTGATAATGGTTTTAAGCCTATTTAAGTTTCGTAACATAATTTGGTTTGTTCCCACCGACTTACTTAACATCATGTCTAGATGACCAGAATTCCATCAGAGTGCTTGGTCAATTAAACAGATACCATATCATACCATTGTCAAAAATCTTTGCAACAAATTAATCGTTTGTAGGGGCGTACAGATATACGTCCCTCCAATGTATGGATAGCAGATATTTTATGAAAGATTATAATTAATAAAGTTTAAAAGTTCAATAAAGTTACTTTTAACTTTTAACTTATTTTTTACTGGGCTACCATATTAATAAAAAGAAGTGGCAAAGCCACTTCCTAATTCCCAGGTAGAACCTAAGTTATGAGTATAACGACTACAAAATTTTGAAATAGTATAAACAAACACCAATTAACTGAATATCTCTATTTTCCTTGTTTTCTGGGTGGGAAATCCTGATTTCTATCCGCCAAATAACTGTATATTTACATAAGTTTCATGATTGCAATGCAGACTCAATTTTATCTAGTTCATCGCTAAGATATGCCAGCTTTGTCTCTTCATCAAGAAGCTGCTGTTCTAATTGAAACTTGACTGCTGTAGCAGCCTCAATAGCTACAGCTTTCTTCATCTGCTCAAACTTCTCGCTGCGGATGTCAAATTCTGCCTGAAGTGCGTCTAGTTTTTGGTGCGATCGCCGTCGTTGTCCAGGAGTTAAGCTAGTAGAAACTGAACTAGTTTCAATAATTCCTGCTTCACCAGATAAAACGTGCAAAGAGGTGCGATGTCTAGACGCGCTGTTTGGTGACATAGCTCACTGATATTGATATGCTAGCTTCAATAATTAGGCGATCGCTTTTCACTGCTCCACAATCTAATGGGGTACAAGAGGGCTATTCGATGAATTCAAACTCGAAGGAATTGGTAATTACCAAACTTGAGCAAGGATTACCCGCTATCACTCCAGCATTTGGTGCAGCATTAGCAGAAGCTTGTGCTGTCTGCTTAACCGACCAAGATTATATTCAGGGTGTAGAACTCAAAGTCAAAGGAGACTTTACGGCTGTTTTTCAACTATATTGGCAAGAAGTCACTGACCAAATGATGCGCTGTTGGAACGACAGTGAATATACTACAGAACAAGCGGCCTATGGAATTGCTTTTTTAGTGATACAAGAACTCACAGACTATACAGTTATTGAACGTTCTCGCAGAGGAACAGGATTTGATTACTGGTTGGGCAAAAAAAGTGAGAATAATGAACTACCATTTCAAAATGCAGTTCGGTTGGAAGTTTCAGGCATACGTAAGGGCGACAACAGCCGCGTCAAAGCTAGAGTTAAACAGAAGCTTGAGCAGGTAAGTCCTACAGATGGTACACTCCCAGCATATATCGTGGTTGTGGAGTTCAGTAACCCTTTAGCATTCATAGTGAAAAAATGAGTCAAATTCAAGAGTTACATCAACAGGCAATGGATTTGGCAGAGATGGCACAGGTTGCTAAACTTAGAGGTGACTTTAATTCAGCTTCGCAATTATCCAGGCAAGCATTTGAAAAAGAACGATTAGCGGCAGAATTAATCGCAGGTAATCTCGAAGCAGAACCAACCCGTTCAGTGTTACATCGTAGTGCGGCAACTCTCGGAGTTGAATGTGGTGAAATTCACACAGCAGAGCGTTTAATTGCGATCGCTTTATCAGGAAATCCGCCGACTGAGATTGCCGAAGAACTCAAAGATTTATTTGTGCAAATAAACATTGATAAATATTTTGCGCGTCGGGGTATTGCATTTGATGAAGCTAAACTTCAAAGCTTCATGGGGTGATTTATATTTGGTAGTTGGTGGGGCAGGGCGATCGCTATCAATGAGTATATCTCGTATAGCCGTTGCATCTTTGACTGTGACTGGTAGATCAGCACCTACGTCAATGAGTAATGCATAACCATTAGTAAAACTTTAGTTTTTCATAAGCCTAACTCACTTTGCGTGGCAATTATTTTGTCTGTAACATAACCCATTTTCCACCTTGGATTTGAACTAAAATTGGCTCTGTTTGTCGTTCTCCTTCAGGACTAAATTGAAGTGGATCTCCATAAGTACTAGTATTATTTACAACAAAACCAGGATTTCTTAACTTATCGATAACTGTTGTGCGATCGGAATTAGGAGACAAAGCTTGAATAAAAGCTTGTGTAGCATCGTAACTGGTTGCTGTTCGCCAACTAACTGCTCCCCCCCATTGTTCGATCGCTTTTTGGCCAAAGATTTTTGCTTGTGGGGCTTCACGAAACCAAGGTATAGCTAAAACCAAACCTTCTAGAGTATTGGCAACCTCTGATTTATAGAGAGTATCGCTTCCTAATACTTTGATCTGTTTGACATTATTGCTTGTTCTGAGATTGTCATTGTAAGTCTTTGCAATCTTCATCGCAACTTCAATATTCTCTGTATCTGGAAACAATGCTATTGCTTCTACTAAGGGATCGTCCATTAACTTTCGTACTTCTTGCTCTACATCTAGATTTGGATCATCTAAGTTAATGCATGAGTAAGGAACTACTCCTTCACGCTGATTTTTGACAAATGTCAGTCTAAATTCTTCTTTGATACTTCTACTATATGATTCATCAGGATTACAGAAAATTACTATTTTTTTAAAGCTATTTTTTAATGCATATTTAGCTAGCTTTTCAGCAGTCGCTTTATCTGAAGGTAAAGCTCTAAAAAATACAGCACTTTCTAACGCTATACTAGTGTTAGTAGGTGATATGATTGCTAATTTAACTCTTGTATATATAGGTAAAGCTGTGTAGGTGACTGCGCTAGAACTATGTCCGATAACTCCTAAGATGGATGTATCTTGTACTAGCTGCTGGGCTATTTGTTTTGCTATATTTCGGTTGTTATCATCGTCAGCAATCACAATCTCTACTAATCGACCTTGTAATCCATTTTGTTGGTTAAACTGATTTTGCGCTTGTGCTACCCCACGTAATATTTCTTGAGCAGAGTTTGTTCCTATTTTTGCTGGTACTATAGGAATCCGCTTTGATTTCTGAACTAATTTGCGTAGACAGGCAATAGGCAATAGACAATAGGCAACAGTCAAGAAGGCTTCTTAGTTGTACTGAGTTTTTTCAGAAATCAAATATGAGTCCTATACAACTGCCAAAGTTAAAGGATTGCCCTTTTGGCGGGTAAGAGCATTATTTTGGTAAATTAGTACTTCAGGGTCATTACGATTATTTTTGACAGCTTCTTCAAAGTGCTTTGCAGCTTCTGTGTAATTCCTCTTTTTAAAGCTGTCAATACCTCGATCGCGATCGCTATTTTTTATGTCTGGAAATAAAGTGCGTTCGCCGCTACTTATTCTTTGATTAATAATGCTTGGATCTAATACACATAAAACTCCTAATACTTTATTTTCATCTGCCAAACATGGGGTTGACCACTTATAAACGCCAAAACCAACACCAACACTAAGTAAGGTAGTAACAATCATTCTTGCCGCAGATGCCACTCTGGCTAAAGGAATTTTTAGGAATAATCTTCTGATGAGCGTCTGCTTTTTTTGATTTGGTTTTATTTGTTCGGGTATAGGCAAACTAACTCCAGCAACCTGGATTACATCTCCTTCTTTACCCACCTTCCTCAGTTCGTCTTTCGCTGCCTCAAAATTACCACGGGCAAATTTTCCCATCACGCCAGCGTAAATCAGTAGTGGCTGGAAATCAGCCAATGGCTCAGTAAATATTTCCGTCAATGATGCTATTCGCACCAGTCCTGCTGTGTCCTTGTGATTCAAATTCTCGAATTCCAATGCCAATTCATGAGCTACCTTATTAGGCTGCGTGTATGCTAAAGCTGTCCACTGCTGGGTTAGAGCAAAATCTTTAATATCTGGATCTTTACTTTCAAGTTTTGGCCTTACATAGTCGAGTAAAAAGTTTGATAGTTCATTAATCCGCTGTTGACCAAATTTTTTATCTTCCTGCAAACGACTCAACAACAGATTTCGTACTGTTAGATCCATCTCGTATAGTTCATATCCGACTTCATTACATAAGCTTGAAACCAGCAAATCTGCTACTGCTACCCAAGGGATACCTAACACTTGGTCATCAATATCCCGTTGGAACTGAACCCATAGACGATACAACAAATCTGGTGTGAGTGCTAAGGGAAAAGCAGCATGATATGCTAAATACAGATGAGGTTTGCCGAGTTTTGCAAAAGACTCAATGCGTTGCTTCGCAATTTCTTCAAGTCTGATCTTGCTCATATTATTTGCCTCTCAAAGTTAGCAAAGCGTCCACGCAGTACAGCAATAGCATCCTGTAAACCTTGGTGGCTAAATTCAAACATGGGGACAAGATGGGCAATTTCTGCGGCTGTTGTACCAAGCCAACGCTTTCTCGGCATAGGATTAAGCCAAGCAACATAACGCACCCGTTGTTTCATTTGGGCAATAAATTGTTGAGTTAATTCGTAGCGTTCATCGCTATATCTGCCACGAACAGCACCAGCATCACTAAAAATCAATACAGCAGTTCTATTTGAGCAAATATGGGTAACAATATTAGTGATTAATTCTGCTTGCTGATGATGAGGGTCGTGGTAAAGATATTCAATAGGGCAATTGTGAAAGTAGTAAATTCCAGATTTGCCTAAACGTCCCCCACGCAAGGCAGTTTCTGCCAACCGCCGTGATAGGGAGTGGAAAGGCACCATTGAACCATCTTGGTCAATTAGTAAGAGTAATTCTGATTTATTCACTCGACGCGGTATGAATACAGGTTCAAGCAATAAACCTTGGCATCCAATCTGGTGAATAGTTGCTGCCATATCTAACTCTATTTTTGGCCCTTCACGTACTGGGTGGCGCAAGTAACGCCAAATTTGTTTCATTTGTCGCTCGGTTACAGGCAAATACTCGCTAGTCAAAATGAGGCGGCTGGAAAGAATTTCTTCATTTCTGCTGGTAGTTTCCAGCACTGCTTTGACTGCTTGTACCTCATCTTCTATCGTCTGGGTCAATTTTGCAGCTAGAGATGAATTAGTTGTAATGGGGGTTACTTGTGGAGAGGTACTTTCAGCAATGCGCTGTTGATTATTTCGCCTAACTAACCACCTAAAAATCATGGCTGTAACTAATAAAAAACTCCAAAAAAGCCAATCTGAATGGTTTGGATTTGGGCTTGGGTTTGAGTTCGGCTTTCGTGTTGTAGTTGGCTGGGCTGTCGGGTTTGTAGTTGGTTTTGTGGTTGGCAATAGTATTGGATCTTGAATTGGTGTTTGAATTGGTATTAGTGTTTGAATTAGTTTTGATGTTTGACTTGGTATTAGTGTTTGAATTAGTTCTGATGTTTGACTTGGTATTAGTTTTTCAATTGGCTTTTGTGAAAAGAATCCAGCACCCAAGCCAATAGTAACTCCTACAATTCCTAAAATCAGGTAGCGGATAATTGGGGAAATTTTATGTTGTTCGGATTGTGTATGCAATATTTCCGCAGTTGGCAATGCAGCGTCATTAGCTATTACCAGTTCAAAATAATCTTCAAATAGCTTCTTTTCTTGTGATGATTTAACCCACAAAGTCTCACACAGACGTTTCAAAGCAGCTTGGTCATTAATTCCAAAGCCGGCTTGCATCGCTTGTAGAACTAACTGATACTCCTCTATGCCAAGTGGTAAGCCAGCATCACAAAGTTTAGTGAACAGTTCCAGCAGAGGCAAATCATTCACATCCACGGCTTTGTCTCAAATAACGTAAATGGTCATCCCACCTTTTCAGCAACACGCCAGCATAAGGTATCTTGCCATCCAGTTTTGCCAGAGCTTCATCTTCAGGATAACGGCGCAGAACGCGAAACCAATCAATTAATTCGCTAGTGCTGACCTTTTTGCCAGCCTCCCCCTTGTCTTCTTGCATTTTCTCCCGCAGACGCCAGAAGCTATCTATGGCTTGCTTCACCAAAGCTTCGGGTGAAGTAGGAAACAGAGCATTAACAATTTCTATTAATCGCTCACGACTTGGAAATTCCACATAGTGAAACAAACATCGACGCAAGAAGGCATCCGGTAAATCCTTCTCATCATTACTGGTGATTAAAACAATTGGTGCTGCTTTGGCCTCAATTTCTTGTCCTGTTTCCTCCACAAAGAATTGTTTTTGGTCTAATTCCAATAGCAAATCATTAGGAAAATCAATATCAGCTTTATCAATTTCATCAATTAACACTACCCTGCGCTGCTGTTGCTGAAATGCTCGTCCTAATGGCCCCCAGCGTACATAGCTAGTCGGGTCATCAATTCGCAGAATTTGTTCTGGTGTTAGGCGATTGGAGGTTGCAAGTTGGGCATCACGCAACCGTCCCACGGCATCGTAAATATACAAACCATCCCGCGCTCGACTGGTGGATTTAACATACCAAGCTTCTAATTTCAAATCTAGCTCGTAGGCAACTGCACTTGCCAGTAAAGTCTTCCCACATCCTGGTTCTCCCTTCAGTAGCAATGGGCGTTCTAAGTAAATCGCCAAGTTCACCGCTTCTACCAGTTCGGGGTTAGGAAAATAGGGATATAAAAGCTGTCCGTTCGCGCCTCTTTCTCCTAACTGGGGCTGAACTTTACCTGTATATTCCAAGAGTTTTCCACCTACGGCTTGAACCATATTTGCTCCCATTCACAATTAGACAAGCGACAAATTTCTTGTAAGGCGGGTTCTGGAATGCCATTCTCACTTTTTTGGAGTATGTCACGTACTGCTTCATCTACCTCTACCTCTGTTGCCAAGTCAATTAACAGTTCCTCGGCTTCATACTTTATCCAAGTAACTAGCTCATTTTCGGAAAATTCGGTAATCATAGGTAGCTTAATAGGGGTATCCGGTTCCCAATCTGGGTTGAGTTGCTCTGCAAAAGAAATATTCCAACTGCCCACACAGCCCTCATTGTCAACCAAAAACATGAATAGCTGGAATTGATTGGTTTGTCTAGTAGTCTCCCTAGCTTTAGTCACCAATGGAAACCAGAACTTAAGGATCATTTCTTGCAAAAAAGCTTCAGACAGGTGATTCACATTGTCAAAAATCAGCAAGATGGTTTGAGTTCGCGACCATTTATACACTCTTTCTATAATTTCTGAGTTTGAGCTTCCCCAACCAAGACCGACCCCATAGCTAAGTTCACGCCATAGTGCAGCAACATCACTTCTACGGGCAATGCGGGTAAGATTAATCACCACTCTCTTAGCGTTAACGTTATTGCTAACATACTTTGACACCAACCGATTCAATAACCAGCCTTGTCCATACCACAGTGAGCCATGAATCAGGAAAGCTGCTACAGAATGAGCTTTAATAAATTGTCGGAATGCTCCCGTCTGCGTTTGATATCCCAATTTCAATAAAGCACGATACACCCTTCCACTAGATAAAGCTTGTTCTAGTGCATCAAGCTGTTGAGTTAGTTCGTTGAGTTGTGTTTCAGTTTGTTCAATTTCCTTTTCGAGTTGGAAGCGAGTGGCAGTGCTTGCCTCGATTGCACAAGCACACCGTAGTTTTTTTTCCTTCTCTATCAGTAAGTTACGCTGCTGTTCTAATGCTTGGCGTCTACGCTCTAAGTACTGTTCATCGGACATTCAATTACTTTTTTAGTGAATAATCTTTACTCAAAAGGAGTAGCCAGAATGTTGATGTAGCAATCTGAGCGATCGCCTTTTGTTTCAATAGCTGAAACATCATTCTGACGATAGATGTAACTTATGTAGTTTCTTATAAAAGTAATTTACCACTTCCAGACCTAGTATAAAAATCTGGTTTAGATAGTCCGCTTTTGCATAAGCCAGCAAATTAGATGTTTAGCAGCCAATCATTGCTCACTAGGATTCAGTACAACGATAATTTCTGCTAGCCTAATTCCCAAAGGTTTCCAGTGGGGATTGCTAGAGGAAAAAGTACTATCCCCTAACACTGATCGGTAGTCATTGGGGAACTTTTCAGAAGCATTGGGAGCAGCATCTACTCGTAAAATGAGTTTGCCTTGATAGCGGGATAATTTGCTACTATCCAGTAAGATAGTACCGCCGTAATCCCACTCCAATCCATAGATTTTAAAGTTACCTAATTTCTTGCGTAACTCACTTAACGGTGTTCCGACTCCAATACCTTCGCGGGTTTTCCAAGCCCAAGCCAGGTTACGCACATCTAGAGGTTTGGTACGAGTATTATCACTCCAAACTACCAAGAGCGATCGCCCCCGATTTAGGTTTAACTGAGTAGCTGCAAAACTACCAATTCCTTCGGGGCCTGAAATGGTTTTATCAACGAGACGAGACGCGCCAAATAGCTTAACTAAATCTTTCTTAGTCGTTGTGCGTGTAATCGGGCCAACTCTTTCCCCAGGAACAATCAGGGTGTCTGTTAATGGTTGCGATTTAGCAACAGTAACTGGATGATTAATTTTCTGCGGTAGTGCAAAGGCTGGATTTGCTGAATAGTTTAGCAGTAAAGCTAAAGTAGCTGTAGCAATACCTTTGATTGATGAATGCATGGGTTCTATTTTGGGTAGTAGCTTATGAGTAATTAGTACTTATAGTTTAACTACTACAATTTCCCAATGACATATTCCCGATTTCCCAAAATTTTATTTCATCGCTCTAGTTGCGTTTAAAATTGCCAGCATTGCTACTCCGACATCAGCAAATACAGCTTCCCACATTGTCGCTATACCTAAAATACCCAATCCAATAAATACAGCTTTAATTGCTAAAGCAAAGCCAATATTTTGCCAAACAATTGTGCGGGTTTTTCTGGCGATTTGTATGGCTTCTGCCACTTTTGAAGGTGCATCTGTCATGATCACAATATCGGCAGTTTCTATCGCTGCATCTGAACCTAACCCGCCCATCGCTATCCCAACATCTGCTCTAGCGATTACTGGTGCATCATTAATACCATCCCCAACAAAGGCAACTTTACCATGCTTGCCGGCGGTGCTGAGTAACTTCTCAATGGCATTAACTTTTTCTTCAGGTAATAACTCTGCTTCGTAGGTATCTATGCCAAGCTGTTGAGCAATTCGGGAAGCGATCGCTTGGTTATCTCCTGTCAACATGACTGTTCTCTCTACACCCATTCGCTTGATTTCTTGAATAGCAAGTCTTGCATCTTCTTTGAGTTCATCAGCAATGACAATATACCCAGCGTAAATATCATCCACTGCTAGATGAATAACTGTTCCCTCTAACTGGCAATTATCGTGAACAATATTCTCTCTGTGGAGTAGGCGATCGCTTCCCGCTATCACTACCCTATTTTCAACCTTAGCTCTAATTCCATAACCTGCTATCTCTTCATAATCTCTCATCTCAAATTCATCAATTTTTCCACCATAAGCCTTGCGGATAGATTGAGCGATGGGATGATTTGAGTGTGATTCTACTTTGGCAGCTAATTGCAGTAATTTTTCGTCATTCCAGCCATTTAATGGTACTATTTTTACTACTTTGAATACCCCTTTAGTTAACGTTCCAGTTTTATCAAAAACAACTGTATTGACTGCATTTAAAGTATCTAAAAAAGTAGAGCCTTTGACTAAAATACCACGTCTAGCTGCACCTCCCACACCTCCAAAGTAACCTAATGGAATACTGATAACAAGTCCACAGGGGCAAGAGATAACTAGTAAGATTAGGGCACGATAAATCCATTCTGAAGAAGTTGCACCAGGAATAAATAAAGGAGGTAATATTGCAACTGCTAAAGATGTAAAAACTACTATTGGTGTATAATACCGGGCGAATTTAGTAATAAACTTTTCTGTTTCTGCTTTTTTACTTTTGGCATTTTGCACCAAGTCTAAAATCTTAGCAATAGAAGATTCATCAAAGAGTTTTGTGACTCTAATGCTGAGAACACCCATTTTATTGATCATCCCAGCTAGAACAGTCTCTCCTAGCCTCACTGTTCGCGGCACAGATTCTCCAGTTAATGCAGACGTATCAACTTGCGAATTACCATCTATAATTTCGCCATCTAAGGGAATCTTTTCTCCGGGTTTTACGACGATAATATCCCCAACATTTACTGTTTCTGGAGATACTTTCTTGAGTTCTCCCTCTATTTGAATATTGGCATAGTCTGGGCGGACTTCTAATAATGCTTTAATAGAATTACGAGAACGACTGACGGCAATATCTTGAAACAATTCCCCAATTTTATAAAATAACATTACCCCGACAGCTTCGGGTAATTTATGAATTGCGATCGCCCCTAATGTAGCCACTGTCATCAAAAATGTTTCATCAAATACTTTACCTCTAAGTATATTGCGCCCAGCAGTTTTTAAAACACTCCATCCACTTAATAAATAGGCAGGTATAAAAAGCAGATATTCACCTATTGAATAGAATGTATTGTGTAATTGATCTTCAAAAATTACACCAGGCACATATAAACTTAGAATCACTATCAAAGGCAATACCTCATTTTTCAGATTGAATTCTCCACCGTGTTCGTGATTGTGGTCATGGTTATGATTCTCATCATGATTGTGATTATGAACATGGTTATGATTCTCGTGATGAGCATGTCCACAGTTGGAACAACCTGAAGATTCTAAATGTATTTTCCGCTTCATTTTTTCTGTTAATGCTAGTAAAGCACTTAAGATATAAGCCTTTTTACAAATGTAATGAAAAAAATAAATTTTTACAAGTTGATAAATTAAGAACGAGAATCTATATCATTTTTATTGCTAAATATTGATACTATCTTTTGGTTTAAATTAAGATTTATAATCTTGTAAATACAGTAATAGCAGTTCTCATACCACTTCTGTTGGAAGATGTGCCTATAGGACTGATGCAAAACTACAGACTGTGATGGCAATTCATGTAGACGCATACTCCTAGGTCGAAGCAAGTTACACAAAGCGTCTCTTAGAGAAGCGGCTACTCTTAGGAGAACGCGCGAATAAAGCGCAGCCTCACATAGAATTGGTATCAATTGTATTGCTGAGTTCTGCTGTAGCAAATAATGTGTGATCAAACTGAGTAGACATGGAACTTTCTTGAGTAAAAGTGTTAAGTCAGCTATGCTCAGGAAAAATTAACTTGAAGTTTAAAAATTAATCGAATACCCTAAGCTAGTAGACAATTTTCTCAAGGAAATCTATGAACAAAAAAATTATCCTGAATTTGCTTTCTAGTTCCTCAATTTTTGTGTCGCTGATGTCTACGCTGGCGGTATTGAATCCTGCCCATGCTAGTGTTACTCAGCGATTAATGCACACACAAGACGGTCGTACCTGTATCACTAACCCACATGGTGGAAAAGATTTTGTGTGCATTCGAGATTCAGAGAGAAAGCAACCGTATACCTCTACACGTTCCTCAACCATTGTCACATCAGTATCAGATGAGAATATTGCTATGTTGAACTTTACTGAGGAGGAAAGTGATGCTGCAATTCAGACATTTGGCTGTGACTGTCCATACTGTCTAAATTCTTTGCGGCAGTTGCGCGGCACTGGAAACTTGGTGTACTAAGCTTGAATAGCGCTGATAGCGACTATAACTTCTGTTAGATACACGTGATTAATTACGTATAGAAGATATACGAAAGCAAAAAAGCATTTTTAACTAATTACCACTACTATTATTTGGTCAAATGTAAATTCATTAGTAGGGGCGATTCATAATTGCCCCTACATCGTCTAGTACTCTGCCAAATTCATTTTGACGGTTAGAGAGACGCGATAAATCGCCGTCTCTACAGGGAATTATCCGTCAATTAGTTCTTGACAGACTACTAGCTTTGCGTCACAGTGTCCTGTTTATTCAACCACCTCATTCACAGGAAATCTATCAATCAACTGCATCGCCCGATAGGCATTTCGTTGGAAAGAGTCTGGCAAATGGGGAACGTGGGGTATCTGCGATAATAAATCCAATGTCCGGCGTAAAATTCTCACCACATCGCCTTCATCTAAGGTGGTGTTCTCGCAGAGTTCTGTCCACTCGATTCCTAGCGCCCATTGTTCCACTATGGCAATTAACTCAAATTCCAACCATATCGGCAGCGCTACGTTATACCGCCGTTGTGCTTGGAACATTTGGCGGCGAATTCCCCGCAATTTTGCCAGGGCTTCTGCGACTTCATTACTCAGATCAAAGTTAACCTTACTATCTGGACGGGGAGTTTCCATCACTAAAGCAGCAGCGGCTGCTGCTAGATGGTGCGGATCTAGATTGTCCAATTCACCACTAGCAAATACTAAACCCAGCCACAATTCATTTTCGCCTCGAATCGCTGCCGCAATTCGCCCTAATACTGTGGGGACTAAGTTATCCAAACCGCCAAAATGTTGCAGAATTGCAATTAAATTTAGAAACTCTTCCCAATGACGTTGTGACTGTTGCTCTATTTGCCCTTGTAACTGTTCGAGTTCGGCTTCTAGTTCGACATAGCGGGCGCGGCGCTTGAAAAGCGTGGCAGCATTGCCTGATTGATGTAGGGGATGAGCTTCTAATTGCTCTTGGACAGCGGTAGTGCGACTGAGTTGTTCTGCTACTTCTGGTGCTAGATGCAAAGATTCTATCGGATTGGGAACACGCACAGCGATCGCAAAGCTTTCTTCGTTACCACGGCGTGACTGTCCTGGCTTCAAAGGCATCTCTGGCGGTGGTAGTATATGAGGCGGCACCTCAATTCGCGGCAGTTCGGCATACAAATCGACTACATCCCCTGTAGTTGCCACATACCAGCGGTTATCGTGCCCCAAGCATACCAAGTAAGGAGCTTGACCAGAACCAGGCGATTTTCCTACTAACACTGCGGTTACTGGTGAAGACACTGTGATATTTTTGCCTTTGAGACTCAACAGAGTTCCTGACACTGCAAAGCCCAGCATCATCACCAATTCTTCTTGGCGATCTTCCTGTGCTTGCTCTTGCAAGGTCTTTAATATCTGGCGTTCTACTTTCAGGCGTTGCCGCAATTTCTCATAAATAGCCAGTTCATTTTCATCAACTGCGGCGATTTGCTCATGCAATTGAGCTAATTGTCTTTCAAGTTCGGCAATTTCGTCATATTCTGGTCTTAAATGCAAGGTCGCCATGTACTGCCCAAAACTGCGTTCTATCAGTTCCCTGGTTTGCTCTAGGGTGTGGGTTTGCAGCAAGTTGAGTACCATGCCATAACTGGGCGTAAACTGGCTTACAAGGGGGTCTGGCTTGGATGTTCCCAAATACGCGGCTTCTTTGGCTCCTTCAAAGGGAGTTTGGACTGTCACCACATGACCTTGTTTATCCATTCCCCGCCGGCCTGCGCGTCCCGCCATTTGCAAGAATTCGGAAGCATTCAACAGGCGGTGTCCAGTGTCGGTACGCTTGGAAAGGGTAGAAATTACCGTTGTCCGGGCGGGCATATTAATTCCCGCTGCTAGTGTTTCGGTGGCGAACACCACTTTAATCAGCCCTTGCTGAAATAGTTCTTCTACCAGTGCTTTCCAAGCAGGCAAAATTCCGGCGTGGTGGGCAGCAATTCCCCGGTACAGGGGTGCAATTTGTCCAGAACGCCCTGCTTCAGGGTTGCGGGCTAAAAAGTCATCAATCTGTTGCCGCAAAATCTGGGACTCTTCATTATTTACCAGCCATAAATCACCCACTTCCGCCACCGCTTTATCACATCCCCGGCGGCTGAAGATGAAGTAAATCGCTGGGAGCATATCCCGTTGCTCCAACTGGCTCAAGGTATAAATGATACCAGGAGCTTCAGGTCTACCACTTCTCCCCCTGTCCCTTTCTCCCCCTCTCCCCTTCTTTTTCTGAAGGCGGGGGTTAATTTTGGTTTTGCTATCATTCAACAGGGGAAATAACCCTTTAGGATTGCAAAAGTGAAATTCTAAGGGAACTGGGCGAAAATCGGAGTAAATCAGGTCTGTTGGGCCGTGAACACGATTTAGCCAGTCGGTGAGTTGATCGCTATTAGCAACCGTTGCTGAGAGGGCTGCTAGTTGCACTTCACGAGGACAATAGATGATTGATTCTTCCCAAACTGTCCCACGTTGGCGATCGTTCATGTAGTGGCACTCATCAAGTATCACCGCTTCAACGTCTACCAATGAGATGCCGACTTGGCCAATGGGTGTGCCATAGAGCATATTTCGGAAAATTTCTGTGGTCATCACTAAAATCGGTGCATCTCTGTGAATGGAAGCATCTCCAGTTAACAGTCCGACTTGATCAAACCCGAATTTTTCTCGAAAGTCACGTAATTTTTGATTCGACAGCGCCTTTAGGGGAGTCGTGTAAAAGACACGTTTTCCTCTCGCCAGGGCGCGATAAATGGCGTATTCCCCGACTAATGTTTTGCCCGAACCGGTGGGGGCACATACGACTACTGAGCGTCCGGCGTTCAGGGACGCGATCGCTTCTTTTTGAAACTGATCCAGTTCAAAGGGAAATATAGACCCTAAGTCAAGTTCTGGAGACGGCGCAGGATAATTCACTCAATCACATTTGCAACCAGATTGTTTACTATATTAACGAGTCTTTTGTCAACTTCGTTAATAGTCATTTGTCATTTGTCCTTTGTCACTTGTTCTTTGCAAATGACCAATGACTAATGACTAATGACTCTTTATTATTTTCCCAGCTCTTGCGATCGCTCTGTGGCAGCTTTGACTGCTTCAATTAAAGCTGAACGAAATCCTGCCTGTTCTAGCTTGGCAATCCCCGCAATGGTTGTACCGCCAGGGCTAGTAACGCGATCTTTGAGTTCTGCTGGGTGCATTTTGGTTTCATGCAACAGTTTCGCTGTTCCCAGTACGGTTTGCAAGGCTAGTTGATTAGCAATTGCTCTAGGTAAACCTGCGGCTACTCCGCCATCAGCAAGTGCTTCTACTAATAGTGCCACGTAAGCCGGGCCGCTACCAGATAATCCTGTGACTGCATCCATCAGCCCTTCTGACACTTCCACCACTTCGCCTACAGCAGAAAAAACTTTCTGTGCTATTTGGTGATGCAAGGCATTGGTATATGCACCTAAACAAATCGCGGTAACTCCTGCTCCCACAGTTGCAGGGGTGTTGGGCATTGCTCTAATGACTGGCAATTGTACAAATGCAGCTTCTAGCTGATTTAAAGGCACACCCGCCAATATGGAAATGATCAGCGGTGATTGTTCTCTATTAAGAATATCAATATCTGCTAATTCTTGAGCGATCGCACTAAACACCTGCGGCTTCACTGCCAAAAAGACAACTTCTTGTGCTTCAGTAAAAACCTGGATATTATCTGTAGTCACAGCAACACCGTATTGCTGTTTTAAAAAATCTAGGCGTGAAGATAGCGGTTCGCTAACTATGACTTCTGATGCTTGATAAATTCCACGCGTGATAAGGCGGGATAAGAGTGCTTCTCCCATTATCCCACCACCAATTAAGCCAAATTTTATAGTCATTGATCATTAGTCATTAGGCATTAATCATCAGTCGTTTGTCATTTGTCACTATGATCAAAACCCAGGACAAATGACAAAGGACAAAGGACTAATAACTAATTTAACTTTATTGTGCCATCCGATTAGTTTCGTTGCCCCAACTTTGATTTGAAGGGCCTGTTGTAGGACGAGAGGGACGTGCTGGTGGTTGTGGTACTTCATGAAGAACGCCACCTTGGGTGCTAACTTGGACACAACTTGGCGTAAACAAAAAGATGCTCTCACCGATGCGCTCTTGATGTCCATCTAGTGCGTAAGTACCACCCGCAACAAAATCTACTGCTCGTTGAGCTTGGTCTGGGTCCATGATTGTCAGATTTAATACCACTGACTTGCGTTCTCGCAGCGCTTGAATTGCCTGGGGCATTTCTTCAAATGTGCGTGGTTCGAGTACTAAAACTTCCGAAATTCCGTTAATTGCTCCTGGCATACCAATCACATTCCCCATTGGCTTTTGACCTGTTGCTATATCATCTCCCATTGTAGGCACTGGTTCCCGCCAACGTCGATTTTGAGCGGCTGGATTCTCTTGTGGTGCTGGTTGGGGATTTTCTTGCTGATACAGATTTTGGTAATTATTATCTGTTTCTGGTTCTTCTTCGTAATACTCGTATTCCACTTGCTCATTTAGACCCACAAAGTCTCTGAGTTTGGAAAAAATGTTGTTCATTGTGTGTGTACTCTCCTGGTGCGAATAGCCTGTATTGACTTGGCTGAGGATTAGTTGAGATAGGAGCGCTCGCTACATCGGTGGATACTTCAGCAAGTGTATTGCTAGTTGTAGCCCATACTACGGGTTTTGGCGATGAACTGACACTTATTGGAAAGGTCTGTGCATCGCCTAAACATAATAATGAGTCAAGATTATATCCTAAGGTTTATCCGAAGGAAACTTCTTTATACCCTATTTTGACTTGGCGATTGCTCTTGTCAATACTATATCCTTTGTTTCCAATTGCACCAGTCTGTTAGAAAATTCTTGTCAACAAATCCTGATCTCTATTAATACCGTCCTCAAAGGCTGATGATTAATCGGCTAAGAGCGATCGCCAAACAATATGGTTCCTAATCGTACCATCGTTGCACCTGCTTGCACTGCCAGTTCGTAGTCGCCTGACATACCCATAGATAGATGCTGCATTTTAATATGCGACCAATTTTGCTCCTGGATTTCTTTTGCTAACTCACGATTGCGATTAAACACATTAAGAATTTCGGAATCATTTAATCCGGAAGGCGGAATTGTCATCAAACCTTGAATTTGTAAATTTTTGTATTGATTGAGTGTGGGTAAATCAGCCAAAAGTTCTGGCACACTCCAACCAGACTTGTTGGGGTCGGGGAGAATTTTCACTTGCAGGCAAACCTGGGGACTCACTCCTAGCTGTTGCGCCAATTGATCTAAGCGCTGTGCTAGCTTCAAATTATCCACGGAGTGAATCCAAGGGAAATGCTCGATGGCTTTTTTGGCTTTATTGCTTTGCAAATGTCCAATAAAGTGCCAGGTAATATCCGGTAAGTCTTGCAACTCGGATTGTTTACTGGCGGCTTCTTGGATACGACTCTCCCCGAAATCACGAATTCCTGCGGTGTATGCAGACCGAATGGCCTGGGCAGAAACTTGTTTGCTAACGGCAATCAATTTGACTGAAGTTGGCAGTGAGGAGCGAATGGAAAGAATACGTTCGGAAATCGAACTGTTCATTGGAAGGTGCGCTGGAAAACACTCTGAAGCTGATCGTACTCCTGAGAATGCCCACTGCGCCGCAGGGTACGTAAGCGATTTTCCAACATCATTCTCGCCTCAGTACGTCCTAGAGACTGGAATTTGACACCTTTAACGTCATTTGCCACCAAAAAAAATAAGCGCTGGGCATAAAGTGTGGTGAACAAATCCTGGTTTTCATCAACCATACAGATTTTGTAGAGTAAACCCCAAGTTGGATGGTTTATGTAAGTTTCTGCGTTTTCTGGATTCATTTAAGAGTCAAGGTGTTGTCAAGGTGGGAGTATATATATCTTTTCGCAGTGAATTCCAAACATTCAGACGATAATACCAACATTCGCCAGAATATTTGCTTAAAATGCGAAACTGCGGTTACGAAGACCTTGATCTAGTTTCTAATGGGCAGATGAAGCTAGTGGTAGTGAAGCGGAATGGTACAACAGAAGCCGCGAAGCGTAGATTCAGAGAGTAGAGGCTGGTTGATAAACATCACCATCTGCTTTGGTGATTTCAATTTACCAATCTGTAGGGACAAGGCACAAAATAGTCCTGATCTTCTGGTTGAAAGTTCGGCTTGGCAAGGAAAAACATCCTTTGAAGTTTCCAAATTTTTCAACTTCTTTCCATACTGCCACAACTGTCGCTGAATGGCACAAAATTGGGATTGGGGATTGGGTACTGGGGATTGGGTACTGGGGACTGGAAAGAAAACTACCATTTATGCAAAAGGTCTATTGATTATCCAGTATTTTCAATGGTGGAATTGGTGTCTGAGCATTGTGCAGAGATTCACAAGGGTACTCGGTCAAAAATCTTAAGATTAGTTTGTAGTGTTCGCGCAACGCTGCTTAATACCTAAAATCTACAGGAAATGCTAGGGGATCAATTTTGTGAGGTTAAGGCAAGAGACGCTATAAATCGCCGTCTCTACAATAATTAGTCTTTGGTAGATACGGCGATTTAATGTTTTACTTCTGATTCCTGTTAGCGGTAGCGGGGCGTTTAGCCCATTCTGACTCCTGAATTCTGAATTCTGTTGTATTACCTCTTACCATTATTCGGGGCAAAATTAGACCTGAGTTCCTATAGTTACCCGTATTCCCCAGAATAAGATTAAAGTTGCGATCGCAAGCCAGTCACGCCCTTTTAATCGTAAGTCGTGCCACTGCACTCGATGCTCATTGGGACTGGTAAAACCCCGTACCATCATGGCATTCGCCATTTGATCGGCTCGTAAGAGCAGATTTTCCAAAAGTCTCTCTGCAACTGTCATCCAAACCTTGAATGCTCCTTTTAATCCCAGCTTTTTCCAATTAATTGCCCTTGTCATCACGGAGCGGAATAAATTTTGCACTTCTTCTAAAACTAGGGGAATAAAGCGCAAGGACAAGGTTAAAGTTAAAGCAATTTCTGTGACGGGCAACTTGAAGCGTCGAAAGGGTTGCATTAGGCTTTCTATGCCAGATGTGATTTCTTCTGGTGCGGTTGTCAACAGATATAGGTTGGTACTATAAATTACGGTAAATATAAGTGTACTCAGGCGTACTGCCAAACTTAAGGAGTAGCGAGTCACTTTGACTGGGCCTTTGTGAAATAGCACGTAGCTGTATTTTTTGTTCTCAACGACTTGCTCTTGAACAAGATTATTCGAGTTTGCTGGCTGGGTTAAGATTTGTTCATTAGCTGGTAAACGTGGCTGATAATCTATACCCATTCCATCAGGACTGATGGCTGCGATCGCTAAGATAAAAAACGATAGCATTAACAGCCAGCCCATTTGCTGCTGCCATACTCGTCGGGGAATTCTGGCAATCAAGGTGGCAATAATTAATACTACCACTAGCAGCACACGCCAAAGGTTGTTGGCCAAAACATAGCTTGTTAAAAAGCTCATCAACCAGGCGAACTTGACTCGCGGATCAATTTTATGCAGCCAAGTTTGGGGTTGTTCTAGATAAAGTCCAAGTGGCAGCGATCGCAATAAATCCATTTTAGAGTTAGGAGTGAAGAATGATGAGTTAGGAGTTTTGACTTTAACTCATAACTCTTGTACAGACGCAATTAATCGCATCTCTCTTGTACAGACGCGATTCATCGCGTCTCCTAACTTATTTTGACGCGAGTTGCTCTATTAACATTACCACTTTCGGCATCACGGACTTTTTTGCTCCGCCACAGCAAAATAATTGGTGTGCCTTTAAATCCTAGCTGTTGCCTAAATTGCCGTTCAATGTAGCGGCGGTAGTTGTCGTTGAAGCGTTTGGAATCATTGACAAATAGTGCGATCGTTGGTGGTTGGCTACTTACTTGTGTACCATAATAAATCTTACCCTGACGCCCACCACGAGATGCTGGCGGTGAATGCCAACTGACGGCATCTGTTAAAACTTCATTAATTACTGATGTGCTGACACGGCGTTTGTGTGATTCAGCCGCCGTTTTCACTAATTCGAGAATCTTTTCTACCCGTTGTCCTGACAAGGCACTCACAAAGATTGTTTCTGCCCATTCAGTAAAATGTAACCGTGATTGCAGAGTTTTTTCGTAGTCGTAGATTGTGTAAGAGTCTTTTTCGACGGCATCCCACTTATTAACGACGATGATGCAAGCTCGACCTTCCTCGATAATCCGCCCAGCTAATTTTTGGTCTTGCTCAGTAACTCCATCTACGGCATCTATTACTAATAAAACCACATCAGCGCGGCGAATCGCTTTGAAAGCCCGATTAATACTAAAAAATTCCGTGCCGTATTCGATGTGTTTCTTTTTGCGAATGCCGGCGGTGTCAATCAAGCGGTAAGTTTGTCCATCCCGTTCAATGACGGTATCAATAGCATCACGGGTTGTGCCGGAAATTGGGCTGACAATTGCCCTCTCTTCCCCGACAAAAGAATTGAGTAAGCTCGATTTGCCCACATTGGGGCGACCCACAATTGCTACTTTGATTTCATTCGTGTCTGGGATATCCTCAATAGCAGGGATGTGATTAACTAACTCGTCGAGTAATTCTCCTGTACCACTGCCATGAATTGCGGAGATAGGGTAAGGTTCGCCCAATCCCAATTCCCAAAATTCGGCAGCTTGCATTAAGCCTTGGTCTGGAGATTCACATTTATTTACAGCTAGTAGTACAGGTACGCGTTGTTGGCGCATCCATTCGGCGATTTCTAAATCTGCCGATGTGGGGCCTGTTTGACCATCGACTACAAAAATAGCGCCACATGCTTCTGCAAGGGCTGTCATTGCCTGTTGGCGAATCAGTGGTAAAAATTCGGTATCATCATTAAAAACTAAGCCACCAGTGTCTACCACTAAAAATTCGCGGCCATTCCAGAAAGCCGGCATGTAAGTGCGATCGCGTGTCACTCCCGGTTCATCATGGACAATCGCCGTTTGTTCCCCGGCGAGTCGATTAACCAGGGTGGATTTGCCCACATTTGGGCGTCCGATAATTGCAACAATTGGCAGTGCCATAAAACCAGGGTAAGTGAGAGACGTAGTATATCATGTACTTACATTTTACTCACTTTAAACTTGAAGTTTTAATTTAATTTTTGGGGATTGGGGACTGGGGACTAGGGACTGGGTATTGGGGACTAGGAAAGAAAAGATGAGTAAGATTTGCTTGGATTCCAATGCCCACCTATTTAGTGATGTCATACTTTTAAAAATAAAAAAGGTAGGAAATCCTACCTTTTACCCAAAAAAAGCATTTTGTAACCAAATACCAAATTAAATATCACACACGCTTTTGACGTATCGATTGCAAACCTATGACGAAGTTGTGACGTTTAATTTGTAGCTGATTTCGCGATTACTCCCAGTTGCAACCCTATTGGATAACTTCCTTCTTCCTTGATGCGCTTAATTTCAGCATCGGTTATCCGTAAATTTAACTTTTGTGCTAGCGATCGCACAATATCTCCCCGGTCAATTACACCAGCTACAGCACCAGCGGGAGAAAGCACGGTAATTCTAGGTAACTGCTCATTTTCTAGCTTGTTAATTACCTCAGCGATCGATGTTGATTCTGTAACGGTAGGTATTTCTGTCAATGGACGCACTATGCTGTGTAAGGTTTCGGTTTCCCATTGGCTCCTTTGGGTTAAACGGAAATCATCAATGGAAACTAGACCCCGATAACGTCCATCAGAAGCAGCAAAATAAACCTGTGAGGGAGCGGTTTCCAAGAGGTATAAATCGGCAAAGGAGCGCAATGTCTGGTCAGCATCAATGACTCGAAAATCACGGGTCATTGCATCGGACGCCACCACCTTGAGTAGGCTTTCTTGCAATGTAGTCATGTTGTCATAGTTGTTGGCGTTGCGGACAGCAAACCAACCTAACAGCGCAATCCACAAACCAGCTACTAACTCCCTGGTCACAAAATCTACAACAAATCCTAAAGCGATCGCAGCATAACCCAATATTTGCCCTGCCTTTGCGGCCCAGTGTACGGCTTGAAAGCGATTACCTGTTATTTGCCATAGTGCTGCTTTTAACACTTGCCCTCCATCAAGAGGTAAGCCGGGAATCAGGTTAAATAGAGCCACAACTAGGTTAATTCTCGCCAAATCTCCGACCATGACACTGAGGGGATTAGTCTCAGGTATCAGAATAGCTACTAGCCGGAGCAGGAAAAATAGGATGATACTGACCAAGGGCCCAGCGATCGCAACTTGAAAAGCTTTGGCTGGAGTTTTAGATTCTTCTTCAATAGCAGCAATTCCGCCAAACATAAATAGAGTAATTGAATTAACTCTAATGCCTTGCGATCGGGCTACTAAGCTATGACCCAACTCATGTAACAATACTGAACCAAATAGCAGCAGTGCCATAACTATTCCAGCACTCCAAGCTATAAGATTCCCCCATTCCTGATAAGCTACCCCAAAATTGAGGGTTGCCAACCCTAAAATCACAAACCATAATGGGTCTAAAAATAGGGGAATTCCAAATAAAGACCCAATTCTCCAATTTGTTTGCATTACATTGTCCTAAAACTAAATATGCCAGTAGTTTTTATACTGGAATACTACGCATACTTGTATACAAATTTATTATTAAGCATCAATTCGGTAGTGCCGAGTGACGCAATGCTCTTACTTTCTAGAATAGACAATTAATGGCTTTTAGTTGTGGGCATTGGGCATTGGGAAGAGGCAGAGGGGTAGGGAGTAGGGAGCAGAGGGGAAAGAGAGGTAATTTTAATTTTTTATTCTCTCCCTTGCCGACTGCTCCCTGCTCCCTTGCTTCTTCCCTACTCCCCACTCCCTCTGCCCAAAATTGTTTTAAGAGTGTTTGTATTGACCGCGGCGTTACAAGTAACGCCGCGGTCATCAAAAACTATAGACGACCGATGTTAGTCAGTCCTAAAACGATGCCAATGCCGATAATATGACCAAAAGCCATCGCACCAACGAATGTTGGAATACTAATTGGCAAGATAGGGAACTTGGGGCCAACTAGGGGTTTTTCAATCCTAGTACTTAGTAAAACCATTACTAAGCTACTAACACTGATGATGATTGCTACTGTAGGATTCCACACAGGTGTTGCGGGAACAGATGCAGCTACTGCTAGAAAAATAGAGGAAATCAAGCTTTTGTCTCCTAAAGGGAAAAGTTAATCGTAGACCAACAAGATTATAAAATTACAAGGCCCAAAAGTTTTTTAGATAGTTTAGACTTTTCAAGTGATTATTTAAATTTGTCAGATATTCATGCGCGTTAAGATTTGCGGCATTACTCAACCAGAGCAGTCTATAGCGATCGCCTCTCTTGGCGCAACGGCACTAGGATTTATTTGTGTACCAACTTCACCTCGCTACGTTACCACGTTGCAAATTCGGGCAGCAGTGGCAGAACTCCCGGCAAATATTGACACAATTGGTGTTTTTGCTAACGCCAGCATCCCCGAAATCAATCAGATAGTTGTTGATTCTGGGTTGACAGGCGTCCAGTTACACGGAGATGAATCACCAGATTTTTGCTACCATTTGCGTCAATCTTTACCCAAGGTCGAAATTATCAAAGCACTGAGAATTCAGAGTCTTGAGCATCTTGACACAACTACTGATTACACAAAATATGTGGATACTTTGCTACTTGACGCCTATCATTCGCAACAGCTGGGTGGTACAGGTAAAACTTTAGATTGGACGATGCTAGAACAATTTAGCCCTAGTTGTCCTTGGTTTTTAGCAGGAGGACTAACAGCCGATAATATTGTGGAAGCCCTAAGTCAGGTTAATCCTAGCGGCATTGATTTATCTAGTGGTGTGGAACGAACACCTGGAGATAAGGATTTAGATAAAGTAGCCAAACTATTTCAGAGCCTAGAAAACATTGAGTTACTTAGACGTTAGGAGTTAGGAGTTAATTTACAACTCCTAACTCCTAACTCAGCACTCAGCACTCAGCACTCAAAAAAATGCTGGTTGGTGACGAATCAAGTTAAAAAATTCTTCACGAGTTTTTTGTTCTTCTTGGAACACACCAACCATTGCGCTAGTGACAGTCCAAGAACCTGGTTTCTGCACGCCCCGCATCACCATGCACATGTGGCTAGCTTCCATCACAACGGCAACGCCTTGAGGTTCTAGAATGGTCTGGATTGCTTCGGCAATTTGGCGCGTTAATCTCTCCTGCACTTGTAAGCGGCGAGAATACATCTCAACAATGCGGGCTAGCTTACTCAATCCCACTACTTTTTGGTTGGGGATATAAGCAACGTGCGCTCTACCCATAAATGGCAGCATGTGGTGTTCGCACAGACTAAAGAAATTAATATCTCTAACTAGCACCATCTCGCTATGCCCTTCATCAAAGATGGCATCGTTAACTAGTTCTTCAAGAGATTGGTTATAGCCACTGGTAAGAAACCGCATTGCTTCGGCTACTCGTTTGGGTGTTTTGAGGAGTCCTTCGCGTTCTGGATCTTCACCAACGCCCAATATTAATGTCCGCACGGCGTCTTTCATTTCCTCCATCTGTTCCTCTTTTGGTGGGCACACATCTGCTGGTCGCCCATTATGAGTATTGCGATCGGGTCTAGGAGTTATGGCTTCTGCCAAGTCGGGAATCAGAGGCGATTGAGAGTAATTGGAACCGTTGGAACTAGCAATAGTCATGATTCAGTCTTGGTTATGGTTTAGTCGTTGGTCATTTGTCATTGATCATTTGTCATTGGTCATTTGCTTTATACAAAGGACAAAGGACAAGGGACAAATGACAAATTAGAGTGCGCCAGCGCTGGGCATCAGGATTAATTCATCAATCACTGCCTGTTGTGGTAAAAGTACAGCGTAAAGAATTGACTGAGCCACAATTTCCGGGGTTAACATTTTGGAACGGTCTAGGTTGACATGGACTGTTTCTGTATCCCAAAGTTCGGTATTGACTGCACCGGGACAAATAGCTGTGACACGAATGCCGTGGGTGCGTTCTTCTTGCGCCAGGGTTTGAGTGAGGGCAATCAAACCAGCCTTGCTGACGCTATATGCTCCCCAACCAGGAAAGGGCTGCTTGGCGGCAATTGAAGCGACATTGATAATTGTGCCTGTGCCCCGATCGCGCATTGAAGGTAAAATCCCCATAATGCACCCAAACACGCTTGTGAGATTCAAGTCAATTACCTGTTGCCAGTCTTCTAGGGGAGTTTCGCTTAAAGTGGCTGTATAGGCTATGCCCGCATTGTTTACCAGAATGTCTATATCACCAAAGTCTAGGGCGATCGCTTGGATCTTGTCTTTGACTTCGGAGATCCGCGCTAAATCTACAGCGTAAGCTTTCGCTTCCACCCCAGTATGCTCTACTGCTTCTCTTACCGCCTCTAACTTATCCAATGAACGACTGACTAAGGCGACATCTATCCCCGCTTTTGCAAAGGCTAAAGCCGTTGCTTTCCCAATTCCACTACTGGCCCCAGTAATCAGGGCGCGTCGTTTTTGCTCAACACTCATGGTGTCTCCCAATTTTTTGGCAGTTCCCAAAGCCTATTACCATCCAATTATTTGCATTTATTTGGTTTGGATAGATTAAAGGAGTCTAAAAATCTGATGATTTTCATTAGGCAAATGCTATGATGCTGCACAATAGTACCCATATTGTGGGTTTTAGCAGTGAAGACAACAAATCATTGCCTGGAAAACCACGCTGTACATTCAAATTAGATTATTTACAAAATACAAAACCCACTCAATTAAGTTGAGTAGATTTAGCAAACATGCAAATGCCTATGGCTAGATTGTTAAAAATCTTTAAGCACATAGGCAATTATAGCATTGCTGATCGGCTAATCAATCATTAATGAAGTGCTGTTAGTGGGCAACTTCTGTAAAAACACCAATTTTGCGGAATTTTTCATAACGCAGTTGGCGGCGTTCTGGAGCGGTTAAACGATTGAGTTCGTCCAAATTTTCTAGCAGCACTTGCTTAAGAGTATTAGCGGCTTTTAGAGGGTCGGAATGAGCGCCACCAGTGGGTTCGGGCAGTATTTGGTCAATAATTCCCAATTTTTTCAGGTCGTGGGAAATAATTTTCAGAGCCACGGCGGCTTGGGGAGCCTTACCAGCATCTTTCCACAAAATGGCGGCGCAGGCTTCGGGAGTGGCAACGGTATAAACGGAGTGTTCAAACATGAGTAGGCGATCGCCTACGCCGATACCGAGTGCGCCACCAGAACCGCCTTCACCAATGACTGTGCAGATAATTGGCACATCTAAGCAGAACATTTCCCGCAAGTTGTAAGCGATCGCTTCTCCTTGACCTTGGTGTTCTGCTTCTACCCCAGACCAAGCTCCTGGTGTGTCGATAAAAGTTAGTATCGGCATACTAAACTTATTGGCGTGTTCCATCAACCGCATGGCTTTGCGGTAGCCGCCAGGGTAAGGCATTCCAAAGTTACGGGCAATATTGTCTTTAGTATCCCGTCCTTTTTGATGACCCAACATCACCACAGGTTGTCCACTCAGACGACCGACACCACCAACTAAAGCCGGATCGTCACCACCACAGCGATCGCCATGTAATTCCATCCATTCATCACTAATAGCCTGAATGTAATCGAGAGTACTGGGGCGACGCGGATGACGAGCGACTTGCAATCGCTGAGACGGGGATAGACTCGTGAAAATTTCCTCACGCAGTTGCATGGCACGTGCTTCTAGTTGGCGAATTTGACCAGAAACATCGACGCCATTTTCTTCTGCAAGTTGCCGAATTTGATCAATTCGGGTTGCAAGTTCTGCTAGGGGTTTTTCAAAATCTAGCAGTAGCGGTTTACGCTCGGTAGTTGCCATCGTAGGGGTTATAAGTTACGAGTTATAAGTTATCTATCCTTTGTCCTTAGTCTTTTGTCAGTTGTCCTTTGTCCTTTGTCCGAATGCTAATGACAAATGACTAATGACAAATGACTAATGACCAATGACTAAACTAGCAGCGGTCTAAATCCATGTTTTACTGACACCCGACCAATCTGCTCCATTTTGTCTACGGTAATCTGATTCCGTCCCCACGAAAAGTTCGTGTATAACTTCTCAAATTCCAGCAGCATTGATTCGGCAAAACAAGCAAACAACTGACGGGCTGGCACGTCCATATTGACTATTTTCATAATCTTCCAGTCAATATCCAGGGAATGCTCTACGATTCCACCATTTAATACGTGTACACCAGGATGCTGAATTTTGGTTGCTAAGTTTTTCGGATAACCACCATCAATCAACAAACAGGGTTGTTTCAAAGTAGTGGGGTCAATTTCCACGCCTCTGGGCATACTAGCAACCCAAACTACAACATCAGCTTGGGGCAGTGCTTCTGTCAAGCCCATGATTTTCCCTCGCCCCAATTCGCCTTGCAACTCTTTGAGACGTTCTTGATCACGGGCGATCAACAAAAGTTCTTGGACATCTGTTTTCGCATCTAGCCAGCGTGTAACTGCACTACCAATATCCCCAGTTGCCCCACATATAGCAACAGTCGCTTTTGACAGATCAATTCCCAGTTGTTTTGACGCTTCTTCCACCTGCTTACAAATAATGTAGGCAGTATGTGTGTTTCCAGTGGTGAAGCGTTCAAACTCTAGTTTGATGTTGCGGACTTGGCTAAACTGCTCTAACTTAAAGTTTTCAAAAATAATTGAGGAAAATCCGCCTAAAGCTGTGATGTTAATGCCGTGCTTTTGTGCATGGGCCATGGCGTTGAGGATTTTGCGCGTTGCGGCTTTGATGCGGCGACTAGCTAGCATTTCCGGCAAAAAGCAAGACTCTACATATCTTCCTTCAATTTGTTGTCCAGTTACACTGGTGACAATAATGGTATCAACAATTTGCGGTGGGGCGCTACACCAAAAGTCTAACCCTTGATCGGCATATTCTGGGTATCCCAATTCTTGAGCTACCGCTTGAGCGTGTTCTAAACTAGTCAGATGTCCAATTAGACCAAACATGTAGTGATTATTAGGCTTATGCTATTTTGAGGCGTGGAATTTAGTAGAGTTGGGAGTTAGGAGTTCTGAGTTCTGAATTTCAACTACTCAGCACTCAGCACTCGTTACTGGGCAATCTTTTAAGCGGCGATGAGTCCGTAGGCTGACAAGCGCATGATATCGCGAGTCGTGAAACCGATGTTACTTAATGCTTCACCGTACTGAATCATAAAGTCTTCTACTAAAGCATCTTTTTCCATTGCCATTGTGTGAGCATCACCTTCTACTTGGTTGAGCATTCTCCAGACGATGGGTAGGTTCTGGCGGTTTGCAAGTTCAAGTTCAGCTTTGGCTTCTGTAAAGTTTTCTTTTAACCAAACTTCTCCAAAGTTGAGGTGGCTATATTCTTCTTTTACTACTCCCTCAGTGATTTTGCGGGCAAAAGCGTCGGCGACGGGGATGTAAATGTTATATGCTGCGATCGCAAAACATTCGATAATCAAAGACTGAATCAATAGACAAGTGACGACTTTACCTTCTGCCGCCGCAGTTTGGAAGTTTTGGTGTAGTCCAGAGAAAAACTCCTTGGCAAATTCCAAATCTGGGGTGACTTCCAAGTTGCGCCCACAAGCTTCAAATCCTTTCTTGTGGCGGCTTTCCATCTTGGATAAGCGAATCAATTCATCATGAGATTCCGGCAGCAGTTGGGCTAGGGTGATGTAATTTTCATGGGCTTCTTGTTCCCCTTCAATCACGATCGCATTAATCCGGCTATAAGCATCTTTGTATGTTTCGCTCTTGAAATCTAATCCTTTAAATTCGTCTGTAAGCTGCGGCATGGTTATGTTTACTCCTGTAAAGGAAGAATTATTGGACACCAGGATTCAATTTACCCTATGAACTGAGGGTAACAATCACTGTGGTTTAATTTAACTTAACAAGTAACTATGTTTATAGATTAACTGTTGCTGGAGGAGATGCTCTAGTCCTAGCGAAACAAATGCTTTGCAGTTCAAGTTATGTCTAAACCAAACCCGAATTTGAAATCTGGCGATTTTTTGAGCCTAGTAGTCTTACTCCTAGGGGCATTTATCGTTCTACTACCGCTGTTTGTGGTCTTTCTCACCTCCTTTGCACCGACCGCCGCCAGCCCAGAAAATTTGTCCAAAAATAACTGGTCTTTAGCAAATTACCGCGTTGCGTGGCAACAGGGAAAATTTTTGCTGGCGTTTGCTAATTCTACCTTGGTAGCGATCGCTGTGACGGCGTTTCAGATTGTCACTTCTGCTTTGGCTGGTTACGCCTTAGCACGCCTGAAGTTTTGGGGACGCCAAGCACTGCTATTAGTCGTTTTAGCAACTTTGGTAATTCCCTTTCAGTTATTGGTGATTCCCATCTTTTTGGTTTTGAAGTGGGGACACTTGATAAATACATATTGGGCGCTTATTTTACCCACTGCGGTCAACGGGTTTGGGATTTTCTTGTTACGTCAGTATTTCCAGACAATTCCCGTGGAATTAGAGGAAGCCGCAGCCATAGATGGGGCGAACCGACTGCAAATTTTGTGGCGAGTGATGTTACCTTTAGCCCGTCCGGCGTTGGTGACACTATTTTTGTTCACTTTCATCGGTGAATGGAATGATTTATTTAAGCCTTTAGTATTTACGACACGACCAGAATTAAGAACGGTGCAGCTGGCATTGGCAGAGTTTCAAGAACAATTTACGAATAATTGGCCCTTGATGATGGCAGCAGTGACCATAGCGACAGTTCCAGTGATGGTATTATTTCTCATCGGTCAGCGTCAGTTCATTCAGGGTATTGCGGCGACGGGGATTAAGAATTAGCAACAAAACCTATATGTAGAGACGCGATAAATCGCGTCTTCAAAGACCAATCATCTACACCAATAACCATTAACCCAAGCGTATGTATAAAGGCAGTCCAGGATTAAAATATTAAGTTTTGTTACACTATGCGTAATTTTTCCTAGCCAAGCCGAATCAACAATGATACACATCCTTTAGGAAATGGAAACAGTTATGGACTCTGAAACATTACAGAAGTTACAAGCAGAAGTTGAGCAGAAACTACTTGAAAGCGTTAATAACGCTGGCTTATACGCATTGCTTGAAAAATACGGAGTATTAGATGATAGAGCTTTGACAGTTCAGTGGCAGTGCAATCTTGACCCAAATAAAATCAAATCTGGTAATGCAGGCACAGAACAGGAAATTGTTCTAATGGAAAATTCGTGGTGTATCCCTTGCCCGTCAACTGGCGACCCTTTCGGCTGCAACTGCTAAATAATTTAGTCTTTGTACTGTAAAAAGTTTATTCTAGTGAGTATAAAAATGCTGAACTTTGCATTTACTAGTTAGGCTACAGAGATAATTTTAAGTATCACTATACCTAATTAGCAAGGAGCAGTATTTCAATATACTCTTACTTTTTGGGTGCAAGTTTCTAATGTCTGGAAACCGAAGAAGTTGGTGCTGGGAGTTAGGAATAGTGAGTACTTTAGCAATTGCTGGAGTTCTCACTTTCTTTGAGAATTTTGCCTTAGCCCAAATACAAAGGGATGGCACACTTGGATCTGAAAGTTCAATCATTACGCCAAAGCTAATCGATGGTCAGTCTATAGACCAGATTGATGGTGGGGCAGTTCGTGGTACAAACTTATACCACAGCTTTGAACAGTTTTCTGTCTCTGCGGGAAGTACAGCCCACTTTAACAATGCAATAAATATTCAAAATATCATCAGTCGGGTAACAGGTAATTCGATTTCTAATATAGATGGCATTCTGAAAGCTAACGGCACAGCCAACCTGTTTCTGATTAATCCTAACGGCATTGTTTTTGGGTCAAATGCTTCTTTAAATATCGGCGGTTCATTTGTGGCAAGTACTGCGAGTAGCTTGAACTTTGCTGATGGTACAAAGTTTAGTGCTACATCTCCTCAAACTACACCTCTACTGACACTAAGTGTTCCCATTGGTTTGCAATTTGGAGCAACTGCTGCCCCCATCCGCAATCAATCCCAAGCCAAACCAGATGGCGCAGTTAATATCTTTAGGCAAGGCGTTGGTCTACAGGTGCAGCAAGGCAAAACCCTGGCACTGATAGGCGGTGATATAACACTAGAGGGGGGAAATATCACAGCAAAGGATGGAAGAGTTGAGTTAGGAAGCGTCGCTGGTAATAGTCTGGTTAGTTTAAGCCCAACAAATCAAGGTTGGGCATTTGGATATGAAGGTGTTCAAAATTTCCAGAACGTCGAAGTAATCCAGTTAAATAAAATTCGATCTACTGTAGATACTCATGGAGAGGATGGCGGCAATATCCACGTGCAAGGCAGACTCGTGCGGGTAGCTGGCGGTTTCCTAATTCTAGTTGATCTCTTTGGAGGGCAATCAGGAGGAGATTTGAGAGTGGACGCCTCAGAGTCTGTAGTAGTTGAACAAGATACACAACTGTTTACTCAGAGTTTATCAAACGGAAACTCTGGAAACATAAATGTCACTACTCAGAAGTTGGTGGTCAGAAGTGGGGCACAATTGCACGGGCAATTGACCATAAACGCATCAGATTCCGTGGAACTAATTGGCGGCACCTCCATTCCTGTGTTCCGAGATGGTAGTGATTTAATATCCAGTGGATTATTTAGTGCAACTTATGGCAATAAAAACGCTGGCAGTATCACAATTAATACTGGAAAGTTGCGTATCCAAGGAGGGGCAAGAATATCAACAAGCTCTGAGGGTATATATAGGTTTATTTCTAACCAACTTACACCAAAAAATACAGGAAAAGCAGGAAGCTTGACGGTAAACGCCTCTGATTCCGTAGAACTAATTGGAACCTCACCAAATGGTTCTAGACTCAGTGGTTTGTTTTCTGGAACTGAAGGGCCTGGAGATGGCGGAAACTTGACCCTAACTACAGGACAATTGATTATCAAGGATGGGGCTGCGATAACTGTGAGTAGCCAAGCTCGAAAAAATGTAATCTATATCGGAGATCCCACTAATTTAGGGAAAGCAGGTGATTTAAATATAATCGCTCGCTCCATACTTTTGGACAATAAGGGAAAACTCACAGCTGAAACCGAGTCAGGTTTAGGTGGGAATATTACGTTACAGGTGCGAGACTTATTATTGATGCGCCGCGAAAGCAAAATAACCACTAATGCAGGTAAGACAGGGCTTGGTGGAGATGGCGGTAATATCACCATCAAAGCACCTAATGGCTTTGTTGTCGCCGCTCCCTTTGCAAATAGCGATATCACTGCCAATGCCTTCTCTGGCTCTGGTGGTAAAATCACAATCACCACTAAAAATATCTTTGGGTTTGTATCCCGCACCCGTGCAGACGTAGAGAGACTTGATCCGGAAGAAATAAACCCGAAGAACCTACGAACAAGTGACATTACCGCATTTTCTCAACAAAACCCTTTATTAAATGGCACTGTACAAATCAACTCACCAGATGCTGACCCCAGTAAAGGATTAGTAGAATTGCC
Source organism: Nostoc edaphicum CCNP1411 (assembly GCF_014023275.1). Taxonomy (NCBI): domain Bacteria; kingdom Bacillati; phylum Cyanobacteriota; class Cyanophyceae; order Nostocales; family Nostocaceae; genus Nostoc; species Nostoc edaphicum. The sequence goes on from NZ_CP054698.1 coordinate 6,024,913, forward strand.
CGTAAATCTGGATGATGCTTCGCAGCAAATTACTGCTGGTTGTAATTCTGGTGGAAAAATAGCCAGTAGTTCATTTGTTGCTACTGGGCGTGGAGGACTAGCACCCGATCCCACGGAGCTATTGATAGCTGATGCGGTGCTAGCAGATTGGATCACACTCTCTCCAGAGAGTGAGAATCGTGCTGGCAGTCTTCAGAAAGAAGTGGGTGTTCAAGCGCAGCCAAATACAGAAGAAAAATCACAGAAAGTTAATTCTGTCAATGAACCTACTCAAATTGTGGAAGCCCAAGGATGGGTAATAGATGCCAATGGGAAGGTGGTTCTGGTTGCTCAAGTACCTATTGCATCGCCCCATAACTCCTCGCTCACCGCTACATCTTGTGCTGCTAATTAGGCCCTTTCTATTAAAGTAATTGCTCAGTGTGTTGGCGATCGCAACAGAAAGAAATAAGTTATGACTAAAATGATGTCATAATAGTCATCAAAACAAACATCATTTAATAGAACTGTATGGAGCAACAGACGGTTCGCACAACATTGACTATCCCACAAGATTTGTTAGAGGCAACGGATAAAGCCGTTCAGGCAGGAAAAGCCAAAAGCCGCAACGAGTTTGTAACACGGGCATTACGGCGTGAACTCGCTGTGCAAAAACGGGTAGAAATTGATGCAGCCTTAGCAGAAATGGCAAATGATGTAGAGTATCAAGCCGAAGTTTTGCAGATGGAGGCAGAATTTGCCCCGGCTCAGTGGGAAGCTTTGAAGTTAGAGGAAACTCCAGAATGAGACGGGGTGAAGTCTACGACGCCCGTCTAGAGCCGACTGAAGGATCAGAACAGGGTGGAACCCGTCCAGTCATTATTGTCAGTCGGGATGTAATTAATATTGCCAGTCCTGTGGTTCTGGCAGTTCCCTGTACAACCTATCGATCAAGTAAGCGCATCTATCCTACACAAGTTTTGATTCAAGCACCCAACGGTGGCTTAACCCATGACTCGCTCGCAATGACAGATCAAATTCGGGTACTCTCAAAATCACGCTTATTGCGTTTGCGGGGAATGCTTTTTGAGGAAACGATCGCCCAACTAAATCAAGCACTGTTGATTGCTCTTGATCTACCAGGGCAAGATGATCAAATACTCTTGGATGTAGATTAACCGCTTCACCGAAGAAAGGCAGAGGGCAGGAGGCAGGAGGTTTTAGAAAATAATTATTCCCTCTGCCAAAAGAGTTTGAGAGCAACTAAATTTATTTATGAAAAACAAAAAAATATGTATTTTGAGACGCGTAGCGCAAGAAATACAGTGTCCTTGTTTGCTCCTGCCTCCTGCCCCCTACCTTACCTCACCAACTGCGCGGCGGAATTGAAAAATTGACGACACAACCCCTTCGTGACTAAAAGTGTTGTCAACAAGTTAGCGAAAGCAACCATAAATATAATCAAAATTTCATAGGATACAGCATCCAGGGGTTTAACACCAGCTAGCAACTGTCCGGTGGTAATTCCTGGTATTGCCACCATACCGATGAGAATCATTTGATTGAGAGTAGGAATCAATCCGGCTTTAATGGCGTCTTTGCGATACTGGCTAACTGCTTGCTCTGGAGTTGCACCTAAGCTTAAATGAGTTTCTATTTCAAGATGGCTGGAATTAATGGTGCTGACAAGACGATCGCCTGCGATCGCAGCTGCATTGGTAGCATTACCTAAAACTATCCCTGCTAAAGGAATTATATACTGTGGTTCATACCATCTATCTGGTTGAATAATCAAAAAGTTGGTGTAAAACACTGTCAGGGCGGTACTAATTAAAATTGCACCCCACACCAAAGGCAACACATGAGGAATTTTTTGGCTGATGCGATTTCGTGCGACAATCGCCGTAATTGTCAGCATTATTACTAATAACGCCAAAACTGCCCAAGCATTGTCTAAAGCCAAGATGAAATCTAAAATGTATCCCAATACAAGAAGTTGTAAGATGGTTCTCCCAGTAGCAAGGGCTAAGTTCAACTCTAGTCCTAATTTTTCCCAGGCAGATAAACCAATGGCGATCGCCATCAATCCCACAGCAATAGCTAAATCCACAAAATCCAGCTTGATCAATTCCTGCATGGGTTCTCTATCTCCTAGTATTTTCTTCTCAAAGCAGCCCACACAAGAGGAACTTTGATCCGATGTGTTGGATCTTGGTTGATATATATCACTTTCATCAATTCAAAATTCCAAATGGTAAGACCTTAACATGGCAAACACCTAGTGTGCCTACTATCTGTAAATTAAATGTGCGGCAGTTTACCGCGCCACAATTTAAGTAAAAACCCTAATAGATGCGTATCTTGGGCGATAGTCTTTTAGTAGCTCCTATATTGATTAACAATTCAATCAGCAAAAATTGACTGTCGAAGTGCATCCTTTGTATCTCCCGATAAAATGAGAACTCATGATCCAAAGTGTAAATCCCATCCCTGCCTTTGATATCAAGCAGCAATACACCACCATCGAAGCAGAAGTAAGTGCAGCCGTCTTAGAGGTTTTAGCTTCTGGCCGCTATATTGGCGGCCCCTTAGTCGAAGGCTTTGAACAACAGTTTGCCGCTTATAATACTGTTACAGAATGTGTGGCTTGTAATTCTGGTACTGATGCGCTCTACTTAGCGTTACGAGTCTTGGACATTGGTGCAGGCGATGAAGTGATTACAACGCCTTTCACCTTTATTGCTACATCTGAAGTGATTAGCGCCGTTGGTGCAAAGCCTGTTTTCGTTGATATTGACGCTACTACGTTTAATTTAGATGTGGAGCAATTAGCGGCGGCCATTACACCCAAAACCAAAGCGATTATCCCGGTTCACCTATTTGGACAACCTGTGGATATGACATCATTAATGGCGATCGCTCAATCTCACAATTTGGCAATAATTGAAGATTGCGCTCAGTCTACAGGGGCAATGTGGGCTGATCAGAAAGTAGGAAGTATTGGACATATTGGTTGCTTTAGTTTCTACCCTACCAAAAATCTTGGTGGTTGTGGTGATGGCGGAGCAATAACGACTAATGATCCAGCGATCGCTACTAAACTCCGAATCCTACGAGATCATGGCAGTAAAATTAGATATTTACATGAAGAAATTGGTGTAAATAGCCGCTTGGATGCTCTCCAAGCAGCGATCTTGCAGATTAAGCTACGTTATTTAGATATTTGGAATGATCGCCGACGAGATATTGCCAACTATTACTACCAGTACCTTAGTCAAGTTCCGGGAATCGTCCCACCCCAAGAATTACCTGGGGGTAGTGGGGTATGGAATCAATATACTATTCGCATATCCGGCGAAGGGCGCAATGGTTCTAGCGCCAAATATCGAGATTGGGTGCGTAGTCAATTGCAAGAACAGGGCGTAAGTTCAATGATTTACTACCCCCATCCTTTACATTTGCAGCCAGTTTATCAAAATCTGGGCTATGAAATTGGGGACTTACCAATAGCAGAGCAAGCTTGCCATGAGGTTATATCCTTGCCCATGTTCCCAGAACTGACACAACAGCAGCAAGATCAGGTGATTTATGCGTTGAAGGATTGTTTGGGTTGAGGGGATAGGGGATAGGGGATAGGGGATAGGAAATTTTCATTTTACTACTCACCACTCCCCACTCCTCACTCCCTACTTCTTACTCAGCACTCAGCACTCAGAACTCAGCACTCAGAACTCTTGCAGCCGCTAAGGCTTCTACTAAGCCGCGCACAGCGGCAATCATTGCGATTTCGCTATTGAGTTGGTTGATGGCGGAACCAACACCAACACCCGCAGCACCAGCTGCGATCGCTAAAGGTGCAGTAACGTTAGAAATGCCTGAAGCACACAATACTGGCACTGACACTACACGGGAAATCTCAAAAGCTGCTGCCAAGGTGGGAGCAGCTTTTTCAATTAATCCTAGAGTTCCAGGGTGAACTGGGTTACTGCTAGTACCGCCTTCGGTTTGGATAATGTCCGCTCCAGCTTTCACCAATTCTTCTGCTAACTGTACCTGTTGATCTAGTTCCAGGATGTGGGGAACGGTGACAGATAGGGTGATGTCTGGGAAAAGAGCGCGGGTTTGCTTAGTCAGCGCTAGCACTTCCACAGCCTCAAAGCGGCGTCCTTGAGCATAGAAGGAATCGAAATTACCGATTTCAATTAAATCAGCACCAGCTGCCACTGCTTGCACAAATTTATCTGGCTCTACTGCTGACACACAAATAGGTAAATTTGTCAAACTTTTAGCTAGCTGGACTAAAGCTGGATCTGCGGCAATATCGACGAAAGTAGCACCGCCTAATTCAGCAGCTTTGACAGTAGCAGCAACGCTAGCAGCGTCGAAATTATTCAAACCGCTGATCACTTTTAGAACGCGGCGGTTAGTAAATGCACGTTTGAGTGTGGAATGCATCGTCATAGTTTGGCTTTTGAAGCTACGAAAATTAGGTATATTCTACCGTCCCTCAGTTGATGAGAGACTAAATCACTATAGTAGTTGCCAAATATTGATAATTTTATCGAATCAGGCAGGAGGCAGAGGGCAGTCTTGCTGGAGGAAAACCCGACGCCCGCAACTCGCTAACTCACATCTTGCACCTAGCCCTAGCGATTAGAAATCGCGGCTATACAAACGAACGCGAACAGCGTCTCGCAGAGAAGTCCGCCTGGTATCAATACACTTCAGATAAGACCAAAACATTTGTAGAGACGGCGATTTATCGCGTCTTGAAAACCTAAAATTTTGTACGATTAGCTCTTAACCCAAGCGTATTGCGCCTGGTATTGTGAAGACTAACGCAAAATCAAGGCTTTTCAACCTGCGGAGGCAGGTAAAGTCTCGTGTAGCCGCGACTAGAAATCGCCTGGTGCAAGATATAAGCTAAGGTGATGTCTGACAGGAGTACTCATTTAGGTGTAGATTATTCACCCCCTGCTATGAAATTTATTTTATTTAATAAAACTTAAAAGAGGTTTATTATCCTCTAAAATCTTTTGCAGAGATTTAGGTAAGATATATGGCTGATATTGTTGATATTGCAGTTACGGCTGAGTCTTTTAAAACACTGGTGGCTGCTGTACAAGCTGCTGGTTTAGTAGAAACATTAAAAAGTCCTGGTCCGTTCACTGTCTTTGCACCAAATGACGATGCTTTTGCCAAGTTACCAGCGGGAACTATCCAAACTCTGTTACAGAATATTCCCCAGCTAACGCGGATTCTAAAGTATCATGTCGTTCCAGGAAAGCTGCTAAAGGCTGATTTGGCAAAGATCGGAACGGTTAATTCTGTGGAAGGTTCACCCATTAAAATTGATTCTTCCGATGGTTTTGAAGTTAAAAATGCCACAGTTTTAGCAGCAGATATCGAAGCTGATAACGGTGTAGTACACGTTATCGATACAGTAATTTTACCGGGTTAATTCAGCTAGGGTGGAAAATACCCACCCTAGGTATCTAAAATCTTTAGAATTAACTAACTATTGAGTAGTATCAAAACGTAACTCAATAGTTTAATCTATGTTATATTCGCAATGTGATTACTCACTCATCTGTTCATATAGATTTCGTTATTTTAAAATAAAGTAAATTAAATTCTTAAAAAGCTAACATCTATCCCAACAAAATTAATGCTCGATTTTAACACCTTAGCTGAATTTTCTCGTGGCAACTGCATAGGTATCTGTGCATTTCTTGTACCAGCGAACTTGCTGGTCACAATTTTAACGATGAGCCTAGTAGCGTTACGTCGTCCATCATCTCAAGTGTGGCAATCTGCTGGAATTGCTAGCTTTTTCGCTTCTGTAATGATACTGCACGTATATACCTGGTTCCAGATTGGCGTGGTGATGGCTCCTACTTATATCTTGATGTCGCTAGCAATCACCTGCTTGGTAACTAATTTGGCAGCAATTCTTTTTCAAAGACGCTACAGCAACACTCCTAGTCTTTCCAACAATTCCTGAAATCTACACGTACTGTTGACGACATAATGACGATTAGTGAAATTTAAATTTTGGATTTTGGATTGAAATATTCAAAATTCAAACCTGGTTTCAGAGGAACTAGTACCGCAAGGCGGAATTAAAAATTAAAAATTAAAAATGAAGACAGCGTAAGGGTTTTGTTGATTGGGAATGGGTGGTTTATTTCCGCCGTGCTGTACTAGTTTGAACCATAGAAAAATCTCAAATCTCAAATCCCAAATTGATTGACACTTTTCCACTCATGTTCAAGGATGGCATATAGCCAAGAGTCTCGCCATTTTCCCTTAATCCAATGGTGTTCTCGCAAATAACCTTCTTGTTGCATTCCGATTTTTTGCATAACTCTTGCTGAGGCAATGTTTTCTGGGTGACAAGTTGCAAATATGCGATGTAAGTCCAACTCCTGAAAACCAAATGATACAACTGCTTTTACGGCTTCAGTTGCATATCCTTGTCCCCAAAATTCCTTAGTGAAAGAGTATCCAATAGAGCCTGTTTTGTTGTCAGTATCATGAACGGATATGCGACAGATGCCAATTAAGTGCTTTTGGGCTTTCAAAGTCACTGCCAAGGCAAAATGCTGACGGGGTTCTCCCCCTTGTAATGAGATCTCTCTTTGCAAAAAATTTTTGGTATCTTCTTCACTATTTGGGCCAAAGGTTAAATAACGTACAACTTCGCGATCGCTAGCGTATTTATGAACCGCTAACCAATCTGATTCTACAAAGTCTCGCAGTATCAGACGTTGGGTTTCTAATGGTAGATTCATTATTTTGAATGAACAAGCTACATACTAATAATCACAACCCAAAAAATATTCTAATCAAAGCTAGTCAAGATGTATAGTCTTTTATCTATGAAAGCAATTTAATATTTATTTAATATTAGGGCTTGTGAATTAACAATATTGACATATAAAGCTGTAAGCTATTGTTTATCGCATAAAATTTGAGTATAAATAAAACTTACAATTTAGGTAAGTTTTCCCAGTCACATTTTTGAACTGTTTTTGACCTAAGCCTTATCTATTGGGGATTCGTATTCAGCGACTCGTCATTTAGAAAGGTACTATAGGCTCCTGCTTTGCAAAGAATTAAAGTTTTTTTGCCTAATTTTTCATGTTCATAAAACATGAAACTTACTCAAAGTAGCTGGCAATTTTTACAACCCAAATTTATTTTGCTGTTTTTGTAACCAAAACCCCAGTATGTCATTGACTAATACGATCAATTTTAGAAACTTACAAGGCGATTTATTCGGTGGTCTAACTGCTGCGATCGTTTCGTTACCTCTAGCGCTGGCATTCGGTGTCGCCTCTGGTGCTGGGCCTGTAGCTGGTCTTTACGGTGCAGTTTGCGTCGGCTTTTTCGCAGCCTTATTTGGTGGGACACCAACCCTAATTTCTGAGCCAACCGGGCCAATGACCGTAGTCATGACTGCAATTGTCGGTTCCATGACCGCAGCTAACCCCGAAAACGGCTTGGCAATGGCATTTACCGTAGTCATGCTAGCGGGAATATTCCAAATCTTCTTTGGAATATTTAAGTTGGGTAAATACATTACCCTCATGCCTTACAGCGTCATTTCTGGCTTTATGTCTGGGATTGGCGTGATTCTGATTATTTTGCAGATTGCCCCTTTTGTCGGACAGCCAAATCCTAAAGGTGGCGTACTGGGGATGGTGCAAAATCTGCCTCAGTTATTAACTCAGATTAATCCTGCTGAAACAGCTTTGGGCTTGCTGACGCTGGCAATTATTTTCTTTATGCCATCCAAAATCAAGCGCTTTGCTCCTCCGCAGCTGGTGGCATTAATTATCGGAACTATAGTTTCTTTAACCATCTTCGGCGGTACGGATATCAGACGAATTGGGGAAATTCCTGTAGGATTGCCCACATTACAAATGCCTGCCTTCACTGCATCCCAAATGACAATCATGATTGTTGATGGGGCAATGTTGGGGATGTTGGGTTGTATTGATACTCTACTAACGGCAGTAATTGCAGACAGTTTGACTCGTACTGAACACAAATCTGACAAAGAATTGATTGGTCAAGGTATCGGTAATTTAGTATCTGGTTTGTGTGGTGGGCTACCTGGTGCTGGTGCCACGATGGGAACAGTAGTTAATATCCAAACTGGTGCTAGAACAGCTGTCTCTGGTTTAACTCGTGCATTAATTTTGTTAGTTGTAGTTTTGTGGGCTGCGCGTATCACTCAACCTATCCCAATGGCGGTATTGGCTGGTATTGCTCTCAAGGTGGGGGTTGACATTCTTGACTGGAGCTTCTTGAAACGCGCTCATAAGGTGTCGCTGAAAGGCACAATCATCATGTACGGTGTGTTATTTTTAACCGTATTTGTTGACTTGATTGTTGCCGTCGGCGTGGGAGTGTTCATTGCTAATATCTTAACTATCGATCGCCTCTCGGAATTACAATCTCAGGAAGTGAAGACAATTAGCGATGCCGATGATGCAATTGTCTTGAATGACGAAGAGAAAAAATGGCTTGATCTAGCTAATGGACGTGTTCTGCTATTTTACCTGAGCGGGCCGATGATTTTTGGAGTATCCAAAGCGATCGCTCGTGAACATTCAGCAATGGCAGACTCTGATGTGTTGATTATGGATTTGACAGATGTACCAATGTTGGGTGTGACTGCATCTTTGGCAATTGAAAACGCTATCAAAGATGCTAGTGAACAAGGTCGTCATGTGTTAGTTGTTGGTGCAACTAGCAAAGTCAAAAAGCGCTTAGACAAGTTTGGCATTTCGAGGTTTGTACCAGAGCATCACATGTTTGTAGATCGTGTAGATGCACTTAAACAAGCCGTTGCTTTAGTTAATCCTCATGCAAGTTCTGCTAATACTCCTGGGGTTAGCATCTAGACTGACACCTATTAATAATTCGTAATGACGCTCTCTACGAGACGCTAAAAGCGAACGCAGACTCGCTACCGCTACGCTAACGTAATTCGTAATTTAATTATTAATTACGAATTACGAGCTAGAAATTATGAATTATTTTGGAATTAATCAGCAATACAGATAGAAAACATGATTCTTTCAGAACCAATAGTTAATTCATTTGCCTGGTTGAATTTTTTTCCTGCGGGTTTACCATCCTTTTTATTAGCAACAACCAATGAGGCAGAATATGCTCCTATTGTCCTGACTGGAGTATTGCTAACTTTAGTAGTCATTTATCTGGCTAGTAAAATTGGTGGCGAATTATTTAGAATGATTGACTTGCCCCCTGTATTAGGAGAATTAGTTGGTGGGGTGCTTGTGGGTGCTTCTGCTCTCCATTTGGTAGTGTTTCCCGACAGTGGAACGGCTGGTAGCGACTCCATTATCATGTCTATCCTGCAATTCATTAATAACCTCAGTCCTGATGCAGTCACATCAATCTTTCAAAGCCAGAGTGAGGTTATTTCTGTGCTTGCCGAACTAGGTGTCATCATTCTGTTATTTGAAATTGGTCTAGAATCAGACTTAAAAGAATTACAGAAAGTTGGTTATCAAGCAACAATTGTTGCTTGTGTTGGGGTAGCTGTTCCTTTTGCGGCTGGCACGGCGGGGCTGATTTTATTGTTTCATGCGCCAGTAATTCCAGCGATTTTTGCAGGTGCAGCGCTGACAGCTACTAGTATTGGGATTACCTCAAAAGTTTTGTCAGAAATTGGGCAGTTAAAATCTCGTGAAGGTCAAATTATTGTCGGTGCTGCTGTCATTGATGACATTTTAGGTATCATCGTGTTGGCAGTAGTTGCGAGTCTTGCTAAAACTGGCGAAGTTGATATTTTCAACGTTATTTATCTAATTGTCAGCGCTACAGTTTTTCTCATCGGCTCGATTTTATTAGGGAAATATTTCAATCAGAGTTTTGTTGCGCTCGCTGATAAATTGCAAACGCGAGGCAACTTAATTATCCCAGCATTTATCTTTGCCTTCTTTATGGCTTTTTTGGGTAGTGCCATTCATTTAGAAGCTATCTTAGGCGCATTTGCGGCTGGCTTAGTTTTGGATGAAACTGATAAACGCAAAGAGCTAGATGAGCAGGTTAAACCGGTTGCTGATATCCTAGTACCAGTTTTCTTCGTTACCGTTGGCGCGAAAGTTGATTTAGGTGTTCTTAATCCTTTAGTTCCAGGAAATCGAGAAGGATTAATTATTGCTACCTTCTTAATTGCGATCGCAATTATCGGTAAAGTTGTCACAGGTTGGGCGGTTTTTGGTCAACCTGGAATTAATCGGTTAGCAGTTGGTGTGGGGATGATTCCCCGTGGCGAAGTTGGGTTAGTGTTTGCCGCCATTGGTGCAGCTAGTGGTACTCTTGATAAACCATTGCAAGCTGCGATCGTGATTATGGTGATTTTGACAACCTTCTTAGCACCACCTTTATTGCGGTTTGCATTTAAACAATCGCCAGAAGAAAAAGAAGCTTTAGAGAAAGCCAATTTAATAGGCTAGTTACTTTTACCTTTAGAGGTTGTTTAAAAAGTTTTAGGGTGTGATTTTAGGTAGTTATTGATCCCCCCTAACCCCCCTTAAAAAGGGGGAAACCGGAATCAAAGTCCTCCTTTTTAAGGAGGATTTAGGAGGATCTAAAGTTTTTGATACATCAGCCACCACTTTTAAAACATCCTCTTAAACACAAGATTAGGTAAAAGAAACGAATTTTATTTTTTCTTTTACCTTCAACCTTTATGCAACAGGCAATTCCCGTGTTAGAAGCGTGCATATTCGCAACAATATTGTGCGGATTTTTCGGCATCATCCTCAAAAAGAACCTTGTGATGAAGATCATCTCTATGGATGTCATGAGTACGGGGGTTATTGCCTATTACGTACTGATTGCATCACGAGGTGGCTTGTTCACACCAATTATTTCCAACGTCAAAAATGTTAGATACGCCGATCCGGTTCCCCAGGCGGTGATATTGACGGCGATTGTGATCGGATTTTCGATTCAGGCGTTAATGCTGGTCGGTGTTATGAAGCTAGCACGGGATAATCCGACTTTAGAAAGTAACGAAATCGAGAAGAACAATACCCCATGAGTACCATTACAATCGCATGGATTGCACTACCATTTTTTGTGGGGTTCGTCATTTATCTACTCCCCAAGCTTGATAGATACCTTGCCCTGTGCATGGCGTTTGCTTCGGCAACTTATGCGTTGCAGCTATTTCTTGAACGTTCTCCACTGACACTAAAGTTACTGGATAATTTTGGCGTTATCTTAACAGTCGATCAATTAAGCGGCTATTTTATCTTAACCAATGGGCTGGTGACGGCAGCAGTCATCCTCTACTGTTGGCACAGCGATAAGACAGCTTTTTTTTACGCACAACTGATCATTTTGCATGGCAGCATCAATGCCGCGTTTGCCTGTGCGGATTTGATCAGTTTATACGTGGCGTTAGAGGTAAGCGGTATTGCTGCGTTTCTCTTGATTGCCTATCCTCGAACTGACCGATCGATTTGGGTTGGTCTACGCTATCTGTTCATCAGCAACGTAGCAATGCTGTTTTATCTGGTTGGTGCGGTGCTGGTTTATCAGGCGGATCATTCCTTTAGTTTTGCAGGTTTGCGCGTAGCACCTCCAGAAGCGCTTGCCCTCATTTTTCTGGGACTCTTGACAAAAGGAGGAGTTTTTGTATCAGGATTATGGTTGCCGTTGACTCACTCGGAATCGGAAACGCCAGTGTCGGCGATGCTGTCGGGAGTTGTGGTAAAAGCTGGTGTCTATCCATTAGTGCGGTGTGCGCTGATGGTGGAAGAGGTTGACCCAATAGTGAGAATCTTTGGAGTTGGCACGGCGCTTCTAGGAGTCTTTTATGCAGTCTTTGAAAAGGATACCAAGCGGATGCTGGCGTTTCATACAGTTTCGCAGTTAGGTTTTATTCTCGCCGCCCCGGTTGTGGGTGGTTTTTATGCTCTGACGCACGGACTGGTTAAATCGGCGCTCTTTTTAATCGCCGGGGCTTTACCGAGTCGAAACTTTAAGGAACTACAACATCAAGCGATCGCTACCCCAATTTGGATTGCCTTGGTGATAGCCAGCTTTTCGATCTCTGGGTTCCCCTTGTTGTCCGGCTTTGGGGCGAAGGTGTTGACGACAAAGAATTTGCTGCCTTGGCAAGCGATCGCTATGAATGTTGCAGCCCTCGGAACGGCAATATCTTTCGCCAAATTCATATTTCTGCCGCGTGGGGGACAAGCGGATGTAAAACCTGGTTTTTGGGCAGCCGTGATCCTGTTAATCGGTGGGCTGGTTCTGGCCAATATTGTGTATTACGAGGTGTATACCTTTGCGAATATTATCAAACCCCTCGCAACCATCGGCGTTGGATGGTTGGTGTACTTACTAATTTTCAAACACTCAATACTCAAGCTACCGCGTGTCCTTGAAGAATTTGATCATCTGATCGGTGTAATGAGTCTAATTTTAATCCTGCTTTTCTGGAAGGGATTTGCATGGTTGGGCATCTAAATTTTATATTGCGACTGACTATCTGGTTTTTGCTCACTGCCGATTTTAGTGTGGCAAATATCATCATTGGCGTAAGCATCGCACTTCTATTACCTGGTGGTAAAACAGCTAGAGAATCATTAAAAGATTGGCTGCGTGTGCTAGGTGAGATCATTGTGGCAATTCCGCAGGCGTATATTGAGGCATTTGAAATCATCCTCCGCCCGCATAATCACGAAGATATCACGATGGAACAAGTCAAACCACGACGGACACCAGGGCTGATATTCCTGGATATATTCTTGATCACCTTTACACCCAAGACCATTGTTTTGAAATATCACGAAGCAGGGTGGTATGAAGTCCACCGAGTGCGACGGAGGAGAAAAGTATGATCCTGAACTTGGCATTGATTGCAATGATTCTGACACTGCTCATCCCCATGTATGAGGCATGGCAAGATGATGATATTTGGCAAAAAATGCTGGCATTTGCCAGTGCTGCAACCAAATGTTCAATCATGATCTTGGTTGTATCTGTCTTGCGTGACGATTGGATGATTGGTGTTGTCGGAGTAATTATCTTGAGTGTGGGGAATGCCGGCTTAATGTTGTTGGCACATGTCCTCAAAAGAATGAATGATTTAGCGAATGAGTAATATATGATTAACCTGCTTAGTTATACTTGCATAGTTTTAGGAATCTTCTTCTGGTTTTGGGGAACCTTACCCTTGCTTGGCGATCGCTCGGTGTTATTCAAACTGCATAGTCTTTCGGTTGCAGATACCCTCGGATCAATGAGTATCATCATCGGGCTACTCTTGAAAATACCCAGTGAATGGCCGTTACTCATCCTCGCCATCATCTCTTTAGCGATTTGGAATACAGTGCTGGGGTATGTGTTGGCTTACTGTTCTAGTAGCGAGGGTAGCCATGAATGATAGCTATATCTATGTGATCCTTGCCCTGCTGCCATTGGCTGCTTGTATGTTGGTATTTCAAGTCAATCCATACCATGCGCTGGTAATTCGCGGCATATTGGGAGCGATCGCAGCATTGGTATATACGGTTTTGGGAGCGCCTGATGTGGCTTTGACCGAAGCCTTGGTGGGTACTATGCTGGCAATTACGCTCTATGCGGTAGCAGTGCGTTCATCCTTGGTCATGCGTCTTGGCGTACTCAAAGATGAGGAAGATGACAATCAGCATTTTGCGAAACTGATGGATGAGTTCCGCACAATTTTTGGCAAGCGCTATATGCGTCTTGAACTTGTTACCTACACTAATACACAGTCATTGCACCGGGCACTGATGGAAAAAGAAGTCCATACAATCTGTGTCCGACCGAAACAAAGTGATCAAAACGGCGCAGCGTATGGGGACGAAAAGCAACCCTATCACACCAAAACCAGAATCCAACGCATCTATGACATCATGCAAACCGAACTTTCGTCACCAGGAACAATCCTAGCCTATGTAAATACACTACATTCAGGGGAGGAGCATACATGAAATGGATCTACATTGCGGCGGGCATAGCACTGTACTTCAAAATGCTCATCATGCCCAATCCAGCAGCAGATTTACCCGATTTCTCTATCGTTGAATCGATTGTCAAAGATGGTGGCGTACCCAATGCGGTTACAGTGATCATTCTCAGAAATCGGCTGTATGACACTATCTTCGAGGTGGTGGTATTTACGATCGCAATCATGGGAGCTAGTTTTCTGCTGGCAAATGAAAGACCATCTTGCACAATCTATCGTTTCACCGATCAACCATCTATTGTTCTAGCACGGCTAGGAGCGACTATTGCCGCGTTGGTAAGTATCGAACTCGCGATTCGGGGGCATCTCAGCCCCGGTGGTGGTTTTGCCGCCGGGGTAGCGGGTGGAACAGCGATCGGACTGGTTGCAATTACCTCATCGGCGGAGTGGATGCAAGGCATTTACCAGCGATGGCACGCCGCTACATGGGAGAAAGTTTCGGTTCTGGTTTTCATTTTACTGGCGGTTATAACTCTAGCTGGAATTGAGTTACCGCACGGAGAAATGGGCGCACTTTTGAGTGGGGGGATTGTCCCCTTGCTCAATATTCTAGTTGCAGTCAAGGTCGCGTTGGGATCGTGGGCGGTGATTTTGATTTTTATTCGTTATCGAGGATTGTTGTGAGGGTTTCTATAGCGCTTCTCGCTTGTATGCAATACACTTTGACCTCTCTCCAAACCTCTCTCCTAAAAGGAGAGAGGCTTTGAATCTTACTCCCCTTCCCTTGTAGGGAAGGGGTTGGGGGTTAGGTCTTTATTGGACTCAACACAGAAGCGCTACAGTTGTATCATTTGGGAAATTCTGCACGTAACTGATTAACTACCCGATCTAATCCCACAGAATGGGCGGCTTTAAACAATAAACGATCGCCTGCTTGCACAAATGTCTTCAACCTAGCTACCAAATCAGCATGAGTTGCAAAGCACTCCGATGGAATACCTTCAGCACTAAGAGCGATCGCTTCAGCATCTTGTCCATCTACCAAAACCAACAAGCCATCTAAATTCAACTTTCGCACTGTTTCTCCCACTCGCTGGTGCAACTGCTGCGATCGCTCTCCCAATTCTTTCATTGCACCCAATACGGCAATCTTCCGCTTTCCGGGTGTGTCTGCCAATAATTGCAACGCTGCAATCATAGCTTCTGGTGCAGCATTATAAGTTTCATCTAAAATTACCACATCATTAGGTAAAGTAAATCGCTGCGATCTTCCTGTAGGCATATCCACGATCACACCTGCTTTGAGACTTGCCCAATCTATCCCCAGTACTTTTGCCACTGCTAAAGCAGCTAAGAAATTAGTCGCATTGTGACGACCAGGTAAAGGTAGAGGTAGTTGGATTCCTGCAACTTCCACTGTCTCGTTATCAATTAATTGCCCTTGGATATCCCCGCCAGAAAATCCGTAAGTCAAAACTTCTCCGTGCCAAACTTTCGCCGCCGTGGCCATTAATAAGGGATTATCGTGGTTGAGAATTGCCACACCATCAGCAGACATTTCTGCTAATAACTCACATTTTGCCTCAGCGATCGCTTCTTCGGAACCCAGTAACTCAATATGCGCTGTCCCCACATTGGTAATCACTCCAATTGTTGGCCGCGCTATTTGTGTCAGTTCCGCAATTTGTCCTCTACCGCGCATCGCCATTTCAATCACGGCGTAGTCATTTTCTGCGCCAAGTTCTAGGAGAGTTTTCGGAACACCGATTTCGTTGTTGTAATTTCCATAAGTTTTGTGAACTCGTCCCTTTGTTCCTAAAACTGCGGCGATTAATTCTTTGGTTGTAGTTTTACCCACCGAACCCGTTACGCCAATTACAGGAATATTAAAGCGATCGCGCCACCATCTGCCAATTTGTTGATATGCCTTGAGAGTATCTTTTACCTGTAATACCGGAAATCCCGGATTTTCGTATTCAAAATCTACGATTGCAGCTATTGCACCCTTTGCGATCGCAGTTGGTACAAATTCATGTCCATCAAACTTATCGCCTCGGAAAGCGACAAATACTTCACCCGGCTTTAGGGTACGGCTATCTGTTTGGATACCGCTACTTACTTTTGTTAAAGCAGTTTCAGATAAGTTTAGAGTTTGGGCAAAAATAACTTCAACCAGTTCGGTTAGGGTGGCAGAACAATGCATAATAAGTAATTTACAATTTAAGGTTCAAAATTATAAAATCGGATTATGACACAATACTGCATTGATCAACAAGATTTACGACTTATCTAAAAAGGCGCAAATCTAAGCCTAGTCACAATAACACCAAAAATAGTGCCAAAGAAACTTAACTCCTTTGGCACGCTTTGTTTATAAGAAGAATTCAGAACTCAGAATTCAGTATGAATTCTGTACGAGTGGGTGACGAATATTGGTTAAAACCGTACTTCGTCCCGCTACGCTAACGCCCGAAGTCAAGCGAAAAACATTAAAATATCCTCACATTAAAACTCTATCCGTTTATGGGTACAGTATTCTGAATTCTGAATTCTGAATTCTGACTCCTGTTTTATAAGCTATTTATATAGTTTAATTAGGCATATCTTCTATCGTCCTATCCCCGGTTTTTAATCAAGATTACTTGCACAATTTGTACTGCTATCTCACTAGAAACCCCTAAAGCTTGATATAAATCATTTAAGAAGTTCTTTTCTTCTTCAGCTACGATACCTTCAGCTAAGACTAAATCGGTAGCTACTGCAAAAGCTGCTTCCCGTAAGTCTTGAGATAGAGAATCTTTTGCTGCATTAAATAAAGCATTAAAACCATCCCCCTGAAGAATGCCCAAGATTTTGTCAAACAGCCTGTTCATCATCTCATGGGGATAACTTTTAAAAAGTTTCATCCGTGACAGCACAGAAATGATAGAATTTGCTTGCTCAATAGAAATATAACCGTCTGAGGCTGTTGCCACCAAGATAATGACAGCAAAAGCTTCTGCTGGACTGAGTGCTGCTTGGGTTTGGCTTTCTGTACCCAACACAGCGTCGAATAGACCCATTGTAGTAGCTCCTTGGTTAGAGTCCCACCAGCGCTACAGTTACCTGTGTATTTGGTAGATTTCCAGGCTAAGACTGTAACGCTGTGAGACTTTCATCCCTTAGTGTTCCCAGGATTTATTCGCGGCGAACACTTGCAACCAATGGTTTTTGGCAAGAACTACACTGCCATTTGTGAACTTAGCGTTCTCCTGTCTTTTCTATCGTCTCAATTACCGCCAAACCTATACCCGAACCTGCTATCAACAGTACTATTGACATCAAATAGGCGTTGGTCAGCATCCGTAGGGCTTCATCAAAAAAAATATAGGTGGTCATTGCTTCACCTTTTGAAATTTGTGCTGCTAGTACTTTTTATTTCTCCACACACCGATAGGTGAATTTCGCTAAGAAACTGCTAGCAATTGCATCTTAACAAAACTTTAGCTGTTTAAGAACACTATTTAAACTTTTTATTTCTGAAGTTTTGATGAACTTTAGAGAGTATTGGTCAACGTAGAAGGCAGGGGGCAGGGGGCAGGGGGCAGGGCGTAGAGGACAGTTCTGAATTTTCGTTGAGTGGGGGGGAGGTCTTAAGGTGTGAGCTTCCCTAACGTTGCTTGCCACCGTAGCTTCAAAACTCAGCACTCAGCACGGGCTAAACGCCCCGCTACCGCTAACAGCATTCGGCACTGAGTGAGTCTTGTAAACAGCGTTCAATCGTCGCTACAACTGATTGAGAAAGACTATCAAAGTCATAACCACCTTCTAAGCCAAACAGAATTTTACGAGTTATCCCTAGACAATAATCAGTAAATAATGCGTAGTCTTCTGGTTGCAAATTGATACTTGCCAAAGGATCTGCGGCATTGCCATCATAACCAGCACTCACAATCAGTAAATCCGGCTGAAAGTTAGCTAAAAACGGTACGACTTGTGTTTCAAATAATGGCTGATATAGTGCAATATCACTACCGGGGGGTACTGGTAAATTTAAGACATTTTTATGAAAACCGCGTTCTGCCGCTCTCCCAGTACCGGGATAGCAGGGATACTGATGTAGGGAACAGTAGGCGATACGTGCTTCAGCTTCGACGATCGCTTGAGTACCATTACCGTGATGTACATCCCAATCGAGGATGGCGACGCGATTAATTCCGGGTTGATCGAGAGCAAATAAAGCTGCGATCGCAGCATTAGAAAATAGACAAAAGCCCATCCCCGCATCACTTTCTGCATGATGCCCTGGGGGACGCGCTAGGACAAAAGCTGGATTAGCTGAACTTAACACAACCTCAACTCCATCCAGCCATGCACTGACTGCCAACAGTGCCACATCATAACTGCGTGGGGAAACTGGTGTATCTCCATCCAAAGGGCCACCGCCACTAGAAGCGATTTGCCAAAGTTTTTTGATGTAGGCTGGGCTATGTGCTCTAACCAACGATGGCATCAGTGATGATTGTTCTGATGCTGGTGTAGGCGATCGCCAGGAGATTTGATCTGCAAATGTAGCTACTTTTAGGGCATTTGCGATCGCTATCAAGCGTTCTGGTTTTTCAGGATGGTATTTTCCAGTCTTGTGATCTAAAAATTCGTCGGAATAGATGACTGGGAGCATAGGACGAAAAAGGTTGGCAGCAGCGACACTGAATGTTATTGTATCGTCACTGGTACAAACAGTTTTTCTTTGTACTACAGTTTTGGTCGTTTACTTTCAAGGATTTCTGTTGCTTTCTGGGCAGAAAGCGGCCGGTAGAATAGAAAGCCTTGTACTTCCTCGCAATTGATAGATTTTAAGAACTCTAATTCCTCTTCTTTTTCTACCCCTTCAGCTGTCAACTTTAATCCCAAGCTGTGTCCCAAGGTAACTATGGCCTTGATAATATGAGCTACTTTGACATCCTGCGTCAAATATTGAATGAAAGATTTATCTATTTTCAAATTATGGAGTGGTAAAAGTTGTAGGCGCGAGAGCGAGGAATGACCCGTACCAAAGTCATCAATGGAGATATAAACACCCATCTGCTTTAGATTCTCTAACACCGTCCTGGTAAAGTCTAAATCCTCAATGGCTGTGGTTTCCATAATTTCTAATTCTAAAAAGCGCGCTTCCAGACCCGTTTGTTCTAAAACTGTGGCTATAGTCTCCACCAATTTGGGTTGGCGGAACTGCTTAAGAGAAAGATTGACAGCCATCATTATGGGTGGTAATCCTGCATCTTGCCAGATTTTATTTTGAATACAGGCTGTCCGCAGCACCCATTCGCCGATGGGGACAATTAATCCACTTTCTTCGGCAAGGGGAATGAAGACACTGGGTGCAACCAATCCCATCTCTGGGTGCTGCCAACGCAACAGAGCCTCCACACCAGTAATTTCTTCTGTGGCAATGTTCACACGAGGCTGATAGTACACCGTAAATTCATTGCGTTCTAGGGCATAGCGCAAGCTCTTTTCTAAAGTCAAGAGTTCAGGATTTTTAGCGCTCAGGGAAACACTGTAGAATTGGTAGTTATTTCGCCCTTTGTCCTTGGCATAGTACAAAGCAGCATCGGCGTGCTGGATTAGTGTTTCGGCGTCAGGACTGTTGTTATCAAGCAACGCAATACCGAGGCTGGCAGTCACATAAAGTTCATGCCCTTGTAGATGGAAAGCATCCTCTAAAGCTTGTAAGATTCTGCACGCCACCAGCGTTACCTCTTCAATATCATTAACTCGTGGGAGTAAGATAGTGAACTCATCGCCTCCCCAACGGGCTATGGTGTCTCCGCCTCTAAGTGAGTCTTTTAACCTTTGAGCGACGCTTTGTAACAATTGATCTCCCAGAGTGTGCCCCAAGGTATCATTAATAACCTTGAAGCGATCCAGGTCAAGGAAGATCACAGCTAAACTTTCACTATTACGAGTGGCGTTGGGCAGAGTTTTACTGAGCAGTTCGTTAAATAGTAGGCGATTGGGCAACCCTGTCAGCACGTCATGGAGGGCTTGATAGCGAATCTTTTCTTCTACTTGCTGACGCTGCCGCGTACCAATGATACTGGCGGCCATGGTCAAAAGGCTAGATTCTTCGTGCCTAGACCAATGACGCTCAAAAGTGCAGTCTGCCAAGCCAAGGTATCCCCAAAACTCATTTTCCAAGCGAAGAGGCACTAAAAGAAGGGATTGAATGCCATCTCGAATTAGGAATTCTTGTTCGGCGACAGGAAATTTTTGGGTAATTCCGCTAATGGACTGGCCGGTAGAGAGAACATTGTACCAACGAGCTAATCCAGAAGCTTGATAAAGTAGATTTTGCCAATGGTGGTGGGTAGATTCAAAAAAAGAGTGCGTCCATTCAAATCGTAGGCTGACGGCTATTTCCCCTGTAGCAGGATGGAGATGGTTTTGAAAAAGATAAGCCCGATCTGCCTTGGCAGCTTCACCCAGTACAGCTAAGGCTCGATCAATACCAGTTTCATAATTCATTTCTCCTAGCAAATAATTGGCAGCTTCCGCAACTGCTTGTAGCAAGCGATCGCGCTGATGAAGTTCGGCTGTGGCTTGCTTTTGCTCTGTAATATCCCTAACAATAAAAGTTCTAATTAGATCACTTTCAGGAAGGTAAAGAACGGATTGTTCAAAAACTTCTGTGCCTACTTCCACTTCCCGCACAAAAGAATTTTGTTCTAGATTGTTAACTCCACTCAGGAGTCCTGTTAAAATCGGGTGTTCCGTACCAACTTCCCGAAGTTTAGGAAACTTGATACCTGCGGCTGGATTGAGATAAGTAATTCTTCCCTCGAAATCCATCTCAATAATTGGATTGGGGATAAGTTCAGGGAAGGATGCTAGGCGAGCTAAGGCGGATTCACTAGCGGCTTCAAAGCTGGGATCGATCGCTAAGGTTTGAAAAGGATTGGCAGGACTGGCTTGCTCTGATAGGAAACCAGATAAGTCTTCAACATCACAAGATTCTGAAAATGCTTGTTCTGAGAGGTTAGAAATAGCATAGTATTTAGCCTGAGCTTTATTACTGCCAAAAGCAATGACATCTCCGTGCCTAAGATTATGAGAAAAGCATTTAGCACCATTCACAAATAAGCCATTAGTACTTCCTTTACCCTTATAGTTGCCATCAATAATTTGGAAGCCGTATTGGTCAGTCTCTGGAACAGTTACTCGCAATAAAATTGCATGTTGCATTGATACTGACCGGGAAGCCAAGACAATAGTGTTTGCGGGATGCCGCCCCAGAGAATAAGTAGTCTCTCGTAAAGGGACAGTTCGTCGCCCTTCCAGGTCTTGGATGACCAACAAATGGCGTATTTTTTCCCGCTCATTTCCTAGCATGGCTGTTCCTCAAATTCTCATATTTTTATGTCTTAGTCTGAAAAATACTACTCCCAGAAGTTCAGATTTTCAGGCTGCACTTCTGGGAAAATTTTTTCAATCAAAGTTTTCACCATCTGCGATCTCATTGGTATGTGGGTGCATACCAGCTTTTCTCTTCAGAATTGACCACAGTGATAAGCTTTGTTCTTTCGTCTATATCATTTAACCTTGTCTTTCTTAGGATACCCAGAATAAAATCAAACACTGAATAGAATACATCGTATATTTGCGGATTTTTATTCTGAGTAGTGGGGAAACTTCGATTTATATAAATAACTGTCTTTTTTAATCATCTGTCAGTTGTACAGAATTCAATTCTGCATTCTGATGACTGACGCCTTTATTCTATTTTGTTAAAACTAGGGGATTGAAGTATTGACACTCTCTGGACTAAAGCACGAAATACGCAACTATATTGCTGTTTCTCCGGGGTTTTCAACCTATCCTTAATAACCGGCTACGGTGTACACACAAGTCGAATTACCCCCCTTAGTCCCCCCTTGCAAAGGGCTACGGTGTATACACAAGTCCTAAAAACCTAGCTTGATAAGACTTTCCTCGTTCCCAGTCTCCGACTGGGAATGTATTCATTGAGTCTCTGACTCAATGCCAGATTGGAGGCAGAGCCTCAACGAGGAGCATTCCCATGCAGAGCATGGGAACAAGATAAACGAGAGAACAATGAAAAATCAAACTTTTTTGACTTGTGTATACACCGTAGCTTGCAAAGGGGGGAAATAGAAAATCCAGTTCCCTCCCCTTTGCAAGGGGAGGGTTAGGGTGGGGTAAAACGCTGGTAATCAGCTATTTAAGACTTGGTTTCGGTGACTTTTAATCTGCAAGCGCTGTGGGATTGCTTTTAGAACTCTCCGGCTAATGCTGCAACGCATCTTTCGCAAATTAGGGGATGTTCTGCTGATTCTCCCACGTGGGTGGAGTAGTTCCAACAGCGATCGCACTTTTGCCCATCTGCTTTCACTACAGCAATTGTCCAGTCTTCTGTCTGCGCTGTATATTCTAATCCTTGCAACCCTTGAGCAGAATCTAATAATTCCACTTGGGAAGTTAGGAACAAATAACGGAGTTCATCTACACCATTACCGTTGACACGATTTAAATCTGTGACACTAGCACGTAAATTTTCGTTTACATAAAGCAAGACTTTTGCTTCTAAGGAAGAACCAATCAGTTTTTCTACCCTCGCTTGTTCTAAGACCTTATTAACCTCAGTGCGAAGTTCCCGCAGTTTTTCCCAGAAGATGTCTTCCCGCCACATTATTTGGTCTATTACCCAAGGTTCTACTTCCTCTGGATATCTTGTCCAGCGTTCATCTAGCTGCACCCAACCGGCTTCAAACACCGATTTGTAAGGTGTTTTGTAAGGGAGATATTGCCAAATATCTTCCGCAGTGTGGCATAACACTGGTGCGATCGCTCGTGCTAAATTTTCTAAAGCTATCTTCAGCACCGTTTGACAACTGCGACGGCGGAAAGCATCTTTTGCACTGATATACAGCCTATCTTTGGCCACATCTAAATAAAAGTTGGATAAATCCACCACGCAGAAATTTTGCACTGTTTGGAAAAAGCGGAAGAATTGGAAATTATCAAAGGCGTTGGTGACTTCCTCAAATACTTTGCCGATGCGGTGCAGCATATAACGGTCAAGTTCTGGCAATTCCTCAAAAGGAACTGTATCTTTTTCCGGGTCAAAATCATCCAAGCTACCCAACAAAAACCGCGCCGTATTGCGAATCTTACCTCTAACATCATTCATTTGCTTGATGATGTTTTTGCCAATCCGGACATCGCCAGAGTAATCAACCGATGATACCCACAATCGCAATACATCTGCACCGTAAGCTGGTTCTACTTTTTGATTTTTCCCACCTTCAATGATTGTATTTGGGTCAACCACATTTCCTTCTGACTTGCTCATTTTCCGGCCCTGTTCGTCCAAAGCGAAGCCGTGAGTTAGTACAGTTTTGTAAGGCGCAACGTCATTCACTGCTACACTGGTGAGCAAGCTTGACTGAAACCAACCGCGATGTTGGTCGGAACCTTCCAAATATATATCAGCCGGGTAGCGTAACTCTGTACGTTGTTGGACGACAGATGCCCAAGATGAGCCAGAATCAAACCATACATCCATTGTGTCTGTACCTCTGCGGTAAGACTTACCATTATTACGATAGGATTCGGGTAATAACTCCTCAACGGATAATTCCCACCAAGCATCAGAACCTTTCTCGGCGATAATTGCTTGGGCGTGGTTGATTATTTCTTCATTCAGCAGTGGTTCTCCAGTAGCTTCATCGTAGAAAACGGGAATGGGTACACCCCAAGCGCGTTGACGAGAGATACACCAATCGGAACGTTCCGCCACCATTGGCGTGATGCGATTTTCACCTTGGGCTGGAATCCATTTTACCGTGGCGATCGCCTTTAGTGCTTCTTCTCTAAATCCTTCCACCGAAGCAAACCATTGTTCAGTAGCGCGGAAAATCGTCGGTTTCTTCGTCCGCCAATCATAAGGATATTTGTGAGGGTATGGTTCTTCTTTCAACAAGGAACCAGCCGCACTTAAGGCATCAATCACCGCCTGATTTCCATCACCCAGCACATTCAACCCCGCAAATTGTCCCGCTTCTTCGGTAAAATTGCCGTTGTCATCCACTGGTGCAAGGATGGGCAAACCGTAACGCTGACCAACAATGTAATCTTCTTGACCATGACCGGGTGCGGTATGTACTAACCCAGTACCCGACTCAGTTGTAATGTAATCACCGCCTACAACAATCGGACTTTCGCGGTCAAATAGAGGATGACGGTAAGTAGTATGTTCTAAGTCACTCCCTTTGAACGTGGCTTTTACAGTTAACTCAACTCCCAACGTTGAAGATAAACGTTCTACTAAATCAGCAGCAACGATTAGGTATTTGAAATTACACTGCGTTTCGGCCTCTGGATGTGAAACTTCCACCACTGCATAGTTCAAATCTGCATTCACCGCTACAGCCAAATTCCCCGGAATCGTCCAAGGTGTGGTTGTCCAGATAGCCACACCCAAATCTGACTGATATTCCGCCAACAGTGGTTTTACAGCTTCCGCCAAACTTGTGATTGCAAAAGCTGCATAGATACTGCGGGAAACGTGACCTTCAGGATATTCCAACTCAGCTTCAGCCAAAGCGGTTTTAGAACTCGGACTCCAGTGAACCGGCTTCAAACCTCGATAGATGTAACCTTTTAAGAACATCTGACCAAACACACCAATTTGAGCCGCTTCATATTCCGGCTTCAGAGTGAGATAAGGATGTTCCCAATCACCCCAAATACCGTAACGTTTAAAATTTTGGCGTTGGTCATCTACCGTCGCTAGACCAAATTCTTTCGCTTTTTGCCGGAGTTGTAAAGGCGTTAAGTTTTGCCGTTCTGCTGACTTCATGTTCTGCAAAACTTTTAACTCAATTGGTAAACCGTGACAATCCCAACCAGGGACGTAGCGAACCTTACGCCCTTTTAGCAGTTGGTAGCGATTAATAATATCTTTGAGAATTTTATTTAAGGCATGACCAATATGGAGTGAGCCATTAGCGTAGGGAGGCCCATCGTGCAGTATAAATAATTCGCCGGGGTTATTTTTGGAGAGGCGATCGTAAATTTTATTTTCTTCCCAAAATTTTTGGATTTCAGGCTCACGCTTGATGGCGTTTGCCCGCATATCAAAATTAGTCTTGGGTAGGTTTACAGTATCTTTGTAACTTCCTGATTCGGTCACAGTCTCATGCCTAAAATTAGGTGTGTAGGTTTTATCAATTATAGAAGATGACCTGATAACCAAAATTCCCTATTTGAACGTCAGTTCGATAAACTTCTCTCTACCTGGAATTTTTGTTCAAGTCTCTCCCTCTTTGACTCGGCGACGGTGTACACACAAGCCTTTTAAAGTTACTGCGTAACGTAGAGCAGGTTAGTTTTTGCAGGTCGATGCAACAAAGGCGCAAGTCGATGCAAGAGACTTGTGTATACTCCTTAGAGGATGTTTTAAAAGTGGTTGGCTGTGATTTGAATAGAATGATTACCCCCCTTAATCCCCCCTTGTAAAGGCTACGGTGTACACACAAGTCGAAAAAAGCTTGATTTTCCATTCTTCTCTTGTTTACCTCGTTTTTATCTCGTTCCCATGTTCTACATGGGAATGCTCCTCGTGGAGGGTCTGCCTCCAATCTGGCATTGAGTCTCTGACTCAATGAATGCATTCCCAGTCTCCGACTGGGAACGAGGAAAGTCTTATCAAGCTAGGTTTTTAGGACTTGTGTGTACACCGTAGCTTGTAAAGGGGGGAAATATCCGGTTCTCCCCCAAGGCATCGGGGGAGTTAGAGGGGGTGAGAAGGACTTGTGTATACACCGTAGCCTTTATAAGGGGAAGGTTAAGGTGGGGTAAAAATATTTGATACATCAATCATGACTTTAAAAACATCCTCTTAGCTCAGACTTGGAGAGGAAGGGTTTTGTGTAGTAAAACCAGAGAGAAGTTTCTAGACGATTAGCAAATCATAAATTTTGCGGAGATTGAGAGTTAAGCAACAGAAAGTAGTATACTTTTCTGGGTTCGCCTATTGCTTATCCAAAAGTTTCGTCTAAAAACCAAGAATTTTGGGGTTGCTCTAATGCTAAGTCCTGTAGTAACAGTCAGTATCTTTCAAAAACAACCCGACCCTAAAGGATTTTCAGCAGGTGAAGTCATCTTTGAAGAAGGACAGCCTGGTAATGAAATGTACGGCATTATCGAAGGAGAAGTGGATATAGTAGTCAATGGCAAGGTTGTAGAAACCATTGAGACAGGCGAAGTTTTTGGTATTGGGGTACTTGTAGGAGTTCCAAATAGAGCTTACACAGCTATTGCAAAGGTGGATGCTAAACTGGGTTTTCTTGATGAGAAAAAGTTTCTCTTTGCCGTTCAGGAAACACCAGTGTTTGCCTTAAAGGTGATGAAAAGTCACTCAGAGCGTCTGAGTCGCTTGCATCGTCTGCTCTAAAGCACCTCAAGCAGAAGTTCTAAAACTAATCAAAATCTGCCACTAATCTTACCTTCTTCCCAGAAGTCCATACATAATATATATGCTCTCGCTTGGGGAGTCATAAGTCAGAATTCAGACAACTCTAAATTCTGGCTCTTGACTCCTGATTTATCGTTGCAGAATTTACCGGAGGTAGTAATGGCACGTAAACGGTTGATTATCGAGATGGGCATGGGAATAGATCAGCATGGACAAGAACCAACAGTAGCAGCATCTAGGGCAGTACGAAACGCGATCGCTCACAATGCTTTACCTGGTGTTTGGGAAGTAGCAGGCTTAAGTCACCCCAATGAAATGATTATAGAGGTTCAGGTAGCAGTACCATATCCAGAACAAGTTAGAGAAGAAGAGGTACTAGCTGTACTACCATTTGGTCGGAAAACTCTTACCGTAGAATCTGGGGGGATGATAGTTCAAGGGCGGGCGATTCCCGAACTCAACGATAAGAATGACGAAATGTTAATTGCGATCGCAGCTGTTACAGTTATGATCGAAAATTAATAGCTGAGGTCAATAGCTTCCCGAAATTACGAGGATTGACATCAAGCAAACCTAGATGATGCAAATCTTTTTGTCCCTAATCGCACAAATTTAAGTAGTTAAACAAAATTAATTACACAAAATTAAGGCATGAAATCCTTATCCAGACTGGAAAATCATGTGTAAATGATTCTGTGCGATTACTTATCCTATTTTCAAAAATCTTTGCAACAAAGAAATTCGGTTCTAGAGGCGTACCCATGCCACTAATAATCTAAGCTTAAGTTTTTGGCTACTCCTGATATATATTCTGTATCTTCCAAGTCTTGCAAAATAGTGTGATTTTAAGAAGAATGACATTGTGCCTATATACAAATAGTCAAAATTTAACAGAATTTTAAGTAGGAGTAACAATGTACACGATATCAAATAATAAAATTGATACAGGAAGATATTGTGAAATTAATGTAGTTCACCATTGTAATTTATCATGCCGTGGTTGTACCCATTTATCCCCAACTGTTCCCAAATATATTGCTGATCCAGAAAAGATATACAAGGATCTTTCTATTTTATCCAAATCATATATTCCAAGAGGAGTTAAATTAGTCGGGGGAGAACCTTTACTACATCCGAATATAATTGAAGTAATTGAAGCAGTTCGTGCATCAGGCATAACTAAGTTTGTTAAAATGGTAACGAATGGTCATTTACTTTCAAAAGCATCGGATTTGTTTTGGGAAAAAATTGATGCTATCGAAATTTCCCTTTATCCAAGTAAACCCATAAATCCTGAAACTTTAAAAATATTAAAACAAAAAGCTAAAGACTCTAAAACAATTTTAGAGTCTTATTATTGGGATGACTTCCGCGAATCTTATTCCGAATTAGGGACGGAAAATACAGAATTAGTCCAAAAAATTTATTCAACTTGTGCTATAGCTCATGTTTGGCGATGTCATACTGTCTCAGAAGGATATCTTTATAAATGCCCCCAATCTGTGTTTATTCCGAAAGTTATTCAAAAAGAAAATCTCCAAAATGACGGAATTAAAATTACTGACTCTGGAGATTTTTTTGAACAGTTATTAGCTTACTTAAATTCGGAAAAACCTTTAGGATCTTGTTCTCATTGCTTAGGTTGTGTAGGAAAAAGATTTAACCATGAGCAAGTGAATCCTAAGCTATGGCGCTCTCCGCAACAGTTTACATCTGAAGAACTTGTTGATTTAGATTATTTAAGCTTTGTGGAAAAACAACCATCTAAAGCAAAAGGATCTCACAGGGAAGTTTCTTTCCCGGAAAAAATTACTAGTATAACAACTAAGCTATTGAATAATTATCGCAAGTAATTATCGCTCTTTAGCTTGAAATTAAGCGCTTTGGAACAAGTCTCAAAGAACTATATTTGCCGCTGAAAACATCTGACACATTAGTGATTGAGTTTCGTAAGTGGCTAGATCAATTTGGATCATCT
This sequence comes from Nostoc edaphicum CCNP1411, assembly GCF_014023275.1. NCBI lineage: Bacteria > Bacillati > Cyanobacteriota > Cyanophyceae > Nostocales > Nostocaceae > Nostoc > Nostoc edaphicum. Next base: position 6,053,338 of record NZ_CP054698.1, read on the forward strand.
TTGCCTTTTTATCAAGGCTATTCCACATGGAAAAATGTTGAGAATAGCGAGTTGAATTCAAAGCCGATTTTGTTAGACAGATTTTCGCGACACACACTTATTTGTAGTTCATGCAATCGAGCTTATCAAGTTACAAATAGGGTTAAACAAGGTTGTATCGGGGTAGCGATCGCTCTAGCTGCTGTAGCAATACTTGCAGATGATTATAAAATCAGAATCGCAGCAATATCGCTTTCTTTAGCAGCAGTTGCAATGTCCGCTATGGCTCAGAAGCTCAAAACTCAGTTTGAGCGTTCTTATACCCGTCACTAAAATCGAGACGTTCGTAGTAAGGACTTTAGTCCTTATTTTCTATGCACTAAAGTCCTTACTACAAACCTTTTTGCACTAGCTTAGACATGGTATCAAAAGTTTGTTTACCTTAAACAATTTGCTCAAATCTCTTATGTGGTTAAGTCATGATCAACTTAGTGGCTCTGCGCTAAAGTAAAAACATTGGGATAAAAATCTCTGGCAGTAAGTTCAACTGAATCACTAATCTTTAGCACTGCGGCGATAATGTCTCAAGAACATAACGAATCACTCCAAATTCAGGAAATCACCAAACTCAAACCGAAACACTTTGCTGATTTAGTCAGATCAGCACAATTGATTTTCGACCCCACAGCCGGAGTTTCGGGAAGGCACATAACAGTTGACTGGGAACAATTCGGAATTCCCCGTGATGTGGCAGATAATCTCAAATCACTTGGTCAGCAGTACCAATATGCATCTCCTCACATCCCTGTTGAAGACATTTGGAGTAAATTAACTCCAGAAACTCGTATTTGGTTCGTTGAAAATAAAGATCGGTTGTGGCAGCTTGAAGAAGCTTTCCCAGCCCTTGATGAAGATTAAACGGCTGAACCATTGAAAGGAATACAAATTATCTGTAGGGGGACAACGGTTGTTGTCCCCCTCTCCTCTATAGAAAGAAACTCTTGTGTAAATTTAGACTAGTAGTCCACCAAAGCAACTTTGGTGAATCAATGAAGTTCGTAGTCAGGACTTTAGTCCTTGATTTGAACGCTAAAGCGCTCACTACAAACCTAGCAAACTTGACTTGACAGACTCTAATTATCTTGTGCGATCGCATTAGCTTGAGTAGATAAGTTAAATTAATAAAAAAGCCTATATAGATGAATCACAGCCTAAGTGTTGCTCCCAGCCTGGAAGAACACACTCATGAAAATCCTATTGTTACCAAACAACAGCTATTTGCGAAGCAACTAATTGTCCTTGTCTTGGAAATACTTCTGGCATTACCTCTGGGTTTACTCCTCGCCAAGTTTCAAATTGGCAGGATTGCCTGGATCTTTGGTGGGATTGCAGCTGGTACAGTCGTTCTTCAAGGATGTCGAGTTTTTTATCAATATTCTCCCCAACCTAACCGCACTGCGAGAAAAGTCGGAATGGCACTTGTAGGCTTAACTGTCGGCGCTTCCAATGCCCACGGTAATCTGGCTAGTGTTGCTTCTGGTATTCCCGTATTTATTTTTCTTACCTTGTTTCTACTGCTGAGTGGCAGCTGTATCGGTTATATTTACTCCCGCGTCACCAAAACTAACCTCATGACAGCAATGCTGGCTACCGTTCCTGGTGGTGTCGGAATTATGGCAGCGATCGCCGCCGATTACAATAAAAATGTTAGCTTGGTTGCCCTAGTTCAGGCGATTCGCGTCACCTCAGTAGTTGTTCTAATTCCCTTCGTCGCTAGGACATCAACTGGTAATTACTATCCACAAACACTCCCAATCAATGCTGCTTGGCTTAATTTCGATCCATTTCAACTAGAATTACTCTTGTTAGTACTGGTAATTACTGGATTAGTAGTTTATCCAGCTATATTATTTAAAATTCCCGCAGGCGATTTCTTTGGTGCATTGTTGATTGGTATTGGGTTTAATCCTTTGCTACATTGGCTGCCTTTTGTGGGTGATATTAGCTTTAGTCCGCCGCCTTTAATTAACTTATTGGGTCAAATGCTCCTGGGAATTACTATTGGTGAATATTGGGGAGACAAACCCAACTTTAGAAAGCGAACTGTCGGCTATGCCTTAATCTCTGTAGCCATGACCCTCATCGCCGGAGCGATCGCTGCTATACTTGCGATGCAATTAACCTCTTGGGACTGGTTAACCTGTCTTTTAGTCACAGCCCCAGGAGGATCAGCAGAAATGATCCTGGTTTCTCTGGCGTTAAATCATAATGTTGAAATTGTCACAACTGGTCATTTAGTGCGACTAATTGCGATTAATAGTTCCCTACCACTTTGGGTGTTTTTGTTTCGCCGTCTGGATGAGCAACTTTCTGAACCAGTTTAATTGTAGAAGTATGAGGCATTTGGCAAAACATTTCTGACAAGTAGAACCAAGATACTATTGATATTTATCGAAACAGAATTCAGGAGTCAGGAGCCAGAATGGGCTAAACGCCCCGCTACCGCTAACAGAATGAATTTTTTGCGACTGGTAGATAGCGCAGCGTTAACGAGTCCGCGTTAGCGAGTCTTCTCCCTTGGCGCTAGCCTCTCCCTTTGGGAGAAGGGGAGACGCCAAGGGCGAACGAGCGTCGCGTCTTCATTCTGACTCCTGAATTCTGACTCCTGAATTCTTCTTCAATCAAATTGATTTCGCTCAATGCGTAAGTCACGATTAACCGTGATAGTAATTTTCGCTACAAATTTCTGGAAAGCGAGTGTATTTTATGGTAGCTAACTTCCAGCTTTAGATTTGTAGATTAGGAAAATTAAAATAGTAATTTCACTGGGGTTAAAAAATATTTGTGTAAGTTAGTATACTGCATGATTGTCGAGTGAATATTGACATCATTTCATTGTCTTAGATGGGGTGGACACCGATGACATCTGAAAGCGATCGCCAAAAAGAACTTGAACACCGGGAACGTTTACTACGAGAACGAGAAGTTGAATTGCGACTCCGAGAAATGGAAACTAACCTCCATACTACCGATGCAGCTTTTCATCAAACTGTGAAGCATCAGCCAGAAAATTCCCAGAAACCTTGGATGCAAAAAGTGATTCTGGGTGGAAAGTTGTTTGCTCTTGGTGTAGTAACACTAGTTGCAGTCAGAATAGCCGCAGTATTAGCTGGGTTTATTATTGTTGCTGCGCTGGGGTGGATGTCTTACAAATTATTTTTGGAATCTAAAAAAACTAATTCTTAATAGAGGTATAACTATGATGAGTGAGCAGGTAGCAACGGACAGATTTATCCAAGATTTAGAGCGTGTTGCCCAAGTACGCTCTGAGATTTCTGTATGTTTGAGTAAACTGGCTGAAACAATTAGTAAAGCTGAGTTAGTTGGTGATTCGTCATCAGGAAAACTCAGTTTAGAGCGAGATATTGAAGATATTACAGTAGCTAGTAAAAACCTCCGCCAAGGTGTATTTCGCCTTTTGGTTTTGGGCGATATGAAACGGGGAAAAAGCACGTTTCTTAATGCCTTAATTGGTGAAAATTTATTACCGAGTGATGTTAACCCTTGTACCGCAGTGTTAACAGTTTTACGCTATGGGCCAGAAAAGAAAGTCACCATTCATTTTAATGATGGTAAAAGTCCACAACAGCTAGATTTTCAGAACTTTAAATATAAATATACCATTGATCCGGCTGAAGCTAAGAAACTAGAGCAGGAGAAAAAACAAGCATTTCCAGATGTAGATTATGCAGTAGTTGAGTATCCATTAACGCTACTAGAAAAGGGAATTGAAATTGTCGATAGTCCAGGATTGAATGATACAGAAGCGCGAAATGAATTATCTTTGGGTTATGTAAATAATTGCCACGCGATTTTGTTTGTGATGAGAGCTTCTCAACCTTGCACCTTGGGTGAGCGTCGCTACCTAGAAAATTATATTAAAGGTCGAGGATTGACGGTTTTCTTCTTAGTTAATGCTTGGGATCAGGTGCGGGAATCATTGATTGATCCTGATGATGTCGAAGAATTAAAAGCATCCGAGGATAGATTACGGCAAGTATTTAATGCGAATTTAGGAGAATATTGTACTGTAGAAGGTCAGAATATTTATGACGAACGCGTGTTTGAGCTTTCGTCAATTCAAGCACTCAGACGACGGTTGAAGAATCCCCAGGCTGATTTAGATGGGACTGGCTTTCCGAAGTTTATGGAAGCGCTTAATACTTTTCTTACCAGAGAACGTGCGATCGCAGAACTCCGTCAAGTCAGAACCTTAGCAAGACAAGCCTGCAATCATACCCGCGAAGCAGTTGCTAGACGAATACCATTACTTGATCAAGATGTAAATGAATTGAAAAAACGGATTGATTCAGTAGAACCAGAGTTTAACAAACTCACAGGTATTCGGGATGAATTCCAAAAAGAAATTATCAATACAAGAGATACTCAAGCAAGAACGATTTCTGAGTCTTTTCGTAGCTACGTTTTAAACTTAGGTAACACCTTTGAAACCGATTTCTTACGTTATCAGCCGGAATTAAATCTGTTTGATTTTCTCAGTAGTGGTAAACGAGAAGCATTTAATACCGCACTACAAAAAGCCTTTGAACAATATATCACTGACAAATCTGCTGCTTGGACATTAACTGCTGAAAAAGATATCAATGCAGCTTTTAAAGAACTTTCTCGCAAAGCAGCACAATATGGCGCTTCTTACAGTCAAGTCACAGACGAAATAACAGAAAAGCTCACCGGACAAAACGTCAAAGTAAATACCACTACTACTGCTGAAGAAGATAACTCTCCTGGCTGGGCAAAATGGGCAATGGGATTGTTATCACTGTCTAAGGGAAATCTTGCTGGTTTCGCAATGGCGGGGGCTGGATTTGATTGGAAAAATATCTTGTTAAACTACTTCACTGTAATTGGTATTGGCGGGATAATTACAGCAGTCACAGGGGTTTTGCTTGGCCCCATCGGGTTTGCACTACTAGGCTTAGGAGTAGGATTTTTGCAAGCAGATCAAGCGCGTAAAGAGTTAGTTAAAACAGCAAAAAAAGAGTTAGTTAAACACCTACCACAAGTCGCACATGAGCAATCTCAGGTTGTATACAATGCTGTAAAAGAGTGTTTTGACTCTTACGAAAGAGAAGTAAGTAAGCGGATTAACGATGATATTGTATCTCGCAAATCTGAATTAGATAATTTAGTCAAGCAGAAAGAGACTCGTGAAATAAATCGTGAGAGTGAGTTCAAACGTTTAAAAGATTTACAGGAAGATGTAATAGCTCAGTTACAAAAAATCGAGGCAGCATATAGCAACTTATTAGCTTACTATAGCTAATATATTTCATTACTCTCGTTCCCAGCTTCTAGCTGGGAATGCCTACTGGGAGGCTCCGCCTCCAATAACCATAAGAATATGAGGCGGAGCCTCAATGAATTGCATTCCCAGCTAAAAGCTGGGAACGAGGAATAGGGGAACTATGCAACAACAGTATGAAGGTTATAAGGATTTAGCAGATTCTCTAAAATCTGCATCTGCGTTGCTGAATTTAGAACGCAAATCGCAACTACATCAAGATATAATTACCATCTGCAATCATCTGATTAATCCTAGCTTTCGGATTGCAGTATTTGGGCCTTTTAATCATGGCAAGTCTACCTTACTGAATGCCATGTTAGGGAATCGCACCTTACCAATTGATTTAATTCCCACTACAGGCGCATCGATTACTGTCAAGTATGGCTCTGATGTGCGGACTCGCATCATGTTGTTAGATGGTACAGAAATATATCGCAGTGGCACAGAAATTTTACAGCAATTTGCAATTCTTGATGGCAATAGGCAGATGCGAAAAGATGTAGCATCTGTAGAAGTTTTCTGTCCACATCCATTTTTAGAAACAGGTGTAGAATATCTCGATTTACCAGGAACAAATGATAGAGATGAACAAGATAATTTAGTCCGAGAACAATTATTAAGTGCAGATTTAGTTATCCAATTATTAGATGCACGTAAGCTAATGACTTTGGGTGAGCGGGAAAATTTACGAGATTGGTTATTAGATCGCGGTATTAAAACAGTTATATTTGTTGCCAATTTTCTTAACTTACTCGAACCCGACGAGCAAAAACAAGTTCAAAATCGCCTGCTGTTTGTTGCAGAAAGCTTTAGAGCCGAATTACCTCCAGGTTTTAGTAATTTATATCGCGTTGATGCTTTACCTGCCTTAAGAGCCAGATTAAAAGGCGATGTTGCTGCTGCCAATAGTAGCGGGTTAGCAGCATTTGAAACAGCTTTGCAAAATATTGTCGGGATTTTGCAACCAAATCGTGGTAGTGTGCGTTTACCAAGAGTGGAAGCGATCGCTTCTCAAATCCAACTCTCATTAAAAACTAAAATTGACCCTATTGCTATTGAAATAAAATCCTTTGATGATAAACAAAATAGCAAAATTGAAATTAAACAAAAAGCAGCTAACTTAATTTATAAAGGTTTTACTACTAGCGTAGGAGAGTTACGCAATTGGCTAGCATTACCCAAGCTCTTGACAAAATATCAAGCTGATGCAGCAGTTGCATTGGCGGAAAATAACTTTAAAGTTTGGCAAATAAATACTCTTAAAAAAGACCTGCTGCAATTGCAATTGGCTGCGGTGAAATGGCTTTATCAAGCTTACGAATTTTTTCAAGAAGAACGGCCGCAAGATTTATTAATTCCCTTTCCTAGCGAACCACAAGTAATACTACCGCCAAAGCCAAGTAATAGTGATGATTTAAGTGAACCTGGTTCCATCGCGGTTGGTGGTGGTATTGGTTGGTTGTTAGGTGGCCCGGTGGGTGCTGCTGTCGTCGGGAGTATTTCTTATTTGTTAAACAAGAATATCCAAAAACAAGACGAACAATTAGCAAAGGAATCTTATCATCAAGACGTTGCTAAACTTTGTATAACCGCAATTGAAGATTATTTATCTAGCTTCAGTAGTCAAGGCTTATCAATCTTGACTGAATATGAACAGAAAGCCGATAAAGTAATTTGCTTTGAAGTCAGTCAAGAACCACTAGAAATTACTAATAAACGGGAAAATTTGCAGCAGTTACAAAACGGTTTTAATCAGTTATTACGAGAGTTAGAAAAAGTCAATATCCTCTCAAATCATCAACCTTATAAAGAAATACCCAAATACAGCAACACCAAGAGAAAATATTCGCCACAGCCAAAGAGAGTTCAAATTTCCCCTGAAAAAGATCCTGGTGTTAAGCAACAACAGGAAAATACTACTAAGAATACTAGGACAAGGGTAGAATCTGTTTCCCCACCACCACCGCCAAAAGCTCCTCCCTCTCCCCGGAAAGAAGAGGTGGAGGCAAAATTTCGTGATTGGGAACTTAATGAAGAAATAGCGCGAATGAAAGCAGAGATGCGAACGCCTGGTTTTAAAACTGGTAAACAGCAAAATACAACTCAAAGCAACGAAGCACCCAACCAACCTAAAACACAGACACAAAAAGATAAAATTACTCGCGCCTACAGTATTTTAGGATTGCAAACAAATGCATCTCTAGCTGAGGTAAAGCAGGCTTATCGAACTTTAGTAAAAAAATGGCATCCAGATTTGTTTGTGAATCAGCCGCAACTGCTAAAACAAGCACAAGAGAAAATGCACTTAGTTAATGAAGCGTACACAATTTTGAGTGATAAATAAACAACCAGATCCCCGACACCTCAAAAAGTCGGGGATCTTTAGATTCATCCTAATTTCATTTCTGGCTGTCAATATAGAGTTAGGAAACTGTTAGGTGAGACTTATTTATGCAACTGCTATCTTTGAGGAATGGCTTTTTGGCGTTAACCTTGAGTGCGATCGCTTCAGGCGGTGGGTTAATCACAGGCTGCGCTAGTACTGCTTCCCAGAACCAAAGCCAAGCGCCAAACACAACCACCAGCAATGCTAATGATAAGCAGATGATGAACCACGGTGGTGGCATGAATCACAGTATGGGAATGGATTTAGGCCCAGCCGATGCTAACTTTGATTTACGGTTTATCGACGCTATGATACCGCATCATCAAGGGGCTGTGGAAATGGCTAAAGAAGCGCAGCAGAAATCAAAACGCCCTGAAATTAAAAAACTAGCAGACGATATCATCAAATCGCAAAACCAAGAAATCACTCAGATGAAGCAGTGGCGAAAAACTTGGTATCCCAGCGCCGGAGATAAACCAATGGCTTATAACAGTCAAATGGGTCACATGATGGAGATGTCATCTGACCAAATGCAAGCCATGATGATGAGTCAAGACTTAGGTGCAGCTGATGCTGAATTTGATCTGCGCTTTATCAATGCGATGATTCCTCACCATGAAGGGGCTGTAACAATGGCAAAAGATGTCTTGAGTAAATCTAAGCGCCCTGAAGTCAAGCAATTAGCCCAAGAAATTATCAAGGCACAAAATACAGAGATTAAGCAAATGCAGCAGTGGCGAAAAACTTGGTATAACAAGTGATCGCATTGCCAAAAATCTTTGTTTGCGACTCAACCAACCATTTTGGTAGGTTCTGGTGCATCATAGTGTTCGCCTGCTGGCAACTGCGATTATCTACGACTTTTCCAGTATCCAGGTTCTCGACTACAATGCATCACTGTTAGGACAAGAATATAGTCTTGCTCAATCGTGTAAAGAATTCCATAGGGAAACTTGCTTGTCATGCATCGTCGAACATCTTCATCAATCTCAACGTAGCGAGTAGGGGATTCTCTAATTCGATAAATCTCAATACTTAGATAGAAGTTGAACTTTTTTTTAAAGTTTACTATTTCTAATAAAAATCTATCATGGCTTTTGATTATTCTTTAGACTTTAAAACTATTGATTTTCGCCAACATCCTGAACTCTATCGTGTTGGGAAGGGTGAACAGGGTGTACTTTTGGTTGAACCATACAAATCAGAAATCCTTCCTTACTGGCGATTCAAAACTCCTGAGATTGCTAGAGAGTCTAGTGAAAAAATCTATGAGATGTTTCTTGATTATTTAGAGAAAGATGATTTTGTCGGCGCAGATATGGCAAGGAAGTTTATCCAAATGGGGTATACTCGCTCTCGCCGTTATGCTAATCATAAAAGCGGCAGGAAGTATAAACAAAATTCCGAAGATTCAGGTTCCAAAAAAGAGATTCTTCCTTACGAAGTAGACCAAGTTAAAGCGGAATCAGCAGCAATATTTAAAGCCAAGTGGGTAGAAGCAAAGACAAATGAGAAATATCGAGAGCTTTTAGCCAAGCATAAGCAGATGTATGAAGTAGATTAATAACTTCGTAGGTGCGTTAGGAACGTAAAGCACCTTCTAAGATGTTTTCACTGCGGTCGCTAACATACTCTACCAAACAGCCGATGAGTCTTTTATACTCGTGAACGAGGCTTTGATACTCGCCGACGAGTCTTTTATACTCGCGAATGAGTCTTTTATACTCGTGAATGAGTCTTTGATGCTCGTGAACGAGTCTTTTATACTCGCTGACGAGTCTTTTATACTCGTGAATGAGTCTTTGATGCTCGTGAACGAGTCTTTTATACTCGTGAATGAGTCTAGAAGACTGATTGCAGAAACTTTTTATATTGCCACCAATTAATTTAAGATTAGCGCGATCGCATTTCCCCACTCAGCAATCCAACAATAATCATAGTTGTTTACCGCCATACCTGAGCCAGCATCAGATCAAAATGAAAGTCATACGTCCACACTGGTAGCTTCATTTCTTCTGACAAAATGGCAGTGACAGCATCGCAGACGGTAATCCGTTGATCTGGAAAACTTGCAGCTTTTTTAACTGCTGCCATATATTGTTCCTGTGAAGGATTGACGAAATGAACTGCTCCTATACATTGTCTAGCAAAGCTAATCGCTTGTTCAGTTCCGAGACGATATAGCAAAAGATTATATGTTTTCAGGTAAACAGGAAAGGGAACTAACTAGGATTATTAAATTTTCTGTATTTATACGTTGTAGTTCGGCTTGCGATCGCTCATGATATTGGTCGTCTATATCTACAGCAGCATATAAAGGCCCAGTGTCAGCAATTACGGCTCTCAAGGTGTGTTTGGTGGCAATGACTGCAAAAACGTTTGTTCAGCTAGAATTTTATCGTGATTTACTGACGTATCTTTAAATCCGCTTCCCTTAGGTGCAGGAGTAAGGCGTAAAGCTTGCTTTTGTGGAGGTAAATAACCACGTTGGCTGAGGAATTCTTCGAGGGCATTTTCTACGATAGCGTTAGCAGGTAAGGAAACTTCTTGATCGCCGATGTAAGCACTTAGAGCATTAGCGATCGCATCTGGCAGTGTGATATTGAGAGATTGCATAAGCTGGTTATATTGTCGTCAATTAATTTAAGAGTAACGCGATCGCCGTTCGCAGAGCGTTCCGCAGGAAAGGCGGGCGCTCTGCGCCATCGCATCCCCTCTTCACCAAGCCAACCAATCATCATCCTGTGCAACAATAGCTGTAGCTTAGTCGGAGTACAAACTATGGACTGGCAACAGTACATTCATTCAGACCCCAAAATTCTGCTGGGTAAGCCGACTGTCAAAGGAACTCGTTTATCTGTAGAGTTCTTATTGAGTTTGTTTGCAGCAGGATGGACAGAACAACAAGTGGTAAAAAATTATCCTACTCTAACTCCAGAAGCATTAAGGGCAGTATTTGCTTTTACAGCAGAGTGTATGCGTGAAGAATCTTTTCTATAAGTATGCAATAAGCTTAAAAAAATTATTCAGATTGCATAAATTGTATTTTACACAACCGAGGACAAAGCGATGACCATTATCACAATAGATGATGAACTAATTAATGAAATTATCGCAGTCAGTCACTATAAAAATCCACAGGAAGCAGTCATTAAAATATTATTCAATTACTTGCAGCAACAAAAAAAAGAACTGCCTTTATTTGAGCGACTACGTTTTATAGACGACGAATCTGCTGAAGATGATATCGCCTCGTTGTTTGAACGTGATAGAGACACAGGTAGGAATTTTGAACTATGACTTATCTAATAGACACCTGTGTAATGTCTGAGTTTGTTAAAAAAGCTCCCAGCCCCCAAGTTAGTCAATGGTTAAATCAGCAACCGATTGAACAATTATTTTTAAGTAGTATTACTATCGCTGAAATAAAAAAAGGGATTTATAAGATCCAAGACTCACAACCTGAACGATATCAAAAACTAAAAATATGGCTGCAAAGAGTAGAAATTGAATTTAATTCTCATATTTTACCGCTAACCGATGATATTTTAGATAATTGGGCAAAATTTTCTGCAAATGCCGAATTGAAAGGTAAAAAATTAGCTGTAATGGATAGTCTAATTGCCGCAACAGCACATCATCATAAATTAACTTTAGTTACCCGTAATGTTGATGATTTTAAACTGACACCAGTTAAAATTATGAATCCTTACAGTCTTGTGTAAATTATGACCACCCAACCCGGTATTGAGCCGAGATATTCGCACTCCCTCATCCCCCCACAACCTGACTAGGGTCAAACAACCACCCATCGCCGACTATCTCCTCTAGACGCTGATTGAGTCGCGGGAGGAAATATTCTGGATCATTTAGCCGTTGCTGAACAAACCAATTATCAAATGCTTCCTGTGTTTCAATCTCTTGGGCATTTGCCGCACCTAATATAATGTTGAAACTATGCTCTTGAAGTTCCTCTAACTGCGGATGACCTTCACCTCGAAGTTTGCAAAAGAACATAGTCGTTGCTCCTAACACAGCTTCTAGTTCATCGCCTTGAGGCACTCTATTATATAAAGCACGAATTAACTCAATGGCATCTCCTAAAGGTGCTTGAATTCTCAGTGTCAGCCAGATTGCTTGAGCTAGGTAAACCAAACCGTTACTTTCATCAGTTAAGCCTAAGCTAGTTAAAACTGTCACTAAATCAACATAAGCACAAACCTGTGTAAGTGCCAAAGCAGCTTGCAAATTCAGTTCTAATTCCCTAACTTTATCCCCGGTTTCACCTGTCCAATAAGCTATGTTTGCCAGGGTCAGGGCTTTACCTTTGACATCGCCAATCTGCTCAGATATTTCTAAGTCTTGCTCCCAGAGTGCGATCGCTTTTGGGATGTCCCCTTGTTGGGCGATTACCTGTGCCATGTTGTTGAGGGTAGCGGCTTTACCTTTGACATCGCCAATCTGCTCAGATATTTCCAAGGATTGCTCCCAGAGTGCGATCGCTTTTGGGATGTCCCCTTGTTGTTTGAATACCTGTGCCATGTTGTTGAGGGTAGTGGCTTTACCTTTGACATCGCCAATCTGCTCCTTTATTTCCAAGGATTGCTCCCAGAGTGCGATCGCTTTTGGGATGTCCCCTTGTTGGGCGAATACCTGTGCCATGTTGTTGAGGGTAGCGGCTTTACCTTTGACATCGCCAATCTGCTCAGATATTTCCAAGGATTGCTCCCAGAGTGCGATCGCTTTTGGGATGTCCCCTTGTTGTTTGAATACCTGTGCCATGTTGTTGAGGGTAGTGGCTTTACCTTTGACATCGCCAATCTGCTCCTTTATTTCCAAGGATTGCTCCCAGAGTGCGATCGCTTTTGGGATGTCCCCTTGTTGGGCGAATACCTGTGCCATGTTGTTGAGGGTAGCGGCTTTACCTTTGACATCGCCAATCTGCTCAGATATTTCCAAGGATTGCTCCCAGAGTGCGATCGCTTTTGGGATGTCCCCTTGTTGGGCGATTACCTGTGCCATGTTGTTGAGGGTAGCGGCTTTACCTTTGACATCGCCAATCTGCTCAGATATTTCCAAGGATTGCTCCCAGAGTGCGATCGCTTTTGGGATGTCCCCTTGTTGAGCGAATACCTGTGCCATGTTGTTGAGGGTAGCGGCTTTTTCTTGCAATTCCTCTTCAGGGCAAAGGTCTAAAGCTTGCTGATAATGGGCAGCAGCCTCTTGTACAAAACCCAAAAATCTTTCAGCATTGGCAATGGTTCCCAAGATGCGGTAATCCTGAAAAACTGCTAGAACTTGCTTACATAACTCCAAAGCTTCCACAAAGCGGGAATTGTTCACCCAACTGCTTGCAATCCTATCTCCAATACTGACAGCAATCTCCTGCTCTTTTGCCAGCAATCCCAAACGTACAATTTCCAGTGCTTCTGCTTCCGTGGGGTTGTCATTCTCCTCCCACCAAACGTTATGGATTTTCCTCACCGCTTGCTGTCGCGTTGTTTGCCATTCTTCCTGAATCAACACTTTTTCTAGCAACGATTCTAAAATTGTCGTCACTCGATAATTAGCTGGCTGGGTGGGGTGAGTGGTAGCAGACTCAACTAAGCTGAGGCTGACAAGCTTTTGCAGAGAAGCAAGAGAGGGGGAGATGGCGTTAATGATTTCAACAGTAACGGGCAAGTGAAAGACACTCAAGCGTGCGATAAACTTTCGTTCTTCCAATTCCAAGGCATCGAGCAGAGTTTGTGCCAAGATATCTTCGCGGAATTTCTGCTCAGTCGCCTCCAGCCGATTCAGTAATTCATCCGCCGCTATTCCTGGTTGCTGAATCACCTCTAACAGCCACTTCAGCAAGCGGGGATTACCATCAGCAATGTGAATAATTCGCTGAGTTCTTAACTGCTGCCTAACTTCTTTATCTAAAGGAAAGCAAATTTTATCAATATCACTACTGCTCATCCCTGCCAAAGATTCCAAGTGCAGGCGGTGGGGTGGCAAGATGTCTTCTTTCAAATAGCGACAGCTGACAATCAGCCGACTTTCTGCCCCGTTCTCCTCCAATGCCGCACAAATCGCCCCTAAAATTTCGTAAGCCTCTGCCGTCATCCGCAGTGAACCATTTTTAACGCTAGTATCGGGAATATTTTGCTCAAAGTCATCCAGCACCAGCAACAGGGGTTGACTATGTTCTTTTTCTATTGCTTCAAAAAAGTTTTGCAACCGTCCTTTAAGAGACACCTTTGGTTCGTTCAGCAGTTGGGGAACATCTGCAAACCTCTCAAACTTATTAGAAAGCTTAGTCAGCAAACCTATCTCATCCAAAGGCCCAATCAACACAACTCGCGCAAAGTTAGAACGCTGCATCTGCACCCGCGTACATAACCGCGCCGCCAGAGTACTTTTGCCCAGCCCCCCCATCCCGGCAATAAACACCCCGATTTGGTCGCTGGTTTCTTGCAAAGCCTTGAGACATCGTTGCAAAGGTCGTCTGCGTCCGACAAATTCAAACTGACTGGCAACTTTAACTTGATTATTCTCATCCAAAAATTCTTGCTCTGACGGTGTAAACTTCAGCTTTTCACGATTTCTTGTTCTCAGAGGTGTTACCAGTTCTGCAATGGGGCGCGTATCCCGATACATCCGCAACAGATGCCAGTCGGTGCATTCTTTGTCAATCATCTCCTGCTGCGCCGCTTTGACTGCTGCTTCCACACTTGCCCCCGTCGCCAAAGCTTGATAAAGTGCCTGTGCTGCTACAATACCCGTGCGGTCAAACACCGGACGCGCCCAGCCTAAAACTATACCTGCCCCTGCTTTCACCAATGCCTGCGCCATCGAGGGTACTGTCCCCTTGTTAGCTACCTGTCCCGTATGACAACCAGAGAGAAAAGTTACACGCGGCCAGCGATCGCGAAAGGCTTTAGCTAAATCATTGACGGTAGTAAGTTGCATATTCCCCACCTCATCTTCAGTGATGAAGCAGGGGGTATTGTCTGCCAGCGTTATACCTGTTGACAGCAAAGAGCCGTAATCTTTTTTGGTATAAATTATCCCGTGTCCTGTGAGGTGAAAGACATCAAAGTAGTTTTCTTCGTAGGATTTCACTAAATTGGCTAACTCTGCAACCGAGCCGCTTTCCTCGACAATCAACGCCAAAGGCTGATCTTTAGTTGCTTGCAAAATGTTTGCTTCTTCCTGCTCAAACCCTAGTGGTGGAACTCTGGGATCTTCAGGAGAAGTCGCCATAAACAGCAACCGCAAAGGGCGATTTTGCACGCCAATTATTTGAGTTTGACGCTGCTGCACAGAACGCACTGGTAAAACGGAAAGATTCTGGCGTTCTATTAAAAACCCTGCACCATCATGTAGCAATTCCCAAGGCAGATGCGCCAATCCCAACGCTACCCGTTCTGTTTCCGGGTTCAATCCCTGGGCTTCGCTGGTTTTAATCAAATCTAGAAGAATCGTTTGCTCATCTGCTTCATCCAGCGCCCTTCTCAGCCATCCTTCTTTACCATCCAGCCATTGATAAAGTTGCCGTCCCAACTGGGTGAGATAGGGTAAATGATCTCTTTGTTGAGCATAGTAATTTTGCTCACACAAATCAATCAGCGCTGCCAACTCCGTTTTATCCAGGCGACGTGAGCCATAATCACAGCGCAGTTCAAAAGTTTGCTGTTGACTGAGGGCGAAGGTGAAGTTTAGGGGCATGGCTGACAGCAGTAGTTTCCACAGTAACCTTCACCGTATTATCACCTTTTTCCTGAAATTATCGCCGATATTCGTCGCCGCAATCGCCGATAAGCTGGTACAAATCGCGTGATTGGCGAGATACTGCATTGATGCGATCGCGATCGTCTGTATCTAAACTAAAACTAAATACTTTGGCGTTATCTTCTATATGTTCAGAGACACCAAGTCTTGCACCAACTATCACACCGCCCACCGTTGGCTGATCTAAAATGTAACGCACTGCAACGTTGGAAATGCTTACGCCATGTTTATTAGCAATTTCCTTGAGGATAGCTAGCAACTCTTGAAATAATTGCCAACCACCCCAAGCATCGATCATATTTTTATATTTTTTCAAACTAGCAGTGGAAAGATCAAATCCTCGCGGTTCCGGTTTCCCCAAATAGTTTTCTGATAACAAACCGCCGCACACTGTACCGTAAGTAAAAAGCTTTATGTCATGCTGCTGACAAAACTCCACCATATTAACTTCAGGACGGCGGTCAACTAGAGAAAATTGCACTTGGTTAGAAACAATTTTGATACCTGCTTCGGTAATAATCTTCAAGTTTTCCGTGTCAAAATTAGTTAAACCTAGATGCTTAATTTTACCTTCAGTCTGAAGTTCCGCCATATATTTAAGGGCATCTAGATAATTTTTATCCTGATATTCCCACCAGTGAAATTGCATCAAATCTAACGATTCCACATTCATCCTTCTCAGGGAAATATCAATATTTTCCTCAACCAGTTTTTTCGTCATTTTGCCTGGACGAGGTACCCATTTCGTAAAGGCTTGCACCTGAGATAAAGCATCTTTACCACGAGTATCAATTAGTTGGCAGCGAAACTCACCAATAAAGTCTTCTGCGGGGCCATAATGGTCTGCTAAATCCCAAGTGGTAAAGCCTGCATCTAAGTATTTGAACATAGTCTCAATGGCGGCATTGGGATTGATCCGTCCGTGTGCGCCGGAGACTTGCCACATCCCATTTAATATGCGGCAGATGTTCAAATCAGGAGTAAATTGGAGACGGCTAGCTGCGGGTAAGTTCATTTTCAATTTATGAGTGAAAAGTAGGAATGGCAAGACTTAAGAATTACTAATAGATAAATCATAACTGATAATTCATAATTCCTAACAGACGCCATCAATCGTGTATCTACTTTTTAACGCCAGCCTTTTTCAGCTTGTTCGAGAACATAAGCAGCAACGTCTTGAATTTGCTGTTCAGTGAGTAGCTCTTTGTAAGCTGACATATTATTTTTACCATTGGTTACTATGGATGTAACAGCCTCGATTGAATCCATACCATACTTTTTTAGGGCTTGCTTTTTGAGATTTTTACCTCGCCGAATTATGTTGCTACCGTTAATATGACAACCAGCACAATGAACACTAAATATTTGTTCACCATTAACTGTATCTGCTGCACTAGCAGGCAAAGTAAAAGTAATGATTAATAACAAAATTGTTACTAATACTAATCTGAGTAACTTTTTCAATTAATTTCTCCCGATTTGGACATACTGGTTGCAAGTATTAAGTGTAAGAACCAATACTAGAGGGATTCAAAATCTGTTGTAAATCCAGCAAAATTTACACAATCTTCTTGAAAGGCTTCTGCATCGCTAACATCCTCAATTTTATAGGACATAATCCGCGTACCATCTGGCATTTTTTTGGAACCAATTAATTCACCTTGATATTTCTCTGCGATCGCTTTAAATTCAACACCATAAATCTTCCAGGCATCACCCGAACAAGTAATATTTACTCGCCACATATTTTCCTATAAATTACTACCACTAAATATTCATCATCTCACAAATGGGCAACATCTTACACATCACCTCTTTGGGATTGCAATTTTCTATCTAAAGGCAGTGCCAAGCCTGATCGGGCTACGCCATAATGGGGATGTAGGAACACTTCTAGAAACTTTTATCCCAATTAGTTAAATTCCAAGAGTTGAAAATGCCTAACAATATCAAACAACAAATTCAAGCAGACCTGCAACAAGCTAAAGAAACTGGACAATTAAGAACTGAGCGGATTCGAGAAATTGTCAAATCCGCAGTTTCTCAAGTCTCGTCTGAGTTTAAACAAGGTTCTAGTGAAGTTCGTAGCATTGTTAAAGATGCAGTCTCTGCTGTCATTGAAAACTTTCAAGAAAAAGGTAGTGAACTCAAAGATGAAGTAACAGCTTCCATTGAAGGAGCGCTGGAAGGAATTAATAGCAAAAGGCACGAAAGCATTGCTCAAACTCAAACAGATATCAAGCGGCTACAGGCTCAACTGGATGGTGAAGAAGAACAACTCCAGCAAGAGGTTGATGTAATTTTGGCAGAGATTGAAGAGACGGGTAAAGAAAAACCAGCTAGTACCAAAACTGCAATTGATTCTGCTGTCAATGCCATTAAAGATAGTGAAGAAGTCGGATTGTTAAAGAAACGTTACGCGCAACTGCAAGCGCAGCTAGCCATTGTCCGAGCTAATATGGCTGCACGCTATGGCGGACGTAATATGGAGGTTCAAGATTATCTAGACGAGGCTAAACACTGGTATGATAAAGCTCGTCCCCAAGCTGAGTCTGTAGTCGTACAGGTAGGAGAAAAGCGATCGCAGCTAGAAGATAAACTGGGTGAAGCTGGTACATCTCTAGCAAGAAAAGAGCGCCAAATCAAACAGACTTTAAGAGAGTTACTCCTAACAGCCGCTGACTTATTCAAAGATAAGGAACCTGCTGATAAAGAGCGGGAGACTATTCATAAATAGACTATATTCCTTCTTGACAAAAATCCTCTTTTTGTAGGGGTGCAGCCAATGGCTGCACCCCTACAAATGTATTTATATAATTAGACTCGATGCTGAAAATCTAGATTACCTTATTTTTTGCAGGGTTTACTCATGACTAATATCAACAGCACTGGGTTTTGGCTTAAGTTCAATACCCGTGAATGAAATCGATAAACAATAACAAGTTTGCAAACTAAAGAATTCTATAAAAAGGAGTTTTCTAATAGGAAATGCCCAAATCAAATATATAGTTGGTAACTAATTGTTAACGAAAATGTCAAAGTATTAATTAATATTTCTAACTTGCGATTTGAGGAGATTTTCATGGTTATTCTAAAATTACCATAATAGCTTCTCTAAAACGACAAGAAATCCAAAGCGGATACTTATTGTTCTTAATCTCTGAATCTTAAATTAACCGACTTTAGCGTAACCGTGTCAATCCCCGTATTGTAAAAAGAAAAATGTCTAAATATAAACGATAAAATTCCAATTATAAATCTGAAATTAGAGACTTGAATAAAGATTTAAAAATCCTTTTCTCAATGGCAGATTGAGAATTTAATTCACGGGTATTGAATTTAGAAATCATCCTCCAACGTCGGGTTAAAAATCGAGCAAATGTCTTATGGATTGGCTAATCTCAATTGATGTATTTCACCTTGGTGATTGGATTATTGCCCAAAGTCCCACTCCTACACCATTACCAACACCGGCCAAAAATGTTAATGATATTGAATTACTCAAAAGCCAATTGGAATTTCTCAAGGCGACCAATGGTCAATTGAGTGAAAGTTTTAACAAATTTGTGGGTGCGATGCAATTTACCTTAGTAGTATTTGCATTTTTAGGTGGATTTTTAGCCTATGTATTTGGCAAAAACTTAGACGATGCTAAAAAAATTGCCAGCCAGGTCATTCGCCAGGAAATTGATAATAAAGTTGCTGATTTAGTAAAATCAGAAGTCGCAACAGTTACGCGAACTTTGCAGCGTGAAAGGGTGATAGCTTCGACGGTTGTAGATTATTACTTGCCTAGCAATGATCTAGAGACTAATGATTGTAAATTGTTGCAAAAACGAGGCTTTCAAAAAGTTAGGTTTTGGAATCAAAGAAGACAACCTAAGAATCCAATAGGTGATGTTTTTATACTGGATTTAATAAATTCTAATCTGCTTTCAGGACAAGAATTCGCTGGGCTTTCTGATACTGATGCAACTAACAAACGGGAAGAAAAAGTTAAAGAGCAAGTTGATTTTGTACTGAATTGGCTGGAAAAAGCAACCGTTCTCGTAATTTATGTTAAGGGAAGGTATAGAGAAATTGATAATTTAGCAACGCGAGTTGATTACTATTACGTTTCAGCAAATGCACCTGTGAGTTTAATGGGAATTGTTACAGATTCTGCTTACGTTGCTCATGGTGAAAAGAATTAAGTTTGATTCTATTATTACTAACTTTCACACTTTAAAGGGGTTTGACCTAAGAGGCTGTTTGAAAAGTTTTAAGGGGTGAAAATTTATGCCAATCTCCTGACCATGATACGGATCATGGCAAGATAGATAAACGTCTCTGAGGTTTGAGGTAGTAATTCATAGTCTCTGACCAACCGCCGATACCCCATGAGCCAACCGAAGGTGCGTTCAACAACCCAACGTTTGCGGAGTAAAACAAAGCCTTTGTGCTGTTTGGGGCGCAATACTACTTGCACAATCCAGTGGGAAACATCCATAACCCACTGCATAAACTCAAAGCCATCAAAACCAGCATCGACCCAGATGGTCGTTAAGCGGCAAACCTGCTTCCCCATTTGATTGACTTTCTTGAGTACTTGTTTACGCACAGAGATTCTATATGTAGAGATATTGCATACCAAGCCTTTGTTTGAGTTACTCGCCTAAACCCTTCTAGAATGAAAACTATTGTAGGGAATTTTATTAATAAACTTGTTTTTATTGTGGGAGGTATGATGAGCCGTCCAATAATTCTTGGTATTGTCGGCGACAGCGCGGCTGGGAAAACAACACTAACGCGAGGAATCGCTCAGGTACTCGGCCCAGAAAATGTTACGCTCATTTGTACAGATGATTATCACCGTTACGATCGCCAACAACGTGCAGAAATTGGCATCACTGCCCTCCACCCGGACTGCAATCACTTAGATATTATGCAGCAACATCTGTCGTTGCTACGCACGGGACAACCAATTCTGAAGCCAGTTTATAGCCATAAAACCGGCACATTTGAGCCACCGCAGTATATCAAGCCGAATAAATTCGTGATTATTGAGGGATTACTCGGTTATTCTACTCGTGCTGCTCGTGACTCTTACGATGTGAAAGTTTACCTTGCACCCCCAGAAGAACTACGCGCTAAGTGGAAAGTTAAGCGAGACACCCAAAAGCGCGGCTACACGGCTGAACAGGTATTAGCGGAACTAGAAAAGCGTGAACCAGACTCATCACAATTTATCCGTCCGCAGCGGCAATGGTCTGATATAGTCATTAGTTTTTATCCACCCACCGAGGAAGATGATGAAACCAATGGCCATTTAAATGTCCGTCTGGTACTTCGCCCGACAATTCCCCACCCAGATTTTACTGAGATTGTCAACTCTGGCTATGGTAATTCTGACTCAGCAATCCGCTTGGGGCTAGACAGGGATATGAGTAAGCCTGTGGATGTCTTAGAAGTTGATGGTCATGCAACCTTAGAACAGGTAAATAAGCTAGAGCATATTATTTGTTCTGATATGCCCCATTTACGAAGTATTTGCGATCGCGAAAGTAATCCAGAACTGGGTAAAATTGCTGGTACAACTGGAGAAACACTGCAAAGTTATCCTCTGGCTTTGACTCAGTTGATCATTACCTACCACATGCTGAAAGCAACGCAAACTTATCAGTGATTAGCTAAAATGAAGGGGTTTGAATGGTTTGCGATCGCGTGTAGTATTGAACTGTTGAATTATGCGAGCGCACTATTAGTCTGTCAAGTTTTAATTGATGGGTAAGCAAGTTCGTAGTGAGGACTTTAGTCCTTATTTTCTAAGCACTAAAGTGCTTACTACAAACCCTAAAAACTATCTTGACAAAGTAATATAATTATGATTATAAACTCAGATACTCATGATTGTGACTTGACGGGGGCTTGCAGCAATTCAATATCTTTAATTTGAAGAATGCCACTACTCTCAAATTGCACACTGATTTGAATCTTGGCAGCATTCGCTTCTTTTTTGAAATAGGCACGCACTTTGTAAGGCTGAAAATTTTCCGTTTGTGAAACTCCTCTACCCCATGAAGTTGTTCTCATTTCGCCCGATTCTCTTGGTCTACCTACACCCAAACTTACTGCAATTGATTCTTCTGTGTTCAGCGCTTTCGCATTAAATTGACAAGCAAGAACACACTCTTGGACATCGGGTTCTGCAACTTCAAACAATATGACTTTTCGCAAAGGATCTGTACTATTAGTTAGAAAGCGCTGAGTATTATCGTCATAAGCTTCAATTTGCCAACTTTCTCCGACAATTGTAATGCCTCCCTTTGTCACTGTGGAATCGGCAGGTGTGAATTGACGAATCAATACAAATGGCTCTGCGGCTTCGGGAATAGCAAGGGGTTTTTCTAGCTCCTTAAGGGCTTCCTGAGCTTTAGAGAGAATAAAATTTGTCAGATTGTTGAATAGCTCGTCAAACATAGCGTACTTTACTAATTACTCAAATTTCAGGTATTGCTCATGATTGTTACTTTACAGGGGCTTGCAACAATTCAATATCTTTAATTTGAAGAATGCCACTACTCTCAAATTGCACACTAATTTGAACTGTGGCAGCATCTGCTTCTTTTTTAAAATAGGCACGCGCTTCATAAGGCTGCAAATCTTCCGTTAGTAAAACTTCTGTTGGCCATAATCTCGTCATTGTGCCCCATTGTCCCGTTCTCCGCCAACCTAAACTAACTTTAATTGGTTTTTCTGTGTTTAGTGCTTTCGCGTTAAATTGACAAGCAAAAACACACTCTTGGACATCGGGTTCTGCAACTTCAAACAAGATGACATTTCGCAAAGGATCTGTACTATTAATTAGAAAACGCTGAGTATTATCGTCATAAGCTTCAATTTGCCAGCTTTCTCCGACAATTGCAATACATCCCCTTGTCACCGTAGAATCGGCAGGTGTGAATCTACGAATCAGCACAAATGGCTCTGTGGGTTCGGGAATGCCGAAGCGCTTTTGCAGATCGTTACCGACTTCTTGAAGTTTAGAGTCAATAAAACCTTTGAGATTGTTGAATAAATCATCGAACATAGCGATCTCCTAAATCATCTTATTTTTAGTGTTCCCTTTGAAGGTTGTAAATGAAATTACCCATAGAAACTGACCAAGGTTAAAGATTTTCTCAAATAAAGATGTTTTTGAGAGCAAACAAGGGATAAATAAAGATAGTTACATCTTTAGTGACTATTCTCTTAGTTTCCTATGACCTATTGCCTCAGAATTGCCGACTTACCTACAAATGAGCGTCCGCGTGAGCGATTAATGACGCATGGTGCAAAAATTTTAGCCACAGCAGAGTTAATCGCAATTCTACTAGGCACCGGTCAAGGCCCAGGAAAACTCTCTGCTGTAGGTTTGGGACAATATATCTTGAGCGAATTAGCCAAACACCAACGCGATCCTTTGGTAGTTCTGCGAGAAGTTAGCCCTGCTGAGTTGATGCAAATTTCTGGTGTTGGCCCGGCGAAGGCGACAAGTATTTTAGCAGCAATTGAATTGGGTAAACGCGCTTTTCAATCTCGTCCCAATGACGGCACATTAATCGATAGCCCACTTGCTGCGGCTGCTACCCTCAGTCAAGATTTGATGTGGCAGATACAAGAACGTTTTGCAGTGGTGCTATTAGATGTTAAGAATCGCTTATTGGGTACGCAAGTAATTACCATTGGTACCGCAACCGAAACTCTAGCCTCTCCCCGTGATATTTTTCGAGAAGTTATTCGCCAAGGTGCAACGCGGGTAATAGTTGCCCACAACCACCCTTCTGGGAACCTTGAACCCAGCCAGGAAGATATAGAATTGACGCGTCAGTTGTTAGCAGGGGCGCAGCTTTTGGGCATTCCGGTACTAGATCATCTGATTTTGGGCAATGGCAATCATCAAAGTTTGCGGGAACTAACAACCCTGTGGGATGAGCATCCGCAGGGGGATTAAGATAATTTGTAATTCGTAATGACGCTCGCGGACTCGCTACCGCTACGCTAACGTAATTCGTAATTAAAGACTCGTGAGAATTGCAAACCGCAGATCCCGGACTTCTTAAAGAAGTCCGGGATCTTGTTTCTGCGCGTTTGATTTAAGATTGCTATGGTAAAACTTATTTGCTTTCCTGCATATTTCTGACTAGTTTAGTCACTAGCTTTCTGGGAGTAAATCTTACAGATTCAGCAAGGAGCTTATTTTTAATTCCAGGAACGACAACAGTTTTGTTTTCTAATAGACCACGATAGCCGATTTGGGCTACTGTTTCCGCAGTCATAATTTTTTGACCGCTTACTAGCTTTGAGTCTTCCATTGCGGCTCTTTGTTGAAAACCAGATTCGGTAGGCCCTGGACAAAGCGCTGTTACAGAAACACCTGTATCTTCTAACTCATTTGCGATCGCTTCTGTGAACGATAATACATAAGCTTTACTAGCGTAGTATACTGCCATCAGCGGCCCTGGTTGAAAAGCAGCAGTCGAAGCCACGTTTAATATTTTTCCAGACCCCCGCTTCACCATACCCTTAAGGAATAACTTGGTTAAATGTGTGAGACATACAACATTAACCTGTAGCATTTGCATTTCAGCATTCAGGTCAATTTCGTGAAATAATCCGTAGGTAGCAAACCCAGCATTGTTTACCAGCACATCAACTCTGATAGATGCTTGTTCTAGCTCAGTGAAAATTTCTTCTGGGGCTGATGGATTTGATAAATCCTTGGAAATAACTTTGACAACAATGCCAAATTTATTTTTAAATTCATCAGCGATTTTATTCAGCTTGTCCACGCTTCTAGCTACCAACACAAGATTGTAACCATCCTGAGCAAATAACTTTGCAAATTCATAACCGATGCCGCCAGATGCACCAGTAATAAGAGCCGTTTGTTTGCGATTACTCTGCATAATTTTTTCTTTGTTAACAGCTTAAAAATGAATCATTAGTTATTAGTTGTTATTAACTTAACGCTCTTTAACCTTAATTATTCTCTCTTCACAATAATTAAAAATTGCTAATTAATAAAAACTAATCACTGACTACACAACAAGCATTCCCCACACTACTACTGACAGCAGATTTAAAATTAGTGAAGTACACAAGCTAAGTCTTAAAGCCAGATATTTTACTTCTAACTTCTAACTCCTGAATTCTAACTCCTGAACTCTAACTCCTGAATTCTGACTTCTGACTCCTGAATTCTGCTGTAATTTATTGCCATCGTGAGATTTCCAAGCGGACTGCCACATTTTGACCTAAGACTCTTTGCCCACGTTCAGGTAGGGGAACGTATGCAACATATACATTTGAACTAGATTCTGAAGTGGGATTTAAGTTCGTTACTGGCTCTTTGTCATTGGAATTCCAACTGTATTTAGCCTTGTATGTGCCATCTGTTGCGAGAACATCAGTAATTAGATAGTCAGTCCACAAAGGCACTTGGTCGAGATGGCTGTCACGTAACCAATTCGTCTCTTGTTTTGTGAAAGAATGTAGTGCTAAACGTAGGGCATATCTACACACATTATTATCACTAGCTGAGTTTTTTGGGATTAAAAAGGCTGTAAACAGAGGAACGGGTTTATCGGTTCTGGTTAACTCTTGTGTGATTGGGCAATAATGAGCGATCGCTTGCTCATATATAGGAGTAGGAAGGCCACGCAAAGCAACCCTAGTTTCTAGTTGATAAAAATTCTTGTTCTGTTCTTTTAGATCGACATTACTCAGAGACAGTTTCACCTGAATATCACCGAACAAAAAGCGTTGCAGATTTTGATAACCTTCTTCCGAGTTTAATATACCATAACGCCCACCATGAGCGCGATGAATATATGCACGATGAGATCCCGTGATGTAGGCTTTGTCAATCTGAACTAAACCATCACTTTTCACCCCGACAGCCTTTCGTGAAAGACCCAAAGCCTCTTCATAATCATGTGCATTAGTGCCGATTAGAGAAAAGACGCGGTTTGGCGAAAATGCGCTTTCTATACTTTGTAACTTTTCTAGTTGAAAATTATTAGGTAATTTATCGGTTGGCTTAACATAAGGCGTTAAATACTGGTACATCCTTTGGGGGCCAAAATCATCAGAATTATTCAATTGAAACCTGTCCCTCAGTTCTTCCAGCAAGCCACTTCCGACTTCAAAATAAATGCCACCATGAGGTGTACCGTAGGTAAAGAATTTATCAATGTGATCGACAGCTTGCTCACCTTTTTCTGGATAAATCTTTTGAATCAAGCTGCGACAAACAAGACCTCCCATTGAGTGGGCGACAAGATAAACTTTATCTGCACCCGTCGTTCGCTTGACATTTTTAATCAAGTCTCTTAAACCTTTAGCTATCTCCTCCATCTCCTGACGAACTACACTTGAGGAGCCAAAACTAGGTGTAGTTACATCATAAAATCGGTAGATCCAAATAGTTTTATGAAGTTGACCAGACAATCTTTGAATCTGATTCCTCACATTCTGATTATCAACAATCGGTTGATAACCATGATCGGTCATTAGCCGCAGCAAGGGACTCTCAAAAACAAACTTTTGGGGATTTTCTTTCTGGTCTACTCGAATATGTGTTGAACCACTATTGAACCCATAAAATGGATCATTAACTGTTTGTTCAACATCTTTTTGTGTACCTGCATATCCACGAACAAAGATTATTGGTAAATACCGCATCTATATCCTCACTATTTATTGAAGAAGAATTCAGAATTCAGGAGCGGAGCCGGAGACTCCGAAGCTCCGGTCAGAATCAAGACGCGACTCGAAAATACTCGCTAACGCTACGCTATCCGTCACTCGCACAGAAAACATTGCTGAATTCTCACTTCTGACTCCTGAATTCTGTTCGATAAATATTTTTGCTCGTTCCCATATTTAACCTGGGAACGAGTGCAGCATCCAGACAAGTTGTCTTAGAAAGTTTTCACAAACTCAATTAAGGCTTTCTTGTCTTCATCTGGCAGATTTGAGCCAAAATAATGACCCTCATCTTCAACGAAGTCGGGAGATTTGTTAGCTCTTAAAAGCACACGTGCCAACTTATCTTTGATTCCACCGCCCGGTTTCAAGTCTTGGAAAAGGCTGCTGAGATTGAGAGATGTAATCGCCTCTCTAATATTGATGCTTGCCAGCAAATTCACAGGCGTACCTTTAGGAATAGGAATCCTAAATCTCGGATTTGGATCTCCTGGAGGAAGCTCTAATTTAGTATCTTGAGATGTCCTGCTGATAATTCCTTCACGCTTTTCAGGCCACAGCAACTTTTCCATTGCATCCGTATAGGCTTCCACACGCCCTTTCACTGAAGGATCTTCGTTGTAAAGTCCTAGTGTGTTGTTGTGCAGAAGTGGTGCTGTTGCCCAAATACTAACTAGCGAAGGTGTGCGGTAATATCCCAAACCGCCATCTGGTATTTTAAATTCGATGGGTTTTTTCTGATCGAAGGGGTTGTACAGCGTCAAATTACCTGGTGACGGTAGTTCTTTGTAGGTTTTAGATGAGAACTGATCCCAAATATGCCCCTTAGTGGCATTTGTCCCTAGCGATCGCGCCGCATTGGTACCAATTAGTGTAACTGGATAACGCTGGTCATCAGACAAGAAGTTGTGGTCGAGAAAATTACTACTGAGTACAGACTCTTCATACCATTTCTGAGCCTGTTCGGAGTCAGCAGCAATTTCAGCAGGTGGCTTTTTGCTGGAATGGCAACCAGCACAAGTACTAGCAAAAACCAGTTTGCCACGTTTGAGAACTTCTTCGTCTTTGGTTAAGAACTCTTCACCACTCGGTGCATCTTTTAAGTGCATCGGCTTGATGGTTTTCAAGAATGCTTCGGCATCAGCCATGCGTGCTTCTGTCTGTCTCCAGCCTTCGCATTCCTTCCGTGCCTTTTCGATATCAAAAGGTTTTTGGGGAGTTCTGCCTAATAAAGGTTCATGGAGAGTCGTCCAGTAATCGCCGCACATCCCAATATTGACGTAGACGCGTAGTGAGGCATTTGCCACTCCTGTAGAGTCTGCACCATCCTTGAGAATATGATTGACATCCTTGATTGAACCATCGTTCATCACTTCTGGATATGTGGGGCGATCGCCTAAATTAAAAATGGCATTGATCGCATTCGGATTATTGATGTGATCGTTACCAATCCGAGAAGTATCAGATGTACCCGGCCTTTGAGAATCAAGTACTTGCTTAACAAAACTATTTGCCCCAACGCTGGATGCAAATAATTTGCTTTCCTTGATGTACTGATTACCCAATGCTGCTACAAGGTTTTCCCATTTCGGGTGTTCCTTGTCTTTGGGTGGGTTGAGAGGATCTAACGCTACATGACAGATGGCGCAAGACTGCCCAATGACGTATGGAGGCTCAACTTGTGAAGTTTTGGCATATTCAACAGGGTTCCATTTTGTCGAGTCGAAGTTGGGATTTTGGAACTTACGCAACCCAATAACGCCGGTTGAAAGTGGATCTTTGCACTTATCTAGCCACAAACCGTATTCGTCTGGTGTTGTTGCTTTCTCACATCCAGGATCGTTAATAGCGCCATAGCGTTGGAATCGTTCATCATGCACACGCGAGTCAATCAGCTTTAGCAGATCAACACCACCATGTGTCCGCTTCGCTAAATCACGATAGTACTTAGAATTACCGCCAGTCCATAAGTACCAAGTACAACGGCCCCGTTTCTCGGCATCTGTCAAATTCTCCGTTCTGTAGTCTGGTAGATAACCGATACCTTCACAGTTGTCAGGGTATTCAGATACACCCGTATCCGAATACTTAGTACTTACGGGCGCAAGTGTTTCACTATACTCATCAGCTAAAGCTGTAGGCGTTCCATAAAAGCCGCAGACTATAAACATAGTCACGAATAGCAGGAGCAGACAGCCCTTAAAAATTAGACTTGTCTTTTTCATAAAACTCTTTGTTTGTAAGACCTAAACCTTCTCCACAGCACCTCACGTTTGCAGAGGTACATTAATACTTCATCACTAATTCCCCATTTTCCAGATTTAGTCTTGGGATATTTTGATGATTTTAAATGTACCTTACTGAGGTTCGTTATATATGAACTTACTACACAAGTTTGCAAAACGTCATCAATAAACTTTTATACATTTTTAACCTAAAAATTTAAAAATTTGTAAACTTACAATGGTGTTCAATAACCAATTTGCTATGGTTATATCCATTCCCTAGATACTTGGTTAAGTTTGTAACAAATTGTTAGAAGCTAATCTTAAGGTTGACTTAACCTTTTAAGAGAAATGAAGACAAAAATTTTCATTTTTCTTAAGATTTTGTTTGTTCATGTTGTAGGTTTACAAACTGCAAAAGACTTTATATAACTGTAAAAACCAATAAGGATAAACATCCATGCTGAAACTGGGTAGGAAAATATAAGTAACAAAAACTTAATACTTAGCTTTCGCATCCGAAAACCTCCACTGTAGATTTGTAGACATAAAACATTACCCTCCCAGAGACACTAGAAATCATAATTCTCTGGCGAGGCTATTCGTGCTACGAAAAATTCTGACACCTAATTTTATTGCCGAAAAAACACAAAAGACAGAGGAACAGATGGAAAACGATATTATCTTTGAACCATTGAGATTCCGTAATCTCACAGTAAAAAATCGGATTTTTCGCTCTAGTATTTCTGGAAGATGGGATAACTATGATGGTTCAGGAACCCAAGCCCGAATCAACTGGGAAGAAAAGTTTGCTCGTGGTGGTGTAGGGGCTATTATTACTTCCTTTGTACCAGTCGCCATCCGGGGAAGAATTATGCCCAATTACGCCACCATTGACTGTGATGAACGCATTCCTTTTTGGCGAAAAGTAGGAGAAAAAGTCCACGAATATGACTGTAAATTTATCTTACAATTAAGTCATTCGGGGCGACAGCAGGACATTGCCGGTATAGAAAACTCAGGCAAAAAAGCCTTAAGTTCCACTAGCCAAACTGAGCCATTCCACGGCTTTTTGTGTCAAGCGATGACACTAACAGAAATTAAAGAAACAATCCAATACTTTGCCGATGGTGCTAGACGTGCCCGTGAAGCGGGTTTAGACGGAGTAGAATTGCACAGTGCGAATGGATATCTTTTTAACCAATTTCTCAGTTCTGGAATTAACGATCGCCAAGATGAATATGGTGGATCATTAGAGAATCGAGCGCGGTTTCTGCTAGATGTAATTAGAGCAATTCGTAAAGAAGTAGGTAACGACTTTCATTTACAATTCAAAATTAGTGCCGTTGACTATAACAACGCCGTCACCTTTTGGGAAAAACCAGGTAATACCATAGAAGATTCCATCCAAGTTTGTAAATGGGCAGAAGAAGCCGGGGCTGATGGCGTGCATGTGTCAACTGGTAGTTTATTTCCTCACCCACTCAATCCCATTGGTGATTTTAATTTTGATGTTATTACTAAAACTTATGATGCGATGTTGTCAAGTGGCATTGAAACCACACGCAACTACATTTTATTTCGCAAATCATTTCTGCATCCAATTTTCAATCTTTTATGGAACCGTGTGAAAAAGCAATTACCTCCTCAAGCATTTAGTGGTGATGATGTAAAAGACCCCAAAATTAAGCAGTTATTAATAGAGAACCAAGGCAGAAACTTGCTGGATTCCAGAGAGATTAAAAAGCACGTTAATATTCCCGTATTATGCACTGGTGGTTTACAGCAAGCTTCATATATTCGTCAAGCAATTAATGATCAGTATTGTGATGGCGTCACAATGGCTCGTACCCTAATTGCTAACAATTACCTAGTTAAATCTTTTCGAGAAGGTAAAGACCTAGCAGATAAACCTTGTACCTATTGTAATAAATGTCTACTGAATGTAATTGAAAATCCCTTGGGTTGTTACGAGCAGGATCGCTTTAATAGTTATGAAGAGATGATGGAAGAAGTAATGTCAGTATTTCATCCAACTCAGTTTGCCAATTCATCTAAATAAAAAGCGATGGGTATCACATTGACAATTTCGCTTACAGATAATCTCGACAATATAGGGAGTGTTTCATGACTGAACAAACAAACCCTACCCTACTTCCGACCTCAATTAAGGGAGTATTCCAGCGGATTTGGGTGGTGATTGTAGGCATTGTAGCAGTAGCAGTATTTTTCCTTTGGCCTGTTTTATCTAACTCCCCAGTGGATTATGCTGACATAGAAAACCACTTTAAATATGGTTCCATCGGCAGCGAACCCATCAATGGCATCCCTTACTGGATTTGGAAAGTTTTACCAGAATTATTCCCAGATAAATTACCCGGACAAGGTTATAATTCTTTGGGATTTATCAAAGAAGCTGACAAAGATTTACCTGTAGGTTTTTCGCAACGGCGAGTCTTTATTGATCGAGTTGGGTTAAATTGTGCTGTATGTCATACAGGAACACTGCGAAATACCCCTAATAGTGAACATCAAGTCATGACTACGATGCCTGCTAATGTGCTGAATTTGCAGGGATATATCAAATTTTTATCAGCAGTTGGTGTGGATGAGCGCTTTACTGCTAACCGGATGTTACCAGAAATTGAAAAAATTAGTGGTGGTCTTAATCCCATTGAAAAATTACTTTATCGCTTCATTGCAATTCCCCAAACTAGAGATGCACTAATTAATCAGGCATATCGACTTAAGTTTGTGGAAGAACAACCAGATTGGGGGCCAGGAAGAGTAGATACTTTTAATCCTTATAAAGCAATTCAATTCCATTTCCCAATGGATAAATTGCGTGAAGATGAACTAATTGGTACTTCTGATTTTCCCTCAATTTGGAATCAAAAACCCCGCGAGGGATTGCAGTTACATTGGGATGGTAATAACACATCTGTTGATGAACGTAATAAAAGTGCAGCCTTAGGAACTGGAGTCACACCCACAACAATTGATTTGCCTCGAATTCAGAGAGTTGCTGATTGGCTGTGGGAACTACCACCACCCAAATATCCTTATGAAGTTAACGAAACTTTAGCGGTCACAGGAAAACCACTTTTTGAAAGTAATTGTGCTAGTTGTCACGCTTTTGGTGGTACGGATATAGGCAAAGTTGTACCAATTCAAGAAATTGGTACAGACCCTCATCGCCTAGATTCATTTACCTATGAAACCATCTCTAACCAAAATACGCTGTATGCAGGTTATCCGTGGCGCTTTAAGAGTTTTCGCAAGACTAATGGCTATGCGAATATGCCTCTTGATGGTGTTTGGTTACGCGGCCCTTATTTGCACAATGGTTCAGTTCCTACCTTACGGGATTTACTAGAAAAACCAGAGAACAGACCACAAGAATTTTATCGGGGCTACGACGTTATCGATAGAGAAAAAGTTGGTTTTGTCTCTGATGTAGCCGAAGAAAATGGCAAAAATTACTTCAAGTTTGATACAAAACTTGATGGTAACAGTAATAGCGGTCACTTATACGGCGTTGATCTTTCCCCAGAAGAAAAAGATGCGATCGTTGAGTACATGAAGAAACTTTGAAAAATATTTTAGCGAGAAAAAACCTAAGTTTATGGCAATACTTAAGTCAAAATTAGGGAAAATAATCACCTCAATTGCTGTAGTTATTGTCCTTCTTTTTGGGGTTGTGGGTTATGTGGGATGGTACAACCTTTTCCGCGAAGTTCCTAGCGAAGTTTATGAGTTACCGGAGGATCATTTTAAATATGGTTCTATTGGTACAGAACAAGCGCAAGGTGTACCGTATTGGATTTGGTTAGTATTACCACGCATATTTCCCGATAAGCTACCAGGCCCAGGCGGTTATACTTCTCTGGGAATTACCTGGGAAGAAGGTAAAGAGCTACCAGTCGGTTTTTCTAAAAAAACAATCGGGTTTCCCAGAGTTGGGATAACTTGTGCTGTTTGTCATCATGCTACTTATCGAGAAAACCTTAAAGATAAGCCAACAATTATTGCAGCTGGACCTGCTAATAGATTTGATTCGCAAGGCTATATCCGCTTTCTCGGTAACGCTGCTAGTGACCCCAGATTTGAACCGGATTATATCCTTGATGAAATCAAATATAGTCATGAGTTTAGCTGGTTAGAAAACCTGCTTTATCGTTTTATAATTATTCCCCAAACCAAAAAAGGGCTGCTACAACAAAGTGCAGACTTTGCTTGGACTGATTCTCGTCCTAATTGGGGGCCAGGTAGAATTGACCCGTTTAATCCTGTGAAGTTCACTACTTTAAAGTTGCCTAAAGATGACACCATTGGTAACTCAGATATGATGCCTCTGTGGAATCAAAAGCAACACCAAAACTTTGCCCTGCATTGGGATGGTTTAGAAACTTCGCTGCGAGAAACGGTGCAGACTGGGGCGATTGGTGACGGTGCAACTAAAGAGTCTCTACCTGTAGAGGATCTCCAACGAGTGGAAGATTATATTTCGGAACTACCGCCTCCTAAATATCCATTTGCAGTTGATGAGCAACTAGCTACACAAGGAAAAGCAATTTTTAACAATACTTGTGCATCTTGTCATGCATTTGGCGGCGAAAGAACTGGTAAGGTGATTCCTGTTGAAGAGGTGGGAACTGACCGCCACCGTCTAGATATGTGGACGCAGCAAGCAGCAGATACTTACAACAAATTTGGTGATGGTTATTCTTGGGACTTCAACCAGTTGCGGAAGACCAATGGTTATGTTTCTGTCTCTCTTGATGGTCTTTGGTTAAGAGCGCCTTATCTCCATAACGGTTCAGTGCCATCCCTACAAGACTTGTTAGAAAAACCGGAGAATCGTCCCCAATCTTTTTATCGAGGATTTGATGTCTATGACCAAAACAAAGTTGGCTTTATTTCCGAAGGAGAAGAAGCGCAACGTGTAGGTTTTAAATATGACATTAGTGTTCCTGGTAATAGTAACCAAGGACATATCTATGGCACTGATTTACCTGTCAAAGATAAACAAGCATTAGTCGAATACTTAAAAACTTTGTAACCAAGTTATGAACAAATATGCTGTTTGGTTCCGGGCGCTCGTCTGGTTAGGTGTTATCCAAAATTGCGTGATGGGTATACCCGCTATCTTCGCACCGAATTGGTTGCTGGAATTACTCCACCAAAGACCTACCGAAGACCCAGTATGGACTTCGTTTGCTGGCTTGCTAGTGGTTCTGCTGTCGCTGTTCTACATTCCGGGAGGAAATGACCCGTACCGCTACACATCTAATGCGGTACTAGCGATCTTTGCGCGATCGCAAGGAGTCATTTTCTTTTTCTTTATTTACCCCAATGTTTATCCCGCTTTCGGGATTATCGACTTGGTATTTTTCTTGTTCCAAGCACCACTGTTGATACTGACTATGCTCAACAAACCTCAAGCTTCTACGCCGGATAACGATGTTTTAAAGTATGGCGGGTCTACCTACAAAGAAGTAACTTGAAGTTGGTTTTTAGAGCTTGTTTGAAAAGTGGTATTTTGTGATTTTAATCGAATTATTACCCCCCTTAATCCCCCCTTGTAAAGGGGGGAAACCGGAAAATCTTGTTCCCTCCCCTTTGCAAGGGGAGGGTTAGGGTGGGGTAAAAAATATTTGATACATCAATCATGACTTTTCAAGCATCCTCTTAGGTGGAACCAATTTTTAGATCACAAAGACGCGATTTATCGCGTCTCTTGCCTTAACCGAACAGTATTGGAAATCAACCTTCTTTTTGATTTGGCAAAACACCCTCAAGCATAGATTCTAATTCTTTATTTAACCGACCAGATTTGACAAATTCTGCATAAGTATCTGCCTCAATTGCCAGCAGTTCTCCTCGAAATTGTTCTGTTGTAAAGCTCTGAAGATTGGGATATTCACCCTGTAATTTGTCAATTTCTATCCGTAAATCTGCAAGTTCACCTTTGATTAGTGTCTCTTGATAACGGCGAAACTCTGGGTCAATACCTGGGCGTTTGTCTGCCTGGAGATGTTCTAAAACGCGTTCTAAGGCAACATGACGGGCAACGAATTCTAAATATTGCTCACGTAAGGGTGCATCACCTAGCAAATTGAGTTTTTCTAGCAATGGTTTGATGGTTAATCCTTGGACAAGTAGAGTAAATAAAACTACTCCAAATACCGTTGCAATGATTTTTTCTCGCTCTGGTAATGTTACTGGTACACTCAATGCTAAGGCAATGGAGACTGAACCACGTAATCCTCCCCACCAGAGGATAGTTTGTTCTGGTAACGAAATGTCCGATTTGGTGATGCTAGTACTAAATCTGGTGAGAATCAAAATAGCAACTGCTCGCATCAA
The DNA here is from genome assembly GCF_014023275.1 of Nostoc edaphicum CCNP1411. Classification (NCBI taxonomy): domain Bacteria; kingdom Bacillati; phylum Cyanobacteriota; class Cyanophyceae; order Nostocales; family Nostocaceae; genus Nostoc; species Nostoc edaphicum. The sequence continues at coordinate 6,088,166 of NZ_CP054698.1, forward strand.
AATCATTGCTACCACTGTCACCATGATGATTTGCAGGTTTTCGCCTAAACTAGCAAAGCGTATTTGGTCGCCAATTAGCAAGAAGACAATGGAGTTAACAAAGAACGCCAAAAATTCCCAAAATTCGGAGACAATAATCCGAGTGCGGGGATTCATGCCGATACGAGAGCCAAAGTTGCCTAAAATCAAACCTGTGGTGACAACCCCAATTACCCCAGAACCACCTAAGTCTTCGATAATCAGGTAAGTGCCGTAGGCGGAAACTAGGGTTAAGGATTGCTCCACTAAAGGCAAATCGAAGCGCTGGGTGAGGTAGGAAATCCCAAATCCAATGAAAGCTCCCACCCCTACACCAATGCCAACAACTGTAAATAACTGCAATAAAATTGGCTGGAATTCCAATTCCACAGTTCCCAAAGATAAGGCCACCAAAAAACCAAAGGCAACTACAGCCATACCATCATTGAATAGGCTTTCGCCTTCCATTAAGGTGGTAAGACGACTACCTACGCCGAGTTGGCGGAACAAAGCGGTGACAGAAACCGGGTCAGTGGCAGATAGACTGGCGGCGATGAGTAAAGCTGTAGTTAAGGAAATACCAACGAATTGATTGAGAGCGATCGCTACTCCGGCGATCGCAATTAACACCCCAAACACCGCATACAGGCAAATTGGCACTAAATCCCGCTTCAGTTCTGACCATTTCAAATTCCATGCGGCTTCAAATAGCAGCGGTGGTAAAAAAATGAACAAAATTAATTCGGGAGAAAGGGTTACTAAACGGACATCCACCAACGCCAAACCTAACCCGACAATCACCAGTAGCAAAGTGTAAGGGATATTGCGAAACCAGCTAAATATCTGCGGTAGTGTCGCCACACCTAAAGATACCGAAAGTACCAGTAGAAACTGCTTGAGATTGTTTGTAATGACTTCTTCGGCGATCGCGGATTCAAGTACCATAAGTAAATTCCTGGTATAATTTTGCATTTATCGAAACAGAATTCAGGAGTCAGGAGTCAGAATTCAGGAGTCAGAATAAAGCCGTGAATTTTGTATATAGCGGTTATCAGTTGAGTGCAATACAGACCTAACCCCCAGCCCCTTCCCTACAAGGGAAGGGGAGTAAGATTCAAAGCCTCTCTCCTTTTAGGAGAGAGGTTTGGAGAGAGGTCAAACTGTATTGCATCCAAACGAGAACCGCTATGTCTGGCAGACTTAGATATGACTATTCTCAGATGACACCAATTCAATTTAAGACTTTAATTAGCAGAGAATGAAGATTTTACAGTTAACCGAACATTTAGGAGGAAGGTCTTGGGTAATAACATTCGAGACCGCTTTAAAAATTTCCGCCGTCGGGGTTCGCAGCCGGAACAACTCCAACAGCTACAAACAGACTTGCTGGCAGAATCGACTCTAGACTCAGCTTACATAATTTTGATTATTAGCTCCTGTGCGATCGCTACTTTAGGTTTATTGTCTAATAGTGCGGCCGTGATTATTGGCGCGATGATTATTGCCCCTCTAATGTTGCCGATTCGTGGGTTAGCTTTTGGTGCTTTGCAAGCAGATATTACATTATTCCGCAAAGGAATAATTGCTGTAGCAGTGGGGACTATATTAGCGGTTGCGATCGCCTGGACTCTGGGTTGGCTAGTAGGGTTGCCCAGCTACGGTAGCGAGATCCTGGCTAGATCAAGACCAACATTATTAGATTTGGGAATTGCGGTAGCGGCTGGCGGTATCAGTGGCTACGCAAAAGTTGAGACGAAAATCTCTACTAGTTTAGCGGGAACTGCGATCGCTGTTGCTCTTATGCCTCCCATCTGTGTCATTGGTTTAGGCTTGGCACAAGGAAATTGGTCACTCAGTTTCGGAGCAACCCTACTTTATCTCACCAACTTGCTGGGTATCGCCCTCTCCTGTATGGTGACATTCGTGGTAGTAGGTTACACTTCAATGGCGCGGGCCCGTCAACCCCTAATTTGGACTATGGCTTTGACGGCTATTTTGGTAATTCCCTTGGGAGTAAGTTTTGCCAGACTTGTACGACAGGCACAACTAGAAAATAGTCTACGACGGGCATTATTAAACCGAACTGTCACTTTTGGACGCTTGCAGTTGCTCAACAGTAATACCAACTGGTTGACAAATCCTCCAGAAGTCCGTTTGAGTGTCCGGGCAAGGGAACCTGTCACACCTCGGCAAGTAGAATTATTAGAAGAATTTATTGAACGAGAGATGGGGCAACCATTCACTCTCATTTTTGAAGTTGGTCAAGTAGAGGAAATTCGACGTTCTGAACCCACACGCTGAACTTGCTAATTTGGCATGAATGAGGAGAAAATCTATCAGTCAAGTCAAACTAACTTTCCAAGATGCAATAGTGGATGTTACCGAATTAGTCAAAGTTTCAATTATTCTCTTGCTCCTTGCTACATGTGTAGCTCTGCTATCCCGGCGGTTGGGAATCCCTTACGTTACGGGTTTAGTATTAGCAGGTTTGCCCATTACTGAGCTATTGTCTCGACCAATTGGTTTAAATCCAACCCTAGTTTTGAATCTTTTCTTACCAATTCTCATTTTTGAAGCTGGTATTAATACAGATGTCAGCCGCCTACGCAGCACCTTTAAACCAATTGCCCTACTAGCTGGGCCAGGGGCTGTGCTTTCTAGCGCTATTATTGCCGCCCTCTTAAAATTTGGGCTGGGATTGGATTGGATACCTGCGTTATTTGTCGGAGTAATTCTGGCAAACACTGATACAGTTTCAATGATTGCTGTATTTAAGGAGATACCAGTTCCCTCAAGGCTTTCCACCATCGTTGAAGGAGAAACTCTATTCAATGATGCAGCGGCCCTAGTTTCCTTCAACCTGATTTTGCAAGTATATTCAACAGGCTCACTCACATTTTTAGAGGGAATCCAACAACTGCTATTTATCTCTTTAGGGGGATGTGTTGTGGGGTTAGTCTTGGGCTACTTGAGTATACCTATATTCGCCCGTTTAGATGATGCTCTTAGCAGTCTTTTGTTGACAGTTGCAGTTGCATTAGGAACTTTTCAGGTTGGGCAATTTCTCGGTGTATCGGGTGCCGTGGCCGTAGTTGTAGCTGGATTAATTTTCGGGAATTTAGGGCTTTCTGGCAATACTTCTGCTTCTAATCGCATCACCTTATTAAGTTTCTGGGAATATGCCAGTTTTACTGTCAACACCTTTATTTTTTTGTTGATTGGTGTAGAAATAGACCTAGTAACGCTTTGGAGAACTTTACCTGCAATTATATTTGCAGTTTTGGCTTATCAAATTGGGCGAGTTCTTACAGTTTATCCTCTACTAGCAGGGATTCGTTTGATTGACCGTCCAATTCCATTGCGCTGGCAACATCTACTCTTTTTAGGTAACATCAAAGGTTCGCTCTCAATGGCTCTGGCGTTGAGTTTACCTCCAACACTACCAGGGCGAGATGTCCTCATCGCTTTAGTTTTTGGTAGTGTGCTGGTGTCGTTAGTTGGACAGGGTTTAAGTTTGCCTTGGGTGGTAAAACGTTTGAAATTATCTAAATTTTCAGAAGCTCAACAACAAGTTGAAGAATTGCAAGCCCAGTTAATGACGGGTAAGGCAGCACAAGATGAATTAGATAGTTTGTTGAAATCAGGGGTGTTACCAAAAGCTGTTTACGAAGAGATGCGTTCAGCTTATCAGGTGCGAATTGCCAGTGCAGAAAAGACACTGCGGGAACTATATAATCGTCGCCCTGATGAGGTAGAAGGTAGAAGTGGCAAGAGCAGTAAACTGGAAGCCATTCGCCGACGTTTACTCTTAGCAGAAAAAGGAGCGCTCAATGAGGCAATGCGGAAGCGAATTCTCTCAGAAGAAATAGTGCGTGCGCGGATACAAATTCTTGATGAACAATTACTGAAATTAGAAGATGATTAAGGATATGGGGCATTGGTCAAAATAGTTGTGTTAGCAGTAGCGGGGCTAAACGCTCTGCTAACAGCACTCTTCATCCCCCTGGTTACGCCGTCCCACCTTGCCAAGGGTGGACTTATAATGTGCATCTTCATGCAGAATTGTTATTAAGACATCCTAGTACCGCAAGGCGGAATTAAAAATTAAAAATGAAGACAGCGTAAGGGTTTTGTTGATTGGGAATGGGTGGTTTATTTCCGCCGTGCTGTACTATAGGACTCATATTTGATTTCTGAAAAAACTCAGTACAACTAAGAAGCCTTCTTGACTATTGCCTATTGCCTATTGCCTGCCTACGCAAATCAGTTCAGAAATCAAAGCGGATTCCTATAGTAGCTAATCTTGTTGTTAAAAAATTGAAATTACAGTAATTTAGTTTTTAAAGAGTGTATTCCATTCAATTGAAAACCGCTGTCAAATCTCACAGTATCTTTTTGGTAAGTACGCCACTTTTAAGTGCGTACTTCTCATTTTATATGTATATACTTTACTATTTAAATAGTTACAAATTAGGTCTAATCAATCAGAACTCTAAACTTTGAATTCTAAATTCTTCTAAAAACAATTAACAACGAGGTAAACTTATGTCTCAAAATACAATTACCCACTTAATTCACGATCGCAATGCCCGCGGCCACGCTCAAACAGGCTGGCTCGATAGTTATCACACATTTTCCTTCGGTAGTTTTTACGATCCTAACCGTATGGGATTTCGCTCTCTGCGAGTGATTAACGACGATCGCATCGCCCCTGGGGCTGGATTTCCTACCCACAGTCATCGTGACATGGAAATTCTCACCTACGTCTTAGAAGGTGCTGTAGAGCATAAAGACAGCTTGGGTACTGGGTCGGTGATTCGCCCTGGTGATGCCCAAATTATGAGTGCTGGTACCGGAATCAGCCACAGCGAATTTAATCCCTCGCCAACTGAACCACTGCACCTGCTACAAATCTGGATTCTTCCCGATCGAGAAGGAATAACGCCAAGATATGAGCAAAAAGCTTTTCCTCTCGAAGAAAAGCGCGGTAAACTCCGCTTAATTGCCTCTAAGGATGGGCGCGATGGTGCTGTGACAATTCACCAAGATGTTGAGTTATATACATCTGTTTTAGAGTCAGGTGATGTTGTTAATTATCAAGTCAAAAGCGATCGCTATGCCTGGTTACAAGTAGCCCAAGGCATAGTCAACTTAAATGGTGAAGAACTCAGAGCCGGCGATGGTGTGCAGATCAACGGCGAAGAACAGCTAGAAATTAGCACCAACATCGGCGGCGAAATCTTGCTTTTCGATTTGGGCTAATATTCCAGCTAAAGGGCGGTTAGAAACCGCCTCTACACAAACAATACAACAAGGGGCTTAACCCCCCTTGTTTTGTCTTAGAGGTTGTTTTAAATTACCTAAAAATAGCTATTACTACTGCATTCTGTCGATTGTGCGATACTGAATTGCTTCCGCTACATGATTAGTTTTTAGTTCATCTTCTGCCGCTAAATCTGCAATAGTCCGTGCTACTTTGAGAATGCGATCGCTAGCTCTTGCCGATAAACCTAATTTCCTAATTGCTACTTCTAATAAATTCCGACTAGCATCATCTAGTTTGCACCATTTCTGGAGATGACGACTTTGCATGTGGGCATTGCAACGCAAATTTGCTTCTCCTTGGAAGCGGGTAATGGCGCGATCGCTTGCTTGTTGAACCCGTTCGCGGACTGATGTTGATGCTTCTCCAGTAGGTTGTTGGGTAATTTCTTCTGGTTTCAAGCGATTCACTGCAACTTGTAAATCAATTCGATCCATCAATGGCCCAGAAAGTTTGGCCCAATATTGCTCGCGTTGGCGGGGAGAACAAGTACATTGTTGGATGGTATCGCCATAGTAACCGCATGGACAGGGATTAGTACTCGCCACCAAAGTAAATTGTGCAGGAAACATTACCGATAATTTGGTGCGGGAAATTGTGACATAGCCATCTTCTAAAGGTTGACGCAGAAATTCTAAAACATCTCGTTTAAATTCTGTCAACTCGTCCGACATTTTTATATAGTTATTTTTTATAACCCTTGCAAAATAACCATCCTAGCTGTATATCATTCATATAAACGATAAATAATGCCTTTTTTCTATACATTTCTCTTAAATTCAAATAAGACACGCAATTTTGACCAAACTGTAATTAGTATTACCCGATGCCTTTGTTTATACCAAGGCAAGTATTAGCAAAAAATGCTACCTGAATGTACTTGCCACTTGAAAGCATAAATGGCTCAAAAATTCAAGTGGAAGACTCAAAAAGACAAGATTGATAAAAAGCTGCGATCGTTAAACCTAGCTGGATAATCCTCAGATATAGCAAAAGTTTAAATACTACGTGGTTGCAACGCCATACAGTTGAAGAATATCCACATGATTCAGCTTCAATAATTTTCCAAGCAACAACTTGGTTATTGGTAGTTGTAACCGCAAGTATAATTAATTATTTATATAATTTGGGAAGATAGTAACTTATCAAAAGTTAGTGATCTAAGGTAATTAAAAAAATTTAAATTAGCTTTCATTTACAGAAAACGCATAGCTACCATCTGGAAATCGGATAACTGGAATCCAAAAAGGTACTCCATCCCAGCCTTTAGGAGGAGCAATTTTTCCATTAGTTCGAGTCATTAATAATGTAGGATAATTGGGGTTAATTCCATACGGAGTGTTTCCAGCATTGCCAGGTAAAACAGCTCCTATTTCAGAATAGCTCCTGTACTGACTTTTCCCAATATCTGCTGATCGATTAACGATAACTAATGTACCTATATTTTGGTATCTTTGCTGATCTCGGAGGGCAGAAATGGCTTGCCTAATCAAATCATCATTCCAAGCACCGCTTGATCCAGGTGTTTTGTACTGAAAATCCAGAACCTCTAAAAGCTCATCAATTGTTACCGTATATGGGTGTTGCTGATTAGAATATTTAGTATTAGACAGTAGATAATCAAGTTCTTGGGTTTGATTACCCAAAATATGAGGTTCAGATATTGGTAATGACGGAAAATACTGTTTTCCTCCTTGATAAGTGATTCGATTTGTATTTTCATTTAATACATTACGGCGAGTCGGTTTAATTCCTCTTGCCATCAAAGGAATAAGCTGAATAGGTAAATGAGTTGCTTGGCACTGTTCTCTGACTAAATCATCACTCTCATGAATGTCAACAAATCTTTGAGCTAAATGAAGTGGCAAGTAAATACGAATAGCTAGTAATTCATTTCGACGATATCCATACATTCTTGCGTGCTGTAAAACTGTATCCATCTGTGGTTGTTGAGCATCTCTACCGTAGTAAGTAACTAGAAGATTCTTGACAGTGACACCACGACCTATTTTTGTACCCCCTATATAGAGGGTATGTCTTCGTGCTGGATTAGGCCTAATTCCTTCACCAGTATCAGAGTTAATTTCTATAACTTCTGTAGAGGTAATTCGTCTTGCTGTTTCTATTAAAACATCATCGAATGATGGAACATTACTAAAACTTTGTTTTAGATCATTATAAGCATTTTGTAATTGTGTTGTGAGAATAGCAGACGCACCAGTTATTGGGTTATTAGGATTTTGTTTAAGTTGGTTCGTCAATTCATTCTTAAAGTTATCAACTAATACTGCTGCTAAATGATGATCTCCCTGTCTAAAACTAGTATGGAGTAAATAGGTATATTTTTTAGAATTTCCCTGTAGTCTTAAAATTGCTGATCCTAGAAAAAACACCAGCATTGACTGTATAACAGTATCAGGAATACTGCTGCTGTTCCGTAACCTATCAAGATCAATGTCAGGCACTAGACGAATATGATCTGAATTATTAAAGTTACTGTTACCAAAAAAGTAGTTACCACCCGCGTAACCTGTACCTGGTGTAGTGACAATAACAAAATCTGGTCTGAAAGCACTTTGACTATCTTGTAATAGTAATGCTTGAGGAGTAGCGGTAGTTTGCAAGTATGTATGAGAATTCAGATAATCTCTTAAATTAACAATTGCTCTATTTACTGAACTTGTAGGTTTGTTTTGATCATTAATATTCGTATCTAAACTAGCTTGATCCGCCTCATCATCAATAATAATAACTGGTTGATTTTGCCAGTTTGATAGCTGGACGATATTTAAAGCATCTCGCAAACGACGTGGATCTTTAGGACAAACTAAAGCTAGTGGTAAACCATGAGTAGCTCTTGAAGTTTGTCTAATTTCTGCCTTCCCAAAAACTTGAAAACTATCTAATGCCCCTTTAATTCTTTCAAGCGTTTGCTCATAGATATCATTTAAATTGGATGTCATTACTACAAAATTATTGAAATCATTATCTGCTGCTAAAGCCATCGTTGTCAAAATAATTGATGTTTTTCCACTTTGAATGTGACCATAAATCAATCCTTTAACAGAGCCAGTTTTTGTAGTTTCCAAACATCCTTCTAATACTTCAGAGGCAGTTTCAAGGATTTGCTGAAAATCAGCGTATGAGATATTCTCTTCATCATTTAAATACTCCCTAAGATTAGTAATATTATCTCCATTAAGTGTATTTATTTGCGCCATATTTTTACCTCCTTAATCTATTAAATACAAAATTATAGTTTTAGTATGTATTGTGCTATTTTAAGCGTTAAAAGGAAACTTACAGTATTAGCTAACTGCTGTTGCTTGTGCATTATACCTAAAGTTTTAGAATTATCTGTATTACCACAAAAAGTAAACCAATCAGGAAGAGACTGTAGACGACTAGCTTCTCGCAATGATAATCCTCTATTTTGCTCTGGATGAATTATCATACTTTTACGATAATTGCCAATTGTGATTGAAGGTTCATCCCATTTTAATCGCTTGTAGATATTACTGTGAGTATTTTCTATATCGGAATAGTTAGTCATCATGTGTCGAATATTTTGCCAGTTGCCACCAGCCGGAATATGTCTATATCTATCAATTACATAATTCGCTTGTTTTGAAACAATGTGACCTTCAATAGTACCTGGAATCGCCATTTGGCGCATTTGTTGCAAAAATGGATTCGAGCTTAATTGTCCCAGTGTAGGTTCGTCATACTCCTGAATAACTCGCCCTTCACCATTTTCAACCACAGGCAGGTCAGCAATTGCTTCTTTTACTGTCACATAGTTATGTTTACCCATTGCTCCATGTGTAGGTAACGGAAATGCTCCCCATTCACCAAAATGATCAACTGTATAACCTAAATCTTTGTGCAATGCCAATAGGAAGAATCGATTCCGGTGTTGGGGAACTCCATACCAAGCAGCATCTAGAACTGTGGGAAAAAGAACATATCCAGCATCCGTAAATTTTTTTGCAATATAATCAACTACCGTTAATTTGTGCTTATTTTTACTTTTATTAGAACGAGGAGTCCATAAAATACCTTGCACATTTTCCAAAAGAATTGCTTTTGGTGCTAGTTCTAAAGAACATTCAATAAAGTACTCAACGAGTTGATTATAAGTATTTTTAGCATTCCAATTAGTTCGATTAGATTGTGAAAACCCTTGGCAAGGTGTTCCACCAATAACAATATCAACCCCATCTGCTTTTTTGACAGCTTCATGTACAAGTTGACAATCGTTTTTTTTGGTTAAATCGATAGGAATAAAATCAGAAGGAATACTATCTTCAACCCTGTTAATTGAGTCATAAAAATATTTATAATTAGTTTCGAGACTTTTTAAAAAAATTGGATTAATTTCGGCAGAGTTTATAATTCTAAAGCCTTTTGTTTTATCGCTAGCCATCAGAAATCCAACGCCCATCCCGCCTGCTCCCGCAAAAAGCTCCACGACACGTACATCATTTCTGGATGCTGTAAGCGCACCATGTAAAGCAGTATCTTCAGATATCGAAGATAAAGAGCTATTAAGTTCTTGATCTTGCTCTTTAGATAATTTGATATTCGCTCTGTAACGAACTCTTGAACCTGGATTGCAAGCTGGCTTGATCATGAAATATTTTTTATCAAACAAAGAATTAAATTATAAGATACTTTTCATTTGGGCTGAATACTAATGTAAAAATTGAAACAAATATTATGATTGTAGTATTAGCACTTATTTAGCATAGTTTTGGAGATTTTCTTTAATTGTTGATGCACATAAACACAGTAAAACGGTATTATAATTTGTTTCTAATAAAGTGCCTCTGATGCCGCTTGCTTGTCAAACTCGCCATTTTTAAAGGCTATTCATGTGGCGGTTCGCGTGATTAAGAATATGAGATACTTCATCTATTTTTAGATAATAGATTCATTGAATAACCAAGGCCCTCCTTTGGGTGCTTATAGAGCTACATACATAACATATTTAAGCGTTTAACCGTATTAACAGTAAATGTTCCATCACTATCAGTGCCAACAAATCAGCCTTAGAATACTAAACATTTCGTCCTTTACCACTTACCTTAACCGTAGGTAGCATAACACCCTTTCCCATTGAATTATTAGCGTTGCTGGTGTAAAAATTACAACACACTTAATGGCTTTTCGCAGTTGTCCTCGTTTGGATCTACTTTCTCCTAATTTTGCTAAAAGAGAGTGATCCATATCACAAAGCAGCAACTATATTTTTATACCTTAGAAAGACAAAACGAATAAGATGCTGTCCCAATACCGTTCGGTTAAGGAATTTCTTGGTTGAGGCAGGCAGGGGGAGCAGGGGAAAAAAGAATTGAACATATACCCTCTTGCTTCTCCTGCTTATCCGAACCGCATTGGCCCTCCAGTATTGAATTGACACAAAGCCATGTCCTGATTCATCGCATGGCAATCCCTCAACATTTACAGTCAGCAATGCTGCGGCGTTCTGCAAATTCGGCAATTTTTTAAGTTATTCCCGTGAGGGATTAGCCCAGGAAATCGGTGATTGGGCAGAGGGAGTTTCTGAGTCCGGTTATTGGATTGCCACAACCCATCCATTTTTAATCATTGCTATCCGCTTTTTAGTGATCCAGCAAAGGTTAAATAAATTGCGTAGCTTTGAATCAGAATTGGATGTGACTGCTGTTGAACAACAGATTCACCAAATCCGCACAGCTTTGGGACGAATCAGAACTGTAAAAAAAACCCTGACAGAAATTGGGAAGGGTATATCTGTTATTAAAGTTGAGGCAGATGCATTAAACGCAGATATTCAATCAGCGCTGAAATCAATTGAGCAAACCCTGAGTTTCGTTCCAACTGAAAATCCTGGCTAACAGTTTAGCTAGCATACTCCTGCAATATTTCTCACCCAATAACCCACCCAAGATTTTTTAATTCAGCAAATGATTTAAGTTATGGAATATTAACACAGGTAGTTCAAGTGAATTATTTATTTTAAATCAAACTGTTATATTACGAATTTCTCCGATGCTACCATCAAAAAGCACTTTACAAACTCCAGTAGCACCATTTCGATTCTTTGCTACGTTAATCTCCATCACCCCTTTGTCTGGGGTCTTAGAATCATAATATTCATCTCTATAAAGAAGCAGCCCTACATCCATATCCTGTTCTATATCGCCTGAATCCTTAATATCTGCGATTGCAGGACGTTTGTCTGTTTGATTTTCGACACCTCGATTAATTTGTGCTAATGCCACAAAAGGACAGCTAAACTCTTTGGCAAGGTCTTTAAATGCACCAGAGAATTTTCCAATTGCTTGCGCTCGATTCGAGGCTGCTCTGTCTCCTAATTTTTGGATATAGTCCATGACTATCAATCCTAAATTCCCCCTTTCAAACTTAATTCGACGCAATGCAGAGCGCATTCTAATGGGATTCTGGAGACTGGCTGGTGTATCATCAATAATGATAGGTAAGCTATACAATACCTCTAAAGCTTTACGAAGTTCAGCTACCTCACTTTTATAAATTTTGTTATGAATCAGTCGATGAGAATTAATTTTAGCGTGCATTGCTAAAAATCGCTTCGTTAGCTGTTCTTTACTTGTCTCAGAACTGAAAAATACTACAGGAAGATTGTAGGTTAGGGCAACGTGATTTGCAAAATGACAGCCGAGCCAAGTTTTCCCCATTGAAGCTCTGGCTGCAATCACTATTAAATCTTCATTCAGCAATCCACCCATTAATTTGTCTAAGTCTATTAATCCTGTGGATAAAGCAGGGGTTACTTCCTGCCCTAATTGCTTCACAATCAATGATAGAGAATTACTGATTGCTTTTGGGCTGAATTTATCAACTTTATTTTCTGTAATTTTGAATATTTTCTCTTCTGATAAATCAATAACTTTCTCTAAATCAATAGTAGTGTCAAAACCTAGCTCAACAATTTTACTTCCTGCTTCAATTAGCTGGCGGCGTTTATATTTTTCTAAAACTAATTCAGTATAGCTGTCTATGTTGTCTGCTGATACTTTATTATTGGCTAACTGGGCTAGTTTATTTCGTCCGCCAATGTTTCTCAGCAGCTTGTGGTCGGACAACCAACTGCCAACAGTTGTTATATCTGTTAGCTTGTCTTGATAATACAATTCTAGGGCTGCTTTATAAATTTGTTGATGGGCAGATAAGTAAAAAGCATCAACAGGAAGTTTATCGGCGGTTTTACTAATAGCACTAGCATCTAGCAAAATACTGCTTAGTATGCTTTCTTCGGTATCTGTATCCTGTGGAAGAAATTTCTCAGTCATTGGGTTGAGCAAAAATACTACTTAAAACTTTCAGTTCTTCTCGTGAAGCCAATTCTTCCTCTAATATTGACTGCCTATTATCAAAATAAGTTATATAGGAATTAGATGTGGTTTCAGGTTTGTTCTCTGGTACATATTCTTCCTTAATTGCTGCGTATAGCCATTTACTAGAATCATCAATCTTATCGCCTTTAATCATAGCTTGTTTTAAAGCTTGAATCGCATTGTTAACAACAGATTCGGGCTTTGATTTAATCAGTTTCTTAAATGTTGCATTAAATTTAATATTTAGCGCATATAACTCGTATTCAACTTGTTTCATAAAGCTTAATTGCTGAGATTTTAATTCATCTTCGCTATTTTTAGATGTTTGACCATTAATTGGTACAACATTATCTCCGTGAGCAGGTAGATTTTGTACAGGTAAATTAACTACCTTTTCTTGGGCAGTAGGCGAAGAAGCTTTCAAGTCTTTAATCACAATTCGTAAAAGCTTTACCTCATCCTCTAAGCCTACAACCTGTGCAGCCTGGGCTAGAAGCTCCCTGTTCATTCGCCGCTGCTCATCTAGTATTGTTTGCAAGCGCTTATTTGATGCTTTGAGTTTTTCTAGTTCATTTTCTAATGCATCAATGTTGCGTGCAGTGCGTGGTTTCTGGGCGGACTCCTTCTGTTGTTTCTGTGCTTTTTCAATTTCATCACGCAGGTGTTTATTAACAAAGCCAACACTGAAACCAGTTCGCCTTGCCACCTCATTCTGGCTGATAGTGACACCCTGATTTAGCATTTCCTGAATGACAGCTTGAGCAGAAAGAATTCTCTCCTCACGCTCACGGGCAGAACGTTCTCGCACCTGTTGACCATGACGGCTACGTTCTGTCTCATCCCAGTTCCGGTGAATTTGTCGCTTCTTTTCCTTGTTCATCTGCTCCCTCTAGCGCATCAATAATACTCTCTAGAGCGTTTACAATTTGTTGATAACTTTGATAAATTTCTGAAGAGCCATGACTAAAGGCAATCTCCTCTTTTATTTTTAATCGCTCAAGTTGAGATTTGTAATAAAAAAGTTTATCGGCAGAAGCAATATGATAACCGCAGGTGTAGCACTTTCCAAAGCGGGGACAGAATTCACGGAAAGAGCAGTAGCCATAAAGGGGTTCCCCACTGAGCATTGTTAGCCCATCCAATTCATGTAATTTTGAATTCTGGCGTAGGCTTTCAGGATTCAGGCTTTCAGGATTGCTATCGTAGGAATAATATTTCTGATCAAGATTTGCCATTACACTAGCTACATCCAGCAGTTGACCAGCCTTATAGCGCGTATAGTGCCGCCTTGTAGTTCTTTCACTACGGTGTTTAAGCCAGCTACGGACAAAATTTAGGCTATAACCAGTGTTTATAAGTTGTGTTGCTTGTGATGGCCGTAGAATAGCTCCAGTGAAGTTTGCCAGTTTTCCGTTGCTGTCTAGAATCTTACATTTTTCGATGAGAAATCTAATGACTTTAACCATAGGGTTATCAAAAGCTGCAACCATTGGCGGGCGCTTTATAGCTTTCATCTGTGGATAGTTTGGATAACCAGTTATCCCTAATTGCTGATAATGGCAGAAAAGGTAAGGATAGTCATCACCAAAAAGTTCATTAATGTAAGTTTTCTGCTTTTTAATAAGGTGAACAATCTCAGTTGGAACGGGTAGCCTATGTTCGTCCGATGATTTTTCACGCTCAAACTCCACCCACCAAATAGTCCCGTCCTGGTCGGGCTTGCAACAGTCTTTACGAAGATAGCACAGTTCGCCCGGACGTGCCCCAAGATGAAAACCTAGCATGAACATTAGCTGTAGTGATTCTGGTAAAATATGAAGATTCTCTATAATTGCTTCGATAACAGAGTCTTCTAATGGATCAGGTTCCTCATTGAAAATTTTTGGATAGTCAAAAGAAGAAATTAGCGTAGATGGAGTGATAAAATTCTGCGTTTCATTTCCCCAGTTAAAAAAAGTGGACAGGCGGGAAATAAAATTTATGAATGTACTATTTGCTAAATGGCAAAGTTCTTTATTGTAATAAGTTGCTAGCAAATTTCGATCTATTTCCTCGATACAAGTTACGCCCTGCCGTTCAAGAAACCACCCAAAATGCCTATAATTATGTAGTTCTGCAAACACTGTTTTTCCTTTTATGCCAGAATTGATACGCCAAATTACATAAGTTTTAATCAAATTTACGAACCAGTTTGAACCACAGTTAGTAAAGTTTAGAAATAAGCTCTTTAATTTGTACTCCTCAATGCCTGGATAGAGTACTCGTAAATCCCACCTGTCTTTCTCAAACTCCCAAGGCTCCAAAGGGATTGTTTTTCCAAGCTTTCGCTTTGTACTATTACTCCAGTCTTTTCCTTCTCCCGTAAACTCTTGACTACAACTTAAGCAAATCATTCTTTTTGTTTGTTTATGTCTTTTATTGTCATAATACTCTGTTTTTAATACTACCTCGTTTTGCTTACAATTCGGACAAGAAACATTGTCTATAATCAGCAACTCTGAATCATCCCAATAGCTATATATAACTTTACCTTCATGGGAAATAGTTCGTCTCTTTCTACCGCCCAACGTAAATCTCCTATTACATTCCTTACATAGGCATAGCTGGACAACACTATATTTGCGTTCTAGAGGCTTCCCATTTTTAATAGTTTCAGAACTCTCACAGTGTGGACAATTTACACCCGCAGGTTGAGCTTGTTTACTGCCCAACGTAAATCTCCTACCACATTCCTTACATAGGCATAGCTGGACAACTCCATGTTTGCGTTCTATAGGTTTTCCACTTTTAATAGTTTCAGAACTCTCACAGTATGGACAATTTACATCCGCAGGTTGAGCTTGAGCTTGTTTACCGCCCAACGTAAATCTCCTACCACATTCCTTACATAGGCATGGCTGGACAACCCCATGTTTGCGTTCTTGAGGGCTTCCTCTTTTAATAGTTTCAGAACTCTCACAGTATGGACAATTTACATCCGCAGGTTGAGCTTTGTCTTGACTCATTATGTATCTCTTTTACTGTTGCAAGCTAACAATGATAGGGTTAAGAATATTGATGAACTGACGAGCGCTATTAGCGCGACGACTGTCTGATTGATTGTTTTCCAGGCATTTATCCAATAACTGTTGGTTTGCCTGTTTTATCTCTATTAATTTAAGTAAATGCTCCTGTGAAAAACGAATATGTTCGCAACCTAAACATACATATTCAGACTTGCATTCTTTAATAATGTCAGGTCGAGCGCAAAGTCCTAGTTCCACCTGTCTAACTGTCCATTCTTCACGAATGAATTCACTATCTTGGTCTGTAAAATAAATAGTAGTCCGTTCTCCATCTTTGTTTACTAGCACTCTCTCTATACGCTTTTCCTGCTGTTGTGGTGAAACGTAAACATAGGAGTCCTGCATATTGGGATTAGTATGTCGTAACCCATGCTGAATTAAATCTGGGCGTTTACCCATACGATCAGCTACTGTTGCATAAGTGCGTCGAAACATGTGAGTCGTTACATACGCTAGATTGCCATCATTAGTACGAATATCGTTTTCTTCAATAAGCGATTTTAGTAGCTGATTAAGTTTATGCCCTACATTTATAATTTGCTCTTGATGGTATGCAAAAATGGGTGGCCAACCTTTACCCGAAAATCCTGGTCTACGGCTTCTCCAGTTGGGAAACAACCACGAGAATGTGTCCCCAAAATGCTCCCGGACAAATGCCTGTTGTTGATGCACTAGCGGTATCAATTCTTCAGGTATGTCTTGCTCTTGTTCTATGTCGTTTTGTTTACCTGTACATAGACGGATTCGGTGTATCTCCTTACGTGTCCTTAAGCAATCCAAAGGAATTTTAGCAAGTTCTATACTTCTAGTTCCCAACGCCTCATGTAACTTGAAGATGAGATAGATAGGTTTATCTAGTTGTTCCAAAGCTAGATCAATTTTATGTTTAACCTCCTCTGGGATAATGTTAGGAGATTTTGCTTGTTTATTAGATGGCCAACTCCCTTGAATTTTAAACTGAATACAACCTAGCTCATTTAGTACAGAAAGGAATCCTAAAACAGCACATTCATTAACTTCGGTTACATTTTCTGCCCACTTTTGCACAACTTGATAATTTAATACAGATGGTGTGACATACCCCTGATTAACCAACCAAACACTAAATTTATTCACTGCACTAACAATATTGGATAGCCTACTTAAGCTCCACCGTCGGTTTCCGACCGCAATAAGTGCTGCCAGCT
The DNA here is from genome assembly GCF_014023275.1 of Nostoc edaphicum CCNP1411. Taxonomy (NCBI): domain Bacteria; kingdom Bacillati; phylum Cyanobacteriota; class Cyanophyceae; order Nostocales; family Nostocaceae; genus Nostoc; species Nostoc edaphicum. Next base: position 6,105,120 of record NZ_CP054698.1, read on the forward strand.
TAACTAAATCTTTCAACCACTCCAGAATAATTATCTGAAAATTTATATTCTTACGTCCGGCTAGGTGTGCCTCTTCTCTCAGTAGAGGTAAGTCCTGCTCTATATTCCAGATATCTCGTTGCAACCTTACATCAGTGATATATGTAGATGCTATATTTCCAGGATGAGAAAGTATTTCAAACAGTTGTGCCTCTTGTAATGCTACGGTCATTTTCCTTCTGTTACACGTTCCATTTCATTTAACATTTCAGCCTCGTCAAAGGAATGCTCATAAATATCTAAGGTTGTAGCGATTGACTTATGCCCCAATTGTCGTTGTACACTCTTTGCTGTCTTCTCTTGATCTTGTCCTTTTTCCCTTCCCTTACGAATGTTGTGAGTTGCAAAGGTGTGCCTGAACAAGTGCGGATATACCCTTGTTATGTCGATATCTGTTTTTTGATGAAGTCGTTTTAGCAACTTGTTTAGATTTTGCGGTTCCAATGGTTTACCGTAACTGGCTGAACCTTTATGTAAGACGACGAAAACCATGTCATGTCCCAAATTTTTAACAACATCATGGGGATAATCGATATCAGAGTATTTACTAAGGATTTTGCAAAACTCTCGATTTGTCATAAGTCCAGCTATAGAAAGTTCGCGTTCCCGACCTTTAGCATAAGCCTGATTAATATTGTCTCGACGTACTATCTTCAGTGTTCGAGCATTCCAATCTATATCAGACCAATGAAGCCCCAGTAGTTCACCTTTTCGCATACCAGTATCAGCCAGGAGCCAAAGGATTAGCTTGTCTCGATTTTGGTAACAGGCATTAATTAGGGTACGCACTTGATCAGGGGTTAAACAACCAGGAAACTTTTCCCGCTCCTTATTTTTTACCAACCTGACTTTAACAGGTGACTCCTTTCTGTAGCCTGCAAACATCCCACTTTGCTTCTCTCTACGGGGTTTGCGATATACGCACAGGTTTTTGTCATCGAAAGTTTTTCTCCTGACGTGAAAATCATAGAATTGCACCACAGCAGTCAATGCCAAGTTCACTGTAGATTCGTTACGTGGAACCAAGATATTTTCTGAGTTAGAAGAGACAAAATTTTCATCAAGCAGCAACCCACCAGTTAAATACCAGTGGTTGAACTCAGCCATTTCCTCTAGATCAAAGTCCTGCCAGTTAAGCACTTTTATGTCTAGATATTTCCAGAAAGCTTTGAGCTTCTCTGCGTATGTCTTAATTGTTCCGATAGCAGAACCGGATGATTGCTTAAACCGCAAAAACTGCTCAACAGGCTTAATAACCTGATAATTATCATCTACTAGATGCCACCGAACTAATTCTTTACCGTCCGGCAAGCGTTGTACTGAGTCCAGAACTTTAGCCACCATGAATAGCATGAATAACGTGAATAACTTACTTAAAAATAAGTTTACACGATTAGTGGTATTGTTGTTGTTTTTTTGAATAGATAGTTAATGTATATAAAATAGAAAAAGTACACCTCTGTGAGATAATGAAATCTCTCCAGGACGAGGGAAGCTACCACCACCCACAAGAGAAGGCCCGGATGCCGAGTGGTGGGGACTGCGAAAAGGGCGATCGCGTACCAATGAACCACGATTTTTCAGTAAACCAGCTACCGAATGAATGCGAGTCACTTCCAAAGATTCGGCAAAGCTCAAAGGCGGTAAAATTCCCGGTAAGCGCCTTGCTAACATCGTCTTGCCACTACCGGGCGGCCCGACAAAAATTAGATTATGCCCACCAGCCGCAGCAATTTCTAAAGCACGACGCGCGTGAGCCTGTCCTTTCACATCATGCAAATCTGCGCCAGGGTAAGATTCTTTTGTGATCTCTGTTGTACTATCCATCTGTACGGGTTTGTAACGCCCCGGATTATTTAAAAAATCCACCACCTCAGACAAATGTTTGCAGCCATAAACAGCCAAACCTTCGACTACTGCCGCTTCTTGGGCATTATCAGCAGGGAGAACTAAACCGGCAATTCCCATCTTTTGGGCTGCTGCTGCGATCGGTAATACACCAGCCACAGGGCGTAAGCTGCCATCCAAAGAGACTTCACCCAAAAATAGATAATCCCCCAATAAATCAGCACTAACTTGTTCAGAAGCCGCCAAAATTCCCACACTAATCGGCAAATCGAAACAGGGGCCTTCTTTGCGTAAATCTGCCGGAGTTAAATTAATTACTATCTTTCGCATCGGAAAGGCAAAGCCAGCATTTTTCAAAGTTGCTTTAACTCTTTCTCTTGATTCTTGAATCGCTGAATCTGGCAGTCCCAAGACAACAATTCCCGGTAATCCTCCTGAAACATCGACTTCCACGCCTACTTTGACGGCATCGATGCCCACAATTGATGCACTCCAGACTCTAGCAAGCATTTCTTATATAAGAGTAAACCTTTCAAATCTCTAACAAATGAGTTGGTAGATTGGCATTAGTGAAACCACATAGACGATTTCTCCACTTACCGCTTGCAGCAAATGTAGGCTTCCCAATTCATTCACAGTCTTAGTTTGGCAGTAGTGCCAAACTGTAGTAAGTAGGTAGGTGGAAATAAACTAAACTATCTTACTAAAAGTAAACACGCCTAAAACCCTTACTAATGACAAATGACAAATGACAAATGACGACCCTCACTAGTTAACTTTATTTACGCCCACCTACTTATCAATTAAAAATTTGCTTTCGAGAGTTTTTCAATTTGTCCGGTAAAGTATGCTTCCTCATGTTTGAGTTGTTGTGCCAGTTCTAAGCCTTTTTGAAAAGCTGTTAGTGCTTGCGGAAACTCTTTGCGTTCTAGATACAATTGCCCAATTTGGTCATAAGCTTGCATCATTCCGTAAAAGTTGGCAGCTTGCGTCTGTGTCTGCACAAGAATTTGGCTAGCCTGCAAAGCCTCGTCTGTTTGTCCTTGAGAACGGTACAGCGCAATTAGCTTCTGCAAAGCTTCACCAGCACGAGCATACTCCTGTAATTGCCAAGCAGTGGTATAAGCTTCTTGATAATTGTTAAAAGCTTCTAGCAGTAAGTTAGGATCTTTCTTGGCTAGAAGTTCGTAATCTGAGGCGATCGCTAGTTTTAATTCTGGTATTTCAGTAAGCTTATTCTCATTGATGTAAATTTCTACTAGTTTATTACGTATATTCAATGATTGCTGTGGTTGTTGGCTCTGCTCGTAGATGTAAGCTAGTCGTTGCAGATATGTTACCTCGTTTACACGTTCACCTTGGGCAGTAGCTAAACTCAATAATTCTTCGTAGATTGGCGCAGCTTTGGGATAATCAAACCAACTCAAATGTAGTTCTCCAATTATTTTGAGGGTTTCTACTACGGCTGTTGTATCTTGTTGCTGTCGTATTACTAGCAAAACTTGGTCGTAAGCTTCCAGAGCTAGTTTAGGCGATCGCACATTCTGATAAGCTTGACCTAGCGCTCGCCACAATTCTAAATCAATTGGAGCAGTTGTTTTCTGAGATTGGGCCTGCTTTTGAATCGCTTGCAATCGTTGAGTAATATATTGTACTTCTTGTCCGTCATTTTGATTCCAAGCGATCGCCCCAACTCGTGATAGTGCTTGCACCTCTGCTAATGAACCGAAAAAGCGCCGCAAGCGCAGTTCTCGGTTCCAAATTTCAAACGCCCCTACCTTATCCCCTGCTTGCAGTTTCGCCGCAGCTTCTTGATTTAACCCATCTAACGCTGGCTCTAACTTTTGCCGTTCTTGGAGAGTTAACGGCTGTTTATCTTTAGGCGATCGCGGTAGCAGTGGATCAGGTGTGGTAATCTCAAGAGGACTGGGAGGAAATTTATCCGGTGGTTTGGGCTTCTGACTCTGTGCCAGCGCCAAGGAACTGCTAAAGAGTATAGTGGCAGTAACGATTACAATTAAGCGCCTGAGCATGGGTACTTTACTTTGCCTTGAGTTGGTTACATAAGGTAATTCTACGATTCATCTAAAGCATCCTGATTTTCTACAGTTAGAGTATCTATCTTATATTTAAGTTCAATAATTGCGTAGGCAAAGCCGACCAAAGGTATCGCAGCCGGGATTTTTGAGTCGAGAAAGTGTCAAAATAATTCTAGATAATTTTTAAGCAACTAGTTAATCGTTTTGTAATGACTCATTCCACTGATATCGCCACCTTAGCCCGCTGGATGGCAGCTGACTTTAGCAATCAAGAACAAGCCTTTGAAAATCCGCCTTTTTATGCTCATATCCGCGTCTGTATCCGTCCTCTTCCCTTGGAATTGTTCTCAGGGGTAAGTTTGTTTCTCGAACAAGCTTATGATTTTATGCTCAATCAACCCTACCGGATGCGGGTAATGAATTTGATACAGGCAGAAAACCACATTGCTATTGAACACTACACCGTTAAAGAAGAACAAAAATTTTACGGTGCATCTCGTGAACCCGAACGCCTCAAAGAGTTGTCTGTTGAGCAATTGGAAAAAATGTCAGGCTGCAACATGATTGTAGAGTGGACAGGTAAGAGCTTCAAAGGCAGAGTTGAACCTGGTAAAGGCTGCATAGTTGTACGTGACGGCAAAAATACTTATCTGGATAACGAATTTGAGATTGACGCTAAAGAATTTTTCAGCCTTGATAGGGGAAGAGATTTAGACACCGACGAACGTCTCTGGGGTTCTATCGCCGGTCCCTTTCACTTTGTCCGTTGGAGTAATTTTGCCGATGAAGTAAAAGTGTGAGGAATTAAAACTCATAACTCTAATCTGCTAAGAGTTGTTTGTGCAGATAGTCAACCCGTTATTAGGATTTTTTAGCGATCGCCTAAATACTACTAGAAACATCCAGTTAACCCACTATCTCTAGCTCAGAATCCTATGCTATCATGGTTTAACTAGCGCCCAATGCCTACTAAAATATCTTAAAAAGATTAGAGTAGTTCCGGGAATCCCGCTGTGGCGGCATAGCCAAGTGGTAAGGCAGAGGTCTGCAAAAGTCATTAGAGATGGTAACTAGTAAGTCCCAAACCTTGGCAGAATAAGCCTTTCGGTCATTTCTCACAGGAGTATAACCAAATCTCTCGTTAGAAAATGATAGCTGTTCTTTTCTATTAGCTATCATTTTTTTTGCGAGGTTTTACTGTGGTCGGGGCATCCAGGAATACTATTGGTATCGAAAACTTCCGTGGTTTTTTTAGGCTGCGGCTACCATCTTCTATAGCTAAAGGATCGTCTAGGTATTTCAGTACTGGCATATCTGCGACGCAAGAAAACCATAAAAAAGCACAAATTATTGCTTGGGCGATAGAAGAGGATATAGCCAAGGGGGATTTTGACTGGACACTCAATAAATACAAGCCTCAAAGTACAACCTTATTCCAAGCTCAAGAATGGGTTTGGAATTTAGAGAAGCTTTGGGAAAAGTATTGTGAGTTTATGCGATCGCAACTGTCCGAGACGACTTATCAGAAGGACTACGTTCGGAAGTTCGCTAATCATATTAGAACGCTCCCCAGTAAAGATGCTCGGAACGCTATACAGATAAGAGACTATCTTTTAGCTAAATCCTCTACAGAGACTACGAAACGAGTACTTACATACCTATCTGCTTGCTGTCGATGGGCTGTGAAATCAAAACTACTGCCGATCAACCCTTTCGATGGGCTGGCAACTGACATCAAGAACTCTAAAAGTAATACTCTTACCGCTGCTATTGACCCTTTTTCGATTAAGGAACGAGAGTCAATAATTACTGCTTTTGAAGCGCACAAACTACACAAGCACTATGTTCCGTTCACATCTTTCCTTTTCTTCACGGGTTGTCGCCCAGGTGAAGCGATAGCCCTTACTTGGCAACACATTAACCCTGATTGTACAGAGATACTATTCGCAGAAAGCTACGACACGAGGCTGAATATTCGCAAAACCACCAAGACAGGTAAAAGTAGGCTATTCCCATGCAACACAAGATTAAGGAAGTTGCTATTAGAGATTAAGCCAGAAATTTTTACCCCTACTACTACTGTATTTCCGTCCCACCGAGGCGGATTAATAAACGCTAGTAAGTTTACGGCCCAGGTGTGGCGAGGATGTCAGTCTGGTAAAAAAACCTACAAAGGCATCGTTACCAGACTCGTAGAAACTGGGGAAGTTACCCGCTACAGACCGCCATATAACTGTCGCCATACTTTCATCACGGAATGTTTGGAGCGCGGCGTGCCCGTGGCCCTGATTTCTCGTTGGGTTGGGAATTCTCCAGAAGTTATTTTTAAACATTACGCGGGGGTCTTGACTGAAGCTTCAGTCCCAGAGTTCTGATTCCTTATTCCTTAGATTAAGGATCTATTTTCTTACGCACAGAAGAAAATCCTTAGCTCTAACGTTCTGATTCCTTATTCCTTATTCCTTAGATTAAGGATCTATTTTCTTACGCACAGAAGAAAATCCTTAGCTCTACGCTATCAACTTTTTTTGATATGAGAATACTCTCTCGAAAGCACCAAAGTATTATTTTTTACAAATTTCTGAAGTTCGTATTTCTTGTATAGCAAGGGTTACAGGTTTTGAGGCTAAGTAAAAGCACATAAGCAAACTAAAGTGATGCCGTAAATTGGTATCACGTGTGTTACAGTATTTATAGAGTATAAAAAAGCACTCAACTGTTGAAACATGAAAGATACAAGACTACAAATCAGAGTCACTCAAGCAGAGAAGAAAAGCCTTGCCATTCGTGCCGAGAAAATAGGCTCTACTGTATCCAATCTCGTGCGCGTTGCCGCAGGGTTGCCGGCTAGTGACAGTAAACATTGATCCAGAAATAAAAAAGCCCTCCAGTTGGCACTAGAGAGCTTTTTTAGTTTTTTTTCTTAAAAATCACCCATCCACCTTCGCCCTGAGAAAGCAAGTGGATGGACTACTTAGAACTAACGCCGTAAGGCCGGCATGATTATGAATTATAGTTGCGATCCAAAACAAAAACAAGATTTTTATTACAACAATTATATCACAGAAAAGAGTCAGAAGCTAGACAGAGCAAAGGATATAACCTCACTGACGGGTTACAAAGCTTTTGATGAATTTATCCGCCTCAGTTATAACTCAGGCGATACAGCTTGGTTCAAAATCGGCAATAACCGATTCATAGTTGGCCAAATAGATAAAGATGGTAGCTTGGGCGAAGTTTGGGAAACCAAAGGGGAAAACACAGAACGCAAGAGAACCACACCACATCCAGACGGGTACACATTTCTCTCTGATTTGGCAAAGAGAAACTATGGTGGGGTCTTCTATATTCCTGGTAAACCTGAAGAGTTCCCGCTCAAAGATTACACCTACGCCTCTAACGATATTGGCGCGGAGATGGACGACGGGACAGAAGAAGAACAACTCGGACGCATCAAATTCGTAGAGGAATTGAGTGGGTTACAAGCGTCTCTACTGATTGGTTCTGGCGGTAAATCAAAACACACACACTACATTCTTACTGAAAGTGTAGACATTGACCGTCGCTCTTATTTTGCTAAATTACTCTGCATTGCTCTAATTGGAGATCCAGCCGTTACCAACGCGCATCAACCAATGAGAGCGCCTGGGTTCCTTCGTAGAGAAATAAAGGATAATCAATTACGAGAGAAAGAGCAATTACTAGAGAAAGTTGGCGATCGCTACACACCTGAAGCATTTAGCGAAGGGATGGAGCGCTGTTTCGAGGCTTTAGACTTCAAATTCTACGATGAGGCAGATTTTTCAGAGGAAAGATGGAAAGAACTTAAGCGCGTTCTATCGTCCAAGGATTTTAATCGCCTCAAGAAAGAGATTGAAATTAAGAGGATTCTTAGCTTAAGTGAAGAATATCTCCCAGCAAATACAAAGAAGAAGGCATCTGAAGAGAAAGCCGCTATTCGTAAAACTAAAGCAGAAACCAGTAAAGCGCTGGGCTTTAATTATATCGGTGGCGGGAGTCTGGTAGATGCCGTTAACGAGTGGAAACGCACGGGCGGCCGTAGCTTGTTTGACTGGAGCGGTCACAATTGGGACGGCGCAGATAAGCGCGGGTGTTGCCCGTGGCATGATTCCACAACAGGTACTAGCTTTTGGCTGTCTGAACTAGAAGACGGAACTGTACTTGCTCACTGCCCTACCTGTACCGATAACGAAGGCATTGACGCTCTAACTTATCAGTATTCACTCCAGTACGGCACAGTCACACACCCCACTGGTAAAGATTGGGCAGATTTTGCTAAGAAAGTGACTGGCTTTGTAGATGCTGCCCCATTCACTCCTACACCGGAAGAGGCAGAGGACTGGAAAGAGAAATATGAACGTGCGCGGGTCGAGAAAGCTATATTTAAGTTCACGCGCAAAGCTGATGTAGAAGTATCTTCTGGCTATCTCCCAAACCTTAAACTAAGCGACATTCCTTCTAGGCATCTAGGCTTAAAAGGGGATTGGGGCATCGGCAAGACAACCTTAATCTCTGGTTTATGCAAGGGTTACAACGGTAAAATCATCCAAGTTGGACACCTTAACGCACTGTTAGAGAACACCTCACCAAAGTTTCTTTGCATCCACCACAAAGCGCTCAAGGCTAACGGTGATTATGATTCATTACATAGCCGAGAGGGTAGCCGGATTGCAATTACCATTGATTCCTTAGCATCTCAGTTAGACCCCGAAAAATGGGCATGGGGTAGAAAATTCATACTTATTCTAGATGAGGTTGAGCAAGTACTAGACTACTGCCACCACTCGCAAAACATTAAAAGTAATCGCCTAGCAGCTAGAGCCAAACTGATTTGGTTGATTAAGAATGCCGAATACATTGTCAGTTCCGATCGTGATTTGTGCGACGCAAGTTTAGATTTTATCGAGGGGATTTGTGGAGACGGCAAGAAGGCTTACTTAATCCACCACACCGAGCAAAAAGGGCTTGGTAGAACGGTTAAGGTTAACACCAACACTACAAAAGACGTAGTTTTAGAGAGGATGGTGTGGGATGTTCGCGCAGGAAAGAAGATTGCGATCGCCTGTGAAAATAAAACTGACCTGCTAATGATTGAAAAAATCTTAAGCCAAGTCGGAGTTACAGACAAAGAGTTCTTTTTCGCTCATGGCGACAACTCCAACGAGAAGGGTGTTAAGGAGGTCATAGCACGGATTAACGAGGAATATACCAATTACAACATCCTCGGTTACACAATGACTCTTGGAACAGCCGTTAGCCTGGAAATTCCACACTTTGATAAGGTTTACGGATTCTTTACTGGTGATGCTTTCGGCGCAGGTAAGCAAGCGCAAATGTTATTCCGTTACCGGATTGAGTGTGAAATTGAGATTTGGGTTAATCCTCGTAAGCGCACTCTAGAGATTAGCGAAGAGAAGATGCTTAAGGACTTGACTAGAAGCGAAAAAGAAAATGGTAAGTTTCTTGCAAGGTTTGACAAGTTAGATCATCTAACTCCATTAGGTGCTTGCCCAACAATCGACGGCTCAATACCAGCATCAGAGATGGACTGGCTAATGCACGGTTTTGGCATTAGGGCACGGGAAAACGCTTCAATGGCTAATCCATCCCAAAGCCTTTGTGACCTGCTAGAAAGCGCTGGATTTGATTTAGAGATTGAATGCAGTGAAGATACAGTGAAAACCTTAGCAGGTGAAGAAGGGCGAGAGATTAAGAAAGAAATCAAGGAGAAAGATGATATTGCGATCGCCCACGCTAAACTCTTAACCGATGATGAATATAAGGAAGCACTCAAGGGTTCTGGTTCCTTGACTAAAGAGCAACGGAACGAACTTAAAAAGACTTTCTTAAATAAGGAAACGGGGCTAGAGGTAACGCCAGAGCTAGTTAAGAAGGAACGGACTAAGAACTTTACCAGCGCTGTGAAGATGCTACGGATCGTCCTTGGCAGCGAAGAAGATGCGATCGCCGCAGATTTGACCCAGGCAGAGGGTAAATCTGTAGGAGACAAGAAATATTACAGCCTACGCCGCAACCTATTCATTAAGCTCGGCGCAGTTGACTTAATTGAATACCTTATCCGTGGGGGTAGCTATGCCTCTAAAGGTGGTAATTCACTAGTAAAGGAAGTAGCAAATAATATCCGTATCAATAAGAGCGATATCAAACGCCTACTGGGGTACAAAGTGAATACTGCCAAGATTACCAAGAACGCGATCGGGGGCGAGATTGACGAAGCGCTACAAAACTACAAAGTCTCTGATGCTAATTTAGTCAACGAACTCTTGGGTAAACTTGCCATCAAACCAGCAAGCAAGGATAAAAGACTGACGACCGGGGAGACGTTCAGAATTTACTCTCTTGACCCTCAAAACTGGGATGAGATTACGGGCGTAATTGAGCATCAAAAAACGCTCAAAAACACGCCAAAATGGGAGACTTTTTTAGAGGCAAAAAAAGCTAAATTTTTAGAGGCTGAAAGCCAAGCAGGGCAAGGGCAAAACATGGCCGCACCCCCTACTAACTTTTCCTATATAAAAGACCAAGGGGGTGCGGCCATAAATCAGCCCATTGAAATGACCATCAAAAATGAGCAAAAACCACAACCGCTCCCCCAGGCTTATGAATCTAAGGAGCTACCCGATCCAACAGTGCGGATGATGGAACGACTAGCCAGGGAGTTTGACCCCAGCCTAGTGCCTTCGTTCTAGAACGCTAAGGGTATGACCAATACTTATACCCTTAACTAATTACTCATTACTCCCGCGCTTTCTGCCCCATTCCACCGCTTAAAGCGCTCTAAACGCCAATCCTACCAATACAGAAAAACAACCGCCTTAATGACCATTCTGGCGAGGCATCCCCCAACCACCACAACAATGCAAAGGGACTAGGGAGAGTTGTTTTTCTGCCTGTACTGAGCTATGCTGAGTATTAAGCGTCACATAGACGCTACTCATCGCTATTTCTAAACTCTTGCTTGTTCGCGTTTGTGCAAAAATCCTCGCTGCTTTTCTAACTCCGGCAGTGGGGATTTTTGTATCTAAAGAAAATGTTAGTAAGAGCTAAGGAACGGAAGAAAGCAATTTCTTAAGCTAAGGAATATTCCTTATCAAAAAAATCTTGATGTGTCAAACAAATGCAGGGTGATTAATTAGTACGTATCTTAAATATACGCATATAAAATAAATAAAGTATAATAAAAGTGTGGGTAACTTTTTAATACTAACTTGTACTGAAAATGAAAAATGATTTAGTAAGAGCATCTAATGAAATTTGGGGCTACCGTCCAGAATGGGACTCGCCAAAATCTTATTCTGCTTTTTGTGTATACCGTGATTTCGGCGTTAATAGAAGCTTAGATTTTACAGCTAAGACTCTGAATAAAAGTGTAGGTCTGATTAATCGCTGGAGCGGCGAGGGTCGATGGGTAGAACGTGCAGAGGCTTTTGATATTCATGAGGAGGAAATCGCGCGAGATTTGGGTACTAAGTTAGCAATAGAAAAGCACGTTTTAAGCTTAGAAAAATATAGAAGTTGGTGTGCAAACCTTGGCTGGGCTAACCTTGAGCTAGCGGCTGATTGTTTAGACATCTCCAAAAAATCGCTAGAGAAATACCGAGACGATCCAGATACAAAACTCAAGCCATTTGAAATTAAAGCGTTGTCTAGTGCTGGCGTTTCGAGTGCGGAGATAGGGCAGAAATTGATAAGTGAGGCGTTAGCCGTTGGGAAGCTTTTAGAGCAATTACCGATTGATGTAGACGCTGAAGAAATCGCCAATCAAGAGGAGGTTTAATCGTGGACTTAGGTCAACTCGTTATTGGGCTAGCCGGTGACTACTCTCAGTTACAAAGGGATATAGAACAAGCCAAGATAATGGCTCTACGGCAAGCTTCTCAGTTAGAGAAGAATTTTAGAATCAGCCCGTCACTTGATACTAAAGCGCTTCAGTCAGCCGCAGAAAGTGCGGGGATTAGCGCGGGTAAAACCATCGCAAAAAGTTTGGAATCTTCGCTAAATTCCTATAAGTTCTCTAACGCCAGCTTTAAGAAAGCAGGGCAGGAAATCGCTAAGGGTTTAAGCGCGGGGATAAAACAAGGGGAAAATCAAGTAAAAAATGCCTCGGCTCAGATGGCAGTGGTTGCGATCGATGAGACTAAGCGCAAGCTAAAAATACGCTCTCCGTCGAAAGTGTTTATGGACATAGGTGGCGATATCGCCGCAGGTCTAGCCGCAGGAATCGCAACGGGCGGAACACTGGCGATCGCAAATCTGGTTGAGAGTACGATTAATGCGGCTAGAAGCGCTGTAGACAGTGGGCTGGCATTCACTGGGGACTCAATCTCGAAATACAGTAATTTTAAATCAATATCAACTCAGTTAGAAACTATACAAGGAAGTGCCACGGCTGCGGCTGATAGCTTGAAGTTTCTGCGGCTAGAGTCTGATCGACTAGCGCTCCCGATGCTGTCCAGTGCCAAGGGCTTTGCTAGTCTCACCGCAGCCACACGAGGCACTGCTCTAGAAGGACAGAAAACACGCGATATTTTTACTGGCATCGCTACGGCGGCCCGCGAAGCCAATCTAAGTAACGATGATTTCAATGGTGTACTTTTAGCCACGCAGCAAATTATCAGCAAAGGGAAAGTACAGGCGGAAGAATTGCGGGGTCAAATTGGCGAGAGACTGCCTGGAGCATTCACAAAAGCTGCCAAAAGCATTGGTGTAACTACATCTCAACTAGACAAGCTCTTAGAAAGTGGGCAGCTTACAGCCGAGGTTTTCTTACCAGCTTTCACGCGAGAACTCAGTAATGTTTCTACAGCCAATATCACAAAAGCTACAGATAATTCAGCGTCGGCACTGACTAGGCTAAACAATCGCTTAGATGAGCTAAAAATAAGCCTTGGTCAAGCAATAGAACCTGGAGTAGTAGCTGGATTAAATTTCGCTCAAAAAACGCTCTCGGAACTTGGACAAGCCGGATTGTTTGACGACCTCAACAAATCGGCTAAGGACTTCTCAGAATATCTCAAGCAGAATCCACAACTCGCCAAAGAAACAGCTAATATCATTCGCTCCGCGCTCAAGGATGCGATCGCAAGCACTGTCGAATTATCGAAAAAACTCGCCAATTACTTAAGCCAAAATCCTACAGCATTAAAAGACGCAACGAACGCTATAGGCAGTTTTGGCAAGGGTTTAAGTGATTCAGTCGCCTATGCAAAACAAATGCTGGGCATCTTTCAAAACATAGGTAAATCTATCGATTTAGCTTATGATAAAGCGTCAAAGTTACTGGGTGGCACACCAGAGCAGCAAGGGCAGTTCAAGAACTTTCTCAAGTACGGCCCCGCCGCGCTATTTCAATCACCCACATCACCCAACGTAAAATCAAATTTCAAAGCTGCATCTCCCTTGGCTGGTGTCAGTCTTGAAAAACTGCTAGCCTATCAACCGACTCCAGGACAAGGGTTCTACGGGATGCGGGATGGTGGGAGGCGTAGACACTCTAAAATAGACTTTGATTCACGGGTGGGAGCGGGTGAAGGTGCTGTAGCCCAAGCTGCCTTGTCTGGTAGCGCTACGATGCGGCAGATTACCAGCACAAGCGCAGGTATTGACATTGCAACAACAGACGCAAACGGTAAGCGCGTGACCGTTGTCTACAATCATCTACGCTTAGGTGATATTCAAAAACTGTTTGGTGGTCAGAAGCAGATACAAGTCAGCGCGGGGCAAGCACTGGGGCGGATAACTAAAGATGCTCTATCGACTGGCGCACACCTTGATTTTGGTATTAAAGTTAATGGCTCATACGTAGAGCCGCAGAAGTTTATTAGAGACTATATCCAGCCCATGAGCAAGGCTGGGGCGGTTGGGGCACTGTCTAGCATTTCAAAGCCCACAGCCCCAACCGCCACGGGAGGCAATTGGATGCGGACTATTGCCAGCACTTATGGCGCGGGTGATGGTTTTGACGGTCAAAAAACCTCATCTGGGGAAAGGTTCAACCAGAACGCGCTTACCGCCGCAATGAACGAGAACCTCAAAAAGAACCTCGGCGTTAAGTGGGGTGATAGAGTAGAAGCCGTAAACCCAGCTAACGGCAGGAAGGTAACGGTTAGGATTACGGATCACGGCCCATACGAGAGAAAAGATGGTCGCTACGTTCCGCATTCTACCCGTGGTTTGGATTTGTCCACTGCCGCAGCTAAGGAAATTGGCATTAGTCTGGGTGAGGTTGCTTTTAGAGTTTTGGGTAAGACTAATACCCAGACTCCAAGCAATTCTAAGTTAGTAAGCTCGGTTGCTCCTCCATCCCAGGCACTCGCAGCAGGCAACCAACCGCCAGAAATCCGATCCATCCTCGAAGGTCAAGAACTCAAGGAAATAGCAGCCCGTCGTCAGAAATTCCGCGAGGCTGCGGCACAAATGCAGCAATCATTACAGCAGGCGCGAGATTTAGAATTTTCTGCTGTAAAGAACCCAAGTCTTAGCGATCGCCAAGCTGAGGAAGCGAGAAAACTGCAACAGCGCTACGACGACGCTTTAAGAGAAGCTATCCAGCGACAACAAGACTCACAATCTAGGTTGGGTATAAACAACGCAAGAATGGGTAGTGGGAGTGTGCCAGAGCAAGAAGCTAAAGACCTTCAGTTGCAAATCGCGCTTGATAAAAAATCTGTCACTGAACTAGACGGCGTTATCAAACAACTCAGTAATTCTCGTGCCCAAGCAACCAAAGAGTTAGCCGTTTTTCATGCCCAGCAATCAGCTACAAGACAACGTGGGGTTAACTTTGAGGCGATGACTCAAGAGGTCGCTATTCTCCAAGCGCAGATCCAAGGACTAAAACAACTTCCTCAGCAATCGCCTGGGCTTGATAATCTACCAAAGCTTGAGCGGGAGCTATCACTCAAACAAACCCAATTAGACTTGGAAAAGAAAATATTTGACCTAAGTGACCGGGAATTTAAGAAAGAAATCGACCCGATCCAGGCAGAGACGCGATTAGAACAGTTACGCAGAGAGAATGACGCGCTTTTAGTCAATATCAATGCTCAGTACCAGGCATCGGAGGCAGCGATCGCACTGTCAAAAGCCCGTAGAGAGTTAGCCGCAACTGTTAAAGAGAATACTACCATCGCTGAAGGTTTGCGTAGTCAATCCCAACTTAGAGGCTATGGCATCGGCACGGGCGATCGCCTTGCTATGGAGCGAGACGCTACCGCGCTGGATCTAAAAAGCCGCTATGCTCAGGATAAATTCTCACTTTTTGAACGGGCCCGTGAAGAACAGCTAACACCAACTCAAACAAACGGCGAACGAGTGCGGCTGGCGCTTAGATTTAACGAATCTAATCTATTGAACAATGCTAATTATCAGCGCCAAAGCAAGGATGAAAGCATTACTAACGCTCGGTATTTGCAGCAGACAGATATAGATTTGCTGGCGGGTAAAGCTGAGTCGCTGCAAGGGCTTGGGCTTGATTACAGTTCTAGAAATATTCAGAAACAAGTCGCTGTTTTAAATCAAGGATTAAGCTTTCAAGATGCGATCGCAGAGCTTGAGCGATTACGAGAGACATCAAGCCTCACTGTCGCTGAGTTCACTCAAGCCAAGGATAATTTAGAAGCAATCAACAACATCAAATTAGAGTCAATTAATAGCGAATTCTCTCAGTTCTCAGACGTTATAAAAGGCATCCAAACAGATAGCCAGAGTGCTTTTAAAGACCTAATACTTAATACAGAAGACTTTGGTAGTGCAATCTCTAAAATCTTCGAGAGTATTTTGGATAACTTGGCTAGTATGGCTTCGCAAATGCTTTCGGATCAACTATTCGGAACAATCTTTGGGATGAAAGGGCAGGGCAGTAGTGGTGATAATGGCGGATTTGGCTCAATCCTCAGCACAATTGGCGGTTTATTTGGCTCTGGCACTGGCGGCGGAAGCGATTTTAGCTCTTTCCTGGGTGGTTCAGACGGCGGATTTAGCATGATTCCTGGATTTTCTTCTGGCGGGATGGTGGGAGACATTGCCCGTAGCATGAGCCAGGAAAGGGCAATAAGCGGATATGAGCCACGTTTAATCATCGCCAACGTGGGCGAGAGAGTGTTAAATCCAGAGGAGACAAAAATCTGGAATCGCCTACAGAGTGCTGGGCGATTGCCAAGCTACGCCAGTGGTGGGATGGTGGGTGGCAATGGCTCATCAGTCCAAAGCAACAGTAATTCAGGTGTTAACGTTGGGGGCATAAGCGTTACTATCGCAGGATCGGAAGCGCCAAACTATAACATTCCCCAACTTAAAAAAATTCTTGAGGCAAAGATACAGGAAGGTATTAAGGACTCTCGCAGGCCCGGTGGTAGCTTGACTCGTGGCAGTATCTACGGGCGTTAATCATTTTTTACGTCAGGCGAATTCCTATAGAAGAGAAAAATTAATCAATTCGCCTGACGTAAATCCACGATTGCAGGGAGTGCTATCTGGAATTCGCCTGACGTAAATAGCTTGAAATGCTTATTCTTTCGTTAAATCAGAATTCGCCTGACGTTTTACAACAGATGTCTATTGTGTTATATTTTATACATAGCTTACAGAGAGCTTACTAATGAGTAAAAACTTAATTCCGAGCTACCCACTAAGAGTAGCTCCTGAACTTAAAGCTGAAATGACGGCTTATGCAGCAGAAAGAAGAATCCCACTCAATACAGCGATCGCTAATGCAATGCGTTTCTATCTAGATTCACTAGCCGCAAAAAAAACAAACTTCTAGCGCGTCAACGCTAGAAGCTCACACAAAATAAAGGATTTAAACTATGTCTAATCTAACAATTTTCTCATTTGAAGATCAAGAAGTACGTTTTGTTGGTACTCCTGAAAACCCCTGGTGGGTAGCTCAAGATGTTTGTAAAATACTCGGCATCCAAAACGTTACTCAAGCTATATCTAAATTAGATGACGATGAACGATCTATGTTTAACATAGGTCGTCAGGGCGATGCTTGGAGCATAAACGAGCCTGGGCTTTATTCTCTTGTTGTTACTAGTCGCAAAGAATCGGCAAAACGGTTTAAGAAATGGCTTACTTCTGAGGTTCTTCCATCCATTCGCAAAACCGGAAAGTACGAAGTAACCACACCACAATCAGATCCAATACCTCAGCTTGGAGAAAGAGAAGTATTCTTACTTGAAGTACTCAAGCTCGGCGTTGACACTGCTAAATACGTCAAAGATGATAGAGCGGTTTTGGTTTATAACACTCAGTTACAAAACCTATCTCAGAGAACTGCTGCATCTCTAACTAGTGTTACTGGTGTTACTACACTTCCTACCTTGCCTGAACCTAAGTGGTTGACCCTTTCTGAGGTTCTGGAACGTTATGGATTTCCTCTATCACAGAAAGCCTATCAAAATAGCCTCGGTCAAATCGGTAAGTTGGTTAAGTCCTATTTCATAGCCGAGACTGGTGAAGCCGTTAAATCAGTCCAGAAGCTCGTAGGCTCTAATCATAACGCGGCTAATATCAAAGTTTATCCTGAGCATTATCATGAGCGAATAGTAGATATCGCATTAGAATACTGGGACGAAAAGGGAATCGGAATTAATTAAAACTTTGTCCCCGGCATCGTCCGGGGATTGTTGTATTCAACGTCAGTCAATTTCACAGACTAACGTCAAGCTATTTACGTCAGGCTAAGGCTCAATTCTTCCTCAATATATGGAATTTTGCTTGACGCTATCGGCTAGAAGCCCTATTCTTACGTTAAATCAGAAATCGCCTGACGTAAATAGCTTGACGTTAGTCTTCAATTAAAACCATGCAAGAGTTTTATAGAATTATCGGATCTGCTACGGAAGAACAACGACAGAATTTAGCGCAATTGACAGGTTCGGCATTTGGCGATTCTCCCGAAACTCTTTGCAATCACATACGATATCTCAGGGCTGGAAGCATTGGACAGCTTTTTTGGAACAATTCTTGGAAGCAGGTTGTGACAGATGTCGCTGACCACATCGGTATTGATTGGTCAGCAACATTAAACGGTCGTAACTGGCATGACTTGGAAACTCAAGAAATAGAAGCTACTGTAGTCTCCAAGCTGTTTCAAAATATGCTTGAACAACTTTCACCGGAGCAACAGCAACAAATTGTTATGGAGATGGCAAGAGACGCTAATGATCCAGACATTGCTAACTTGCTGGTAGGTGGTAGTGCAATGGCTGTTGCAAAAATGAGTGGTTTCGGCGTGTATTTGTTGGCAAGTACCGTACTAGGCGGACTTACTAATACTTTAGGGATTACCTTGCCATTTGCTGTTTATATGGGTATGAGTCAAACCATTGCATTTATACTGGGCCCTATCGGATGGGTAGCGCTAACTGGAGGTATCCTCTTTACAATTAATCAACCCAACTGGAATCGTCTAGCTAATGCTATTGTGTATATTTCAATACTCCGATACTTACCCTCTTCAGGCTAATTTCTTACGTTAAAAGTTTAATTCCTAGCTAAGACTCGTAAGTAGCCGCTAATTCTTTCGCCGAAGGTTAAAGCTTTTTCTTAATTATAAGTTTTTCGCTTGACGCGAGAAGCTAAGTTAAGTATTTGGCTTACCTGGGTAAATCTCCCAAAGTTCGTTTTGAAAATCTTCGTCCCATTGTGATTTATCCTCAAGGCAGTTAAGTTTGTCAAAAATCTGGGTTAAACCATCCTTGACGGATACCAAAGAATGTTTAAGTGCTGAAACCCTTGGTTTACCGTCTCTTTCATTGTTTTCGCCATAGAACACGAGTGGATAATATGAGTTAGTTTGATCCACTAGAACGACCCCCTTGGGTATCCCTTTGGTTCCTCCTGCAAATAAATTCCCCGCCAATGGGAACCCCGCAAAGGGATACAATTCAATAAAATCTTTGCACTGGTAATATCTGTCCTTATCCAGCGCTGCGATAACGCTATCTACCTGTTGAGCCATCCAATCACTATCTTTACCAGCGATAATGTTTATAGCAATTGAATAAGCGATAGCGTGTCTGTAATAAATAGGGTATCCAAAATTTCCATCATCCCTCATACCTTCCTGCAAAAACCAGTCTCCACGATTAAAAATCTCTAGGTTGCGAGGCATAAAATACTATCCTTCTGAAGAACTATTTATATAGTTCCCGTGAGTAGCGAGACAATCGTTATTGTCGTTGTTTAACAAGTTTTTCAGCCGTACTCATAGGCTTAGAGTAATTCTGTAAAATACCAAAACCAGCTTTACGCTATTGGCGATTTTCAACCTGTAACTCCTTAGCGTAAAAGCTGGTTTTGACGACATCAAAAAAACTGGGAAGCAACAAGTCTTTCGATCAACGATCGCACGCTACTACATCTGATAAACCTTCAGCACCTCATCGCCATAGTGGTTAATTACCTTAACAGCAATCTTCCCAGGCTTACCGTCGTTGGTTTGCGGCGGGTCAAAGGGACGGCTGGTAGTGGAGTAGAGGTCTGACCACGCATCTTCATCAACCTCAGCTTTCAGAGTTTTCTTGAGTTTTTCATAGGGTTGATCTGCTCCGGTGAAGTAGGCATGACGGACAAAAAAGCTTTCGCCGTTATAGTTGGTGTCAATGAACCAACAGGCAATGTCATTGGTTGAACTACTGCGGATTTCGCCAGTGGTGGGGTCATAAATATCTAGACCATGCAGAATAGCGGTGACTTTACCGTTATCTTGTTTTATCTCAACATCTGGTTCCCCAAACACCATAAACAAGTTGCCTGCTCCAGTTTTTTTGAGCAGTTCATCACCCAGAAGCAAGTCAGTGTTCATCCGCGTTATCAGAACTTGCAGCTTACCGTAGCGTTTTGATTCTTCCGAAACACCAGGGTCAAAGGTAAAACCGCAGACAACCAGCAGGTCATACCCTAAACCTTGCACAGCTTCTTTCGCAGCATCCTTAATATGGTCTGAGCCAACAGTGCCATATTCAGGGCCAATAGAAACTGCCACCCGTTTCACTTTGCCGTCTTTATCAGTGTATTCTCCCTCTGCTTGTATCCAAATGCCAGGATGAGGTTCAAGCGAGTCCAATTTGAGGCGTTCATCTTTTTTAGTGTTCTGAACTCCCGCCTTCCTTAAGTTCTCAATAATTCTGATTTCAAATTGGTCAGAGGCGTGTTGAGTACCTTCAGCTTCTGAGGCAGGTCGTTCATCGTCGGCGGCAAGGACGCGGTGAGGGGAAAGGCTTTCTACAGTAAAGGGGCCAGTTACCCGCAAGCGTTTTTTATCTTCATAGGGTTGGTCATAGAGGGTTTCATAATCTGCGTTACGGGCAATAGATGCGTCAATTTCCTGCTGGCGCTGCTGTCTGAGCTTCGACCACTCTTGCAATAAGTCTTTTGCTTCCTGTGACCATTTATCTTGAGGTTCGCGGGGGATTTCCCACTCTTCCCAGGATTTTTTGAGGAGTTGGTTTAACTGAGTGCGAATGGGTTCTAGTTTTTGCTGCCACTTGTCGTGGATGGTGTCGATTTCGGCATTGTTAGCGATTGCTTTTAGAGTAACGTGAGGAACGCGCTTGTAAACAAAGCCTTTTTTGATATCGCCTTCTGTTTTAATGTTGGTGGATGGCAGTTGTCCGGTGATTTCTGCTTCTTTTTGGATGCCTTCTGAGGAGTCAGCAAGTAAGTAGTAGGGAAACTGGGCTGACATGAGGCGAGTTCTGGCTAATGCTAAGGCAACGCGACTGGTATCGATAGTAATCCAGCGTCTTCCCCATTGTTCAGCGACGTAGGCTGTTGTCGAGCTTCCCATTGTTGGATCTAAAACTAGGTCGCCAGGGTCTGTGGTCATTAGAAGGCAGCGTTTAATAGCTTCTGTAGCTGTTTGGACAACATAAACTTTTGGATCTGTACGGCTTTGAATTCCCCCAATATCTAGCCAAATGTTAGATTGATTAAAAACTGGAAAATCATTTAAAAATCTGATAAATCTAATTGAATTCCCCTGAATCATTAAACGTCCTGAAGCATCTAACCTTTCTAATCCTTTTACAGTTGTTTTCCAATGCATATTTTCAGGAGGTTTCCAAACCTTTGCACGAAAAGAAAAACTCTGTTCTGATCTTAAATTTGCCCCTTGTGAAGTAATAGAATCGCATGATACGAAGCTATTAGGATCGAAACATATATGTTTTAACTCTGAATAGCTTGATATAGTACGATATTTAGCAGCGCCATCATCTCCTGCTACTTTTTCTTTATATAAAGGTCTATATTTTAAATCTGAATAAGATTTTGCATACCATAATATATAATCACTAATTGATGATAGATAATTACTTGAAAATCCTGCTGTTTTAGCAAAAGTAATCAAACTAACAAAATTTTCACTTCCAAACACTTCATCAAGCAGATTCCTCACCAGATGCACATTCTCATCACCAATCTGCACAAAAACACTACCAGTTTCAGTCAATAATTCTCTCGCCACCATTAAGCGATCGCGCAGATAAGCCAAATAAGAATGAATCCCTAACTCCCAAGTATCCCGAAATGCTTTAACCTGCTCAGGCTGTCTGGTTACTTCCTCAGCTTTACCATCCTTAACATCTCGCTTTCTGGTTGATACCTGCCAATTTGACCCAAACTTAATGCCATAGGGGGGGTCTAGGTATATCATTTGCACCTTGCCTTTTAGCCCTTCCTTCTCAGCCAAGGAACCCATGACGAGCAAGGAGTCACCAAGAATCATGCGGTTAGTCCAACTTACCCCTTCCTTGTGTTGGTAAAAATCAATTAATTTATCAAAAGCCAATCCATTGAAGTCACCAAATAAACTCAACTGTTCAGGTTGTTCTTTTTTAGCCTGAGTGCGGAAATTTTCAATAATGGCTTGGGGATGAATCTTTTCTTGAATATAAATTGGTACAGTAGGAATTTCTAAACCTTGACTGTCTTGTTTATCTTTTTCTTTCCAAACTAACTGAGGGTCTAAGGCTGTGTCACGAGGGTAGAGTAAAGGTTTTTGCTCTTTCTCTTCATCAGATAAAAAATCACGCAGTTCTTCTGTAGGAATATTCGCTCTTTTATCTTTATGCTTAACAGTAGTAATAGGAGTTTTTTTAGACATAGTTCACAACTCTAACCATTAATTAATTACAGACTTGAAAAATTATTAGCAATCACTAACTAGGCTGCTTGAAGGTTCTGGAGAAGTGATGGGTTAGCACAACCATGACTAATAAAATTACGAATAGTATCTTCTGCATCCCAAGGGTCAGTGATTTCGATAAAGTTCCACCTACCAAAACCACCATGTTGATTTATCGCTGGTATCCAAAGATTTTGGGTTGTAGCAACTTTCGCTGCTTTATCTTTTCTGGCTTCTCCTGATACCTCAACAATCAAATTCGATAAATCACCATGCCCATCATTTATCCTTGCAATGAAGTCAGGCATATAGTTCTTTTGTTCACCATTTAAGGTATAGGGAATCAAGAAACCGAGTCCCTGGTTTTTGACATAACAAACTACTTCATCCATATCTTCCAACACCTGTGCCATCTTCTGTTCCCAACTGTTGGTGTCAGCAACCACATGAGAGATATGACACTTCATAGGGTTAGTCACATAAACAGGACGGGCGGTGCTAAAGTCTACATAACTTGTTGAACCCATTGGGTCATAAGGTCGCAATATCGGTTTAAGAGATTTTTCACTTTCTCCAGCAACTATTGCCTGATAAATACAATCCGAGGCATCATGGGCATACTCATTCAGCAGTAGCATTTGGGGATATGTCCCAGATTTGTAGGTGACGCATTCTCTTATCCACTGCTTTGCTATTTGCAACACCTGGGGAAATAACCAAGCCTGGACTTCTGACTCAAACTCACTGCATCGGAAATACTTTTCTAAGGTAAACTTCGCTAGCAAGAAAACTACTTCTTGTTCACGTTGCGATCGCAGGTCATCAAGGGTATGAATATTAGACAGACCAATGATAGGGGCAACTGTTGTGCTACTGGGTAAGTTAGCCGTAGATAGGGAATAGTGACAGCCAGGTTTAGTAAAATCTGGTGTCAGTTTTTTGCTGCTGATTTCGTAACGATAGCCTAACAACTTCGGGAAAGTAATTTCACAATCAATCCTTTCTGGAAGTGAGCGTACACGAGTAGGCAGTAACCCCGGTTTTGGTGTCTTGTTTGAACCAGCACAGGGAATAAAGGCAAAGGGAATACCGTAGACTTCGGCATACTCCGGCTCAAACATCCCTTGGTCATTGCTGGTATAGCTAATGCGTCTTAGACCCCTTCCTACTACTTGTTCGCACAAAAGCTGAGTACCAAATGCCCTCACCCCCAAGATGTGGGTAACTGTATTAGCATCCCAACCTTCAGTCAGCATGGAAACTGAGACAACACAACGAATATGTTCACCTAGCTTGCCAGCTTTACCTACTGTGTTAAGTACCTCTCGCAACAGGTCTTCATTACTGATTTTGTCTGGGTCTTGACCTGGATATCTATTTCGGTACTCAGTTTTAAACTCTTCTATTTCCCGTGCTGCGAGTTGTTTAAACTCAGCAGTCATGCTTTCCCCAGACTCTAACTGCTCACTGTCAATCAGAATTGTGTTAGGTCGAGATGCCCAGTTACCATCTTTGACATTGCTAAACACCGGTAACTGACCAGCCTTTAAAACAGGTCTGCCATCGGGGTAAGTTCTACCAGTATCCCAACCACAGATATAGTCATAAACCATCTTCGAGACGCTGGTATTGTTGCAGACTACGATAAAAACTGGTGGTGTGAGTCCCTTGGCTTGTGCCTCAGAATTTTGCTCCCAGGCTTTGTAAGACTTTTCATAGTTGCCATACAACGTCCGTAGCGCACCTTCTAATTCCTTGGGTATTTTTGGTTCTGGAGTTGAGGGGACATTTTCTTTAGAACCCCTTCCTTTCTTGGGCAGATGGTCACGAATTAGCGTCCAAATATTGCGATAAGTAGGCAGTTCTCCCTTCATGCTGTCATCAGATACAGGCACACGAGGGATTTTGACAATGCCAGATTCAATAGCATCAATTAAGGAGAAATCGGATACAACCCAAGGAAATAAAGTCCCTTCCTTATAGCCTGAACCTTTTAAGAAAAACGGAGTAGCTGAGAGGTCATAAACTACCTTTACCCCTAATTTCTGTTGAATAGCTTCTAAGCCTGAAATCCAAACTCTCGCTTCCTCTTCATTTTTTTTCGCTTCCTTTAAATCATCTCCTTTATATTTTTCTTCATCACCACCAACACGGCGACGGTAACAGTGGTGTGCTTCATCATTAATAACAATAATATTTTTCTTAGTCCCCAGTCCTCGACATACCCGATTAACCATCTGAGATGGGGTTTCAGTAAATGGGTTTTCCTTGCCTTGCCTCAGAATACTTTTAGTTAATGCAGCAGCATTGGTATGCTCTTTGAGTTTGAAAGCATGATAGTTGGTAATTACTATTTTGGCTTTCTCTAATTCTGCAAATAAATCTGAGGGTACTAAATCTAACTTTTTGTAATAGTTTTCTGGATCGTTGGGCAACAACACACGTAAGCGATCTCGGATTGTAATCCCTGGCGCAACCACCAAAAACGTATCACTAAATTCTCGACGCTGAGGATTAGCAATTTTATTGAGGGAATGCCAAGCAATCAGCATTGACATCACGACGGTTTTTCCGCTACCTGTCGCCATCTTCAACGCTTGACGAAATAGCAACGGGTTAGCGTCCTCTTTAAACTGGTTAAGCTTATTTTTAATCCAAGTATCTCCAGACTTCTCAGCAACCTCAGTAATATAAATAACTGTTTCTAAAGCCTCTATTTGACAAAAAAACAGTTTTCTTTCTCGATGTGGATTTGTCCAATGTTCTAATAATCGCCGTGTTATGGGAGTGATATTGACTGCACTACGATAACCACCACGCCGCCATAATGAAACGCGTTCGCGGATATCGTTAATATCCTTGTTTTCCTCTATTCGGTCTTGCGTCCATAGACCTAAGTCAAGCTCAAGCTGCTTATCCTGCTTTTTTGGTTTAGCAATGGGAATGAAGTAATGACTTTTGCGCCTAGTATCAACAACGTCGCTGGTAATGCCATCGTCATCAAAGCGAAAATGTCGCTGAGGCTCGGAAAATGCTGAGTTAATAATGGGGTTTTCAATAACGACTTGCTTCATTTACCCACTACTTAAAGTAGTAATTAATGCTAAACAATATATGCATTTAAACTACTTTATCGTATCAGTGAAAACACTGAAAATTGGATGCTAAAAATATTTTTATTACAGAATTGCAGTAAGTATTTTATTTTGGCTTCATAAAAGGTAAAAAGCTTGGGGCATTTTTGGAATAAAGTTTATCAAGCTTAACGCTCATTGACTGCTACTGCGCTCTTGCGCTTATTCTCGTAGCCATTTTCATTCATCAGTTGGCGATCGCCAAAAGCCAGAACAATACTTTCAAACCTAGATTGAGTAACTGGTGTGAATCTAAAAATGCCTCTTTGAGCAGAAGTACCAAAGGTTAGTAGGGCGATCGCTAAAGTCTCTTCCTAGTAATCCTGCAATTACTGATTTAAAGCAACAAATTTAAAAGCACGAGTGTCAGTTTGTCGCTCGTGAATCTACAGTAGAAGATATTTTTTTAATACTACAAAGCTTCTCTCAGTCCGGCTTCTGGGAATCTCTATCTGACTCTAAGTTTAAATTTTTCTTCTTACGCTTTTTTTTAGCCGTTACCTTCAATGGTGTAGGAGATGTGTCTGTAATTGTACGAGAGGCTTCCAATTCCTTTTCGTGTAACTTTTTACCGTAGATAACCGCATCGTCGTAAATTTTTTGCCAAATATTTTTATTTTCATTTGCTGTCATTGCATTTACCTGAAGCGTATTTTTTTCACTGGTTTGATTCATAAGGAAGGCAGTATTATCATGCTGCTTAATAATCTCGATTATTTCATCATGGCTCAATTCCTCAATCGGCTTGTTTAATGTGTTTGCAGCCTGTTTTATAGCTTCAAAGTTACAGACCATAAACTCTGCTACCGATTTAAGTTGTTCGTTGTTCCAAGGCAGAGAATTGATTTTCTCTAACGCTGGTGATAGCTTAATTTCTTCATACATAAAATTATTTTTTTTAATACCTGGTCTTATCTTAATTCGCTTTCGGGTACATCCGGGTCAATACTCTACCTACAGAAGTACCAGACCACGCCTTACCTTGCTTGGATTTGTACCCATTCTTAGTTAAGTATTCTGCGATCGCTCGTTGGCTCTTGCCCGACTTGTGATGCCTGCGGATAATCTCGATCACCTTTTGTTCTTCATCATCAATCACTAGGTTTTTGTTCTCAGCCTTAGATCCAAACTTCGGTGCGCCACCATTAGCATATTCAGAGGTCTTAGCCCGTGCCTTCCGCCCATCGCCAGTACGTTTATTGATTTGGTCTTTTTCAAACTCGGCAAACACCGAAAGAACGCCGAGCATCATCTTGCCCGTAGCGGTTGAGGTATCAATATTGTTTTCAACAATAATTAGTGCTTTATTTTGAGGGGCAATAATATTATCAAAAAAAGACAGTACATCGCTGGCCCGGCGGCCTAAGCGGTCTGGCTTAATAACGATTAACCCATCTATTCCCTCAGTTTGGAGATGGGCGACGGTTTTTTGAAACTCAGGGCGATTATCTGCCCTTCCCCCAGATTTTACTTCTCTGTATATGTGAATCAATTCATGCCCTAATGCTTGGCAGTATGCATTAATCCGTGATACTTGCTCATCCAAACTGGTGTTATCCTCTTGCCCAGCGCTGCTAACTCGGATGTATCCTACCAGTTTCATCTAAAACTCCTTCTGTTAATGCATTTGACTACTTTTAAATGATACAATACTTTTAACTTTTGTGCCAATAAAATAGCTATAAACATTACTATATAAGCTTTATAAGCAATATAGGTTATAAAATTCGCCCTACTGTAGGTCTAACATAGAGCCTCATTGTACAAATACCTTCTTTCCATAGAGTTAAGTCTATTTAACTGGCTACAAACTGGCACATATCGAGAAACACCCGCATAAATCACTAATCAGAGTGCGGTTACTCTATGGATAAAGACTGATAAGCCAAAGCTAGCAATAGCCCGTCTAAGCAATAAGCCCAACTGATGCATAAGCTAAATCTTAAACTCATAGCTTAAATACTAGCTCTGGCTTATGTCTGCATAAACAAAAAAAATAACCGCATCCCAATCAATAGGACGCGGTTATTTTAGACAGGGTTAATTTAATATCCTCACGCCCAATTCGATCGGGTAGCTCACGCCTTTTGGTGAGGCAGTTTTATATCGTTTAAAACTCACCAGTAAAAACTGGTTTGAAAATTCTACGGCTATTTACAGGGTGGTTGAAATGCTAAGTCTACCAACAGTAACGTACACTGTCAGACGCTCGTTTTACTTTACGTGGTGTACGAGAAAGTGACGGAATCGACTTGTTTAACGTGGACGTTCATTAACACGTGAGCGTTAGATATGTTGTGACCTCATCGTTGATTCCCCGTTCGTAGCGTAGGAAACTGGAGTTACCTTTCGGTTCCCTCCCTCACCGCTCATATATACAATATATACTATTTATATACAGTTGTCTATACTAGTTGCATACAAATTATCTATATAGCGTTCTATACAAAATCAGAAATTCTTATATACAATTTATATACAAAGAATGCTATGCTAGACGGCGTATATAAAACGGTGTAAGTATGAGTAAATTAGCAACTTTTCGTATAGACGATGAAGACTGGCAGAAATTTCAGGAACTAGCCAAGACTCAAGGTACATCGGCATCAGCCTTACTGGTTAATTTTATCCGTAGCTCTATCACTTCTCCAGAAGTGACAAAGCGCCAAGAGAGCGGTGATGTGGAGAGCGCTATACAAGCCAAGCTAGCAAGTATAGACGAACGTATAGAAAATGCTGTACAGCTAAAATTAGCTGATGTAGATCGGCGTATAGAAAGCGCTATACAAGAAAAGTTGGTAGCCTGAGCAGGACTCAGGCAGATTATGAGGCAATCCGCGATCGCGTCCTAGCTGGGTGGAAATTAGCTAAGAGAGCAGAAACTAAAGAACGGATTGCACTGGCTATCGACAACTTTATCGCTGAGTTGAAAGCGCTTGAGGGGTAGGGGGGGGTCGAGAGGAACCGACCCCTTTTAAAAGGCACGGGGGGTACTTTTGCGTCACTCCCAAAAGCTCAAATTCATCCCAAAACCAAAGCCCTCTCTATCTTGCTTATGAAGGCTGATAGAGAGGGCTTTGGTTAATACTATTAGTATAACACTTTTAAGAGGGGTATCCCCAGAAGAGGGGGGGGTGTTTATATAAGGGGCGACCCCCAAAAAAAATTTTAAAAATTATTTCTGATTTGGTCTTTTTGGTAATAGCTTAGGAGTTTTACTTAAGAACGCCTTAACTCGGTCTGGGTCTTTGATATAGCCTTTAAAAAAGACTGCTGGGCCATCCCACAATTCCCCTGGCCAGAATTTGAAATCATCGCAGACACCGAGGCGAGGCGTTTTGTTATCCCAACGATCAATGTCTCCTAACTTCTGTCTTTGGAAGAAATCTAACTCGATCTCTGCCTCTTGATTGACGATAGTATTTAAGTCTTCTTCTGTTATTTCTCTATCCTCTGTCCAGGAAACAATAAACAAATCGGTTTCTAATTTTTTTGTGGCGCTTTTCATGCTAAAATTACCTTGGTGAGAACTACTAACTACTATTAATTACTATTGTAATACACCGGCATTTTTAATACAAATGTCGGTGTATTTTTGCGTTATTGACTAAGGTTGAAGACTCAGGAACACTCTGGAACAGGGAACTGGAACAGACTCAGGAACAGACTCAGGAACAAGGAACAGGAACGGCTAGGAACATTGTTCCTGCGTTGTTCCTGAGCGTTCCAGCCCAGTCTCTAGCGGTTGTTCCTGTTCCAGTTCCATGTTCCAGATTAGTTGGCTAGGGTATACCCAGCCTCGCTATCTCCTTCAATTAATTCTTTACTGATTAGCTCATCAATTCCACTTTTGACAGTGGCACTAGCGGGCGTTTCGTCCCATTTTCTAGATTTACGAATCGCATCAAACTTAATTGGAGGATTGCCAGCTTTTATAATCTCCAAGACTATGCTAGCTGTACGTGAGGTTTGATGGGTAATAGTTCTTTCTGCTGACGAAAGCGTTAATAAATATTCAAGCATCATCTGGGTTTCTACTTGACTTGGTTGTTGTGTTGGTTGTGGTGGGTTATTAGTCATTGAATCTGGTGTAACTTCTGTTCTGTAAGTTTGATACTCTGCGTAAATCGAATCTGGCACTATGCCTAGAACCCAATTGTTATTGTTAGCTAAAATTATTGGCTCATTGCCAGAGTCTAGTGCATCAAGCGCGGCTTTAAGCTCTGCCCGTTTTGCTGCATTGCTAATAAGATGCGCGTTACTTAAGGACATCTCTAAAAATTCGCGCTTGTTGTTTTTGGCGAGAAAAATAATATCCCCAACGCTCCGAGAATCACGCGAACCGCAGAATGGTAAGGTATCTATATTTGGGGAATGTGAAGAAACCCAGAGACATAAATTATATTCGCGTCCGACCAACCAAGCCTCATTTAGCGTTGCATGAAAATGCCCAGCTAAAGGCACTAAACCCACTTCTTTTTTGTCGCTTAAAGCGTAAGTGCTAGGCTCGATCCAAACGCCTTTAACCGCATTGTCTAACAACAAATTCATGGTGAGAAAGTCATCCAGGAATACTCGCGTTATCTTTCCTTCTCTCATTCCTGCATCAATGAATTTGATAACGGCTACGGCAGCAGCTATTGGATCGTGCTTCACACAAATCGCTGTGGTAGCGAATCGCTTAAAGAACAAAAGATCAGACTGTTTGACCACTACGGCAAGAGATTGGAAGCGATCGCCATACTTTGATCTAAGTCTGCCCCAGGCCGTACCCAGGAATGTTGTTTTACCTGCTCCAGGGGACGCAATAATCACGCAACCGCCCAAAGCCCTATCGTTGGCTGGGGTTACGAGCGAATCTAAAACTTTTAGCGCAACTTGATGCCAGTTTGGTGTTCCTGTGGGTGTGGGTGGTGGTGTCTGTGGTGATTGGAGTACCGTTATAGCCTCGGACTGGGGCGGGGTTTGGTGTTGAATTACAGTAGGCGCAGCAGTAACAGCAAGATTGTTGCATTTCTCCAGCAACTCAACACGGGTCAAATGTAATCGGTCTGCACAATAATCCACCGCAACAGCTAAGGCGTTCTTACCATCGTTTCTAATCAACTTTCCTTGATGGTTAATACTGCCCTTGCTGGCACTCACTAAACTTTCTAGAAATAGCTCATACCCAGCGATATGCCAGAGTTTTGACCAATCCTTAGCAGGAGAGGAGTTTAGAGCCAGGGCATAGCGTTTTAGTTTGGGGATTTCTTGGGATAATTTCTGATTGTGAAGGCAAGATCCAGCGATTACCGCCAGTGCAGAACTAACAGATGTAAAGCCTATTGCTGCGGCTAAAAGCGGATTTAAAACGCTCATGCCAGCAAGACTTAGGCAACCACTGAAGCCAGAGAATATCGAAATCGCATACAAATGCGTAGTTTGATTCTCGGAATTGCATTCTAGTGCCTCAAGCTCATGTTGAAAACGCTGAATTAAGGCTGTTTTACTGCCCAAGCTCTCAAAGTCTTGGTCTTGGATGTGAGCATTAAATAATATTTTTAGCGAATCGTTGGGTAAAGACTTAGATACATTTGATAACATGGGTAATAACTCCTATAGTTAAAGCCCACACAAAGCGTCAATCTTTGCGTGGGCTAATTTTGTTTTTAGTTGAAGCTAACGTGGTCTTTCTCTGGCTCTGCGTCATCCATTGTTGATGAGACTTCACCAAGCACAGAGATCATGGACGAAACGAGTTTTAAGGTAAGCTCTGGCAGAATCAAGCTAATCGCCGCAGTGGCTATAGCAAAGAACTCCAGCCCAGTGCCTAAAACGGCATAACTCAACACCAAGGCAGTCTCTACGGCGAAAGAAACTAAGCGGGTTTTCTTTAGACTGGAGTGTTTAATACTGTTCCAGTTTTCATCTATGGATTGGGGTGTAGAATCATGCTCTAGCCCATCTACTTCTATGCCCATTTTGGCGTAGGCTATTGCCCACGAGCGTTTAATTTTGTACAGTTCAGGCGTTAACTGGAAAACGTTTATTCCCAATCCCAAGAGTAAACCGCAAGTGCCAGAGCCAACGCCCCACAATCCTTTCAGCCCAAGGAAACTACCTAACCAAACGCCGATTTGCGCCCATTGAGTAGCAGCGATCGCAGATACTAACAGAAACAGGCATAGACTGGCGATAATTCCTGCATTGGGATGCGTAAGCTGATCCGTGATTATCTTAAAGAAATAAATCACTAGCCGCAGAGATTCTTGAATCAGATGTGAAATGTGGCGCAAGACCTCTCTAAAGATAAAGAAAACTTTCTTGATAAACTTTGTAATCGCTTGCCCTTGTTGAGGTTTAGCGCTTCTTTCGGTTCTAGCTCTCATTAGTTATTCTCCTTTTTACGTTGCTGCCTGATCAATGAAATTTGACTGCGAACTTCCTTTCTGCTGTAGACCTGATCAACTACCAATTGACCATTGCTGTATGCGAGAAAGATGAATTGGTTTGTTTTTGGTGCGTAGATGCAAGACGTAGGCGAACGACCATCTTCTGACCCATTCAGGACAATTTGATCGCCAAGTTTGAATGGTTGGGGCTGCTTGGATTTCCAGCAAGTATCAGCCAAAACGTGTTTGCTAAGAACGCTCAAAGATTTAGCTCTTTCTGTGATTGCCGTGTCAGACTTTAGTCGGGCGTTGACCGTTGCGGTAGTCACGAAACCGAGGCACAAAATGTTTACGCCCAGGCCTACCCACAGCACGGGAGAAATTGGTATTTTCATCGCTGAAAACTTTGATGTTTGAGTTGGTTTACAATCGCATCGATTAGGCTAAGGTGGTCGTCAATGGGTAGCCGCTCATGGATGCCAATTTGTAGTTTACGAATGGTTTCGGCATTCCCTTGCAATGGTTCTGCGTGAATTAGATTGATGACCAAAGCGTTGAGAATGTGCAGTTTTTCTACTTTTGATAATTTTTCTAACTGACTGCCGTATTTGTTTTGAAGATGGTCTAAGAAGCTCCCATCACCTGGCGTTACAGCGCAAAAGTAGCCTATGGGTTTAGACATGGTTTAGAATCCTTGTATCCTGTTTAGTTTCAATGTTTTAGTTGATGCGATCGCCAAGATTAAGACCTTGGCGATTTGTTTTAGATTGCTTTTAGGCTGTCTGTTGATCTGCCCATTCTTCTAGTGATATGCCTGGGGTTAAGAGTTCTTCGGTTACCCAGTTGCGGTACGAATCAACCGAATCAAAGAAGTAGGAAACGCCGAGGGGGTCTGATATGTAGTAATCTCTTTCACCCTGGGAATACTCTAGATATTCCTGCTCATTCTCGAAGATTTCTGAGGGGAAATGGGGACAAACATAAACAAATCGATCTAGTGGATTAAGCAGTGCTACACCTGAAGTCATTCTTCTCTCTCCTCCCATCAAAACTTAGTTTTAGTTCTCGAAATTAAGCGACAAATGAACATGAATGAAGCGCGTATCATTAAGGGCTTTATCTAGCTCGTTACAAGCCTGAATTGCGTCTCCGATCATCGAATCTGGATGATAATCCAAGGCAATAAATTCGGGATGCTGCCGAATTTCTTCTAGTGCCGAACGTGCTTGATCAATTAGAAGATTTAGCGATTTTGTAGCCATAGCTTTGGTTTAGAGAAGTGATAACTGTACGTATTCTTTAGAAACCACAGACGCGCTGGTATGCAAACCTTCCACGTGGTAGCAACGCCGCGTTAAAGCTCTATGGTTTAGCTGTAATTGGGCTTTCTTCCTCTGCCCTGGTAATGGTTCAAAAATGTACTGTGGTGCGCGGATCGAATCTGTCTCAAATCTAAAAAGGTAGAGCGTCCCCTGGTGCTGGTAGACTTTTGAGCGTGATAGAAGCGTAGCGTCATGGACTAGGCTAAGATTATTCATGTTCATTTTTCTTTTGATGACTCTCAGCTAGAGGTGCAAACTCTTGCTGAGAGTGTTTTCTAGTGTTGCGGCTTCTTCCTTGTTGCCAGTGTCTTGTTTGTGGATGATTGGATCACCGCTCCAGTAGTGGCGAGGGCCGCCCCTAATCCAAAGAAATAGCGTGAGCCAAACTTTTGAGCGCCAAAATAGCCGATGCTACCGCCAACGATGATGACCGCTGCTAAGACTGTAAACGGGAAGGATTGGGGCTTTGGTGTGGATTTGGTCATGATTTTTTAGTTGCCATCGCTGCTAATTTATTGATGTTTGGCGCTTGTGCTTGAGGCGTAGGAGTGATTTGTACAGGCGTTGGCTGAGGAGTAGTTAGATACTCGAAAATCATTCTTTCTACGTATCCGGCTAATGCTTGAGGCGGGAGGTCATTAGGCAGGTTATAAACCTGCTTTAGTCGTTCCACGGCTGGGTAACTGAGGGTCAAGCGTTGAGACTTATACATCAGATTCACCCACTGTTACTTGGGTTAACAATTTCAGCCCGTTGGCGTTTATGAATTGAGGATCAGGCAGTAGCAAAACATTAAATTCTGCTAGCGCCTCTGCCATTCCCGGTAACTGTGCAGCACCACCCCAGGCGGTTAAATGTTTCGCTCTATCTAAGTAGCCAGCGCCAGATGCAAAGTTAGCGATTTGCTCAATTTTTAAGTTGAACCACTGAGAAAAACTTTGGTGATATTCTTCCTCGAAAGGCTTACCAGCTAAGGAGGAAACACCATAAACGAATTTGCCACGTTCTTTGAAGTCCTCAACGCCTTTGCGGATAAGGCTTATATCGTGTTGGGTATCGCGCATCAGACGATTAGCAGCCGTATTCCGCCTGTCCATCGTGTCTGCGATCGCCTGATATAGTTGACCGCTACCACCTTCGATTAAACTCCTTTCGATAATTGAGCCAGTGCCATCGAACACCGTAGCGATAACTGTAGAAGTTCCAAAGTCTAGCCCGATAGCGATTTCACTTTCGGCTAAATCAATAGAGGCTTTCTCATCGCCTGAGAATAGACAATAGGCAATACTGCCGTATCCTTCGGGGTAGACTTCGTTAAGCGTAATTTTGTAAGTCTTTTGGACTTTCGAGCGGCTAGCGTCGTTTCTCAGATGCTCGATTGTGTGAGTACCAGAGATATTACGGCGGATATCCTCTGCCCATTTGTCGGGGTTGTGTGAGGAAGTGGAGATGATTATCTCTGTATTGTCTGGTGTGTCGAGTACTGCCAAGTCTGCAAGGATGCTCTCTAGCGCGTATACAGCCTTCGCTTTTGTGTCTTCGTGCAGTTTCAAGTAGTTCTTAGGATCTTTGTTGATTGCAGCCGTTCCCCAGTAGTACTGACTATCGGCTAAATCTTTTCGAGAACCTTCTACATATCGCACCCAGCAACCATCTTTTGAGATTGTCTCGTGGTGTTTTACTGTCCGGTCTGCGACTTTAAGATACGCGGCGGGAAGGATTATTGATTTATCGCCGTAGATTCCCTTGCCGAATCCTGCGCCGGCATCCTTGCCAGAGATTAGAGTTGTCAAAGCCAGAAATTGGCTCTCTGGTTGCCGATTATTGGTTCCGAATAACGTTGCAGTCATTTTTTATTGATTGTTGGGTGTTTTTTGATTGTTTTATGGCTGCAACGCCAGAAGCATTGTTCTTGCTACCATCTAGGGCTTTACCACTCAATGAAGAGAATGTGCTATACCTAGAACTCACTGGAACCCTTCGGGCGGCTCAAACCACTGTATATAAAAGCTTCTGGCGCATGGGACGAAAACTCTAAAAATGTTTGGTCTTCGTTTTGGTTACTTGCCATTTTCTGGTTTTGCTAGAGCCAGAAAATGGTTTTGTGAAGCATTGGTTTACGGTTCCTTTGCTCCATGTTTTAACTGTACACGGTTAATGCACAGTATGTGTACACCATGTGGCACTGGCTTAACTGGCACAGTTTGTACACGGTTAATGCACTGTAGATGCCAAAATAGCTCAAAGGATATACATTTATAGGGATAAAAAATATGTTGGCAATGCCAGAAGTAATGTCTAGACCGAAGGGTAACGAGAAGCGGCTTGTAGTCTACGTTTCACAGGAAATTTTTGACGAACTTGATGCCTTGGCAACTAAGGAGGATAGATCAATCTCGAACTATACAAGAAACCTTATCTTGCAAGCATTAGAGAAGCTTAGAGGCGGTAAAAATGATTAAATCTCGCAAACCCGCACTGGCGTAAGCGTGAGTCACTTGCCTTGATATCTTGGCGTTGACGTGGCTAAAAAAAAGCGGAATTAAGTTAAAAATTTCTAGTAAAATTTATGGCTATAGTTCAGAAACGTATAAGAAGGATATGAAGGAACAACTAACGGCTGACCAAGAATTTAGCGAATTCATGCGAGGGCTTTTGCGCGAGTATACTAGAGCCAAGGAAGTGTCTACTGCCGAGGGAATAACACTTAAGGAAGCTTATATCAAGCTCGATCTCGAAAAACAACAATAGAAGATGCGATATAAAACAACGGATTCAAGTGTAAGATAACGAACATTTCAGAAAAGACAGCTATCATTCTGCTATTTGCCAAGCGCTTTCGCGCTAAATACTACTAGAAACATCCAGTTAACCCACTATCTCTAGCTCAGAATCCTATGCTATCATGGTTTAACTAGCGCCCAATGCCTACTAAAATATCTTAAAAAGATTAGAGTAGTTCCGGGAATCCCGCTGTGGCGGCATAGCCAAGTGGTAAGGCAGAGGTCTGCAAAACCTCCACCCCCGGTTCAAATCCGGGTGCCGCCTTTATTGATAAATAACTGTTACAGGGCTTTAAAGCCCTTTTTTAATGGTAGTTGTAGGGCTTGTTTCCAGAGCCTTCCAATATTTTTGGGGTAATTTTGGGTAGTTTTGGTAAAGAACTGGGGTAAAAATGGGGTAAAAATGTAAGGTAGAGGTTTTTACCCCAATAAGTATTTCTGGGGTAAAACTGGGGTAAAGTGGAAGGGTAAAGGTCTTTACCCCAGTTGATTACCCTTATGGAATCTCAAAAATCTCAAAGTATTGCCCGTCGGGGTTCAGTGCAGATTAAGAACTCTAACGGCAGCCTCCAATTAGTTTTTTCTCATCCTATTGTTACGCCGACGGGAGAGCTAAAAACCAAGCGTTTCTACCTTTCGACAAGGCACTACGATACAACTTTAGGAAGACATCAAGCATCGACTTTAGCGGCAACAATTCAGAGGGATATTGACTATGGAGAGTTTGATGCCAGTTTAGCTAAGTACAAACCAGCAGCTTCATTAAGCACCGTTAGCCCAATTACGCCAATTAGTCCTTCAGCTACGCCCCAATATGACTTGGGAGAATTATGGGAAAAATACGCTGAGTTTAAAAAACCACAGGTTAGTCCTTCTACTTATGCGGTTGACTACCGCAAGTATCGCAATCACATTGCTAAGTTACCAACTAAAACTTTAGATGATGCGATCGCAATTCGAGACTATTTACTTGCAAATCTCAGTGCTAATGCCGCCAAACGTACTTTGACAAATATAAATGCTTGCTGTGATTGGGCACTCAAGAGTCAGCTAATTGAATCAAATCCCTTTCAAAATATGGCAAAAGACATTCAGATGCCGAAGTCAGAATCAGCAGAATATGAAATTAATCCCTTTACTAAGGAAGAACGGGATAGCATAATTCAAGCATTTGAGGAGAGCAAACTCTACAACTACTATGCTCCTTTAGTAAAATTATTATTTTTTACTGGGTGCAGACCATCAGAAGCGATCGCTCTACAATGGAAGCATATCAGTGATAGATACATTACCTTTGAGCAAGCAATTACCATCAGTACTAAAGGGTTAGCTCTCAAAGATGGATTAAAAACCCAAAGCCAAAGACGTTTTCCGATTAATAATCAGCAACGTGAAATTTTAGACTCTATCAAACCTGAGAACTGTAACCCAGATGATTTTATCTTTAGAAGCAAGAAAGGCGGCATAGTAGACTTTGGAGATTTTCTCAATCATGCCTGGAAAGGTTACAAAAATCATCGTGGTACACATATAGATGGGATCGTAACTCAACTTGTAAAACAAGGTGTAGTAAGCGAATATCGCAAACCTTACCAATGCAGACACACTTTTATTACTCTTTGCCTGGAAGCTGATATTGATGCGAAGGATGTAGGAAGGTGGGTTGGTAACTCTCCAGAAATTATTTACAAGCATTACGCAGGTAATAAACGTAACCTACAAGTGCCAGAATTATAAATTTTTTGAATTAAAATATAGGCGATCGCCTAAAAAGCAATTGTATCAACAAAAAATACGGTGATCTAATAAAAGTAGCTTTTGCACCGAATGCTACCACTTATGATCACCTTGTTCATTAATTCTTACTACGACAGTATATATAGATGTATTTATTGCCCTGCCATCTGCTTTTAACGCTACAAAGTCGATTTGGCTTAAGTCGATGCGTTGACTGTGGGATTCCTAAATGACAAACTCTCCAGCAGTGATGGACAGATCCAACAGTTCCTCCACTTGTTCCATCACTTCGGACACATCAACTTCTGGTACTTCTGCTAGAATTTGGTCTTTGATTGCCTGCAAGTGGGCATTAATAGCACCCCGCCCCACTCCCTAAATCCTAAAGATGCAACTTGAATCCTGATAGCTTATTCTTTTGTTATCCAAATACTAAGGATGCTTTAGATGGTTGCCCAAATCCAAGAACTTGAAGCGCAGCACTGGGTTAAAACTCGTTCTTCCCTCGACCCTAGCGAATCGACTTTCCTGATTTGGAAAGGTAAAATTTATGCCTTTATCCCCGGCGAAAAAAGACAACTTCTGTTTAAGATCATGGGATTGAGCGTTAGCAGGTGTATTCCCACAGCAGAAGGTAGCTGGGATTTTACTTCTAGGGAACTAACTTACTACCTCAACCCAAAAACAGATGAAGTCTTATCCAAATGGGAGAATCCTTGGACAGGCGAGACAGTTCCGGTGATTCACGTTGCCAATAATCCAGTGCAAGGAAAGTTTGAGGGAAATTTCCCCGGACAAGTAGATGGTGACAGCACAACCTTCGTTTTTGATATATTTCCCTATTACCCCAATCCCCTAGCAGACGATCGCAAATTTGCCGAATATAGCCCTAATCCAATTTATCAGGCGGCGGAATTGTTTAAATTAACAGTGCCAACCGCAGATTTATTCAACCCAGCCCTTTCCTCAGTTTCCGAACTCAAACTGAGTTGGGATCGGATTGGTCAATGGCTTCCCTGGATGAAAATGGGCGATCGCCCCGGTCAACTGATCTATAGTGCTGTAGGTAGCAAAGTCAATGGTTTAACAGAACTACCCCCACTGCTGCAAGACGAAATTAATAACCGTATTCCTCTATATAAACAAGCCCCAAAAGAATTGATAGATGGAGAAGATATGACTTCCTGGTTATACTTCCAAAAGCATTTTCCAGCTTACTTGGCTGGTGAAATCTTTCCGCTTCCCCAAGCGGAAGAATTATAAGGGACTTCCAAATAAAAAAACATCCCAAATTTTCTTGTGGGATGGGTGTCCCCACCATAGGTGTCAAGTTAAGCTCAAACTTCCTATGTCAATAAGCATTTATCCTTAACAATTTGGTTTTAAAGGGACAAAAAACGAACTTTTTCAGGGACTATTAATGATTTGTTTATTAGCACCACTCCCAGCGTGCGTATAAAAGTCAGAAAAAGTTCACCTTTATACTTCGTTCCTAACAAAACCTATCGTTGACCAATGGGTTTTAACCTTAAGTTGACACTAATGGTGTCCCCACCCGTCCCAGATTTAGGGCGCTCATGTTGCCCACCCCACAAAATGGATAATTTATTTCTTGGAAGTCCCTAACCTCTTGGCGATCGCTGAATTGGGGATTGGAGACAAGCAGATAAGGCAACTAGAGAAATAACCCAATGCCCAATGCCCAATGCCCAATGCCCCATACCCAATTCACTCTTCACCTGAACAATCAAATAGATGTAAACCTAACCGTTGGGAAAGTTCTTCACACACTTTTACCCCCCGCACACTATTACCACGCACATCCAACAGGGGCGAAAAAACTCCAATGCCCATCTTATTGGGTACAACTGCCATAATCCCGCCAGTAACACCGCTTTTCGCCGGAAACCCAATTTTGTAAGCCCACTCACCTGCAAAGTTATACATCCCACAGGTATACATAACACTCAGAATATCTTTGATGTAACGCTTATCTACCGCCCGTTCTTTGGTGATGGGATTAATACCTCTGTTGGCAAGCGTGGCCGCCATCACTGCTAAGTCTTGACAATTCACCATCACAGCACACTGCTGGAAATAAAGATCCAGCGCCTCTTCAATGTTCCGGTCAATCATGCCAAAGTTAAGCATTAGATGCGCCATTGCGCGGTTCCGATGGCCTGTACTCCGTTCTGAGGTAAAAACTGAAATGTCAACGAATACGTCCCGGCCAATATATCGCCGAAACATATCTAGCACTCGGTTGAGGCGTTCGGTGGGGCCGGAACCTTTAATTAAGCTAGTGGTTGCGATCGCTCCAGCATTTACCATTGGATTATAAGGTCGCTTCGATTGCTCATCCAAAATAATCGCGTTGAATGCATCCCCCGTCGGTTCCACACCAACTCTAGTCAAAACATAATCCCGTCCATGATCTTCTAAGGCCAGTCCATAAGCAAACACCTTGGAAATTGACTGAATCGTAAAAAGTTGCTCGTAGTCCCCAACGTTGTAAACCTGACCATCTACTGTCACAATACAAATGCTGAACGAGTCCGGGTTTGCCTTTGCCAGTTCGGGAATGTATTTCGCTACTGCACCTTCCCGCAGCGACTTGTACTGGGAATGCAAATCGTTGAGAACAGCTAATAATGGCGATGGTTCTATTTCTAAATCTCCTTGATTTGTCATTAGGCTGATAGCATTTCCAAAATACTCACTATATATAGTAGGGGTGCAGATGTACATCCCTAGAGTTACAAAGATTTTGTCAAAAACAGCTTGCTCTCAAAAATCCTACTTGAGCAATTACTGAGGGCAAAAAAGATGAACTGTATTTTTTGATACGCATAAAATCTTTTGCCCAAGCGATCGCGAAGTTTTCTTAACTTTTGAGTCATTAATCCTGAAAAATATTAAGTTGAGTATCCTCCTTTTTTTTATACTCAGCAATACTAGATACAAAAGTAATATTTATTACTAATCTAAGTCTAGTCATGGAGAATAAAAGTGATGATTAATGTAAGTAGAAAAAACTTGGAAACAAGATATTAAACTCAAACTAATTTACATAGTTATTTCACATGTAACTCATATCACGACTTATTCATAGATAAATCTAAATATTTGATTAAATAAGTGATTTTAAGTATTTATGCCGATGCCATTTAATTAAAGTTATATTATATCCTTATAGGAAATATTCAAAAAAGATGTGATATAGAATACACGAAGAGTTACGAGCCTTTAGAACCGATGTGAGTGGGGTATCGTCACTTTAGCGTGAAATAAACGTAAAGTTTTTTTAAGAAATTTTTGACTTGCCGAAAAAAACGTTACATAGCCAAAGTCCGCATTTGAGAAAGGTTTCACCCTGAAAATTGGAATTGGAATTTGAGAAAGGGGCCGATAGTTACGCTAAAACCCTGATCCCCAAGCTAAAAGGTTCGTGTTAGTCTGTTGCAGTTAAGAACAACAAAGTGAAAACGGAACGATTTCGAGTTTTTCAGAAGGGAAATCACTTTCATTAGTGAAAAATCCCGCAAGTTATAAAACTTTAAGTTCTACAGTCGCTTTCAAAAACGGACGCATGAATCAAAGACATTTGTGGACTATTGTTACCCTGTTTCTGACTGTTTTGGGAATCCCCTCAGTCGGTTGCACTCAAACCACCAAGGGAAATGCGCTAGCATCGCAAAAATCACCCGCCCCTGATGTGGTTAAGGTGGGAGAGTACCAATCCAGAGCAGGGAAACAAACCTTGGATGCTGTGATTACAGAAATTCATCCTCACGACATTAAAGGACGTAAGGCGGCAACCCTTTTTATCAGAAATATACCTGTTTTAACCTTTTTGAGTTCTGTATCAAATACGAATCTTGAAACGAAAAAAGTTGGTGAAATTGGAAATACTAGGGGCGTACAAAAGTACGCCCTTATTGCTAGTAATTCATCAAATGCACTGAATTCTGGCAACGTCACAGATGTAAGTAACCAGATTAGTTCCGCCGACAATGACCCGGTTCAGATAGCTGGTGTAATAGCAGCTAAGATCAACCAGTTGAATCGGGAAAATGTGGACGGGAGTAAGATTACCGTAAGCTGGAAAGCAGGGGAAAAATCTACTGGCAATCAAGCGCAAAACAAAAGCGCTCCCCTCCAGCAAAATAGCGATCGCTATGTAATCAAAATTAATGGCGAAGAATTGGTCGAAATCAACGAAGGTACGCGACTAGCAGATAGCACCAACAATCTGGCGCAAGATGCTTTGCAAGCAACCAATCGTCTGCGGAGGCTATTAGGTAATGCATCTCCCCTAAAAGAGATTGCGAATATGCCAGTGCGTCAACCAATATCAATGCCAAAGCAGCCTCAGCAAATTGCCGTCGGCTCTGTGCAAGCCACCTTGAGAGGTATAGCTTCTTTTTATGGCTATGACTTTGCTGGTAATCCCACTGCTAGCGGTCAGAGATTTAACCCTGAAGGAATGACTGCCGCTCATCGCAGCTTACCCTTTGGTACAAAAGTCCGTGTAACCAACACCCGCAATGGTCGTTCTGTAGTGCTACGGATTAATGATCGAGGCCCATTCATTCGGGGTCGAATCATTGACGTGTCTACTGGCGCGGCTAGAGTTTTGGGAATGATGGGCAGTGGCATAGCACCAGTACAAGTTGAAGTCTTGGGAAAATAATTATTAGGCAATAGGCAATAGGCAATAGGGAGTAGAGATAGATTTTACCAATGCCCAATGCCCAATGCCCAATGCCCAATGCCCAATTCAAGTTCCGTATCACTTAATTCCCCTAGTTCAATCATCTCTTCCCTCTATTTCAGATATAAACTAACGGGGGAGGGATCGATAAGAACTAGGGGTATTTTTGTGCGCCTGCTGACAACAGTCGCAGCTTTACGCTGCTATTTAACTAAACGCTACTCAGAAAACAAGCTGATTGCGGTTACTGAGGATCTGAGACTAGATGAGATGACTGGCTGGTATCAGACGGCGGTCGGTCTGGTGCCAACGATGGGGAATTTACATCAAGGCCATTTAAGCTTAATCCAACGGGCGCGGCAAGAAAATTCTACGGTGATTGTGAGTATTTTCGTCAATCCTCTGCAATTTGCTCCCAATGAGGATTTTCAACGCTACCCCCGCACTTTAGAGCAAGACCAACAACTTTGCGAACAAGCTGGGGTAGATGCTATTTTCGCACCGACTCCGGAAGATATGGCAGTTCCCCAGAAGAGTATACAAGAATCAAAAGTTACACAAGTTATCCCCCCATCTGCTATGATAACAGGCTTGTGTGGTCGTTCTCGGCAAGGTCACTTTCAAGGTGTCGCTACGATTGTGACCAAACTTTTCAACTTGGTACAGCCTGACCGTGCCTACTTTGGTCAAAAGGATGGTCAGCAACTGGCAATTATTAAACGCTTAGTAGCTGATTTAAATTTGCCAGTAGAAATTGTTGCTTGTCCAACAGTGCGGGAAGGGTCGGGTCTTGCCTTCAGTTCTCGTAATCAATATTTGACTGCAACGGCAAAAGAGGAAGCAGCGGTATTATATCGCGGCTTGCGACGGGCCCAAGCCGCGTTTCGGGCAGGCGATCGCGATCGCGACAAGTTGATAGCAGTGGTACAGCAAGAAGTGGCAATGGTCAGCACGGTCTCAGTGGAATATATTGAA
The DNA here is from genome assembly GCF_014023275.1 of Nostoc edaphicum CCNP1411. Lineage (NCBI taxonomy): Bacteria > Bacillati > Cyanobacteriota > Cyanophyceae > Nostocales > Nostocaceae > Nostoc > Nostoc edaphicum. The sequence continues at coordinate 6,148,260 of NZ_CP054698.1, forward strand.
TTGGTTGAACCGACTACGTTGATGTCTTTAGAAAAAGTTGAGGAGGAAGGAATGTTGGCGATCGCAGCTCGTCTTGGTGCTACACGTTTGATTGACAATACGATATTGCGCGATCGTCAACCCATTATCGCCATTGATGGCCCAGCTGGGGCTGGAAAGTCCACGGTGGCGCGGCAAGTGGCAGCAAACCTGGGTTTAGTGTATTTAGATACAGGAGCAATGTACCGTGCTGTCACTTGGTTAGTATTACAAAAGGGGATTGCGATTGATGATGAGTGTGCGATCGCTGAATTAACTAACCAGTGTAAAATCGAACTTACTCCTAATCAGGATTTACAATCTTCTGTGCGGGTTTGGATTGATGGTACTGATGTTACCCAGGCAATTCGCACCATTGAGGTCACTTCTCAAGTATCTGCGATCGCAGCACAAAGCGCTGTCCGTCAAGCACTGGTTAAACAGCAGCAAAACTGGGGTAAAAGAGGTGGTTTAGTAGCTGAGGGTCGGGATATCGGTACTCATGTTTTCCCCGACGCCGAAGTGAAAATCTTCTTAACCGCTTCTGTCAGTGAACGCGCCCGTCGCCGCCAGCAAGACTTTCACAAACAAGGTCAGCCCGAAGTGAGTTTAGAGCAGCTAGAACACGACATTGCCGAACGTGACTGGAAAGATAGTACACGCAAAGTTTCTCCTTTGCAAAAAGCAGCCGATGCGATCGAAGTTGTAACCGACGGTTTAAACACTTTTGAAGTCACAGCACAAATCGTTAATTATTACCAGCAGCATTTATCTCAGTAGTAATGACCGCTATTTGCTGTTAGTGTTTTAGTCTCAAAGGGTGGTGGGTGAGTGATTCTTCACTTACCATCCTCAGAACTGCATTTTAAAACAAAATCAATAATTTGACTATTGGCTATGTTTCTTGTAAATCAAGATTTGTATTTTAGATTTTATATTTATTCAAATAATTAACTCATCTCGCTTGCGACTGATTTCTCACATCGAAATTAATCCTACTAAAGGTGGAAGTATCAAAGCTTGAATTGCTAAATGCTAATTAATTATTGGCTTTTTCCTATGAAGTATTAGCCATTTTTATTTATAGTCATGAATTCCTAGCGATTTGACTTATCACCGAAGTACTTTGTTTTCGTATTCACTTTGGTAGTAGAATGACGATGTTAAGTTTTATGTTCCATCATTAAAGACATAAAACCACCAAAAATGAAAGCTGTTAATTTCCCAAGCTTCTGCAATAGCTTTTAACTGGAAACCGGTAAAGAGAGGATTTCACACAATGGTATTTGTACAGCCCCCCCTACCTTTTGACAAGAATGCTCTAGAGCCACATGGCATGAAAGCTGAAACTTTCGAGTATCACTATGGCAAGCATCACAAAGCTTACGTAGACAACCTCAACAAGCTAACTGAAGGTACAGAACTTGCTGATAAGTCTCTTGAAGAAGTGATCAAAATTTCTTTCCAAGACTCCTCTAAAGCGGGAATCTTCAATAATGCTGCCCAAGTTTGGAACCATACCTTCTTTTGGAATTCTTTGAAGCCAGGCGGTGGCGGCGCACCCACAGGTGATCTCGCAGCCAAAATCGATAAAGATTTTGGTAGCTTTGATAAATTCAAAGAAGAGTTCTCTAACGCGGCCGCAACTCAATTTGGCAGTGGATGGTCTTGGCTCATCGATGATGGTGGTACGCTGAAGGTGATCAAAACACCCAATGCAGAAAACCCTCTAGCTCATGGTAAGAAGGCACTCCTAACCTTAGATGTTTGGGAACATGCCTACTACATTGATTATAGAAATGCCCGTCCGGCGTTCATCAAGAATTTCTTAGAAAACTTGGTCAACTGGGACTTTGCTGCTGAAAACTTGGCTAAAGCTTAATTAATTGCCAGTTTTGACCTGGCTGCGATACGGCTACGTGGCTTGTGCCAGATATGTAAAGTAGAAATAATCAGTTAACACCCTTGTCAGCAGTCACGACAGTAGTGTGTCAAGTTTAAATTGATGGGTAAGCAAGTTCGTAGTAAGGACTTTAGTCCTTATTTTCTAAGCACTAAAGTGCTTACTACAAACCCTGAAAACTAGCTTGACAAAGTACCAGTATCGTGGCTGTTTTTGGTTGGGCGTTGAGAGGATAGGGGAGATGGGGGAGATGGGGGAGCAGAAAATTTATATGAAAATAAAAATATAAAATATATGGATAATATGGATAGCAAAGAACTAGCGCAATACATCGAAGCTACGAATAGCATCTCTAAACCTTGGGTATTGGTACAACTGCGCCTCAAGAAATTGCAAGAGCGTCGAGCCACCCTTACAAACGATGTTTACACCAAAGAATTAGAAGATATTTACCAAGACTTGATGAATTTGGGGGAATGGTGGCGCGGTATTGAAGATGAGGTATTTTGAGGTATTTTAAAGTGAGGAGTTATGAGTTTTCCTAACTTTTAACTCTTGTACAGACGTGATTAATCGCGTCTCTTAACTCTTGCACAGACGTGATTAATCGCGTCTCTACTCCTAACTTAAAACGCAACCTGATGGCTCAAGCTCTCGATCAAGTCGATTACGATACTCTCGATGCCGCAAAACGACGCTTCATCGATGCTGCAAAACGCACACTTGGTTTTGCAAGCAATTACGGCATTGTCCCCGCGTCGGGTCTGGGAGCAAGTGCTAATGCTTTCAGCTTCAACCTCGCTCCGTTTCTGGAGGCGGGGGCTAGAGAACTTTCTATGACACTTGTCCCCGAAGGTCTGGGCACCGCAGACGATACCCGCCCTGATGATCTTTCCGAAGAAGAACTTCGACGATTCTGGTGGAATATTGGGATCAAGATCATCTCGTGTCTGACGAACGACGCTGCAACTTCTGGTATGCAGACTATACTTCTCGGTCTTTATCTGCCGTCGAGTACTCCTGAAACGATCTTTACCCCCGCTTTCCTTGATGGATTTCTGGATGGAGTGGTTGAGGGGTGCAAACGAGTGGGGTGTGTTTATCTCTCAGGGGAAACTCCTCAACTAAAAACTAAGATGATTCCAGGGCGGCTCGACATCGCCGGCTCGGTTTTTGGGGTTATGCCGGCTGGTGTCGCTCCCATTGATAGTTCGCGTCTGGATGCCGGAAATACCATTGTTCTCGTCGAGAGTTCGGGGCCCCATGAGAACGGCTTTACCCCACTGCGAAAGCTCGCTGAGTCACTCCCTGATGGCTATAGAACAAAACTTCCAAGTGGGCAGGAGTTCTGGGAAGCGATGAATGCTGCGTCGTATCTTTACACGCCTCTTGTACAGGCGGTACTTGGTGAGGGAATTCGTCCCACGGCGATGGAAAATATTACTGGTCATGGCTGGCAAAAACTGATGCGGTCGGTGAAGCCGCTCCGGTATGTCATTGAAACAATGCTCCCAGTGCCAGAAATATTTACGTTTGTCGAGGGTCATCTTGAAGGCGGGGCCGAGACGATGCTTTCCGTGTTTAATTACGGTGCAGGATTTGCATTCTATACGGAGTCGGAGCAGGATGCAGAGAAAATTGTCATGCTTGCAAAAGAACATCAACTCTCGGCTGTGATTGCAGGAAGGGTTGAGGTGTCCCTTAGCCGCGAGGTGGTAATAGAACCTCTTGGAGTCACTTTGAAGGGAGATTCTTTTGGGATTGCGCGAGGGGTATAATACAGCCCAAGCGTAGGGCATAGCCCGTCGTAGACATCGCTAGTTTTCTCCAAGCTTTGTAGACTTACAAAGAAAGGCAGGGGGCAGGAGGAACCCATATTTAAAAACATGTAATTGTAGTAAGGACGCTTTGTATACAGCACTTCCGGCAGCTATGAGGTACATCATCCTCAAAGCTGAAAACTATGCTAGGAGAGGGGCAAGAAGAAAAACTGTATTGCATAATAGCGGTAAGCGCTGTATCGGGCTACGCGTCTCGATCCAATTCTTTTTTTTTGACTGGGCAATGACCCAGAACTAAAGTTTTCTTCCTTCTGCTTCCTGCCTCCTATGATCGCTAAAGTCATTACTGGTCAAATAAAAACAGTGTAATCACTGATGTAAATAATATTTTTACACACAATATAGGATTGCATTTTAGGCTTATTAGAGATCATAACTCTACCAAGACTCTAGTATCTAAGTCATTTACCACAGATGCTATAGGCGTATTTATGAAATTTTGGATGCATTATTTATTACTACTTAAAAGCAAAGTAGTCCAAAACACCCATGACCACTGAGGTTAAGATTTGCTAACGTAGTCTTAACATATTGAAAAATTTGCTGAAAAAGCTGAGAAAGTAGCAGCCAACACTAAATTTTTAGTGCTGGATCTTTCTCATCTGTAGATGTGGCGTTTTAGTGTGTTGAGAATTTATATTTTTATTCAGAGGGGGTTATGGCTGTAAATTTGGCCCGGACTACTGCTTCCACAGAACTTTTGAAGCAAATATTCCATAACATTGATGCACATAGTTGTCCAAGGTTATTCAACTTTCACATGCACACTGTCTACTCGGATGGGAGGTTGCAGCCGAGTGGATTGATGGAACAAGCGATCGCTATTGGTCTAAAAGGGTTAGCCATTACCGATCATCATGGTATTATCGGCTATCAAGCTGCACTTGCTTGGTTAGAAGACTGGAAGTGGAATAATCCTGGTGAAAGCACTCCTCACCTGTGGAGTGGCGTGGAAATCAATGCCAACCTTTTGGATATAGAAGTTCATATTTTGGCTTACGCTTTCGGGACAGAACACCCTAGTATGAAACCCTATCTGCAAAGAAGGGCGACTACAGGACAAGAATATCAGGCAAGTAACGTGATTGCCGCTATTCATGAAGCTGGTGGATTGGCAGTTCTGGCTCATCCAGCCCGTTACAAGCGATCGCATTTTGACTTAATTCCAGCTGCGGCCGATAAGGGTATCGATGGCGTGGAAAGTTTCTACGCCTACAATAACCCTAGCCCTTGGAAACCCAGCATAGTGGAATCAGAACAAGTGCAAAAGTTAGCTGATGAATACTTTCTTTTCAATACCTGTGGTACTGATACCCACGGCTTGAGCCTGCTACAACGTTTGTAAAGATGAATCCATTTTTTTCAACTCTCCTGGTTCAATCTGCCAGGAGGTTATTCTATTTTGGATTTTCGTTCAACAAAGGACTATAGCAATACGCTTGGGTTAAGGGCGGCTGGCAAAAATTTTGGGTTTTCGAGACGCGATAAATTGCCGTCTCTACAAGTGTTTTGGTCTTATCTGAACTGTATTGAGGACTATAGTCGATTTTTGGTGGGAATCACAATCATTGAAAAATAGGGTACTTCATCTGGATTAACTTCATCCAGGGGTATGATTCGTTGCTGTGATGTTGATGCCCGCTCAATATATCTTGCCCGTGATGCAAGTCCTAATTTGTGCAGGATATCCCGCACTTTGGTAAAGTGGCGACCTAGTTTCATAATTGCCGCTGCGTCGGTCATCAGCAGATGTGTAGTCAGTTCTTCTGCTGGTAGTGGGGCGGGTAGAACGGTGAGAATATCGGTGTAGTAGGTAAAAGGTACACCCAAGGCTACCGGACAAGCCATCAGTGAAGAAACTCCGGGGACAACTTCTGTTTCGTATTGGTCACATAACCGCGTAAACAGGTACATGAACGAACCATAGAAAAATGGATCGCCCTCACATAGCACTACGACATCTCGACCTGCTGCTAAATGGTCGGCGATTGGTTCAATTTCCTTGTCATAAATAGACTTTGCCTTTTCTGGTTCCAAAGCGCGGGGGAGATGAAATAGCACCTCGATTTGATTGCCAGGAAGATATTGCGCTACGATCGCTCTGGCAATACTTTCTTTATCTGTGGCTGATTGATAAGCTACCACAGGAGCCGCACGTAATAGCCGTAGCGCCTTCAGGGTTAATAGTTCTGGATCGCCTGGGCCGACACCAATTCCATAGAGACGACCTTTGGGTTTCATGTTCATTCTTCCTCCGTTGCCAGGGCGTTAACTGCTGCTGCCGCGATCGCACTTCCACCGCGCCGACCGTGTAAGGTTAAAAATGGTACATTTCTGCTGTCTGCTGCTAGTGCGGCTTTCGATTCTGCTGCACCGACAAACCCCACTGGAAAGCCTAAGATAATCGCAGGTTTCGGCGCTCCTGCATCGAGCATTTCTAACAGTCGGAAAAGTGCTGTGGGCGCATTGCCAATTGCAATCACTGATCCTTCCAGGTGCGATCGCCATAATTCTAGAGCTGCTGCTGACCTTGTAGTACCCATACGCTGGGCAAGTTCTGGCACTTCTGGCTCGTTGAGGGTACAGATAACTTGATTGTTTGCAGACAACCGCCGCCTGGTAACGCCATCGGCAACCATCCGACAATCGCATAGAATTGGCGCTCCATTTGCTAGTGCTGCCCTTGCGGATTGCACTGCTGTTGGTGAATATCCCAAGTCAGTAACAATATCCGTCATTCCACAGGCATGAATGAGACGTACAGCAACTTTTGCTACATCTGGTGGCAACACATCTAGGTTCGCTTCTGACCGGATGATTGCAAAGGAATTACGGTAAATTTCGTTGGCATCTCGGATATAGTCGGGCATTAAATTTTGGATTTTAAATTTTGGATTTTGGATTGATGTATAAAAATCAAAAGGCTTAGATTGCCGACTTCTCTAAAAAGTTGGGAATCTTGTTATTCACAAATGATTGAGGAATAATATTAAATAATTGCTGTAATTGTGTCAGTGCATATCGATTAGCAAATTTCCCAAAGGACTCATCAGAATTTAAACGTCGAATTTTATATACATATAGCATCCGCTCTATTAATGCAGGTAGTTCGGCAAAAGTTACATATTGATATAGTTCACGTCCGAATTTATATTTGCTGTCACCAACATAAACGTGATATCCCTCTACAGTTCCATTTTCAGCCTCAATGCTGACGCCGAGGAGAGTAATATCACTCTTGCCATGCTGGGCACAGGATTTTTCGCAGCCAGTGAAGTGGATATTAACTGAACAATCGAGAGTAACGCGAGTTTTAAGATACTCCGCTAATGTCAACGCATGACTTTTAGTATCCGTAGCCGAAGAGGCGCAACCCTTTTTACCAGAACAGGCAACTAATGCACTCTTGATGTTGGTTGCTGAGGAATCTAATCCTAAAAAAGCAATTTCATTTTGGACATCAGCAACCCATTGCTGAGGAATATCTGTCAGGAGCAAATTTTGCCAAGGGGTTAGCCTGAGAGTTCCACTACCATATTTTGCTGCTAAATCTGCCAAACCTCGCATCTGTCTATTCTCCAATCGCCCAAGGGGCAAGACGACACCAATGTAAAATAAGCCTTGCTGACGTTGGGGATGGATACCAATATGCTGATATTTTTCACCCTTGCCTTGGTCTACAGTGTACACACAAGTCGAATTACCCCCCTTAATCCCCCCTTGGAAAGGGGGGAAACTAGAAATACAGTTCCCTCCCCTTTCCAAGGGGAGGGTTAGGGAGGGGTAAAACTTACGCTTAAACTCAGATGAGTAAACTGTTTCAGACTTGTGTGTACACCGTAGCTTATCTTGGTGGGGGGTTAGGTCTTTTCTTTTTTCACTGAATAAAAGCGGGAAAGGTAAACACTGTTCAACTTCCTGGAGATAATTTTCACAACCCAAAGTATTGAGTAACTCTCTCAGACGTAGCCGCCGCTTACTTGTAGTATTACTATGAGCTAGATAGACATCCGCCAAAGCTGCTAAGACTGGCAAACATTGCTCTGGTGGTAACAAAATTCCCGTATCGCTGGGCGGTTGACCCTTCTCGCCTACACTGAGATAGAGGCGAAAGTAAACATTATCGTCAATTAAGACAGCAGCAAAGGCGATATCATTCAAGCGATCGCACACCTGAATTATCCCACCACCATCAAAGCAAACGCTAAACTTTGCCGACAGTCCCGAAAGCGCCGGATGTGCAGCAATATAATCATCCCAACTTTGGACAAAAGGGCGAGTGTCGATTAATTCCTGGGGATCGATACCAGCAGTTGGACTGGTCATAATATTACGGATTTGGTCTACAACAGTATTGCCAGAACCCAATCCCATATCTTGTAGGTACTTCAAAACCTCAGCATTTATCCCGGTGCGGATTTCACGGACTTGCAGGTTAGCTCGATTAGTCACATCTATATAGCCGCCACCGTGCTGTTCTGCTATATCTGCGATCGCACGGCACTGCTGACTACTAATAATTCCACCTGGTATTCTAATGCGAGATAATATACCATCTGCGGCGGGAGTAGCATAAAACAAGCCAGGACAAGTGGCAAATCCAGAAAGCAAATTTAGAACTCCTTCCCCGTGCAACGCAGGGAGTAGACGGTGAGTATGTCTTGAGGACATCCTGAGAGTTGGCATTCTGACTTGGGTGATCCCATCACAGCTGCGGCACAGTCCCGGAATTTCACCGGAGTTTCCCAAATCTCAGCTTTAGTAATTTAGATTTTGTTTTGGTTATGGATATTAACCAGACATCATCCAGATAATCATCTTACATTACCATAGCCATAAATTTTACCTTAGCTTATCCACTGGCGTTTTAGGTGGTTGATAGCTACGTTGGTGCGATCGCATGGTGAGTTTTTGTTTTTATCCCCTTGCGGGGTAGTGCGATCGGAAAGTTAGGATCGGCAACGATCCAGACTCTTGACGTGAAAGAGTTTCCATCCCCTTTCGGGGCGATGCGATCGTAAAGGCAAAGTTTGCCACGGGTAAGGATTATTTATCCATGTCGTTTCCATCCCCTTTCGGGGCGATGCAATCGTAAAGGTTGCTACAGGCGGCTATTTGCGTCTTACCTCCTCGTTTCCATCCCCTTTCGGGGCGATGTGATCGTAAAGGCGAAGATGGCACCATTGTAAAAATGGAAGTTATTAAAGAGTTTCCATCCCCTTTCGGGGCGATGTGATCGTAAAGAAATAATATTTCGGAAAGTACGGATTACGGTGTGAAGTTTCCATCCCCTTTCGGGGCGATGTGATCGTAAAGACCAGATTTATCTGTGGTTTCTAATGCATATTTTAGATGGAGTTTCCATCCCCTTTCGGGGCGATGTGATCGTAAAGAGTTCACTTCTGGAAGCCTTACTGTGAGAGAGTTTTAGACCCCCTAATCGACACACCTCTTGAAAAACACAAAAATTTTTTGAAAAATCATCAATTTTGCAGCTTGAAAGGCTTACTGCATAAGGCATCGACACACCTCAACGAGGTTATGCGGTTTTCAAGGTTCGGGCGAGGTGTGTCGATGAGTTCAACACATTTAGGAAAAAGGTATATTACTTTACCTGTAGTTGTCAATATTTTTTCAAAACCCTTAATAATTGTGGGCAGAAATGTCAAATCTTTTTTTACCTTCCTACTCCCTGAAGACGAACTTTTTGTTAGTCTAGGTTAACTGAAAACTCAGCTAACCTAGACAAGAAGGTAGATGATTGTTTCTGGAATCTTAACAATTTTCTCCTGATGTTTCACAAGCGCCAATACTCACCCAACGGCTAGAACCATCTTCCCAATGTTCTTTCTTCCATATTGGCGCATTATGTTTGAGCGTATCAATAGCATATTGGCAAGCTTCAAACGCCTCACTCCGATGAGGACAACCCACTGCTACTAAAACGCTGATTTCCCCAACTCGCAAACGTCCAACGCGATGATAAATCGCTACTCGATTCACATCAGAGGTAGATAAACGAATATCAGCAGCAATTTGATAAAATATCCGCATTGCCATCGGTTCGTAAGCTTGATACTCTAAAGCAACCACAGGTTTTCCATCGGTTTGATTGCGAACCATGCCACTCATCACAACCACAGCACCGTTTGCTGGATCATCAGACTTGGTGTAAATTTCTTCGAGAGATAATGGTGCAAAGGTAATGGCAAAACTATCTTCGGATCTTGGTTTAACAGCAGAGGCTAGTGTAGTCGTCATAACTGCATTGATACTATGTGGGCTTTTTCTATTCTCTCTGAACTGAGCATTGCTGGTCTATGTTTTATAGCCGTTGTTAATGCTTTTGAACAAAAAAAGGATTTTTTTAGTTTATAAATTTTCTTGCCCATTAGGAAAGCAATCAAGGCTTCAAATTCTCTTCTCAGAGTAAAAATGGTTTTATCTGTTAGCGAAAAATAATAATGCCGCAAATCTTCTAAAATTTACTTAAAATAACCAAATTGCACTGTTATCCTCTTCAATGCATATTATTATAATTAAAGCGGTCAAGTTATCTGCTTGTTCGCGTCTTGAAATAATTGGATAGACAAGAGGACTTTTCAAACATCCTCTAAGAGGATGTTTGAAAAGTTTTGGGCGATTGGAAATCGCGGCTACACAAGCAAAGTCCGCCTGCGCGGACTAACACAAAATCAAGCTTCTTAACCCACATAGGTGGGTTTCGTCTGTGTAGCCGCGACTTCTAGTCGCCAGGGCAAGTAATAATTTAGACTTTTCAAACATCCTCTAAGATATTGATGGCAATCCCCACCTACAGAAAGGGCGATAAATAGACGTTGCTTAGTAACACGAGGACAAGTTGTCATTCAGCAATAGTTAGGAACAATGTAATGAAATCTTTCGTGTGTAACAATGAATCAGCGAGACTTGAGGCTTTGCGTCAGTATCAGATTCTCGACACTCCACCAGAAGAAGCATTCGACGATCTAGCGTTCTTAGCCGCACAGATTTGTAACACACCGATCGCCTTGATTAATCTAATTGACGCTAACCGTCAGTGGTTCAAAGCCAAGGTGGGGTTGAATCTCCAGGAAATGCCACGAAATAACGGGTTCGATTCGATTTGTATGGAAAGTGGCGAAGTTTTGATCATTCCCGACACCTTAGCCGATAAACGATTTGCGACAAATCCCATAGTTACCTCTGCTGAATTTGCTGTGAGATTTTATGCTGGCGTACCTTTGTTAGCACCGGGAGGAGAAGCGATCGGGACTCTGTGTATAGTTGATCGCGTAACACACCAAATCAGTCCCCAACAGGTGGAAGCGCTGCAAACTCTGAGCCGTGTGGTAGTTAGACAACTAGAAATCCGGCGGAACTCAGTTGAACTAGCAAGCGTACAACAGAAGTACAATCAGGCACGGGAAGCATTACACCAAAGCGAATCTACTTTGAGCAGCTTCTTTAACAGTTCGCCGATGATGATGGGAATTGCCGAGTTGGTAGATAATGAAATCCTGCATATTTCGGATAACCCCGCCACAGCTAAATTTTTTGGACTCACGCCAGAAGAAATGCAAAATCGGCTAGCGCGAAACATGGGTGCAACAGATAAGCGTGTTTCCCAGTGGATACGTTGTTACCGTGAAGCAGAACACAGTCAATCACCTGTCAAGTTTGAATATTCTTACGATACTCCCCAAGGTGAAACATGGATATCAGCTACAGTCTCAACAATTGCGGTAAGTTCTGGTAGTCGTCCGCAATTCGCATACATAGCTGAGGATATTACCGAACGCAAGCAAGTAGAACAAAAAATCTGTGAACAAGCAGCATTGCTGGATATTGTCAGTGATGCGATCGCTGTGCAAGATTTGTCTAACAAAATTTTATTATGGAATAAAAGTGCTGAAAAACTTTATGGCTGGAAGTCAGAAGAAGCTATAGGTAAGCAGTCCGATGAACTTTTATCTATTGAATCTTTGACGCAACACCTAGAAATTTGTCAGACTGTTTTAAAAAATGGTTTTTGGCAAGGTGAGTTACACAAAACCAGCAAATCTGGCAAAAAACTGATTGTTGAAAGTCGCTGGACGCTGATCAAGGATGAGCATTTTCAAGCTAAATCAATTCTTGTTGTTGATACTGATATTACCCAGAAAAAACAACTAGAAAAGCAATTTTTACGTGATCAACGCATGGAAAGTATCGGCACTCTTGCTAGTGGGATTGCTCACGATTTAAATAATTTGTTGTCACCAATTTTGATGTCAGTGCATCTGCTCAAAGCTAAAAGCTGCGATCAACAAATTAATCAGATGCTATCAATAATAGAAAGCAATGCCAAACGTGGTGCTGATTTGGTTAAGCAAGTGCTGTCATTTGCTAGGGGAATTGAAGGTGATGTTCAAGGACAAACGGCTACGCGTCAACATACCGTGCTTCAACTCAAGCACCTGATTTTAGAAATGCGGCAAATTATCTCACAAACATTTCCCAAATCAATTGCAGTGTGCACCGAAATTCAGAAGGAATTGTTACCTATTTGTGCCGATAGTACCCAACTGCATCAGGTACTCATTAATTTGTGTCTCAATGCGCGGGATGCCATGCTTACAGGTGGAACTTTAACAATATCTGCTGAGAATATTTGGATTGATGAAACTTATGCGAGTATGCATATAGAAGCTACAGTTGGTGCTTACATTATTGTGAAAGTTGCTGATACAGGATTTGGAATTAGCAAAGAAATATTAGATAGAATATTTGAACCATTTTTTACAACAAAAGAGTTGGGAAAAGGTACGGGACTTGGACTATCAACGGTAATGGCAATTGTTAAAGAGCATGGTGGCTTTATTACCGTATCAAGTTGTGTAGGCAAGGGAACAGAATTTAAGGTGTACTTGCCAGCAGTTAATCAAGTTCCAACGCAGTCGTTAGAAGATATAGAAATTCCGATTGGTTCTGGAGAATGCATTTTAGTTGTAGATGATGAAGCTGCTATTCAGGAAATTACTAAAACATCCTTGGAAAACTATAATTACACTGCAATTACTGCTAGTGATGGCATGGAAGCATTAGCAATTTATGTCCAGTATAAAGATAAAATTAGTGCTGCTATTATTGATATGATGATGTCCAAAATGGATGGAGCAACTACCATTCGCACATTGCAAAGTATCAATCCGTTATTGCCGATTATTGCTGTTAGTGGACTGCTAACAAGTGAGCAAGTACCAATCGATAAAACAGCCCAATATACCGCCTTTTTACCTAAACCTTACACGACACAAGAATTATTGAAAACCCTAAATGCAGTTATTAGTCATTAATCTACACCATCTAGCCGATCGCAATCATATCTACCTTTAATCTCTTGATTGAAAAAGCTGCCAATTGAGTTAGAGGAATGTAAATCTTCCCAAGTATCCTCGTCTATGCCTAAGTATTGATAAACAGCACCACTTTGAAACTCAACTTGCAAAATCTGTTCGTTGCGATCGTAGCCTACAGCCATAGCCATTGATGAGACAACTGGTAGCATGACAATTGGTTCTTCTTCAAATGGCAATGCAGGCGTTTCAGCAATCGCTTCGTTAAGTTCTTGCAATCCTTCATAAGCTTCTATTGGCGCCGGAATTTCCAAAAACTCTAGTTCATCGCCTCGATCGAGCAACAACTGCAAATATCCGTCAGAGTGAGCGATCGCAACTAAACTGCTCAAGTCTACCTTAGATAGCTTCATTTATATGCTCTCCTGTTGGCATAGTCGGGAGTGTTAAAGTTTTATGCAACACTTACGTGCTTTGTAGTACAAATATACTATAAAAGCATTTGGCTGTCAAGCTTGCTAAAACACTGAGTAAAGAATATGTCAGAACAGACCTTCATTCAAACTGACTTTGAGCGATCGCAGGACATTAACTCATCTCACAGCTTTTCGAGTCATTAGCACCAATGACAAATGACAACGCTCACTAGTACAACACGACAGAAATAAACTAATCATTCCAAATCAACGAAACCCTTATGCTGTATTCATTTTTAATTTTTAATTTTTAATTTTTAATTCCGCTTTGCGGTACTAGTTCACCCTTTTGGGTGAGTCATATATCAACCTATCAGGTGACCTGACTGAAGGAAGCTGAGATTAATAATAAAGAGGAATCTATTACTAAGGAACACCGATCGCATTTTACCTAAGAATAACTTATGAAACTTGCTACCTTAATAAATTCTGCACTAATTTTTGCTTCTATTACTCTTTTACCTGGAATCGCTAACGCTCAAACAGCTACTACCAACAACAATGAAATAATAGTTATTAACTCTAACAATTTATCCAGTAACTCTACTGCTGTTAGTTACCTCCAGCCTTTCAATCTAGTTACTTTTGCTTATCAAGGAGGTCTGCAACAGCACGGCATTCCTAGCGGTGGAGAGCTAGTATTTAAAACTTTGAACAGAAATATTATTGCGAAAGATGTGGTTAAGGCTGCTGTTAATGCAGATAAATTACCATCACAAGTTTTAAACGACCAAAGTTATCTCAGTGCTGTTAATTTAGAACTCAATGCATTGCCCGATTATGCTGCTGCTGACTGATTTTGTTTTTCTTATAGAACCCATTTAGCATCTAACATTTCCTAGCCTTTTTCCACAATAAAAACTAAGGGTCTGCTAAATTCAACGCCCAAGATTAATGTAGATTCAGCAGTACGCCCAAATTCTTCTGATGCATATTGCAGATAAACTTCCGCACCAGTCCAAGAAAATTTACTTAGATTTGCTGTAGCCAAAGATGGCATAAAGATTACTTCCCATCCTCCAATATTAATGTAGACTCAGCAGTACGCCCAAATTCTTCTGGTGCATATTGCAGGTGAACTTGAGCACCAGGCCAAGAAAATGTCCCAGGTGTTACAGAACGGACTAAGTAGTGCAAGCTATAAACTCCTGGTTCGAGGTGGTCGGCGTAGGCGATAATGCGATCGCGGTAGATATTTCTAAAACCAAGTTCCCAGCTATCGGCTTTTGCTTGTAATGCGGCTGTGGTAGTTTGAAAACTTGCATCCACCGCCTCAAAACCTGATGGTAACGGATCTTTAATTACTATATGATCCACAGGATGATCGGCAATAATTTCTAAACCAATATCAAACACTTGTCCAGAGGCTAAATTTAAAGGTTTATCAAAAGCGTAAAGACCTGTTTTTTGCAGAACTTTCTCTTCATTTAATTTGCTAATTTCTCGTGTTACGCGTAAACCGTTAAATCTGCCTGGTTGATTTCCCTGCAAGCGGTAATTATAAGCAACTAGATAGTGCAAAGTGCCATTACCTGATTTTTGTAGCGTTAAATCATTACGCCCACGAGGTAATAGATTCATCGGCACTATTAGTTGTAAGCTAGGATTTTTGTAGCCATTAAACTTATTTTCTCCTAACTTATTACCAGCTAATTGCACTGTGGCGACGAAATTAGGTGGTGTGGGTTGCAGTTGGCTATATTCTACCAAAGCTGTTAATGCTTGGGCATTATTATAGTTAGTTTGCCATGTGCCATTCCGTCGTAATGCGAGAAGACTTTGGAATAACTTATTGATAACTTCGGGTTTACTCTGCTTGGCAATAAATAATCGTAAAGCTTGTGCTTGCGCCGTGGTAGATGAACTCATCCATCCCCAACTAGTTGGTAAACTTACAACTGCTGTGCGACCACTTTCATAGATATTCTGTTGCAGTTTGTTCACTAATTGTTGAGATTCGTCTTGCCATTCTGGGAATTGAGATAAGTATCGCGCTAGTTTAATTTGAGTTACTACATCAAAGTTATTGCGCTGTTCATAAATATCTGCGAGGAAAGTATTGCGTTTTTCACCCACTTCTGATAGGGCAATTAAAGCATTAAGTTGCAGTTGTCTTTTACAGAGTAGTTGTTTGCAAAACTCATATTCTCCAGGATTCGCCAGAACTTTTTGCAGATAAACTTTCAGGCGAGACAGCATTGCAGAATCGACTAAATTCGGGAACACCTGACTGGCTTTAGCCAAAGATTCAGCCGCATAAGCAGAAACCCAAGGGTCTGATTTTTCTTGTCCGGGGAAAGCAGCAAAACCACCATCGGCTATTTGGAGTTTTTGTAATTTTTCAATTGCCTGATTTGCCTTTTGGCTAGGATTAAATTCTGCAAATGTTTGACCATATTTTTGGGAAATAGTTTGCAGATTAGCCGCAATTATTAACTGACTTGCAGCCGGTTCTGTGAAAGGCAAATCATCATCTTCTAAAACCTGCTTTGCTGGTGCTTGAATCTCCGGTATCAAAGTACTCGCTAACTGAATATCTAAACCTCCCGCATCAGGGAAGGTATTTTTATCAATATTCAGGGGAATCTTCACCTGTTTTTCAGTCACACCAGATTCAACGACTTGTTCTGTAATTTCAATTGGCTTAATTTCCAAAGGTACTTCAAAAGCATCTGCGGCTGTACCATTTAGCTGAGTGGTAAAGCGAATTTTAGCAGTTCCCACACTATCCGCCAGCATGGGAAAGCGATAAGCCTGAGTTGCGGATTCTGCTTTGGTTTGCAAAGCAGTAGTTGTAGGGTTTTTATCAGCAAACTTCACAGTACCGCTAAGTTCGCCATTTATTGAGAGATTTCCTGTATTCCCGGTGTTGTTTGTGACGGATAAACCAGCGAGGATGCGATCGCCTGGACGGGCAAATTGTGGCAAGATGGCATTAGTTAGCAGTGGCTTGGTGCTGATAAACGTCGCCTCCCCATTGCCGAAACGCAGATTTCCATCAGTGGCCACAGCCATCACTCGCCATGTAGTTAAGTCATCCGGGAGTTTAAAGGTTATCTGTGCATTACCATTTTCATCGGTGATGACAGAACCGTTGTAGTAAGCTAAGGCTTTAAAATCGGTGCGAGTGCGAGTATTTGCTGCACCAGTTGACAAACCACCGCCATAACCCCAACCTTTGGGTTTAGCTACATCTTGCGCTTGTAATATGACATCTGGCCGATTATCGCTAAAGCGGGTAGATATTGGCTGTTCTGCATAAACTGTATCTACCAAATTTGGCGGTCGATAACCAGAAAGTTGTAATATCGCCTCATTTACCACCATGACTGTGAACTGTCCTTTGGTGGGGTTTCCTTGATTGTCCTTCAGTTCTAGTTGTACTGTTTCTTCTGCGCCAGGTTCTAATGATGCTTGCACTGGCTTAACTTGCAGTTTTAAATACTTATCTTCTAAGTTAACTTTAAAAGGTGTAAAACCAATCTTCACTAAGTTATCTAAACTTCCCGCTTCCACTTGGTTTATGGGTTTACCTTGTCTTACTAACACAGCTTCAATGGCTGCATTAGGCAGCATTTCTGGCGTAACTTGAAACTGAATTTGTGGTGCGCCTCCCTGAACTTTGACAATCTGCTGATAAAGGGGTTTATCTTTTATCACAGCAAAGTACAATTCTGCATCTGGATAGGGAGATTGAATTAGTACAGTAGCAGTTTCACCAGGTTTGAACTCTTTTTTATCTAATTTAACTTCTAAAACATCTTCTTCTCTAGAACCCCAAAATACTGGATTTTCTCCAGTTGCCCAAATTTGTAAATCTGTGGCACTTAATTCGTTTTTGGCATCGCTAAAATTAACTCTAATCCGATACGAACCAGATTCCGGCGCTGTTAAATTTACCGATTGCGGATTACTAGCAGACGTAATTTCTGCTTGTCCCACTGTTTTATATTCAATTTGATTTTTTGCTGTCCGGCTACCTTCCACCAACTGCGTGACACTGCTGTATTTTATTTGTTGTAATTCTAGTCGCACCCGTTGACCTGTTATCGGTTTTCCTGTAGGGTCAGTAACTATCACTTCAGTGGAAAAAGCCTTACCAGCATCAGCGATAAAATTGCTTTTTAACCCGATAAGTCGATTACTTGGTAAAGCAGTAAAAGTTTTGGAATTCGCTACCGATAGATTAGAAACATCTGCAACTTCCACATCTACCCGGTAAGTCATCGGATATGGTAAATCATTAGCCACATCCACAGTTTGACTACTTTTACCATTAGCATCTAGCTGGGCATTATTTTGCAATACATCACTAGATATAGTAGGGGTTTCTTCTGGCCATAACCATTGCCTACCAAAAGTAAATTCTTCCCAACCTTTAGGAATAAAATTAGCCTGTTGGCGAGTGATAAAATATTTTGCTTCACCACCTTCTACAGGTGGGCCAAACAAATAATTGCTTGTAGCATTAATATCAACTTTCTCGTCAATGAAAGCAAATTCTTTATTTAAGTTGAGTTCGACTTTAAAGTTGGGTGGCTTAAACTCAGCTACCCGAAATTCTCCAGAAATTTCTTGTCCATTCTTCCCCTTCGCCTGGATGGTATGGTAGCCTAAGCGCTCAGTAGTCTTGATTGGCAGTTCCAGAGAAAATGTGCCAAATTCATTTGTAGTTTGCGTACCTAAACTGGTCTTTTGTCCATCAGGATTTACCAAGGTTAATTGGTAAACAGCATTTTTATCTTGCCGAATCGCCCCATTTTGTAAATAGTCCGTAAACCCAGTTAACCAAGCTTTTTCGCCTGGTTGATATAACTGTCTATCTGAGAAAATTATCCCGCGTGATTCGGGCTTACTATTTTGCCAACCAGCATCAATACCATATCCATAAACGCCGCTATATTCTTCTGTTCTAGCGAATGCCCAATCTTGATTTTCACGGGCAATTACTAATAATTGTGGTGATTTGCTAGAGCTTTCATTCCCAGAATAACATTGCTGTAATCCTTCACCAACAACTCTAAAAATTCCATTTTCATCAGTTTTACCCGTTGCA
This sequence comes from Nostoc edaphicum CCNP1411, assembly GCF_014023275.1. Lineage (NCBI taxonomy): Bacteria > Bacillati > Cyanobacteriota > Cyanophyceae > Nostocales > Nostocaceae > Nostoc > Nostoc edaphicum. The sequence continues at coordinate 6,166,892 of NZ_CP054698.1, forward strand.
CAAGGTACTGGTTCTGGGCGAGATTTTGCTTGTAATTTTGATTGATAAATTTCAATAGCGCTATTTTTAACTGGTGAACCATCTGTAAGATGATTGACGCGAATTAACCCGGACTCAGGAAACCACTGACTAAATACGCCCAAATTTGTCAATTCAACCATTCCATAAGTCGTAGGTTCTCGCCACAGTTCTTTGCCATTCTCCTGGTATTTATTAGTGCGGGCTTGCACTCCATAAGCTAACATTCCCGTAGGAGAATTTATTTTTTCCCGGAGAGGAACAGCAATATCAACTGATTGATTTTTCTTACCTGATACCTTAAAGCTTTGCCAATCAGCAGGTTGTGGTAAGAAATCGTTACTATAATTAAAATAAACTAAATCTGTCGGTTGAACTACTCGATAAGCTGCTTTGTATTTTGATTCTGGCAGATTTCCCGTACTAATATTTAGCTGTAAATCTTTACCTGTGGGGAAAATATTTAAATCTGATGGCACCCAGATATCCCCAGCTAAATCTCCAGTATCATATTTCAGTGTTAGAGGCTTACCTAAAGTTTGTCCAAACTTATCTTTGAGATTTCCACCAATAGTAATTGTATAAGTTTTGGCAGGTTCTAGCGCATAAGGATTGATGCCAACAATTTTATCCTCATCATTAACTTGCAGAATTCTCGAAATGTCTTTTGGTGCTGGATTAATAGTAATATTTTCTTTAGCTGAATCTGCCAATAAGACATTATTAAATTCTAGCTGCGGACTGCCTTTAATAAATCGTCCAAATGTTCCTCCTGAATCTGGCTGTCCGTAAAAGTTAATTTTCTGAAATGCTAAAGGCGAATAAGTTGCTAACTTACTGACAAATTCTTTCTCTGTCGATAAATTACCATAAGCAGGACGTATTCCGGGAGAAAATACCAGGCGATAACTGGTTGCTTTTTCGAGATTTTGTTGTGGAATGAGGTTATAAATCCAATTGCGTGCTGAAGGGTCAAATTTTTCTAAAGGTTCTTGATTTTCTAATGGTTTTTCTTCTTTGTTCAATTCGACTTTGAAGCTTACACCCTTGTCTTTTCCTTCAGGAATTAACTTTAAATGTTCTTGTACAGAACCTAAATCCAATTCGACATTGGAAGTAAACTGTAACTTTTGTTGTAAATCAATTGGTTCAATATCAGCCTTCTCAATGGGATTAACACCTGGTAAATTAGTCAGGTTGATAGATTCGGTATTGAAAGTCCAAGGCAAATCTTTGTCTAGGCGATGATTTTTTAAATCGGCTAAACCTGCTTTGAGAGTGACTTGAAATCTTGTCGCTATTGGCAATGCTTTATCAGCTTGAAAACCCACCATGCGCGGTGTTAAAAAGCGAAATTGGCCGGGTAAAGGCGGCCAAAGGGCAAATTTTTCTAATATTTTCTGCTGTTCTGGACTGTCAAGACTTTCAACTGGGATTAAAGCTTCTTTAAAACGGATACGGATTTGGTTGAGAGGTTTGGTATCTCCAATGGGACTTATTTGTTCAATCCAGTCTGGTAATTTTGGTGGTGTAAGTGAGGAAACTGCTGGTAGTTGTTCTTTACTGGAGTTGATACCAAAAAAATTACACCCTGCCATCCCTAATATAAATGTAAAGAGAAGAAGAAACTGGATTGTTTTTTTCCGGCTTGAAGAACGTCCAACTTTTTTTAACGAGCTGCCAATAAGACCAAGAACGCGATAGGTTATTTTATGGTAAAAACGCAGTAAAACTCTGATAATCATCTTTTTAGTAATTAAAAATAAAAAATTCACAAATTATAGAAAATAAAAATTTGCATTGTTCATGAATGGGCAATGCCAACACTGATAAAGGACGCAAGATAACTAGTTATTTATACCCCACCTTGAATGTAATATATGTTTATTTACATAGATAACTAATCTACTGTAATTGTTCCAAAAATGACTACAATTCTTAACCATAAAGAAATATTTAATTTTCGCAAACATTGATTTAATTTTGCTAATTTATGACAAATAAATTATTAAGTATTTGACATATTACCTGATGTAGATGTAATCATTGCGTCAAAATTAAGGTAAGTTTTCTTGGGCACGGGATTCCCTGATGAGACTAATTTCACGATCGCTACTCAAAATTAAGCACAGTAGTAAGATTATCCTGGCTGTGCTGTTAATCTGTCTGGTTGTCCGCCTCCTACCTTATTTTGCGCCCATTCGTGCCGCAGATATTGCCCAAAATCAGTTGGCAATGCAATTTAGCGATCGCAATGGTTTACCATTAGGAACATTGCTCACCCGTGACCAAGAGCATACATCAGTAGTACCACTAAATCAGGTTTCGCCCCAGTTTATCCATGCCATTCTAGCCGCCGAAGATAGCAGCTTTTACCATCATGGGGCGTTGGATATGAAAGCTGTTATCCGCGCCAGCAAAGAAGCCATCCACGCCAAAAGAATTGTTTCCGGCGCTTCCACTATTACTATGCAGTTAGCGCGGATGTTAGATCCTGTGCCGCGTACTCTGTCAGGTAAAATGCAAGAGATTTGGCTATCTTGGCGGTTAGTAGCAGGGATGAATAAAGATGAAATTCTCTCTGCATACATCAATCGGCTGCCGATGGGAGGAAATATATATGGTGTAGAAGCAGCCGCGCAGACTTATTTTTCCATCCCAGCTAGTGAATTGAATCTTGCCCAAGCTAGTTTGTTGGCTGCTATTCCCAATAATCCCACATACTTTAACCCTTATGAGCATTGGGAACGGTTAAAGCAACGGCAAAAATACGTTCTTAATCGGATGGTACTAGAAAAACATATTAGTGGTGCGATCGCAGATCGAACATCCATCGAAAAGGTTGTATTTCAGTCTAGCCAACGAGGAATTATCGCCGCACCACACTTTTTATTTTGGTTAGCAAATCAAATCCCCCCAACCCCCCTTGAAAATAAGGGCTTAACTCCCCCCTTTTTAAGGGGGGTTAGGGGGGATCAATCCGTTATTCGCACGACTATAAATCGCCCTTTACAGCAGTTTGTCGAAGCACAAGTACAGCAGGTAATTTCTTCCCTAGCCGCAAACAACGTCCATGATGCAGCGGCGTTGGTGATTGATAACCGCACTGGTGAGGTTTTGGCTTATGTCGGTTCGCCTGATTACTTTAATGAAGCCAAACTGGGACGCAATAATGGAGTGCAAGCCCTACGTCAACCAGGTTCTACCCTCAAACCTTTTGTCTATGAATTAGCTTTAGAAAAAGGTTTAATTCGCCCAAATACTATTTTGGCAGATGTACCCGCCCATTACGCAATTCCTGGTGCGAAACTTTATAGCCCAACCGATTACACCGAAAGCTTCCTTGGCCCTGTGCGGGTGAGAATCGCTTTAGCAAATTCTCTAAATGTCCCCGCAGTCCGCGTGTTAGAAAAAGTAGGTGTGCAGACTTTCCTAGAACGTCTGCATCAACTGGGATTTGAACACCTCAATCAAACTCCAGAACATTATGGTTTGGGTTTGACTCTCGGTAGTGGTGAAGTCAGTCTTTGGGAATTAGCTCGTGCCTACCTGACCATAGCACGACAAGGAGATGCGACTCCTTTAATAAGCACATTTTCCAATTCCCCACTTCCGACTTCCGACTCCCGACTCCCCAACGACACAATATGGCAATTAATCACGAATATGCTCAGTGACGGCTATGCTCGTGCAACAGCTTTTGGTGTAGACTCCGTATTAAATTTACCCTTTCCTGCTGCTGTTAAAACTGGCACTTCTTCCAATTTTCGCGATACTTGGACAGTTGGTTTCACTACAGATTACACCGTCGCTACTTGGGTAGGCAATTTCAACGGTGAACCAATGCGACAAGTTTCAGGTGTGACAGGTGCAGCACCCCTGTGGAATCGGATTATGTTACACCTGCATGAAAATCAAGAACCAGCAGATTTTCCGCCTCCAAAAGGTTTAGTGCAATTACCTGTTTGTGCAATTTCAGGATTACGACCAACACCAGATTGTACATCAGTGGTACAAGAATATTTTTATCCTGAAGATAAAAGTAATTACGAACGTGAAAATCAATTCAATTTACCATCAGAGTATAATGAATGGTTGGCAAAACAACAGCAATCGAATTTTAATTCTACCAATTTGAGAATTTTATCTCCCCATGATGGCGATTCATTTTTACTTTATCCAGGTGAAGAAACGAAGCAAAAACTCGAATTCAAGCTAGTGGGAAATAAATCTGCACCTGTGGAATGGTGGTTGAATGGTGAAAAGTTAGATACAAATGCAACTAATTCTTTATTTTGGAATTTGCGTCCTGGTAAATGGACTTTGGAAGCGAGAAGTGGAGAAATGAGCGACAAAGTAAGTTTTAAAGTGGAGTTAGCAAACATTAAACCCACACGTCGAGGTTTTTCTATTATTAATTCTTAGGTAAATAGCATATAGCAATCCTAAATGAGTTGTGAAAATTTGCGTTGTCCAGATCCCCGACTTCTTTGAGAAGTCGGGGATCTAATTTTAATTTTTCATGAATGATTTAGAACTGCTATAGGCATCTAGATTTTCGGATTGCTATATTTGTTTAATGTGTCTGCTTGATAGGAATTTCAACCACAAACTCTGTACCTTCTCCTGGTGCAGAAATACATTTAATTCTTCCTTTATGTTTATCTACTATAATCTGATAACTAATAGATAATCCTAAGCCAGTACCTTTCCCTATAGGTTTAGTAGTAAAGAAAGGGTCAAATAATCTAGTTTTAACTTCCTCAGTTATTCCTGAGCCATTATCTTTAATGCTAATAATTATCCAATTTTCATTTTTAACTTGAGTATGGATAATAATAGAACTAAGCTGTTTTTCAATCTCTCCTTCTAAAAAGTCTATTTCTGGTTGATAGAAAGCATCAATGGCATTACTCAGGATATTCATAAATACCTGATTCAATCCCCCTGGATAACATTCCACAAGAGGTAAGTTACCATAATTTTTGATAATTTTAATTTCCTGCTTTTTATGATTTTCTTTTAACCGATACTGTAAAATCAATAACGTGCTATTAATTCCTTCATGAATATCAACCAGTTTCATTTCGGCTTCATCAATACGCGAGAAGTTCCGCAAAGTTAGTACAATTTCGCGAATACGTCCAGCACCAACTTCCATTGATGATAATATTTTTGGCATATCATCAATAATAAACTCTAAATCTATCTCATCAATTAGAATATTTGTTTCTGGGCTTTCACTACAATATTGTTGCTGATACAGGTTAATTAAAGTTAGTAATTTCTGACTATATTCTCTAACATAGAGTAGGTTGCCATAAATGAAATTAACTGGATTATTGATTTCATGAGCAACACCAGCAACTAACTGACCTAATGAAGACATTTTTTCAGTTTGAATAAGTTGTACTTGAGTGTGTTGCAATTCTTGTAGTGTCTGTTGTAGTTGAAAATTTTTGTATTTTAACTTCGCTGTTCTCTCTGCAACTTGTATTTCCAATCTAGAGTTAGTTTCTTCTAAAGCAGCTTGAGCAAATTTTTTATCTTTTAAGTATTGCTGCAATAAATGCAATACTAAAAGCCATGCCGGAATCAACATTGCTAAACTTATAATAGATTCTGAAATTGCCCATAATATTCTTTGATAATATTCATCAACTTTCTGCTTTAACTGAAGCGAAATATTCTGCTGCCTTTTAGCAACGCCATTAGCATAAATCTGTTTATTGGTTTCATATTCACTACTAGAAAGTAGTAAAATTGCTTTTTCTTTGTTGTTTTTATTAACTAAATCAAAAGATTGATATTCTATTGCAACCAAACGTTGATTAGCAGCATCAATTTTTTTGGCATCCTCATTTTTATATGCTTTAGGAGCCAGTTTAATAGATTCTTTAATAACATTATCAAGTTTAGGTTCAAATTGGCGATACCGTTGTTCCCAAAAAACGTTACCTGTAGCAGCATTCATGCGGGCTGACATCGTTAAGACTTCATCAAGATAGGTAATTTCATCACTCAGTGTTTGCAGTTTAAATTCATATTTAGTAATACTATTAAAACTATGATATGCTTGCCAGTTAAGCCAAATTTGAGGGATAAATAAGAGCAATGTCAACAGTACTGTTAAAGTTACAAGTTGAGAGGAAACAAATCTAAGTTTATAAGATAGGTGCATTTTGATAATATTTTTAGATAGATTATAGTTGAGGACTAACCAAATTTAATCCTCTCCTAAAACTTTATTCCAACAGTATTAATACTTAATAAAATGGTTAAATTTTTTGTAGTTGATTTTGATAGAATTCAAAAATAATCTCATTTCTTTAATTAAGAGAAATTCTTTTGCCAGAGACAAAACATAAATTATCAAGTTTTTTCAACCTCGAAACTCGAAAGTTGGACTCCAGAACCCGAAACTTGTACTAAAGATGTTGCTGCAATAGCTTTATCATGGTTTAGTTGATGGGCTGTTTCCCACAGTCCTGAATTCGATTTAGGCAACGAATTAGATGCCAGAAAGTGTCAAACTAAATATTAAGTCTATAGAAAAGCCGCAAACTCAAACTATGACTCAGCAACCAACAGATTTAGACAATAAAGCTGTATTTGAGCAGCTATGGGAGATTACAAAGGAACTCCGCCAAAAACTGGAGGCTCGTTTTCAGTTACATCCAGACCCTTCTGTTGAAAATTTACAGCAATACAGCAGTCTCGATGGCAATATGAAGGGTTCGCTCACCGCTTTTTCTGGGGGAGAAATTGATTGGTTAGTGCATTTGTGGCTAGGAAACGCGGAAAAATCAAACTTTAGCACCATGCGTCTCACCACTTGGTTGAAGTCGTATATCCAGGTTCCGCATTTGGCGTTTGAGTTTGGCACACTTCCAAATGCAGATATTTTCTTTTATATAGATTACATTCCCCGAACTGAGCTTTTAACCGATTTAGCATATCTCGATCGCTACTATGAGCCAGTTAACCAAACATTTTTAAAGTTGCAGGAAGATTCACGGCTCAAGTTATTTACCAGCAAAAGTGCATATATTCGCCTGTTTCAATCGCCTGCTAGCTTGTGCTACACAGGCGCACCTACCTTTGAGACTATCGAACTAACTCGCACACTTGCACACGAAACACTCGATCGCTGGCTAGCTTGGGTAGATGCAGCTGAACCTGTGCCAGAAGATGCACGCACCGCTTTAGCTGCTCGTGATTTGTTGCTCCGCCGTACTGGTGCTGAACGCGATCCAGGTAATAAATTTGCCGCACAGATGTTTGGCTCGGAATTGACAGATAAGCTTGTGCGATCGCTCTGGGGTGGCGATCGCATTGGTCATTAGTCCTTTGTCAGTTGTCCTTTGTCCTTTGCTAATGACCAAATACTTCTCTACGAGAGGCTGCACTAATCGGCAAAGCTCAGTACAAGTGACCAATAACCAATGACAAATGACAAATGACAAATGACAAATGACAAATAATCCAGAATTCTACCGCGCTTTAGCACTGCAAATTACCTGTCATGCAGTCAACCAAACGAGTAATCGCCACGAAGCGCGATCGCTCATGCAAAATTCCATCAACCGCCTAGCCCAACAAATTGCTGCCAGTATCGCTTTCATCGGCTTCGATTGTCGTTTAATTGTACTGCCAGAATATTTCCTCACCGGTTTTCCGATGGGAGATTCTCTAGCAGGATGGGCAGAAAAAGCTTGTATAGAAATGGCTGGTGCTGAGTATGAAGCGCTGGGTAAAATTGCCCAAAAGCATCAAATCTTTTTGGCTGGTAACGCCTACGAAGTTGACCCCAACTTTCCCGGCTTGTACTTCCAAACCTGCTTTATACTTGACCCCTCTGGCTCAATCGTCTTACGGTATCGGCGGCTAAATTCCTTATTTGCTCCCACACCCCATGATGTTTGGGATAAATATCTCGACTGCTATGGTTTAGAAGGAGTTTTCCCCGTTGCCAAAACTGCGATCGGTAATTTAGCTGCTTTAGCATCAGAAGAAATTTTGTATCCAGAAGTGGCGCGGTGTCTGGCGATGCGAGGAGCAGAGATTTTTGTCCATTCCACCTCGGAAGTATACAACAAAAACCTCACCCCCAAAGACGCAGCAAAAATCACTCGTGCCGTCGAAAATATGGCATACATAGTTTCAGCTAATACCGCAGGCATCGCTAATATTGCCATCCCCATTGCTTCGGCTGATGGTGGTTCTAAAATCATTGACCATCGCGGAATCGTTTTAGCAGAGACAGGTGCAGGCGAAAGCATGGCAGCATTTGCAGAGATTGATTTAGGAGCATTACGCCGCGATCGCCGCCGACCGGGGTTAAATAATTTACTTAGCCGCCAGCGGTTTGAACTATACGCCGAAAGTTATCAGCAGTCACACTTTTACCCCGCTAATACTATGCTGGAGGGAGAAGTAGACCGCAAACACTTCTTGCAAACACAGCAAGCCACCATTGAGCGGTTAGCCAAACTGGGGATAATTTGAATTTGAATTTGGGAATGGGGCATTGGGCATTGGGCATAGGGAATGGGGATTAGGAAGTAACAACAAATGACCAATGACCAATGACTAATGACTAATGACCAATGACCAATGACCAATGACAAATGACCAATGACAAATGACAGAACCAATAGAAGTCCGCAATCCCCGAACTGGTAAATTTGACTACGTAATTATCCCGCCGCCTCCAAGGCTGGTGGTGCAGCAATGTAAGCGCACGCGTCGGGCACAAATTCGCTGGCAGCAGTTGGGTTTAGAGGGGAGAATTGAAGCTTTACAGCAGTGGAAGGAAGCGATATTATCTGGACGCGATCGCCTCACAGAAGCTTTGGTAAATGATACCGGAAGATTGTCAACCTCAATATTAGAAATAGATTCCTTCCTCTCTAGCATCGATCGCTGGTGTAGGTTAGCACCAGAATTGCTGCAAGAATCTGCAAAAAACACAGCAATTCCCTTTATTGCCTTGCAACAAACATCCGTTCCTTATCCCCTCGTTGGGGTAATTAGCCCGTGGAATTTTCCGCTGTTACTATCTACCATTGATACCATTCCGGCATTGTTGGCGGGTTGTGCTGTGATTGTCAAACCCAGTGAAATTACTCCCCGCTTTGTAGCGCCACTAATTACAGCACTCAACACCGTTCCCAAACTGCACGATGTCTTAACTTTTGTGGAAGGAGCAGGCGCAACCGGATCTGTTTTGATTGAGAATGTAGATTTGGTCTGCTTTACAGGCAGTGTAGCCACGGGGAGAAAAGTTGCACAGGCAGCTGCAAAACAGTTTATTCCAGCTTTTTTGGAATTAGGGGGAAAAGATCCTGCGATCGTTTTAGAATCAGCCAATTTAGAATTAGCAACCTCAGCAATATTATGGGGTTCCGTCGTCAACACCGGACAGTCATGCCTCTCAATTGAGCGAATTTACGTTGCAGACTCCATATTTGAAAAGTTTTATCATCAACTAGTAGCCAAAGCACATCGCCTGGAACTAGCCTACCCTACGGTTGAAAGTGGAGAAATAGGCCCCATCATCGCCGAAAAACAAGCAGCTATTATTAGCGATCATCTTCTAGATGCAGTGGAAAAAGGAGCAGTAATTCACTGCGGTGGTGTAATTGAAGACTTAGGTGGGGGTTGGTGGTGTCGTCCGACAGTTCTCACTCAGGTTAATCATTCCATGAAAGTGATGACCGAAGAGACTTTCGGCCCGATTATGCCAGTAATGCCTTTTGGCACAGTAGAGGAAGCAGTATCTTTAGCCAATGACTCAATTTATGGATTGAGTGCTGCTGTATTCGCCTCAGAAGCCGAAGCTTTAGAAATTGCCCAACAGATAGATGCAGGTGCTATCAGTATCAACGATGCTGCACTCACCGCAATTATGCATGAGGGAGAGAAAAACGCCTTCAAATTCTCCGGTATGGGAGGATCACGCATGGGTGCGGCGGCGTTGAAACGGTTTATGCGAAAAAAAGCTATTTTGATTAAAACTAACACTACTAATGACCCTTGGTGGTTTGATAATGGGGAGTAACTAATGGCGTAGCTTGCCGCCGTACTCCTTTGGAGAAGCAAGCTACGCAAAGCGTCTCCAAGAGTTGGCATCGCATTCTCATGCTGTTCAAAATATTTGTTTTACCAGAAGCGATCGCTTCGCCCATAGTTTCGTCCACGATAATCAAAGCACCTGGAAGAATTTTGATATTTTTGGTTCAGAACACGAGTCCATTCATTCAGAACATGAGTCCATTCGTTCAGAACATGAGTCCATTCGTTCAGAACACGAGTCCATTCATTCAGAACACGAGTCCATTCGTTTAGAACACGAGTCCATTCATTCAGAACACGAGTCCATTCATTCAGAACACGAGTCCATTCATTCAGAACACGAGTCCATTCATTCAGCACACGAGTGAGTCCATTCGTTCACTTGGTCAGTAGTGCGGTGTTGAAGTATGGCAAAGACAGCCGGGAATATGAGATGACAGGCATCGCTGTTCGTTTCCTTGTCGTTTAACAATTAGTTGCACACTATAATAAATAGGGCGATCAAATGCTTTACTTGAAAGCTTGCCTGTATGTCTTATCCGAAACTAAGTGACGAAGAAATTATCCAACGTGGTAAAGAATTCTACGAAAAACATATCCGTTCCCAAGTTGAGACAGTAGAGAATATTGGCAAATTAATTTCCATCAATGTTGAAACAGGTGAATATGAAATTGGTGATGATTTGTTGGTAACAAGCCGTCGTTTGCAAGCCAAACAGCCTGATGCAGCAATTTGGGCAGAAAGGATTGGTTATGATGCCGTGTATGCTGTTGGTGGTTCATTAGTCAGGACGATACAGTGATACATGGGACGGTGGTTGGGCTTCAAGCACGAATAAGTGTTTTGGTTCGTTTGGAAGACAAGTCAGATGTAGAAATTGAGTTTGTTATTGATACGGGGTTTGAAGGTTTTCTTACCTTGCCACCTGATCTGGTTGCAAAACTTAGCTTGCCATATATTGCTAAAATTCAAGCAAATCTTGCCGACAACTCCAAAACTACAACAAATGCTCATGCGATAAAGATTGTTTGGGAACGGTACGGAGCGAGAAGTCATCGTGTTGGCGATGGGTCGTCGTCCTCTCCTGGGAACTGCACTACTTGCAGATTATCATCTCAGCATTGATTTTTATGAAGGTGGTACTGTCTTGCTTGATGAAATTTTGTAATCTTGCCAAAGTAAAGCATTCACGGTGAATGATGCCCATTGCTTGGCGATCACATCAAAGTGGCAAGTTAAAAGATTTTTCGCATTGTCTCTATTGTTGAGTTATGTTGTTTTTAAGCAATTTATAAGCACTTAGAGAAATATGACAACGCTGCTCGTTCTAGGCAACATTAATCAGTTTACATTTGCGAACTCCATAGTTGTAGCTAATGCTAAAGCTGAGGAGATGTTTAAGCAGGCTCTAACAAACATATTTGTTGTGCATTCAAGAGATTCTTATGCAAAGCTAAAGAGTAATGAAGATTGGGTGAATCATATAGAAGCAAATAAAGTAAGCCGAGAATTATTTGTTGATAAAATTGTCGAAATTACAGAAGAAGCTTCAACTAAAAACTTTGTTGATTATATTGAGTTTATTTTAAAGGGTATTCCAAATGGTTCAAATCTTATTGTTGATCTCACAAATGGAACTTCATTACAGAAAAATCGTATCGGCTCAATAAGTCGGGGTAGCGAATAAAAGTAAAAAGACTTGCTAACATCCAATTTATTGAGAGTTAACTAGATTGTTCTAACGCAGGGATTCTATTTGAATGCAAACGCTTGACTATAAAGGTTGAGGATTAATAGAAAATTTTGAGCGAATAATAGTGTCCAATTCGGGGATTTTATCAGAGAGAGAAATCCGGTCATGTATATATTCAAAGAAGCTGATTCCCAATTTACGAGTAGTGGCAACAAGAGACATAAAAATGTCCCATGCCTTAGTACCCTCACTCGTTTGAGTGGCGTAACTAATTTTTTCGTCGCTGCACCATAGTCCTAGCAGCTAATTCCGCCGGATTATTATGTAAAGGTAAGTTTGGATACTCTAAGACCAGCAGTAGTTCAGACTCTTTAGCTGCCGTTAATTTTTTTCGCTCATCTAATTGTTTATATCCAGTTTCAGTACCGAATAGCTGACAGAATTTAGTCTTTAATTCCTGTTTGGTTTTTGGGGAAGGGGAATTTCTGTAAGCGACTAATTCTCGGTAGTAATCCCAAAATTCCCCTAAAAATTTGTCTAATGTTTGTTGACAAAAAACCAACAAATGGACTTAATTATTTATAATGTCTGGCTTCATGTACCCAACATAAAGCCAAATTATCTGTAATTAATTTGAATTGGGGTGCATCATCGCAGACCAGAAATTCTACCACTGGTATTTGAGATTGCTGATGATAGAACGAAATTGCAGCAGCTTCCAAAACACGAGTCCGGTATTGAGAACCTAGCTTGCTTAAATACGTATCCAGCAATGAATTAAACTCTAATTCAGTCAAAACTGTTTCTTGCGGCAACAATTTCATTTGATTGTGCCATTTAGTTGGGACATTAAAACTTGTAAGCAACTCGTAAGTCAGCCCATTTAGAACATATTCAAGCTCTTGTCTATTTTGCAAGACCCCAATTACGCTTAGTCGGTCTTTCTTAGCTGTAGTTGAGTAGACTGTGTACCAGGGGTTACAAATTACATTCGTGGTCTGATTTACTCCTTTAACACGGGCACTTGTTTGGTCTATATGCTGCCACGAGCTACTTTCTAACCCAGATGTATAAACTTGATTATATTCAGCTTCAAAATCGCCTAAGTTTTTTGATGAGTAGATTTGATAAATAGCCAGCCGACATTGAGATCCCAATATTCTCTAAAAACTCTAGCAACTTACCTTGGGTCATATTACCGCCGTAATATAAGCTAATTACTAGAGCTTTTATTCCCGGACCAAATTCTCCATCGTAACCAGGTGGCAAAGATGCTAAATACGTTTTTCCAACACTAGGCGAGTAATATTTTTCTTTCCGGGAATAATACGTTATCAGTTAACAGTGAAATATCTTGAATGATTACCTCTTCATAGCCTTTGAACTGTGCATCAGGCGGTAGCTCACTCGCCGGATAATCCAGAATGCATGTCCTGTCTACTTTTATGCTCTGATTTTTGCTACTTTTCGTATGTTTTTTTTGGAGTGTGTCGTTCTTTTTTCGGATGAATGATTGCTCTTGAACCCTTTCGACTGATTGCTCTTGATTTCTGGTTTCCCCTGTTCGCCTTTCAGACGATTGTTTTCGTCCCGTAGTTTTTGGTTTTCTTCACGTAATTCTTTTATCTCTGATTGTTGCTGCTCTATGACGTTTAGCAGAACAGTTAATGTCTGGCGCAAGGATTCGTCTGCAAACTTTGAGGGGTCGATGGTTTGCAACAATGCCTCTACTTGTTTTTCTGGAGATTGCTTTTGCGCCATGTCATATATTCTACGACCCTATGTGCATCTCTCTACTTTGTTATTTTTTCTACTACCCCGATTTATTGAGCGGATACGAAAAATCTACTCTCAATAGCTTCTTATATCCTTGATATAAAAAATCAATATTTAATTGACGTTTCAAAATTATTTGAGCTAACTCAAGAAAGAGGATTTCTTCCACTTAATATTTTGCTATCCTGCTATACTCCAGTTCCTGATAGCACTAGGCTCGATAGCATAGCCTATCTAAATTTATCAGAGATGGTACGCTATAGAAAAATTATAGAAACTCAAACTAATAAATATGTAGCTATAGATTCAGATTCTTCTGATAAAGAGTTTTTTAAAGATAACTTAGGTCATTCTATTCAGCTAAAGTTACAAGGTGATCAAAGTAAAGATAATGCTATCTATCGTATAGCAGCTTCATCAATTTCGGCGAGTGTAGAGGATCTAATTCGACTTCTCGTCAGTAAATTTATCTTGGCTGATACACCTGACGGAGTAGATCGCAGAACTTTTGGACAAAAGCTCAAAATTATTCAAGCCAAAATTGAAAGTGATGCTCCATCTGACTTTGATTTAGAGTTTTTTAGCAAATTTAATGATTTCATTTTGTACTTGAGAAATAGTTCCACACACAAGGGCAAACTTTTAACTGATTTGGAGAAATTCAAGGCAGAGCTTTCTGTCAAAATGGCTTTTCCTTTTATTGATTTTTATACAGATATTGTGCATCCTTTGCTATCAAATGGTGAGCTTTCTAAAGAACCTAAGCATATGAAAAGATTATCGTATGCTGAGATAGCAGCAGGAGAGACTTTATATTATGGGTTAGATGGAGATGATACAGGAAAGATATTAGAAGAACTTTTTCTTGCCTGTAGCGATGAAGCTAGTTTTCGGAAGTTAAGTAAAAATATAGCTAATGCAATTTCAAGGATTGCTAAATTTGTTACTGATAAGCTTGGCAAGAATGCAATTGTATTTGAAGCAGGTGACGATCTTCTATTTAAGGGAAATCTTCAAGAAGAAATGCTTTTAGAAATGAAAGCTATGTATTCACAACTAACACCTGGACTAACGTGTTCAATTGGATATGGGCGATCATTTCAAGAAGTATATTTGGCATTGAAACTTGCAAAAACTCAGCCAGGTAAAAATGCTATTGTTGGAATTGAGCTTTGCTGAGTAGGTTATGGCAGAATTCGTGAGAGTTATGATTTCTGTGCAATCACCCCTCTCGTTTTCATGCCAACAAATGATTCTGAGCTTCAAGCTCAAGCTCGGAGAATTCTGGATGCGATCGCCTTCATTCCCTTTGAACAATGCCAACCCTTGACTCGTGATTTTGCCAGAATTCCGGCTCGTCCTGGCATCTATGCAATCAGGCATAAGACTGACGGATTGCTCTACATCGGTAAAACCAAGAGCTTGCGGGGGCGTTTTAGTGGTGGACATAAAGCTTTTTTGTGGGCGTGGCTCGATAAGTATACAGCACTTCCGGCAGCTATGAGGTACATCATCCTCAAAGCTGAAAACTATGCTAGGAGAGGGGCAAGAAGAAAAACTGTATTGCATAATAGCGGTAAGCGCTGTAACCCTCTTCTGTCACTCTCCGAAAACATTTGCCTTTTCTAAAATCTAGAGCTTTTGTATAACAAGCGATTGCGCGATTATTTTCTAATAACAAATACAAGTCCTATTTTTTTCTAATAGTATAGCTTGTATTGATTGCCTCATGAGGCTTCTAGCGATCACTTTCCCGGAAAGTGACAGAAGAGGGGTAACGATGAAGATGTGCGAATCGCAGTGCAATTCATTTCATATTGGGAAAACCCTACGTTACTATTGGAGCTAGAAGCCATTATTTTAAGAGCTACCGAACCTCCTTACAACTCCAACCGAAGGGTAGTAAAGCGATGCAAGCAAAACTCCAAGAGCAACTTTCCCCTAATGATGCCGAAGTTATTTTAGGATGCTTACCTGAACAAATTCGTGCTGCTCTAATTGCTCGCGCTACTGAAATTGAATATCCAATCGAAGCAGTTATTGAGATGGCGATTGCAAGTTTTCTCGACACAGAGGCATTAGGTTTTGCAGATTGTAAGCCAGGGCGTGGACAATAAAAGCGTCAACTGGCGATCGCAGGCGGCGGGACTGGTGAAAGATATTGGTGTGGATACAGAAGAACGTTAGAAGCCAACGATAAACGCGTAGGCGTAGCCCGCCGCAGGCATCGCTTGGAAGAAAAACGGAATTCGTTATACTTCGCGTCAAGTTATGCCAGCGATGATTAAAGCCCAATTATAGTTCAGATAAGACCAAAACACTTGTAGAGACGGCGATTTATCGCGTCTCGAAAACCCAAAATTTTTGCCATTGGCCCTTAACCCAAGCGTATTGGATTAAAGCCATCTTTGACAACCTTCCCCACTGCCCACTCATAATATGCGAACATAATTAAGTTGTAGCTGACTACCTGCACAGAGGTTAAAAGTGGATACCATTGCAATCCCTGTTCTGAATCGCCCAGTAGATACCACGGTCACTGGCTTAAAGGTTCCAAGCATTGTAATAAAACACCCTGGTTGTACAGCTAAAACTTTTCCCGATTACTTTACTCGATTTTTCCAAATGTTAGAACAATAAAAGGTGAATTGCAATGTCTAATATTCGAGAAGGTATGCCCGTACTCGCCCGTCATGAAGGAGATTGGGTAGGAACTTATACATTAATTGATACAACAGGAAAAATTCTTGACAACTATGAATCTCACTTAACTTGTCAATTTCCAGAAAATGGCCCTCATCCCTATTACCAAATAAATCGCTACAAGTGGTCTGATGGGAAACGAGAGGAGTATGAATTTCCAGGAATATACAAAGATAATAAGCTCTGGTTTGACACCGATCGCATTGAAGGAAAAGCCTGGGAAGCCGATGATTCCATTGTTATTTTGTGGTTTACTTATAAGTCAAACCCAGATATGAGCTTATATGAAATGATCTACATTAGTCCTGACAATAACAATCGCGCCCGCACTTGGCATTGGTTTAAAAACAATCAAATCTTTCAACGCACTCTAATTCAAGAAGAACGGCTAAGATAGTAATTTCTCCTTTCAGAGATAATCCGTCATTATTCTCCAGTCCGCGCAGGCGGACTTTGTTTGTGTAGCCATGACTTCCAGTCGTTAGGCTTTCATCTCAAATTTCAACTTAGTAAGGTACACGCATGGCCAAAGGTGACAAAATAAACTTTTCTACTCCTAGCGGTTTCCCAGAATTTCTGCCTAGTGAAAAGCGTCTAGAATTATATTTACTAGATATCATCCGTAGAGTTTTTGAAAGCTATGGATTTACGCCCATCGAAACACCTGCTGTAGAACGTTTAGAAGTGCTGCAAGCTAAAGGTAATCAAGGCGATAATATCATTTATGGAATTGATCCTATACTGCCACCAAATCGGCAAGCCGAGAGAGATAGATCGGGCGAAACTGGTTCAGAAGCTAGAGCTTTAAAGTTTGATCAAACAGTTCCTTTAGCGGCGTATATTGCCCGTCACCTGAACGAATTAACCTTTCCCTTTGCCCGTTACCAAACGGATGTAGTTTTTCGGGGAGAACGGGCTAAAGATGGGCGTTTTCGTCAGTTTCGTCAGTGCGATATTGATGTAGTTGCTCGTCGTGAACTCAGCTTGCTTTATGATGCTCAAATGCCTGCAATTATCACTGAGATATTTGAAGCAATTAATATTGGCGATTTTCTGATTCGCATCAATAACCGAAAAGTTCTGACTGGTTTCTTTAAATCACTGGGAATTGTCGAAAATCAAATTAAATCGTGTATTGGTATTGTTGACACACTAGAAA
This sequence comes from Nostoc edaphicum CCNP1411, assembly GCF_014023275.1. Classification (NCBI taxonomy): domain Bacteria; kingdom Bacillati; phylum Cyanobacteriota; class Cyanophyceae; order Nostocales; family Nostocaceae; genus Nostoc; species Nostoc edaphicum. The sequence goes on from NZ_CP054698.1 coordinate 6,184,319, forward strand.
AGATTGGTGAAAGTAAAGTAAAACAAGATTTAGAAAAAGAAGGAATTTCAGCCGAACAGGCGCAAAAAATTATTGAGTTTATTAAAATTGACGGTTCGATTGATGACGTATTAGACAAGCTCAAGCATCTCGCTCAAAATCTGCTAGAAACCGAGCAATTGAGCTTAGGCATTACCGAATTAGAAACGGTAATTGCAGGGGTGCGTAATCTCGGAGTTGCCGAAAACCGTTTCTGTATTGATTTATCTATTGCCCGTGGTCTTGATTACTATACTGGCACAGTTTACGAAACAACCCTATTAGGACATGAAGCTTTAGGTAGTATTTGTTCTGGCGGTAGATATGAAGAATTAGTCGGGGTATTTTTGGGCGAGAAAATGCCTGGTGTAGGCATTTCTATTGGCTTAACTCGCTTAATTAGCCGCTTGTTAAAAGCTGGTATTCTAAATACCTTAGCTGCTACACCAGCCCAAGTGATGGTAGTGAATATGCAAGAAGATTTAATGCCCACTTATTTAAAAGTTTCTCAACATCTTCGTCAGGCGGGAATTAATGTGATTACTAACTTTGATAAGCGTCCTTTGGGTAAACAATTTCAATTAGCAGACAAGCAAGGAATTCAATTTTGTGTAATTATTGGTTCTGAAGAAGCAGCCGCACAAAAATCCTCGCTCAAAGATTTGAAAACAGGTGAGCAAGTAGAAGTGCTACTAGAAAACTTGGCTGAGGAAGTTAAAACAAGGCTTACCTAAAAGTTGATTTATAAAGTAGCAACTGTTTATTGCGATGCGTTATGGCTTTCGCCTGATACACCTTACTTATTTGGAAGTCCTTTATGAGCTTGTCTGATCTCCCTAATCTCTGGGTTCCTCTAGCACTTTTAGGTTTAATTGTGATAGCTGCTGTATTTTTCAGCCGCAGCAATTGATATTTAAAGCATTACAGAAATTAAGTAAGGTAAAGTAGGAGAGCCTTGTGTTGCCTGACAGCACTCTGGTAATAATCAACAATCTCATTGTAGTAATCTGTCATCCAATCCAACATTTCTTCTTCAGACCAGTCAATCCAGGGTACTGGTTCTGAATTCTGTGATTCTCGGATGAAACGATTCTGGAACCCCTCTTGTGAAAGTTCTAATAACCCATCAAGAATTTGTCCAACTTCATCACCTGGCGATAGATACCTCATAGGGCCATAACTCGTTGTATTTTCATTACCGATTTCTTGACCAGCGCCAAAGGCGTTAACTAAAGGCATACCATCCCACGCAGAATTTTCTATCACTGAAAATGGTAGAAAATCTTTTTTATATTCTTGATCTACTATCAATTCTGGAATTTTCCCTTGAGATGTAGCATAATAACCGGGAACATAGCCAGCTAATAGAAACGTTAATTCCTGCCAATATTTGTGTAAATCTAGTTCGGGATTTTCCCATTCTGCGAGAAACTGTTGTTCTAGTGCTTGCCAATCATAATTATTTTTCCATTGTTGGCGATTTCCAGGAATAAACCTGCTTAAACCCTGCCTTTTAGCCAATTTACCAAACCGCGCTCTCATTTCTTGTTTGGTTTTTTCAGCCGACTCTCCTTTCCAATAAGTTGCTCGTTGCCAAAGAGCCGATTCTGGCAACCATTGAGCATCACGAAATACCCGAACAAGAAGTGGATCTTTTCTAAGTAATTCAAGGGTTGATGCAGAAATCTGCTTAATCTCACCTATAATTCCCATAAAACTTTGTTGCAGCGCTTAGAAGTTATTATCCTCAAAGTCTAGCTACAGTTTATCTAAAGCATTACAGTTGAGGTGGAGGTATCAGTTCTATGTTTGCTGTTGTCACACCCGATACAATCCATTTGCCCCCAGGCGCAGTAGTACGCCTACTCGGAAGTTGGCAAGACTATCAAGTATTGAATGAACAACTAGGCGATCGCTCTTCGCCTCGTATTAAATATCGAGATGGAGAAATTCTCTTGATGGCACCACTACCAGAATATGGGCGTAAAGTAAGTGTAATTGCAGATGTAGTCAAAGTTTTACTCGATCATCTGGGACGAGAATACGAGGCATTTACCCCAATCACAATGGAACTACCACAAGAAAGTGGTATAGAACCAGACTACTGTTTTTATATTGAAAACTGGGAGACAATCGCAGGTAAAGATCGCATTAATTGGGGCGTCGATCCATCACCTGATTTAGTGGTGGAGATAGACATCACCAGTTACACCGATGTAAATGACTACCTACCTTATCGAGTACCAGAAGTTTGGTTGTTTAGGAAGAACCAGCTTGTAATTTACAGATTGCAGGGCGATCGCTACACTGTTGAAACCAGTAGCCGTTATTTCCCTAACATCAATGTGTCAGAAGTAGTTACAGAGTGTTTTAAAATTGCCTACGAGCGCAATACTAGCGCTGCTATTCGGGAATTACGGCGGAAATTGGCAAGTGAGAATTAAAGATATAAAAAAGGAATGCGTATATGGGAAAAGGGAGATTAGAAGCATTCAGTGATGGAGTGATTGCCATCATCATCACTATCATGGTGCTAGAAATCAAAGTGCCGCATGGGTTAGATTTAGCTGCGCTACATCCGCTAATCCCGGTATTTCTGAGCTACGTGCTGAGTTTTATTTATATCGGCATCTATTGGAACAATCACCATCACCTACTACAAGCAGTCCGACAGGTAAATGGGCGTATACTTTGGGCTAATCTGCATCTGCTGTTTTGGTTGTCGCTAATCCCCTTCGTCACTGGTTGGATGGGCGAGAATCACTTTGCCGCCATGCCAGTTGCCCTTTATGGTACGGTGTTGTTGTTGAATGCGATCGCTTACTTCATCCTTACCCGCGTCCTCATTTCTTACCACGGTAGGGATTCAACTTTAGCGATCGCAGTTGGTGAAGACTTAAAAGGAAAAATATCGGTGGTATTCTATGCTGTGGCAATTCCACTTGCCTTTGTGAACTCATGGTTTGCCTGTGCATTCTACGTTTTAGTCGCAATCATCTGGCTGATTCCAGATCGTCGCATTGAGAAGACTCTCACTTCCTAGACTAATTACGAATTACCTAAGTTGTTACGCATTTAATTTGTACATTTACCTGATGACAGTTAACGACTAATTTCACCAAAAGAAAAGGCATAGCCGTTATCTTCTGGTGAACACATGGTCAAAATTTCTGTATAAAAAATCAAGAACGCGAAGTATCTTTTAAGACGCTTCGCGTTTGTATGCTAAAAAAGATTGCCTAATTGATTGCTGTCTTAAGCTGCAACTTTTTCCTCAAATGGTTTAAAGGTTTTTTTGCTAGCGCCGCAAATCGGACATTCCCAATCTTCGGGAATTTCTTCAAAAGGTGTACCAGGTGCAATCCCCGAATCAGGATCGCCAGCAACGGGATCGTAAATCATACTGCATTGTTTACAAATCCATTTACGAGTTTTAGGTTCTTCACCAGCAACTCTGGTTGCTGCTTGTCCTCCGTTTAATACTTCTAAGGCTTCAGTGTAGCGATCGGCGTGGTAATTTTCGATGAATTTTAACAAGCCAAAACGGTGTGCAGCTTCCCGAAATGTGTTGGCATGATCGGTAGATTCTTGAACTTGTTTGAGAAATTCTTCAGCTGCGGGATTGTCGCGATCGCGTTGGGCATCTGCGGCAAACTCAGGATACATTGTAGTATATTCATAAGTCTCGCCTTCAATTGCCAAAGATAAACAGCGAGATACAATTTCCCGTTTTTGTTCATCAGTTAAAGCCGCTGCATCTTCTACCACCAGTTCTGGATGCAGTAACTTAAAATGTGCAAAAGCGTGTTCTGTTTCTTGTTCTGCTGTTTCTTTAAAAAGTTTCGCCAAGTCTGTAAACCCAAGTTGACGCGCCACCTCAGCAAAAAACAGATACTTGCGATTTGCCATCGATTCACCACCGAAGGCAGCTTCTAAGTTTTGAAGTGTAGAAAAATTAGACAAATCCATAACTTGTGGATGACAGTGAAGTGATATTGAGGATGAAAACACAGACTCTACAACTGTATAGCCGAGCTGTTATTTGTATAAGATTATAAAACCGAAAAGTTTGACTGCTGAAAAATTATATTTTTGATTTAGAGATGGCTGTAATGCCTTCAAGTAGTCTGAAGTTATAAAAATGGGTAGTCGGTGTATCCTATGGCGTCAGGGGCATAAAATGTTTTTGGATCGGGAGCGTTCAAATGTGCGTTGAGTTCTAAACGTTTTGGTAAGTCAGAATTCGCAATATATAACTTGCCAAAATAAACTAAATCTGTATTGTTACTGGCAAGAATACTATCTCCTGTTTGGCGATCGTAGCCACCATTGCTAATCAAAGTACCTTGGAATATTTGCCGAAATTAGGGTGTCACTGGGTTCATGACTTCGCTTGGTTGCATCAGGTGAAGATAGGCAAGTCCAAAGGGGTTAAGAGCTTTGATCGCCTCATGCAATTCCACCGTTGACACGGATGTTTTGGCCAGTAATCCACCTGGCTTCATCGCTAGCGAGAAACGCTACTACATCGGCGATTTCTTGCACATCTCCCAGTTTGCCAAAAGCAGCCATTTGGGCTAAACGGTCTATCTGTTCTTGTGTTTTGCCTTCTCGAAATAGTTCTGTATCGGTGGGGCCAGGAGAAATAACATTAACTGCGATCGCTTTTGCACCTAATTCTTTAGCTAGTACCCGCGTGATTTGTTCAACAGCACCCTTGGTTCCTACATAAGCGCTGTAAGTTGGCAGCATCATCGCCGTAGTAGATGAGGAAAAGTTGATAATCCGTCCCCCCTCTGCCATGTGTTGCGCCGCTTGTTGACAAGCAAAAAAAGTACCTTTGACGTTAATAGCAAAAATCTTGTCAAAATCTTCTTCACTCACCTCAGTAATTGGTTTATAGAAGGCGATTCCGGCATTGTTGACCAAAATATTGACTTTACCAAAGCGTTCGAGTGTTTGCTCAAATAACCGTTGGATGTCGAGTACTTTGCTAATATCAGCTTGGATTGCGATCGCACCTACTCCCAACTTTTCAATTTCTGCAACAACTTCCTGTGCTTTGACTGCATTACCTGCATAGTTAACGACAATAGATGCACCGTTACCAGCTAACTTAAGTGCGATCGCTCGTCCAATTCCCCGCGATGCACCAGTGATAATTGCAACCTTCCCTGTCAAAGATGCCATAGATTAATCGAGTTTTATTTTGGTTAACCAAAGTGATTATCTACTGTTAAAGTACTGTATCAAGGTTAAATTTAGGGAATTGGGTATGGGGCATGGGGGATTATGAAAAAGGGTAAAGGGTAAAGGGGAAGGGGGAAGGGGTTTGTTTCTTTATCCTTTTCCCTTTAACCTTGTCCCTTTGTCCTCTCATCTCCCTCATCTCCCCACTCCCCACTCCTCTTAATTAAAATTCTGGAACGATCGCAACACCATCCCTAAGATTGAGCAAACCTGAGATAATAACTTTATCTTCTGGCTGTAATCCTTCAATAACTTGGTAATTATTATCTTTGATCTCGCCTAGCTTCACTCGCTTTTGCCGAGCTACTTGTTGAGATACGCCTTGGGGAGATGTTTCTGTTTCAACTACATAAACAAAAGTGTCCCCACCTACACGAGTCATTGCTGTTGTGGGAATTAAAACTCCGGGGCGTTGATTCCAGAACACTCTAGCCCTTACCAATTGATCTGCACGTAACTGACCGTTAGGATTATCAAAAAGTGCTTTGATCAGTATTGTTTGTGTCTCAGTACTAGGATTAGGTGCAATGTAAAATACCCTACTTCTACCCAGCTTTTGACCTTGTGTGTTCATAACTTCCACTGGCATTCCCTTACGCAATTGGGGCGCCTGCTGTAGTGGCACAGAGATATTCACTTCTAAAGGTCGATTTTGGGTGATATTAACTAATGGTGTAGAAGTATTAACTAAATTACCGACTTTCACACCGAGGTTGCCAACAGTGCCACTAAAGGGAGCGGTAATTTTGTCGGACTGGGGCTGTTGCGTTTGAGTATTTACATCAGCTTGCTGCAAGGTTTTTTCAGCTTGCAATATATTAGCTCGTTGTACTTGAATCCTGGAATCAATTGCATTAAGACTAGTTTTAGCATTAGCGAGCCTATTAGCGAACTGATTGCTAGTTTGTCGAGACACGGCTCCTTGTTCCGCTAGAGCAAGAAACTTTTCATAATTTTGCTCATACAATTGCACATTTGCAATATATGATGGTCGTTCTGCTTCCAGAGATTGGAGTGTAGCGCGGGCATTTGCCAGTTGCATTAAAAATGCTGGAGGTACAGAATTTTTAAGAGCGATCGCTGCTTGTGGTGTACGATCTACTTGGAGAATCGCTGCTCCTTCGGCTACTGGATCTCCCGATTTCACAAGTATCTGGGTAACTTGGCCCTGAATCTTCGGCTGGAGCGTAACTGAGCGCTGGGATTTCAGGCTAGCAATAAAATCTGAACTTTCCTCAATGATGCCGCTTTGTACCGTGGATATTTTGACTCTTACCCCTTCAGGTTGAGCGTTAGCAGTTGAAGGTGCTGAATTTTGCGGAGTGAGCAAACGCCAAACTATAGTTACTCCGCCCCCTAACAATAGTAGTGCTGCTAAAAATAACCAAAGCCACCGCCGTTTTCCAGAAGGTGGCTCAAATGAGGTTTGTGGAGCTTTTTCTCCAAAATCAGTTTGAGGCTCAGGGGATGTCATGGCTTTTGAGGAAATTAAGGAACAAATTGACTATAATTCAATCAAAATTTCATCTATTTATCTTGAAATTACTGATTTAGCATGAGGTTTTGTGGCAAATTATGTGTTACCCCATTCAAATATACAGTTTTGATGATTCTGTCTAAATCTACCAAAAGGTGAATCCCTAATTTTTTATCCAGTTATGGAAATACTGGATAAGCAAAAAACTCAGTTCCTTATTTCTTAATACGATTTGCTGAAGGGGAAAGGGAAAAGGTTTTAAGACTGCGCGTAACATCAAAACGTGAAGGCGGAAGTTGCTACAAGGAAGACAGGAGTTACTTTACTATAGAAGCGATCGCTGCCTTAAACTTTAGTTCAAGGCAGAGAGAGATTTATCAAACTTAGGTTGCGTTAATTGGTTGTGTTTTAGCTTACTATCCTTAGACACTCATCAACAGCACTTTTGTTTAACTCACTGTAATAACTGTTCCCACACTCTCATTCGCCAATCTATCCACCGCACACACCGCATAGCTTCCCGCTTGTTGGACGGTAGCGAAGGTTGTGCCAGCAGACAAAATTCGCTGAATTGTCCAAGTATCGCCACTCAGCCGATACAGTGTCCAAGAACGAACTGGCTGATTATCTCCAGGCTGCCAACTCAGTTTGCGGTTATTCACTTGTAATCCAGTCGGTGGTGGGGGTGGTGTTGTATCTTGCCAAGGCAAAGTTGGCGGTAGCGCAGGTTTGTTATAAAGCAGACTTTGGAATTTATCAGCAATGCCCTGACTATTTTCCGTCAAAACACCGAGATTAAAGAAGATATTCCCTAATGACAACTGTCCAGCTTGGCTGCGACTAATTATCACCTGCTTTTCAATCTCACCACTCTCTCGACTCTTGTTGCTTGGTTCTGTCAAATTGTTCCCAGCATAAACGTGTCTTTGCTTTGTATTTATCTGTGTCCACCACTTTAGCAACGCGGAATAACTTTGTTGTGGTTGGTCTGTGCGCCAATATAATTGAGGAGCAATATAATCAATCCAGCCTTCTTCTAACCATTTCTTAGAGTCAGCATACAGCACATTGTAAGCATCCAACCCAGTAATACCAGCGGGTTGTCCGGGGCGATAAATCCCAAAGGGACTAATACCAAATTTTACGTCGGGTTTGGTTGCTTTAATTCCCTGCCAGAGGCGCTGTACCATTTTGTTAACATTGTCCCGTCGCCAGTCGCCAAGGCTGAGTGTACCACCGGCAGCTTTGTATGCAGCGTAGGTTTTGTCATCGGGAAAAGACTGCCCTTCGATGGGATATGGATAGAAATAATCATCTAAGTGAATGCCATCAACATCGTAGCGCTTCACTACATCGAGAATTACGTTGTACGCCCTATCCTGAACTATTTTCAGTCCTGGGTCCATCCAGCGTTGAGTTTTCCACAAATAAACGCTTTCTGGATTGGTAGCTGCTATGTGGGGACGGACTGTTTTGGCTGGGTCGGTGGAAGTGCTAGCGCGGTAAGGGTTGAACCAAGCATGAACTTCAATATTACGCTTGTGACATTCTGCGATCGCAAATGCTAAAGGATCATAAAATGGTTCTGGTGCTTTCCCCTGAGTTCCGGTAATCCAAGCACTCCAAGGCTCTAATTGAGACTCATATAAAGCGTCTCCTTCCGGTCGCACCTGGAAAATCAGGGCATTGAAGTTCAACGCTTGTAATTTAATAGTAATTTCGGTGAGTTCAGCTTTTTGTTGGGCAACAGAAAGTCCGGCTTTGGAAGGCCAATCACCATTCCACACAGATACTAACCATGCCCCCCGGAACTCCCGGCTATGATTTACTCTAACGCTACCGATAGGGGTGGGGGTTGGCGTTGGAGTTGGTGTGGGGGTTGGTGTGGGGGTTGGAGTCGGTGTCGGTGTGGGGGTTGGTGTCGGTGTGGTTATTGGCGGCTGCACTAAGTAACTAGAGGCAATTTTTTCTGCCTCACCTAAATACACCAAAGCTTGATAAATAATCACTGCCACATCTGCACGGGTGGCTGCAATATTGGGACTGAGTAATTTCAAATTTGGGAAACTAGCCACCAATCCGGCACTAGTGGCAATAGCTACGTGATTTCTGCCATAGCCAGGAATCTGAAGAGAATCTTGATAAATTTGTGGGAGTGCTGAGAGGAGGTCAGGTTTTACCTTGGTGGCAATTTCTAGACCAGCTACCAAGGAAACTAATACTTCTACTCTAGTAATTCGGTTAGCGGGACGGTAACTTTTATCAGGAAACCCACTAATAAATGCTTTTTCGTAAGCTGTTTGAATGGCGGCTGCTGCCCAATAACTAGTGGGTACATCAACAAAGGGGACATACTGCCGCTTCTTGGCAACGGTGGGAAATGCCTTGGCGATGATGGCGGCAAATTCAGCGCGGGTGAGTGAGTTATCGGGGCGATAGGTGCCATTAGGCAACCCACTGACAATACCACGTTGGGCTAAGGCTGTAATAAATAAGCGTGCCCAATGGTTTTGAATATCCGAGAAGGGAGTAGCAATAGATACCATTGTTGATTGCAGCTAGCTGGCCTGGATTTTTATTTCCTTAGTTAATTTAGCAATATGAAGGCGATCGCTGCTGCAATCTCGTTGTAAACTTTGACTATTTAATTTTGGGATAGGGCATTGAAAAGAGGCAGAGGGGCAGGGGGAAGAGTGCAGAGGAGAGGAATTTTTCCCCCATTCCCCATCTACTAGGTAGGCGGGAATAAACCAAACAAACTATGTTACTAAAAGTAAACACGCCTAAAACCCTTACCAATGACAAATGACGACTCTTACAAGTTAACTTTGTTTACGCCCATCTACTAAGTAGCATTTGTAGCTTCGTTAGTAGGATTTGAGGTAGAACGCGCATTCAACGCCAGCATCACGCGTGAAATGCCAGTGAAAAGAATGCTGACACCAACTAGTGTGCCAAGAAGCCAAGGCGCATTGAAGGGCCACTGGAACCAAATCATTCCACCTAATACCAGCGTAATAATACCATCAGCGAGTATCCACGTCCAGTTATCTTGCGGACGTAACTGGAATGCCAGAATTAACTCGAATGTGCCTTCAGTCAGCAAAAAGCTGCCAAGCAACAGAGTGAGTGTGAGAACACCCGTAAAAGGATAAACAAATAGCATTATGCCCGTTGCAATATAGAGTGCGCTCAATAAAATTTTCCAAATGAAACCTCCGCGATCGCGGGTTTGAGTGGCGTACACTAGTTTTGTAAATCCGGCGAAAATCAAAATCACTGCAATCCAAGTCTCGGCGAATATCGTTGAGATATTAGGCACTGCGATCGCAATAACCCCCGCAATACTCAGAAGAACACCAGTTATCAGCGCTCCATTAACATTCTTGTTAATATCTCTAGAAACGTTGGTTGTCATATAAAGTTTTCCCTAACTCTACAATTACGTTAGGGAATTTCTCAGTCACAGAATAGAGCCTTAAGATAGACTCATCGGTATTAAATTTCAGCAGTAACTAGCCTCAGAAAAGTTTTGCAAGATTGCTTAGGCGTTCATAAACGGGGATGAGACGATCTCCTTCAAGTTCAACAGAAGTACTTGGATAATTCTGGATGGCTCCAAGCAGTGTAACTTCACCATTTTGTTTAATAGATTCACTTAAAGCGTTTCGCAGCGCCTCCTGATCTAGTTCTCCTGCGGTAGGACGAATTACCTCACCAATCTGATTAACTAAAACTGGCCCCGCCCAGCTAGACAGTAAGCTATTTAAAAAGGAAGGATCGGCTTTTATCGAAGCTTTAAGTGCCTTACGAGCTACAGCGGGATCTTGTTGCGCTGCTTGTAAATAAGCTCTTAATGTCGGGGTAGTTTTGCCAGTTTCTGTAAACTGAGTTAATTCTTGAACAGATATTTGCCCCTGAAAACTACCGTACTTTAAAATAACTTGCTCGGCAGCATTAGCATTAGTACTTGAGAGGAGAACAATAGCACCTACACCTAAAGCTACTGTTTGAGTGAGTAACTTAGCGAATTTCTTATTGTTTAATCGATTGAAAAATTGAGTAATCTGCATTTTGTCTAACTTTCTAATGGTGCGGAGTGTACATAGGCAAAAAATGCCTAATTGTTGGATTTTTTCACGAAATTATTGCTACAGATACATGATTAGGGGCGTACAGATGTAAGCCCCTACAACCAATTTATTTGTTACAAAGATTTTTGGAAATGGTGTTATCAAGCCTTGTCATTAGGCGAAGCTAATGAGGTAGTATTGGTTTATCTTCGTCTAAGGTTGGTGCAGGTATGCCCAAGTGCTTCCTTGCAGATTCTTCAGCTAGCTTTCGGTCTTGCTCGTTCTCGAACTGACTCTCATCTAACAAGTGAGGGTTTTTTGCCGCTTCATCTCGGCTTGGTTTATAGCCATTTTTCCACCTGTACTTCCAGTCCATAAGTTGAAAGGCAGATATACTGCGATTTGATTACCTAGTTTTCATCGTAGGTGCTTAATGGAAAATTATACTCCTGCTATAGGTTGAAGAGGCTCATTCAGAGGGTACAAATCTAACATAAAATTTCACAGTTCCAGAATTTGCTTGCCAGAATTTGTTTGATTTTATATTTTCATTCAAAAACCAATCGACGATCGCACCACTAATTTTGTTCCAAATACCATGCCTACAATTGATGCATAAATAAAGTAGTGGTTTTCAAGCAATATCTCTATAGATATAACTAAAATAGCTAATTTTATTATGAGAATTATACCTTTAGGCTCACGCAATTTAAACTAAAAAATTTAATACTGAAAAATAGCTTTGTCAGTTTTAAATCTACTTGTAATCAAAAAATTGCAGTCCAGGAAAAGTAAATAGAGAAAAAACTAAAACCAATGACAACTTCTACAGATCGCAACCAAGAAATTACAAAACTACATGAACTAATCCAAGATATTGATTATGGTATGTTTACCACAGTCGATGATGATGGAAGTTTGCATAGTTACCCGATGTCCAGGAGTGGCGAGGTTAATTCTGATGCTACACTCTGGTTTTTTACCTATGCGGCTTCCCATAAGGTAACTGAGGTTGAACACCATCCGCAGGTCAATGTCAGCTTCTCGTCACCCAATCCGCAGCGGTTCGTTTCTATCTCAGGTACAGCGCAGCTTGTGAAAGACCGCAACAAGATGCAAGAGCTATGGAAGCCGGAACTTCAAACCTGGTTTCCTAAAGGACTGGACGAAGCCGATATTGCTTTGCTCAAGGTGAATATTAATCAGGTTAATTATTGGGATAGTGTATCGAGTTTTAAGCCACAAACAATTAGTTTTTTGACCCCATCACGCCTTTAAAATATGTAAACTAACGTGAGTTCGCTCGCTATCACCGTCAACATCAAGTGTGGCGGGAGTACCCCGGAGGTTTACATGGAACACAGTATAGTTTTGCGTAAAATCGTAGTGTTTTTAAACACAGAGAGACGCAGAATGTTTTTGAATTATTACTGGCAAAAATGGTTACCGCCTATCTTGGTACGTGCTGCTGTGCGAGTGTTAGTGATGATTTGTCTAACAGCAGGGGTGTTGGGCATTTTGGGAAGTACTGCTCCGATGAGTTATGCTCAACTAGTAAGTACCACTACGCCTATCCAGGATAAACAGATACCATTAAAATCAACAGCGCTCAATGCCACTGTATATCACAGTCCTGATTGTAACTGTTGTGGCGGGTGGATTGATCACTTAAAGGCACAGGGTTTTAAAGTCACAGACTTTTCTACACCTAACATCGAAACAGTCAAACAAAAGTACAACGTGCCGGATAACTTGTCATCTTGCCACACAGCAATTGTTAATGGATATGTCATCGAAGGACACGTCCCAGCAGACGACATCAAACGTCTGCTTCAAGAAAAGCCAAATGTTGCTGGTTTATCTGTTCCTCAAATGCCTGTAGGTACTCCTGGGATGGAGATGGGGAATCGAAAAGATCCGTTTTCTGTGTTTTCCTTTGATCGCAAAGACTCAGTTGCAGTATTTAATAAGTATGGTGCTGAGTCTTGAGTGAGTTACGAGTGCTGTTAGCGGTAGCGGGGCTAACAGCACTCGTAATTCAGCACTCTTCAATGTTTGGAACCAGATTTGATCAGCTGCGACAAATGATTTAACCATCTCTCAAACCAGAAGACAGATGCGAAAGTTGCAACATTTTGAGAAAGAAGCTCAATTGCATGGTTACAATCTTGCAGGCTTTCATCAAGTCCCATTAGATGATATATTTCACGAGCATTGCAAAAGGCATTGAGCGCTTCTGATTCTCGATTAATTTTTTCTAACACCAAACCTAAATTAAACCAGGCGTTTGCTTCCCCATTTTGGTCATTGAGATCCATTTTAATCTCTAATGATTGTTGATAAAACTCAAACGCTCTTTGGTATTCTCCCAAAGCTTTATAAGCACTGCCCAAACCACTCAAGGCCATAGCTTGGCTATTGCTATCGCTAATGAATTTTGCCAGTCCTAACCATTGCTGGTAAAACTCAATTGCCAGTTGGTAATTCCCTAATGATTCATAAGTATTGCCCAAACTTCCCAGGCTTATGCATTCTCCAGCCCAATCGCCGATTTTCTTTGTTATACCCAACCACTGTTCATAGAACTCTATCGCTTGCTCATACTTACCCAGGTATTCATAAGTATTACCTAAACTTCCCAAGCAAATACCTTCCCCAGTGCGATCGCCTATTTTCCTGGTGATACTCAACCACTGGTGATAAAATTCAATCGCTCGCTGGTATTTGCCCAGTGATTGGTAAGCGTTACCCAACCCAGATAAAGATTTGGCAACGCCTGCGTGATCGCCTGTTTCTCTAGCTATATCCAACCACTGCTGATAAAACTCAATTGCTAGATGGTACTCGCCTCGTGAGTAGTAAGCATTGCCCAAACTTGCTAAAGAAATGACTTCTCTATTGCGTTGGCTTTGCCCGCCGTAGGCATCGCCTGTTTCTCTAGCTTTTTCTAAGCACTGTTCTTCAAACTCAATGGACTCAATGTTATTTAGGCTCCCGAATCTAATTACTTCTGTCATTTTCTATAGAAAACGAAATTTTTGGTTAATAAGCTGTCGATTATACAATTTTCTGTGACTTCAGCACAGGATAAGTGCAACTTATGGCTGCAACTTCTTTCAAAATCTAGAAATTGTTCTTCAAAAACTTTCTTTTATACACAGTCAGGGCTGTGTATAAAAGAATTTTATTTATATTCTTTCAAATAAAAAAATACTCAATTACTTTTTGTGGAGTTGGCGTTTCACCCGTAGCTAAAAGCGGGCTTTCCAACCCACCCCACAAGATTGGATAATTTATTTGTTGGAAGTCTCTGAGTAACAAGCCTATTAAATATAGTATGGTATAAAATTTTGACTACTGTTTGTTTTATACCAATTTTTTTGTGAAGCTGTATATAATTCACCTCCCGGCTATCGCCGTCCCCCCAAGGCATCGCTACGGTGTACACACAAGTCCTAAAAACCTAGCTTGATAAGACTTTCCTCGTTCCCAGTCTCCGACTGGGAATGCATTCATTGAGTCAGAGACTCAATGCCAGATTGGAGGCAGAGCCTCCACGAGGAGCATTCCCATGTAGAACATGGGAACGAGATAAAAACGAGGTAAATGAGATAAACGAGAGAAGAATGGAAAATCAAGCTTTTTTCGACTTGTGTGTACACCGTAGCCAAGGCATCGGGGGGAAACAATAAATCTAGTTCCCTCTCCTTTGCAAGGGGAGGGTTAGGGTGGGGTAAAACCTTGGTTAATCTAGCTATTTCAGACTTGTGCGCACACCGTAGCGATGCCTTGGGGGGACTAAAGGGGGGTATCGTTTTCAGACTTTACAACTACCCATTGCGTTACAGGCGCCATTGCTCGCCAGCCCAAAAATTTACCAATAGGTTCCGCCCGCTGAATAGCAATACGAGTTAAATCGCCACCGACTCGTTTATGCCATTGAAATAAAGTTTGCTCACCCTCTACCGTCACAACATTTGCCACCAAACGTCCACCCGGACGTAGCGCTTCCCAGCAAACATCAAAAAGTCCCATTGCTGTCACCCCACCACCAATAAAGATGGCATCTGGTGCTGACAAGTCTTTCAGAACATGGGGCGCTTTACCTTCAATGATTTGCAGATTGGGAGTACCAAGAGTGGCAGCATTATCAGCAATATATAGTAGTCTAGAGGAGTTTTGTTCGATCGCGATCGCTCGACACCGAGCATGGCTCCGCATCCATTCGATAGAAATTGAACCGCAACCCGCGCCAACATCCCACAATAATCCTCCCGGTGTGGGAGCCAAAGCTGCTAGGGTAACTGCTCTAACTTCACGCTTAGTTAACTGTCCATCGTGATGGTAGGCGTTATCTGGTAATCCTGGTAATCTTGGCAAAGGAATAACCCCAGGATCAGGAATACAATAAACTGCGATCGCATTCAAAGCCGCAACTTCAGTTTCACTCCAAGATGCAGCCGTCCCTTCCACAATTCTTTCATGAGTGCCGCCCATGCGCTCCAATACGGTGATTGTACTGCCACCGTAGCCGCGATTTGTCAAAATTTCGGCAACAATGGCGGGTGTGTTTTTCCCTTCACTCAAAATCAACAACCGCGCTTTTGGATAAATGTAGGGCTGGAGTAGTGAGGATGGACGACCATTCAAACTTAAGGTTTCCACCTCCGTTAAAGACCATCCCACCCTGGCACAGGCGAGGCTGAAGGCTGAAGGTGCGGGAATAATCGTCATTTCAGAGACGGGAATTCGCCGTATCAAGGTGACACCAATGCCGTAACACATCGGATCGCCACTGGCTAGTACGCAGATTGACTGACCCCGACGCTGGATGATTTCCTCTACAGAGGTGCTAATAGGGGATGTCCAGACTAGTTTTTCACGTTGGTCATCTTTAGGGAGCATTGCTAAATGGCGATCGCCTCCCACAATTACTTTAGCTTGAGTGATTAGGGAAAGAGCGATCGCGCTTAATCCCTGTAATCCATCTTCCCCAATGCCGACGATAGAAAGCCATTTCTCTGTCATGCTAATTCATGATTAATAACTAATATTTGACGCTAATTCTAATTCTGAATTATTCCGTCAATTTTGGTAGAATATAGTTCATAGTGCTGGATTGAGGATAACAGAATGAACTCACTCCCAGAAATAGAAGCTGCTATTCTGCAACTGTCTGAAGATGAAATGCGGGATTTATCAAACTGGCTTCAAGAATATCTCAATGATGCCTGGGACAAGCAAATTGAAGCAGATGCAAAATCTGGTAGATTGGATCAGTTAATCCAACGTGCAAAGGCAGATATTCAAGCTAATCAGGTAAAACCGTTAGAGGTTGTTTGAAAAGTTTTTCGTTGTGACTTTAAGCACTTTTAGATCCCCCCTAACCCCCCTTAAAAAGGGGGGAAACAGAATCAAAGTCCCCCTTTTGAAGGGGGATTTAGGGGGATATAAAATTTTTGTTCCCGACAAGAGGACTTTTCAAATATCCTCTTATGCTGCACTTTCAAATAATATTGCTATTTCAACCTTTACGAACTTTAAAAATAGTGAACAGTCAATAGTTACTAGTCTTACCTAGTACAATGTTTAAGCTAGTTTTGAGAGTTCATAGTAAGGACTTTAGTCCTTACTATGAACTTATATACTTGATAATTGATCACCGTTAAACCAGCGCTGCTGTTGCTTTCAAAGCAAAAATCTTCTCAATCACATCTTCTACAACCTTATCTGGCGTAGAAGCACCAGAAGTAACTCCCACAACAATTTTTCCATCTGGCAACCAGTTTTCTGTAGTTATTAACTGCCCATTTAATTGCCGATGTTCTATGGAATCTCCTGATTTAATCCGTTCAACAGTATCAATATGATAAGAAGGAATTCCCCGCTCAAAAGCAATTTGTTGCAATTGAGTAGTATTGGATGAATTAAACCCACCAATCACTACCATCAAATCTAAATTATGTTCCACTAATTCCAACATGGCATCTTGCCGTTCTTGGGTAGCGTCACAAATAGTATTGAAGCTTTGGAAATGCTGATTTAACTCTGTAGGGCCATACTTTTGCAACATAGTCCGCTCAAAAAGCTTGCCGATTTGCTCAGTTTCACCTTTAAGCATGGTAGTTTGGTTAGCAATACCAACTCTTTCTAAATCTTGATCGGGGTCAAATCCGGCTGAACAAGCTTTAGCAAATTTTGTCAGAAATTCTTCCCGGTTGCCACCATTAATAATATAGTCAGCAACATATTGCGCTTCTTGCAAATTCAACACAATTAAATACTTGCCAGCAAAAGAACTAGTAGCAACTGTTTCTTCATGCTTATATTTACCGTGAATTATTGATGTGTAATCGATTTTTTTGTGCTTTTCTACTGTATTCCAAACTTTAGATACCCAAGGGCAAGTTGTGTCAACAATTTTGCAGCCTTTATCGTGAAGTATCTGCATTTCTTGAACGCTTGCCCCAAAAGCCGGTAATATGACTACATCGCCAGTTCCCACAACCGAAAAGTCTTTATTCTTGCCTTCAATAGGGATGAATTCTACTTCCATCTCCTGCATCCGTTGATTTACAGAAGGGTTGTGGATAATTTCGTTAGTAATCCAGATGTGTTCTTTGGGGAAGTGCTGACGGGTTTCATAGGCCATAGCTACAGCTCGTTCTACACCCCAGCAAAAGCCAAAGGCTTGTGCTAGTCGGATTGTGACATCACCTCGTTGTAGGATGTAATTGCGATCGCGAATTTCCTGAATCAAGTTACTCTGATACTCAGATTGCAACTGGGTAGCAACTTCTGCTTGATGACCAAAACCCTTGCGATTGTAATTTTCTGAATGTTGGAGGCTGCGCTTAAAAGCTTTTGTATCCATTAGATTTGTCTACTTAAACCACTATTTCTTATTTTCTCGCGCCCAGACGCGATTTATACAAAGTTGTATTCAAAGATATTACTTCTTTTTGGACTTTAGCCTTTTTTTCCCGCAGGACGTTGACTCTGGGGTTTTAAGGGAACTCCAAAAAATAAATTATCCAATTTTTGGAATCACAACGACTTTTCCTCCCCCTACTCCCTGCCCCCTGCTCCCCTGCCCTAAAAGCGATGGGATATTTTTTTATTTGGAAGTCCCTAATTCGATGTCGCTATAAATCTGCAATGCAGAACGCCAAACTATATAGCCTTCAGGACTTAAGTGTAAGCCATCGGTAGTAAATTCCCTGCGGAGATTTCCTTGCTTGTTGGTAAACAGCGGGTATAAATCGAGAAATTTGACACCTTTTTTGGTAGATATGCTTTGCAACTGCTGATTCAACTTGCGAATGCGACTATTGGCAACAGCCAGAAGTTTTTCTCGTCCTTGCCAAGTTGCTTCCTCTGCTCCATGTGGCAAAATCGATTGGACAACAATTTGCGCTGTGGGATGAGTCTTTTGCAGGTAACTGATAATTTGCCGTTGATTATCCAAAATTACCCTGTCGCTCATCCCCCGAATTAGGTCATTAATGCCAATCATCACAAAAATCACCTCTGGCTGGGTGCGGTCAAATATCTTCAATCTTTTCAAGAGTCCATTGCTGGTTTCGCCAGAAATTCCTTGATTGAGCCAATTTTTACCTTCGGGTAATAACTCAGGGGGAAACCACAAACTCAGAGAATCTCCCGCCAGGATAGTTAAATCGGCAGGACGTTGGTCAGCGGCGACCTTGGCTTCTTGCTTGAGGATGTCTACCCACTCTTGATAACTGAGTTGGTGACGGCGACCCAAATCAGGTGTAGCAATTTGGGGTGAGTTGTTCAGGTTGATTGGTTCTGGGGATGTTACTATCCCAAAAAAAGCGGACAATCTCTGCTGTTGCCAAATTAGCAGGATGACCGCCAACATTAGGATGCCGTTGGTTAACAGCGAGAAAAATGCCCAGATAGGAAAGGTTTTAAGAGAAGTAGACACAACTAGCGAAATTTACCAATTATTTGAATCAAATTTTAACGCTAGCGATCGCAAATGACACACTCTTAAAGTGGGGATTGGGGATTGGGGACTGGGGAAGCAAACAGAAAGTCCTTTCCTCCTAACTCAGCACTCACCACTCAGCACTCACCACTCCTAAGTGGGACGATCGCCAAACTCGGAGTTGTAACCTTCTTCACCATGTTCGTTGATATCTAAACCTTGCAATTCAGCTTCCTCTTTGACTCGTAGCCCGACTGTAGCATCGATAACCTTGAGAATAATCCACGTACCAACACCTGCGATCGCATAAGCAATGGCAATTGCTACTAGTTCAACTCCCAATTCACCAAAATTACCACGCAACACTCCGTCTTTACCTCCTCCATTGACTTGAGTAGTGGCAAAGACTGCTGTTAAAATTGCCCCCACTGTACCACCAACACCATGCACAGGAAAGGTATCTAAAGCATCGTCAATTTGTAGCTTGTGCTTGAAACTGATTGCATAGAAGCAAACAAAGGCGGTGATGAAACCAATTAAAATCGCTGATAGTGGTGTGACAAATCCGGCGGCGGGAGTGATACCCACCAATCCAGCAACGGCTCCTGTAGCTGCTCCCACGGCGGTTGGTTTACCCCGTAAAATACTCTCCAAAATTAGCCACATTAATGCACCAGCTGCCGCAGCTGTATTCGTAGAGACGAAGGCTGTTGTTGCCACATTTGTTACTAAGTTACCAGAGGTTCCACTAGCAAGAGTTAGAGCACTCCCAGCGTTGAAGCCGAACCAACCAAACCACAATAAGCCAGCACCCAGTAAAATAAACGGAACGTTGTGCGGTGGGCTAAGACGATCAGGATGGGTTTTCCGAGGCCCAAGAACGATCGCTGCTACCAGGGCTGAAACGCCAGAACTAATGTGAACTACTGTACCACCGGCAAAATCGAGAGCACCCAAGCCACCATACAAACCTAAGAATCCACCTTTTGCCCATACCATGTGGTCTAGAGGGGCGTAAATAAAAGTTGACCACAATACCACAAACAGACAATAAGCGCGAAAACTCATCCGTTCTGCGATCGCCCCAGAAATTAAAGCTGGGGTGATAATGGCAAACATGGCTTGGTAGATCATGAATGCCTGGTGAGGTATCGTTCCAGCATAAGAAAGAACCTCCGGGGGATTTGACCCTTTGAGATAATCGGTTATCTCTAAGCCGACACCATTCAATCCCAGCCATTGCAATCCACCGATAAACGGTAAACCTGGTGCAAAGGAAAGACTATAACCCCAGAGAATCCAGCTAACTCCCACGATCGCCATCAACACAAAGCTCATCATCAATGTGTTTAGGATGTTGCGCGATCGCACAAATCCACCATAGAAAAATGCTAATCCTGGTGTCATTAGCAGCACAAGGGCTGCTGAAATCAGCATAAATGCCGTATCTCCAGTATCAGCAGCAGGTGGAGTAGCGGCTGGTGTTTGGGCAAAAGCATTGCCCATCAGCGGTACTCCCAAAAACAGTAGAGTGATAGCCCCAATCATCACAACTTTCTTCAACACTTGTTTTTCTTCCTAAGCACCAATGATTTGTATCCTTAACTACATTTGATTACTTTTAGTTACACATTTTTGTCTTGAAAGTTACTTAACGTTAATTTTGTGGAAATGTTAACAAAAATATAATCCAGCCCGTAGTTGCCAAGATAAAAAAAGGGTATGAATATGCAATAGTTGCATCTTTATTTTTTGAAGAATAGCATTCTATTCAACTGCCACAAAATTGCAAATTTTTAGTTACCTACTGTTACAAAGCCAAATAATTTTCAATTCTGACAATTATGGTAAATTACCAGAGAATTTGCCCAAATATTTCATGATTTATCTTGATATCTCCTGCATAAACACATAAATATCTGCATGACTGCTGCTCACCGTTTGGTCGCTAAAAAACTTTTGCATTTTGGGGTGAGGTTATTATCTGTTTAAAAGGGAACATTATAAAAGTTATTGTTCAAAAATAATCTAGAAATTTTACTTAATTTCTGGGTGCAAACATGATAATTAAAACACCTACTAAAGCTAAACATGCTCCGATTAAGTCATAGCGGTCTGGAATTACCCTGTCTATCTTCCAACCCCAAAGCATTGCCATTGCGATAAACGCGCCACCGTAAGCCGCATACACTCTGCCAAAATTTGCCGATTGGAGAGTTGCAATAACCCCATAGCAAGCTAAAGCAATTCCACCCAATATGCCCCACCAGAAAGGCTTACCTTCGCGCAACCACAACCAAATCAGGTAGCCGCCGCCGATTTCAAAGAAACCAGCCCAGAAAAAATACAGTAGAGACTTGATCATTTGAACGATTATTTCACAAAGTCGAACTCAGTGAAATTACGCTAACGCTTTTAACTAAACTATTGTCATTAATTAAAGTAAGTTTGTTGAATTGGGAATTGGGAATTGGGCATTGGGCATTGGTTATATTATCCTGCTCCCCTGCTTTTTCCCTGCTCTGCTACCTCTCCCAGAATGTAGATAAGGCTTAAGGATGAAAGCACCATTACCTGATAACGAAGCAAAGAGAATTGAGATGCTTTTGCAGTATAAGATTCTCGATACCCCACCTGAAGCTGCATTTGACGACCTCACCCGTCTAGCTTCGTATATTTGTCAGACTCCTATCGCCTTAATTAGCTTAATTGATACAAACCGTCAGTGGTTCAAGTCAAAAGTCGGAATGGAAGCCTTAGAAACACACCGAGATTTAGCATTCTGTGCCCATGCTATTCTCCAGCCTGATGTTTTGGTTGTACCTGATGCAACAGATGATGAACGGTTTGCTACAAACCCACTGGTAACATCTGACCCAAATATTCGGTTTTATGCTGGTGTACCTCTGACCAATCCAGAGGGATACCCGTTAGGAACCTTGTGTGTAATTGACTACGTACCACGAGAACTTAATCCAGAACAACTGGAGGCATTACGAACATTAGGCCGTCAAGTCATTAAGCAACTGGAATTGCGCCGAAATTTAGCAAGTTTGGTACTTGTTACCAAGAAAGACAAGCAGTCTCAGAGGGTATACAAGCAATTTTTCCAAAAGATTGCAGCAGGTTTTGCTTTGGCGTCGGCAATTTTAGTTGTGGTTGGCGCGGTTTCTTATCAAAATACAAGAGTATCTACTAATAATCGCAGTATCGTAAAAAATACTTATAAAAAACTCAACAGCTTAGAAGAACTACTGTCTCACATCAAGGATGCTCAGACTAGACAAAGTGGTTACATTCTGACTGGAAAACAAATTTATCTCAAACCTTATCAAGCAGCACTTGCTAACGTCGATCAAGAAATTGCTCAACTGAAAAGTCTAACGGCAGATCAACCGGATGAACAAAAGCAGATTGCAACGCTTGAATCTCTGATCACAGCTAAACTTACTGAACTAAAACAGACTATCGACTTGCGCCAGAACAAGGGATTAGAGGCGGCGTTGCAAGTACTACTGAGAAATGATGAACAAAATCTCATAGGTGATATCCGCAAGACGATCAATGAGATGGAAAACGAGGAAAGAAGGAAGCTTCAACAGCAGTTACAAGCAAAACAAGCCAGAATTCGCAACACAATTCTGACACTTGCGATCGCTATCAGCCTAAGTTTTATCATTCTTGCTGTAGTCTACTACTTCATCTATCGTGAGGTAATTGAGCGGAAGAGGACAGAAGAAACCTTAAATCAAGAACGCAACTTTATCTCAGCAGTCGTTGATACAGCCAGCGCGTTGGTAACAGTTCTCGATTCTCAAGGGAAAATCGTTCGTTTCAATCAAGCTTGTGAGCAAATAACAGGTTACCCTTTCGATGAGGTGAGGGGTAAGTATTTCTGGAACGTGTTCCTACTTCCTGAAGAGGTGAATTCAGCCAAAGCAGTTTTTGAGCAATTGTTAACTGGTACAGGCTTTCTAGAGAACGAAAACCATTGGGTAATGAAAGATGGTAGTCGCCGACTGATTGCCTGGTCAAATACCTTCTTAAAAGACTATGAAGGATCAGTAGAATACATTGTTGGTACTGGCACTGACATTACTGATCGCAAACGCACACAACAGCATCTAACTGCACAATATGCTGCAACCCGCGTTTTAGCCGAATCCGCCACCATCAGCGAAGCTACTCGCCAAATATTGCAAGGGATCTGTGAGAGTTTAGCATGGGATTTGGGTGAAATTTGGATGGTGGATCAACAGGCAAATGTGCTGCGTTTTCTCGATACATGGCATAAAGCATCCCTTGAGATGCAAGAGTTTGAAGCATTAAAGCGGCAAACTACCTTTGCGCCAGGAATTGGATTACCTGGTCGGGTTTGGGCTAGTTCTGAACCTGTTTGGATCGCTGATGTCGTTAAAGATATTAATTTCTCTAACTTCAAAATTGCTGCTCAAGTAGGACTACACGCGGCTTTTGGTTTTCCAATCCGCAGCGGTAACAAAATCCTTGGTGTCATTACCTGCTTCAACCGTGAAATCCAGCCGCTTGACGAAGATTTGGTAAAAACGATGAATTCGATTGGTGAGCAAGTGGGGCAATTTATCCAGCGGAAACAGGCTGAAGAAGAAATACAACGCCAAAACTTGCGATCGCAATTATTTACCGAAATCACCCTCAAGATTCGCCAATCATTACAAATCGAAGAAATTCTCCAAATCACTGTTGAAGAGGTACAAAAGATTCTCCAGACTGACCGAGTTTTGATCTATCAGCTTTTGCCAGATGAGTCTGCAACCACCGTTATAGAAGCAGTAGTTTCTGGCTTACCAGCAATCAAAGAGCAAAGCATCACCCCTCCCTACTTCCAAGCGGAGTATCTACAACAATACTATCTACAGCAGTACCGTCAAGGACGGGTTTTAGGACTGGCTAACTTGGATCTATTAGAAGTTGAACAAAGCCATTTAGAATTAATGCAACAGTTTGGGGTCAAAGTCAATTTGGTTGTGCCCATTCTTGTCAAAGAAGAAGTTTGTGGTTTGCTCATAGTTCATCAGTGTGACGATTCCCACCATTGGTCTAGCTTTGAAACTCATCTCTTGCGGCAAATAGCCGACCAAGTAGGTATTGCCTTAGCGCAAGCCCAACTATTAGCAGCAGAAACTCGTCAGCGACAAGAACTTGAAATTGCCCGTCGCCAAGCCGAATTAGCTTCTCAGACTAAAAGTGCTTTTTTGGCAAATATAAGTCATGAAATTCGCACTCCAATGAACGCTGTATTGGGAATGACCAGTTTAGTTTTAGATACTCCCTTAGATGCAGAACAGCGAGATTTTATTGAAACAATTCGGAGTAGTGGAGACGCTCTTTTGAGTTTAATCAACGAGATTTTGGATCTTTCCAAACTTGAAGCTGGAGAAATGGCTCTCGAAACTCTAGATTTTGACCTATCCACTTGTATAGAAGAAGTGGTGGAATTATTAGCCCCTTCAGCCCATAACAAAGGATTAGAAATTGCCGCCATGATTGAGCATAACGTCCCCACCCATCTCCAAGGAGATGCTGGTAGACTGCGGCAAATTCTCATGAACTTAATCAGCAACGCGATCAAGTTCACCAGTACAGGCGAAGTATTAGTACAAGCCGAATTGCGTGCGCTTTCTCCTACTACAGCCACAATCCATTTTGACATCACAGATACAGGTCTTGGCGTTAGCCCTGAAGACCAACGCAAACTCTTTATGCCCTTTACCCAAGTGGATGCTTCTACCACTCGCAAGTATGGTGGTACTGGTTTGGGATTAGCCATCTGTAAACAACTTGTAACCTTGATGGGAGGAGTGATTGGGGTAGAAAGTCAGGTAGAAAAAGGATCTAAGTTTTGGTTTGAGGTGCTTTTTACCAAGCAAATTGAGCCTGTTTTGCCAAAATGCGATCGCGGATTTTTGCACAATCGCCGCTTGTTAATAGTAGATAACAACGCTACTAATTGCAAAATTATCCATCATCAAGCTACTTATTGGGGAATGCAGGTAGATCAAGCTGACAGTATTGCTGCGGCCCTCAAAGTTATTCAGAAAGCTTGTGAGCAGGGAAAATCATATCATGTTGTCTTGATTGATATGCAAATACCCCAAACAAATGGCATGACAATAGGAGAACAAATTCAAGCCAATTCGGCAATTGCTGAGATACCTTTGATTATGCTTGCCTCTACTAATCAACGGGAGGAAGTGCAGCAGGCGCTCAAAATTGGATTTGCTGCTTATTTAGTCAAACCCATTAAGCCATCACGACTTCTCAATACAATCATCACTATTTTAGAAACTCAGCCGGAATCAGGGCTAGAGGCTACCGAAGAAATTCAGAGTACAGAAACTTCAGCCGTTCTTACTTCCTCTTGCCCTAACACCGCTACTAAATCCAAGTTAAGAATTCTCTTAGCTGAAGATAATTTGGTGAATCAGAAAGTAGCCTTGAAACAACTCGATAGTTTGGGCTATAAAGCCGATGTTGTTGCTAATGGAAAGGAAGTTTTGCAGCAATTAGAAAAAATTCCTTACGATTTGATTTTAATGGATTGCCAAATGCCAATTCTTGACGGTTTAGAAACCACAAAAGAAATTCATCGTTGGCAAAAGGGCGACTTTGCCTTGCGTCGCCGTCCGGTGGTGATTGCGATGACGGCCAATGCGATGAAAGAAGACGAACAAATGTGTCTCAATGCAGGTATGGATGACTATTTGAGTAAGCCAGTGTTTAAAGAAAAATTGGCTGCGACCTTAGAGCATTGGACAGGTGTGATCAGTTCACAACAAGAGGCGGTTGTGTATGAACAGACAGTTTCCAGCGACCTAGCAATTGATTGGGAACACTTGCATCAGATATCGGGAAATGATCAAGAATTTGAATTAAATCTATTGCAAATATGCGTTGAAGATATTAAACCCCGTTTAGAGATCATTAAAGTTGCGATCGCAACTCATGACTTTGGGCAAATAGCGCGAGAAGCTCATCACCTTAAAGGTGCCACTGCCAATATTGGAGCCACAGCATATATAGCCGCTGACAAACTAGAACAGCTAGCTGACTATCAAGAGCTTAGAGGCACCACTAACTTAGTCTCAGAATTAGAAGAATTTGTCAACTGCATTCAAGAATTTTTAATCAAAAACAAAGTTTTCACAATTCAAAATTGAACTAGGGATTGGGGATTGGGGACTGGGGAATGGGGACGGGAGAGGGGGAGCAGGGGAAGCAGGGGGAGTAAAGAGAAAATACTAATAACTTTTACTACTAAAAATAGTTCAAAATGCACTTAATTTCTTTCTCTCCCCCTGCCTCCCCTGCCTCCTCTGCCTCCCCTGCCTCCCCTGCTCCCCTGCTCCCCCACCTCCCCACTCCCTACTCCCCAATATTCAGCAATTTCGCCATAGCCAACCGTTGCAGTTTCCCAGTAGCACCACGAGGTAGTTGATCCAAAATGTGAACTTGCTTGGGAATTTTGAAGTCTGCCAGCATAGTTGCACAGTGAGCTAAAAGTTCTTTTTCGCCAGCTTCTACCTTGAGGACAACAGCGGCGTGGATATCTTCTCCTAAAGATTTGTGGGGGACAGCAAAAGCCAAAGCTTCAGCGACGGCGGGATGGCGTAGCAAGACATCATCTACTTCTAAGGGAGAAATTTTTTCCCCACCCCGGTTAATCAATTCTTTAATGCGTCCAGTCAAGCGGAGGTAACCGTCTGCATCCACTGTACCCTGATCCCCTGTGCGAAACCAACCGTTCACAAAAGCTGTGGCGTTAGCTTCCGGGTTGTTTTCGTAGCCATCTATAACATTGGGTGCTTTTACCACCACCTCGCCCAAGCTTCCCTGAGATAATAGGTTGCCTTCGGAGTCCATAATGCCCACTTCTACACCAAAGCCATAACCTACAGTTCCTGGTTTCCGCACTTTTGGCGGTAGGGGATTGGTGGTCATTAAGTGAGATGCTTCAGTCATGCTGTAAGCTTCCACCACCGGAGCATTAAGAGTTGCCTCTAGCTGTTCAATGATAATCGGGGGCAAGGAAGCGCTACTAGAGCGAATAAAACGAAAGCGGTTAGCTTTGACAATTTCTGTGTTGCGGCTAGCGCGGGCCAAAATTGTCTGATGCATAGTTGGCGCTGCGGAGTACCAGGTAGGTTTATAGGTATCTACCAGTTTCCAAAACTCCAGGGCATTAAAACCATTGGGACAAATTAGTGTACCGCCTGATGCCAGAGTTGCTAGTAAACAGCCCACCAATCCGTGAACGTGAAACAGGGGCATTAGACAAAATGTAGTGTCATCTGCTGTGAGTGAGTAAGCATCAATGAGGTTGCGGGCTGAAGCGATTAAGTTGCGATGACGAATCGGTACACGTTTGGGACGACTGGTGGTACCGCTAGTGTGGAGAATCATCGCTATATCATCAGACTGAGGCAAGGGAGCAGGGAGTTGGGAGCAGGGGGGAAGTTTTTCCTTGACTAATTCAAAGCTTAATGTGCCATCAGTGTTTACCTTGGCATTAATCAGCATCATGTCAGGTGTGACAGCGGCAATGGCTGCTTCTGGATCTTCAGACAATGTAATCAGTGCTTTTGCTTGGGTATCTTTGTAGTAAAAGGCAAATTCATCTTGCTTGTATTTAGGATTTAGGGGTGCAGCAGTACCACACAGAGAGGCAGCCAAAAAGGTAATAGCCATTGGTGAACCGTTAGTCATAGCAATGGCTATGCGTTCCCCCCGTTTCAATCCAAAGCTATTGAGTTGGGATACTAGTCCAACAACATTCTCGCGCAATTGCTTATAAGTTAGCGATCGCTCCCCAGGCGTAATAACGGCTAGATGATCGTCTTCCCCTGCTAAAAGCTCAAATAAGTTCATTAGTTTTTCCGGCCTGTCAACAGATGACTGATTGACATCCTTACTATGGCCAAAGCTACAGTAAGGATGTCAATCAAACAAGTTTAACTACTTGTATTCTAGATGGGTTGACACTAATGGCTTTCCGATACACTCCACAAAATTGGATAATTTATTTTAGGACTTACGCAAAATTACGCGCTGTAAGGGCAATACCTGCGGATTCGCTGAAAGCGTTCTCGTAAGAGTAGCCACTACGCGTCTACATGAATTGCCCCTACCGTAAAATCATTCTTTTCCGCTATTGTTTGCGTAAGTCCTAATTTTTTGGAAGTCCCTAAATAAAAAGCCCCTGGTCAACACCAGGGGTATCCATCTTTATTCCCTCATATTAGAATCGCATCTGTGAAGCTATAGTAAATCCGTAGTCATGCAATTAACGCATAATATCGATGATTATTTTGCAAGCTATGCTTAGACAGGAATTTACTCAGTGTCATGAATGAGAGCGATGTCTACGACGGGCTATTCGGTGTCGTTTATTTCTCGTCACTTGCTCAAAAAAAGGTTTAGCACCCAGCTAAACCTCTATATATTTAGTGCTTAAGCAGACATTCCAGATTAATTTAGACTCACTCTTAATTTAGTTCATCTTCCTATAGACTGTATCCAAATATCCTGAAGACTGATATTGCAGTCCTAAATCATTCGTGAACAATAAGATCCCCGACTTCTCAAAGAAGTCGGGGATCTTAGCCTCTCGATTTTCACAACTCATTTGGGATTGCTATATACCATTGTACAAATAATAAAAGGCTTGGTTAAACCAAGCCTCTATATATACCAAGCATTTACTACACCAAGATTAATTTAGACCGACTCTTACTTTAGTTCATCTTCCTATAGGCTGTGTCCAAATATTCTGACATCTGATATAACATTTCCTGGTTACTTGTTAAAAAAAAGGTTTGGCTGTAAACCAAACCTCAATAATTGCTGTGCTTAACAACGTACTAAATTAATTTAGTTCTACTCTGTTTACAGATCATCATCCTAGAGGATGTGTATAAATATTCAGGTATCTGGTATTCAATCACTTGGTAAAATCTTGACTGGTTTATTTAAAAAATATATAAAAATCTACCTAAAGAATGAAAAAGTCTTGGTTTTAAACAAAGTCTCCATATATACAAAGTATTTACCATAGCTAGTCAATTTAGAATTACGTTGACTTCAGTTTATCTTCCTAGAAGATGTGTATAAATATTCTAAAAACTGATATCTCATCAGCTAGATATAAATTGGAAGAAGAATTCTAGATTTTGATAAAATACTGCTCGGTTAAGAATATTCGTAAGTCGGGTTAAGGCAATGCGTTACCCAGCAACCCTCTCTAAATATTGGGTTACCCTGTGAGAAGCCCCTTCTCTTCTCTTTCAGAGACGCTAATGCGAATGAGAGGCTTTGCGAACCGATCTATGTTCAATTTACCGTTACTCTAATGAGAGTTTATCTTTTGCTGATCTAAGCTTTTATAAAAAAAGACCCTGGGTATTACTCCAGGGTGCATACACGTTTTTCAGGCATTAACAGGCTGAATAATAACTCTGTAAAATAGTTATTTCTACTATCCATAGAATGATACAAATATTGATCTATATATGGTATTGGTAGTTTTTTGTTGCTTAGTCTATTGTAGATAGTATTTTTTAATACTAAAAAGATAATTTGGACGATATTTTCTACTCCTTTAGTATAAGTTAAAACATTCTGTTATTTGATATTAATCTCTTATTTACATTCGATCTAGAGATTATAGTGTAAGTATTTTACTGATTATTTCTACGTTTCACTTACTTGATGCTACTCACGAAAAAGGCATGGCTAAAAGCCACGCCCTATATATACCAAGTGTTTACCATACCTAGCTAATTTAGAATTACTTTGATTTCAGTTCATCTGTCTCTAGTGGGTTTACAAAAATTCTCCAAAGTGTTCGCAAATCAAGAATTAATTGACATATAAAAGCTTGCATTAAGCTAAATATTAATCTAATACCAGTGCTTTATACAATTTACATTAAATTATACTTAATAGAAACTAATGTTAATTAAAAGATGAAGCTACAAGCATAATCTGCAAACAAATCTAGGAACTGAGAAAAAGACATATTGTCGGCAAAGATAGTTAAATAGCAACAATTACTATATGTAATTATGTCTGAGAATTTACCAAATATTTAACTAATTACTTAATAAAAAAGACTTGGCTTATCACCAAGTCTTAGAGGTTTTTTGAAAATTCTAATTTATTACTTGTATCGGTGATTTTAAATCGCCGATACACAGGTAAAACATGCCTCCGCAGGTTATAAACCATTGATTTTGTATTAGTCCACAGAGGTGTATTTTTTTGTAGTGGCGAATTATATTCGCCCAATACTTTTCAAATATCTTCTTAGCTCGACTTTATCTCAAATTAAGAACTCGGTTGCTGTTAGGAAGTATACAAATATTATAAGAATCCTTATCAGACGATAATGGAAGCCATGAAAAAGGTTTAGCTTAGTGCTAAACCTCCATAGAAAGCAGTTATTCGACACACCAGAATTAATTTAGAGCTACTCTTACTTCTGGTCATCTTGCTTTAGGATGTGTACAATAATTCTAAAATATGATACAGGTTGTTATTGCCATTTTGGCAAGTGATTAAACCTCCTCTAGATAGATAAATAGTTAAATATAGTGAATTAGAAATAAAAATTGTCACATTTAAAATTAGCATACAGCAATGGGATAACTTAATAAATATAAATAACCAAATCATTCGGCAATACTCTGATTGCTTTTAACTTCAAATAATGTTGGATTAATCTATACATTTAAGCTAATTTTATTTTATGTTATGGGATAAAAACCAGATCGGTATTCCAGTCAGATGTAAGGGACTTCCAAATAAAAAATATCCCATCGCTTTTATGGTAGGGGAGCTGGGGGAAGAAAAGTCGTTTTGATTCCAAAAATTGGATAATTTATTTTTTGGAGTTTCCTAATAGCATGGTATCCTTGCGCCGACTAAGCTCGACTTTATCCATTTTTTGGGAACGCTCAATCTTACGCTGAAAGCTTTGTCGGACAGTAGTTTTACTTTTTCGATTTCACCGAGAATTAGTGACATGGAAAAAGTATTTGCCAAAAAGCTAGGGTTTTGCCGTATAAAGGGAACCAAGTTCTTAAGTTTGGATAAAGTCTAGCTAAGATGTAGGAGAAATTAACTGACCAATACGCTTGAGAATTTGCAAAATGGCGTACAGTTCTCTCGTGGATGCAAACGGAACAAAAACTCTTGACAAATCGTACTGTGGTGCATTTGTTTGGTTCCACGGATCTAAATTCCTCCTCCAGAATGCTACACAAACTCCCTTGGGAGGATGTCACCACCCAGTCAATCAGTATCCAATATATCAGGGACTAAGCAACATCCCTAGAAGGAGACTGATTGGATGAATTTGCAAGCAATTTGGAAGCTTTTCCAAGAGACATTTAAAGAATGGAGTGAGGATAAAGCCTCACGGTTAGCGGCGGCGTTGGCTTACTACACAATTTTTTCTATTGCACCATTGCTAATTATTGTAATTGCGATCGCAGGGGCAGTATTTGGAGAAGAGGCGGCAAGGGGTCAAATCGTTGGACAGATTCAAGGTTTAGTTGGCCAAGATGGCGCAGAATTTATCCAAACAGCTATTAACAATGCTAACAAACCACAAACGGGAGCGATCGCTTCCATTATTAGTGTTGTAGTTTTGCTCTTAGGTGCTACTGGTTTATTTACTGAGTTACAAGATTCCCTCAACACGATTTGGGAAGTGAAACCGAAACCTGGACGCGGCGTAACTAACATTATTCGCCTACGCTTTTTGTCCTTTGCAATGGTGATTGGTATTGGCTTTTTACTTTTAGTTTCTCTGGTAATTAGTACGGCCTTAGCAGCATTAGTAACATACTTTAGCAACTTGCTCCCAGGTCTTGATTTTATCTGGCAGATTCTCAATTTCATCCTCTCTTTCGCCATCACTACATTCCTGTTCGGACTCATTTTTAAAGTCCTACCAGATGTCAAAATTGCTTGGAGTGATGTTTTGATTGGAGCTATGCTCACCTCCTTTTTATTCTCCATTGGGAGATTTTTATTAGGACAGTATTTAGGTAATGGCAGTTTTGGTTCAGCTTATGGTGCAGCTGGTTCACTAGTAGTAATCTTAGCTTGGGTTAACTATGCCGCACAGATTCTTTTCTTCGGTGCTGAATTTACCCAAGTTTATTCCAGAAGATACGGCAGCGGCATAACTCCAACTAAACATGCCATCCCTATATCTGATAACACGGAATATAATGGCACGGCTCCAAAAGGGCAATCATCAACTAATAAAAAGCCATTTTCTCGCTTTATGAATCGTTTATTCCAGTCTTTTAGAAAGCCCAAACGCTTACAACAGAGAAGAAAAAATCAGCGATTTTAATCAGTCTCAAACCCTGGCTTAAAGCCTGTTTTACGTAAATAACCTTATACTGGATTTTTTCCAGAATTCTATTGAACCAGGGAGAAAATCAGTGCTAATGGAAAAATGGTTGTTCATCGATTGGCAGGCAATTTTTGTTCCTAGCATCAGCGTCTTTGAGTTGATTATCCGTGGTTCGTTGGTTTATTTAGCGCTGTTCTCGGTGTTACGCGTGCTTCCTAGCCGACAACTAGGAACACTAGGAATCACTGATTTACTCGTGGTTGTGCTATTTGCTGAAGCTGCTCAAAATGCTATGGCAAGTAATTATACATCGATTACTGAGGGTGCTATCCTGGTAGGAACTGTGATTTTTTGGAGTTACTTGCTGAACTGGTTAGGCTACAAAATACCACAATTCCAACGTTTTATGAATCAGCCACCACTGCTATTAGTAAAAAATGGTCGGATGATTCAGCGTCATTTGCAACGAGAGTTAATTACAGATGATGAATTGATGAGCAAGTTACGTCAGCAAGGTGTAGAATTTCTAGCCGATGTGAAGTTTGCATATATGGAAGCTGACGGCAGGATTAGTATCATCATGTCAGATGCAAAAACTAGTTCCGTCCCTAAGCAAAAAGTAGCATTAAAAAGTGATCTACATTAATTAGACTGTAGAATATGACGGTTGTATTCTGTGCCGAACTGTGATTGAGCGTTATACTTTGCCCGAAATGGCTAATCTGTGGAGTGAAGCCTATAAACTAAAAACTTGGCTGGAAGTCGAAATTGCTGTTTGTGAGGCTCAAGCTGAACTTGGTTACATTCCATCTGAGGCAGTTGAGGAAATTAAAGCCAAGGCAGATTTTGACCCGAAGCGGGTACTGGAAATTGAAGCTGTAGTCCGCCATGATGTCATCGCTTTCTTGACAAACGTCAATGAATATGTTGGTGATGCCGGACGCTATATTCACCTGGGTTTAACTAGTTCGGATGTTTTGGATACGGCTTTAGCATTGCAATTGGTTGCCAGCCTGGATCTATTATTGCAACGTCTGGAAGATTTGATTCAGGTAATTCGCCAAAAAGCACGGGAACATCGTCATACAGTGATGGCTGGCCGATCGCATGGTATTCACGCTGAACCGATTACTTTTGGTTTCAAGCTAGCTGGTTGGCTAGCAGAAGTGTTGCGACACCAAGAACGCCTGAGAATACTCCGCCAAACGATCGCTGTGGGTAAAATTTCTGGTGCGGTGGGAACTTATGCAAATGTTGAACCCCGTGTAGAAGCGATCGCTTGCGAAAAACTCGGACTCAAACCCGATACAGCATCAACCCAAGTTATTTCCCGCGATCGCCACGCCGACTACGTGCAACAATTAGCTTTAGTAGCCGCATCCATCGAACGCTTTGCTGTAGAAATTCGCAATCTGCAAAAAACAGACGTTCTGGAAGTTGAAGAATTTTTCGCCAAAGGTCAGAAAGGTTCCTCAGCAATGCCACACAAGCGCAACCCCATCCGTTCGGAACGCCTGACGGGAATGGCACGACTCGTCAGAAGTCATGCCGGTGCAGCTTTAGAAAACGTTGCTCTATGGCATGAGCGGGATATTTCCCACAGTTCTGTAGAACGGGTGATTTTGCCAGATGCTTGCACTTTGACCCACTTTATGTTGTCAGAAATAACCGACTTGGTGAAAAACCTGTTGGTCTATCCTGAGAACATGAAACGGAATCTCAACTGTTACGGCGGCGTTGTGTTCAGTCAAAAAGTGCTACTGGCTTTGATAGACAAGGGAAGCAACCGAGAAGATGCTTATGCGATCGTTCAAGAAAGCGCTCACGCTGCTTGGAACAAAGCAGAAGGCAATTTCCAAGACTTGATTAGCAAAGACCCGCGTGTTACTCAAAAGTTGTCTCCAGAAGAACTAGAGGTGTGTTTCGACCCCCAGCAACATCTCCAGCATTTAGAAGAAGTTTACCAACGATTAGGTATCTAGGATTAATTTGCTTGTAGTAAGCGCTTAAGCGCTTACTATTAACTTGTTACCTAAAAAATACGCAGATATTACAAAAAAAGATATATAGGACTCTTATTTGATTTTTGAAAAAACACCGTACAACTCAAAAATCCTTCTTGCCTATTGCCTTCTTGCCTATTGCCTACCCACGCAAGTAAGTTCAAAAATCAAAGCAGATTCCTATATAAAGATACCAACAACATTTAGTATTGCAATCTGTTTAATGCTGGAATTATTGCTCATAGTGGGTAGTATACACAACAAATACTTACTTATTTATTAGTGTTACCAGTGCTTTGATGATTGAAATCCTAGCCACACTTTCTGCATCTGCCGCAGCAGGAATGAGAATAGGCATACCTTTGCTAATTATTGGACTATTGCAGGGTAGTAACTTATGGTCGCAAGTTCCAATTTTATCTCACATTTCTCCACCAATATTATTAGGCTGCCTCACCAGTTGGTCATTAATTGAATTATTAGTCTCAAAAAAGCTATGGGGGCAAAGATTGCTCCAACTGATTGAGTTATTTATGTCTCCCCTCGTGGGCGCAATTATGGGGTTAGGAGTAGCTACCGCAACAGCAACGCCAAACTGGCTGATTGCCATAATTGGGGGTTTGCTAGCTTTGGTACTCCAGTTAGTCCAAGTTGGTTGGTTCTATCGATTACGTGGCTTACCGTTGTGGGCAGTATTTCTTCAAGATACCTTGTGCATTGCTCTAGTACTTTTTGCCTTTGATGCTCCCTGGCAAGGAGGAGTAATTGCTTTAATACTGCTCTGGTTTGCAGTTCGTAGTGCTAAACAGTGGTATGGCTGGTATAACAAGGGTAAAAGGCGTAGGGCATAGGGCATGGGGCATGGGGCAAGGGCATGGGGCATGGGGCATGGGGCATGGGGCAAGCAGAGAAGTCTAAAGATCAGGCTTTCTTTGATGGCTATGTCATCCCCAACGGGGTACAGAAATTTTTATAACGGAGACGCTACGCAAACGGAAGGACAAAGGAAGAGTTTTCCAATGCCCAATGCCCAATGCCCAATGCCCAATGCCCAATGCCCTTTATTGCAAAATTCCAATCATGTGCAAGAAGCCATGACCAGTAATTAGCTCGATGATTAAGGCAATAAAACCGAGCATAGCAATCCGACCATTCCATACTTCAGCGCTAGTCGTCAGACCCCACTCCCAACGCTCTTGAGGGTACATCTTTACCATTTTTTTCATTTGAGCAGCTTGGGAAAGCTTGAAACTGGGGTTTCTCAGCGCATCAATCACTAATTCGGCTAGTGCATTAATAAATACTGGATGGGTATTGGGAGCAGGTACGCGGCGGAAGTTGTGAATTCCTGATTCTTCGGCTACTTCTCGATACTCAATATCGATTTCTTGTAGTGTCTCGATATGCTCTGAGACAAAACTGATAGGCACGACAACCAAATCTTTCACGCCTTCTGCGCCTAGTTCTTTGAGGGCATCTTCAGTATAGGGTTGGAGCCATTCTACTGGGCCAACACGGCTTTGGTAAGCTAAGGTATGGGGATTGGGCCGATTGAGAGTCTGCATAATCAACGCAGTACATTCTTCAATTTCCACCTGGTAAGGGTCGCCTGCTTCTTCAACGTAGCTTTTTGGAACGCCGTGAGCGCTGAAGAATATATGAACGTCATCCGGTTTAGGGTACTGCTCAAGTTCCTGGGCTATGAGTTGCGCCATTGCTTGCAGGTAGCCTGGTTGTTTGTACCAAGAAGGAATGACGGTGTAATCAATCGGTTGAAGTTTTGGGTCTTCTTGCCAAAGCTTTTCTAAAAGCCGGAAGCTGGAACCACTGGTACTGATAGAAAACTGGGGATATAGTGGTAATATTACCAGGTGTTCTACGCTATCTTGGCTGATCTGTGCGATCGCCTCTTCTGTATAGGGATGCCAATAACGCATTCCCACGTAAATATTAACTTCTTGCCCCAAAAAACCTAACTGTTCTTTTAAAGCTTCACCTTGGGCTTCTGTGATCCGCCGCAATGGTGAACCACCACCAATTTGCTTATAATTTTCTTGAGATGTTCTGGTTCGCCGCGTGGCAATAAACCAGGCTAGGGGTTTTTGCAACCAGCGAAATGGTAGGCGAATAATTTCCGGATCGGAAAATAGGTTGTATAAAAACGGCCCGACATCCTCTAGCTTATCGGGGCCACCGAGATTGAGTAATAAGACGCCTACACGACCCATAGCAGTTACTTTCCCCCAATCTTTTCAGGTTTTTTACTAATGTTAACAATATATCTTTATTAAATATAAAGCTTAATAGCAAGGAAATATGCAATGGCAACAATTTTAAGGGATTGGAGTTACCGCTATCAGTGGTTATATGATGGTATCTCTCGTTTAGCAGCCTTAAGTGTAGGTGGTGAAACCCGTTTTCGGCAACTTGCTTTGCAAGGCTTAACAATTCACTCAGATACTCAGATATTAGATTTGTGTTGCGGCAGTGGTCAAACGACGGAATTTTTGGTAAAAAGTTCACAAAATGTAACAGGCTTAGACGCCTCACCCAAGTCTTTACAACGGGCGCGGCAAAATGTACCTTTAGCTTCATATATAGAAGCTTTTGCAGAGGAGATGCCATTTGCAGATAATCTGTTTGATGTGGTGCATACCAGTGTTGCATTACATGAAATGCAGCCTCAGCAATTACGAAAAATTATTAATGAAGTTTATCGGGTGCTAAAGCCAGGAGGGGTGTTTACGCTAGTGGATTTTCATGCTCCGACAAATCCAATATTTTGGCCTGGGGTATCAGTGTTTTTACTGTTGTTTGAGACGGAAACAGCTTGGGAATTGCTCAAAACTGATTTAGCTGAGTTGTTAACTAAGACTGGCTTTGAAGTGGGTGAGCCAACTTTATATGCAGGTGGTAGTTTACAAGTAATACAGGCGAAGAAGTGAAGGTTGAAGGAGGCAGGAGGCAGGAGGCAGAAGGTTTTACGGCGTTGCTGAATCAAGGAATGATTCTTGTAGGGTGGGCGTCTCGCCACTAGTGTCAACTTAAGCCAAAAATAGCGTACTGATTGGGTGTTGTTCACCCGCCAGGGATTGTAAATCCCTGACTAATTGCTCAAGTCTACTGAAGTAAACTGAAAATTTTTGCGCTCTAAAGTCTTCTTCAGAGGACTTTAGCTATGAGACAGGGATTTACAATCCCTGGCGGACGTGCGGTTTCGCGTTAAGTTGACACCAGTGGCAAGATGCCCATCCCACAAAACTAGCAAAATCATCCCGCAAATATGCAACGCCGGTTTTACCTCAGTTGGGGATTCAGACTCCAACGGAGGTAAAAGCGACCAAATTTTTAATTTGGTCGGGGTCTTAAACCCAAGACCTGTCTGGTCGCGGCAAGAAATAGATAAAAGGGAAAAGGGAAAAGGGAAAAGGTTAAAGGGGAAAGGGGAAAGGGGAAAGGGATGATGATTGTCGCGCCACTTGCGGGCGAGGTTTTTACCTTCCCCATAAAATTTGGATTATTTCGCTTTACTTCGGGCGAGGTTTTTACCTTTCCCCCTTCCCCTTCTTCATAAATATCTGCAATATCAAACCAAAGAACCCAGGATAATGAATCATAATTAATCTCTATAGCTTTGAGCTATCAGCCATCAGCCACCAGTTAAAAGCCGGAAGCTGAGATGCAGAATGCCAAAGGCTTTTGATTCAACTTAACGAATTGACTATGAATTCTGAACAAATCAAAAATTCTCTAAATATTTCACCAGCGATACGCGTAGGAGTACTGGGTTTCGGCGGACTCGGACAAGCAGCCGCCAAGGTAGTTGCTGGCAAACGGGAAATGATTTTAGTCGCAGCAGCAGATCAAAAAGGCTACGCTTATGCTGCTGACGGTTTAAATACTGAGGCATCCATTGCGACCTATCAATCCGAAGGTTCGGTGGGTTATTTAGAGCCAGTTGGGACATTAACAAATCAAAGTATTCAGGATTTAATCGACATAGCTCAACCTGTAGATGGGTATTTTTTGGCTTTACCCAACCTGCCAAATGATTTTATTCCCACTGTAGCCAAGCAGTTTATCAAATCTGGTTGGCGTGGGGTATTAGTAGATGCGATTAAACGCACCACTGCTGTAGAACAACTCCTCGCGATGAAAGAGGAACTGCAAGCCGCTGGGATTACCTATATGACAGGATGTGGTGCTACACCTGGACTACTAACAGCAGCAGCAGCTTTAGCCGCCCAAAGCTACGCCGAAATTCATCAAGTTGAAATTACCTTTGGGGTGGGAATTGCTAACTGGGAAGCTTACCGCGCCACCGTTCGGGAGGACATCGGCCACATGCCTGGTTACACAGTGGAAACTGCTAGGGCGATGACTGACGCGGAAGTAGAAGCACTACTAGATAAAACTAATGGCGTGCTGACATTGACAAATATGGAACATGCTGATGATGTGATGTTAGAAGTGGCAGGGATAGTGGGGCGCGATCGCGTTACAGTTGGTGGTGTAGTCGATACCCGAAATCCCAAAAAGCCCCTCAGCACCAATGTTAAGGTGACAGGACGTACCTTTGAAGGGAAGATTTCTACCCATACTTTTACTCTTGGAGATGAAACCAGCATGGCAGCAAATGTCTGCGGACCTGCTTTCGGCTATCTCAAAGCTGGTAGACAATTGCACCAACGCGGCATCTATGGAATATTTACCGCAGCCGAAATTATGCCGCAATTTGTTAGGTAAATAGGGAATGGGGCATGGGGAATGGGGAATGGGGAATGGGAATAAGCAATGCCCAATGCCCAATTCCCAATGCCCAATGCCCAATGCCCAATTCTTATAATGGGATTTCAAGGCTGATAAATCGGAGGTAAGTGTGACCACTACGCTACACTGGCAGGAACGAGTTGGTAATCAAAGAGATTGGATTTGGCACGGCTGGCAAACCCGCTACACTTACATTCGCCCTAGCCAAAATCACCACAATACAACACCTCTAATTCTATTACATGGCTTTGGTGCTTCCATTGGTCATTGGCGACATAATTTAGAGGTGTTGGGTGAGCATCACACAGTTTACGCCATCGATATGCTGGGTTTTGGCGCTTCTGAAAAAGCCGCAGCTAATTACAGCATTGAACTCTGGGTAGAGCAAGTTTATGATTTTTGGAAAACATTTATCCGTCAACCAGCAATATTAATAGGTAATTCCAACGGTTCACTGATTTCTATGGCTGCTGCTGCCACCCATCCTGATATGGTGCGAGGTATGGTGATGATGAGTTTACCTGACCCGTCATTAGAACAAGAAGCAATTCCTCCTGTGCTGCGCCCACTCGTCAGAGCAATTAAAAATGTTGTCGCTTCGCCGTTGATACTTAAACCTGTGTTTAACTTCGTGCGCCGTCCTGGGGTGCTGCGCCGCTGGGCTAGTCTTGCCTACGCTAACCCAGAGGCGATTACCGATGAACTGATCGAAATTTTAGCAGGGCCTCCCCAAGACCGGGGTTCTGCTAGGGCCTTTAGTGCTTTGTTCAAAGCTGCGATCGGAATTAATTTTAGTCCCAGTGTCAAGACAGTGTTACCAACCTTAACAATTCCGATGCTGTTAATTTGGGGACAAAAAGATCGGTTTGTTCCGCCAGCCCTTGCTAGTCAATTTGCCCAGTACAACGAGAAACTGGAAGTGCTGAATCTAGAGGATGTAGGGCATTGTCCCCATGATGAATGTCCAGAACAAGTCAACCAAGCTATTTTAGATTGGATTGAGAAGATGGGTTAGCGTAGGCGTTCGCGTAGCGTCTCGTAGAGAAGCCCACCGTAGCCATCGCCAACTGTTGGATATTCCCTAATATTCCCTAAATATTATGCAATGGGAGCGATCGCATCACTAATACCTTTAAATTCTTTGACACTTAGCCAATCGTGGCTTGGTTAGTGTCTACATCTGTAGTACCATGCACAGAATTGGCTACAGAAACCATCTTATTAAGAATTTCTTGACTGGGAACTTTACCTTTCAACACTACAGTGCTACCCGTTTGAGCTACCCAAAGGGTGTTAACATCATCGAGTTGGGGATCTTCATCAAATGCCAACGCTACCCGTTTTGCCAAGCCACTTTGGTCGTATTCCCCGTTTAATCCCAGACGTTCTGGGGGTATAGATTGAGTAGCAGTAGATGCAACGCTAGTACTTGGAGCTTGCGGTATGGCCTGTGCAGTCGGATTTACTTCTGCATTTTGAGGTTTTTCCATTCCAAACAGTCTTTTTAACCAACTCATATAAACTTTTCTCCTAATTAGAGACTCATCAAACGTAAGTATAAAAGGTTTACAGAAGTTCGGCATCTGCCAATGAAAAGATATACATTCCATTCAATTCATGCTGGGAGTATGATTTCTGTCCAATTTATCTTTAGAGAATGCAATGAGTGCAACCATTAAGTTTAAAATAGAAGGTCGCACTAACAATTTAGTGCGGTAGTACCTCTAGCGTAGCCCTTAGCTAGTGTCTGCGTTACTCAATTCCTGCTCTAGCCTCTGTTGGCGAAGATGAAACATACTCTTTCGGTTCTTGTAGAAGATGAGGCGGGTGTTCTTTCCCGCATTTCTGGTTTATTTGCGCGTCGCGGCTTTAATATTGAAAGCCTTGCTGTTGGCCCTGCTGAACAAGGAGGAGTCTCCCGAATTACGATGGTAGTCCCTGGTGACGATCGCGTTATCGAGCAACTCACCAAGCAACTGTACAAGTTAGTCAATGTCCTAAAAGTACAGGACATTACCGAAACTCCTTGCGTCGAGAGGGAATTGATGCTTTTGAAAGTCAATGCTAGTAGCAGCAATCGCTCAGAAGTGATCGAACTGTCTCAGATTTTCCGGGCGCGAGTCGTGGACGTGGCGGAAGATTCTCTCACCTTAGAAGTTGTGGGAGATCCAGGTAAAATGGTAGCGATCGTGCAGGTGTTGCAAAAATTTGGTTTGAAAGAAATTGCCCGCACTGGCAAAATTGCCCTAACTCGTGAGTCGGGTGTGAATACTGAGTTACTCAAATCTTTGGAAGCAAAGGTTTAGTTGGGAATTTCAATCAAGACTCAGAAATACTCAACAGCAAGCACATAAATCAAACACAGTAGAAGTCATAGTGGCAATTGTTACTATGACTTCTGCTTTAAGAACTGGAAAAAATGGCGTTGCATATTTGCGGGATGATTTTGCTAGTTTTGTGGGATGGGCATCTTGCCCGTCCCTTGTATTTCAGGGCGGGCGAGACGCCCACCCTACAAAAATCATCCCTTGATTCAGCAACGCCGAAAAAATAAATATCCTTCTTGAGAGAATACGCCTGGGTTAAAACTTGATTCTCTCTAACCTTAAAAAGGAGGGAATTAGAGCAAGCCTTTTTAAGGGGGATCAGGGACTTTTGCAAGTTTAAATCAATAGAGAAGTAACAATAACTACTAGCATACAGTTAAGCATCTGCGGTTATGTCTTTTTATATGCATAAGTTACGCCAAATTGGCATGACGCAACTAATAAAAAACTGCTACAAAGTTAATAAGCTAAATCACATTTAGTTTGCATATCTAAAAGTTATATAACTCTTGTGTGGGCATCTTGTCCGCCCTAATTATGCAAATTAAATCTGGAACAGCTTTGAAAGATAAAACATTAACAACAGCTATAGGACTAGTATTTGATTTTTGAAATACACGTAGAGTGTGTCATCGCTGAGAGTACGGCATCATTCCAATCTTGTGGTGAGTTACGCTCTGCTAAGACACCCTACAAGACAACTGAGATTTTTTCATAAATTAAATATGATTTCTATACTATTACTAATAGTATTCAACATAGCTATTGCTTGATTTAAAATGTTGAATTGAGCAGCAACGCAACAAATCATTGAATAAAATAATACATAAGCAAGCTATTTACAACATCGCTGGAAGGATAGAAAAATAATCATCAGCTGAACTGTCTTGATTTATAGAAGTTATTTATAGACATTGATAGTCTAATGCTAATTTAGTAAAATGTGACAGGTTTAAATTCCCTAAAACGATTATATAGGACTAGTATTTGATTTATGAAAAAATCTAAGTATATGTAGGGTGTGTTACGGCTTCCGTAACGCACCAAAATCTTCGGATGGTGCGTTAGCCTACGGCATAACACACCCTACTGAAATATTTTCAGAAATCAAATATGATTCCTATATCCATAGGGTAAATTGACAGTAAGAACATTTTTTAAATGGCTTAATTGGCTATATTTACTTGTCTAGAAAACTTGGAATATTCTACTTAATTGAGATGATTACCTACTTAAATTGTCTTAGAGGTTTTTACATACATGGATTGCTTATTATTTGTTTCTCACTGGCTACCTCAAAAATTAATTAGCAGCTTGTTGATAAAATTGCTAGATTTAAAAAACAAACATTTGTTTCTTTTTGATACTATTGTTTTTTCATTTACAGCCTTTTTTGCTCTCAATCTATGCTTAAATGGCAATTTTTCCATCCAAGAGTATAAAGCAAGACTAGGAATTGCAACAATACTTTTTTTAGCAGTCAAACTAACTGTATTGTGGAATTTTGGTTTTTATAGACTTTACTGGCGCTATGCCAGTATTGAGGAACTTCTATACATAACTGTGCTAATAGGTATTGCGGTAATAGTTCAAGCTGTATTCTTTGATGCTATGCGATTTATACCGTATTTAGCAATGGATAAACTGCCACAATCACTACCATTAATCGACGGTTTGCTTTCGTGTATTTTTATTGGTGGGTTGCGTTTCAGTATTCGGATTGTAGAAAGAATCAGCCAGCAACATACAGTATTTAAGCCACAAGACCGTGTATTGATAGTTGGTGCTGGCAATGCTGGCGTCTCTCTTGTACAAGAAATGCAAAGAAATCCTCAATTAGGGTTTCATCCTGTTGCTTTTATTGACGATGATCCGCGCAAGTTTCGTGCATATATACGTGGTATTCCTGTAGTAGGCGATCGCTATCAAATTCCTGATGTTTTAAAATCTCTCAAAATTCATAAAGTTATCATTGCGATGCCTACCGTTACAGGTGGAGTCATTCGGGAAATTCTAGATATTTGCAAAGCAACTGGAACTCAAACTAGCACTTTACCAGGCATACATGAAATCCTCAATGGTCGTGTGCGAGTTGACAGCATCCGGGATGTACGAATTGAAGATTTACTCAGACGAGAACCTGTACAAATAGATATTGATCAAGTTGCTCAATTTCTCAAAGGTAAAACAGTACTGATCACAGGCTCAGGTGGATCAATTGGTAGCGAACTTTGCCGTCAAATTTTTAAATGCAATCCTGCTGAAATGATCCTTGTAGGACATGGAGAAAATTCTGTGTTCAATATCCAACAAGAACTAGAACAACTTATTCAAGTTATCGAAAATGAGGGTAAATCTTTAAGAGACACTCCTCGTATTTCAACCTTTATTGCAGATATTCGCTTTAAGTCTCGATTAGAACATGCATTCGAGCTATTCCAACCTGATGTAATTTTTCACGCTGCGGCTCATAAACACGTCCCTCTGATGGAATTAAATCCAGTTGAAGCAATCACCAACAATGTCATGGGGACAAAAAATTTACTAGAACTATCACTGCAATATGATGTGAAACATTTCGTGATGATTTCTACAGACAAAGCAGTTAATCCTACTAATGTTATGGGTGCTAGTAAGAGAGTCGCTGAAATGTTAGTGCTGCAAGCCGCAAGAGAAAGTGGTAAACCCTACGTTACAGTGCGCTTTGGCAACGTTTTAGGTAGTCGGGGTAGTGTAGTTCCCACCTTTAAAAAACAAATTGCAGCAGGCGGCCCAGTAACCGTTACCCATCCAGAGATTCGTCGTTATTTCATGACAATTCCAGAGGCCGTTCAACTAGTTTTGCAGGCTACTGTACTTGGTCGTGGTGGTGAAGTCTTAATGTTGAATATGGGTAAACCTGTGAAAATTGTTGACTTAGCTAAAGAACTAATTCGCCTTTCAGGATACGAAGTTAACCAAGATATTGAGATTGTATTTACTGGTTTACGTCCAGGTGAAAAGTTATTTGAGGAATTATTTATTCCTGGAGAAGAATATGAACCAACCCAACACGAAAAACTGTTAGTAGTAAAAAATGCTAGTAAGATGATTCCAGAAAATTTGTCTATTACTGTAGCGACTTTATGTCAAGCAGCAGCTAAAAACGATACGAGTTTTATTCTGCGTTTGCTTGAAGAACTAGTGCCAGGATATAAACCAAAACACTTAGAAAGTTATGCAGCAGCAAATATTCCCAGCAATACTTCTGTCAGAATACTGGCACAGGTAAAACCGTAAATAGGGTACAACAATGACAAAATTAAAATGGAAGGCAGAAGAATAAATATGTATAAAAACTATCAAACCAATAGTAGATTACAAGTATTGGATAAATTCTCTAGAGTTAACGATAGATATTTGACTGGAATTAAAAATATAGCCAAGACTTTTGTCACAAGAAGAAGTGACTGGTCAATTGGAATCTATACAGGTGAATCTCTTTTTGATTTTGCTTGTCCAAAAAAAATCAGTAATCCAGTTTTGACCGCTAAGGATATCACAGATGTCCCCGCTCACTTTGTTGCTGACCCATTTATGGTTTGTGAGGATGGCATTTGGTATATGTTTTTTGAAGTACTAAATGGTCTTCAAAATAAAGGAGTAATCGGATTAGCAACTAGCA
This sequence comes from Nostoc edaphicum CCNP1411, assembly GCF_014023275.1. Taxonomy (NCBI): domain Bacteria; kingdom Bacillati; phylum Cyanobacteriota; class Cyanophyceae; order Nostocales; family Nostocaceae; genus Nostoc; species Nostoc edaphicum. The sequence continues at coordinate 6,229,263 of NZ_CP054698.1, forward strand.
ATGATGCATATAAATGGAATTACCAACAAATTATACTTGATGAAACGTTTCACTTATCTTATCCATACGTGTTCAAATTTCAAAACGAATACTATATGATTCCAGAAACTTCTCAAGCCGATTCTATTCGTTTATATAAAGCAACTAATTTCCCAAAAAAATGGACGTTTATCAAAACCTTACTTGATAAAAGGGATTTTGTAGATCCTAGTATTTTTCAATACAATAATCTGTGGTGGCTATTGACTGCAACATCAGAAGACCGGAATATTCTGCGTCTTTATTATTCTCAAGATTTGACAGGTGGCTGGATTGAGCATCCTAAAAGTCCTGTTATTGAGGGAAATAAAAACAACACAAGACCAGCCGGTAGAGTTGTAGTACTCGATGACAAAATTATTAGATATACCCAGGATTGTGAGCGTATTTATGGGAATAAAGTTCGAGCATTTGAAATCACTGAACTGACAACGACAAGTTATCAAGAGAAAGCAGTTAAAGGAAATCCAGTTATCAAAGCAAGTGGAATGGGTTGGAATCAAATAGGTATGCACCATATTGATCCTCACAAAATTGGCACAAATAAATGGATAGCATGTGTGGATGGAAAGCGAGATAGATTAGTTATCAAACAAAATTCAATATTAGCAATTTTGCAAAAACGGATAAATGCTCGTTTCAAGATTGATAATTAAGACTTTTTACTGTATTAATGAATTGAATTTTCATCATCAATTAAGGAAAAAACAGATGTTGATTGTTACAAAGAAATTTATCTTTTCAGTGGGAGAAGTCTGGTTTGATGAAGATCCACCAGAATTAAGTAATGTGGATGTACTCCATTACAGACAATGGATACACCCGATTAAAGGTGGTCAGTCTGATGAATTTCATACAAGATTAATTGACCTAACTAAAAGTCAGGATGAACTATGGGAAAGTATTAGTATTAATGATAGATATAAGATTAGACGAGCAGAGCAAAAAGACCAGGTTGTTTATGAATACTTTGAGCATATAAACTCTGATATTATCAACGAAGTTTCTGACTTTTATGATTCCTTTGCTTCCCAAAAAGGGTTATCTAAGATTAATAGAAATCAGCTACAAAATCGTGTGAATGCGGGCGCCATTGATATTTCCCGGATCAAGTTACAAAATGGAGAATCTTTAATTTGGCACGTTTATTATTGTAGTCATAATAGAGTTCGCCTTTTGCATTCTGCTTCACTTAAAAATAGTAATGATACTTCCTATCAATCGATTTTAGGACGAGCGAATCGTTACCATCACTGGCAGGATATAGTGAGATTTAAAAATTTAGGAATTTCCGTTTATGATTTTGGAGGCTGGTATACCGGAAACACAGATCAGGAGAAACTAGGTATTAATCAGTTTAAAGAAAAATTTGGTGGAGAAATTGTCAAGAATTTTAACTGTATTAATGGCATCACAATAAAGGGCAAATTATATTTACATTTGTTGAAAATTTATATGAGTTTATCTCAATTACCATTACCACGCTTATCGAATTTTAGATTTTAGATTTCGGATTGAATAATTCTAAGGGACTCCAAAATAAAAAATATACAACTATTTATTGTGGGGTGGGCATCTCGCCCGCCCATAGTCAAAGGCGGGCAAGATGCCCACCCCACAAGATTGGATAATTTATTTCTTGGAAATCCCTAAATTCTTCCCAATACGGTATGAAAATGTGGCGTTTGCAAAGCTTAGTTGACTACTGGAAGCAACTGACCAGCGGCTCTATCAATCGCCAAATTTTTGGTGCAGCGATGATAGTTGGTTTATTAACAGGATTGGTGAAAGTTGCGGCTGTAGGTAAAGAATTGGTGGTGGCTCAAAGATTTGGTACTGGAGACGACTTAGATGCATTTTTAATTGCCTTGTTGGTTCCTTCTTTTATCATTAATGTCGTTGCTGGTTCTTTTAATACTGCTCTTATACCCGTCTATATGCAGGTACGAGAGCAGGAAGGTATAAAAGTAGCTCAAAGGCTTTTCTCTGGAGCCACAATCAGCGGCTTGGGACTATTAGGAATCACGACAATAGTCATGGTAGCTAGTGCCCACCTGTATTTACCATATATTGCTGCTGGGTTCAGTCCCAAAAAGTTAGATATGACTTTTCATTTGCTCTGTGCGATCGCACCTTTTGTTCTCTTAAGTGGGATTATTATCATCTGGAGCGCTGTATTGAACGCAGGAGAGCGTTTTGCTATAGCAGCTTTGTCACCTATTCTCACTCCAACTATTAGCGTCTTATTGCTCTTAATGCTCAAATCTTGGGGTATTTTCGCTTTAGCTGCGGGGTTAGTCTGCGGTGCAGCAGTAGAAATAACTCTTTTAGGAGCAGCACTACACCGACAAGGCATTTCATGGCTTCCCAAATGGTATGGGTTTGATACTCATCTGCGTCGGGTTGTTAGCCAGTATTTACCAATGATTGCAGGTGGCTTTTTGATGTGTAGCACAAATCTAGTAGATCAATCTATGGCAGCAATGCTGTCACCTGGTAGTGTAGCAGCACTGAGTTACGGTAACAAGCTCATTGCCTTCCCCATATCTTTAGCTACCACAGCATTAAGTACTGCTGTGATTCCCTATTTTTCCAAAATGGTAGCTTCTAAGGATTGGATAGGTACACATCGCACACTTAAGCGATATATGCAAATCATTTTTGTCACGACTACTTTACTAGCAGGATTCTTGTTTATATTTTCTGAGTCTATAGTCCAGATACTCTTTCAAAGAGGTTCGTTTACAGCTAACGATACTCAATTAGTAGCTCAAATCCAAAATTACTTTGCCTTACAAATACCTTTTTATGTCGCAGGAATTTTGGCTGTTAGGTTAATTTCTGCAATGCAATTAAATCATATATTGATGTGGGGATCTGCTTGTAACTTAACCATCAATATTTTTCTGAATTATGTGTTTATGCAATGGTTTGGTGTTACAGGTATCGCTTTATCTACTGCTTGTGTTTATATTTTTTCATTCTTCTTCTTAACCTATTTTTCCAATAAAAAACTAATCAAACAGGAGTCAGAATACAGAATTCAGAATTCAGAATAATCTACCCATAAGGGTATAGAGTTTTAAGGCGAGAATATTTTAATTTTTTTCGCTTGACTTCGGGCGTTAGCGTCTCTAAGAGTTGTACAGTTTTAATCGATATTCGTCACCCACTCGTACAGAATTAATACTGAATTCTGACTCCTGAGTTCTGAATTGTTCTTATAAATTATTCTGCAAATTGAAACAAATTCACTACTTACAAAATATCTTATTTACAAAAATGAGACTAACACTAATTATTTATTCACTGACTTATGGTGGTGCGGAACGTGTCATGTCAATCATGGCAAATTACTGGGCAGCCAAGGGATGGCAAATTACTATATTGACATTTGATGACAATAAAATACCCCAATTTGATTTAGATAGTCGTGTTCTGTACACTCCGTTAGGCATCGCTAGCAAATCTCCCAATGCGATTATCGGTATCTATAATAATTTGAACCGCATCGGAACATTACGGAATGCAATTATCAACAGCAAACCAGATGTTGTGATTAGTTTCATGTCTAAAATTAATGCGATCACTTTATTAACAACGCGATGGTTGAATATACCAGTGGTGATATCTGAACGTAGTAATCCAATAAAAAGTTATTTAGGTGGGGCTTGGAAACAACTACGACAACAGACTTATCCATTTGCAGATCGGATTGTTTTTCAAACTAAAATAGCAAGAGATTGTTTCCCATTAGAGCTACAAAATAATAGCTGTATTATCCCTAATATGGTTGTATTACCACCGATAGAAAAACAATCATCGGACAAAGTTTTAAGAGAGCGATCGCTCGTTGCAATGGGACGCTTTGTCCCAGAGAAAGGCTTTGATTTACTGCTGCAAGCCTTTGCACAACTGAATAATCGTTATCCAGAATGGACATTGACAATTTTGGGAGACGGTAAACTACGCCCAGAGTTGGAATATTTGCGTAACCAACTTGGATTGAGCGATCGCGTTTATTTCCCTGGAATGGTGAAAAATAACTATGATTTTTTGCAGCAAGCGGAGATTTTTGTTATGTCTTCCCGCTTTGAAGGTTTTCCTAATGCCCTCTGCGAAGCGATGGCATCTGGATTACCAGTCATCTCTACAGATTGTCCCAGTGGCCCACGAGAGATTATTCGTGATGGCATAGATGGCATCTTGGTTCCAAATGAAGATGTGTCAGCATTAGCCGCAGCAATGGAACGACTGATATCTGATGAAGAACAACGGAAATCTTTAGCTGTTCGTGCGCCAGAAATAATCGAACGATTCAGCGTAGAGAAAATTATGGGAATGTGGGAAGAAGTCTTAGCTGAAGTTATTACTGACTTTTCACGTATGGAAAAGCCCACGAAAAACCTAACCCCCTAACCCAACGCGGGAAGGGGGAAATTCAAAGTCTCTCTCCTTTTAGGAGAGAGATTTAGAGAGAGGTTTTTCAGATTTAGTAACTAATTTCTATTTTCAAAAATATGAAAAAAAAGATTGTATTCCTCATTCGTGACCTTAACTATGGAGGAGCAGAAAGACAATTAGTAACACTAGTAAAAGCTCTTGATAAACAATACTTTGATATAACTGTTTTATGCTTTTACCCTAGTAGTTTATTATCTTTAGATAAAGACTTAAAAGATAATGGAATACCTATAATCTGTTTGGATAAAAAAGGGCGCTGGCATTTATTTGGCTTCTTTTGGGATCTTCTTCAGCATCTTCAAGGTATACATCCTGATATATTGCATGGATATATTGGAATACCGAATTTAATCACTATCTTCTTGAAGCCTTTTTTCCCCTCAACCCGCATGATTTGGGGAATACGCTCATCTAACGTAGAATCTAATTTTTACGATTGGTTAGGGAGTTTACTTTTCCAGTTAGAGTGTCTTTTATCTCGCTTTGCTGACCTAATTATTGTTAATTCTTATGCTGGTCGAACATATTACCTCGCTCATGGATTTCCTGCTAATAAGATGACGGTAATTCCTAATGGTATTGATATCGAATTATTTAAACCTGATCAAAAAGATCGGATAAAAATACGAAGCTCATGGGGAATTTATCAAGACATGATTTTAATCGGTTTAGTGGGACGACTAGATATAAGGAAAGACCATCCCACATTTCTTAAAGCAGCAGCATTACTCTTTGAAGAGAGACAGGATATCCGTTTCGTCTGTGTGGGTAGTGGCTCAGAAAAATATGCACAGGAGTTGTACGAACGGGCTAATAAATTAAGTATTTCTGATCAAGTGATCTGGGTAAAAGCATGTACAGATATGCCTGCAATATACAATGCCCTAGATATTGTTGTTTCTTCATCCTATACAGAAGGATTTCCCAATGTAATTGGAGAAGCGATGGCTTGCGGCGTACCTTGTGTGGTGACAGATGTAGGTGATTCTGCTTGGATTGTTGGTGATACAGATGTAGTAGTACCTCCTAAAAATCCAGAGGCTTTGAAAAATACTATGAAAAAGCTGATAGAAACTATTGGTATTTATGGGTGCGATCGCACTCAAATTCGACAGCGAATTATTGACTATTTCTCAGTAGCTCAATTAGCCCTTAAAACCGAAGCCGCTTTACTTGGTCTATCTCATGAATTCATCTCTAAGTAAAAAAATAGATTTACTATTTTATTATCAATGTGCCCTGGCAATAGTTGCTATTTTCACTTTTTTCACAGAAATTAATTCTTATTTATATACATCAGGAATTTTATCTCAACCTCCGTTGTATTGGATTATCTTTTTTGGTATTGCCTCCACCCCGTTGCTTTTTTCAAATAAAAAATACATCCCACGTCCTGTAATTATTTGGTGTATTGTTTTTCTCGCTGTTTCTTTTTTATGGTTCATACTATTTTCAATACCTACTGAAATTATTGTTGAAGAATTAAGGAAAAGAATTTTGTCAGTGATATTTATCATAATAATGTCCCTGATTTTCTCCAACAACAATAATATTCATCTCTGGACTAGATGGGCAATTTTTATTGCAGTATTAATGGCTGTCTTCAACAACATTTATGAGTTTTTTAATCCAATTGCATTTAATTCATTAGGCACTGGTGGCCGGTCTGCCGGATTTTATCTAAATCCCAATAATGATGGGGCTGCATTGGTACTTGGCATGATTTTTAGTGTGAGTCTATTGCAACCAATATATCGTTTGCCTTTCGTATCTATCATCGGTATCGGGGTGCTGCTGACATTTTCTAGAGGAGCTATTCTTGGCTGGTTAGTTACAGTTATTATTTTTACTATCACCCGTGTACTGCATCTGAATAAATTACTTTATTGGGTGTTGGGAGTAGGAACAATAATTATTAGTTTAGGCTCACAATGGTCAGAAGAACTATTACAAAATTTGAGCTTGAATCAAAACTCTCTTGAAAGAATTTCATGGTTCCAAAACGTTTCAACTTCTGATTCTGAAGATTCTGCTGATTCGCGTTTAGAAGTGGCTCAATTAGCTTGGCAGATGTTTACTCAGCATCCAATTTTTGGTAATGGAATTGCTTCAACTTTAACCTGGAATATGAATATATCTACACACAATATCTATTTATACTACATGGCAGACCACGGATTTTTAGGCGCTTTGATTTTACCTGTATTAGTATATGCAGTAATACAAGATGCCCGTGGAGAAACTAAATATATTGGCTTGGCTTTTGCTGCTTTTATTCTTCTTTGGGGACTATTTAGCCATAATATTTTAGAAGAACGCTACATCCTAATCATGTTCTCATTAATGGCTGCTATGACTGCGGCGATTCAGTTAGAGCAAAGATTTAAAGTAGGAAATTCACCATGAAAATCAAAAAAATGTCAGAGGATGTTTGAAAAGTTATCTTGTTGGTATCAAAAATTTTAGATCCCCTTAAATCCTCCGATAAATTGGGGGACTTTGATTCCATTTCCCCCCTTAAAAAGGCTACGGTAATTACCCCCCTTAATCCCCCCTTGGAAAGGGGGGAAAAAGAAATCTAGTTCCCTCCCCTTTGCAACTACGGTGTATACACAAGTCAAAAAAAAACTTGATTTTTCATTGTTCTCTCGTTTATCTCGTTCCCATGCTCTGCATGGGAATGCTCCTCGTTAAGGCTCTGCCTCCAATCTGGCATTGAGTCAGAGACTCAATGAATGCATTCCCAGTCAGAGACTAGGAACGAGGAAAGTCTTATCAAGCTAGGTTTTTAGGACTTGTGTATACACCGTAGCCCCTTTGCAAGGGGAGGGTTAGGGTGGGGTAATTCGAGGACTGGTAGTGATTCGATAACGTGTGTGTACACCATAGAGGGTTAGGGGGGATCTAAAAGTGCCTAAAGTGACAAACCTCTAAGAATTCAGCACCCAAGAGATCCTGAATTCTTACAAAAAAACTCAATTGGAAGGCTAAAATTCCATGTGTGGCATTGCTGGTTTTTGGAATATTTCTAGACAAGTCAACTCTGATGAACTGTGCTACATAGTTCAGCAGATGTCAGACACACTCTTACATCGAGGGCCAGATAATGGCGGGAGTTGGGTTGATGCAGAGATAGGTATGGCTTTGGGGCATCGACGACTGGCGATTGTAGACCTTTCGCCTGAAGGACATCAGCCGATGATATCTGCGAACGGTCGGTATGTAATTGTGTTTAATGGCGAAATTTATAACTTTTTGGAGTTAAAGCGTCAACTTGAATCACTAGACCATCATTTTAGGGGACGTTCTGATACTGAGGTGATGCTAGCTAGCTTTAGTCAGTGGGGGTTACATGAGGCAATTGGGCGCTTTAATGGGATGTTTGCCTTTGCCTTGTGGGATCGTCAAGAGCGAATTTTGCATTTAGGGCGCGATCGCTTGGGTGAAAAACCTCTCTATTATGGTTGGATGGGCCAAACCTTTCTATTTGGTTCCGAGTTAAAAGCTTTGAAAGTTCATCCCGCTTTCCAAGCAAAAATCAACCGTGATGCTTTAACAATTTATCTCCGAAATAACTACGTTCCTGCACCCTATTCAATCTACGAAGGCATCTATAAGTTACCACCGGGAACCATCCTCACTTGGAACGGCGTGGATACTCATCCCAATCCAGTGCCCTACTGGTCTGCAATTAAAGCTGCTGAGTTGAGTGTTCATGAACCCTTCACCGGGTCGGAAATGGAAGCTGTTGCACAGATGGAGGCGTTATTACAAGATGCGGTCGGACTACGGATGGTTGCAGATGTGCCACTAGGAGCTTTTCTTTCAGGAGGGATTGATTCCTCCACAGTAGTAGCCTTAATGCAAGCTCAAAGTAACCAAGCGGTGAAAACATTTACCATCGGTTTTGATGAAGATAGCTACAATGAAGCACATTATGCCAAAGCAGTAGCACAGCATTTAGGTACAGACCATACAGAACTTTATGTAACCCCAAAGGATGCACTCGCTGTTATCCCAAAGCTACCGACACTTTATGATGAACCCTTCGCTGACAGTTCCCAAATTCCGACTTTCTTAATATCCCAGCTTGCGAAACAGGACGTAACAGTTAGCCTTTCTGGGGATGGTGGCGATGAACTCTTTGCGGGATACACACGCTATTTTTGGGGTAACAACACTTGGCAAAAGATTGGCTGGATACCTCCAACCTTGCGCCAGACTGCTGCATGTACCCTGTCTAGCTTATCGCCTCAAACTTGGAATTGCGCTTTGGCTAACTTTCAAGACTTACTACCAACTAAACTCAAGCAACCTACTCCTGGGGATAAATTGCACTGGATTGCGGGAATTTTGGCGGTTTCTGATGCCCAAGCTTTGTACACAGAAATGATTTCTCATTGGAAGGAGCGAGAAGGATTAGTAGTAGATAGTTTAAAGCCTTTGATGAACTATTGCGATCGCCAACAATTATCGCAGTTACCCGACTTCATTCACCAGATGATGTACCTAGACACAGTGAATTATCTCCCAGACGATATCCTAGTCAAGGTTGATCGAGCCAGCATGGCGGTGAGTTTAGAAAGTCGAATACCATTTTTAGATCACCGCGTAGTGGAATTAGCTTGGCGCATACCATTGTCTCTGAAAATCCGTAATGGTCAGGGTAAATGGCTATTGCGTCAGATTTTGTATAAATATGTACCTCAAAACTTGATTGAGCGCCCCAAAATGGGGTTTGGGATGCCGATTGATAGTTGGTTGCGCGTTCCTTTACGAGACTGGGCTGAAAACCTACTAGATGAAAATCGGCTACAGCAACAAGGATTTTTGAATCCGCAGCCGATTCGCCAAAAATGGGCAGAACATCTTTCATCTGAGCAAGACTGGCAAAATTATTTGTGGGATGTGTTGATGTTTCAGGCGTGGTTAGAAGAAAACCATTAACCCGCATTTCTCACAAGCTTAAGGCGTTTGATGGAGTAGAGGAGAAGTAATGAGTAATGAGTAAGAAGTAAGAAGTAAGAAGTAAGAAGTAAGAAGTAAGAAGTAAGAAGTAAGAAATTTTACTCATTGCTCATTACTTATTACTTCTCCCCTGCACAAGCGCAGGCTTTAAGAGGTGTGGTGAGAAATCCGGGTTAAGTAAGTCGGCGTAATTAAAGCTAATTGGTAGGGGCTGTCACAATACAGTTCGGTTAAACAGGAGACGCGATAAATCGCCGTCAAGACGAAAGATTGATCCTTGTAGAGACGGCGATTTATCGCGTCTTCTCATGAAAATTTTGTATTAAAAAATGACAAGAGTAAGGAGAAATTTAAATGTCTCTATTTAACAAAAAAACAAGATTTCTTAACCGATTGAAACTTATCATCCTGATGCTAGGAACAGTATTTACTTTATTTGCTTGTTCAAGCATCGGGCTATTAGCAAACAACTCATCCTTAACTAATCATCCCTTTGTCTGGGTAACTTCAAATTTAGAAAGGATAAAACGAGAAGACCTACCAAAAACTAAAACCCGCATTGATTTATATGCTGCCCGTGGGGAATATGAACCCTTTCAAATCGGAATCCGCGCACCAAATAGTGGACTGACAAACGTTAATGTTTCAGTCTCAAACTTATCTGGCCCAAACAATCAAGTAATTCCCAATAATAATATTACGCTCTACCGAGAACATTACGTTAAAGTTACTCATTCCAGCCCTAACAAAAAAGGCAGTAGCAATCCCCCTTTAGGTACTGGATGGTATGCAGATGGGCTAATTCCATTTCTGAATCCTGAAAACCAAGCAGATATTAAAGATGCTGAATTAGATGCAGTTCCATTTAATCTTAAAGCTAGGAATAACCAACCAATTTGGGTAGATATATTTGTACCCCGCGACACTCAAGCTGGTGAATATAATGGCACTTATACTGTTAGCAGTGACCAAGGAAACGTTACAGGTAAAATCCACCTAAAAGTTTGGAATTTTGAGTTGCCGATAAAACCTTCGCTTAATTCTGAGTTCACCTTTTATGAACATAAAGATAAAAGCGACATGGTAGAACTTCTCAAACATAAGTTAATGCCTGACGCGCATTTTGATCCAGCAGATGAACCAGAATTAATGGAGCAATGGGGACTCCGTTCTCGAAGTCTTCCTTTTTGGAGCGGGGCTAATGTTAGTACTTGCAAAATGTCTCCAGCCCCTTCTCTTAAGAAAATAAAAACTACTGCTGCTAAACATGAATCTAGTCTATTTCTCTATACTAGATATGCTGATGAAATTGATAATTGTCCAAATCTGATTAAACCAGTAAAGCAATGGGCGCGAAATTTTCACCAAGCTGGAATCGCAACAGCCTTAGCCATGACTCCTACACCAGCGCTTTATGATGATGGTTCTGGAACTGGACGTTCTGCTGTAGACATCTGGGTAGTATTGCCAGAATCTTATGATGAAGCTCCAAAACAAATATCTGAGGTTCTGCAAAAAGGAGACAAAGTTTGGTCTTACAACGCTTTGGTACAGGATGGCTACTCGCCTAAATGGCAGATAGATTTTGAACCGATAAACTACAGAATTCACCCAGGCTTCATTAGCCAAAGCCTGGGACTAACAGGAATTTTATACTGGCGAGTTGACCTATGGACAAAAGATCCGTGGAACGACATTCAAACTTATTCCCAAGAGAAAGACTATTATCCTGGTGAAGGAATGTTGTTTTATCCTGGTAAACAGGTAGGTTTGACAGGAGTTGTCCCTTCCATGAGACTCAAGTGGCTCAGGGAAGGGGTAGAAGATTACGAATATCTCGAAATCCTCAAAAATAGCAATCGCCACAAGTGGGGGCTTAAATTAGCTCGGCGTGCCGGTATGGACTGGAAAAACTGGACGCGGGATACCAATCTGCTGGAATCAGTCCGGCGACAGTTGGGTGAGGAAATAGAGAAACTCTCTTCTCAATAAGCATCTTGAAATTAAGATTGATCAAAAAGCCACCTAAGTATAAGTGGCTTTTTCGCTGCGTAGCAGGTACTACTAGTACCGCAAGGCGGAATTAAAAATTAAAAATTAAAAATGAAGACAGCGTAAGGGTTTTGTTGATTGGGAATGGGTGGTTTATTTCCGCCGTGCTAGTGGTCTGTCAAATTCATTTTGACGGTTAGAGAGACGCGATAAATCGCCGTCTCTACAGGAAATTTATCCATCAATGATTTATTGACAAACTACTAGTTTCAGCATTGTATATGTCAGTTCGCTTTTTCATCTAAAATAGAATACTGATAAAAACCACTACTTATGGTTCTAATCACTGAAATTTAGATGTTTTATTACTTATCTAAGTAGATACAATATTTTTGTATTTAATGATACTTTAATATCCACTAGTATCTAGGCTCTGGATATGGTATCACGACTAACAGCCCAACCAACTTTTAGTTTTAGCAGGAATTCAAAATATGAACCCGCCGGAAGAGTACAGCCATAATAATTCCTTGGAAGTAGAAAAATGGGGATCTAATTCAGAAATAAATAAGCAGCATTTGAGCAGTAATTATATTAGCGAAAATAGCAACTTAGATAAAGTTAGAGAAATTCTTTTTGGTCATCAAACGCGAGATACTGAAAAAAGATTTGTCCGCTTAGAAGAACGTCTAATTAAAGAATTGGGCAATGTCCGAGATGAAACAAGAAAACGTCTAGATGCCTTAGAAAATTATATCAAACAAGAAGTGGATTCTTTAACAGAACGGCTAAAAAATGAGCAAGGAGAACGTGATGGTCAGGTGAAAGCTGTTGCTGAAGAAAGTAAAAATATAATTACATCTTTGGAAAACAAGATTACTCAATTTGATCAACAAACTACTAATAGTCAACGCGAGTTGCGTGAGCAGATTCTCAACCAATCTAAAAGCTTACAAGATGATATCCAGCAAAAATCTCAGGAAATCCTAGCTTTATTAGAACGGGAAGCTCAAGAACTTCGTAGGGACAAAACTGATCGCTCCAATCTTGCCGCCATGTTTACAGAGTTAGCTATCCGCTTGAATGCAGAGAACAAATCTTAAGCTAAAAGTTTAAAGGCAAAAATGTTGATTGTTGACCCATCAACGTGTCTCTCCTGTTTGCAACAAAATGCTACTTCAGATCAATTGTGAATTGGGAGATTTTGGTAATGAGTGACTATTCGACAAATCCAATAGCGAAAGCATCCTCTGAAGCTTTGAATAGCAACAGCCAAACCTCCAATGTCAACGATGAACTAACTCTACTCCGCAGTTTGCTTCTGGATATTGAGCCGACTAAACTTAAAAAATTTTACGAGCGATTAGAAAACCCTCAAATTCAACCAGAAGATATTAGCCAGATGCTTCCTGAAGCTGTTATCCTGCGGTCAAAGCAAGATAAACAACTTGGACAAGTAATGGTGTCAACTGTGGAAGACGCTATTGAAGTTTCTGTTAAACAAGACCACAATGTGCTTGCAGATGCATTATTTCCAGTGATTGGGCCAGCCACTCGCAAGGCGATTTCCACGGCTCTTGAGGAAATGATGCAATCGATGAATCAAACCCTGGAACATAGCTTATCTCCACAGAGCTTTAAGTGGAGACTAGAAGCGAAACGCACAGGAAAATCATTTGCAGAAATTGTGCTGTTAAGGACGTTAGTTTATCGAGTAGAACAAATATTTCTGATTCATAAAAACTCTGGATTATTGCTTCAACATTTAGTAACAACGCAGGTAGCAGTTCAAGATCCCGATTTAGTAGCTGCTATGTTGACAGCTATTCAAGATTTTGTCCAAGATTCGTTCAGTATTCAAAAAGGAGATGGGATAAAGAGTTTACGCTTTGGAGAACTCACGATTTGGATTGAAGAGGGGCCGCAAGCGTTAATAGCAGCGATGATTAGGGGAAATCCTCCCCAAGAATTAAGGTTAGTTTTGCAAGAAGCAATAGAGAAAATTCACCTGAAGCTCAGTAGAGAAATTAAAAATTTTACAGGGGAGACAGAAGCATTTCAGCTAACTAAACCTTATTTAGAAGCTTGTCTGGTAGTTCAGTATAAATCTGCGGCTAAACAAAATTATACCTATGCCTGGGCTTTCTTGGGTGCGATCGCGATCGCTTGCGGAATTTGGGGCTTTTTTACAATTAGAGAGCAACTACGTTGGCAAGCCTATCTCCAAAAACTCAACTCTCAACCAGGAATTGTTGTAATCAATTCCCAGAAAGGTTTTGGAAAATACTTTATTTCGGGAATGCGCGATCCCTTAGCAGTAGATCCCAATACATTGATACAACAAACAAATATTAATCCCAAAATGGTAAATAGCCAGTGGCAACCTTATCTTTCTTTAGAGCCGCAATTCATTACCAAAAGAGTTGAACAATTGTTAAGTCCACCGCAAACTGTATCACTACAAGTTGATAATAACGGTGTTCTTAATATTACTGGTTATGCCCCTCGCAAATGGATTTTAGAAGCACGCAAATTATGGTATTTTATTCCTGGCATCACCAAATTACAAGACAAAAATTTTGTGGAAATAGAACTGAGACAATTAGAATCATACAAAAAACAAATAGAACAACAAATATTATTTTTTTCAGAAGGGACAACTGAGTTGATGCCTGATGAAGCTAACAAATTACCTAATTTATTTATATCTATCCGCAAATGTTTAGATATTGCTAAGTATCTTGGGAAAAATGCACATATTCAAATAATTGGACATACCAGTAGCACTGGAACAGAAGGGCAAAATAAGCTGCTCAGTCAAGCCCGTGCTAATAAAATTCTATCTTATTTAAAATCTCAAGGAATTAATATAAACCAATCTAAAGCCATAGGAGTAAGTTATACCATTCCTTTACAGCCAGAAGTAATAACAGAATCTAAAAAAGTTAATCGGAGAGTATCTTTTAAGGTATTCATAGCTAATACCTCTAAATAAAGTTAGATCAATTTATGATTATCCAGAAAAAAATTTGTATGATTGGTGCATTTGCTACAGGTAAAACTAGTTTGGTAGCGAGGTTAGTCCACAGTATTTTTTCAGAAAAATACCATACTACAGTGGGTGTAAAAATTGATAAAAAAACTATAGATATTCAAGACAACAAAATAAATCTTATTCTTTGGGATATTTATGGAGAAGACGAATTTCAAAAATTACAAATGTCTTATTTACGAGGTTCTGCTGGTTATCTATTAGTCGTAGATGGTACAAGGCATAATACTTTAGAACAAGCTTTTGATTTACAAACAAAAGTAGAAGATACGATTGGGCAAGTTCCCTTTATTTTAGTCATGAACAAATGGGATATAACGGATGAATGGGAAATTGAACCTGCTGAAATAGATGATGTTATACAAAAGGGTTGGACTGTGATTAAAACAAGTGCTAAAAGTGGTATCGGTGTAGAAGAAGCCTTTCAAACTCTTACTAAAAAAATATTGGATTGCTAAATGCTAGATATTCCTGTTTTTGTAATTACCTATATTCTAAATTTTGTAGTAGCAGATTCTTCTCTTGCCTATCTGTTGGTTAATAAAGATGGCAGTCTTGTAAGTTGGGGTGGGAAGTTGGCAGAATATGGAATTACTAATCTCCGTAAAGGAGAAAATGCAAAAGAGCAAGTTATTTTTCTGGAAGGTCTACTACCTCTAAATAATGCCTCCCTATTTATACCATTTGTCCAAACAGAGCATGGCAGTTGTATAGATGTTCATATATTACCAACGAAGGAAGTAGATTGGGTATTGATGTTAGATAGCAGCTGTGATAGAAATTACCTTTTTCCTATTCAACAAAAAGCTAATGATTTCAGACTATTACAGGAAAAATTAAATAGAAATTTAAATTAGTAACCTAGAATCAAAATTAATTGAGCGTAGCAGATTTAACCAATGAATACATCTATCACAAATGATATGCTCACTGCTTTAGATATTCTAGCGTTAGAGCAAATTAATGAAGGGTTATTTAAAATAATTGGTAATTTACCTGATTGGTACAATCAATTTCCTTGTAAAGAATTAGCATCAGGGATAAATATATCAATACCGCAGGAAGAGTTTTCTTTTTTAAAGAATTTTTTAATTGATGCTGAAGAATTTTGGATTAACAATAATAATAATGTTAAAAAACTGAGTTCAGGTTTATGGACTGAAATAGATGCCACTGGGCAAGAATATCATTTTAAAGCTTATGCAATTTTTGTCGATAAGAGAAAATTTTTATTGATTGAGGCTTTAGAAGATTCTTATAAAGAACAGCAGTATATTCTACAAAAAGCTAGAGAATATAAGTTAATTTATCAGCAATTGCTCAAGGATAATCAAAAAAAAGATGTTTTAATCCATTGTCTTATACATGATATAGCAGTGGAGCTAAGTGCTATAAATTGCTGTTTTTCACTCCTGGAATTTGAGAATTTAACACCTAAAGGAAAAGAGTATTTAGAAACTGGTATCAAACAATGTCTCAAGCAAGAGATGCTAATTAAGGATACTTTAGACGCTTTTTCCAATGAAGTACTATTACCAGAAAATTCTCCTATTGCTATTCAAGAAGCACCCAATATACTAAATTCTATCCAAGAGGTAATTGAGTTTTTAAAGCCTAGTTTTGCTCTTAATCATATACAATTACAGTTTTTCACCAATATTGATAAGACAATAGACTGGACAGTTATTGGAGATCAATCTCGTTTAGATAGAGTGATTTCTAATCTAGTAGAAAATGCTTATCGTTACAGCGTAACAGGTTCTACTGTGACTATTGGTCTAGAATTAGATGGGGAATATGTTTTAGTTACTGTAGATGATCAGGGTTTAGGTGTACCACCAGAAATGGTAAAAAATTTATTTCAAAAGTTCTCCCAAGGTAAAGATAAATCAGGGAGAGCAGGTTTAGGTCTTTATTTTTGTAGAATCACACTCGAACGCTGGGGAGGTATAATTGGTTATTTACCTCGTCCTGAAGGTGGTTCTAGATTTTGGTTCCGCTTGCCAAGATTAGCATCAAAGTAAGGGACTTCCAAGAAATAAATTACCCAATCTTGTGGGATAGGCGTCTCGCCATTAGTGTCAACTTAAGGTAAAAGCCAGTCTAAAAGAAGCTTTTAGAGTCATCTCTTACCTCGTTATCTCGTTCCCAGTCTCCGACTGGGAATGCCATCCTAAAGGCTCTGCCGCCAGTAAGGGAGGCGGAGCCACCAGGAGTAGCATTTCCAGCCAGAGGCTGGAAACGAGATTTGAACTACAGGTGGACAATTAAATAGATGCGGTTATGTCTTTTTATTTATAGAAGCTGCGCCAAATTGGCATTACTCAAATAAAAAAGTGCTACAAAATTGAAGCAGAAGAGGATTACTGTATTAACTATCCTCAAATTTCAAAGTTAACAAACCAGACTTATCTGAATTATCAAATAATTGTCATTTTGATAAATGACAATTGTCAAACTTCGTATATTTAAAATATACTCCCGTTAAGACATGAGCAACCGCATTGCTGTTATTGGTCTTGGCTACGTTGGACTACCTGTTGCCCTAGCGTTTGCCAAAAAGTTTCCCTACACTATTGGATTTGATATCAATTTAGAGAAAGTTAAAAATTTAAAACAAGGCTGCGATCGCACGGGTCAAATCTCTACCGATGAGTTAATAAATTCTAGTCTCATCATCACTTCAGACATCTATGACTTGGTAGATACAAACTTTTTTGTGATTGCCGTACCTACCCCAGTTGACCGCAACCATAATCCTGACCTCAGCTTGCTGATTAAAGCCTCTGAACTCGTTGCAAAAGTGCTACAACCTGGTGCGATCGTAGTGTACGAATCGACGGTCTATCCTGGGGTTACAGAGGATATCTGCGGAGCAACTTTGGCCAAAGTATCAGGCTTACAAATGGGTGTTGATTTCAAGCTGGGCTATTCTCCAGAACGGATTAATCCCGGTGACAAAGCTCATACTCTGGAAAAGATTGTCAAAGTGGTAGCTGGGGAAGATGCCGAAACTTTGGAACGAGTTGCAAATGTCTATACAGCCATTATTGATGCCGGTGTCTATCGCACCTCTTCAATTAAAGTCGCTGAGGCTGCCAAAGTCATTGAGAATACTCAGCGAGACTTGAATATTGCTTTGATGAACGAACTGGCGTTAATATGCGATCGCATCGGTATCCGCACCCATGATGTTTTAGCAGCTGCAAACACCAAATGGAACTTTTTGCCATTCACCCCAGGACTTGTTGGTGGTCACTGCATTGGGGTTGACCCCTACTATCTAACTACCAAGGCAGAAGAACTGGGGTATCATCCCGAAGTCATCCTAGCCGGTCGTCGGATTAACGACAGTATGGGTACTTACCTCGGTCAGCGTTTTATCAAACTCTTAGTTGAAGCTAACCTGTCGATTAAAGAAGCACGGGTAGGAATTCTTGGTCTTACCTTTAAAGAAAATGTACCCGACATCCGCAATAGTCGCATACCAGATATGGTGGCAGAATTGCAGCAATTCGGTATTGAACCACTCTTACACGATCCTCTGGTAGATCCTGATGAAGCATACCAAGAATATGGGATTGATTTAGTAGATTGGCATAACTTATGTGATTTAGATGGGGTAATATTTGCAGTCAGCCATCAGGCTTACTTAGATATGCCTTGCGAACAACTTTTCAACTGTTTGCGTCCAGGTGGAGTGCTAATGGATATCAAGTCTATTTTTAGTCAGACTACACTACCACTTCATATTCATTACTGGAGCTTATAAGTAGGTAGACATCGTAGTGAGCGATTTATCACTTCTTCAGGATTATCAGGACTAAAGTCCTTACCCTTCGGGTTCGTTAGTCGCTCATGGGGGAAACCCCCAAGACCGCGCTAACTCACTACAAACTTTAATTTATTTACGCCTAGCTACTTAGGGAAAACATCATGGTCAAGGTTTTAGTCACTGGCGCTGCTGGTTTTATTGGTTTTCATCTCAGCCAACGTTTATTAACCAGAGGTGATGAGGTTGTTGGTCTAGATAACCTAAATGATTACTACGATGTCCTACTTAAAAAAGACCGTTTAGCTCAACTAGAAGAAAACCCAAATTTTAGTTTTTATAGACTGGATTTGGCAGACTCGGTAGCTATAGCTCAACTTTTCGCCGAACAACGCTTTGATGTGGTGGTCAATTTAGCAGCACAAGCCGGTGTCCGATACTCCATCAAGAACCCTCATGCGTATGTAGATAGCAACTTAGTAGGCTTTATTAATATCCTCGAAGGTTGTCGCCATTCAGGCGTTCAACACTTAGTATTTGCCTCTTCTAGTTCTGTATACGGTGCTAATACTAAAACACCCTTTTCTATTCACGACAATGTAGATCATCCAGTTAGCTTATATGCTGCTACAAAAAAAGCTAACGAGTTAATGGCTCATAGTTATAGCCATTTATATGGTTTAGCAACAACTGGACTCCGCTTTTTCACTGTCTATGGGCCGTGGGGTCGTCCAGATATGGCGCTGTTTTTGTTTACTAAAGCAATTTTGGCAAAGCATCCGATTGATGTGTTTAATTACGGTAGAATGTGCCGAGATTTTACATATATTGACGACATTGTAGAAGGTATTATCCGGGTGATGGATAAAATTCCTGAGCCAAATATCGCCTGGTCAGGAGATGCACCCGACCCAGGAACGAGTAAGGCTGCTTATAAAATTTACAACATAGGTAATAATCAACCAGTTGAATTAATGCACTTTATAGAAGTGCTAGAAGATTGTTTGGGAATGAAAGCACAAAAGAATTTGCTCCCTTTACAACCTGGTGATGTCCCCGTTACTTATGCAGATGTTGATGATTTAGTTAATGATGTAGGTTTTAAACCTAGCACGCCTATTGAGGTAGGAATTGGACGTTTTGTAGATTGGTATTGTTCTTATTATCAGAATGCTAGGACTCAATTAACCCAAACTTCTTGGGTAAAAGTGGGAATTTGGGAATAATGAAAATACTACATATTTGTGCAATTGGAGACACCGCCCAGATTCTTTTAAGACCTCAGATTGATTATTTATTGTCTCATAATCTATCAGTTGAAATAGCTTGCTCTCCAGGTTTAGAAGTTGAACAATTACAACAACAAGGATACATAGTCCATCCAATTCAAATTGATCGTCGGATATCTCCTCTATTGAATTTGAGAAGTATTTATCAACTGACGCGATTAATTCAAAAAAATCAGTACGACCTTGTTCACGTACATACTCCAATTGCTGCTGTATTGGGTCGTATTGCAGCCAAACTAGCTGGTGCTAAACGAATTGTCTACACTGCTCACGGTTTTCCATTTCACGATCAGTCCTCACTTAGTGAATATCGATTTTATTTTATTGTCGAAAAATTTGCTGCTTTCATAACTGATTTGATCCTTACTCAAAATCATGAAGATATTGCCACAGCTAAAAAATTAGGTCTTTGTCCGCCGGAAAAAGTGTGTTATTTGGGTAACGGTGTAGACATTGATCGTTTTAAGCGCGATTGCCTCAATTTGACTCATCAAAATCAATTACGTAAATCCTTGGGTATCCCTGATAGTAGAAACTTAATTATTGGCACAATTGGACGTATAACCCGTAAAAAAGGGAGTGAATATTTAATTGAAGCCACAGCCAAACTACTCCCTAATTTTCCTAATTTGCAGGTTCTGCTAATTGGCTCTCAACTCGATACTGACCCTGAACCTTTTCAGACAGAAGTAATAAAAAGAATTCACTCTTTCGGAATTGATCAACATATTACTCTCACAGGTAAACGTCAAGATATACCAGAACTTTTAGGGCTGTTAGATATCTTTGTGTTGCCTACATTCAGTCATGAAGGATTACCCCGATCTATCGTGGAAGCAATGTCAATGAGTTTACCAGTTGTTACTACAGATATTCGGGGTTGTCGAGAAGCTGTAATTCACGGGAAAACAGGTTTAATTGTGCCACCTCAAAATAGTCAAAAGTTAGCTGAGGCTTTAGGAATACTATTATCTAACTATGAATTGCGACAAGCTTATGGTCAAGCTAGTCGTGAGCAAGTCGAAATTAAATATGATGAGGAATTAGTTTTTGCTCGACTGAATAAGTACTATCAAGAATTAGGAATTGATTCAATATCTCATAAGTAGAGATTTTGAAAAAAAATCTCACATATATAAGAGAAATAACAGAGACAGTGTATTTATGAATTTTAAAATTTTTCAGGGCATTAACTTAAAAAGCCATAGCAGATTAATCAAGTCTATATTAGATAGAGTTATGGCAGCGATCGCTTTAATTTTTCTTTTTCCTTTACTCATGGGTGTAGCGATCGCTATTTATTTTTGCATGGGTCAGCCAGTGATTTTCACCCAGCCCCGCCCTGGTCAAAATGCTCGGATTTTTAACTTTTACAAATTCCGTACCATGACCAATGAATGCGATACTGAAGGCAATCTTCTTCCTGATGAAAAACGCCTCACAGCCTTTGGTAAATTGCTGCGTCAAACTAGTCTTGATGAATTACCTCAACTTTGGAATGTCTTAAAAGGAGACATGAGTTTTGTTGGCCCCCGCCCGTTATTAGTAAAGTATCTTGACCGCTATACCCCTCAACAAGCACGTCGCCATGAAGTAAAGCCGGGTATTACTGGCTGGGCGCAAGTTAATGGTCGCCGCACATTAGATCAAGTTTGGAATAAAAAATTTCAGTTGGATGTTTGGTATATCGATAACTGGAGTCTGTGGCTTGACCTGAAAATTTTGTTCATGACTATATGGCAAGTAATGCAACGAGAAAGCGTCACCCAGGAAGGTCACGTTACATCGGAGGAATTCAAAGGCTAGCTTAAAGAATAATTCGTAATTAATTTTAAAGATGAATATTCAAGTAATTGATTTAGCTAACCCTTTGTGGTTAGAAATACTAGAAAAGCTCAGTTATGATGTTTATCATTTGCCTGAATATGTCTATCTAGAATCCCAAAGAACTCAAACAATACCAGAGGCAATTTTGATAGCTGATGGTGAAAAAATATTTTTTTTACCTTATTTGCTGCGCTGCTGTGATGATTTGTTTAACGGCGAGTTCACAATTCCAGAAGTATTTGATGTTGTCTCACCTTATGGTTATCCTGGATTTCTGTTAAGTGAAGCGGCGGCTAATACACCCGATTTTTTAAACTTGGCACTTGAAAATCTAAAATCTGTATTCTTATCCAAGAGCGTGTGTTCAGCATTCTTACGCCTGCATCCAATACTTAATCAAAATTTGAATGAAGTTTTAGCCTCTCAAATTTTTCAAGTATCAGGAGAAACTATATCTATCGACTTAAGTCTTTCAGCAACAGAAATATGGCAACAAACGCGACCGGAACACCGCACTTATATCAATCGGTGTAAACGTGATGGATTTACAACAAGAATGGTTAATTTTCAGGATTATATAGATATTTTTATTGATGTATACACTCAAACAATGCAGCGTGTAGAAGCCAAAAAATATTTTTATTTTGATTATAAATATTTTGCTTCTCTAGCAAATATGAATGAAAATATCCACTTGTGTATTTTAGAGTTAAATAATAAAGTTGCTTGTGCTGGAATATTTACTGAATGCTGTGAAATAGTTCAATATCACCTCGGAGGAACAAAAAACGAGTTCCTAAAACAAGCTCCTAGTAAATTAATGTTTGATTACGTTCGATTTTGGGCTAAAGAACGTGGAAATAAATTTTTGCATTTGGGCGGTGGTGTTGGTGCAGCTAAAGATAGTCTCTACAAATTTAAAGCGGGTTTTTCTAAACAAAAACATTCCTTCTTAACATTACGCCTAATTACAGACGAAGAAAAATATATTTCTTTAGTTAAATTACGAGCAAAGTCTTTAAAAACTGAGCCAGAAACTTTACTTGAGTCCAACTTTTTCCCTGCTTATCGTTCTCTTAATTGAGGGGAAAATACCAAGACTTACGTAAAATTTGCATTTAAAAACTGGCAAACATATTTAGGGAATAGGAATGAATAAACCGATTCTACTTTCAACACCTCATATAGGCGATCGCGAACTAGAGTTCGTCAAAGAAGCTTTTGAAACTAACTGGATTGCGCCCGTTGGCCCCCATGTTGATGCTTTCGAGCAAGAATTTTGTCAATTAACTGGTGCTAGCCATGCTGTGGCTGTTAGTTCTGGTACAGCGGCTCTGCATTTAGCTTTGCGGTTAGTTGGTGTTGAACCTGGGGATGAAGTTTTTTGCTCTACTTTAACGTTTATTGCTAGTGCTAATCCGATTACATACTTAGGTGCAAAACCAGTTTTTATTGATAGCGATCGCACTTCTTGGAACATGAACCCTGAATTGTTAGCGGAAGCGCTAAAGCACCGCGCCAAAAAAGGCAAATTACCTAAAGCTGTTGTGCTTGTACATTTATATGGTCAAAGTGCAGATATTGACCCAATTCTCAAAGCTTGTAATCAATATAATATTCCCTTAATTGAAGATGCTGCTGAAGCTTTAGGGGCTACTTATCAAGGGCGTTATTTAGGAACTTTTGGACACATTGGGATTTACTCTTTCAATGGCAATAAAATTATTACTACCTCTGGTGGTGGGATGTTAGTTTGTGACGATTTAGAGTTAGTAAACAGAGCAAATTTTTTAGCGACTCAAGCACGCGATCGCGCTCCTCATTACCAACATTCAGAGATTGGTTACAACTATCGTTTAAGTAATATTTTAGCTGGTATTGGTCGCGGTCAGTTGTGTGTTTTAAGTGAGCGAGTGGCAGCGAGACGACGTAACTTTGAAATTTACTACCATGCTTTGAAAAATCTGCCAGGAATAGAATTTATGCCGGAAGCTAATTATGGACGCGCTACTCGTTGGCTAACCTGCTTAACAATAGATCCTGAAGCTTTTGGTGCAAATCGAGAACAAGTCCGCCTAGCACTTATTGAACAGCAAATTGAATCTCGTCCCGTCTGGAAACCTTTACACCTCCAGCCAATTTTTGCTGAGTGTGAATGTTTTGGCGGTGCAGTAGCAGAAGATTTATTTGCTTATGGTCTTTGCTTACCTTCTGGTTCTAATCTTAAACGTGAAGATTTAGAAAGAGTAATTGTTCAAATTAAAGCAGTTCATTATAAAACTCAATCGGTGTTTACGGTTACTGAAAAAGTCTATCTTACGACTTAATTGGAATTTCATTTACAGGTATTACTGAGTGATTTGATGATTTTAACAATAATCAAAAAAAATAATTATTTTATGACACTACAAGAATCTTCTGGAACATTTGATAAATATTCGCAAATCCTGAAACGCCGTTGGATTAATGCTTTAGGTGTTTTCGTTTGCATATTCATAATTTTACAGGTAGCTACATTATTCAAAAAACCTTATTATTTAGCAGAAGGAAAACTGAAATTTCAAAGGACAAATACTACTTCTTCATTAACAGGAGTAGGAACAGAAATGAGCAAACTAGAGCCATTAGTTGATAATAAAAGTAATCCTCTGAATACAGAAGCAGAAGTTATCCGTTCTGTACCAGTTGTCAAAACTACCATAAATAGACTTAATTTAAAAGACAAGAAAAATATACATTTAAAAACCAAGCAATTTCTGCAAATGCTCACAGTGAAGGAAATTAATGGCTCTGATATCTTAAGTATTTCCTATAAAGATACAAACCCACAACTAGCCGCGCAAGTTGTTAATACTTTAATAGATGTCTATTTAGAATACAATATATCATCTCATAGAACTCAAGCTACAACTGCTCGCAAGTTTATAGAAAAGCAACTACCAAATGCAGAATTAGTTGTTCGACAAGCAGAAGCAGAACTAGCAGAGTTTAAAGAAAAGTACAAAATTGTTTCTCTGCAAGAAGAAGCGACTAAAGCACTGGAAGTTATTACAGCATTACAACAGCAAATTAATGAATCTCAATCTAGATTTGCCGATGCTGAAGCACAAACTCAAGGAATCCGTAAACAATTGGGTATGAACTCCCAGCAAGCAATAGTTATGACTTCCCTTAGCCAAACGTCAGGAGTACAAGATATTCTTAGAGAAGTTCAACAGTTAGAATCACAACTGGCAGCTAGGCGGACTGTTTTGCAGGAAAACCATCCGCAAATTATCGATTTGGTATATAAATTACAGTCGTTAAATGGGCTACTACAACAACGGATAAAAAACGTTAAAGGGGCAAATTCATCACAGCTAAATAATAACTTTCAATTAGGAGAATTACAACAGCAGCTTTCTGCAAGACTTGTAGAATTAGAGTCAAATCGTCTGGGTTTAGCAAGCCAAATTACTACTTTATCTGGGTTACAAACTGCTTATAAACAACGTTTGAACAATCTACCGAGATTGGAACAACAACAGCGCCAGTTTGAACGTAAAGTACAAGCCGCACAATCTACTTATTCACTGTTACTACAAAAGCTGCAAGAAAGCCGAATAGCAGAAAATCAAAGCTTAGGTAATGCCAGCATGATATCCGAAGCTGAAGTACCGGAAGAATCAATTTCATCTCCAATGTTTTTATATTTGGCTACATGCTTATTGGCTGGTTTGACAGCTTTATCGGCTGTCTACTTTTTGGAGAAAATAGATAAATCAATTAAGAATGTTGACCAAGCAAAAGAGTTGCTAAAATTTACTTTATTAGGCATTATTCCTGACTTCAGCAAGTCGAAAAAATCTCTTCGTGGCAATGAAGAATTGGAGTTATATAGCAAAAGGCTTGTAGTTCGAGATATGCCGCGATCGCAAATCAATGAAGCCTACCGAATGTTGCGGGCAAATCTGAGGTTTACGAGTGCTGACAAAGAGCTAAAAGTTATAGTTATCACAAGTTCTGTACCCAGAGAAGGCAAATCAACAGTGGCGGCTAATTTAGCTATAACAATGGCTCAGATGGAGCGGAAAGTTTTACTGATAGATGCAGATATGCGTCGTCCTGTTCAACATAAAATCTGGGAACTAATTAATAATCAAGGTCTAAGCAATTTAATTGTTGGACAAGGTGAAATTAGGACAGCTATCAAACAAGTAATGGATAATTTATATGTCCTCACTTCTGGAGTTACACCTCCTAATCCAGGTTCTCTTCTCGACTCGAAAAAAATGGCTGCATTAATTCAAACTTTGTCTGTTTATTACGACTTTGTAATTATTGATTCTCCATCATTAAACGTTGCTGCTGATGCAGCTACTCTAGGTCAAATGGCTGATGGTGTTTTATTTGTTGTTCGTCCAGGGGTCGTTGATTCTATTAGTGCTAGTGTTGCTAAAGAGCTTTTAGAAAAATCTGGGCAAAATGTCTTGGGACAGGTAGTAAACGGAGCTATTCCTCAGACTGAGCGCTACAGTTACTATTACTCAACTGAGGAAAATAATCTCCAAGAAACTGTTGGAGTCCGAAGTAGGAAGTAAGGAATACTTGATTAATCTTATAAATATCTATCTTGATAACCTAGTCGTGGATGATATGGGCAGTATATATGCAACTTTTTCAGCTAATGATTCACAACAAAGTATCAGTAATATATCTTTTGACGATTTTTATATTGAAAACCAACTGTTAACTAATTTTAGTTTTATATCCAGCTATCCCACGATTGTGAACATTACAGCTACAAAAATGTATGCGTCACAATTTGGAGAAATAGGGGAGTTTGTCATTACTCGTACTGGTAATACAACTCAAGACTTAATAGTAAAATACAGGATTCACGGAACAGCCGAGGATGGAGTGCATTATCAATCAATTGCTAACTTTGTGACAATCACGGCTGGGGCGAGTGAAATACCAATTATAATTCAACCTCAAAAAAGCGATTATCAAGGATTGAAAACAGTCTTGTTAACTTTGGAAAATCTGCCCAATAGTAGCCAATATATGCTCGGAACAAACTTTCATGCTGTGGTAAATATTCTTAATTTGTAAACTTATAGAAGATTGCCCACTATCTTCTTTCCCTATTACTGAAAAATACGGCATCACAAACAAAACTTATGTTAGCTTCTATGCCTGTATATTAGGCTTCTTAAATGTCTTGGATAAAAGGCTTTTAAGAATATGCGGTAAAAGTGTGGGGCCGGGTAGAAATATAACTCCCAACTGTTGCATTAATCCTAGCGCATCGCCTTGTCCCCAATGTTCGATGATTTTGCCGTCGTTAATGCGATCAATGTGCATAATTGATAACTTGATTTGCCTACCTGTTGCAGGAAGATTTTGGAATTCACCAAGATGTGTCGCTGTAAACGTTCCGCAAGTGACGACTTTATCACCTTCAACAATTACTTCGTCAAATGTATGTTGACTATTGGTAAAGGCTAAGTAAAATGCCATGCCAAACTTTTTGAAACTATCGCTATTAAGAGGTTCAGATACGCCAGCTATGTGAGCAACAAAATTGGGCGCGAGAAGTGCTAATGCTTGATCAATATTTCGATTGTCAAAAGCCTTATAAAACTGGAGAACAATAGCTTTGTTTTGTTCGTTTGACATTAGATGCTTCTTTTTTAAATAAGATTGTACCTCTTACTTAAAACTTTACGCCTCGATCGCAGGATGATAATCATCTGGATTATTAAAGCCTGCAATCCAGGCTGCTGCTTGATGGCAACTCCGCATGTGAGGGGGAACGCGCAGGATATGAATATGTCCTGTGGATGGACAAGTGACTTTCAATACCATAAGCGGTTCGTCATCTTCAAAAGGAATGTAGACTAGTTGACGTTCTCCACCAGCATCGCGATCGCGATCGCGGATTAATCCTCCCACTTGCTGCAAAAATGTCTCGTATCCCAGACGTTCAATCAGTACGCGACGCAACTCAACATTCTCTATATTGAGGATATCCTGTCCGGTTAGGGACTGGGATTCAAAGGCAATGCGATCGTTTACCTGCACGCCTCGCCAACGCAAAATAAAACCATGCCCCGCAGATAGACTGGTAATCCCACTTCCGGCCAACTCAATCCAATAAGTGATATGCAGTCCTTTGGGAAGGGTAGTGAGGTTTACACAGTCGCTAATATCAATACTTTCACAGGTTAAATTTTCAGGTAGATTGTAAAGATCCAACGCACCGCTTAAATCCAGATGCCCCAAAACGCGCATCCCATCCCAGGCGCGATGTTCAAGGATGAGTTTTCGAGCATGTTCAGCCGATACAGGCTCGTGGCTTTCCTTTGGGCGCTGCAAAACTTGTCTATTCGGCACACGTCCCTGCGACATCATCTTGAGCATTAGTCCATCACCTCTACATAAGCATCAGGGCGATATTCACGTTGTCTCCAGACACGGTAAAGCCCTTGGGGTAACTCAATCGACCGATGTTCTTCATGAACTAAAGTGGCACTTGGTTCTTTAACCTCAAGAAAAAGGTCACTACCATGTACCCACAACTGAACAGCATTGGATTGCTGAATGCGATGGCTGTGTCCTGTGATTTCACCATGAGCAAGAGTAGCACCTACACGCCTTTGAGCAGCCACAGGTAAAGTCGCAATACCTCTGATCAGAACGTCGCCATGTCTGTAAAGAACACTACCTTGGTTAGCTTGGGAGTTGTTGCTGTTGTTAAACATCTTTCCATCATAACAATACATTTCTAATGATATTTGTAAAAATAAAATACGGCAATTTGATAGACTTAATATATGTTACTAATCGTTAGTAAACCATCATAAAAACTCTAAGAAGTAAGCTTTGTAAGTAATGGTAAATGTCAATTATTAAAGTTAACTCTGCAACCACAAACAAGTATCTTTTTATATAATCAATGACTCAAACAGCTGCCTTATCTCGATTTGCCACAGCATTTATTGCACAATACGGTTCGGTTAAGGCAAGAGACGCGATACGCCGTCAAGACGAAAGATTGATCCTTGTAGAGACGGCGATTTATCGCGTCTTTGGATCTAGAATTTTCATCAAAAAACCTTAACAGAACCGTATTGATTTATTGCAGGCTTTGTGTATGTTTTGCTATTTCACCAAGGTATGTTGGCACTGCGCTCTCTCTGTGCATTTTCATAGCGTCTACCTTGATATCAGACTAATAAAAAGCCTCCCAGGGTGCTAGCTACGGTGTACACACACAAGTCTGAAATAGCTAGCTGATTAATTACCCCACCCTAACCCTCCCCGTATGTATTGGCTACGGTGTACACACAAGTCTTCTAGAGTTGCGCCACAGGCTTTTGATCCCCCCAACCCCCCTTAAAAAGGGGGGCAAAAAGCTCTCAAAGTCCCCCTTTTTAAGGGGGATTTAGGGGGATCTAGGACGATTTTGGTTTTCTAGAAAGATGTGTGTACACCGTAGGTATGTATTGGGGAGGGAACTAGATTTCTTTTTCCCCCCAATGCATCGGGGGGATTAAGGGGGGTAATTTGACTTGTGTGTACACCGTAGGATTGGAGTGGGGAATGGGGAAATTGGTTACTTTATGAGAATGATTGAATTGCTTCCGTCTCACTGTCAAAAACTTCAAAAATCGTTATCAGTTGGGTGATCATCAAAATATCAGCAACTTTGGAGGGAAGATTGAATAATTTAAGTTTTGCGCCCCGGTTAGTTGCCATAGTATAGCTTGATACAATTTCACCTATTCCACTAGAATCTATAGATGTAACTTCTTTGAAATTGAGCAAAATCTTTGTAGCCCCATTTTGAAGTGCATTGTTGACGGAATTGCGAAGGGCTATATCGCCTACTCCAATTGTTAATTTGCCTTTTATATCCAAAATAGTTACATCGTTCACAGTTCTTGTTTCTACCGACATAAGTAAGCTTTCTTAATTGTTTTGTAAAATCTATAAGGAAATTATCACGGTTGAAAAATTGTCACAAGGACAGTTAAGACACTTAAGGAAAAATAATTGAAAAGTTATGAGAAGTTAGATTCAGGCTAGTCAATATTTAGATGCGTTTGCCCTATTCTTATTAGAGAGCATTCGCTTTTGGGGAAAAACTTTTCGATTTACTGAAATTATGCAGAAATTGCAGTTCAGATGCGGTGAGATCGCGCCATTGACCCAATTGTAGGTCATCTAATTGTAGGTGAGCTATTTTGACCCTGACCAATCGCAAAGTTGGAAACCCTACAGCCGCAGTCATGCGCCGTACTTGGCGATTTTTTCCCTCTGTCAAAGTCATTTCCAGCCAAGCTGTCGGTACATTTTTGCGAAATCTAATTGGCGGAGTGCGTTCAGGTAACTGTGGTTCTTCTGGTAAGAGCCTAACTTCTGCTGGTTGAGTGCGGTAATCTTGAATTTCCACACCTGTTTGCAACCTATTAATAGCATCTACATCTGGAATTCGCTCTACCTGTACCCAGTAAGTACGTTGATGACCAAAACGCGGATGGGCGAGGCGATGTTGCAATTGTCCATCGTTCGTTAACAGCAGCAATCCTTCACTATCCCAGTCTAAGCGTCCCACAGGATAAACATCAGGCACATCAATATAATCTTTTAGAGTGCTATGTGTGGGGGCATCTTTTGTAAACTGGCTGAGAACGCCATAGGGTTTGTAAAAAATAATATATCGGTAATGATTTGTCATTTGTCATTTGTCATTTGTCGAAAATTATCTAAAGATTTGGGCATCCTAATAAAAACAATATAGTGAAGAGTTGATTATGCCAAGTTCCAAAATCTGCCGACGGTCTTTCTTGTTTTTAGGAGGTGCTGTTTTGGCACAAGGATTAACATTGGCGCTCCCGGCAGTTGCTCAAACTGTGCAAGTGAAAAGGGGTAAGGTAAATGGTTTCTCTTTTTATCAAACTATTATTGACCTCACTGACCCCAAAACCTTTATTACTATTGGTTTAGCAAATAATGCAACTTTGGCTAATACTAATCAAAAAACTAACGGTGATGAAGAATTTAACAATTTAGTGGCTCGTCATCGCGCTGCTGTCGTTGCTAATGGTACTTTTTTTGCCAAAAATGCCCAGAAAACAGTGATGGGTAACATGGTAGCGGCAGGGAGATTCCTCAAATATAGCCAATGGGAAAATTTTGGTACTACTTTGGGGTTGCGAGTTGGCAATAAACCGGAAATGGTGACAGCACGGGTTGACGGTAAACCGGAATGGAATCAACATTGGTTGTCTATTACCTGTGGGCCTCGATTGTTGAGACAGGGACAAATTTGGCTGAAGCCGGATGTTGAAGGATTTAAAGATCCTGGTGTTTTAGGTACTGGCGCACGAACTGCGATCGGGTTTCCTGCTGATGGTAAAAAGCTATTTTTGATTAATTTCGATAGTGGATTAACTTTACAACAAGAAGCGCAAGCGATGAAAGCAATTGGCTGTTACGAAGCGATGAATTTAGATGGTGGTGCATCGAAAGCCTTTGCTGCTAACGGTAAAATTTTAGTCCCCGCCGGACGCCCACTCACTAATGTAATTGTTGTTTATGATGCCAATAATCCTGCTCCTACTGCTTTACAACAGTCATGGGCAAGGTTTCAGAAAGGCGATCGCCCCATCATACCTGGTGGTTAAAAGCTTTTGATTGAGGGGTGCTGAAGTGCGTAGCTTGCCGCCGTAGGCTAAAGGCGATCGCTTATTCAACTAGCGTTGCAAGGGTACATATTACTTTTACAAATAGACCTTAAATTAGTGATAATACGCAATGAACTATATTAAAACATACAAAATCAAATAATTAAAGTGAAGTAGTGACACTTAAATAAACAGACACTATAGTAATGAAATTGACTAACTCTCATATATAGCAGGTTAGTTGAATAATACTTACAAGTCAGTTAAGAAACTGAAAACGCTAAAAAATTAGCTTTTTCAGTTCGGCATAAACTATACCGAAAGTGTCAACTTTCGGCTACTTTGTTCTGCCTTAAAACAGCAATACCCGCAGGTTAATATCTCAAGTTTCTGAAAAATTGATTTAGGTAGGTAGAAGTTATGGCAATTATCAATGGTACTAACGCTAATGACAACCTCTATGGCTTCGGGGGCGGTGACAGTCTCTATAGCTTCGGAGGCGATGATGTCCTGAATATTAGCAATTCTTCTGGGAAAAACCTCTTAGATGGCGGTTCTGAAAACGATCAAATTTATGCTGTAGCTACCACTGGCAACAATACCCTCAAGGGAGGAAGTGGGGATGATTATTTAGATGTTTCTGTTTCTTCTGGGAATAACATCCTCTATGGGGATGCAGGAAATGACGAATTTTTGATTCAGGATAGTTTTGGCAAAAATATTGTTTCAGGGGGAACTGGCTCTGATAAATTTTACGCATATAGAGTCAATGGCGCTAACACTCTGGATGGTGGGAATGGCAATGATTCCTTCTATTTGAGCGCCTCATATATCGCTCCCCCTGTTTTAGTAACCCAAACGGTAAATGGGGGTACAGGTTCGGATTATTTGGAAGTTAATTACAGTAGCTATACTACCAAAGGAATCACCTCGACTTTCAATGCAACCACTAACCAAGGCTCGATTACGGCTGGTACGAATCGAGTTAGCTATAAGAATATTGAGCGATTCAATATCACTGGTACAGCCTACGCTGACAATATTATTGGGGGCAATGGCGAAGATGTGCTCAATGGTGGCATTTCTGGCAATGATACAATTAGTGGGGGTGCAGGTAACGATTACCTCGATATTTCCTACTCGTCTGGCAATAAAATTGTGAATGGAGACGATGGTAAAGATACCTTTTACGCATATTCAGCCAAGGGTGCTAACACTCTAAATGGGGGGAATGGCGATGACACCTTTTATTTGATCGCCCCAACTACAGCCCCCGCTGTTTTAGTGACTCAAACGGTAAATGGGGGTGCAGGTTCGGATTATTTGGAAGTCAATTACAGTAGCTATACTACCAAAGGAATCACCTCGACTTTCAATGCAACCACTAACCAAGGCTCAATTACAAGTGGCACAAATCAAGTTCTCTACAAAAATATTCAAGGACTAAATATCAGTGGTACAGTCTACGCCGACAATATTATCGGGGGTAATAGTAGCGATGTGCTATTTGGATACAATGGCAACGATCTCCTGACTGGAGGGGAAGGCAGTGATATTCTGTACGGGGGAGATGGCACTGATACTTTTGCGTTCAATAATTACAATCAAGGCATTGATACTCTCGTTGACTTCGACACGACTGATGAAGTTATTCAGGTATCGGCTACTGGTTTCGGCGGCTCTTTAGCAGTAGGTACACTCTCCGCTGGTAAGTTTACCATCGGTTCATCTGCAAGTGCGATCGCTCAACGATTTATTTACGACAATATTACAGGTGCGCTGTTCTTTGACCAAGATGGCAGCGCTGGCGCTTTTGCTCAGGTACAATTCGCGCAACTCAGCAGTGAAATGTCACTAAAAGCAACTCATTTTGTTGTTGTCTAAGTTCTACGCATAAATACCAATAAATCCCAGAAAAACCAACCGCAGAGGCACAGAAAAAACCGATAAATAAGAGTTTGAGAGAGTTTTTGCGCCTGCCCCCTGCCCCCTGCCTCTCAAAGGTGTCGCAACTAGGCTCGTTGTAGACATCACTTCTCTCAAGGTCAAGGTATTATGTACTCGAACACCGTGCAGCATAAAACCTGAGGTTTTGCATGAAAGTAGCAGTTTTCAGTACAAAAGCCTACGATCGGCAGTTTTTGTCAGCTGCAAATTCTCCCATCCAACACGAGTTAGTGTTTTTTGAACCCCGTTTAAATCGGGATACGGCTATCCTTGCTGCCGGATTTCCGGCGGTTTGCGTATTTGTGCATGATCAGGTTGATGCCCCAACTTTAGAGCTTCTCGCCTCACGGGGAACTCGCCTGGTTGTCCTTCGCTGTGCAGGGTTTAACAATGTAGACTTACAAGCCGCAGCAGATTTAGGAATTACCGTTGTGCGTGTTCCCGCCTATTCACCTTATGGGGTAGCAGAACATGCCGTAGGATTGATTTTGAGCCTAAATCGCAAAATTCATCGTGCCTATAACCGTGTCCGGGAAGGCAATTTTTCCCTAGATGGACTGTTGGGATTTAATTTGCATGAACGCACAGTGGGAATTGTCGGCACCGGCAAAATCGGTCTGATTTTAGGACAGATTATGAAAGGGTTCGGCTGTAACCTACTCGCCTATGACGTTTATCGGAATCCCGAATTGGAGGCGCTAGGTGGAAAGTATGTAGAACTACCTGAGCTATTTGCCAACTCCGATATTATCTCCCTGCATTGCCCCCTAACTCCCGAAACCCATCACTTGATTAACACTGAGGCTATAGAAAAGATTAAGCCAGGTGTGATGCTAATTAATACTAGCCGAGGAGCGCTGATTGATACCCAAGCCGTGATTGAGGGATTGAAGT
The DNA here is from genome assembly GCF_014023275.1 of Nostoc edaphicum CCNP1411. Taxonomy (NCBI): domain Bacteria; kingdom Bacillati; phylum Cyanobacteriota; class Cyanophyceae; order Nostocales; family Nostocaceae; genus Nostoc; species Nostoc edaphicum. The sequence goes on from NZ_CP054698.1 coordinate 6,263,181, forward strand.
CTGGTAAAATTGGCTATCTTGGTGTAGATGTCTACGAACAAGAATCGGAATTGTTCTTTGAGGATTTGTCTGGAGAAATTATTCAAGATGATATTTTCCAACGTCTGACAACGTTCCCCAATGTACTCATTACCGGACATCAAGCCTTTTTTACCGCAGAAGCTCTCTACAATATTGCAGAAACAACTTTTGCTAATATTACCGATGTTGAACAAGGTCGTTCTTGTGCAAATGAAATTCGTGCCTAAACCTTTAGCAATCTAAAATCTCAAATCCAAAATTGTGTTACCGAAGAAAGGCAGAGGGCAGAAGGCAGGAGGAAGAAAATATATTTTTTGCCCTCTGGCACAGGGTTTAGAGCAAGTAAATTTATTTATGCAAAACAAAAAATACGGTTTCCTTGTTAAATCCCCTAAATTTATTTATGGGGATTCCCTCCTGCCTCCTGCCTTCGTCCTCCTGCCTCCTTAACTCATAAATTGTTAACACCTTTGCTCCCAGATATAACCAAAGTGATACACTACATCCATGCTAGGGGTGCCTACATAACCAGGCTGAGATCACACCCTTAACACCTGAGTCTGGGTAATACCAGCGGAGGGAAGCTGTTTATCGAGGAATTACAATATGCGGACAGAATGGGTTGCTAAACGACGTGGGCAGAGTAATGTATCTCAAATGCACTACGCCCGCCAAGGTGTTATCACCGAAGAAATGCACTACGTCGCCCAGCGGGAAAACCTCCCTGCTGATCTCATTCGTGAGGAAGTAGCGCGGGGACGAATGATTATCCCCGCTAATATTAATCACACTAACCTAGAGCCAATGGCTATTGGCATCGCCTCCAAATGTAAGGTAAATGCTAATATCGGCGCTTCTCCCAACTCTTCTAATCTTCAAGAAGAAGTGGATAAGCTAAACTTGGCAGTGAAGTACGGTGCTGACACCGTAATGGATTTGTCCACAGGCGGCGGTAATTTAGATGAAATTCGCACCGCTATTATCAAAGCTTCACCTGTTCCCATTGGTACGGTGCCAGTATATCAAGCTTTAGAAAGCGTTCATGGCACAATCGAGAACCTGACTGCTGATGATTTTCTCCATATCATCGAAAAGCACGCCCAGCAGGGTGTAGACTATCAAACTATCCACGCGGGGATTTTGATTGAGCATTTGCCTTTGGTGAGAAACCGGATCACTGGTATTGTCTCTCGCGGCGGCGGGATTTTGGCGCGGTGGATGCTACATCACCACAAACAAAACCCACTTTATACCCACTTCCAAGATATTATTGAGATTTTCAAAAAATATGATGTCTCCTTCAGTTTGGGAGATTCCCTGCGTCCCGGCTGCACCCATGATGCCTCAGATGAAGCACAATTAGCTGAATTGAAAACCCTGGGACAGCTAACTCGCAAAGCCTGGGAAGATGATGTACAGGTGATGGTGGAAGGGCCTGGACACGTGCCAATGGATCAAATTGAGTTCAATGTCCGTAAGCAAATGGAAGAGTGTTCTGAAGCACCTTTCTATGTATTGGGGCCATTGGTGACAGACATTGCTCCCGGTTATGACCACATCACTTCAGCCATTGGAGCCGCAATGGCTGGATGGTACGGTACTGCAATGCTGTGCTATGTAACACCTAAAGAACATTTGGGTCTGCCAAATGCTGAAGATGTCAGGAATGGGTTGATTGCCTATAAAATAGCGGCTCATGCGGCTGATATTGCTAGACATCGCCCTGGTGCAAGGGATAGAGATGATGAACTTTCCAAGGCGCGTTACAACTTCGATTGGAACCGTCAGTTTGAATTATCACTCGACCCAGAAAGAGCTAAGGAATATCACGATGAAACTCTGCCAGCAGATATCTATAAAACTGCTGAGTTTTGTTCGATGTGTGGGCCTAAGTTCTGTCCAATGCAAACTAAAGTTGATGCTGATGCGCTGACAGAATTAGAGAAGTTCTTGGCGAAAGAGGCTGTGACTCAAAGCTAATAGATGACCCTCTTGTTGTAGAGACGCTAAATTTTACCTTGTTCTCAGTCTCTAACTGGGAATCTGTCGCCTTTTTTACTTGCGGCGGCAGCGCAATGATATCATGTCCGCTTAATCAAGCTGAATAAAAATGTTCGTAGTAAGGACTTTAGTCCTGCCTTTGAGGACTGAAGTCCCCACTACAAACTGTTTATTATAGGTGATTTGGCGGACATCATAATTGGTGTAGATGATTGGTTTTTCAAGACGCGATAAATCGCGTCTCTACATGAGGGTTTTGTTACTCATTCTGAACTGTATTGAATTTTAAAAGGGTATTGGCTTAAAATCCAATTTCAATGGTTAAGCTGCGAATTTTTCCTGTATCTGCGTTAGCTTTATCTGCAACTTCAATTGTCCAGGTTCCTTGGGGACTTTTACCCTTAAAGGCAGCAAGTTTTGGGGTGTTTACCTCGTCATAAGTTGTTTTAATATTATCTGTAGCTCCGCCCTGGCGATCGTGCAAAATGATGGGAAGTATGCCTATTTGCACTGGGGGAAGGAGAGTAACTACAAGATCCCCAATATAAGTATGCTCAATGTCTACATTAACTTTGATGGATTTCAGCAGGCTGGTATTAGCGATCGCCAATGACAATGTTGATACTTGCAAATCGTTAATTGGGATATCTTGGACTGCTTGGAATCTGCTAATAGGCGATGTTTGAGGTGGCTTGGCCAATTCCACAGCTTTGAGGGCATTCATTCGACCGTAACCGTAGAAGGGACTGCGACCACTGGCATCATATTTACCTCCGGCTGAGTCAATGCGATCGCAGGAGCGTTTAATAATATCTCGTACTTCGTCCCAACGCAGATTTGGGTTTCTGGCAATAATCAAGGCTGCTACACCGGCTGCACCTGGACAAGCACTAGAGGTTCCGCCGAATTCGTTCGTGTAGTTGCCTCCGGCGTCACCCAGATTTTGATTACCCGAATTATAACCAAGTACACCAGAGCGATCGGCTGTCCAAATTCCAGGGGTTTGGGAACTGTCGCCGTTGTTGCTAGGGAAAGCACACCAGACCGCTTTACCAAAGTCACTATAAGCGCTTCTCGTGCCGTAGTCGTTACAAGCTGCCACGGCAATTACCTTTTGGTAGCTGGCGTAGCCGTCGTTATCCACGCTTTCGTTACCATTACCAGCCGCGAATAAAATTACACAGCCTTTGCCGTTGCGCCCTTTATTGATTGCAAAGTCTATAGCAAGTCTTGTGGAATCAGGCAGAGGTACTTTTTGATTGTGTGCAGGATCATTTGGCTCAAACCAAGTACCATCTGATGGCCCCCAGCTACAAGAAATAACATCAGCACCATTTTGAGCCGCCCAAATAAAAGCATCTGCTTCATCCTGTGAACCCAGCGCCGAAGCTAATCGAATCGGCATCAGTTTTGCACCTGGTGCTACACCAGATGCACCAAAGTTGCCGTTTCCACAAGCTACTCCGGCACAAGCTGTCCCGTGATTATTGTCGTTTCCCGGTCTGGGATTGTTCGTTTTACGTGTGACATCACGCGGAGCAACAATCTTGCCAGAGGAACGGAACTCTTCATGATCAAGATCCACACCGTCATCGACAATTGCAATAATCGTCCCAGTGCCATCGCTTAACTTCCAAGCGGCCTCAACATTGGCATGGGCGTTAATTACCTTACCATTAATGGTTGTTTGCTTTAAGTGCCACTGCTGCGGAAAAACCTGACGTTGGCGTGATTCACGCACTAGTTCAGGATGGCACAGTTCCACTAATTCTTCATTCAGAAGTCTCTCGGCGATGTCAAAGACGGCTATACCAGTATTGGCAGGTGCACTGACAAAGTAAGCATTTCGTGCATATTCAAGTTGGCGTTTAATTGTTAAACCGTAACGTCCTAATATCTCTTGGCAAACTCTTGACTCTTCTTCGTTATCGAATTTAACAAAGAGGTTTTCGGTGTAAATTACAGGTTGTTGGGATACTGGATCAATCAGGACACGTCCGGCAAATTGGACTTCAGACTCGTTGTTGAGAATTTCACGGGCGCGATCGCGCAAAGCTACACCCTGATTCGGAACTTTCGCTTGCAGAATTTCTACACCCGCTTGGCGAAACCGCGTTGTTAACTCAAATTGATTGAGGATGCTACGAGCGACAGGTGAGACAGGTGCAACTTCAAAGGATCTTGCACCGATAAGAGTGCTGCGGCTTTCGGTACGCACTACAACGTGTTCGTTACTGATAGCAAGTTCATACTGTTGGCCATTCTGTCCACCATAGCGAACCTGAACCATAGTTTAATCTCCTGGGATATTTGTGTTGAAAATTAGGCATTGGGAAACCGTATTATGCACTACTTTTAAAGCTGGCTGCACACTTGAAGAAGAATTCAGAATTCAGAAGTCAGAATGGGCTAAACGCCCCGCTACCGCTAACAGGAGTCAGAATCTAATCAGTCGGGGATTCAGAGCGGCGCAGGAATTGTTGCACCACCAAATCTACGATTTGGTGGGGGTATTAAACCCGGTTATTCAGACGCAACTCGAAAATACTCGCTTGCCGCCGGCGCTATCCACCAGTCATACAGAAAACATTGCTGAATTCTGACTCCTGACTCCTGAATTCTGTTTAATAATGAGCTTACATTTAGTTTATGGATGCTTCTTATTTCATGTGTTATATGTGTATTACGGCATCGAAAAGACACAGCTTAAATAGAATTTAATCTCTCTAAGTTCATACAAGCCTTCGATTCGTTTTTCCCGAAAAGAGGGGATTCAAAGTTTGGTTGCTTTAAGAATCTTCATCATCAGTAGGGAAAGCTGTACATCCCAATAAAAGATTTGTATTTAGTACCACTGAAAAACGCTATAATATCATTAGAACTTGAGAAAGATGTTTTATTTTCCGGTTGAGTCTTTTCTACAGGTGTACTCTCTACCCCTGACTGCTGAAGTGAGATTTCAAAACGACTATTTTTCTGAATATCCACAACAAATTCGCGTTGGCAGCAATCGCACTGCTGTATCCTACACTCGTAAGCCTGGGTACTATGCAATACATTACAATCAACCCAGCACCGTGCCATCAGGAGCAATTTTACAACTTAACGACGGTGCTATTGCAGTTTTTCCAGGCGAACCCAATCAATCAGAGTCGGGTAAACTGAGTCCGATTTACACAGTACTACCCAATGGTTCCCTAGCAGTGCCAACTGGACTGGTTTTCATCCGCTTTGCTAAAGGCGTTGATGTGGATTCGCAGCGCGAGTTAATTAATCGAGCGGGTTATGAAGTAGCGCAAACCCTTTCTTATGCACCTCACACGGCTTGGTTGCGTGCCCAATCTGGTAATATTGCTGATGCGATCGCTAGGATTCCTCAGTTAGAAGCAATTCCTAATGTTGAGAATGTTGAACCTCAAATGCTTATGGAAAGAGGTTTGAGATAGATTGCTAGCGCATTTTTACGTTAATTACATTTTCCTAGTTAACGGTAATATAAGTACCATGTATGATTTAGAATCTAAACAAAATCCCCTAATTAGAGCAGAGTTTCAAGAAAAACTTGCCCAATATTTAGCGATTCGTAAGTTCACCCAGAGCGTATGCAGGTATGGTTTTGGGACGAGAGTGGTTTCAGTTTACGTGTAATTCGTCGTAAAAATTGGGGTAAGCGAGGACGGCGCAAAAATCTTACAGGACAACGGCGACGTGGACGGGTCAATGTCATGGGAGAAATTCGGGTTGTTTTCCGCAGTTCTGTATTTCTTTGTCTTTTACAACCCCATAACCGTGCGATAATGAGCCTCGATTTGCGCGACGGTTTCAGACTTACGCTTTGTCTCCCATTGACTGCGGTTAAATAATTCTTGTCGCAATTCATCAACGTTAATTGTGGTAATTTTACCATCAGCAACAATTTGCTTACCATTCACCCAAACACTATCTACAACATTACTAGGACGACCTAAAACTAGCAAACCAATGGGATCTGTACGGGGTAATAATGATAAATTGGTGAGGTCATAAAGTACCAAATCTGCTTGTTTCCCCACAGTTAGGGAACCAAGTTTATCTGCTATATTCAGACCCTTTGCGCCTCCCAAAGATGCCATTTCTACTGCTTGTCTGGGTGTAATCCAGTGTTGATAATCTGAGTCTGTAATATTATGTAAAATAGAACCAATTTTGATAGCTTCTAGCAAATCTTGAGAGTCATTACTCGAAGCACCATCACAACCAAAAGTTACATTTACCCCAGCTTGGCGATATTTTAAAATTGGGGCGATGCCACTACCTAAACGCAGATTACTTAAGGGGTTATGAACAACTGTAGATTGAGTTTCGGCGAGGATGGCGATATCAGCATCATTTAACCAAACACAATGGGCTAGTGTTGTGCGATCGCTCAAAAATCCGATTCGTTTCAAATGTTCCACAGCAGTACAACCGTACTTTTCTTGAGCGAGTTTTTCCTGTGCCCTGGTTTCAAGTAAATGGGAGTGACGACAAAGATTGTAGCGATCGCTTAACTCAGTACATCCCTGAAATAAAGCATCAGTACACAATTGAATTCCCGTTGGCGCAACTAAAATATTTACACCCTCATCTGGGCGATGAAACTGTCTTACCGCCTCTTCAATAATTTCCAATGTTGCCGCAGTTGAGCGAAAATAAGGCTCATGAGTTTGGGTTGATTCCCCGGATGGAATACCTGCGGTGAGAGATTCATCTTGAATTAAGGGGGCGATAAAGGCGCGAATTCCCACTTCTCTGTAAGCGCGAGTTGCAATGGCGATCGTTTCTAACTCAAGTCCGGGAATTAACACCAGATGATCTACCACACTTGTCCCGCCGGAAAGTAAGGTTTCCACCGCAGTCCCCAAGGCGCTGAGATAAACCTCTTCGGGATCGAGGGGGGCAAAATCATACAATTCCGCCAACCATAATTCTAAAGGGAACATTGACATGATTCCTCGCTGCCACATCTCTGATGAGTGGGTGTGGGCGTTGAAAAATCCAGGTAGCAACAGCTTATTTTTGCCATCTATGGCAGTGCCGATTACTTGTAGATTAGGGGAAATGGCTGCGATCGCACCATCTACAATCTGTACATCTACCGTTGCATAATCATCACTGACGGCAATTAAAACATTCTGGATGGTGAAATTTAGCATATTTAACCTTGATTAAGTAATTGTATTTTCAACTGAATTTCAAGTTACAAAATAGGAACTGGTGTTGGGTATTGCAATTTTATGAATTTACCATTACGGACATTGGGAGTTGCACCAAATGCGTGGACAGTGAATGATGCGATCGCAGATATCACTCGTCCTCAAAAGACCCCACAACCCGTTATTTTATCAACAGAAACTAAAACCCTGCGCTTAGACTTGGCAAAAGCTGCTATCCTCGTCATTGATATGCAAAACGACTTCTGTCACCCTGATGGTTGGTTAGCGCATATCGGTGTGGACGTAACTCCGGCGCGTCAGCCTATTGAACCTTTGAACAACTTACTTCCAGAACTGCGTGAGGCTGGTGTTCCGGTAATTTGGTTAAATTGGGGGAATCGTCCCGACTTGCTCAATATTAGTGCTAGTTCGCGTCATGTTTATAACCCCACAGGGGGAGGTGTGGGATTAGGTGATCCACTGCCAAGCAACGGTGCTAGAGTACTCATGGCAGGTAGTTGGGCCGCAGCAGTAGTAGACGAACTAGAAGAACTTCCCGAAGATATTCGTGTGGAAAAATACCGCATGAGTGGGTTTTGGGATACCCCATTAGATAGTATTTTGCGAAATCTTGGAAAGACAACATTATTTTTTGCTGGTGTTAATGCCGATCAATGTGTGCTAACCACGTTATGTGATGCCAATTTCTTAGGATATGATTGCATATTAGTTAAAGACTGCACTGCTACAACTTCTCCTGAATATTGTTGGCTAGCGACATTGTACAACATCAAACAATGCTTCGGTTTTGTCGCTGACTCGCAAGCAATTTTAACAGCGCTGCAAAAGGGTGAGGAGTGAATCAATTTTGGATTTTGGATTAATTCCATGTATAAATGCTCTTTCTTAGATCAAGAATTTTAGATTTTTTCTCGCGTTTCAATTCGCTTTCTCTCAGACATTTTTAAATTTTTAATTATTCAAAATTTAAAATTCTGTGATCCAGGAATTGGAGCTTAGTGTTGGTAATTTTCATACCCATCGATAACTTCAGAGGGGATAAAAAATGTACGCTACTCGTTGTGTAATTCCGGTTATCAAATCTCTCAAAGATTACCAGGTATATCGCATCACTCCCAACGACTCTAATCGATTAGCAATTATTTTCGATTCAACAAATGCTAATACTTCCTTGACTTGCTGCATAGAAATTTTTGATGTTGGTGGACAAACACCGCCAAATCGCCATCAGTGGGCGGTGGAAATGTTTTTTGTCCTCAAAGGTGAAGCGATCGCCATGTGTGACGGCAAGAGTGCCACGATCAAAGCTGGAGATAGTTTATTAGTGCCTCCTACTGGTACTCATTTGATTAAAAACACTGGTTCTACTCGCTTGTATACGTTGACTGTGATGATTCCCAATGAAGACTTTTCGGAATTGATTCGCAGTGGCATTCCGACGGAGTTAGATGAAGAAGATATGGCAGTATTGGGGAGATTGAATGCTTTGATGCCCTGTTAATTGAAGAAGGCAGAAGGCAGGAGGCAATACAGTTCAGAATGAGCAACAAAACCCTCATGTAGAGACGCGATTTATCGCGTCTTCAAAGACCAATTCCTACACCAATAACCCTTAACTGAACGGTATTGAGGCAGGAGGCGCAAATCATCTAGAGATTCGTTCTTTGTTCCCATGCTATTCATGGGAACGAGAGAATATTACGAATGATCAATAATTTGTTTAACAACACCAATAAAGCGTTCCATATCAGCGTGGGTGATAGCTCCCATTGTCGAGACTCGGAATATAGATTGAGCTAAATTTCCTTGTCCAGAATAAATTATATAGTCCTGTGCTTTCAGTTGGTCGTGAAATTCTTCATACCTGAAACCGTCTGGCAAGTAGTAGGCATTCAAGACAACGGATGAACTACCAAAAGGAAGCAGAGGTTTAATTCCCATTGAGGCTAACCCATCTCTGACTAAGCTAGCAAGTTGGTTGTAATGGTTGTGTCTGACACGCCAACCTCCGGCTTCTGCCATTTCTTGCAGAGCTTCTGTTAAAGCATAAAATGTCTGTATTGATTGGGTAAAAGGTGTGCCGCCTCGGTCTTGTTGCTGACAATAGGTTCCTAAATCTAAATATAAGGTGCGGGGAATTGTGTCTACTGACGGCAGTGCATCCCGTTGCAGGATGACAAAGGACACTCCGGGGACACCATGCAGACATTTATTGGCTGTTGCAGCGCAAGCGGTGATTCCCCAATCTGCAAAATTTAATTCTTCAGCACCAAAGCTGCTGACTCCATCTACTAATAGTTTGATGCGACGTTCTTGGCAAATTGGCGCAAGTTCCGCTAAATTATTTAGGCGACCGGTAGTCGTTTCGTGATGGACGACAGCAAGATGGGTGATGTCGGCATTTTCATCCAGGAGTTTGATTAAAGCGTTGATATCGATTTCGGCATCCCAAGGATGGGAAAGTGTGATGTAATTAATGCCGTGGATTTTGGCGATTTTGGATAGTCGTTCGCCATATACACCGTTTTCAATTACCAGCAACTTCCCGTCTGTGGGTACTAGACTGCTGATCATTGCTTCCATCGCGGCGGTACCAGAACCAGTGAGGAGAATTGCTGCCCAGCCGCTTCCCAGACCATACACTTGAAGTAATTGTTCGCGGATTCTACTTTGAAGTTGGGAAAATTCCACTTCACGATGACACAAATCAGGGCGCAACAGGGCATTTCTGACGCGATCGCTTAAATTAACAGGGCCGGGATTTAGTAAAATCATTTTGTTATTGGGCATTGGGCATTGGGCATTGGGAATTGGGAATTGGGGATTAATAAATAGAGAGTTTGTACTTTGAATTTATTAATTACGAATTACGAATTACGAATTACCAATGTGTTTCATAAAGCGTTGTAAAACTGCTTCCGGGGTGAGGTTAGGCCGGGGTAGCTTTTCTAAAGTTCCGGGACGGATTTTTAAATGAGCGAATTTAGGTCTATTGTTAGCATCTACGGTAAATAAGGCATCTAAAAGAGCGGGATCATCTCCGGCTAATGTCACGCCGTAACCGCAGGCTTTGGCAATTTTGGCAAAGGAGATACCCGCAGAGACGGTGGCTTGTGCGCCTGTGGAATCGTGGACTTCATTATCTAAAAGAATATGGGTTAAGTTAGCACCGCCATAAGTACCGATGGTCGCAAAATTACCCATTCGCATCAGTGCTGCCCCATCGCCATCAATGACTACTACCTTGAGGTCTGGACGTGCTAAGGATAGTCCCAATCCCATTGAGGAAGCGCAGCCCATCGAGCCGACCATATAAAGATGATTGGCGCTGTCTTTACTAGCGAAGAGTTCGCGTCCCGTGTATCCCGTTGTGGCAATTACTACAGTGTTTTCTGGATCGGTAAGTTCCACGATTCGAGCCAATGCTTCGCTGCGAGAAATGCGTTGTTCTTTGTTATCCCGAAAAAAGCTTTGCTGAATATGAGCGCTATTACTATCTTCTCGTTCGGGGATAGAAGAACGAGTGAGTGCATGGGGTGCGATCGCTCCTTTACGCATAATTAGAGCATAAGGTCGGCGCTCTTGTTGCATATAAGCTGTGGCTCTTTGCAGAACTGGTTCTATTTCTGCTGCGTCTGTGGGAAAAAATTCCCAAGGTACAGTCATTGTTTCCAGCAATTTCTCTGTAATTTGCCCCATTAATTCATGTTGCGGTTCATCTTGTAAATTGCGATCGCCTCGCAAGGTACAAATCAGCAGCAGTGGAATCCGAAAGATATAAGTGAGGGAGGTTAGCGGGTTAACTGCATTCCCCAAACCAGAGTTTTGCATCATCACTACTGCGGGTTTACCAGCAATTGCGGCTCCAGCTGCGATCGCTACAGCATCCCCTTCATTAGCTGCACAGATATATCTAAGTTGAACGTCATTGATAACGTAGTTAATAAAAGGGGTGAGAAAAGAACATGGTACGCCGCTATACCACCCAAAGCCAAGATTACGCGCCGCTTCTACAAATTCTTCTGCCTGGATCATAAAAAATGGGGATTGGGGATTGGGCATGGGGCATGGGGCATTGGGGAGTTGAGATGAAAGATTATTACTTCGACCTTTGAACTTGGAACTTCGACCTTTGAACTTGGAACTTCGACCTTTGAACTTGGAACTTCGACCTTTGAACTCGGAACTTCGACCTTTGAACTCGAAACTTCGACCTTTGAACTCGAAACTTCGACCTTTGAACTCGGAACTCCGACCTCAGAACTCGGAACTTCAACCTCAGAACTTCAATCTTACAATTCCAATGCCCAATGCCCAATGCCCAATGCCCAATTCCCAATTCCCTATCGCTTCAATTGAAAAGCAAGGTCAAGATCATCTAAAGAATTAACATCTAACCAGTTACCGCGAATATAAAGTACCTTGATTGGTTTTCCTTGCTCGATTAAATAATTGCATAATTCCGGCAAACCCAAACTGTTAAATTCCGGCCGTTTTTGCAACTCATTAAGTGCTTCACTCACCCACTCTCTACCTTGACTCCGCAAGCGCAACATCCCAATCCAGCGTCCGCTAGACTTTCCTAATTGCGTTTGTCTTGTTTTAGAAATGTTCAACAAGTTAACATCCTGTCCAAACAGAGAAAGATCATCTGGAATCGAACAATAGGCATAATCAGGTGAACCGCTAACAGATTTGCTGTTCTCGACAGAATCAACAACAGCCACAATTTCTCCAGGACATTCCAATAAATCCCGCAAGATGTAGCTTCTAAAGAGTAAATCGCCGTAAAGCACCAGCATCTCTTCGCCGAAGCTACTTTGAGCTACGGCTAAGGATGCTAATTCTCCCGTTGTTTCATAATCTGGGTTGCGGATGACTTTAGCGCCCACAACATCTATAGTTTCTGCTTTGTAACCTGCGACAACTGTAATATCGTTGATGGCAAGTTTCTTAAATTTGTCTACCAACAACCTGAGTAGGGGTTTACCTCCGAGGGGTAACATTACTTTTGGTTTATCTTGCGTCAATGTTGCTAACTCTTGGCCTCTGCTAGCAGCCAAAACGATCGCTTGGATATCATGTCGTCCGTTGTTAAAGTAGCGTTTTTCAGCTTCTATGAGTTCATCCGCGCCTTGTAGCCGGAAAATTTCTTTTACCGGCGCAATATCATCTTCAATGTTGATTAAAGTTTCGCTGGCTTTTACTTCGTGTGCGATCGCTTGCATACTAGCAACAGCAGCTCGAATCAGATGGTTTGCCCAAATGACCAAATTCACTTCAGCTTTGCGAAAGACATCAGTAGCCGTGCTGTAATATTTAGTTGGTATAATCACTAACGGCGAACGACCCGCCCACTCTTTAGCAAAAGCTAATACTTGGTCAGGACGCGATGATTTACTGTGAATCAGGATGGCGGTTGCTCCGGCGGCGTGGTAAGCTTCAGCTCGGCGCATTGCCTCCGAAAGATCCCACCCGGCAATCAAAGCTTCTAGTCGGGCGACGATGCAAAAATCTGGGTCTGTCTGACTATCTTTGCCTGCCTTAATTTTGCCGCAAAATTCATCAATATCAGCCAAAGCTTGGCGACTACCGTTGATGAAGCTATTGGTTTTGGGAAAAAGCTTATCTTCAATACAGACTCCAGCAATACCTCGCTGTTCTAACTTCTTAACTAGACGACGCATATTGTTAAAATTGCCATAACCCGTATCCCCGTCTAACAAAATGGGGATACTGGTGACATCAGACATAAACTCAAGCATTTCTACAATTTGAGTCCAACTGGCTTCATTATTATCTCGAACGCCATATTGAGCCGAAAGGGCTAATCCACTCGCCCAAATTCCTTTAAATCCAGCCTCTTCCACAATGCGGGCGCTAATCCCATTGTGAGCTTCCATGATGAAGTCGAGTTGAGGCGATTCTAGTAATACCCGCAATTGGGCACACTTATTTAATTTTGCAGCGGTATCAATGGGTGCAAATATTTGATGCATCTATTCTGCTTTTCTCAACCTAATATAATATTGCGGTTCTCAATTACATGGAATACAGACCTAACCCCCAGCCCCTTCCCTACAAGGGAAGGGGGGTAAGATTCAAAGCCTCTCTTCTAAAAGGAGAGAGGTTTGGAGAGAGGTCAAACTGTAATGTATCCAAACCAAAACCACTATAAATAAAGATATTTTCAGACATTTTCTGCGACTTCTATCTGAGGTAAAATCTCGTTTTGGGCACGTTGAATATCCTGGGGAAAATCGATTTCGAGCCAAGGTAATCCAGTGATGTCTTCATAGCCAAATGTTTCTGGAGTTTCTAACAGCAGATCCCGAATTACTTCTTCATAAGGTTCATTATCCAATCCGTCTGTAACATACTTTTCTGTATGAGTAGCAAGACGGTGAGCGACAGCATTTCCAAAACGAAAGAATCCCACTGACTCGCCGGCAAAATCATAAGTCAAACCAAGAGCTACTTGTTTGCGAAACTCCACTAGATAATTATCTCTGACACAAAGCTTCACGGGTTCATCTCCTGGTTCAAAATCCCGATCCAGCAAGAAGCTGTTGGGGATATTTGTCTTTACCAGTCGTTCGATGATGCGGCGATCGCACAACACGTCTGCATCCATTAATAGTATGTCATCGCCAGTAGCTAAATGTTGACGTAAAGTCCAAAGGCTGATTACACTACCTTTAGTATAGTCAGGATTATAAACTGTACTGACCCAATTTTCGGCTCCTAATACTTTGATTGCATCCTGAATTCTTTCAGCTTGATAACCCACAGCAATAACTACCTCGTCAATCTGGTAATGACGGAGATAGTTCAAATGGCGCTCTAATAGAGATTTGCCGTTAAATTTCAATAAGCATTTGGGTTGGATTTGCCCGTCTTTACCTAAGCGTCGTCCAACGCCAGCAGCCAATATAATTGCCTTCATCGTCAAGTCACCAACAGAGCTACGACACCAGTAAATTTGGAAATTTTCCCAGTATTTTATAATGACTGTATTTTGCTCAATTGAACATATATTAACTAATTCTTAACATGGAAGAAACAGTAACTCTGTATCGCCCTACTGGGCCAAAAGAGCTAGAACTGGTTAAACAAAGCGACTACACCAAATGGCCGCCGAGACTACCTGAACAGCCAATTTTTTACCCCGTTACAAACGAGCAGTATGCCCAGGAAATTGCTACTAAATGGAATATTAGGGACAGTGGCGTAGGTTATGTTACACGTTTTGAGGTTAAGAAAGTTTTGATGGATAAGTATGAAGTTCATCAAGTTGGGGCTTCATATCATACAGAATGGTGGATTCCAGCCGAAGATCTGGAAGAGTTAAACAGCAATATTGTGGGTAAAATCGAGGTAATTGGAGAATATAGGTAGAAGGCTGAAGGCAAGTACTAGTTACCTTAACTGTTTTGTTTTGCCCAATGCCCCGTTAGACTAGTTTGATTCAGACTGCGGAAGTGCCCGAAATTGCCAAATTACCCACACAGCAAAAGCTGGTGCCCCAATTGTAGCTGCCATTAGTAACGGCTCTAGTCCATTCAGTAAGGTAACTATGGGAAACAAATACAACACGTCTTCAATGTCAAACCCGGCGAAATTTGGTTGACGGCTGGCGTGTTTACCTAAACGCTGTTCCATTTGGTTTCGTAAATGAAATATACAAGCAACAGACACGCCAGATACTATCCCCATCAGCAACGCCCACCAACCAAATTTTCCCTCCCTAAGACCATATCCAATACACACAAACCAAAGAATATGGATGATGGCATCACTAGCTAGATCATACTGATGTCCCCATTTGCTGGTTTTGCCACTTAAACGAGCTAATTCACCATCCGTGTGATCTAGAAAGTTAGATAAAGCAAACAACCATGCCCCAATGTTAGCCCAAATGACATCGCCAACTGCGATCGCAATGGCAGCCGCCAACCCAGTTACAAGTCGCACTGTGGTGAGATGATTGGGATTTACCCAACTGTCTTTTAGAGGTCGAACTAGCCAGTAAGCAAGTTGAGCATCCCAAGGCTTTTTGGTCATAGATGAACTTGAATGTTATGTGGTCTTTGAATATGTATAACACTGACAACTACCACATCTGTCTCAAGATATAGATTTTTATTTTAACTGGTCGCGGAAGTTACCAGATAGGAAGGCAATAGGCAATAGGCAATAGGAAACAAGCCTCTTCAAGTTGTACTGAATTTTTTCACGCAATCAAATATGAGTCCTCTAGATGTTTGTCTTTTGTAAAAAATATGGCGTCAAAATGTTAACCTAAGTAGGAAACGCTCTGTTTTCGATATTGTAGAAGTTTCGCAAACTCAAATTGCCAATTGAATAAGGATGAGCTTCTAGGGTTCCGATCGCATCGAGTATGTGATGGCTGGTCCAAGAGAAGCAGCCGACTCTGAGCGAGTTGGTCACACGGCGGGAAAAAAGCCCGGGAGAGCCAGACAGGATGACTGTATTGGTAATCTCCTGGGCTTTGTTATTTGAGTCAGTAGTTTCTTTCTCCAATTTCAGAGGTTGAGCCTTTGGCAATTCCTCAACTGATCATCCAACCGTAACAGGAGGATTTTATGGTGCAAGCATCTATTCTGCCGAATCTGGGGGCAATTGATCCGAGCCTAATTTTACTCGATGAAAAGCTGCCTGGTGGTGCGTATTGGCATTACGTGATCAAACGGGGAAATATCTTGCGTGTGACTGATTTGGAGGGATCTCAAGGTGTTTCGATGATTTGCTACAACGCGGATAGCCCAATTGAGCGGCTGAATGTGGCAGATACCGCCAAGATTCAATTCAACGCCTTCCTCAAAAAGGGGATGGTAATTTACTCTGATATGGGGCGCATTCTATTCTCCATCACAGAGGATACCTCCGGTCATCACGATCTAATCTGTGGTTGCAGCAATACTGCCAGCAACACTGCAAAATATGGCGAAGGGTCTTACAACAAATATGGCGAAAGCGACTATAACAACTCCCGGAACAATTTTCTCAAAGCCTTGGGCAAGCGTGGTTTAACTCGCAAAGACTTAATGCCTAACCTGAATTTATTTAGCCGAGTGGCAGTGCATCCGAATGGTGATTTGGAATATGTCGCAGGCGATGAGAAACCGGGCAGTTTTATTGATTTGCGGGCGGAAATGAATGTGTTGGTGATTATTTCTAACTGTCCCCATGTACTGCATCCCGATACAGTATATAAGCCTCAGCCAATTCAGCTTACCGTTTGGAAATCTTCTGCACCAGCACCCGATGATCTGTGCCGCACTGCAAATGAAGAGGTGATTCGTGGTTTTATTAACACTGATGCTTTATTTGCTCAGGAGTAGTTTGTAGGTTATAGCATTTTGGATTTTAGATTTTGGATTGGGAATTGCCTTTTGTGTCTGTGTTCTGTAAATCCATCCATCGCATTCTTTTTTGAAATCTGTTTCTTTGCATCTGAAAAATAGAAGAGGAGTCACATGATGGTCGCAACATTACCTATTGAACTCGATCCAGCAAAAGCAATTTATGATGAAGAGTTGTCTGCCCGTCAGCCCTGGTCTAGGATTATCAAAAAAGGGCAAATTTTGCGGATTATCGATCTACTAGGCAATCAAGCTGTTGATACATTGTTTTACAACGCTGATGATACCTCAGAACGATATAGCGCTCCTGATACCATTGTCCGTCAAGGCAACATTTTCATCACTACAGGCACTCAGTTGATTTCCAACGAAGGAAACGTGATGATGACCGTCATCCATGATCAGTGTGGCAAACACGATACGTTGGGTGGGGCGTGTAGTATGGAAAGCAACTCAGTGCGCTATGGGCTGCACAAGAAGCATTTACACGCTTGTGTCGAGAATTACTTGCTGGAACTGAGCAAGTATGAAATGAACAAACGCGATCTCGTTAGCAATGTGAACTTCTACATGAATGTTCCCGTTAGCGAAGACGGCACATTGGAAATTGTCGATGGTATTTCAGAAGCCGGGAAGATTATCGATTTACGGGCAGAGATGGATGTGATGGTGTTGATTTCTAACTGTCCGCAAATCAACAACCCGTGCAATGCTTACAATCCCACACCAATCAGGTTGATTGTTTGGGACGCAGTTTTGTAGGATGCATTAACCTGCGGCGTAACGTACCCGACAAAACTTAATTACGAATTACGAATTACGAATTATCTTAGCGCTCATGTTCAACAAAGTTTTGATTGCCAATCGGGGTGAAATTGCTTGCCGGATTATTCGCACCCTCGATCGCATCGGTATTGCCTCGGTTGCAGTCTATTCCCAAGCTGATGCCCACGCTGCCCATGTTGCAGCCGCTGGGGAAGCTGTCTGTGTTGGAGATGCGGCCGCCGCGCAAAGTTATCTGCGGATTGAGGCGATTTTGGCAGCAGCACAGGCGACTGGTGCTGAGGCGATTCATCCCGGTTATGGCTTTTTAAGCGAGAATGTCGCCTTTGCCGAAGCTTGCGCGGAAGCAGGAATTGTGTTTATTGGGCCCACACCCGAACAACTGCGGCAATTTGGACTGAAACATGAAGCAAGAGCGATCGCACAAACGGCTGGAGTGCCACTTGTCCCCGGTAGTTTGTTGCTAGACAATTTGCAGGAAGTCAAACAGGCAGCGGCAGAAATTGGCTATCCTGTGATGATCAAAAGTACGGCCGGGGGTGGTGGCATTGGAATGCAGTTGTGCCGGAGTGAAGACACTGTGGCAGATTTGTTGGAAAATGTGCAGCGCTTGAGTCGGAATAACTTTAGTCAGAGTGGAGTATTTTTAGAAAAATACATCGAACGGGCGCGACACATTGAAGTGCAAATCTTTGGTGATGGACAAGGGAACGTAGTTGCCCTTGGTGAACGCGATTGTTCAACACAACGGCGCAATCAAAAAGTGATTGAAGAAGCTCCGGCACCGAATATTAGTAATACTCTTCGACAGCGCTTGTATGACTCTGCCGTTAAACTCTGTCAGGGGATTCGCTATCAATCGGCTGGTACGGTTGAGTTTATCTACGATGTGGATAGCCAACAGTTTTACTTCTTAGAGGTAAATACCCGCTTACAGGTGGAACATGGCGTCACAGAAGCTATTACAGGTGTGGATTTAGTCGAGTGGATGGTGCGTCAAGCTCAGGGCGAGTCGCTGGGGTTGGCATCATACCAATATCAACCGCAAGGACATGCGATTCAGGTGCGGGTTTATGCCGAAGATCCGCATAAAAATTTTCAGCCGAGTTCGGGTGAGTTAACTCAAGTGCAGTTTGCGGATGGCATTCGTTGCGATACCTGGATTGCCACTGGCACAAAAGTTTCGCCGTTTTACGATCCATTGTTGGCGAAGATAATTGTGCATGGAGAATCAAGAGCAGATGCGATCGCAATTCTCCAAACTTCCCTGGCTCAATCTCGCATCGATGGCATTGAAACTAACCTGGAATACTTACGCCAAATTATTACTGATTCGACGTTTATTCAGGGCAACATTACCACGAAATTTACCAATAGCTTTACCTATCGCCCGAATACAATTGATGTGCTAGTTCCAGGCACGATGACCACTATTCAAGATTATCCGGGACGGGTGGGCTACTGGAATGTTGGTGTGCCGCCTTCTGGGCCAATGGATTCTTTGGCGTTTCGGTTGGGCAACCAGATTTTAGGCAATCCAGAATCGGCCGCTGGGTTGGAGTGTACCTTATCTGGCCCCGCTTTGCGATTCAATAGCGATACGGTGATTTGCCTCACGGGAGCGCAGATGAAAGCTACCTTAGATAAACAGCCAATTCCCTATTGGAAGGCAGTTTTGGTAAAAGCCGGAAGTACTCTACGGTTAGGCAGCATTCAGGGCAATGGTTTCCGCACATATATTAATGTACAAGGTGGGTTTGATGTACCCGATTATTTAGGCAGTAAAGCAACCTTTACTCTGGGCCGATTTGGTGGACATGGCGGCAGAGAGTTACAGGTGGGCGATGTCCTCAAATTGCATCCCTCCACATCTCAAGAACCGCAATCTATTGCTCCCGAATTGATTCCCACCTACTCAAATCATTGGGAAATTGGAGTTTTGTATGGCCCTCATGGTGCGCCGGATTTCTTTACGAATGAAGACATCGAGATTTTTTTCAGTACTCATTGGGAAGTGCATTACAACTCGGCGCGAACCGGAATTCGGTTGATTGGGCCAAAACCGACTTGGGCGCGACAAGATGGTGGTGAAGCGGGGTTACATCCTTCCAATATTCACGATAATGCTTATGCCGTTGGGACAGTCGATTTCACCGGAGATATGCCGATTATCCTGGGTTTGGATGGGCCGAGTTTGGGCGGTTTTGTCTGTCCTGCTGCGATCGCCCAAGCAGAACTCTGGAAAATCGGGCAACTCAAACCGGGGAATACAATTCAATTCCGTCGCCTCACTTTTAACCAAGCATTGCATCAAGAATTGCAGTCGGATCGGCAAATTCAATTAGGGACTGGGGATTGGGGACTAGGGACTGGGTATCAGGAAGATAGGTCTGTGGATTCAGATCCCAACCAAATCATAAAAGAATTTCCTGCTCAATCCCCAATTCTGGCAGAAATTCCCGCAACCGATGACCAAATTGCCGTCATCTACCGTCAAGCGAGTGATAAATACTTGTTGATTGAATACGGAGATTTGGTGCTGGATTTGAAGTTGCGTTTTCGGGTGCATGAGTTAATGGTTTATTTGCAAACCAACCCCATTGATGGGATTTTGGAATTAACGCCGGGAATGCGATCGCTACAAATTCACTACGATAGCCGTGTCATTTCCCAATCAAATTTAGTTACCGCATTACAAAATATCGAATCTCATCTCCCGGATATTTCAAATTTAGAAGTGCCAACCCGGATTCTACATCTACCGTTGTCCTGGGATGATGAATCTACTCAACTAGCCATTGAAAAATATATGCAATCGGTGCGAAAAGATGCACCGTGGTGTCCTAGCAATATTGAATTTATTCGGCGGATTAATGGACTGGGAAGCATTGCAGAAGTCAAAGAAATTCTCTTTAATGCCAGTTACTTGGTGATGGGCTTGGGTGATGTTTATCTCGGTGCGCCAGTAGCAGTCCCCCTCGATCCCCGTCATCGTCTCGTCACCACAAAATACAATCCCGCCCGGACTTGGACTCCTGAAAATGCAGTCGGCATCGGTGGTGCATATCTCTGCGTTTATGGTATGGAGGGGCCGGGTGGTTATCAGTTTGTCGGACGCACTGTGCAGATGTGGAATCGCTACAAACAAACCGCAGATTTTCAAGATGGCAAACCCTGGCTGTTGCGATTCTTCGATCAAATTCGATTTTATCCAGTTTCTCACGAGGAGTTAATGCGCCACCGAGAGGATTTTATTGAAGGTAAATTCAAACTCAAGATTGAAGAAACCACATTTAAATTCGGTGATTATCAACAGTTTTTACAAGAAATTGCCCAAGAGGCAACGATATGCCAAACCCGCCAGCGAATTGCCTTTCGAGAAGAACGCGATCGCTGGACAGCCACAGCCGAGGAAGAAAGCACCCTCGTCGCAGCCGATATTCCACCAGCAATTGCAACAACTATTCCTGATGATTGCTATGCCCTAAGCGCCCCAACGACGGCAAACGTTTGGCAGGTGTTAATCAAACCAGGCGATCGCATTACGGAAGACACGGGTGTAATTGTGTTGGAAGCAATGAAACAGGAAATGACTCTGTTACCGGACGATCCCGGAACGGTGGTAGAAGTCCTCTGTGAACCAGGGCAACTCGTCACAGCCGGACAGATATTAGCGATCGTCCGAGGAGAAGGATTATGACAGACTTGTTCAGCCTGGATATTGCATCGCTGCTTACAGCTTATCGAACGGCTCAATTGCAACCAACAGATGTCATTGAGTCAGTTTATCGCCGGATTGCCGCACGGGGAAACGATGCCGTCTGGATTCATCTATTACCACAAGCAAAAGCGATCGCTCAAGCTCAATTCCTCGCTGGCAGGAATCTCGATGATTTGCCTCTTTACGGCATCCCTTTCGCTGTGAAAGATAATATAGATGTGGCAAAAATACCTACAACCGCCGCCTGTCCAGCCTACAGCTACATCCCAGACAAAACGGCAACAGTAGTTGATCGCTTACTCCAAGCTGGGGCAATTTTGATTGGCAAAACCAATCTCGATCAGTTTGCCACAGGGTTAGTCGGAGTGCGATCGCCATTCGGTGCATGTAGCAGTGTTTTCCATGACGATTATATTTCCGGTGGCTCTAGTTCTGGTTCCGCCGTGGCAGTCGCAGCGGGGCTGGTGAGTTTTTCACTAGGCACTGATACAGCTGGTTCTGGACGAGTCCCTGCGGCATTTAACAACATTGTCGGACTCAAGCCTACCAGAGGTGTATTAAGTACATCCGGGGTTGTGCCTGCCTGTCGTTCCCTCGATTGCGTTTCCATTTTTACATTGAATTGCCAAGATGCTGCGATCGTCTGGCAAGTCGCCAGTGGCTTTGATGCCACCGATAGTTATTCTCGCCAAATTCCAGCACAAACCGCAGCAATTCCATCATCATTTTCCTTTGGAGTACCCAAGGCTGATCAATTGAAATTCTTCGGTGATGCAGCCGCAGCAGATTTGTATGAACAAGGATTACAGCGGTTAAAGGCGATCGGCGGGAATCTTGTGGAAATTGATTTTCAGCCTTTCCAGCAAGCTGCTGATTTGCTCTACTCTGGTGCCTGGGTGGCAGAAAGACTTGCTGCTATTCAACCGTTCTTTGAAACTCAAGCTGATGCCATGCATCCCGTTGTCCGCCAAATCATTAGCAATGGTTTACGCTACACGGCGGTGGATACTTTCAAAGGTTTCTATGCTCTTGAAGCCCTGAAGCAAGAAGCTGCACAGCAGTGGCAAAAAGTCAATATTTTGGCGTTGCCTACTACGGGCACTATCTACACCAAAGCAGAAGTAGAAGCTGATGCGATCGCTCTCAACACCAACCTGGGCTATTACACCAATTTCGTTAACTTGATGGACTTGTGTGCGATCGCCCTTCCTGCTGGCTTTCGTGCCAATGGTTTGCCCGCTGGCATTACCTTAATTGGACAAGGGTTTCAAGACGCGGCACTGTGTCAATTGGGTGCCCGCTATCACCATCAGATGGGCGGTATTTATGGCAAAACAACTTCTGTGAGGATTTCCCCATGACAATATCCACTAATACGATTACTCTTGCTGTTGTTGGCGCTCATCTGTGCGGGCAACCCTTGAACTATCAGCTGCAAGAGCGCCATGCCACCTTAGTAAAAACCTGCAAAACCGCTCCCACCTATCGCTTCTACGCCCTTGCCAATACCCAACCTGCCAAACCTGGATTAGTGAAAGTTCTCGATGGTTCTGGGGTAGGCATTGAAGTAGAACTTTGGCGCCTGAGTGCAGAAGGCTTTGGTACTTTTGTCGCCGCAGTACCGCCACCCCTAGTAATTGGCACTTTAGACTTGGAAGATGGTTCCTCAGTCAAGGGATTTTTGTGTGAACCATATATCATTCCCGATGCACAGGACATTTCCCAGTATGGCGGTTGGCGCAATTATCTTGCTGTACTGTGACAAATTAACAAGAGAGGCAGGGGGCAGAAGGCAGTATTTACTACATTTTTTAGTTTTACAATTACGTATACACAGAATAATAAGAAGTGTCCGTGATGCTTATCAGTAAAGGGAGATAGACACCAGATTGCTATCAACTACTTATTCAAATTTTTGGCATTTTGGCACAATAGTAGATAGTATTTAGGATATTGTATTGAACGTAGCTAAATTTCGTAATTTTCGTAACAGTTGTTCACTGAGCAACTTGACTACAAGTGCTTGCTTTTATTTATTGTTCATCATGTACAGAAATTCTCAACTAGTGAGAAATTTGCAGCAAAAATAAGATCAACACAATAAAAAAACAATCTTCCTGGCTAATCTTCTAAAATAGGCTTCAAATTTGTCTACACATTCGTTTTAAAAGAAATAAAATAATAATAATGGCTTTGAAAGTAATCCTAATTGCAAATAAATTAAAAATTATTTGAAATACAGTCATCAACTTTATTATGGAACATATTTCTCAACTAACAGCCGAAATCAGAGACAAAGCTGCATACCCAGATATCCTAGTCATATCCCGGTTATTTCTGCCGAAAGAAGCTGTAATTGGGGAATATATCTACAATCGCTGTCTCCAAGATCCAGAGCGAGTTATTGTGCTGGCGGCTAGTTGCTCAGGAGACAAAGTATTTGATGAAGGTCAACAATTTCCTGTATATCGTTGGTCTTATCCTAGATACTGGCATAGTGGCTGTGTGGGAAATATCCTAAAGCCTTTCCTCAATATAGTTTGCTCATTTGTCCTAGCAATTAAACTCTATTTTCGCTATCACTACCGTTATATAGAGTGGGGCCACGGCTATGATTTTCCTTCACTGTTGCTATTGAGCTATTTTTTACCTATTCGCTTTTTTATCTATCTGCACGGCAATGATTTTCTTTGTACTTTACACAATCCCGTGCTGCGATCGCTATTCAAATTAACACTCAAACGCGCCGAAGGTATTGTTTGTAACAGTTCTTATACACGAGATTACCTCAGAACTGCTTTACGAATAAATACTCCTACCCATGTTATCAACCCAATAATTAGACCAGAAAAATTTGGTAATAATGTAGCGAATCCCAGTAGCCTTGATGATTTACGTGTTCGCGTGCGTCAAACGTACAACATTCCCGAATCAGCAATAGTTATTCTCTCCATCGGCAGACTAGTAAAACATAAAGGTTTCGACCGAGTAATTGATAACATCCCACTATTGCTAACTTTTGGAGTCGATGTCCACTATATAATCTGCGGTCAAGGGCCAAGTGAATCTGAACTGAAATCTCTGGTGCATCGTTTGCGGGTAGATAAGTTCGTTCACTTTGCCGGATATGTTCCAGAGCCAGAATTAGCAGGCTATTATGCAGCTTGCGACATCTTTGCCATGCTAACTTTGTTGGATACTAAACCTAATAATATGGAAGGTTTTGGTGTCGTCTATTTAGAAGCAAGTTACTTCGGTAAGCCTGTAATTGCTCCTCGTTTAGGCGGTGTTCTAGACACAGTTCAGCATGAGGAAAATGGTATTCTGGTTAATCCCAATTCTGGTTATGAAGTGTTTCAAGCTTTCAATCGGTTATGCAAAGACCAGCAACTACGTGAGCAACTCGGCCGCAAAGGTAAAGAATTAGCCAAGCGTAGAACCCTTCATCGATCGCTGTATAAATCAGAGGCAAAAAATGCGATTTTGTGAAATGAATTAATGCCTCACCTCACAAACTTTCCTAGAATTGAATTTAACTGCTGACCAAATTTTTCAAATTTATCAGCAGATTTAATACAAGAGATATAAAACTATAAATAAAATTAATAACTTGTTGTATCTGTATCAAAGTTACAATGTAGTAAAATAACACTCACTACGGTTCAGATATATGCACTAAATTTAAATTAAATCATGAAAATCAAAAAAATTATTGCTGGTTTATGCGTAGGTTTAATGTTAATTGTTTCCTTTCCTAAGCCCGTAAAAGCTGAACCAATTACTATTTTGGGAATTCTTAAGATTATTGGCTTCATGATTACAGTAGGTGGGTTTTGGGTTGCTATCCAACAAGCTACCCTAGCAGAACATAATTCTGCTACTGACTCTCTTCTAAAACATTTAGAAGGTAATGCTGAGTTTCCTGTAAACGGTTATTGTGTAAGCCCTGACATCAAAAATGGAACAATAAAAAAAGGCTGGTTCGTTGCTATTGATGACAAAAAATACTTATATCCCCTAGTTAAATCTGAATTTTGTAAAGTAGGTGGTCTATCTCAAAATAAAAATGGTAAATATATTATTGGTGTTTTTACCAGTGAGTATCATGCTAAAAATTTTGCTAAAGTAGTCAAATATAGAACAGACAACGAAATTAATGTATATGTCAGCACAAAACCAGTAGAATTTTAATTTAGGAACTTCTGAAAAAGATACATTCTTCATAATGGTAATTAACCCAAGTTATTTATAAATTAAAAATAAAATTGTTTTAATTGTAGTAATTGTAGGGTGTGTTAGGCGCTTATTTAGAGCATATTTGTCACGAAAAATGTGAAATGAGCGCCTAACGCACCATCTTTTTAGTGGTGCGTTACGGTTAAGCGCCTAACGTAGGCTACTTAAGATTTACTGCTACAGCCATTAAGATGTTGCAAAAATTTTTGTTAGTAAAACAACAAATATTTCCGGAAATGAGCAAGATTGCGGTGTAGGATCTCGCTTGTGATTCTATTAATCTGCAATGAAAAATATCTTGTTTGGCATATCGCAATTCCTTTGGCGTACTCACCGATCGCAATCTCTTATTTTTACAGTTATTGGATGTCTTGCTGTATCGAGTGTGATTACCTTTGGGAAAATGCATGTTCTAGCTCAACCTGCTTCCACTTCATCTGAACGTCCCGCTGTGAAAGCGCCAAATTTGGGGCGACACTTTCAAGAATTTGGGCGTGAAGGCTCAATCTTGATTTACGACTCAAAAAATAACCGCACCTACGAACACAATCCTCAACGTAATGCAACTGCGATCGCACCAGCTTCGACATTCAAAATTTTTAACGCATTGGTGGCGCTAGAAACAGGTGTAGTTCCTGATGATGTGGCAGTTCTCACTTGGGATGGAATTCACCGAGAAATTGATGCCTGGAATCATGATACGAATTTGCGTCAAGCTTTTAAGGATTCAACTGTTTGGTTCTATCAAGTGCTGGCACGTAGAATTGGATATGAACGGATGCAGGAATTTATTAACAAAGTAGGCTACGGGAACCGTCAAATTGGTACCGCCGCAGACATTGATCGTTTTTGGTTACAAAAGCCATTGCAAATTACACCCAAAGAGCAAATTAAGTTTTTGCAACGGTTGTATCAAGGCGATTTACCTTTCTCGCAACGGACAATAAATCTTGTCAAAGACATTATGGTACGTGAACAAACTCCAGACTACACACTGCGAGGAAAAACGGGATGGTTAACAAGTACTAAACCAAATGTTGGTTGGTTCGTGGGTTATTTAGAGCAAAACAAAAACGTTTACTTTTTCGCCACAACCCTTGATATGCAAAAACCAGAAGATGCACCAGTCCGCATCGAGATTACACGACACAGCCTTAAGGATTTGGGTTTACTGACTCAAATCAACTAACCACCCCCGACAATAGTTACTACTTCTAAGCGATCGCTTGGTTGCACTTTTGTTTCCGGCCAAAACTGGCGGTGTAAAATTTCGCCGTTATACTCTACAGCCACCAAACGGGGGTTAAAACCCAATTGTTGGAGTAAGTCGGGTAAAGAAATTTCAAACGAACAGCTATGGGTTTCCCCATTTACCTGAATCGTAATCTCATTAGACATAAATATGTGGGGAGTGGGGAGTGGGGAATGGGGACTGGGGAATGGGGAATGGGGAATGAGGAGTTTTTCTAATGACCAATGACCAATGACCAATGACAAATGACCAATGACCAATGACAAATGACCAATGACCAATGACTCTTTTAAAGTTCTGGTTTAATGCGATTGAGTTGGGAAAGTAAATATTGCGTCACTAGGGTAGGCTGTTCAGCTTGCATGAGCGATCGCACCACCGCTACACGTTCGGCTCCAGCATCAATCACATCATTGATATTATTGGCATCTATTCCCCCAATCGCAAACCAAGGGATTGAGCAATTTTTGGCTGCATAGCTGACATATTCTAAACCTGTTGCGGCTTTACCTATTTTCGTCGGAGTTTCATAAACTGGCCCCACGCCAATATAATCTACACCTTCAGCAATTGCTGCTTGCATTTCTTCTTTATTTGTGGTAGAAAGACCTATCAGACGTTGTGAACCAAGTAATTGCCTAGCAATGTTAATAGGCATATCTTGTTGTCCTAGATGCACTCCATCTGCATCCACAGCTAAAGCTACATCCACGCGATCGTTAACGATAAACAAAGCACCGTAGATATGGCATAACTGGCGTAATTTTCTAGCTTGTTCCAAACGCAAAGAATCATCAGCGGTTTTATCACGGTACTGTAGAAGCGTTAATCCACCTTTGAGTGCAGCTTCGACATTGTTCAACAAACTTTCACTAGGGGAAGTAACAAGATATAAACGCGATCGCCACAATAATTGATGGCGCTGATGACCCATTAAACTACTTTCTAGGGTATAAACTTGATAACGCATCTGCTTACAAGCTTTAGCCATATTCGGTTGGTAAAGCTTGCTATATTCTTCTAACACCCGTAACGCTTCTTCTATACGGCAAAAGTTAGCTTGCAAAACCGATTTTATACTAGCTCGTTCTTCTTCTTGAGGATGAGTTAATTCAGTCCCAGGATCGCCTGGTGTATCTCGCGCTGCCCGCAACTCTGAGGTATGCCACTTGGCTACTTCTTGTCGCAAGCGCTTGCATTCAAGAGCCAACTGGGCATTATTCAACCCAAACCGACACCATTCCTCAATAATTCGCAAACCCTCACGAGCGCGGTCTAAATTGGCATCTAAAATGCGGTAAACAACTTGCTGTATTTGCTCTTTTTGGCTGTATGGCTCGACCATTACAACAACCCCATTAGTGCTTTCATCGAAGTGTGAATTATCATAAGTCCTAGTAACCATAAGTTAATTAATTTGCTTTTTTTACTCAATTTTTGCGGAATCTACGCAAAACAACGTATTAGTGAGGGTTACGGTAAATTATCCCATGTTCCTATAGGCAGTGATAAGTGTAGTTTGAGGCTACAGTTTCGCACTAAGGTTAGTCAAGTATTTTACGGTAAATGACAAGCTTACAAAGGACTGGCAAGAGGGGATATACCAGAAAATCGATAGTGGTAGGACTTATATCATGTCCGCTTGATTACTTATGAAACCCGAAGAACCCCACCCTACAAGCCCACGGTGTATACACAAGTCAAATTACCCCCCTTAGTCCCCCCTTGCAAAGGGGGGAAATATCCGGGTTCTCCCCCTTGGCAAGGGGGAGTTAGAGGGGGTGAGAAGAACTTGTGTGTACACCGTAGCCCTTGCAAGGGGAGGGTTAGGGTGGGGTAAAACCTTGGTTAATCCCCGCAGGGTATTGCCCCTACATGAATAAAGCGCAGCCTTATATAGAATTGGTATTATGAAGGATCAAGCCTTAACCCAAGCGTATTGGCATATAACTAGCTGCGGTTATCTATCTGAGCGCGTTGCAAACTTCCAGAAAAGTCAACATAAACACTTTTCCACTCTGTAAAAACATCCAAAGCAGTAGTTCCAGCTTCGCGGTGTCCGTTACCAGTTTGTTTCACACCACCAAAGGGCAAATGTACCTCTGCACCAATAGTAGGGCCGTTAATATAAGTGATGCCTGCTTCGATATCACGCATGGCAGTAAAAGCTCGGTTGATATCGCGGGTGTAAACTGAAGAAGAAAGACCATAATTGCTATCGTTGAGAATTGCGATCGCATCCTCAAAGGAGCTAACCTCAATTAATACCACCACTGGCCCAAATATCTCTTCACGGGCGACGCGCATATCAGGAGTTACATCATCCAAAATAGTTGGTTGAAAGAAGTAACCGTTTTTCAGTGAGCCTTCACTGGCAATTTCTCCACCAATTAAAACTTTTGCTCCTTCTTCACGAGCAATATCCAAATACTTCCTCACCTGTTGGAGTTGTTTTTCATTGACTATCGGGCCAATATCTGCATTTGGGTCAATGCCAGCACCCAAGCGTAATTTACTGGTACGCTCATAAAGCATAGCGGTAAATTTTTCTTTGATATCACGATGCAAAATCAAGCGACTGGTAGCTGTACATCGTTGACCGGTTGTCCCAAATGCTCCCCACACTGCACCATCGAGAGCAAGTTCCAAATCGGCATCTTCCATCACCACTTGAGCGTTTTTACCACCCATTTCCAAACAGACACGCTTGTGAGTGCGTCCGCAAGTAGCGCCGACAAAAGCACCCGTTTCTGAAGAACCGGTAAACGAGACTAAATCGACATTGGGATGCTCAACTAAAGCTTTCCCCGCCTCTTCTCCCACACCATGCACCAAGTTAATTACTCCTGGTGGTAAACCTGCTTGTTGAAAAATTTCAATCAATTTAGTTGCACAGGCGGAAGTATCTTCGGCAGGTTTGAGAATAACTGTATTACCACATACCAAGGCTGGCATAGCTTTCCAGCAAGGAATTGCCACTGGGAAATTCCAGGGAGTAATTAAGGCACAGACTCCTATGGGCATCCGCACAGTCATGGCAAATTTATTGGACATTTCCGACGGTGTGGTTTGCCCAAATAGTCGCCTTCCTTCGCCAGCACTGTAAAATGCACAGTCAATACCTTCTTGGACATCTCCTCTGGCTTCTGTCAAGGGTTTACCCATTTCCCGACTGATTAACTGGGCAAGTTCTTCCTTATGCTGGAGTAATATTTCCCCGACGCGAAAGATGTATTCTGCCCTAGCTGGGGCGGGGACTGTGCGCCAACTGCGGTAGGCTTTACGGGCGGCGGCTACCGCTGTATCTACATCTTTAACTTGAGAACGGGGAAATGTGGCAACCACTTCGGTTTTGTCAGCAGGGTTGCGACTTTCTAGGGTTGCTTCTCCTCCAGCACTCAACCATTGACCGTCTATATAATTGCGGCAAGATAGCGGAGTTGTCATTTTGAAAATCTCCGGCTGATGATCTACTGAAACTTTGTGTATTAAGTTTGCTTGCTTTCTAGGTTATCCTCAAGTTTACAAAATTGGGGTAAGAAGCAAATATAGATATAAAAATTAAGGGATGAACGCCAACACCCCCACAGGAGAACCAGAACCACCACGCAATCTTAGAGGTGCGATCGCTAGAGTAGTACCTTTAGCTGGTAGTTGATCCAAATTTGTCAGATTTTCCAAGACAATGCGCGGTTGTTCTAAAACTAGGCGATTAATCGCAAAACTGTTATCCTGTCCAGGATCTACACCATGAGTATCAATTCCTACCCCAGCGATTTGCCGTTCATTGAGTAAAAATTGAGTCGCATCGCTGCCAAATCCGGGAAAGTGGGGAATCCCTTGAGCATCATGATTGAGGAATGCACTTTTATCCAACCACTTTTTTTGCCAACCAGTATTCAGTAAAACTACGCGGCCAGGATAAACTTCACCGTATTCTTCTTCCCAAGCCAAAACATCAGCAATAGTCAGGGCATAATCAGGATTAACCGCTGTGGCTTGGCAAATATTGATGACCACCGCAGGTACAACTAAAGATTGGGCTGGGTATTGGTCAATTCCCACGGCAAAACTATGAAAGCTGTTAGGGGCGTTGATATGGGTAGCGCTATGCTCCCCCAAGGAGAAACGCCGCAGGTAATAGCCATCATTATTTAGTTCAGCTACAGTTTCAAATTCTACTATGGGATCTCCAGACCATTGGGGAATGTCTATGTCAATGACATGACTTAGGTGGATAACCTGTGTGTAGGTGATACTATTTTGACTTCGGGGTTGTATCATCCCAGCCTTCTATTATTTGTACTCAGGGATTTTTTTCAAAGGTGCGATGCCTGGGTTGGGCTACGCCTACGCAAAGATAGTACTACCATTACAAAGTTTTTAAATCAATTTCCCTGCAACACTTGACTCTTAATTCCCTATATTATGAGAAATAATCCCCCCAATCCCTGAAAATTTCAGGTTTTTTGGGGGGTTCAAATGTTGCAGCAAAAAGTGAATTAATCTTAGTTAACAACCAATAGATTAACTTTTAATTAAATTTAGGTTAAGGTTTTGTGATATCTACGTTGAGGGTTGCTCCTGTAGTGGAATCATAACCACAAACTCAGAACCTTGTCCTGGTGCTGAAATACACTGGATTTGACCACCATGTTTGCTGACAACAATCTGGTAGCTAATTGACAAACCCATACCCGTACCTTTACCCACAGGTTTTGTAGTGAAGAAGGGATCAAATAGGCGTTTGCGTACTTCCTCAGTCATGCCTGGGCCATTGTCGGCAATGCTAATGATTACACGGTCTTCTTGAATAAAGCTACGAATGCGAATTGTGGGAATGGGGCATTGGGCATTGGGCATTGGGCATGGGGCATTGGGTATTTGGAAAACTTTTCCCCATTCCCCAGTCCCTAGTCCCCAGTCCCCAATCCCCAGTCCCTCTTCCAAAACATCGATCGCATTTGTCAACAGATTCATAAATACCTGATTCATCTGTCCAGCGTGACAGACTATTGGTGGCAGGTTGCCGTACTCTCGGATTACCTGGATTTCGGGATTTCCTGGTTTGGCTTTCAGGCGATTTTGCAATAGCAGCAAGGTGCTATCAATACCTTGATGAATATCCACTGCCTTTGTGCCGTCTTCATCATGGCGAGAAAAATTGCGTAAAGACAGGACAATCTGCCGAATGCGTTCGGCTCCCATGTTCATAGAATCCAGGATTTTGGGCAAATCTTGCTTGAGAAAGTCTAAATCAATGGCGTGGATTTGTTGGTGAATTTCTGGTGTTGGTGGGCAGTAACTCTGTTGATAAAGGTCTACTAAGTACAGCAAATCCTTAGTATATTCACGGGCGTGGGTAATATTGCCGTAAATAAAATTGACGGGATTATTGATTTCATGGGCAATACCTGCAACCAATTGTCCCAAACTGGACATTTTTTCAGTTTGAATCAGTTGCGCTTGAGTTTGTTGAAGTTTTAGCAGCGCCGCTTCTAATTGCTGGGCTTTATCTTGGGCAGTTTGGGCGGCGATACGACTTTGGGTGTAAAGTTTAGCTTGGTCAATGGCGATCGCTAGTTGAACTGTAACTGCTTGTAATAATTCTACTTCGTTGTCTAGCCAAGGTCGCAAGCCGCTACAATAACCACAGCTAAATGTGCCAATTTCACCAGATTGAGTGTGTACGGGCAGTGACATAAAGGCAGTGAAACCAAAATCCTGCAAAAACTGCCGTGCTATGGAATCGCCCACAGTCTCTACATTATTAATACGGATGATTTCTCCGTTCAAAGTTTTAGCTGCGATTAATTCGATTTCTGCATTAGTTGCTTCTTGGTCGTTAAGCAGACAGGGTAAAAAGGAACTTTTCGCCTCATATACTTTATCCCAGTATGGTACATCAGCGTCTTGCCGATACCAAAAGAAGGCGCAGCGATCAATCTGGAATAAGTTGTGAATCTCCTGCACTGCTGTTTCTACAATGTAATTGAGATCCAAGGAAGCTCGAATCTGATTAGAAAGACGATTAAGTAGTGCTTCCCGTTGGGCACTTTCTTTGAGTGCAATTTCTGCTTGTTTGCGCTTAATGCCAATAGCAATCTCCTGGGCGGCAAATTCTAATGCGATGAAAGTTGATTCTGTCACTGTTTGGCGGGAAAACATGGCTATCACCCCTACAGTTTCATCTTCAACAATTAAGGGATAGCCAGCAAAGGCAACCATACCCTCTCGCTGCGCCCACTCTTTGTTACCCACGCGGGGATCTGTCTGTACAGAGTTAGTGAGGTGGGGTTTGCCTTCTTCGGCAATCAAACCAATTTTGAATTGACCGACTGGCACACATTGATGGGGCCCATTGATATGGGTGTACATCCCCGAACTGATTTGCAACTCCAATACATTATCTTGTTTGTTCAGTATCCAGATGCGAGCAAAGGCTGCATCAAGATGTTCAACTAAAGCATCGGTGCAGCGGCGCATCATGTTCTGTAAGCTGTCACTCTGGGTAAGGGCCGCATCTACATCGGCACGAAAATTTGCTAAACGCGCCCGTTCTGCTAAAGCTTCCTCTGCTTGTTTGCGATCGCTGGTGTCATGGCAAATACCAACGAAGTTTACAATATTACCATTGGCGTCTCTAATAGCAGATGAGTTGCTTGTATGCCATCGCCAAGTACCATTTTTGTGTTGGACTCGATATTCAATTGCTTTTTGTTTTTCGCCTGTTGTCAAAATTCTTTTAAAATAATCGACACAGATATGCACATCGTCAGGATGTATAAAGGGAATAAAAGATTTGCCTTCAACCTCTGCAACCTCATGCCCAAAAACTTCTGTCCAGTTAGGAGAAACGTAGGAAAATATTCCTTCAAGTGTCAGCGAAAAAATAACGTTATTGGCATTTTCCACAATGCTGCGAAACTTGGCATCGCTTTCGATTAATGCTGCTTGAGTTTTGTCGCAGATGTCGCGGATAAGAACTATAACTTGCTGGCCTGGTAATGGTAATAACCTAGCTTCAAAAATATTGTTTTTTTCTGGTAGCGGTAAGGTATATTCAAAACTGACTTCATATTGAGTTTCAATTACTTGAGTTATTTCTTGTTGGAAGCGATCGCCTACACCAGTCGGTAAACATTCTCGCAAACTCTTGCCCTGACAATCTCCTGGTGGAATATATAGACTCTGATTCTTTCCTGGCTTGTAATCTAGGATAATTCCATCAGCATTGAGACGAAAGTAAAAATCAGGAAGCACTTGCAAAATTGCTGCCAACTCTGATGTTTTTTGGCTTAACTGTGCTTCAACTGCTTGGCGTTTTGTAGTTTCAGCTTCCAGTTTTTCTAGTGCTTTTGCTAATTCTGATGCCTGTTTATTTCCTGTAATTTTACGTAAGCGGCGAGAGGAATTCGTAGATGACGAGCAGCTTTCTGTTAGGGAAGGTTGACATACCACTCTCGGCACTTCTGTTAGATCAATACAATAACCGATATAACCGACAAAGCTACCATCTGCTGCAAATCTTGGCGCGGCTGTATCTAAAATCCAGTGATATTCGCCATCAGCCCGACGCAAGCGATATTGCCTCTGGAAAGAATCATGTACAGCAAATGCTTTTAGGTATATATCTTCACATCGCGGTCTATCTTCTGGATGGACACTACAAGTCCAGATATTGCCTATCTCCTCTCCTTGCCCAAATGCAGATGTACCTGTTGTTGTGCCAGTAAATTCCAGCCAATTGGAATTGAAGTAACAGTAAAGTGCATTGTATCCAGACATCCAAATCATCAGAGGAGCGGTATCCGCCTGCTGCCAAAATACTTTTTCATCCTGTTGTATTTCTGATGGGGCAATGATGATTTGGTTAATGTAGCTCTGCACCTTTTTAGAAAACACTTTTGCCTGCCTGCTCTGCCTAAATTATGAAGTTAATAGTCTGAAAATATGATTTCTTAATACATGGATATAATCTTTTTCATGCCAGCCTGCTAACTATCTTAATACTTTATTTATTTTTATATGTGCAGCAATTCCTCTTTTACTGTAAATAAATTTAAAAAATGCTGAAGTTATCATTAAGATTAAGTTGAGCATTTTTGGTGAATTTTAAACTCTATATGTCAGGAAGGTTGTTTGACTTTGTTTCTTCTGAAAATCACCGATAAATTCATCTTAGCTATGCAATTTCGTTGCTGAAAAACCCGATTGAACTTCACTAAAACTACATGATTCTCCGTGAGGCGTTTATGTCTTTACAAGAAATTCACAATAGTTTAATACAAAATAAATATTAATTTTTATCAAGAAGAATTCAGCACGAACTAGTGTCCGATGATTCTATTTTATATTGACCTAAATTTGTCTTAATAAAAATAATTGACTATGACAAACTGTGCTTCCAAATCGAGTTTAATTTTCGAGATGCCAAGCAGTTCTGGTATTGGAAAACTTTACGAACCTCAGTCAAACTGCGGTGACTAATGCTGCTAAAACACGCATTCTTTATGATCAACTTATCCCATCATCAACTCTTAGATTTTCGTCAACACAATCCCGACTCTGGCATTATCGATCTTAGGGACTTCCAAGAAATAAATTATCCATTTTGTGGGGTGGGCAACATGAGCGCCCTAAATCTGCGACGGGTGGGGACACCCATCCCACAAGAAATTTGGGATGTTTTGTTATTTGGAAGTCCCTTAAGGCTCCCAATCGTGGTTTTCGATATATCTATGAAATTTTAAAAATGCTTCCTAAAATGCCTGAGCCTATTTTATTAACCCAGATTTTTGCCAAGCTTACTTCTTTAGGACGTATTCATCCCGTTTCTACGGGCGTTGAACCCTCGTAAATTGGCTAAGATTGGCTGAAAGGATCACCCACACAAAAGTTATAAAAACTTTTTTTGACCAATTGACACAGACAAAAAGCTATGGGATAGTTCTACTAAACTACGGTAAATTGACCAAGATTTAGTAGTAAAGAATCGTAAATCTGATTAAAGACTTTCAAAAACTGAAGGATTTAATTGCCCGAAGTGTAAAAAAGTCTGATAATTCGCTCTTTGCAGAAGCGGGGGTGAGGTTGCACACATTTGAGACTGTGCGACTAATTTTATTCTGTCTAGTAATTTATCTGATTCACTCAGGTAAGTTTTTTTGGTGTCTACCAAGGTGAAAATACAAATGACAAATATCTTTGCAAAGACAATAGCGATCGCAACAAGTGCTGCTTCTATATCAGTGGCTTCTTTAATAATAACAGTACCTGCTCAGGCAGCATCATTCACATCATTTTCGTTTAAAACTAATGTCACAGCTACTCCGATTAACGACCCTACATCTAGTCTACTCAATGATCCCACAAGGGATATCCGGTTGGATTCAGTAGAATTTGGTGGAAAAACGATTAGTAGCTTTGAAGTTGTCACGGGAGCAGAGATTCTCCAAAATGATACATACACTCTCCCAGATGGAAATGTATTCGGTGTACTGAATTCAGGACGAGGCCCCAATACTCCTGATGACGCCCTGCTTCCAGAAGGCCCCTCAAAACCAAACCCAACTGCTCAAGACATTGTTGACAGTTTGGGGAACTTAAATCTAAATAGCATTCTGGTGACGCGAGAAAATGCAGATACAGCCAGCATTGAAGTTTCCTTCGCCAATCCCGTGAATACCTTCTTCTTTTGGGAGCGTGGTGGAGCAGCAGGTGGTCCAATTGCAGGCGATAGCGATTTATTGGTGGAAGCTTTGGGTGAAAATAATGAAGTTATAGCGACTTACAAAATTTTGAGGCAAAACTACACCAAAGCCGACTATAACATCAGTAGTCAGGTATTCCCCATCCTTAACAATGGGCCTTTCAATATTGGCTCCAGAGGCATTAGTTTAGATGGAATCACTACCCAAACACTACGATTAACTAGCTCTAACAATAATGGGCTTATTTCTGGTATTCCTAACGACAATGGGCCAGATTTCAAAGTTATAGCAGCAACGGTTAAAGCTGTTCCTGAATCCTCTACTATTATGGGCGCACTGTTAGTGGGCGGTTTAGGGATCATCTTCAAGCGTAAGAGAATAGTTATAGGCTGATATAACAAGCAGTTTTTAAACTGTTAGCTAAAATAACATAACTCTAAAGACCTCTATCACTTAGTACAACTAAGGAGAGGTCTTTTTTTGGTAAAAATCTATACCTGTAAGTCTCCCATTCATCTCCCAATACGGTAAGGCAAGAGACGCGATAAATCGCCGTCTCTACAAAGGACTGATTATTGTAAAGACGGCGATTTATTGCGGCTACACGAAACTTTACCCACCTCCGTTGGTTTAAAAATTTTTGCTTAGGCGGATTTGGCTTGTGTAGTAGTGAATTATATTCTAATACCCTTGGGTTAGCACCAAAAACCTTGTATCTTAAGGACTTACGCAAAAATTGTCTAAAACTCTTATTCCTTAAATCATTTGTATAAAAGGGTTTAATACCCACATCTTTACTAAGCGGTCTTCAATAATTTAGTGGTATAAAACCCAACTTTAGTAAAACAGAATTCAGGAGTCAGGAGCCAGAATGGGCTAAACCTTAGCTATCCGCTAACAGAATGAATTTTGATAGCGTAGCGTTAGCAAGTCATAGAGCATCTTGATTCTGACTCCTGTTAGCGTTAGCGGGGCGTTTAGCCCATTCTGACTTCTGAATTCTTCTTCAATTTTCCTAACAAAACCCAATGTTTCAAAATTGTCTTGACCGTTGAAAATGCTTCATCCCACAATCGCAAGTTAAATGAGAGAAATGCTAAATGTAATATCAACACATTGCAACAATGGCTAGAAATCGCATTTTATATGTTATAAAGCTCACAGAAATTAATGTTAGGCGGAAACTACTCTATGGAACCAGATAAACTGGGCCGTTTTAAGGAGTACGGCGAATTCATCCTCCGAAAGATAGATTCTGTGCCCCAGTACCCTTCTAAACAAGAAGATTGGGTTCCAGCTAGTCTTGATGAGTGTCTCCTGCATCTGCGGTCAGCTGCCCAGAAAACTGTAGACCTGGCAACTTCGCCTGTGAAAATTGGTGTGATGGGGGAATTCAGTAGTGGAAAAACTCTACTTTTAGGCAGTCTAATTGGATATGCTGATGCTTTGCCAGTCAGTGAAAATCCCACTACAGGTAATGTTACTGCCATACATATTATCCCGCAAGACGATTTCGCAACGACACAATTAAGTAACTTTACGGTAGAGTATCTTTCTCATGAAGGAGTACATGAGTGTCTGCGCTTCATGTTAGGGGAAGCCAATAAACGAACAACAGCAGCAGGGCTTCCTCCGATACCAGTATCAAAACTCAACTCTGGCAACGATATTATTGGCTGGTGTGAAGAAGCATGGAATAGCAGTAACAATTTAGAGCTACGTTATTTACTCCGGGAGTTGGTATTATTCTTGCGGGCTTATCAAGCTTATGGGGAAGTTATGTGTGGTGGGCACTACCAGATTGATGCTATCACCGCCCGCGAGGGGCTACAGCTAGTCGAACAGCCAATGGCAATCCAAACTCTGAAATTTGAGGATTTACCCCCAGCGCATATCCGATTACCGAGTCCACCCCAAAGGCTACCAACAAAGTTATTGCAAAACAGTTTCCCACTCATCCGCCGCGTAGATATCGATGTAAAAATATCACGGGAAATTTGGGATTTTGCAGGTGCAGCCAAATTTATTCTCATCGACTTTCCAGGGTTGGGGGCTGCTAATTCGGGCGCTAGGGATACCTTTTTGTCACTGCGAGAATTGGCAGAAGTACAAACAATTTTGGTATTGCTAAATGGTAAATCGCCGGGGAGCGATCGCGCCAATAAAATCTTTACCATGATGCAGCAGCAGCGACCAGGACAAGACCTGAAAGATTTAATTCTCGTAGGTGTGGGTCGCTTCGATCAACTACCCCTAGACAGCGAGGGTGGCGAAAGAGAACTTGACCAACTGATTGAAGATAGCCCATATTTGTACGAAGAAACGGTTTTCCAAAAACTCAAAGTTCTGCAAACTACCATTGACGGTGCAGAGGCGTTTACAACCCAAAAAGACCGGATCGTTTTACTGTCGCCACTGTTGGGATTGGCTGAATTAGCAAAACGTTCTACTACAGTCAAAGCAGGCTCACCAGATTTTTTGGCTAACTTGGATTATCCTGATTATCTAGATCGGTCTAAACGGCTACAAGATAAATGGGGGCGCTTAAGTGAACGGCTACTAGATGCTGATCCCCGTAGCTCTTTGGGCAAACAGGTAGGTTACTTTGGTCAAGATGGGGGTCTTAGTAAGCTGCGGGAATTGATTCAAACCCACGTAGCTACTCATGGTTTAAAGCAACTGTATGAAGATACTCGCAGAGCTGCTGATGTGGTGAGTCAGCAACAAGATCACTTGAAAGACATCATAGATGAAATTCACGAGCAAGGCATTCCCACAGGAGACAGTCCTGCATTTATCGAGTTGCGCTCTGTGGTCGAAAGCTTGGATAAAATCTACAGAAATTTTCAAAAAGATTTAGGAACAGAACCACTGAAAGACCGGCGCGGTGTTGTCGTCAGCGATGTAGTTAAAGACGAACTCACTTTTAGAATCCTCAATTGGAACCAGTGGACTTTACTCTTCAACAAAGCCAACAATGGAGCGATCGCTCTGGCAGAATCTAAAGGTGCAGCCGGGAAATTATTTGATCGGGGAAACCGTGTAAATACTTCCCTTCCGACTAAAAGCGATGATTTTTATCCAGTTTTTGAGAAAACCGTTAAGGAAGTAGAAGATTTTGCCCGCGATCGCATTCATCAAGCAGTGGTAGATTTATTGAACCAACTATCAAATTATGTAGCCCCAGAACGCGAACAATTGCAGATATTTTTTCATCCAGAAATGGAGCAAGAAATTGAAGATAAATTTGGTTTTGAAGATGCTGATCTCTTTTACAAGTTATTACTAGGATGCGATCCGAATGAATGGAAAGAAGCAATCATCTCGGAAATCAGTAGTAAAGACAAAACCGTTGCACCTGAAACCATCTTTCCTCTAGCGCGTCAAGACGAGAAACACAACGTTGGTCAAATCTTTGACTGGGCACCAGAAAAAAGCCAAGGCTTACCCAGATCGAGCAATCATCAACTTTTAGTCCTGCGGCTACGAGATGAAATCACCGCTAGCGCTAGCCTTCATCTTGTGCAGTATGTTAGCGAAGTTAATCAACAAATTAATTCCGAATTAGAAGGTATTTTGGATCAAATTATTCCTAGTTTGCAAAACCTTTCAAAAAAAGAAACTTTGCTCAGATATCTAGCGGCTGGGGAATTAGCACCTGAGATCGCAATTCCTACTTGGTTGCAGATTATTTCAGAACTTGCTGCTGTTTCTTATTTAGATGATTTGAGATGAGCTAACTGAGAAAATGACTGATTGCGATCGGCTTCGGAGATGAGGATGTATTTGTGAGACGTGATGCAATTTTTTATACAATTTTCAAGCGTGTCCCAGGATTGTTTTTCGAGTTAGTAGAACAGCCACCAGCCGAAGCTAGTAGCTATCGCTTTGAATCAGTTGAAGTTAAAGAACCAACGTTTCGGATTGATGGGGTGTTTTTACCTCCACCAAATGCAACATCTCAAATGATCTTTTTTGCTGAGGTGCAATTCCAAAAGGATGAGTTACTGTATCATCGCTTTTTCACCGAATCCATGCTGTATATGTATCGTAACCCGTCGCTTTACGATGACTGGTATGGGGTAATTATTTTACAGTCTCGCAACTTGGAACCGGAAAACACGACTATTCACAGATCGTTACTGAACAGTTCCCAAGTACAACGAATTTATTTGGATGAGTTAGGTAATCCTGATGAGCAAAAAGTAGGTATCAGTTTGATGCAGTTGACTATTGCTTCAGACAATCAAATGGTGCAAGAAGCGAAACGTTTAATTGAGCGGGTGCAGCAAGAGCAGATAACTGTTTTAGCTAAGAAGGAGATAATAGATGTAATCACAACGATCGCTGTTTATAAATTTGCCAACTTAAGTCGTGAAGAGGTAGAGGCAATGTTAGGAGTTAAGTTAGAAGAAACTAGAGTTTATCAAGAAGCTAAACAAGAAGGACGAGAAGAAGGACGAGAAGAATTAAAACTTGAACTTGTACCTCGGTTCTTAGCTCGTGGTATGTCGATGGAAGAGGTTGCCCAGTTACTTGATTTAACTATCGAACAAGTAAGACTTGCAACTGAGCAATAATCTTCAACATCAACTTAGTAACTGCCGTAATTTTCATAGCAATGCCAAGTTTGGGCTACGCCTACGCCCTTTCATATAAAAAAAAGCGTAGCCCTACGTAGATATCGCGCCAAATAAAAAAGCCAGTGCTAAAGAGAATCAGTGGTACAAGACCAAAGAATTCTCTAAATTTGTAATTTTATGATACAACATTACAGTTTTTAGCCAGCTATAAAACAAACAACAGAAAGTGATACTATAATGAACCCTTTTCAACTCAACAAATATAGTGATCAAGAACCAAGCGAGAAACCACAAAAAAGATTTCCGGGATGGTTTGCTTTAGATTTTGGTACGTCAAACTCCACAGTTACACTCTTCGATCCCATTGAAGTACCGATCGCAGAAATTCTCCCCAAAGAACAAGAGATGCGGTTGCGCGATCGCTTATCACAATGGCTGAGTTCTCCCGCCTCTGTGGCTTTACCAGATGTCAGCGATGATGATTGGGCAAAGTTTATCATCGAAATTAGCAAAAATCTGGAGATAGAACCCAGCCGATTGAGTGAAGTATTTGAAAGTGACAATAAAGAGCGATTTTTGGAAGCAATTCGCCAAATTGAGCTTTCTTTAGGAAACAGCGAGAGGTTTCGCCGTGCTGTCAGCAAAAAACTTTACCAAATCTATCATGAGGTATTCCGCGTCCCTACCCTAGAGTCGCAAAATCTGATCCCAGTTGTGCTAGATATCGATCGCCGCGATACGGAAATTCCCAGCGAGTTGGAAATTTCGCAGTTAGGGGACTTAAAACTGCGGATGGGTAGGGAAGCTAGAGATAACCGCAAAAAAGCGATCGCTCAAGGTACAAGCAGTTCTTTAAAGGAAATTATCAGCAGATTTCACCATTCACCCAAACGCTATTTTGGTCAGGAGCGATCGTTTTCAATTATTTTGGATGGTGAAGAAGAAATAATTACTGCTAATCAACTAATCCAATCTGCTTGGGCGCATTTAATCGAGTTAACTGAAGATTACCGTCAACGCGCCCAACGCAGATTTTCAGAAGGGACTTTTTTAACAGCAGTTGTCACTTACCCAACTGTCGCCCCACCAGTTGTTCGCAAGGAAGTTAAGGAATTTGTTGAGCAATTGGGGATCGATGATGTCCAAACTGCTTATGATGAAGCCGTTTCCGTGGCAATATTCTTTTTGTGGCGAGAATTTGGCGGTAATCTAAATATTGGCATCGAATCATTCAAAACTCGTTGCCGTCAAGTAGGAAATAAATGGTCACAAAATGTCCTCGTGTTGGATATCGGTGGCGGAACCACAGACTTAGCTTTAATTGAACTAACTTTAGAAGATAAAACCCCTACTTTTGCCGATTATGAAGACCGAGGTTTAGGAGGACGTTACTATAAACTTACTCCCAAACTATTAGGCTCTTCCGGTCATTTACAGTTAGGTGGTGAATTAATTACACTGCGAATTTTTAGATTATTAAAAGTTGCGATCGCAGACTTTTTATTGACAGCCGTAACAACAGGTGATATTGAAAGCGAAAAGCTAGAAGATTTAATTAGTTCTGAATTAAACGAGCGTTTTTTAGAACAAGGCAAATTCAAAACTGGCAGTATTTTAAAATGTCTAGATAAAGAGAATCCAGAAGGTGATATTGCTTACAAAGATGCCCTAGATACCGCAGAGAAAGTATTACCTACCCGTTGGCAACAAGCACCCCAACGCCTGCAATCATTTTATATCCTTTGGGATTATGCGGAAGCCGCTAAACTTAAACTTGGGCAAAAAGCACCATCAGATAATTCTCTATTAACCTTCACACTTACTGAACAACAAATTTCCGAACTACTTACCCAAAGTACCGTTAAATTGCAAGTTCAAGATCCAAATAACATCTGCGTTACCCTAGATAACCATCAATTTGAACGTGCCGCCGTTGCAGGAATTAAAGAAGCGATCGGGATTGCTAAAGGATTGATGGAAAGTCGCTTGCGTCCCGATGATCTCACCAAAGATTCTTGGAATTCCCAAAAAGTTGATTGGTTAATTTTGTCTGGAAAAACTTGTAATTTAGACATAGTGCAGCGCCAAATCTACCAAGAATTTAGTAAGTCTCCATATTTTGTCTGGAATCCAGAACGAATTACCTTTGTGTTGGAATTTACCAAATTAGCCACCTCCGCTGGTGCTTGCTATGCTGAGAAACTGCGAAGATTAAGGTTCGATCCAGAAGAGTCCAAAAGCTTGTTGCGTAAGGGAGCCAACCAGCTAGAAATTGATGTCAAAAATCTGTTTTATTATTTGCCTTGTAACTTCAAACGCAAAACTCAAAGTAACGATTTACTGACCATATTTAAAGCTGGACAAGAACTCTATCAACTCGCACCTTGGGAAACTGTCGCCAAAGTTCGTACTGCATGGCAAGGAATCCAATTAACTAATATTATTTACCGTCAAGACTACGAGGATGGAGATTTACGACTATGGGGTAGCTTTGACGGCAAAAACCTCATGAATAAACTGGGAATGCCAGAAG
Organism: Nostoc edaphicum CCNP1411; assembly: GCF_014023275.1. NCBI lineage: Bacteria > Bacillati > Cyanobacteriota > Cyanophyceae > Nostocales > Nostocaceae > Nostoc > Nostoc edaphicum. Next base: position 6,306,605 of record NZ_CP054698.1, read on the forward strand.
CGGAGTTTCTGAAAAAAATTAAAGTCCAGTTTGAAATTGACCAAACCCTTGAGTTTAATGTGTTGCTTTGTCAAGGAAATCCCCATTATTTAATTGATATTCCTGGCATTGATTTGGAATCGGTAGTTTCAGAATATTCAGCGCTATTTACTGATGGTAAATTAAATTGGAATATTGCTGTGGAAGGCTTTAATAAAGACTTAAATGATGGTGATATTGCCGTCAATGTTATTGAGTCTGCAACTGTTGATCAGCCAGATGCTTATCATCTTGTATTTGAAGTAGGAAATGATGGTAGTAAGTTGTTCCAAAAATTTCACTATCTGCGTGATGGTGTGACGGAACCAGGAATTGGGTTAATTAGTAATCCCTTACCTCCTTTCCCGCAAACTGGCCAGCATACTTTCTATGTTTATCAAACAGATACAGAAACTAACAGCAAAAAATGGATAAGAATTGGCGCACTCACCAAACCAGATCTGACAACAGATTACCCTTGCCAATATCGGGTAACTCTCGATGATCAAGGTATTCTGCGGATGCACGCTGGTGAAGTACCTTACTGGACATCAAACAGTCAGGAATGTCTAAAAGAAGAGGGATGCGTTTATCTTGCTGAATTAGAATTGCAGCCCAATGAAGTTGATAAAGAACGCGATCCATTTTGCGGCATACATTAAACCTCTGTGTTCCTCTGCGCTGAAAGAAATTAAGTTTTTTAAACGCAAAGGAGCGCGGAGTAAACGCTAAGGGGCGCAGAGGTTTGCCAAGTTAATTTGCTTCACATACAGGTAATATTTGGAGGTGATATTCATGCAGCACTTGCGTCAATTATTAGAGGTAGAAAACTCAGAGTTAGCCCGGTTACTGCGGTTTAGTTTGTATGGACTAGAGGCTACTTTAAATCAGGCTCGCGCAGAATTTCCACTAGATCCTGGATCTAAAATATGCGATGAAGTGCTGCAAGAACTTCATAACCTGTTGCAACCTGAACCGCCACAGCAAAATATTGGTTGGGAAGATGCGCCAGCTGATTTAAAACTCAGTCACCTGCGAGAAGCTTTTAATTCTGACTCAGAACTGAATTATTATCTGGGTAATTCCCAACTACAAAGCACAACGGATTCTGATTTGTGGAATGAGATTCAACGTAAACTGCTGCGAGTCCCAGAGGATTTGGCTACAATTTGGCGATCGCGCACCTTGGATTTAGCTCAAGAAGTTGGTGCGATCGCAGATAATTCTAACCTCTTTCAACTTCCCTTTGTCCGTGATGAAATTATCTACCCTGGCCTTAGTGGTACTGTTCAAACTCAGGGGTTGAAGTTGTATCAACAAGCACTTTCAAATTCTCAAAATACCCAAGGGAATGCATCCGATTTACCAGCGGCATTCCTATTTTTATATATGAATTTTATCGAAATAGACCCAGATTTACATCATGCTTTAAAGAGCGTTTTTGGCTTTGATGTCGTTTCCTTACACTCCAAACCAGAACAACGACATCAATATATTGATGCTTTAAGCGATCGCTTCCAACGCACCCAAAAAGCTGAGAAAAATACTGATCCCCTGTCAATTCTCCGTGCTTGGATTGACATGGACGAAGCCATACATTCCCTAGTATTCATACCACCAGCTGAACGCTATTCTTGGTGGGGAAAGCTACAACAAGAATCACGACGTATTTTGAAGAAAGTCGCTGATGAGGCAATTAATGCTGGTAATGAAGTGCGAATTCGCCAATTATCAGGGCTTTATGCAGATATCTGTGCTTCATCCAAGGATGACTTACAACTAGATTGTGGTGGTATTCCTGGTGAAGTCTTAACTTGTCTTCGAGTATATACGCGAATCAATCAAGAAGAATCTCCTGGTCGTGTAATATTTCGCTCATCACGGTAGTTGCTGGCGAGTTTTCTAATTCTTGAGATTATGAGGCAAGGCAGACAATTTTACTAGTCCCCGCCTTGCCTCATAATCTAATGAAGGTAAAAACGTTTAAATCTAAAGGATGCCCCAGAAGTGTAAAATCCCTTGACCAGAAAATACTTCAAGTGCAACGGCAGATAAAAAACCAATCATTGCAAAACGACCGTTCCAGTTTTCGCTCTGAGGAGTGAAGCCCCAACGCAAAGCATTAGGATCTTCTGAAACCGAAGGCGTAGTCTTCTTAATGTCTGCCATAAATAATACTCCGAGCTTTATGTTGTAACAGTTATAACTGCCTGTAAAGTAATGTAACAGATTTTTACGGAAATGCAACATAAAATCAAGTCAAAATTCGGCAGTATATATTACGGGTACGTAATTTAATCTTAACAAGTTTGCGATGCCTACGGCGGCAAGCTACGCAGCAACAGCAAATTACCTATGACTCAATACAGTTCAGATAAGACCAAAACACTTGTAGAGACGGCGATTTATCGCGTCTCTAAAACCCACAATTTTGCACAATTAGCCCTTACCCAAGCGTATTGACCTATGACTCACTACCGGGAAAAAATACAGGTAAGACAAACGCCGTCAGAATTCCACCCAGCACAATAACCTCAATAATTCTGAGGTAAAAATTGTTTTGCATAAAATTATTCATTACTGCACCAAAGTTAGCCTGTAAACTAGTCAACCAAGCACGGAAACGACTAGACCATTCAGCAGGGCTATCTTCGGGGCGAAACTTCCACGAAAACATAGAGAGTAACAACGGCGCACCACCCACCTTGGTAGACATCAAAACATGAATCGCCACACAGCAAACCATCACAACCCAAGCACAAAGGTGGAGTGAGTACCAAATATGATGTAGCTGCCCTGCTGGAAGCCACTCTTCCTTCATCATCCTGCCAGAGTTCACAGCCAAAACAGCGGCGATAAGCATGAGAGTATTTGCCAGACGTTGCAAGCTAACCCACCAAATCGGCTTGCCAACCTGGGTTAGTTGCCGCCAAGAATCAGATTGAACAAGGCGCTTTTGTCCAGCATGAAAGCTATAGAGGGCAAAAGCTGGTAGAAGAAGTAAGAAACATAATGCAAAAGTGCCGTGAATGCCCTGAATATCCCCAATTTGAGGAAATGGGATTCTGCCAAATCTGCGATCGTATGTATTGTAAACCAGAAATCCGGTAATGATTGCCGCGATAACTAAAATTCCACTTAAGCCGTGAAGAATTCGCAACAACAAAGGTTGATAGGGTGCAGAACGGGGCATAAAAAGAATCCTGAGTAGATGATTGTAGGAGTATTGAATAGATAATTTAAGCTTTTGGTGAGGCAAGAAAATTGTCCTGGATATTTCACATAATAATTACAATTATTTCTAATAAGAGTGCTTAATCCCCACTGGCTGGTAGCTCAATATTTATACCATAAAGAAAAAGCTATCTGTTGTTGATAAACTAAGTTAATATGACATTCATGCTTACATATAGTAGCTGAGGTGTAGTGCCGTAAGTCAGGTTTTAAGCTTTGAATTAAGTGATGAAGTTTACGCGGCATTGCAGCAACAAGCCGAGGACGTAGGCGTATATCTTGCAGAATTCGTAGCTACTTCCATAGAACAGCAATATGCTTTTGTAAGACGTGAAAATTCGCAACCTGAAACAGAGAAAGAAGCAGTTCGTCAACGCTTCCGAAGTCATGCTGGAAACATTAACCTCGGTTACGCTACAGGAGTAGATAATGAAAGCATTGATGCTGATTTGGTCAAAGCATACAGTAATACCTAGGCATTAACCACCGACTATTATTTTGAGCAGGAAGGCTTTCGACGTTTGTTGTTTCCCCAAGTATGAAGATTTATACGAATTATGCTCAAAAGTCCTTTACGATATCCTGGCGGTAAGTCAAAAGCAATAAATCAAATAGCTGAATACTTGCCAGAGAGCTTTTCAGAATTTCGAGAGCCTTTTGTGGGTGGTGGTTCTGTATTTATCTATTTAAGACAAAAGTTTCCTCATCTCAAAATTTGGATTAACGATTTAAACCGCGAACTCTTTTTGTTTTGGAAGTCTGCCCAATCTGAGCTACCTCAATTAGTTCAAGAAATTCGACATATTAAAGTCAAATATACAGATGGTAAACTACTCTTTACAGAATTAACTAGTGTAGATGTAAATAATTTATCTGATTTAGAAAGAGCGGTTAGGTTTTTTGTACTCAATAGAATTACTTTTTCAGGAACTGTAGAATCAGGTGGTTTTTCCCAAGAAGCTTTTCATAAAAGATTTACTTATTCTTCAATAGAACGACTCGAAAAGTTAGAAAATATCTTATCAAAAAACGTCCAAATTACTAATTTAGATTACAGCCATCTATTAAAATCCGAAGGAGAAGATGTATTTTTATTTTTAGATCCACCATACTTTAGTGCTACTAAATCAAAACTTTATGGTAAAGATGGTGACTTGCACACTTCTTTTGAACATCAGAGATTTTCTGAACTATTGCAACAATGTCATCATCGCTGGCTAATTACCTACGACAACTCAACGCAAATTCGAGAAAATTTTCAATGGGCTAATATTTCAGAGTGGGAATTGCAGTATGGCATGAATAACTATAAGCAGAGTGGTGCAGCCAAAGGAAAAGAATTATTCATTACTAATTACGAAGTTAAACTTTATTTGGAGAAAAAATCACAAGTTCAGAATCTTGCTAATCCAGCTTTGCAATTGAGCCTTGAGATTTAAACCTAATTTTGATAGCTTTCAATTTTCCGGTAGGATAACCCCATAGCTCTCAATATAGCTACAACATACAAACCTTAGCTATGACAATTTCCCCAATCCCTGCTCAAGAATCCTCTGGTAGCTGGTATATCCTGCTGCAACAATTAATAGATGGCCAATCCTTGTCTCGTACTCAAGCTGCTGAATTGATGCAAGGGTGGCTCAGTGAAGCGGTTCCCCCAGAGTTATCAGGGGCTATTTTAACCGCGCTGAATTTTAAAGGCATTTCTGCCGACGAGTTGACTGGTATGGCTGAAGTATTACAATCCCAATCAAAACTGGGGACTGGGCAAGAATCTACCCAATCCCCAATCCCCCTAATTGATACCTGTGGAACTGGTGGAGATGGGTCATCAACCTTTAATATTTCTACAGCGGTTGCTTTTGTTGCAGCTGCATCTGGTGTACCTGTGGCCAAACACGGCAATCGTTCAGCTTCAAGTCTCACAGGGAGCGCAGATGTATTGGAAGCCTTGGGTGTAAACTTGAGTGCATCCAGTGAAAAAGTGCAAGCCGCATTACAAGAAGTCGGGATCACTTTCTTGTTTGCCCCTGGTTGGCATCCAGCCCTCAAGGCGGTTGCTTCATTACGGCGAACTCTCAGGGTACGAACGGTGTTTAATTTGCTTGGGCCGTTAGTAAATCCCTTGCGTCCAACTGGGCAAGTGGTGGGCTTATTTACTCCCAAACTTTTGGCAACTGTTGCCCAAGCTTTACAGAATTTGGGCAAGGAAAAGGCGATTGTGTTGCACGGGCGAGAAAAACTCGATGAGGCTGGGTTAGGAGATGAAACTGACTTGGCGGTGTTATCAGATGGAGAAGTGCAGTTAACTACCATTAATCCCCTAGATTTGGATTTAACGCCTGCTCCCATCGGTATGCTTCGGGGTGGCGATGTCCAAGAGAATGCGGAGATTCTCAAGGCGGTACTCCAAGGTAAGGGAACTCAAGCACAACAGGATGCAGTAGCTTTGAATGCGTCGTTAGCGCTGCAAGTAGCGGGTACGATCGCACTGCTAGATCACACCGAGGGGATTAAAATCGCTAAGGATATCCTACAAAGTGGGGCTGCTTGGACGAAATTGGAGCAGTTAGTTGAGTTTCTGGGGAATTGAGTTGCGATCGCAATTGCGGACGAAATTCTACGATATTACGTTTGATGGTGACATCGTAATTGCCAAAAAAGTCATGTCCTAGAAGTCCAATTTCTAGTTCCGCACCTGCGATCGCTACTGGTACTTTATTCACTATTACCCCGCCAACTGCCATCGAATTAACATAACCCACGGGAAATTCTACAGCTCTAGCACTAGCGGTATTTGCCTTCGCTTTCCCTACTGCCACTATTCCCAAAGTATTTGCCATCTCTTGGGTGATTACAGTGCCACTGGCTCCCGTATCCACAATCATCTCAAATTTATCCTGGCCATTGAAAGTAACTTCCACAATTGGCGTCCCACCAGCCCGCCTTTTAATTGGGGCTGTAAATACTGCTTGATCTGGAATCAGCATTACTGATGAAGGGAAACCTGAGTCTGCTGGTAAAGGTTTTGTGGCTACACGAGGTGAGGTAAACTTTGGTGTGGTTGCTGCCTGGGGAACGGTAACAACTATTCTCTTCTGAGGTTCGGCAATTGGTGACGGTAAAGGGCGAGCAGTAGCTTTCTGTTTGGCATATTTGATTTGGCGCTGATATTCTGTGATTTTGGATTGAGCGAAGGCAAATTCTGGGGTTTGTCGCCGGACTTTTTGCATCAGCGCGATCGCATCCTGGTATTGACTCGCCACCAATTTCCAATCATCTGAAGATTGAGCCGATTGACTGATACTCCAAGCGCCAACGGCTTTATCTAGCCCCATCTCAAAAACACTGGGTTCACTTTCAGAAGTATCTAGTGGCGGTGCTTCTGGGGTGGCTGCTGGTGTTGCTGGTTCGACGGCAGGCTGTACTGATGCCAGATCCCCAATTGGCGTGGGTTGCTCATTGCTACCAGTTGCGATGTTGCGTTTGTCTTGACTACAGGCAACACACAAAACCGCTAGAGCGCTTGAGACAAAAATTAGGGTTGCACGGGATAAAAAGGACTGAAGCATAATTAATTTTAACTGCCCAAGCTTTGCCAAATCCACTCCCGCTACTTTAATTCTCTTTTAATTTTAATTAACCATTTTAAAAACTCCCAATTGCTCAACTCATGGGATAATTAGCAATCGCAGTATTGGGTACTGGTGACTGGTGACTGGGGATTAGGTACTAGGAATTAGAGACTGGGGAAGAAGCAAGGAGTAGGGAGCAAGGGAGTAGAGTTTTACCCGCCCTGTACCTCTCCATCCAATCCCCAATCCCCAGTACCCAATCCCCAGTACCCAATCCCCGATCCCCACTCCCCACTCCCCAATTTACTATGCCCCTGTCTGACGCAATACCTGCTTTACTAGTCTTGGCAGATGGAACCACTTATCGCGGTTGGTCTTTCGGTGCAACGGGAACCGCGATCGGAGAAGTGGTGTTTAACACTGGTATGACCGGCTATCAAGAAGTCCTGACTGATCCTAGTTACTGTGGTCAAATAGTCATTTTTACTTATCCGGAATTAGGCAATACAGGTGTCAATCCTGAAGATGAAGAATCAGATGGCCCCCAAGTGCGGGGTGCGATCGCGAGGAACATTTGTCAACGACCGAGTAATTGGCGATCGACACAATCTTTACCTGACTACCTCAAACAAAACCAAATACCAGGGATCTACGGCATTGATACCCGCGCTCTCACCCGCAAAATTCGGATGTTCGGAGCTATGAACGGTGGCATTTCTACAACCATTCTCGATGAAGCGGAATTGCTAGAGCAGGTACTAGCGGCTCCCAACATGGCAGGATTAAATCTGGTTCGTGAAGTCACCACCCCAACGGCTTATGAATGGTCAGATCCCACAATTCCAGCTTGGCAATTCAATTCTGAAGCTGCGGAAAATCTTGGGGAAGCCTTTACCGTTGTTGCCCTTGACTTTGGCATAAAACGTAATATCTTGCGTCGCCTAGTAAGTTACGGTTGTCGGGTGATTGTTGTACCTGCTGATACACCACCAGAGGAAATTCTCAAATATAATCCAGATGGCGTGTTTCTTTCTAATGGGCCTGGTGACCCTGCTGCCGTCACCGAAGGGATTGCAACTGCCAAAGCCCTCCTGTTAAGTCAAAAACCCATTTTTGGTATTTGTATGGGACACCAAATTTTAGGTCATGCACTAGGGGCAGAAACCTATAAACTAAAATTTGGTCATCGTGGTTTAAATCAGCCGGCAGGCTTACAACAACGGGTAGAAATTACCAGCCAAAACCATAGTTTTGCTATTGACCCAGATTCTTTACCTACGGCAGTTGTAGAAATCAGTCACCTGAACTTAAACGATCGCACCATTGCCGGGGTACGTCACAAATCTCTACCTGTATTCTCCGTACAGTATCACCCAGAAGCCAGTCCTGGCCCCCACGATGCTGATTACTTGTTTGAGCAATTTGTCCAATCCATGCGAACAGCACGTCAAGCTGTGGCTGAGGTGAGGTAAAAATAGGAAATGGGGAATGGGGAATGGGGAATAGGGAATAGGGAATAGTTTTCCAATGCCCAATGCCCAATGCCCAATGCCCAATGCCCTATTCCAACAGATTGTAGACAATTTGCTCAAAAACCATCTATACTTGAGCGTTCACTTTAACTCATGAGGAGGGAATTATTGCTGAGCCACTAAATCTAACCGTTAGCCTGAGAGGCACTCGTGAAGTCCGGGATAACTGTCAGCTATTCCGCCTCACAGGTTTGTTAGATGCTTTTTCTGAGCCGACATTTCGCAAGACACTTGGCAGCAAGATTGACGAGGGGCCTAAGCATATTATTTTGGATCTCTCACAAATTGACTTTGTTGATAGCTCTGGCTTGGGTGCTCTGGTGCAGCTCGCCAAGCAGGCTCAAACTGCTGATGGCACTTTGCAAATCGTCACGAATGCCCGCGTAACTCAAACGGTCAAGCTTGTTCGCCTAGAGAAGTTTCTCTCCCTGCAAAAATCAGTTGAAGACGCTCTAGAAAACGTCAAGTAGTCTTGATTGCTCGACCTGAGAGTTCAATTTAGCTATCCAGATTCAACATCGGATAGCTTAATTTTTAAAACTTCTGGCAAAAACCTCTCTCCTTGTGGGAGAGGGAGAAAGCCAGTTGAGCTATTATGTTTAAAGTTGAGCAATAACTAAAGATATAAACACCCAGTTATTGGGTATGTAATCGTTGGCTAGAATATCGGATAAATAATCAAGTGTGAGAAATTTGTAAGAAATACAAAGCCAGCAGATTTTTCTATAGATAGACTTGACTTAATACTGTATAGTGAAAAATTGTCGCTTACTAAGTAAGTATGACAATACCATCGAGTAAAATGATGAATTTGATGTCAGAATTCTACCCTATCTAGGCACAGACCACAATAAATAGGCGAAATTTGGTTTATGGGCGTTGACATCAGGGTGATTTAAAATGCCAACTCTCAATCAAAAAGATGAAATTAGGTAGTAACTTTGATAGTATTGATGATGCTAAGTATACTATCACGGCATACTTCAGAAAAATCAGTCTTTGCGAAGAATGCCTGCCAAATAGAGCCAGTGAAGGAATGATTTATTTGTGAAGTCACAGGAGGAAGAGCTATTAGATGGACAAGATAAAACTCCCAAACAGAGTTTATCTTGGAATCAAGCACTCTTGGCAACCACAGCGCCATTCCAACAGATTTCCCTCTCACAAGTGCAACAAATTTCTCCTAGTGCTTTAGCATATTTGGGGGATGCAATTTATGAGTTGTATGTTAGAATTTTCTATCTGCTGCCATTGCAGCGGTCAGGAATTTACCATCGTCTGGTAGTGGAGCAGGTAAGAGCGGAAACACAAGCGCTACATTTGCGATCGCTGATTCCTCATCTCAGGGATACCGAATTAGAAATTGTCCGACGGGGTAGAAACGCCGCTACAGGACGCCCTAAGCGACTTAATCCCGAAATTTATCAACAGGCAACTAGTTTAGAAACCTTAGTTGGCTACTTATATCTCACCGATTACCAGCGTCTAACCGAACTGTTGCAAATACTTCATATAGAAAAAGAGTGAAAACTCAATTTTATAGTAGCCACAGCAGTAGATTAGGTTCAAGAAATTGAGGTAATCGAGATTGTCGACCATACGCTATATCCATAACTAAAATGCAGAATAAACCAAGAAAAGTTAATACTTCTAACGAACCAAATCGTGGACAACCCGTAAAACTTAAAGGTAAGCGTGTTGTTACTAATCCCACTCGTAATCCTCGGAAAATAGATAGCAAACCCACCTCTGTTGCTAATCCGACTCACAACCCTAGGAAAGTAGATGGCAAACCCATTTCTGTTGCTAATCCGACTCACAATCCCCGGAAAGTAGATGGCAACACCATCTCTGTTGTTAATCCGAATCGCAATCCTCGGAAAATAGATAGCAACCCTAGTTATGGCAACTCCCGACAACGAAATAACAACTTCTCCCAGGCTTCTGTATCTACAGAATCGACAGAAGATAGCGATCTCATCTACGGTCGCCATCCAGTATTGAGTGCGTTGCAAAATCAGCGCAATCTGAACCGTCTCTGGATTACTACCCGTCTGCGCTACGATCCCAGCTTTCACCATTTTCTCTTGCAAGCGAAGGAAAATGGCACAGTGATTGATGAGGTTGAACCCAAGCGTTTAGACCATCTCACCAACGGAGCTAATCACCAAGGTGTGGCAGCACAAATTGCTCCCTACGCCTACATCGAATTACCGGATCTACTAGAACAAGCCAAATCTGTAACCGATCCCGTAATTGTCGTGGCTGATGGAATTACTGATCCCCACAACTTGGGAGCAATTATTCGTACCGCCGAAGCAATAGGCGCTCAAGGATTGGTGATTCCCCAAAGAAGGGCATCTGGGATCACTTCCACTGTCATGAAAGTGGCAGCAGGTGCTTTAGAAAATTTTGCTGTAGCTAGAGTTGTCAACCTCAGCCGCGCCTTAGAAGAATTAAAAGAAGCTGGCTTTTGGATTTACGGCACCGCTGCAAGTGGGAGCGAACCCGTGCATACAGTCAATTTTACTGGCCCAATCGTTTTGGTAATCGGCTCAGAAGGCGAAGGTCTGGGTATGTTGACTCAACGCTCCTGTGATTTCTTAGTATCGATTCCTCTACAAGGTAAGACTCCCAGCCTCAATGCCTCGGTAGCAGCGGGTATGGCGCTTTATGAAATTTATCGTCAGCGATCGCAAAATACGCTGCACTTAGATAGATTACAAAAAATCTCTTTGAAAAAATAACAGTAACAGAGTATAAAGAAATGTAAAAGATAATAAAGCACCATATCGTTTAACACCCTGTAGCACGTTTATAAATCGGCAAAAACCATGAAAACCATTTGGCGTAACCTCAAGGAAGTGTTAATTAACACATTCGACTACATCGGCTTGGCTTGGTGGGTAGAGATTGTGACGCAGAATCCCCGCTGCACTTACTACTTCGGGCCATTTCTGAATTCTTCTGATGCCAAATTGTCAAGCATTGGATATATAGAAGATTTGGAGACAGAAGGAGCACAGGGAATTGTTGTGCATATCAAACGCTGTAAACCTAATACCTTAACCATCGCTGAAGACTTGGGGGAAAGATTTGACCGCAAAGTACAGCCTGCCTTTGGCGGTCAAATTTAATTTAGGCCAGAGAGTGAATAGGACGCAAAGATGTAAAGACATGGAGACACAGATCAATTCTTTGACTGCGTTACCAAGTCTTTTTCACTCACCGCGTCACCACATCTTCCCTCTCCATTTCTTCTTCGTCAATAGTTAAAATTTTTAACTAATTCTGGGGGTTTAAGTCCCCTGCTTTTTCATCGACAAGTTTTGTGGCTCTTTCTAAATCCCCGTTACAAAACTTAATTAAGTTAGCGGTAGCGTTCGCGCAGCGTCTCGTAGAGAGGAAAGAGCGTCCGTAGGAGCGTAATTACGAATTAGTAATTATTATTGACTACCAATTACCTGTGGATGTTCTTCCAGCCAATGGTCAATGTCCCTGAGCATCAGTTGGGGAACTTCCCACGGGAAAAGATGGGCAGTGTTGGGATAGCACTGCCACTGGGAATTTTGGAGGTGTTGAGCAGTTTGTAAGCTGGAATCAGATGTAATGTGGCGGTCTTGTTCACCAGCAAGTACTAAACTAGGACATTGAATTTGTTGCAAATCTAGAAGTCGATTGTATCCCGATTGAATTGCAGTATAGAGGGCACGAGTAGCAGCAGGAGAGGTTTGCAAATAAGCTGGTACTGCTTCCTTGGCGATGTAGCTGTAACTAGTAGATGTATGTTGTTGGATTAGGTAGCGGAAAAGCGATCGCTTACCAAAAGTTTCAATATTCCATTGCCAACTTGGTTTTATATAGTTTAATAAGGCAGCAACACCAGTATATAAATTATCCTGCCAAGTTATAGGTGGATGACTGCCACGGGGTTTTGCAGCTGTCGCCACCAAAATCAGCCCGGTAATCCGCTCTGGCAAACGTAATGCCAACTCCATTGCCAGAATGCCCCCAAGTGACCATCCCAATATTAGGCACTTTTCAATCTCCAAGCGGTCTAGTAGCGCTTCTAAATCGGTCAAATGGTCATTCATCTCAAAATTGCCGTTGTAGCGACTTTTGCCGTATCCACGTAAATCAGGGGCAAAAGTTTTATAGCGTTTTGATAAATGATTGGTAAAGACAGAAAGACTACGACCAGAGCCAGGATGACCGTGTAAGCCCAAAATCGGAAATCCTTGACCTTGGATGTAGACATTGAGGCGTCTAGCAGTAGTACTATGATGGCGATCGCTCATTCCTTACGATTCTCCTGTCTGTCGATACTGCCAACTGCATCGATCGCAGCCTCCAGTGCGATCGCCACATGAGTCCAATGAGTCCCCCCCTGGCAATAAACCACATACGGTTCACGCAAAGGCCCATCGGCTGATAATTCCAAAGTACTCCCTTCAATAAATGTCCCCCCAGCCATGACTACCTTGCTCTCATACCCCGGCATTTCATCTGGAATAGGGTCTAAGTAAGAACCGATGGGAGAATGCTGTTGTATTGCTTTACAGAAAGCAATTAGCTTTTCGGCAGAACCAAGTTTAATGGCCTGAATTACATCTCCACGGGGAGCCAGGGGAGCGGGATTTACTGGATAACCGAGTTTATCAAATACATAACCAGTCAGATAAGTCCCTTTCATCGCCTCTCCCACCATTTGCGGCGCTAGAAATAAGCCTTGGAACAACAGGCGATTTTGGTCAAACGTAGCACCGCCATAACTCCCGATACCAGGAGCAGTGAGGCGACAGGCAGATGCTTCTACTAAGTCGGCGCGACCGGCAACATAACCGCCAGCACTGACAATGGTTCCACCAGGATTTTTAATCAATGACCCCGCCATTAAATCAGCACCTACGCCTGTAGGTTCCTTTGTTTCAATAAATTCGCCGTAGCAGTTATCCACAAAGCAAACGGTGTTAGGGTTTTGCTGTTTGACTAAGTGAACGATTTTTTCTATATCGGCAACTGATAAACTAGGACGCCAAGAATAGCCACAAGAACGCTGAATTAACACTAAACGAGTGTTTTCAGCCACACTAGTACTTAAAGCTTGCCAATCTATAGTTCCTTCTGAGGTTAGCTCCAATTGGCGGTAATTTATGCCAAACTCGATAAGTGAGCCTTGACCTTGACCCCGTAAACCAATGACTTCTTCAAGCGTATCGTAGGGAGAACCGACCACTGCTAACATTTCATCTCCCGGACGGAGAACACCAAACAAAGCACAAGCGATCGCATGAGTTCCCGAAACGAACTGAACTCGCACCGCCGCAGCTTCAGCACCCATAACTTCGGCAAAAACTTTATCTAAAGTTTCTCGTCCTAAATCATCGTGACCATAGCCACTTACACCAGCAAAGTGGTGTGCGCCTACACGGTGATTACGAAAAGCATCCAGCACTCGTTTTAGATTATGCTTGACCTGAGCGTCAATTCCAGAAAAAATTTCTAATAGTGCCTGTTCTGCTTGCCGCAGCTGTTCTAAGCTGTTCATCAGTTCCTCGTTCAAAAAAAATTAAATTATAGATATGCGGATTTTAAGATCCCACATACTAGGCTGGAAAATTCAAATTCAGGTTACTGCATGACAATTGCTACTTCAACCAAACCTCAAATTAACTGGGTTAATACCCTGTTTTTCATTGGACTGCACATCGGCGCTTTATTTGCCTTTGTTCCTGGTAACTTTAGCTGGACGGCAGTTGGTGTGGGTTTCTTGCTGTACTGGGTAACAGGTGGTTTAGGAGTTACTCTAGGATTTCACCGCCTTGTCACCCACCGCAGTTTTCAAACTCCCAAGTGGCTAGAGTATCTCTTGGTTTTCTTCGGCACACTCTCGTGTCAAGGAGGCCCAATTGAGTGGATCGGGACACATCGCATTCATCATTTAAACTCTGATACTGACACAGATCCCCATGATTCCAATAAAGGCTTCTGGTGGAGCCACATGGGTTGGCTGACTCATTATTGCCCCGCTCACGCTGATGTTCCTCGTTTCACCAAAGACATTGCCGAAGACCCAGTTTATCAGTTTTTAGAAAAATATTTCATTTTGATCCAGGTTGCTCTGGGAGTATTACTTTTGCTTCTGGGTGGCTGGCCGTTTGTTATTTGGGGTATTTTTGTTCGCATTGTCTGGGTTTATCACTGCACTTGGTTGGTGAACAGCGCCACTCACAAATTTGGCTATCAGAGCTATGATTCTGGTGATAAATCGACTAATTGTTGGTGGGTAGCCGTACTAGTTTTCGGTGAAGGCTGGCATAATAACCATCATGCTTTTCAATACTCAGCTCGTCATGGGCTGGAATGGTGGGAAATCGATTTAACCTGGATGACAGTTCAATTGCTACAAGCAGTTGGTCTGGCTACTAATGTAAAGTTGGCTCCAACAAAAACTAGTTAGGAGCTAGGAGCTAGGAGTTTGGAGTTACGTGAGGGTGTGAATCAGGCGTTGAAATGTTTATATTGCCGTCGATTTTATCAGACAAGGAGCGTTTCTAATTCACATCAGGCGTGAGTTAAGAACCTAAACTCCTAACTCCTCACTTCTCACTCATCACTCATCACTCCTAACTCCTCACTTTTCAAAAGTTTATTTACGGGTGCGCTTGTGTCGGTTAGGTTGCTATAATCCGAAGCGCTAATATTAAGAAATTTTGCGGCGAGCCACTTTTTGAGTGACTTGGTGTAGGAGTTTGTTGTTTTTCAGGTGTTCATGACTACATCAATAATTAATAGCCAGAAACTAAGTGACGAGCCTGGTAATTCCGACTTCCGGCTCAAAGATATTGTCAAAACCCTGCCACGGGAATGTTTTCAGCAGAGCCGTCGCAAAGCTTGGACACAAGTATTGCTCAGTGTCTTGGCAGTTGCCTTGGGTTATTACAGCTTGATTATCACTCCTTGGTTTCTTTTGCCCCTAGCTTGGATTTTTACGGGCACTGCTTTAACAGGCTTTTTTGTAATTGGCCATGATTGTGGTCACAGGTCTTTTGCCAAACGTCGTTGGGTAAATGATTTGGTGGGGCACTTCTTCATGATGCCGTTAATTTACCCCTTTCACAGTTGGCGCATTAAGCATAATTATCACCATACTCATACCAACAAGCTGGATGAGGACAACGCTTGGCATCCAATCAGACCAGAAGTGTTTGAAAACTGGGATACAACCCGGCAGTCTGCTTTTAAGTTGTTCATGCGTAAACGCCTCTGGTGGGTAGGTTCCATTGGACATTGGGCTGTGGTGCATTTTGATTGGCGTAACTTCAAAACTAAAGACCAATCGAGTATCAAGCTTTCTGTGGCTGTAGTAGTTGTGTTTGCAGCGATCGCTTTCCCGCTTCTGATCGCTACAACTGGTATCTGGGGATTTGTCAAGTTCTGGCTAGTGCCCTGGATGATTTACCATTTTTGGATGAGTACTTTTACTATTGTTCACCACACTGCCGCAGATGTTCCTTTTGCGACAGCGAACAAGTGGAACGAAGCTCTAGCACAACTATCTGGCACTATTCATTGCGATTATCCCCGTTGGGTAGAAGTCTTGTGTCACGATATCAATGTTCATGTCCCTCATCATATTTCCACAGCTATTCCTTCTTATAATTTGCGGTTAGCTTACAGCAGCATCAAAGAGAATTGGCAGCCTTATCTCCATGATGAGTGTCAGTTTTCTTGGCCTTTAATGAAGCAGATTACAGACCAGTGTCAACTGTACACAACTGATGTTGGTTATAAGACTTTTGACGAGCATTATACAGAGCAATAAATAGCGCTGTGATTACACTCACGCTCTTGAACCAACGAGAGCGTTTATCATGCTGTGTTTAAATAGAATCTGGCAATTGTTTAATGACTAAAATTGTTAGGTAAATTGCCAGAAATTATCCTCTTTTGTGTTAGCGATCGCTAGTTTCGTGGGCATCCTAGAGGTGAGATTATTTTGTCTCAAATCAAGTTCCGATTTATATCTAACAAAAGAATCCAGTGCCATTAGATACCATCACATTCAATAATCCTCCTGGCGGTGAAACGTTTGAGGATGCAACTAAATTGCCTTTTACACTTGGGGATTTAAAAGCTGCAATCCCTGCTGAATGCTTTCAGCCCAATGTGACAAAATCACTTTTTTACTTCTTTCGTGACATCCTGATTATTGGTCTGCTTTATGCAGTTGCTTCTTACCTGGATTCTTGGCTTTTCTTCCCGATTTTCTGGCTAATGCAAGGAACGATGTTTTGGGCTTTGTTTGTAGTCGGACATGACTGCGGACATCAATCTTTTTCTAAGCATAAATGGCTCAATGATTTGATTGGACATCTTTCTCACACACCAATACTTGTTCCTTATCATGGTTGGCGGATTAGTCACAGAACTCATCACAAAAATACTGGCAATATCGATAACGATGAAAGCTGGTATCCTGTGACCGAATCACAATATAAGGAGATGCCTTTAGCCCAAAAGATCGGCAGATATTATGTTTTTCTTTTGGCTTATCCTGTGTATTTGTTTAAGCGTTCTCCTAATAAGGAAGGCTCCCACTTTTTGCCCAGTAGTTCTCTTTTCAAACCATCGGAAAAATGGGATGTCCTCACTAGTACTGTACTTTTGATTGGCATGATAGGTTTGCTCGGTTTCCTCACCTACCAATGGGGTTGGATGTGGTTGCTGAAATATTATGCTGTACCCTACCTTGTGTTTATAATTTGGCTAGATTTGGTGACATTTTTGCATCATACTGAGCCAGATATTCCCTGGTATCGTGGAGAAGATTGGACTTTCCTGAAAGGCGCGATTTCTAGTATTGACCGTGATTATGGTTTGGTTAATCATATCCATCACGATATTGGTACTCATGTTGCTCACCACATATTCCTTAACATCCCTCACTACAATTTGCTGAAGGCAACTGAGGCAATAAAACCAGTGATGGGTGAGTATTTCCACAAATCGGAAGAACCCATTTGGAAGTCATTATGGAATTCATGTGTCAGCTGCCATTTTGTACCTGATACTGGTAGTAAGGTTTACTACACATCTAACAACAAGTTAGCTAAAGACTAAGATTTAGAATCCCGACTTCTTTAAAGAAGTCGGGATTCTGGTATTTTCGTCAGTGCTGATCACATTAAAGATTACCTAAATACCTGAGTACAACGTGAACTACCCACACTGACAAAAAGATTTATTTTCTCCAGACTCTTGCTGTCTTGGTGGGTAAAGATTAACATATTTGTGGACAGAGGCAACATCTCGTTAAACCATCCCTGGGAAAAGTGACAAACTCTTGGGCTGTCTACTTTGAATTTTATTGAGCGCCAGTTAAGTTTATCTGCATGTAGTGACTTAAGACCATTACCTACTGGGTTTGTAAATCAGCACAGACTATACTATAGAGAATTTACCCAAAAATTTTTCTAGCTTTAAAATCAGAGGTATCAATGATTATAACTAATTTTAGCAAACAAAGAAATGAATTTAAGGAATCTAAAGTACTCAAAGCTAAACCCCATTGGCAAGGGCAGAATTTGAGCGATACTGCTGTCAAAGGTAAAGATACCAAGATGCGAGATCCTGCAACTGATAGTTCGATTTTTAATAGTTTAAATCGTGGTCGAGTTGCTATTTTTATTGATGGTTTAAGTCTGTTTCATACAGCTTTGCAACTGGGCATAGAAATTGACTATGTTAAATTGCTTTGTCATTTAACCAACGGTTCAAGACTATTGCGTGCTTTCTTCTATACTGGGGTTGATCTCAGCAATGAAAAGCAACAGGGCTTTTTGTTGTGGATGCGTCGTAATGGCTATCGTGTAGTGGCAAAAGAGCTTGTCCTGGCAGCAGAGAATTTCAAAAAATCAAATCTGAATGTAGAAATTGCTGTAGATATGATAACTTTAGCTCCTTATTATGATACTGCGGTTTTAGTCAGTGGGGATGGAGATTTAGCTTATGCTGTAAACGCTGTCAGCAGAATGGGTGTTCGAGTGGAAGTGGTGAGTCTACAAACAACGACTAGTGAAAGTTTGATTGATGTTGCTGACTGCTTTATTGACCTCGATAGTATTAAAACACACATTCAAAAAGATTCTAATCTTGGCTATAGTTATCGAACAGCGTCAAATTCAAACCTTTAATTAATAAAGAAGATGTAGTGATACAAAGACGCATTCAAAGAAGATGCGTCTTTGTGTCTTCTTCAGTCTTTCCATTTTGCTCAACCTTAATTTAAATGGATATTTTAATAGTTGAAGATGAACCAGAAATTGCTCATTTAATCGAACTCTCTTTACAAAAAGAAGGATTTTTTTGTCGCACTAGCCGCGATGGTCTGAATGCTTTGCAGATGTTTCAGGAGCAACCACCTGATTTAATCATTCTAGATTTAATGATTCCGGGTTTGGATGGGTTGGAAGTTTGTGCCAGAATTCGCCAGAAACCAGGTGCAAAAGATCCTTACATTTTGATGCTCACAGCTAAGGGTGAAGAAATCGATCGCGTCATTGGTTTGTCTACTGGTGCTGATGATTACATGGTAAAACCCTTTAGCCCCAGAGAATTGGTAGCTAGAGTGCGGGCACTATTACGGCGTAGCCTCCGCCAAGGAGGACAACATCAAATCAATCGTACCCAACATTTTATTGTCGATGTAGACCAGCGCACTGCCAGTCGCCAGATGAATTCTCAGGAAGTTGAAATTTTGGACTTAACTACCCTAGAATTTAACTTGCTAACTACCTTTGTCAGCAATCCTGGTCGAGTTTGGAATCGCACCCAACTAATTGATAAACTTTGGGGAGATAACTTTTTTGGCGATGAACGAGTGGTGGATACTCATGTAGCTCGGTTGCGAAAAAAGATTGAACCTGATCCGGCAAATCCCACTTTTATTAAAACTGTTGTTGGGGTGGGCTATAAATTTGAAGATCCTCTGGTGGCGTAAATCTTATGAAGATGGGGCTGCGAGGACGCCTATTTTTCTCCCACTTAGTAGTAATGATCGTGGGAGTAGCGAGTCTGGTGAGCATCAGCAAAATCTCTTCCCCCCACTTGTTTGTCTTGCATTTGGAACGATTAGAAAACCGGGGGTTCGACTTAATCAATATCCGCACTGAATTGGTTACAGGATTTGAATTTGCTTGGCAACGAAGCACTATTTGGTCAGTCTTAGTGGGCACAACCGCCGCCGGAGGATTGAGTTTCTGGGTATCCAGACGGATTATGCAGCGGTTGACTGAGATGGAACAAATCACCCAAAAATTTGCTGCTGGTCAGATGGATGCACGACTACCTGTATCTGACATTCCTGAACTCAGTGGACTGAGTGCTAGTTTCAACCGGATGGCAGCCAGTTTAGAAGGGGTTGAAGCGCGGCGGCGAGAAGTGATTGGAGATATGACCCATGAATTACGAACACCGTTAACCGTGGTGCGCGGTTACTTGGAAGAACTGGCTGATGGGGAAATTGAGGCGTCTCCTGAAATCTATCGGCGTTTAGCTAAAGAAACTAGGCGCTTAGAACGGTTAGTGAACGATTTACAAGAACTATCTAAGGCAGAAGCGGGTTATCTGCCAATTAATATCCAACGGGTAAATCTGCGTCCGTTGTTAGAGTCATTAGTGGAGAAATTTACCGACCAACTGCTAGAAGATGGGCCAGTTCTGCTCTTAAAATGTCCATCTATCCTACCTTCTGTATTGGCAGATGTTGACCGTACAGAACAGGTGTTGGTTAATCTGCTAGGTAATGCAGTACGTTACACTAACGAAGGTTCGATTACCATTAGTGTTGGGACTGAAGCATCTCAACTCTGGATTGCGGTTGTGGATACAGGTATTGGTATTGCTCCAGAAAATTTGCTTCATGTGTTTGAACGCTTCTGGCGAGCCGACCAATCGCGCGATCGCCATTCGGGAGGTACTGGTATTGGTTTAACTATTTCCCGTCGTTTGATTGAACTACAAGGCGGTCAAATTCAGGTTGAAAGCGAATTGGGAGTTGGTAGTACGTTTCGGTTTTTTCTACCTTTGGCTTGAGTGAGGGTGAAGAAGGCAGAAGGCAGGAGGCAGAAGGCAGGAGGCAGGAGGTAGGAGGCAGAAGGCAGGAGGCAGGAGGTAGGAGGCAGAAGGCAGGAGGTAGGAGGCAGAAGGCAGGAGGTAGGAGGCAGGAGGTAGGGGTTGAAATTTATCTGTTGTCTCTCAAACCCATTTAATTCCAAGCCACCAAATTAGAAATTTTGCTGCTCTTGACTTAAAGCCTTGAGATACAAGGGATTGACATAAGGTAGTCATGGCTGTGTCATAGCCAATTGCTAATTTGAAACTATCCAAAATCTTGGTTTGTTGATGAATGCCGAGATTTTGGAAGTGCATAGAGTGTAATAATTATGTCTACTTTTGTCCTGGCTGCTTTTTTGGTTAGTTTACTCAGTGCTTCAGGTTACGCT
Source organism: Nostoc edaphicum CCNP1411 (assembly GCF_014023275.1). NCBI lineage: Bacteria > Bacillati > Cyanobacteriota > Cyanophyceae > Nostocales > Nostocaceae > Nostoc > Nostoc edaphicum. The sequence goes on from NZ_CP054698.1 coordinate 6,327,470, forward strand.
GCGATCGCCTACTTGTTCCCTCAAAATCGCTCATTAAAATAATTCGTAATTCGTAGTTAAGAATTGAATTACGAACTTGTACTGAGCGTAGCCGTTGGCGCAGCCTCTCGTAGAGAAGTATTAGTAATTAGTTAATCTCTTTTCTCAATAATTCTGGAATCTGAGAAGGGCGTTCAGCTACCGGAACTTCCGCTTCTTTGAAAGCAGCTAATTTACTTTGGGCTGTGCCAAAATTAGGATCGCGTCCGATAACCGTTGCTAAAGTCCCAGTTTGACGCCAAGTTTTTCCTGGTGGTGCTTGTCGGCCGGCAATGTAGGCAATTACTGGTTTATCAATTGCTTCAGTAATGTATCGGGCTGCTGCTTCTTCACTACCACCACCAGGTTGACCGACTAAAACGATCGCCTGTGTGGTTTCATCCTCATCGAGAATTTGCAGCCATTGCAGAAATGAGGAACCAACGATCGCATCACTACCAATACTGACACTAATCGATTGTCCTAAACCTGCTTTTGTTAATTCGTAGGCGATCTCGTAAGTAAGAGTACTGCTACGACTAACGATCCCCACAGAACCAGGGGTATAAAATTCACTAGGTTGAGTCCCTAAGAGAATTTTTCCCGGTACAATGATCCCCGGACTATTTGGCCCGATTACCAAAGTTTCACAGGCTTCGGCTTTGCGGAGTAATTGCACCATATCTAAAGGCGGCACGCCAGCGGTGATAATAATGATCTGGCGAATATTAGATGCGATCGCTTCTAATGCCGCATCTAAGACATCGTAAGGATCTACACAAATAATCGTCGTGTCAATTGCCCCAAATTGTTCTATTACTTCCTCTACTAAATCAAATACTGGCAGTCCATGCAATTCCTGTCCGCCGCATCCAGGATTGACACCAGCTACTAAATTTGTGCCATAAGCTTTCATTTGAGCAACATGAGTGCTTGATATAAATTCACAAAAGCCTTGAATTAAGACTTTACTTTCTGGCGTTAGGTTCATAAAAAATTACCGTAATTTTGGCTACCCAGGGCCTAAAAGCACTGGGCATAGAAACGACACTTTTACATTGTCGTATTGATTCAATTTTTACTGAAATTCCAAAAACTATTCTTGAGGTTGAGTATTCCAAAAGTGGTAAAATCCGCCTCTAGCTAGGAATATTCAGTTTGAATGTACTATATAATTTAATCCCAGGAAGCAAAGCTGTACTTGGTTTCAGCATCAAATTCAAAAATTTATGCCCTGCGGTAAAAATTATTAATTTTTGATTTTTGAATTGGAAAAAAATGACAGTTACTACTTCTTATTAACCGTTGGTTTAGCAAGAAGAACCGCTGCCGCTACTGCCTCATCTAAATTTTCTACCACGAGGAGCGCATCAGTGTGGGTTTTTAGTGTTGCTAAATATTTTCTAGCAGCCTTAAATTCAGAACCAGCAAGACGGACAAGCAAGGGTGTAAAATTTCGCTCTCGGCTATTTTTACTGCCATTAGAATGTACAACCTGTGATTGAAGTTCGCTATTTTCCTGCTGGACAAATCTGGCTATAACTTCAGTCACTTCCTCAATTTGAGGAATGCTACCCAGAAAGTTAATTAGTATTACTTGAATACTTTTGTCAGCCTCCAGGATTTTCAGACTTGTCTCCAAGCGATCGCGGAAGGTAGTTGGTCTAGTATCTGTGAGGAAAGCATGACGTAGATTCAAACAAACACCTGGATTGCCACCAGCATTAGCGACTAAATCTAAAGTTGCCATCACTGAACCAGTACCATTACCTAAAATACCGATTTTTCCGTGCATCTTTACACCATTCCAGTTGCCTAAAATACTGTTGATTTCAGTACTGCTATGACGACTGATAATTTTTGCCGCCATCTCGGCGAGATCGGGATGACGCTTGATCGCTCGTTCGTTGACCCTGACTTTACCATTAAGAGCCATAACTTGACTAGTAGCGCTGACTGCCAAGGGATTAATTTCGACTAAATCCAGGTCTTTTTGGATAAATAACTGGTACATCTTCTCCACAACGCTGCTTACCGACTGCATCAGCGTTCCTTGCAAACCCATTTTTAAAGCCAATCGTCGGGCATAAAATGGCGAGAATTCTTGTTCTACGACAACATGGTGCATTCTTTCCCCAGCAGATTCCCAATCGATGTCTGCTTCTTTGCAACCTAAAAGTACTGGTCGGCAGACAGCGGTATCTAAAACTACTGCGAGATAAAATTCCTGGTTGGCGTCGTATTTAGACTCTGCCAGCACAACTTCCGGCAATTCGCCCCATATTGGTAAACTAAAGATATTTTGAGCAGCTGCGATCGCATCGATAGTCGTTTGGGCAAACCTGACTCCACCTGCTTTTGCCCGTTCCGCGCCATGTACTTGAGATTTCAGTACAATTGGAAAGCGAATTTTTAAACGTTTCAAATCTGTAGGATGATCAATTCGTTGGGAAGGCAATACTGGAATGCCTATCTTCCCAAACCATTCTTTAACTTGATACTCTAATAAATCCATTGATACACCTTAGTATTGACACTTTCCAAGCTTTTGCTTATTGCTGTCTTAATATTTTGCAGCACCTTTATTACATAATTAAGCTTTTGGCAGCTATAAAAACTTATTTTTCACGGATCAACTTTATCGAATTCAGCAAAAGAGGTACATTAATTTCGATACCCAACCTGTTTGTACCAGAGCCACAACACTTAATTAATCTCTTCAGTAAGTTTCCCAGCATAGAAGATAACTAGCATTTCTGTCAAAACCCTCTGACATAGCATCATTTTCTTAACCTTTAAATAATTTGGTCACAACTGCTCTGCAACTAGAATTTTGCAGAGCAGTAGCTTCTGTGAATTTTATTATCGCGAAATAATGCAGTGAGAATACTCAAAAATTCTATTATTCCCATTTTTTATTTGTAATTTATATCTGAAGACAGATTATTTAATTTTGCATCTAGCGCTATTAAAATGTAGCGGCGCAAACAATAACTGCTTTTTAATTTTTGGTGAAAAGTCAGAATTTGTGTTAGAAAGTTGGTCGTTCAGATTTTCAGGCTGTGGTTGGTTAAACTGTGCATTTGCATTCAATAAACCGAGAAAGTTCGTTTCATCCTCTTAAAAATAATCAAAACAATATAGAAATTCAGCGGGAAAGCTCTATGAAAGTAGCAGTCCAGCAGGAAGATTTACAGCTTTTAGCCAAAACTTTGCAGGAACAATTACTTGTAGAAGTCTCAACGGCTGAAGTCTTCGAGGTTAAGTGTGCCGTCAATAAAGACGAGTTAATGATTTTAACGCAACACGCATCAGATGTAATAGTTGATGCTCAACTAATTTTTGCAGTCATTGAGGAAGTACTTCAGTCTCTAGCACCCCGCAAAGAGCAGCGAGTGCAATGTTTCCTCAGAGTTTTTGGTGAACAACTCCCTTATGCCAAATGTTTCGTAGCTCTGAAGCAGACGGAGGAATGGGGGGATAGGGAGATGGGGAGATGGGGAGATGGGGGAGTAGGAGAAGATGAGGAAGCAATATCTTATTCATCCTCATCGGCTCTGACATATTTTCCATCAATCGATGAAACTGATGAAGAGGAACTGTTTGATCCGTTTGCAGATGTGCCGAATTTGTCGGCTTCTAAGTCAGGATTCCAAGTCAAACCTGTACTACTGGGTGCAGTGTTGGTGGGAATTGTCGTTTTAGGTAGTGGTACTTACTTCTTGACTCGCCCTTGTGTGATGTCCGAGTGTCAAGAAATACAAAATGCCGCACAATTAAAAACAAAATCTCCGCAACTGATGCGCCGCGCCAAGTCTGAAAAAGAATTAGTTGCTGTACAACAGAAACTTGCAGCAGCCAGTGTGGCCCTGAATGTAATTCCTAGTTGGTCGCCTCGTCACCAGATGTCAGAAGAACTAAAAGTAAGTTTGTCTGGGCGGTCAGAAAAAATCAACCAGGTGGTCAAGGCTTTGCAGACAGCATCTTTGGCGATACAAAAAGTTCAAACTCCTGCATCTAGTCTAGAGGAATTACAGGCTAGACAACACTTATGGCGACAGGCTATAGCCCCACTAGAAGCTGTAAGTTCCAGTAGTGAACTCTATGGACTGGTACAGGGTAAATTACTTAATTATCGTGTCCGTTTGCACGCTGTAAATCAGCAGATAGCTACTGAGGAAAAATGGCTGAAAAAAATAACAGCAGCAAAAGCTGTTGCTGTTGCAGCCGAAAAGCGGGAAGCTACTGCTAAATCTTTGAATGACTGGCAAAAGGTGCAGTCTACTTGGCTGGTGGTAGTTAATACCTTGAATACCATTCCCCGGACTAGTGCTGGATACCAAGATGCCCAAAAGCTGATGGTAGATTATAAACCTAAGTTAGTACTAGCACGCGATCGCGCTACTAAAGAACGATTAGCTGTTAAAAGCTACCAACAAGCCCTTAGCACCGCCAACCAAGCCAAAGTATATCAGCAACAAAACCAATGGCAAGCTGCGGCGACCTACTGGGATCAGGCTTTGCAAACTGCTAAACAGATTTCGGAAGATAGCTTGTACTACACTCAGGCTCAGTCTCTCATCGAACCCTACTCAGCAGCCCTCAAGCAAGCACAAGAAAAAGTACAAGTTGTTAGTAGTTTCCAACAAACCCGCACTGACTTAGATAAAACCTGTATTAATGGAATTCGGATTTGCACTTTTAGCATGGACAATGCAGGAATTATTGTCCGGCTAACCCCTGAGTATGACCAAATCAGGCAAAATAACTTGGCTAATCCTTATTCTGAGAACTCGGATACTGCTGTTGACGTAACCAATCACTTGCAAATCTTACGGGAAGCCTTAGCTGTAATTAGTGACAATGCCAATATGTCCCTTTTCCTTTATGATTCCCAAGGTCAGGTAATCTATACACGGACTTTAGGCGGGTAAGTGCGTTGGCATAGCCCACTGTTCGCGTAGCGTTCCGCAGGAAAGGTATCGCTTCTCGCTATGACCTTCAGACAAGCGAGAAGCCTCTTGTGATCGCTCCTTATACTAAACTCACTTGTCTGTGCGTTGGTGTAGCCCACCAAAAGTATTACTTTTTCCATCATCCCCAACACCCACACACAAAAAATAAGGAAATTTGATTCCCTGGCGGGACGGAAAGCAGAGATTTAAAAGATTGTAATGGAATACATATTCTGCCTAACGCGGAACATTGTTGTGTGGCAAATCTTTATTTATGTACAAAAGTGAAACTCTATAAACTCTGATAAAAAATAAAAAACTGATTAGCGATTTCGATGTACGCTGCTTAAAATTGCTAAAGTTTCAATGCTGTACAGCAACTGTTATTTATAAAGGTGGGATATCAAGTATGAGCAATCTTTATTACTGGGTTAAAGGTCTAGGAATTGCAATAAGTGGTGCAATAGTTATCTCTGGAAATTCTGCTATTGCTCAAATTAACCATGATGTTACTCTAACTAATAATTCTAGTGTTGCAACACAGGAGAACATCAGAATTATTGAAGGGGGAATCAAATCTGGAAGTAATCTGTCTCACAGTTTTAAGCAGTTTTCTGTTCCCGCTATAAGCACAGTCTACTGCAAGAACACCGCAGATATTCAAAACATTATTAGCCTGGTCACAAATCAGAAGTACGGTATATCAGCCGACGCAGTTCAGAAAATTCAGCACAGTATAGACCAAAGTCAAATTCAAGATGAGGATTGCTCTGATTGCACTTGCACTTGTTGGTCAAGAACCCTTAGAAAATGGGTTCCTTGCTCATGCACTTAAGCTTGAACAGTATTACCTTAATTCTTAATTTATTGAGAATTAAGGTAATAATATTGCTCTATAAAGCCTATTTTGTTAGCAATCGCTCTTTCTACTAAACTCAACTGTGGATGTGTTGGCGTAGCCCACCAAAGGTATCGCTTCTTCACAATAACCTTCACACAAGCGATCGCTCCTTCTGCTCAAATCAGGTGTGGTGCGATCGCTGATTCGCTATGACTTTCACATAAAGCGATCGCTGCTTCTACAAAATTTAGGTGTGGTGCGATCGCTTTTTTGCTATGAATTTCATACAAGCGATCGCTTCTTGTACTCAACTCAGATGTCCGTACATTGACGTAGACCACCGTTCGCGTAGTGTTCGGCTAACGGTCAGTAGCTAAGATTCATCAACGCTTTCAGGAAATCCGGCAGAAATATATGAAGTTTTGTTACGTAATGCGTAATTATAACTAGCCAAGCTGAAGTGATAATTATGGGAGTTCGCAAGAGCTTTACAAGATAAGTTTATACATTTACCACTCTGCAAGGAAAGTAAAATTCATGGAATCTCAAACAGCACAGTCAATAGTCATAGATGATCACACATTACAGCAGTTAAAAGATGAAATTAAGCAGGAAATGCTTAATTTACTCAGTAACTCTAACTTAAGCAAGATACTCGAAAAATACGGTATACCAGCACAAGATGTTCTTAAACTTCAGTATACACTCGACCTAAATCAACTCCAATCTAATGACGTTGGCGTACATCAGCAAACCAAGAAATTTTTGCAAGCATTTCCAGACAAGAAATTGAATACATTCTGCATAGTATTGCGTAAGCCTTGCCCGATAGACAACCATCCTGATGGTTGCTGGATGGACTGTCAATAAGAACATCAAAATTTAAATAAGTTTACTAATATCCAATTAATACCTACTTATTGACAAAGATTTAGGCATAGAAGCTTTGCGGTTGCACCTTGCCAGTCTGAGGAGATAAATTCTTTGTCAAGTCTATGGTAGTCATGGGGAAGGTCTAAATTGAAAAGCTGGTAACTCTTATCTTATCAGCTTGTCCCACATTTTTCCTAATTCATATTCGGTGTAAGAAATCGATTAAGGTGCAAATTCTATGATGTATCAAAGCCGAAGCGGCCGGTACTGGAAGTTACGTCTAGTGGGTGTTTTAGTATTTACTGGAACACTTGCTTTTTCTGGAAGTCGTGCTTTGTCTCAGATTACACCAGATGACACCTTGGGATTTGAAAATTCAATTGTTACACCCAAGGTGATTGATAGACTCCCTACTGACCAGATCGATGGTGGGGCAATTCGCGATACGAACCTTTTCCACAGCTTTGAACAGTTTTCTGTTCGCACTGGAAGCGCAGCTTATTTCAACAACGCCGCAAATATTAAGAACATCATTACCCGAGTAACAGGTAAATCTATTTCAAATATTGATGGAATTCTTAAAGCTAATAATCAAGCTAATCTGTTTTTGATTAATCCTAACGGGATTATTTTTGGGCCCAATGCTTCTTTAAACATAGGCGGTTCATTTGTAGCAAGTACAGCGAGTAGCCTAAACTTTGCTAATGATACTAAATTTAGTACTACAGATCCCAAAACTATACCTCTACTAATAGTAAGTGTTCCCACTGGCTTACAATTCGGAGCAAATGCAGGTTTCATCCGCAATGAATCCCAAGCTAGTCCAAATCAAGCAACCAATCGCTTAAATGCCGCCGTTGGTCTACAAGTGCAGTCAGGTAAAACCTTGGCACTTGTAGGCGGTGATATAACATTGGAGGGCGGAAATTTAACGGCAAAAGGGGGACGAATTGAGCTAGGAAGTGTTGCTGGCAATAGTCTGGTCAGTCTGAAGCCAACGAACCAAGGTTGGGTCTTAGGTTATGAAGGTGTCCAGAATTTTCAGAACATTCAACTAATGCAGCGAACTGTTAACAGTTCTGCAAAGCCATCTCAGGTAGATGTTAGTGGCGAAGGTAGTGGCGATATTCAGGTGCAGGGTAGGCGCATTCTGTTAACTGGCTTTTCACAGATTTTAGCTAATACCTTGGGTTCCCAATCAGGAGGAAATTTAACGGTGACTGGCTCAGAGTCCGTGGAATTAATTGGCCCCGGCACACCGTTGACGGCTGTGACTTTTGGTGCAGGAGACGCTGGAGACTTAACGATTACAACTGGGCAGTTGATTGTCCGCAATGGAGCACAAGTAAGAAATGGAGCACAAGTTGGGAATGTAGAACAAAGCTTGGGTTCAGGAGGAAAATTGACCGTAAACGCCTCAGATTCTGTGGACTTAATCGGTGGTTTCTCCTTTGGTCGTAGTTTTTCATTCAGTGGATTGTTTAGTGGAACTCCCGATGTTGGAAATGCTGGTGATATAACGATCAATACTGGAAAGTTGCGTATCCAGGGTGGGGCACAAGTAACAACACAGTCTTCAGGAACGCTAGCTCTTAATAAATATTTCCCAGCTACAGGGAAAGGAGGAAATTTGACTGTAAACGCCTCCGAGTCTATAGAAATAACTGGAGTTTCACCTAATGGTTCTACATCCAGTGGCTTGTCTGCTTTTACTAACGGCCCTGGAGATGCAGGGAAAGTGACAATAGATACAAATAAATTAATTATCCGGGATGGGGCTACGATAACTGTGAGCAGCGGACTTCCAGGACTTCCACAGGATGTAATCTATCAAGGGGATGTAAGCAATCTAGGAGCAGCCGGCAATCTAAATGTAAATGCTCGCTCCATATTTCTAGACACCAAAGGAAAACTCACGTCTAATAGTGAATCAGGTAAAGGCGGTAATATTACGCTACAGGTGCGGGACTTATTACTGATGCGCCGCAATAGTCAAATATCCACCAATGCCGGGGGTGATAAAACTGGCGGTAATATCACCATCAATGCACTTAATGGCTTTGTTGTGGCCACTCCCTTCGGAAATAACGATATAACTGCCAACGCCTTTTCTGGCTCTGGTGGTAAAATCACAATCACCACTAAGAATATCTTTGGTTTTGTGCCCCGTACCCGTGCAAATGTAGAAAGGCTTGATCCAAAGGAAATAAACCCGAATAACCTGCGAACAAGTGACATCACCGCATTTTCTCAGCAAAACCCTTCATTAAATGGCACTGTACAAATCAACTCACCAGATGCTGACCCCAGTAAGGGATTAGTGGAATTACCCGTAAATCTGGTTGATGGTTCGCAGCAAATTGCTGCTGGTTGTGATTCTGGTGAAAGAATAGCCAGAAGTTCATTTATTGCTACTGGGCGTGGAGGATTAGTAGCCGATCCCACGCAGCCATTGATAGCTGAGGATGCAGTGCTGGCAGATTGGATCACACTCTCTCCAGAGAGTCAGAAACGTGCTAGCGGTATTCAGACAAAAGCGGTTGTTCAGGCGCAGCGAAACACAGAAGAAAAATCACAGAAAGCTAATTCTGTCAATGAACCTACTCAAATTGTAGAAGCCCAAGGGTGGGTTACAGATGCCAATGGTAACGTGGTTCTGGTTGCTCAAGTACCCACTGCATCGCCCCATAACTCCTCGCTCACCGCTACATCTTGCGCTGCTAATTAGAAGATGAACAGTCAACTTAGAGCCAATTCGCAATTACGCTCCTGCGTCGCTAACACAATTCGCAATTAAGAAACTTATACCAATTTAATTAATGATTGCAACACATCCTTGGGTAAAGACGCGATTCATCGCGTCTCTACAGATGGTCTATTTGTCGCATTCTTTTTTCAAATTGGCATTAGGGACTTTCAAATAAAAAAACATCCCAAATTTTCTTGTAGGATGGGTGTCCCCACCACTGGTGTCAACTTAACGCGAAACCGCACGTCCGCCAGCACGTCCGCCAGGGATTGTAAATCCCTGTCTCATAGCTAAAGTCCTCTGAAGAGGACTTCATAGCGCAAAAATTTTCAGTCTACTTCAGTAGACTTGAGCAATTAGTCAGGGATTTACAATCCCTGGCTGGCGGGTGAACAACACCCAATCAGTACGCTATTTTTGGCTTAACTTGACACCAGTGGCAAGATGCCCACCCCACAAAATGGATAATTTATTTCTTGGAAGTCCCTTAGATGCAGCAAGACTTTCCTGATTTACATCTGTTTCCTCATTTTGGAGAATTGGTATTATAGCCAAGGCGAATTGAAATTCGCGGCTACACAAACGAAGTCCGCCTCCGCGGACTAAGGGAAAATTGAGGGTTTGAAACCCACTAAGGTGGGTTTTGTCGGTGTAGACGCGGTTTCTAACCGCCCTTTTGACTTCGAGGCCATGCGCGATGCCTATTCCCTAACTAGTCTCCTGAATTTGCAGACGTACAGTGTGTTCAGTCGCACCACTAAGTTGCAATTCCATGATTTCACCACCCAGAGGTTCCAAGCAAGTGAGGAGCGATCGCAAGTTGGGTGTACTTGCACCAGTATCTACATATAATCTATCTGCCAAATTGCCGATCCGTTTCCAAGTCATATAGAGTTTAGCGATCGTTTGTTCAATCTGCGATGCTTGATTGACCAAATCAGCAGCAATGCTCAAACAGCCGACTCTTTGCGCTTCTTCTAAGGCTGTTTCAATATCAACATTTTCCTGCGTTAGCGCCTGAACTTGAGCCGCCCCTTTGAGATATTTCGCCAAGTTACGCGCTTCGGTAGTTACCTGTTTCAGGGTATCCACATCAGGATTAGCAGCTATTTCTTTCTGGATAAACTTTTGGTGCGATTCTGGCAGTTTTTCCATTTCCTTCACCAGTGGGGCGATGTAGCGCGGGGGAAGGGTGTTATCTGCTGCTTTTTCCTTGACTGCTTCCGGTAATAAATCTGAGGACATGGCTGTCCATTCATCGCTGAGTTGTCGCACTTCCCGCCTGGTGATGCGATCGCCTTTTTGGGCGGCTTCACTCACCATCTGTTGCACTTCTGGCGATGCTTTGGAGGTTTCCACAAATGCCCGTTTACTGAAGTTATTTACAGAACCAGGGTCAAGTTTACCGTCTTCGATCAGACTATCAGCACTATTAGCCAGTTGAATCCAGGAGTATGCTTGACTTTTGCTGATTTCCCGCTCTTTTAGCCATCGCAGAAAACCAGTACCGCGTCCGTCGCCACCGACTTTTTCTCTGTCGCGGATAGCCCGTAAAATTCGCCCCCGCCAGATTTCAGTTTGCAAATCAAAGCGATCGCATACCTGCCAAGCTATTTCGAGCTGCTGTTGAAAATCTGACTCTAAAATCTGTTCATCTTCTGGATCGGGCAGTTCAAAGCTGATATCTGCTGGCTGTAGTAACGCAGCAGCAAGGTCGTTGATGGAGTCGGTATCTTGCACGATTGATGACTAACTAGTGGATGCGATCGGCTTATTATGCCACAATCTGCGGACTATCACTTAAGGGGGAGTGCGGTATTTTGAATTACAACAAATATAGTAAGAAGGGGTAAACCACCTCAGTGAGGTCTTTCATTGATCAGAGAGAATAAAAATAAAACGATGAACCAGGTAGACTACCTCCGCATTAGTTTAATAGATCGCTGTAACTTTCGTTGTCAATACTGTATGCCAGAGGGAGTAGAACTGGACTATATTCTCAAGCAACAGCTGTTGACTGATGAGGAGTTACTCACCTTAATTCAAGAGGTATTTATTCCAGTAGGCTTTAATCGGTTTCGTTTAACTGGGGGTGAACCCTTATTGCGTCCGCGTGTAGTGGATTTGGTAAGTGCGATCGCTTCTTTTCCCCAAACTCAAGACCTTTCAATGACCACCAACGGTTTTTTGCTGGCTCCGATGGCGAAAAACCTCTACAATGCTGGTCTGCGACGAATTAATATTAGTCTGGACTCTCTTGATCCCGACATTTTTGATCAAATTATTGGTAATCAGGGCCGTTCTCGTTGGCAACAAGTTTGGCAGGGAATTCAAGCTGCTCATCAAGTTGGATTCGACCCACTGAAGCTGAATGTGGTGGTGATTCCAGGCGTTAATGACCACGAAATTCTAGATTTAGCCGCCTTAACAATTGAAAAACAGTGGCACGTTCGATTTATCGAATTTATGCCCATTGGTAATGTGCATTTATTTGGCGATCGCGGTTGGGTAGCTTCAGCCGATTTACGGCAACAAATCCGCGATCGCTGGGGCTTGACAGAATCACAAGTTCGTGGTTTTGGCCCTGCTGATGTCTTTAAAATTCCCGGTGCGAAGGGGACACTGGGATTTATTAGTCAAATGTCAGAATGTTTTTGCGATCGCTGTAATCGGATGCGCCTGAGTGCCGATGGTTGGCTGCGTCCCTGTTTATTGAATGAAACTGGTCAAATAGATTTAAAAACTGCTCTGCGTTCTGGCACTAGCACCGCTCAATTACAAGAGCAGGTGAGGCATTTACTCGGAATCAAGCCAGAAATTAACTTTAAAGGGCGCGATTCTGGCATTTTAGGTACATATACACGCACCATGTCGCAAATTGGTGGTTAGTCATTTGTCCTTCGTCCTTTGTCATTTGTCCTTCGTCATTTGCTTAGACTAGTGGATTGTGCGTAAGTCCTAAACTAATGACAAATGACCAATGACTAATGACTAGGGACAAATGAATATTACGCTTGTCGTGAGTAGTACTCAACCACAAGTAGTTCATTAACTTGTAATGCCACCCATTCCCGTTCAATAACGCTGTTGACTTTACCAACCAACTTATTTTTGTCAAACTCCAAATGACTGGGAAGGTTTGCCAAACCGGGATATTGCAAGTTAGCTTCCACCAATTTGCGTGATTGTGCCCGATCCCTGACTGCAATTGTTTCACCAGGACGGCATTGGTAGCTGGCAATATTCACCACACGACCGTTAACAGTTACGTGACTGTGATTCACCAGTTGGCGAGCCGCTGGGATAGTCGGGGCTATACCCAAGCGGAAAACGGTATTATCCAAACGCATTTCTAGCAATTGCAGCAACACTTGTCCGGTAGAACCAGTAACACGTCTAGCTTTCCGCACATAGCGGAGCAATTGCTTTTCAGTCAAACCGTAATTGAAGCGGAGTTTTTGCTTTTCCTCTAGACGGATAGCATACTCAGAGCGCTTTTTACGGTTCTGACCATGCTGACCAGGTGGGTAAGCGCGTCTAGCGCTTTTACGAGTCAATCCTGGTAAATCGCCCAAGCGGCGTACAATTCTGAGGCGTGGCCCTCTATATCGGGACATGAGTTTCCTTAATCTAATCCTGTTTAAACTTTACCGAAACATTCAATTTTGACACTCCCCTGATGTTTAATCAGGGGATTCTTGGTTTTTTGAAGCTGCTTACCGAGGTAAGACGTATCTCACCAAGGTAGACGCATCGATTTTTGCGCCAGTTGCTTTTAATCGGTAAACCCGACAAACTAGCCTCCAAGCCTGAATTCCGACCTGTCACGCCGTACTCCTGCCCATAACTTTTTTGTGTTTATTTAGTTTCGTAGGCTACTCAATCATTAGATTGGTTTACGTAGTATTCTTAACTTTGAAATACTTTTTACGTTGCCTACTTATCTTTCAAACAGTTATATTAACACAATTTCCGCCATAATTAATTATGTCTATACCTTGCTCCCGCTGAAATTCTTTAATTGCAGAGGATTTTTAAAATATTTAAGTTAGCATAACTTTGGGTGTTTGGAGAATGGCAATGTCAATGAGCAAAAAAGTGGTTAACAGAGGGAAGAACAAACAAGCTAGTTCGACCTTCAGGAATTTAACAATACCAGTTTTGGCTATAGCTGGATGGTTGACAACGATCTTACCCAATACAGCGATCGCAGCTTCCTACAGCAATGATTATAGTGTCTGTGCGGGTCGCCTTTTGAGCGTGGGTATAACGGCAGAAGCAGCATCAGAAGGTTGTGCAGCAGCACTGCGTCCCAGGGATTTGGCTGCTTGCGTGGTTAAAATTGATAAGGAAACCGAAATTGCCGCCACAGATGCGCTTTCTTCTTGTGGGAAGGCCCGGCGTCCTGAAGAGTTAGCTACCTGTGTAGTTGGCGTCAGCTTAAATACTAAGGAAGAAGCTAATCCGGCAGTTTTAGAGTACTGTGGACGTAGTTTGTTACCCGTGCGCTTTGGCCAGTGTGTGGTTGGCTTGCGTAGTCAAATTGATTTTCCTGCTACTCAAGCGCTAGATACCTGTATCAGTGCTGATGATAGTGTTGTTGGCGCTTCATCTTCATCTACACCACCTACCGTAATTCCTGCGGGATCAAATCCAAGTATCGAGAATACCCCATTTCCAACGCAACCGCTTGTTCCAGCGCAACCAGGCACTAATTAATTGACAGTGCTTTGTGTAATTGATTGAAAATACAGGTTGAATATAGAGTTGGCTATTTGCCAACCCGATTCAGGCACTACCAAAACATAAATCATCTGATCTACTACTATTTCTCAGATACAAGGTTGGGTGGAGCAACAGCGAAACCCAACCTTATATATTACCGAAGAAAGGCAGAAGGCAGGAGGCAGAGGGCAGGAGGTAAGAAGTATCAATTAAAACTTTAGTTCTGGGTCTAAAGCCCAGTTTAAAGTGATAATTATACCGAGACTGCTTGCAGCGAGGTATAAAACGTCCTTGCTTCAATCCCACTCTTTTAAGGGTGGGTTACCTCCTGCCTCCTGCCTTCATCCTCCTGCCTCCTGAAAAAGCTTCCAACTAACTGGGTAATTTACCTTTGCTGACTATATGGCAAAGATTAGGCAATTACAGGATCACCGCACTCGGTCGCAACCAGTAGTTCAACTCTGGTGCAGTAAATGCTTGGCGGATTTCTTTTCGTTCCTGATTCAAAACCATCGGACGCTGTACACCAGCAAGAAACTGCACATCATAAAGTTCTTGACAGCCTGTGGTGAACTTGAGCATTCCCACCTGCTGCCCATTTCGCAAATCCACGACTGCCACGCCACAAAGCAACTGCTCAAACCGTTGAGTAATGGGCAACCCTCCAAAAATATGCCGTTCCCGAATCTGGCATAGTCCCACTAGGGCGTAATACCCGACGCAGCACAATCCCCGCAGAAATCCAGGGAGTACACAGACTACCTGTTTGTCTCCTGATTCTGGATGAATGCGCCATACTTCCCCAGCACCAGAGTTGAGTAACCATAAAAACCCGTCATGCCAAATTGGGGAATGGGGCATTGATAATCCATCTAAAATAATTTCATTACTCTCTACTTCCACCACCACGCCACCATTGGCTTTACCCGGCCGCCATCCCCCGACGGTATCTGTCGTACCTAGGGCAGTCACATACTTAGGTTTGCCATCTACCATCGCTAACCCATTCAGGTGACAGCGGTCTTCTGGCACTACTTCGGAAATAAATTTGGGATGCCAGCGCGGTACAAAGCTGAAGTCTGGACTCAAGGCAGAAAGACAGGAAAAACGGGTGTTGACAATCCACAGCCCTTCTCTGCCAAATTCCAGGTCGTGAATATTGAGGTCGCCTGTAAAATATGTCATCCGTGGCAGATAAAGGGCATCGTACCGTCCGGGCTGGTCTTCTAAAAACTCATAAGCTAAGGCGGGGGCATTGGCTAATAAACAGACTTCGTGATGGCTAGCCAGTGCTAAACGTGAACCATTAACTGCCAATCCCATTGGTTTGGAAAATTGGCGTAACAGCATGGTAATCTGTTGCCCATTCCAGCCTACTAGTGCTAGTTTCCCGGCTTGGTAGGTGGTGATGGCAACTGAACCTCCGGCTTGACTCAGCCAGGAGATAAATCCCTGATCGGCATCACACTGAATTAAGTTATTCTCTTCTGGGGCAGTAGTAGGAGAGGTGGTTAACATAAATCAAATTTTGTTGGGGTAATAATGTTATGGTTTAGACTTAGCCAAGTATAAAAACGGTTAAACAAAACTAAATCCATTAAGAAGTAAAATTGGTTACCAATAAAAAACCTGTAGCAGCAAAAACATCGAAAGGAATCGCCCGCTGATAACAGGTCGCGCCGCAACAAGCTGCAATGTATCAAACCTTGCAGACATTTTTAGCTTAGTTGTTTTTATAATGTTTTACTGGTAAGTATTGTTTGGGTGACTAATGTATGATAGTGACTTTTTATTTAAAACAAATCAGTATATATATTGAAGATAAGTTTAGTCAAAACTTGAATTATTTGCAATAAACAATACTATAGGGGCGCACAGGTGTGCGCCCCTATTGGTGATTCTGATTCAAATAAATGAAAAATTCTATAATACTCCTCTCCAACACGGAGAGGAGTTGGAGAGAGTTTGGTCGAAGTCACGTTAATTGATCGCCTTTGGTAATTTGGAATTTTGCACAGTCGTACTAATCTTCTCTTTCGCCAAAAGCTGTCTGTAAAACCACTGCAATCCCTCCATCTTGGTGATATTTATCTGCCCAGGCACGAATAACTTCATCCAATTCTTCCATAGCTTGCTCCATTTTTTCTGGAAGAATATCAAGTTCTTCCAACAAGCGCATGGCATTTCGTCGCCGTTCTGCCCAATTTTTCATCATACGGAAATACCGAGCGGTATCTTCTACCATGATGTAAGTACGTTCTTGGTCGTCTGCTGGGGCATAAAAAGGACGGGTAAGAGCGTAGAAGGGCATTCCCCAAGGAGAATCAATGCGGGTTACTGTTCCGGAATAAAGCAGACGGCGCTTGATATGCTCACCCAAAGCTTCACTCAAAGGCATTTGGTGTTCGGATGGCAAGTCTTCTTGCGATCGCCTGTGCAAAAACTCAATCAAATCCAGAAACTCAAAAGAGCTAACTAACTGGGCATCTGGTAGATTACTGGGCAGTTTTTGCTCAATTTGTCTTTTTTCTTCACTTGTCAGACTGCTACCAGGAACGCGCGATCGCCCCGGTTGCCAAGGATATTTTTCTAGCCAGACATAAGGCAATTGAATCAAATAGCGAGGTTCTTGAGAACCCAACATTTTTAACAGTTTGCCTTCTGTTAGAGCCTGTCTGACTTCTTCTACAATAATTTTTACCCGTTTCGGCTCCAGGTGGTGCAAATGCCCTGTCATTCGCAGGTTTTGTCCCTGCTCTAGATAGGTCATGTAAATTGCACACTTTGCTGCTGTTGCGGCTGCGTCTAAAAATGCCCCATGCCTGTGCCCACTCGTCCGCATGGCACTAAAAGCCAGATAAAGCATGATCTGATCCATCGCACTGGGGTCAAGACGTTTGATCAGATCTATGTCGTTACTCATATTACAGACAATTGAATAGCACGTTTACAGAATTTTTAATCGAATGAAAATAGGTAGTATACACCTGGCTGAAGGCGATGTCTTCACTTCAGACTATATTAGTATGCGATAACTATGAGATCAGTAGTAGTCCAAACTACCATTTTCGCATATTTTCTGGTACACAGGAAAATTCAGTCGTTGTTACTATAACTGTTCCTGCATCTGACTGGAAAATTACAGACATCTCCAAGTTCAGCTTGACGGCGGCTTAGATCCCAAAAGTCAAATGTGTTGCAAGTAATCTACAAAGCTTTTCAGTTCTCTGAGGTTTTTCTCATCTTTCAAGAGCAACAACGTCAAGCTGCTTACACCTAATTATGGCATGATGCCGACTCGGAGTAAAAACTAGTTTGCGCGGTTCATCTGGGATATCTGTTACTCGAAAAAGATGATTTTTTCAGCTTTGGCGAATTATTTTGTAGTACACAAGGTGACTAAAAATAATTGGGAGTGGTCTAAAAATAAATCGCTTACCAGGTGTAGGTAGCCACATTTAGAGGTTAAGCCACACGGCTCGTTGTGAACTATTATCGCGTTCACAACCTCCAGTGATGTCTTGGCAGTATCAGCCGTTGGCTTAAGGAAAGGTGGTAGACATTAAGTAGAGCAAATAATTCCAATTTCAAAATGCCTGTTGTGTTTTCAAATATTGTTCCTTATCATATCATTGTTTTTTGCTTTTGGAATAAAAATATGTATTTTAAAGTTTATAAATGACGCGTATTTAAATATTTTATATTCTGCTTAAATCAAGGTTTGATGATATTTTTATTTTGACTAATAAATCAAGTCTGTTTTCTCCTTTTGTGTTGATGATTGGACACAGAAAGCCGCGATTTAGTTTGAATGAATCGCGTAGCCATAAGGCTTTGTTGAGCTTGCTAATAACCAAAAAATTAGTGACTAGCCATACATATAATAAAACATATTGGATTCCATCTGATGATTATTTAGAGATTTTTTTTCAATGAATTTATATTTTTTTCATGAAAGAATTTTAAAATTTCATGATTTAACTAATTCATTGGCTAGTTTCAAGTATGTTTTTACCTCGCTGTTTTATGTATTTGAGAGACTTAATTACGTAGATACTTTGTTGCTATAAAAGGAGGATACTCCGTAGCAGGTTATGATCTAAGCTTCTTTATCTGGGCATCTGGGCGATACCTGCGGCGGGCTACGCCTACGCAGACTAAATTGACGTTTTCCAGATTGCCAGAAATAAAGATACCATCTCACCAAACACAAAAGCATGGAAATGAGGATTTTTGAATTTGGCGTTACTCGCAGAGGTTTTCGTAGAATAAAGGTATTAGCTGTTTCACTGGCGATCGCTCCATATATTCATGTCGCTAGAATAGTCTCCCACGCTTAAAAAACTGATCACTCTAAACACTTCTGCTACTTTCTTTATCTCCTAGTTCCAAAACGTACTGCAATGGTCTTAAATCTTTGCCAATCTCCTCTCTGAGCCAGTACTCGTACTCAATTGCTGGAGTCAGTACTACTCATACTGCTTATATATACGTGTTTTCCCTACCTGTATCAGGCTAAATCCCTAAAAATATATTACAAGTCAAGTTATTCTGATTACTGGTCGCTCGTCTATGAAGTGTTATATCCACCTATACAACAGTCCTAAATCATTCGTAAAAACTTAAATCCCCAACTTCTTTGAGAAGTCGGGGATCTTGTTTGTCACAGATGATTTAGAGAAGTTAGGAGTGGGCGTATTAGCGTCAGGATTTATGCTGAGAGTGATGGGAGGTAAAGTCGCTCCCATCACATCTAAACTGATTGAACTCGCCATTTAATTCGTGGGATTAGAGGGTTTAACCTGATTTCGCATTGTTTCAAAGCTGAAAGCAGCCGCACCAAAGGTTACTAACAACACTCCCAGAATTTGCACAATCTCCAAATTCTCTTGAATGATTAACCCAGCGAAAATCACCGTTAAAACTGGGATAGTACCACCAATGAGCGCCGCTCGTGAGCCACCTAGTTTACTAATACCAACATTGTTGAGCAAATAGCCACCGAGAGTCAGCACACCCAAAATAAACGCGCTTAAAACCAGTTCTAGCATCTTAGAACTGTCAACTACCAAGTTCCAAAAAGGTAGCATCAAGCAGATAAAGCTCAACAACAACATGGTAGCGAAGTTAATTAATGTAAAAGTCACGGGATGCAGTTTGCTAGCACAAACCCTTGTCAGAATTATGTAAGCCGCAAAAGCCACGCCCGAAAGCAGGGCGGTGCTACTTCCCGTTGAAGTATTACCCATAGCTATGGCGGGAGAGCCTCCCAAAACTAGCAATTCACCGCAGCAAATCGCGGCGATCGCACCGATGCGGAATACTGTAGGGCGATCGCGAAACAGAAACCACGACAATAGACCACTAACCATCGGATAGATAAAGAACAGTGCGATCGCCATTCCAGTTGTGACTTGAGCGATCGCAATGTAAATTAGCACCTGAGACAAAAACAAAAAGCAGCCACTCACAATCGATAACACCAAAATCTGCTTGGTAGCTGCATTAGTAGGTGTGGGATTTCCTCGGACTGAAGCGGCCAAGTTTTCCAAGTCTTGCCACAGTCTTGGATGCAATATAGGAGACAACAGTAGCATCAGTGGTACTACTACCATAAACCGCAGCGTCAAAATCAACAGAGTATTGCCCAAAGTCGGTGGTAGTAACTGCTCTACTTCTAATACTCCAAAAATCTGGGAACCTTCGTGGAAAATTATCTTGATGGCTACGTTATAAAGCGACGATATCACTGCCGATAAGACAATCAACAAGAAACCGATTTGGAGCGGCGATAAGCCGGAGGAATTACGCGATTGTGGGGGTTTTGCTTCTGGCTGTGGTTCTAGCGCGGTGGTTGATGGAGATTGAGCTTTGTTCTGTGATACATCCTTGCGGAGGACAGAAATTGGTTCAGTAGTATTTAGCCTTAGAGAAGGGCGCTTCATTCTCGGCTGTGACACAGGTGCAGTCGGAGGATCTGATGTCGTTTCGTTTTCCGGTAAGTCTTGATTGAGAACAGAAGTTGGTTCTGTGACATTATCCTTTGGTGGCGGAACGACAGCAGTAGGAGGTTCTGATGTCGTTTCTCTTTCCGACAAATCTTTGTTGGGGACAGAAATTGGGTTCGCGGCGTTTTCTCTAACAACAGTCGCCTCTGGCGTTGTTTCCCTTTGCGACAAATCTTTGCTGGGAATAGAAATTGGGTTCGCGGCGGTTTCTCTAACAACCGTTGCCTCTGGCGGTGTTTCCCTTTGCGACAAATCTTTGCTGGGAATAGAAATTGGGTTCGCGGCGTTTTCTCTAACAACAGTCGCCTCTGGCGTTGTTTCCCTTTGCGACAAATCTTTGCTGGGAATAGAAATTGGGTTCGCGGCGGTTTCTCTAACAACCGTTGCCTCTGGCGGTGTTTCCCTTTGCGACAAATCTTTGCTGGGAATAGAAATTGGGTTCGCGGCGGTTTCTCTAGCAACCGTCGCCTCTGGCGGTGTTTCCCTTTCTAAAAATTTATTCTGGATTGGGGAAATTGGCTCAGGGGAATTTCTTACTACTTCGCTAGACGGTGGCTGGGATGTCTGAAAAGAACTGTTTTTTTCTGGCTCCGTAAACTGCAAAACAGTAGGTATACCTGATGTTGCTGGTTTGCGTGAAGTTTCTTCTATAGTTTTTTCTAGTTCTCCATGCAACCGATTAACAAATTCCGTCAAAATCGTTTCGCCTTGCTGCTGCTGGCTGTACATCCGTGACAGCTGTTGGGAAAGATTACTTTGATAGTTTTTTAGCTCTTGTTGCAGCGAGTTAAAGGTAACAGTAACGGTATCATCCAGACTGTCAAACATGTGTTCGACTTTTTCATTGATTTCACCTACTACATTGCTGCTCACTTCAGCAGACTTCAGCGCAGCTTGTTCGTAAGATTTGCCCTCTATGTTTTGGTTAGCTAAAGTTGCCAGAGACGATTGCAGTTGTGAAGATATATGCTTTGCCAGAACTTCTGCTAGCTGACGAATTAACACTTGCTGCTCAGTGATTTGGCGCACTTGTTGTAAATGCTCTTTTTCTTCTACTAAGCTTTGAATCTCATCAGATAACCGATTTTTTTCTGACTGAAGCCGCTTTACGTCTTCCTGCAAGGCTCTGAGAACATTCTGCTGAAGATTTTCTAAGTCTTCAACTACAGCCCACAGAGCATTTTCCGCTGCTCTGGATAGTTCGCCTCTGACTCTTGGATTTTCTGGTTGCTTCTCGAATCGCCCCATTAGCTTCTAACCTCTAACACCTTGACGATAAAGCTGCTTCCGGTACACTTTATTGGCGGTCATCCTAATTTCCTGTATTTTGTCAGATAAATTAAAAATTTTAACAGCACTTCCGCATTTCAACGTAATTCTGTCATACTAGACACAGGTTAGCAAAGTATCAAGTTTGCTCCACGGCTTACTACACCGTATTCTCTTCAGCATTTACAAGTATTTATCCATTCGATTTTGGATTTTAGGTTTTAGATTTTGGAATTATCACCACCACTGGAAGTCCCTTGAACTAAGACTTTTTTTATTTTTGGCCAGCTTAATTTTCATCATATTTGCCAATGAGATTTTTACTTTGAAATAAATCTCACTCCAAATAAATATTTATTGTTTTGCTGCCAATAATAATTGTCAAAGACTTGCAGATGCGTACCCTATCGCCACAAAATTGTCTGACTTGCGAAACTAGCTGTAAATTTGTGTGGAATGTAACTTGTGTGACAGTTTATATCTCTAAATGGAGATTAAAGTATCTTTCTGTGGAAATTCAAAGTTACGCTATCCCCTGCACAACATTCTAAATGAATGAGCAGCAATTCTGCAAAAACACGCTTTTTTGGTGTTGTTGCAGTCTAGGTTTTACTTTGAGTAAATGCGGTAGAGGAAAAAGTTAGGAAAATATTATTTAAGAAGAATTCAGAAGTCAGAATTCAGGAGCGGAGCCGGAGACGCTCCACCTCCGGTCAGAATGAAGACGCGACTCGAAAATACTCGCTTGCCGTCGGCGCTATCCACCAGTCGCACAAAATACCCAACTGAATTCTGGCGACTGACGCATGTATTCTGTTTCGATAATTCTTAGAAGAATAAAATCTGGGCGATGCTAAAAATGGCAGCACTAAGAACAGCACTCACGGGGATTGTAATTAGCCATGCGGCAGCAATGCCTTTTAGTGTTTGAAACTTAATCGACTTGATATTTTGCACTAGTCCAATACCAACTACACCACCGACGAGAGCGTGGGAAGTTGAGGCTGGTAAACCTAGCCGGGAGGCGATGAGGATGGTGGTAGCAGTCGCAAGTTCTGCACAAAATCCACTACTAGGTTGCAAGGCAATGATGTTTTCGCCAATGGTGGCGATAACTTTTTTACCCCAGACAGCTAAACCACCAACAATACCAACACCACCAAGAATTAAAATCCAAAGGGGGATAGTGATACCATCTATAGGTACGCTACCTGTGCGATTGATGTAAACGATCGCAGCTAAAGGAGCGATCGCATTTCCCACGTCATTAGAACCATGAGCAAAGGCTACGAAGCAAGCACTTAGTAGTTGGAATCGTCCGAATAATCTTTCTACGGGATTGGGGATTGGGGATGGTGGGGCCCCCTCTGGGGATAAGGGGTAATGGGGACTGGGGATTAGGGATTGAGAAGTGAGAAACACTTCTTCCGTCTGTTTTAACTGTCGCCAACTAATTATTGTGAGTCCAACTGCTGCTACTGCACCGGTTAACAGTGGGATATCGTAAGCAGGGATGTTGAAACCAACTTGCTCAATTACAAAATTGGTGAGCGGTTCAGTCAGGGATGGTAATACAATCACGCCGAATACACCTAGCAGCAAAGTACTCAACCAGGGAATCCATTCTTGTAGCTGCACTACTTGATTGGGTTGATCCAAAATCCAGTGCTTGATTTGACTGTAAAATAAAGCGGCGATCGCACCACTAATTAATGGTGTCAAAATCCAGCCAATGGTTATGAAGCCAATTGATGACCAATCAATTGCACCTGCTCCCAAAGCTACCCAACTAAATCCTGCGATCGCACCAACAACTGCATGAGAAGATGAGACTGGTAAACCGCGTGATGTAGCAATTTGCAACCACACACCACACGAAATTAGTACCGTTACCATCCCAGTAACTAATATTTGGGGTGTAGCTGCGAATAAGGCGGGATTAGCAATTTTCGTTGCGAGAGTTTCCGTTACCCCATGTCCAAACAATACAGCACCCGTAAACTCTAAAATCCCAGCAATTATTATCGCTTGTTTGAGCGTAACAGCTTTGGAACCTACAGAGGTTCCCATTGCGTTAGCAACATCGTTTGCTCCGAGATTCCAGGCGACGTAGAAAGCTAGTAGAGCTACGAGAGGTAAGGTAATAAGCATTTTGTTGGGGACAAAGGGAGAATAGAAGAGTTCGGTTAAGGCAAGAGACGCGATAAATCGCCGTCTCTACAAAGACTGATTATTGTAGAGACGGCGATTCATCGCGTCTTTGTTCTGATTACGGATAAATTAAGATTTTATAAGTATCCGGTGTTGGTGCGATCGCTTGCTCCACAGCTGCTGATAAATCTTTTAATGGATAGCGATCGCTAATCAATGCTTGCACGTCAATTCGCTGATTAAATACAATATCAGCTGATAAATTCTGAAGCCGATAAGATGAACTATAACTGCCCATCAAATCAATTTCTCGACGATAGAGGATATTAGGGTTGATGGCAATTTCTAGTTCATCAGGGAATTCGGCGAAAAACAAGATTTTGCCACCTTTGCGGGTACAATCGAGTGCTTGAAAGAAAGCTTTTTCACTAGGAACAGCTAGCAGGGTAACGTCAACACCTAGTCCACCAGTTAAGGCATGAATTTTGGCTGGTAAATCGGGATCACGAGCATCAAAAGCCGCCTCTGCACCGACATTCAAAGCTTTTTCAATTCTAGAGGGTAGTAAATCGGTAGCGATCGCTTTTGCTCCAAAATACTTCACCAACATAATGAACATTAACCCAATTGGCCCAGCACCAGTAACTAATACAGTTTGTCCTGGAGCAATTTGGGCTTTTTTCACAGCCTTCAAGCAGCAATTAGTTGGTTCTACAAAACTCGCTTCTTCAAAACTGATGTTATCCGGGATGGGAATTAACCCACCGTTTTCCACAATATGTCCGGGAACTTTGACATAATCGGCGAAACCGCCACCACTGGCGTTAAAACCTGCGGTTGTGGATATGTTTTTGTAAACATCACACATAGAGAAATTATCATTTAGGCAGTAGGCGCAACGCATACAAGGGATGTGATGCATCACTGCTACTCGTTGTCCAACTTGCCAACCTTTGACATTATTGCCTAGTGCTGCGATCGTGCCGGCAGTTTCATGTCCAAAAATGCGCGGCGGTTCATATAGCGGATAACGAATTTTTTTAATATCTGACTGACATAATCCCACAACCCGCACCTGTACCAGCACTTCATCTGGTTCTAGGGTTGGAACTGGGATATCTTCGTAAGAGAGTTGATTGACGCCTCTAAATACCTGTGCTTTCACGTTGGTTTTTCCCCGCTCAACGATACTAGATTTGACATACTCCCCACTCTTCAAGGGTGGGGATTCTGGGGTCAAACAGCAATCGCAGTCTCAGACCGACTTACATTGCCTAACCCAACCATTGATGCCCCAACGGTTTGAATAATCTTGGAGGCATTCTCATCGCGCCCATTCACAACTTGGCACGATGGACAACGCCACTCTCTGACTGACAAATCCAATTTTTCTAAGACGTGACCACAGCAAGAGCAAGTTTTACTAGAGGGATACCACTGATCGATATAGACTATTTGCTTTCCCTTCTTTTTTACCACCCACTCCAAAATATCTAAAAAATCTCGAAGAGCTAGGTCACTGACCAACATCCCCCAAAGACGCTTCATGCCTTTGAGGTTCAATGTCTCAAAACACAGCACATCAAACCTATTAGTTAAGTTATGCGCTAATTTCCAAAACCAATCAGTTCTGCGGTTAGCTATGTTTTCGTGAGAGCGTACTAGATTCTTCCTTGCTCGTTCCCGATTGGATGACCCCTTTAACTTTTGAGAATGATGTCTACTGGCTTTTTTAATGGCATTGAGTGATTGCTTGAAAAATTGGGGAGACTCAATTGTTGTACCATCTGAGCAAGTCAGGAATGTACGCAGACCAAAGTCAAATCCCGCTATCTGACCAGTCGTGAACTTGATTTGTGGATGCATACCATCGTCAACAACCACAACCATAAACAATTCACCTAATGGTGTGCGTTTAATAGTTAATGTTTTGACTGTTCCCTCTATCTCTCTAGACTTCCAAAATTGATAAACTCGGCTACCAATTTTCACTTTATTACCACCCAAAAACTTATAACCAGCTTGCTTTAATGTGAATGACTTGTATTTCTTGACCTTCTTAAACCCCGGTGGTCTAGCCCCCTTTTTGTTGTGTTTAAAAAACAACTGATAAGCTTTCTCAATGCGCTGACAGATATCTTGTATTGCCTGAGAACCAACTGATTGCCAAAAAGAAGTACGCTTTCTCAACTTGGCAATATGAGACTGAAGTTTTGCACAATTCAAGTGTTTTCCCCACATCCGATAATATCTTTTGTGGAGAGCAATACAATGGTTGTAGATTATCCCAGCAGCATTTATTGACCGCTTGAGAAATTTATTCCGCTTGTGTTGATAAAACTTGAATTTTAGAGTTCTCATGCTAAAATTGTACAGCATATAGCCGGAGAAATCAATGAAAAAGCGATTAGATTTTAGGATCGAAGAATTGGAGTTTCAGATTCTTGAAGAATATTGCCAATTAGTTGGGCGAACAAAAACTGATGTTCTTAGAGAATTGATTAGAAGTCTGAAGAGGAAAAAGCCGTCGTAGAACGACGGGGCTTTAAACCCAATTTTTCGGTAAATAATCGAGAATACCCTACTCATAAAATCCTAACTCTTGGCTTTCGGCTATTAATTCATCTAGCAATTATCAACGAAATACAAGTCAAGCACCAGTCTATAATTCCAGAGGTAAAAATAATTGATCTAATCTTGTGGTGCAAGCAATATGCTCGCTTGTATCCGTGAGATGTCAAAGAAGAAAGTTCTTTGTGTCTTTCTCTAGCAACGGATATTAAAAATACCTTGTCTGATGTAGCCTAACTGGGTACATTCCAACGAGGTGAAGAAAATGCTCAATCAGACATACATAGCTGATGTTTTAGTTGTCGGTGGGGGAACCGGAGGGACTGCGGCTGCTATCCAAGCAGCGCGGCGGGGAGCCAAAACCATTTTGGTGAGTGAATTTCCTTGGTTGGGAGGAATGCTAACTTCGGCTGGAGTATCTGTACCCGATGGCAATGAATTAGAAGCCTTTCAAACCGGGTTATGGGGTGCGTTTTTGCAGGAATTGCGACAAAGACAGCCCGGAGGATTAGATAACAGTTGGGTAAGCTTTTTTAGTTACGATCCCCGGATTGGGGCAGAGATTTTTGCAGATTGGGTGCATGAATTACCTAATCTGCACTGGATTTCTGGACAAGTGCCTTTAGATGTTTACCGCCAAGGTGATTTGATTACTGGTGTGCGCTTTACTGATTTTGCTGTCACAGCCAAAATTATTCTCGATGGCACAGAGTTAGGAGATTTATTAGCTTTAGCTGAAATACCTTACCGTTGGGGCTGGGAATTGCGATCGCAGTGGGGAGAACCCAGCGCCCCAGTGAATTTTAACTCTTTAACTCAGAAATATCCTGTGCAAGCACCCACTTATGTAGTGATTATGCAGGATTTTGGTGAAGCGATTGCACCAGAAATTCCGGCTGCCCCTAACTATAATCCATCCGAGTTTACAGGTGCTTGGGATGGCTATGGAGCAGAGACGTTTTTGAATTATGGACGCTTACCTGGCGATCGCTTCATGATTAATTGGCCAATCTGTGGCAATGACTACGGCCAAGGAGTAGGGCGGCTGATAGAGTCAGATGTATCCAGAGGTGAATTCATCCAAGAATCTCGCTGGCACAGCCAAAATTTTGCCCATTTTATCCAAAATCAGCTTGGTCGTCGCTATGGTTTAGCAGAAAAAGTATTTCCTCACGCCCCTACAGCTTTTGCATTACATCCCTATTACCGGGAAAGTCGCCGCCTAGTGGGGCTAACTACTGTCCGAGAACAGGATATTTTGCCGATCGCTGAAGGTAGAGTTGCATCTATATTTAATGATGCGATCGCAGTTGGTAACTACGCCAATGACCATCATTATCCTGGCGTTCAATTTCCACTGCAACCAAAATCTATCCGTTGGGGGGGACGCTGGACTGGGACTCCTTTTACAATTCCCTACAGTTGTCTTATTCCAGCCACCACAGATGGTTTTTTGGTATGTGAAAAGAATATTTCTGTCTCCCACATTGCCAATGGCGCCACCAGATTACAACCTGTGGTTATGGGCATTGGTCAAGCAGCAGGGATGGCGGCGGCAATATGTGTTGAGTTAAACTGCCAGCCGAGGGATTTACCTATTAGGGCACTACAAATAGCCTTATTGGAAGATAATCGCTCAAAAACAGCAATTATTCCTTTCTTTAATCTTCCACCCAATCGTTCGGATTGGCTGCACTGGCAACTGTATTACTTAAATAACCCACAAGCCTATCCAGCTAGTGGTTATTGCCCTTTCCCATCGGGGAATGAGTACCCTGACTCTGCTTTTGACAAGGCATCAATTCGGGAAAGTAACTGTTTCAAAGGTATTTTTTCCTGCTTGGATCAACAGGAATACAGATTTACTGTCACAGCACCAGCCGCATATCAAGGGCAAAATTGGCAGCTTGTGACTTTGCGATCGCATATTGACGAGCAATTACGCGCTTATCCCCACGAACAATTAGTTACATTGTGGGGTCGTCATAATCACTCTGGTAATTGGTTATTAGTCGAACATTTAAACGGAGGATAAGAAGAGTTTATTTTCAGTAAAACAGAATACTTTTTGATTAATTGTCCGGATATTCATTAAAAAGCTAAGTATCAGTGAAGTGGAGAGTTCCAAAATAGACATCTGCTATGCGTGCTGCCATTTCACTTTTAGTATCGAGTCTGGTGTTCGGCCCCTTAGCTTCTAACTGCCAAGCAATGGTCAATCACTTATCAACAGCGCTGCCTTCCACGCCTACTTCGGAACAGTGGCTCTCGGCGGCATCTGAACAAAATCCAGATGATGCGCCACGTCATCGCGGTAGTGGGCGTAGAGAAGTGACACAAAAATTCCGAAATATCTATGCTGTGGTTTAACTACTGTAGGGTAATACCTTTTTTATTAAAGGAACAAAATTACCAGAAAACAGGATGTTGTGCTAACATCTTTTACACAGCTTTTCTGGCAGAGATATATACAGTTGACACACGAAAATCTTCAGCGATCGCTTAGTATTTCAACTGCAAGCTTTGTATATATAGTTGGCATCAATCCTGCCGATCAAAACGCAAATCAAATTCAGTGCCTTGATCAACAGCATTACCAACTCCTCAAAAGCTACACAACTGTTGCTCATATTCGGTGGGAAGCTCTGCGTCTCAATCCTCAATTGCTCTAGAAATAGATGTTATTTAGGCTATCAGTTAATCTAAAGCACATCTAATTCAGACATTTTGCTTGTTGAGGAAACAGTCTTAAGGCAACTTCACTTTATTCCCCAATAGGTTTTTTTCTTAATATATTGCCTAGCTGGTTATCTACATCAGCAAGTAATTGATCTTCGCTCCGACGCCTGTTTAGCGTCCTTTGCCGAAGCATAAAATCTCTTTCCTTTCTTCTGATCTGAACTAGCGCATTGATTTGCATAAGTAATATAAGTTTCTTGCACTTGGCAACAAATCTTACTATTCCTGACCTACTCTTGCACTCTGGTTCGTTTTCCCCACAGATAGCTCCCGACAAAATAAATATTAAGAAGGATCTGCTAGATCATCTTAGTCATTTTAATTATTCTACACCCAAGGCCAGATGCAAAATTTTGCATTTGGCCTTTTTAGATGAATTTTACTTAAAGAAAAGGGAATAAGGAAGTTTTATCTCAAGCTGGCTTATGAGCAATAAAATACTTGCTCATAAAATGGACTTGCATCTCAATATTCCCAAAGCCGACTCTCTGTAAACGTTCTACCAAGTTATCAGTGGTGTAATGCTTGTAATAGGGTTCATGGAAAGTTTCGGGGAAAGAATCCATCATATATTCCAACTCAGGTGAATCACTCAACTGAATTGAGTCACATATAATAAAAACTCCACCTGGTTTTGTTACCCGAAAGCATTGTTCAATGACTGTCTGACGTACAGATGCTGGTAACTCATGAAAGAGAAAAACAGAAGTTACAGCATGAAAATAGTTATCTAGATAGGGTAACTCTTCAGCATTCGCTTGTAAAAGTTGTGGCAATTCTCCCGGAATTTGGGATAGTAGTTCATTTGCTTTCCGCAAATAAGCTGGTGACAAATCTGTACCAAACAGCGAAGCTTGAGGCAGTGCTGCTCGAATCAACTTCATAGTCCGTCCAGTTCCACAAGCTACATCCAAAATACGGACTTGCTTTGGTGAAACCGACTCAAAAGCTTTCAGTCCTTCCTTGAGAGGAGCAAGAATTCGCCGCCGCATCGGATCAGCTGCCCCACCAAAAAGAATTTCCACTTGTAAGTCATATAAATTGGCTGACAAGTCACTCAAATAGCCATTGCTTTGGTGATGAAAGTTCTGCACATAGTAGCTGGGATAACTATCTGTATCAATTTCGGGCGAAAAATCTTGGTAATTCTGTTGTTTAACTCGTTCCCAGATTTGAGGAAAATCTAGCCATACCAAAGGATAGTAGCGGAAAAAGTCATCCCAAGGGTTGTCAAACAATAAGCTTTCGGGGTACACACCCTTTTGAGCATCTTGCCAGTCTGTTTCCAACACCTGGTTCAATCTCTGTTGAAGTTTTAATAAAAGTTCATTTGGGATGGGTTTGGTCTTTTCTTCAAGTGTCGGATACACCAGGTTCCTCAATCGTGAACTTAATATTTTGTGAGCCAGACCAAAGTAATTTTTGCTCTGCTGAAAGGTCTGATAAGTCAGCTTAGTTAAACTGTCAGGCATAAAAATAGCTCAAGTTTTGATGGCTTAATTTATATGTAAATAATTGTAACGAATAAATTACCTACTGTTGGAAAGGTAAAAGTTACCACGATAGACAAAATTAAAACTCGATATTTTACTCATCGAAGTTGGAGTAAGGTTTATCAAGAAAGGCAGAGGGCAGAAGGCAGGAGTTTCAGTTGGAATACTGTTTTCAGCGCTGAAGCCCGTGACAATCATCGAACTTGCGGATTAAGACCCCCACCAAATTGAAAAAATTTGGTGGCCCCAATTAAGTACGGTGTTGAATCCCCTTCTAAATTGAACCTTCTGCCCTCTGCCTCCTGCCTTCTTCAATCGGCTTTTGGGAAAAACACCTGATAAAGCAAATATAAACTTTTGTAAAAAGTAGCTTATGTTACAGAATTTTTGTTATATTAGTTGGTGTGAGGAAACAGAAATTATATATTCACAAAATAAAGAGGACTATGGTTATGTCTATCGCAGATAAATCTCGTGCATTAATGGTGCGTGAACATCAGCAAGTCAAGAATCGCCAACAATCAATGCTGATGCGGGCGGCACAAGAACTAGGTCTTCCTGAAGAAGTATCTCACTACTGGAACCCGATTCAAGGCAAGGTGGATGCTAGCAGTAGAATGATTTATGGCCCCAGCCATGCTTCCATGAGCTAAGTTTCAGGAATTCTAAGCTGGATTTTTTGAGTAAATGTCTCAACTGATAAGTCTGGAAAAAAAAGCCACCCTCTACTTTTAGGGTGGCAAAACTTATTACTTTTTAGTTAGATACGACTCTTAATTAAGCATCGTAGTAGAGGTAAAACTCGTAGGGATGAGGACGTAGCTGTAACTGCTTGGCTTCGTTAAGCTTGTAGTCAATCCAATTTTCGATAAAGTCTTCCGTGAATACGCCTGATTCTGTCAAGAAACCGTGATCGTTTTCTAGTGCTTGCAATGCCAGTTCTAAAGAACTTGGAGTTGAGGGAACCTTTGCAAGCTCCTCTGGAGAGAGTTCATAGATATTCTTATCTAAGGGTTCACCAGGATGGATTTTGTTCTTGATGCCATCGATACCAGCACAAAGCATTGCAGCAAATGCCAAGTAGGGGTTAGATGTAGCATCTGGACAACGGAATTCTAAACGCTTGGCTTTAGGGTTTTTACCAGATAGAGGAATACGGATAGAAGCAGAACGGTTTCCTTCAGAGTAAGCTAAGTTCACTGGTGCTTCATAACCAGGTACTAGGCGCTTGTATGAGTTGGTGCTGGGGTTGGTAATTGCCAACAGCGCTGGTGCGTGCTTGAGAAGACCACCAATGTAGTACAACGCCATATCGCTCAAACCAGCATACTTATCACCTGCAAACAGAGGTTGTCCGTCTCTCCAGATGGACTGGTGACAGTGCATTCCCGAACCGTTATCGCCAAAAATTGGTTTTGGCATGAAGGTGACGGTTTTGCCATATTTTTTGGCAACGTTCTTGATGACATATTTGTAAATCATCAACCAGTCAGCCGCTTCGATCAACTTGCCAAACTTGAAACCTAGTTCGCACTGACCACCAGTAGCAACTTCATGGTGATGCTTTTCAATGGGCACACCTAATTCTGCCATTGTCAACAGCATCTCTGTACGGATATCTTGGAAAGAATCCGTCGGTGCAACTGGGAAGTAACCTTCTTTGAAGCGTGGTTTGTAACCCAAGTTGGGTTTTTCATCTGTACCGGCTTTACCGGAATTCCAAGCACCTTCTTCGGAGTCTAAGAAATAGTAGCCTTCGTTAGCAGTTTGGGCAAACCTAGCACTATCAAAGATAAAGAACTCAGCTTCAGGGCCAAAGAAGGCTGTATCACCAAGACCACTGGAAACCAAGTAATCTATTGCTTTTTGGGCAATAACGCGTGGGCAACGGTTGTACGGTTCACCCGTGCGTGGGTCTTTAATACTACAAATTATACTTAGTGTTGGGACTTCCATAAATGGGTCGATCCAAGCAGTGTTGGGGTCGAGTACCATCGTCATGTCCGATTCGTTGATTGCTTTCCAACCCCGAATGCTGGAACCGTCAAAAGCTACGCCATCAGTGAACGCAGTTTCATCGATTTGGTTTTGGTACAGTGTGAGGTGCTGCCAAGTCCCTACGGTATCGATGAATTTGAGATCAATCAGCTGAATTTTTTCATCTTGAATTCTCTTCAAGAGTTCTTGTGGTGTTGTCATTGTTACTCCTTCTCTACCAATTTTCTAAAGTCAACCAGAATCTTACATTGCATCCTAACCCTGCTGATCTCAATCAGGCCGTGACACACCAGAAATATCTTAAATACTAGACATTAGCGGATTTTGTAGCTTATGTTACAGATATCTGGATTATCAGGTTATATTAACCTTTCAGCGATCATCTGTACAAAACTGGAAAGTTCATCATATAGGGGTCAACTTTGACATAAAATCCTTATGTAGTGGATAGATCGTTTTTGTGCCGAATCTATTTTTAATAGCACAAAAATTTACTGGTGCATAAGTGCAGCCAAATAAATATCAAACCATAAATAGCAATGATTGGGAGAAGAAGGAATGCGCGATGCGGTAACAAGTTTAATTAAGAATTATGACTTAGCTGGTCGGTATTTTGACCGGAATGCGATCGATAGCCTGAAGTCTTACTTTGACAGTGGTACAGTCCGAGTCCAAGCGGCGGCGGCAATAAATTCTAATGCGGCTGCACTTGTCAAGCAAGCTGGTTTGAAGTTATATGAAGAACTGCCAGAATTGATTCGTCCTGGTGGAAATTCTTATACAACTCGTCGTTATGCAGCCTGTCTGCGGGATTTAGACTACTACTTGCGCTACGCTACCTATGCGTTGGTTGCTGGAAACACAAATGTGTTGGATGAGCGTGTGCTACAAGGGCTGCGAGAAACTTATAATTCTCTAGGAGTGCCTATTGGGCCTACTGTTCGCGGTATCCAGATTCTCAAGGATCTGATTAAGGAGCAAGTAGCAGCAGCAGGTGTGGTTAATACTGCGTTTGTAGATGAACCATTTGATCACATCACACGCGAGTTGAGCGAGATAGATATTTAGATTTTAAGTGGGCAAGGTGTCTGCCCCACAAGAATTATAAATAGCGATCGCACTTTTGTCTGTGTTGGGAAAAGAGCGATCGCTTTTTTATGAACCCTACCAGGCTTTGAAAAGAGCTTTATTTAAGTTTTCGCCGCCAGATGGTAACATCGCGCCTCTGTAAAAATAATTTTGCTAGATTAAAGCTGTGCTTTTGGAACTATCTTTCTATTAATGCCAGCCAGAGACATTTACCACGCCGCAGTCATTAAAGCACTTATAGCAGATGGTTGGACAATAACCAACGATCCCTTATACCTTGCATACGGGGGTAGAGAACTTTACGTAGATATTGGAGCAGAAAGAGTTACCATTGCTGCTGAGAGGGACGATCAAAAAATAGCTGTTGAAATCAAAAGTTTTCTGAGTCCTTCTCCCGTGAATGACCTCCAGGAAGCTGTAGGACAGTATGAAGTTTATCGCAGTGTGCTTAAAGAACTACAACCAAAACGCCAACTTTATTTAGCAGTTCCCAAGCGAGTTTATGAAGGTATATTTTCCGAACGCTTTGGTCAGCTAATTCTTAATAGTATAGGAATAAACCTAATTGTCTTTGACGAGCAACTAGAAAGGATTATCAGATGGATAAGCTAGCTTGGTATCGTGAAATTATTCGTCAGTTGATATTTGACTATGCTAGTCACAAGCCTGCTAACGGTCAAATAGACACAGAAGCAGTCATTGACTCGGAGCGGGACCATTACGAAGTGTTACATATCGGTTGGGATGGCGTGCGCCGCGTACATGGTTCGGTGGTACATATAGACATTATTAATGATAAAGTGTGGATTCAATATGATGGTACTTCTGTTCCAGTGGCAGAGGCATTATTAGAAGCAGGTATCTTGCGCGAAGATATTGTTTTGGGTTTTCATCCTGCTGAACTACGGCAATACACGGATTTTGCTGTATCTTAATTATCTTTAGTTGTGTATTCTCGAAGAAGAAAGAAGCAATAAGCGATGTCTGCCTGCGGTAGGTGCGATCGCTTTTCAAATAATCCACATATCTCAGACTGAAAAATCATATTCCATGAGTATGTTACAGAAAGGATATGAAACTAAGAGGATGTTTGAAAAGTCCTCTAGTCGGTATCAAAAATTTTAGATCCCTCTAAATCTCCCGATAAATTGGGAGACTTTGATTACTGATCATAATTTCTCAAGTTTTACAACACCGCCTTCGATTGCCTCTACCGTTAATCTGTAACCTTCCATCAGTGACATACCGACAAGTGGATCTGACTCAGCTTCATCAATTGGAATGGTTAGTAATTGCTCATCCCAGACAACAATAGCTTCATACACATCAAACACACATTCACTACCATCTCCCAGAATTGCTCGTCCTCGCCTTTTCCAGGGTAGTTTTAATTCAGCAATGAAATCTGGAGGTAAGGATAACCAACCGTTAAAACCTGTATCAACAATGGCGGTTTGCTCATGTACTTTAGCATCAGCACCACAAATACGTAGAACGATAATTGGCTCGTAGTCAGCATTCACACTTCCAATAATCATTTTGTTTTGTGGATGCACCCAGCCCCGAACCGACGGACATAGCGAGAGCCAACACGCACAAACCAGATTTGTGCATCTGGGTAGCGAGTTTCAAGACGCTTTGAGGCATTGATTTCATCAGTATCGATTTCCCAGCCACCTGTCTCGATGTCGATTGCAACAATTTTGCCATAATTATTTTCTTCAACTTGTGGGCGCACTTGAGAGTCGTAGATTTCATCACCGCGACGAGCAAATTCTTCTTTGCTGTAACGAGGTTGTCGTAATGGCATAATAAATCTTTCGTAGTCTTAGACGACTGGTTAGGAAAAAAATCCTCTAGCGTTTATTGTAAGCTGGATAGTTGAATGAGACTGGCTAAGGAATGCGATCGCTCCTAGATGAAATGCATTAGCCTATCTTATCTGGACTAGAACCGCTATAAGCCACAATAGAAGTTGCCGATGTTTGAGGCGCTGATTATGGAAGAATTATTAACTCTGAAAGACTTGCTTGTTAAGGGCGATGTTCAAGGAGCATTAATTATAGTTGAAGAATTAGAGGAAATGAGCCGAAATGACATAATCAAGACGATTCGTCGCTATGCAGTGATTTTGCTGTTGCATTTGATTAAACAACAAGCTGAAAATCGCACGACTCGCTCTTGGGAAGTCTCAATTCGGAATTCAGTTCGAGAAATTCAGAGGGAAAATAAGCGGCGTAAAGCTGGAGGCTACTATCTCACGCCAGAAGAATTGTTAGAAACCTTAGCAGAAGCCTATTTAAACGCCATTGATGAAGCTTCCCTAGAAGTAGAAGAAGGTCGTTATGAAGCCCAAGAATTAGACAAGCTGGTTAACCGAGAAGAAATTATCAATCGTGCTTTGGCTTTAATCTTACCAGGAGAATCTAGTTAATTGGCTAAACAGCGACTCGATACACTATTAGTAGAGCTAAATTTATGTTCTTCTCGCGCCTTAGCACAACGGCTAATTCAGGCGGGGGAAGTTACTGTTAATCAGCAGTTAGTTGATAAACCTGGTACTGAAGTTGATATTGCAGCTCAAATCAATATTAAAGAGCGATCGCCTTTTGTTTCTAGAGGCGGTGAAAAACTCTCTAAAGCTTTGTCAGTATTTGCCATTCCCGTAGGAGAGCGTATTTGTTTAGATGGTGGGATTTCTACTGGTGGTTTTACTGATTGTCTCTTACAAGCTGGAGCAAAACAAGTTTACGGTATTGATGTCGGTTACGGGCAAGTTGACTGGCGGTTACGAAATGATCCGCGGGTGATTTTGCGGGAACGCACCAATTTACGGCAACTACGACCGGATGAGTTATATAGAGAACATGACTCGGTTCCTGATTTGGCGGTGGTGGATGTATCGTTTATTTCTTTAACTAAGATTCTGCCTGCTTTGTGGCAACTAACTCAAGCTAACCGAGAAGCTGTATTGTTAGTCAAGCCACAATTTGAAGTCGGCAGATCCCGTGTGGGTAAAAAAGGCGTTGTGCGCGATCCAAATGACCAAGCTGATGCAATTTTCCAGGTGTTGCAAGCAGCCCACGAATTAGGATGGAAATACAAAGGCTTAACTTGGTCGCCGATCACTGGCCCGGCTGGGAATATCGAATATCTTTTGTGGTTGGGAATGGAAAGTGAAACACCACCACCTGATTTAGAGGCAATTAGGCAAATAACGCAATCAGCAACAACTGATTTACGGAAAAGTTAAAGAAGAATGCAGAATTCAGAATCAATTAGTGGCAGACTTTAACCCACATATTCATCTGTACTCAGACTCCAATTCATACTGAATTCTGACTCCTGACTCCTGAATTCTCTCTTATTAAACGTCGTAGATTAGGCACTCTACGGAAGCTGGATGGCGATCGCAGTAATTTTCTAAAGAGGTTTTCTTTGATTTTGCTTGCTGTTGATCGGCTTTTTCAGCTTGTAATTCTTCCACAATGTCCCAGGCTACGGCACAACCAGCAGAATCACTACCATCTAGTTCACAAGTTGTCCGGGCTTCGGTAATGGCTTCAGTAATCGCTTCTTCAAGATTTGTTGCCCCAGCAGTTTGAAATGAGTTTAGGGTAGTTGTCATGATACTTTTACCTTTAATTTACGCAGAGAGATATTAGAGGATAGGGGATAGTTTCTATTTCCTATAACCTCTACCCTGTAACCTGTACCCTTAATCTTGCATCCCAAATTAGGAATGTCAGTCAATTGTCAGAAGAGTTTGATAGAAGTTGATAAACACTTATAAACGGTAACAAATGCTTAACAATTCTTATTTATTCTCAATATTTTATGCCTAACTCTTGTCGCAAGCGATACAGAATTGTATTTTGGTCAACTTGAGAGAGAATTTCTTGAATGACGCTGCTAGCGCCTAACTGTCCCCAAGTGCAGCCTTTTTCGAGGTACACCTGAGCGGCTTTGCCAACGGAATATGCGCCATAACCGGCAATACCAGCTTGAGCGATCGCACTACCAGCAAAAGCAGTAATATTGGTGGGATTGTCACCACTGGTGATTGCAGCAGTACTTTTACCTAAACCTAAAAGAAAACTACTACCTAGTTCCCCCAGTAGCAAGCCACCAGAACTAAATAAAATCGTTTTTAAAATTTTCCCAGCTTCATAGCTCGTCATTGGCAAACCATACAATCTAGCTAGAGCGCGAATTAAAGCTAAATCGGCAACAGTTCCGCCAAGGATGTCTAAGAAGGCGATGGGATTTAACGCAACTGCCAAAGCTTTATATTTGGTAAATTGCCAAATGATTTCTTCAGCTTCTTGTTCGCGTAAGTCGATGGTTTTTTGAGCGATCGCGGCTTCTGCATCCCGTGCTTGGATGAGTGCATTCAACGCGAGAAGCGATCGCCCTTCCCGATTCAGAATATTCAGAATTGTCTCTTTGAGTTCCTCTACTTGCGGTGGTGGTGTCTCCCATTCATAACTGACACGCCCATCAGGCCACTCAACCCGAACTTCCATTGCTGCTGGTTCCGCCGCCACCATCACAATTTCATCAGGTAGTAGAGGCTTCGCTTGAGGATTCCCCGCACCCAGTTGTTGCAAATTTTGGTAAATCGCTCCCTGATCTGTGTCTGGATAAAGGTCTATTTTGTTAAACACTAAAATCAAGGGTTTTTGTGATTTACGCAATTCCAGCAGTGCTTGATACTCAGTGCGCGTGATATCACCAGACACAACAAACAAAATCAAATCCGCCTGATGTACTACTTCACGTGCCATATCCGCCCGTGACTCACCCTCAATTTCGTCTAAGCCAGGGGTATCAATTAACTCTACTAGTACCTTGCCACCGGGCTGCCAGCGGACAGAACGCGGCCATTGAGTGACACCGTTTAGGGGCCCAGTTTGGAGAATCTTGTCTCCCAACAAAGCATTTAAAACTGCTGACTTTCCCCGACTCACCAAACCAAAGACGGCAATTCTAATGACGTTAGAATCCAGTTTGTTGAGTGTGGCGTTCAAAGTTTCCAATTCTGGTTTCACCAAACCTACCAATTCTGGGTTAGATGATAACTGTCCTGACTTACGAAGATATCCATACCAAGACAGCGCTTGTCTAAGACTGGCGCGGGCACGATTTAAGTGAGTTTCTTGCAGATTACGATAAATCGACATAATATCAATACTTTCAGCCTTCACTCTCTCTTAAACGCTCAAATAATACTCTAACAATTCTGGACACTAAGGATATAAAAAGTCCCCGCTTCGAGGATGTCGGGGACTAACTAGGATTTAAAGCATTCCCAGGATCTCTAGTGCTGTATCCAGATGCCATTTAACCCGATACAGTCCAAATAGCTTCTCTTGACTGTACCGCGCTGGGTACTCTAACTTTCTTCCTTCCATCGTCACTTTGAGTAATGCAGACTGTTCTGGTGTAGGTGTTCCCATAGCCTCTAGTGCTGCTTCTAGTGATTCTACTTGAGAGAATATAGGAGACTTCAATCCTCTATTCTCTGATACTTGCTTGCAGGCGACAACAGGGAAAGTCAGGAGTGCGTTAATGTAGGATGCCTTATCAGCAGGGTTTCCAATTGCTTGGATGCCGTACTGGATCAGGCATAAATCGCGTAACGCTCTCAAGCTTTTAACTTCTAATTCTGTGCGTGTGAACATAAAATAGAGTTACCTCTTGTAAAAGTGGGAATCGATGGTGAACTTGTTTGTCAGACGATAACACCATCGATTTAAAACTCTATTCGCTCGTTTACATGCAGTTCAAGCTTTATTCATATTTCTCAACAATGCCTAATCCTAAAGGGAACCCAGAAAATCTAAAAAATTTCACTACAGAAAGAGAAGAACCGCTATCAACTACTATCAGCTTCCGTGCTACTGAAAAGATGAAGGAAGAAGTAAAAGCTAAAGACGACCCTCCAGAATTTTGTCGT
Organism: Nostoc edaphicum CCNP1411; assembly: GCF_014023275.1. Classification (NCBI taxonomy): domain Bacteria; kingdom Bacillati; phylum Cyanobacteriota; class Cyanophyceae; order Nostocales; family Nostocaceae; genus Nostoc; species Nostoc edaphicum. The sequence continues at coordinate 6,366,908 of NZ_CP054698.1, forward strand.
CAAGCTATTCAAGAGAAGCTAGATAGAGAGAAGTAGCCTGTTTTGTCAAATTAGGCAATTGTTCTGATGATTTGCATACCCTCTGAATGCAATCTCCATTCAGAACATGGGACTGTGTTCATTATCCCAACACTTGCGATCGCGCCAGTTTCTCCCCGTATATTCACATTCAGATGCATCATCTATCCAAGGAATCGATGTAGAGTGGTACGAATTTCCAATGGGAGCGAATAAGCTAGCAGTGAATAAGGGCAATAATAAGGATAGAATTATCAACGTACAAATCGGTAAAGTGATTAAATATGCAGTGAGCAGAAAAATGTTACTTTGAGTCCAAAAAACTGTACCTTTTTTATTATTTTTTGGGCGATTTTTTAAGCTGGTTATTGAATTCGAGAAAAGCATAATGCAACCCTATTAATGCCAGTTTATATAGCAATCCCATTTGATTTGTCAAAGCCAAGCTAACTGAGAGATAGCCTGATCAGGTTTTCGCTCTCAGTATATTTAGCAAAAATCAAATAGGAATCCTATATGACTACGAATTTTTACGTAAGAACATTATTGAAGCTATATACTCTGATGTCAAAGGTGCAAGTAACGACTTCTTAAAACTTTTAATTTTTGGGTGCTAAAAAATATTTTTCATGAAAATATGTTGAAGTTGTGCCAATATTCTTTGCGTAAATCTTGGTAAATTCAACTCACAGCCTTTTGCCATCAATGCAGCAAAAATACTGTTATAACATCGGATTCTTGTATATCTGTATCTGATACCAAAATTTGGTTAGCAAAATTTTGCGTAATGCTGGCAATATAGAGGTAGCGTTAATTCTTTTTTATGCCTAGAGATGATAAATCCGAAGTTTCACGAAGGGACTCATCTGATATTATCGGTTATGAAGAGTTTTTAACTGAACTAAAAACACGAATTTCTAGCGCTCAATTACGGGCAGCAGTTGCAGTCAATAAAGAATTAGTATTACTCTACTGGCAAATTGGGCGAGATATTCTAAATCGCCAACAGCAACAGGGTTGGGGCGCAAAAGTGATCACTCGTCTGGCGGCTGACTTGCAGAAAGCTTTTCCAGAGATGAAGGGTTTTTCGCTTCGCAACCTCAAGTATATGCGGGCATTTGCCGAAGCTTATCCAGATGAGCAATTAGTGCAAGAGGTGCTTGCACTAATTAGTTGGTATCATAACCTTGCTTTGTTGGAAAAGCTCAAATCCCCAGAGGAACGTCTTTGGTACGTACAACAAACTATCCAGCATGGATGGAGTCGGAATGTTTTAGTCCACCAGATTGAGAGTAAGTTGTATCACCGTCAGGGTAAAGCAACCACCAACTTTAACCGCACTCTCCCTCAACCACAATCAGAATTAGCACAGCAATTGTTGAAAGATCCCTACACTTTTGATTTTCTCAATTTAAGGGAAGATTTTCTAGAGCGCGATTTGGAACGTGCTTTAATCAACCATATCCGCGATTTTTTACTAGAGTTAGGGGTTGGTTTTGGTTATTTAGGTAGTCAATACCATCTTGAAGTTGGTGGTGAAGACTTTTATATTGATTTGTTGTTTTACCACGCGCGTTTACACTGCTATATAGTGATTGACCTGAAAATTGAAGAGTTCAAACCAGAGTATTCTGGTAAGATGAATTTCTATGTTAGTGCGGTAGATGATTTATTGAGGCAACCAGATGATCAGCCTACAATTGGGATGATTTTGTGCAAAAGCAAAAATAAGGTAATTGCTGAATACTCTCTCCGCGATATGCATAAGCCGATTGGTGTTTCTGTGTATCAGCTAAAAGATACTTTGCCGGAACCGTTGCAAGGAAATTTACCAACAATTGAGCAGTTAGAAGCTGAGTTGGAAACGGTGTCAATTATTGAGAAAATCAATGGACTTAGTGGTTCAGATGGAAAAATGGAAGTAACGTATTATCCACTAGATGAAGCATATCAAAGGCTTAGACTACAGACAAAAAAAACCGAGTTTTCACCCGAAGAAATAGGAAACGAAGTTGCAAAAATCCAGAGCGAAATAAACGCTAATACAACTAAAGATTCTGATTTAATTTAGGTGTATTTCAATGCAGATAAAAATATCTTTAACCTACAGCCTGCTGCCGTGGATGCTGTAAAAACCAGTCATAAAGTTCTGGATTGTTATATGTCTGCGTCCACGAGTCATGATTGGCTTCTGGGTAAACTGTAAATTTTACATTCCCATTCCGGGCTTTTAGTGCAGAAACCATGATTTCCGACTCGCTTAAGGGGACGACATTATCCTTAGCTCCGTGAAATGCCCACACGGGAAGATTTTTCAACTTCCGTGCTGCTTGTGGGTTACCACCGCCACAGATGGGCGCGATCGCAGCAAATCTTTCGGGCTGCGCTGCTGCTAAATGCCATGTTCCATAACCACCCATGCTTAAGCCGGTCAGGTAAACCCGATCTGGATCAACAGGATAGGATGAGATAACCTCATCTAAAAGGATGCTCAATCTTTCTACATTCCAATATTCACCACGCGGACATTGGGGAGAAATGACAATAAAGGGAAAATCCGGTTGCTTCTCGACAATCTGGGTAACGCCTTGCTTTTTCACGTTATCTAAGTCAGAACCTCGCTCACCTGCACCATGTAAAAATAGAATTGTTGGTAAAAGTGGCTGTTGTGTTTCGTTGCGTAGGCGTAGCCCGTCGTAGATATCGCCTCCCTTGGAGCGTAGCCCATCAGGTAAGAATAGCAGGTAGTTGTAGCTGTCGCTGGAAGTAACTTGCTGTTGTATTGAGGGCATAAGATTCATAAATATTGTTAGTTCAACGGTCTGCAAACAACAATTGTATATAGGAATCCGCTTTGATTTCTGAACTAATTTGCGTAGGCAGGCAATAGGCAATAGTCAAGAAGGCTTCTTAGTTGTACTGAGTTTTTTCAGAAATCAAATATGAGTCCTATAACTTGGTCGCTGTGTAGCTTCTCGTTGACTCTTAACCAATCGAAAGTCATTATCTATATACAGATGCTATGGAAAAAAATGACATTTACCATCACTCTTCATGGTGGGAGAATTTTCACATACATTCTAATTGTGTGAATTCATAGACTAACTTTACCAAAAAAGACTCAGTGGGTGGGAGACACCAAGAAACGGAGAGAGTATTTGATAACTTCTCCGCCTCTTGGCATCTTCAATAAATAACTACCACCAAACTCGATTTCCATTTTCGTCAACTCGCGCTTCCCGAATTACATCAGAAATCTCTTCAGCATCTTTAACGTGGTGGAGTGCCTTCTTTTCCCCATTGGGTTCATCTACAACAAAGTAAGTCGGGACTGTGATTTTGTCGCCTGTAATGTCTGGTACATCATCAACAGCTACCTGTTCAGCCTTCTCTTCAACTGATTGAGGCTCATCAGCAATTCTATCTCCCGGATTCGCGGTTAAGTTTCTTTCCTTCACATTTGGCTCATCACGAGAATCCCAATCTTCGCTTACTGGTTGATTAATTTGATTTTGTTGTTTATTATCACTCATGGCTCTTTCAGGTATTAAAAAATGTGACTTGACTAGTAACAGCTTAAAAAATCACAGGCATAAAGAGTTCTTTCCCTGGAGAGAGTTTGAGAATAGATTTGGAATAGATTTTATGAGGAACATATCTTAGGTTAGATCCTAGTTACAAAGTTGATAAATAACCTCTTACTCCAGAAATAAATAGTAATTAAAAATTCAATTTTCAGGAACAACTCTTAAAAAAAGTAAATTTTACGAAAATGAACCTACGGTAAGCACAGATGTACATTAAATCCTAATGCGATCGCGACAGGATAAAAAAGGCAGTCTTGTTCGTTGAGTGAAATCTTGAAAAGAATCACTTTATAATAAGAACTCAGGAGTCAGAATTCAGAATTCAGAATTGAATTGGAGTCCAACTGGGTAATGAATATTGCTTTAAAACCTTGCCCGCAAGTGGCGCGAAAAAAATTAAAATATTCTTGCCTTAAAACTCATCCCTTTATGGGTAGAGTATTCTGAATTCTGACTCCTGTATTCTGACTCCTGTATTCTGACTCCTGTTTTATTTGTCCTTGTTATGGCTCTCAATAAGATTTTCAGGGTCGAGTCATTCATGTCTCAGCTAAAAGTTCTCTGCCACTAATCACTGTAGTAGTCAAGTAAAACCAAATTCGTTTAGTTGATCGCAAATCTGCCGTAGATTCTCGTTAACCTAGCAGTATCAAATCAAATAGAGCAATGCCACCATACTTTTTAAGCAAATTATAAATTATAAAAGACTAACAAAGATTACTGCATGATTTAAAATTGTCGGGTAAGCTGACAAGAGCAGTTTCATTCTCAAACCAATGACCACAAGTAGTCCCAAAATTTTAGCCCTGGACTTTGATGGAGTGATTTGCGACGGATTAATTGAATATTTTGAGGTAGCATGGCGTACCTACTGTGAAATTTGGTCTCCTACTAACGACACACCAGCAGATGATTTAGCTTTGAGATTCTACCGTCTAAGACCTGTTATTGAAACGGGTTGGGAAATGCCCGTTTTAATTAAAGCCTTGGTAGATGGAATTCCTGATGAAAAGATTCTTCATGAATGGGTAACCATTGCCCCACAACTTTTATTAAATGACAAGCTACAAGCAAGAGAAATTGCCACACAACTAGATAATCAGCGAGATAAATGGATTACTACAGATTTAGATGGGTGGCTGAGTCTGCATAGATTTTATCCGGCTGTAGTAGAAAAAATTAAATTAACTATTGACAGTGGAGTTAAGCTATACATTGTGACAACTAAAGAAGGGCGTTTTGTCCAGCAATTGTTGCAACAAGAAGGGGTGAATTTACCACCAGCAGCAATTTTTGGGAAAGAAGTCAAGCGTCCCAAATATGAAATTTTGCGAGAATTAATCCAGTCAGCAGGAGAAAAGCCACTGAACCTCTGGTTTGTAGAAGATAGACTCAAGACGTTACAGTTAGTTCAACAGCAAGCAGACCTTGAGGATGTGAAACTTTTTCTTGCAGACTGGGGCTATAATACCCAAGCAGAACGCGAAGCTGCACAAAATGATCCGCGAATTAAGTTGTTATCACTTTCTCAGTTTGCCAAAGATTTCTCTGCTTGGCTTTAAGTAATTCCTAATTCTTGGCAAGGTACTCGTGCGTAATTATCTATCTTGCTGGTATTTCCCTGTTGGGGTCTAAATCCCCAACTTTATCGAACAGAATTCAGGAGTCAGGAGTCAGAATTCAGAATGAATTCTGTATGACTGGCGGATAGCGTAGCGTTAGCGAGTCTTCGAGCGTCTGAATAACCGGGTTTAAGACCCCCAACAAATCGTAGATTTGGTGGTTTTCAATCAGTCGGGGATTCAGACCCGCGACTGATTTATTCTGACTCCTGAATTCTGACTTCTGAATTCTTCTTCAATTTAATTACGAATTACCTTAGCGAGTATTATAGCCTCATTAGCAATTACGAATTATTTTAATTTTCTGGAAGAATGGAAATGAAGTGACATTTTTAAATGATGTATGTAAATAATAAGTAATTAGGAAAATTCCTAATTTATAACTATTCATTCATAACTTAGCACTTACTTTTATGCTTGATCTAACAAAACTAGCGCGACAAATGCAGGGTTTAAGTCAGCATCTAACATTAGAAGCTGCTGCTAGTCGCCAGCGTTTAGAGTTGGCCCAACAACATTTAAAAAATGCTTACGAGTCTCAACAAGATTTAATCGATCGCCAGGAAAAATGGCGCGATCGCATTCTCTTCGCTAATGCTACCCCAATTGAACCGCTAGAAACCTGCATCGATATCCCAGTTCCTCCAAAAATCCATACTGTCATTGCTACCGATGGTTCCCAAATTGCCCCTAATCATCACGAAATTGCTTACTGTTATCTCCTAAATATCGGCAGAGTTGTCTTGCATTACGGACAAAATCGCCATCCGCTACTCGATAGTTTGCCAGAAGTATTTTACCGCCCAGAAGATTTATATATGTCTCGGCAGTGGGGAATTAGAACTGAGGAATGGATGAGTTTTCGCCGCACTGCTTCAGAAACAACGGTGTTAGCAGAACTTGCATGTGGTGCAGCGCAAGGGGAAACTCCAGCGCTGGCGATGGTAGATGGTTCGCTAATTTACTGGTTTTTAGAACAGTTGCCGATGGATGCACGCGATCGCATTTTACCCCCGATCCTGGAAGCTTGGCAGCAGATGCGTGATGCTAAAATTCCGTTGATGGGTTATCTTAGCGCCTCTCGCAGCATCGAAACAATGAACTTTTTACGGTTATTAGCTTGTCCCCATCCAGTGCCAGATTGTAAAAGTCATTGCCCAAATCAGCTAGAAAAAGTACCTTGTAAAATTTTTGAACAGTTGCGAGATACTTCAGTTTGGGCAACCCGACTCAAACCAGGACAACGCAGTACTCTGTGGCGGAGCAATTCCCCCATTCTCGAACTCTACGGCGATCAAACCATTTACTTTTGCTACGTCCACGTTGGTACAGAAATCGCCCGAATCGAAGTTCCGGCATGGGTAGCCCAGAATGCAACCATGTTAGACCAAGCACTGGGACTGATGTTAGCACAAGTTCAAAAAGGATATGGCTATCCTGTAGCGATCGCTGAAGCTCATAATCAAGCAGTGGTAAAAGGTGGCGACAGAGCGCGTTTCTTTGCCCTTCTCGAACAACAAATGATTAAAGCTGGTTTAAAAAATGTGGGAACTTCTTACAAAGAAGCCAGAAAGCGCGGGAGTATTGCGTGAAGAAGGCAGGAGAAATGTATGAGAATGACAGCACGACCACTGTTAAAAATCCCTTAATAATTATTGAGGTTTTATCAAAGTAAATCAGAAGTTATGACGAATCAGATAAGTTTCGTTGTTATCGTTCAATTCCTGAATTTAAAGAATATATTCTGATTGATCAATACAAAATTGTTACATTTGTTAAACGATTACTTCCTTGTTTAAGGACAATGGCAGATAAAAGTCCTGGTTAATTCAGTTTACGTAACACTTCTTATCTTAAATTTAAGATAAGAAGTGTTTACTTTATAGCTTTTCTGGGAATCCTTTATTTAATAGAGAACTAAGTCAACAGCTAGCTAGTTTACTCAGTACAAACTAGTAGATACTTTTTTCTCTACTATCAAGTTAAATACGTTTTTATTCGTAAGCTAAACAGTCTTCGTCAGAACTGACATGAGGCAATTTCTAGGTTGAAATATCCGATTGCAATGGTTACTCAATTTTAACGATAAACGTATTAACTTATTTAACTTTATCAAAAAAAGCTTTCCACCTAAAAAACTGATGAAACTAGCTAAATCTGAGTTACAACAATCTGAAGAAAAATACTCTCGATTTTTCTCACTTTCTATAGATTTATTGTGTATTGCTAATTTTGATGGTTATTTTAAGTATCTAAATCCAGTATGGACAAAAACACTAGGTTGGTCAACTCAGGAACTCGTTACTAAACCATTTATCGAATTTATTCACCCTGAAGACCGTGAATCCACTATTGTTGTAGCTCAAAAAATTACACAATCCGTAGATGCAATCAGCTTTGAAAATCGTTATCTTTGTCGGGATGGTTCTTACAAATGGCTGGCATGGAATGCAACTAGTTTCACTGAAGAAAAGCTGATTTATGCAGTAGCTCGTGACATCACTATTAATAAACAAAATGAGATAGCGCTACAAAAATCTGTCCAAGAATTAGAAGCTTTTAGATTTGCCTTAAATGCCCATTCACTGGTAGCTATTACTGATAAAACTGGGAGAATAACCTATGTCAATGAATTATTTTGTGAAGTTTCTAAATATTCTCCAGAAGAACTTCTAGGCCAAGACCATCGGATTATCAATTCTGGACACCACACAAAAGAATTTTTTACAAATTTGTGGAAAACTATCACCCAAGGAAAAATCTGGAAGGGAGAAATTCAAAATAAAGCTAAGGATGGCACTTTTTATTGGGTGGATACTCTGATCGCCCCAATGTTGGGACAAGATGGAAAGCCCTATCAATACGTATCAATTCGTACAGATATTACACAACGCAAGCTTTCAGAGTTCGCTTTATTGGAGCGATCGCGTTTGTCAGTTTTGAGTGCAGAAGTCAGTTTAGCCTTATCTCAAAGTGGCACACTTCCAGAAATTTTGCAAAACTGTACAAATACTATTTCCCAATACCTTGATATCGGCTTTGTTTGTATCTGGACATTTGAACGACAGACAAACCAGCTACATTTGCAGGCTGGTGTTCATTGCACAGATATTGCTTGTAGTGCTTTGAGCGATACCCAAGATTTCCCAGCTCATATCGCTTTAGTCAATAATATTATGGGCTTAATGATTCAAAACCATCAAGCTATTTTTAACGAAGAATTATCAATTAATCATTCAGATAAACTTATCGATTCTACATTCTCAATTTCTCGATTTTCTGCTTATCCCCTAATAGTAGAGCAGCAAATAATCGGCATAATAGCTTTATTTAGCAAGCAATTATTTACCGAACCAACTCATAACCTATTAAATTGGATTGCGAATAATATTGCTGTGGCTATTGACCGAATCTGGGCACGAGAAGAACTCCTCAGCCGTCGGGAAGCCTTATTGCTGCGTCTAGCTAGTCAAATCCGCAGTTCTCTTGACTTAAATATGATCCTAGAAACTGCTGTTAATGAAATTCGCAGCTTATTACAAATTGACCGTTGCTACTTTCTTTCTTACTTAGCGCACCCATCCGAACCAAGCCTGACTATTACCTATGAAGCACGAAACCCTAACTTGCCAAGTATGTTAGGCAATATCCCACTGCAAAAAAGCACTTTTTTGACCCAAACACTTCTCTCTCAAGAGCTAATTTGTATAGAAAATATTAATAGAAAATCACAACTTGATTATGATATGCAAGAACTTTTAACTGAGTTTGGTATCACATCTCAACTAATGCTACCAGTTAAGAGTAATTCCGGTGAAATTGGGGCAATTGTATGCAGTCATTGTAGTGGCGATCGGATTTGGACTAACAGTGAAATTAACCTGCTACAAGCTGTTTGCGATCAACTAGCGATCGCCATCGACCATGCACAACTTTATACCCAAAGTCGCTCTGCTACTTTAGTAGCTCAAAATCAAGCTGAAAAACTCACCGAAACCTTGCATAAATTGCAGCAAACTCAATCTCAACTGATCCAGAATGAAAAAATGTCTAGTTTGGGACAATTAGTAGCTGGAGTTGCCCATGAAATCAACAATCCAGTTAATTTTATTCATGGCAACTTAATCTATGCTAACGAATACTTTCAAGAGATGTTAACTCTCTTGCACCTTTATCAGCAACATTATCCCCAACCGCAAATAGAAATTGAAGATTTTGCTAAAAAAATTGATTTAGAATTCATTACTAGTGACCTTGATCAACTCCTATATTCAATGAATATGGGTACTAATCGCATCCGTGAAATTGTTTTGGGACTGCGAAATTTTTCTCGACATGATGAAGCAGATAAAAAACTAGTTAACATTCATGAAGGAATTGATAATACCCTATTAATTTTGCATCACCGCTGGAAAGATAATGGAATTGGGTTGGATATATCTATCGTTAAAGAATATGGTGATTTGCCCTTAGTTGATTGCTATGCTGGGCAGCTTAATCAAGTATTTATGAATATTCTGACTAATGCGATCGATGCTTTAGAAGAATCAAGAGTCAGCAGGAAAATAACTGATAAACCGCAAATTCTCATTCGGACTGAAATTTTAGAGAGTAAATTTGTTGTTATCCGAATTGCCGACAACGGATTAGGAATGGCGGAAGACGTTAAAAAGCGATTATTTGATCCATTTTTTACTACAAAAGCCGTAGGTAAGGGAACAGGACTTGGACTGTCAATTAGCTACCAAATTATAGTAGAAAAACATGGTGGAATTTTGAATTGTCTATCAGAACTAGGAAAAGGCACAGAATTCTGCATTCAAATTCCAATTTAAAGTATTGGCTTTGCTCGCCTTTAAAATACTCTGCGTTTAAAAATGCCACGATAGTCCTAGAATTTTTTAGCTATCTATATTTGAATTTTATGAACAAGTATTTAGTAGCACCGTGGCTTTTTGGTAGATATCGCTTATCTAGTAAAACTAGAGTTCTGACTGTAGCGATAATTATGGCGTTACTGAGCACAGGCTGTACTGGAAAAGTATCAGAAAAAAATCAGTCAGTTGTGGATAGTGTCTCAAGTCAACAGAACTTACCAGCTTTAAAAATTGGAGTGCTACCTACGCAAAGCCGGACAGAGCAAGAACAGATGATTAAACCCCTAAAAGAATACTTAGAGCAATCCCTTGGACGAAGGGTTGATACTGAGTCGCAATCAAAGATAATCGGGGGACAAGGGAGACACAAAAAACCAGAGATCCAGAAGATACAAGATGCGATCGCCAGTTCAGTAGATTTCCAGATTGCTAAGGATTATCAGCAAATCATTGACTGGCTATTGCAGGATAAGCTGGACATGGCTTATTTAGGGCCTATGAGCTATTTGGAGGCAGTAGATCGGGGTGCTAAAGTAGAACCGTTGGTTGCTCCCATTGATAAACATACGGGACAACCCTGGTATCGGGCGTGTATCATTGTCAAACAAGACAGTCGCATCAAAACCTTAAAAGACCTCAAAGGTAAACGTATTGCCTTTGTAGATAAATTATCAACCTCTGGGTATTTGATGCCGCTGGCAACGTTCAAAAAACTAGGAATTGATGATAATCGAAATTTTGCTCAAGTCCTCTATGCTGGTAGCCATAGCAATAGTATGGCTGCATTAGAAGATGGCATTGTTGATGCCGCAGCAACTAATATTTCCTCATACTTGAAGCGGCAAAAAAACGGTAAGCTAACACCTCAAAACTCCAGAATTCTGTGGGAATCTGCTCCCATACCAAATTCTCCAATAGTAGTGTCTAAAAAACTCTCACCTGAGTTAATCAAACGACTAAAGCAGGCTTTTATTAGTAGCCCAGAAGGTCTTCAGGATATTATCGGAACTGAGTCAGCCGGATACACCCTTGTGACTCCTTCAGACTACACTCCTATCGAGCAACTCCGAAAATATCTCAACTTAATTTCTGTTCCGACAAAATGAAAATCTCCACAAAGTTTTTTACAGGTTCAGTTGTGTCTGTCGGACTGATAATAGCTATTCTCGTTGGCAATACTGTAGCTGTTCAACAAATAAAGCAGACTATTCGTGAGAAAAGCAATCAAACTACCGAAACTATCAAAGTCGCTTTGACTGCGGAAAATGCCTTGAAGTCTGAAATTATTGAACTCAAGGATATTGTTCTACTTAAAAGTCAAAATATAGAAATGATTAAATCTTCAAAAAAGTTTCTGGACTCTCTTGACAAGTTAGAACGCTTGATGCCAGATGCCAAAGAAATCTCAATCATTCGTCGCCGTCACCAGTTTCTCAGCCAGTTGTCAACTCAACTAATCCACTGGAATTCTAGCGACACTTCTTTAGCAGATTCTCAGCAGTATTTTAGAGCAATCAACTCCTTTGATAGAGATATTGAATTGTTCCTCAGCCAGCTAATTGAACGTGCTAATCAGCAGAATATCTTAGTTGAAGATGAATTGGAAAACCTATATCAAGTGCAGAGAATTATTTCTTTTGTAGTTGTGCAAGTAATCATAATTTTATTTGTTGGGAAATTTATAGTGATTTGGCGTCCAACAATTAAGTCTTTGCATAAATTACAAGCAGGAACAGCAGAAATTGCAGATGGAAACCTAGATTACCGTTTAGATATTCAGACAGGGGATGAAGTAGAAGACCTTGCTAAGTCATTTAACTATATGTCATTGAAGCTAGCCGAATCTCGTGAAACCCTAATTAAGAACACTGAATTAACCCAAATGAACCAACGCCTAGAGTTGGAAATTTATGAACGCAAACAGGCAGAATCAGAACTTCAGAAAACCTTACAAGAACTCCAAAGCACTCAAGCTCAATTGATTCAAACTGAGAAAATGTCTAGTCTGGGTCAGCTTGTAGCAGGGGTTGCACATGAAATTAATAACCCAGTTAACTTTATTTCTGGCAATATCACCCATGCCAGTGAATACACTCAACAATTGCTAGAACTAGTAAGTCTCTATCAAGAAGAGTTCCCAAATTCTGGACAAAAGATTCAGGAAAAAGTTGAGGACATTGATTTGGAATTTATGCTAGATGACCTACCCAAAATATTGTCTTCGATGAAAATGGGATCTAAACGAATTCAGCAAATTGTCTTGTCTTTACGCACTTTCTCCCATTTAGATGAAGCAGACATGAAAGAGGTTGATATTCATGAAGGTATTGATAGTACACTGCTAATTTTACAGAATCGATTGAAAGCCAAGCCAGAGCATCCCAAAATTGAAATCATTAAGGAGTATGGCCAGCTACCTCTAGTAGAGTGTTATGCAGGGCAGTTAAATCAAGTATTTATGAACGTGATTAATAATGCGATCGATGCCCTTGATATGTGCAATGTTCAAAGTTCTCAGCAAGAGATTGAGAGCAATCCTAGTAAGATTATAATTAGTACTAAACTTGTTAATAATAACCGAGTGGTAGTAAGAATTGCAGATAATGGGCCAGGTATGACCCAAGAAGTTAAAAAGAAACTGTTTGATCCATTTTTTACCACTAAACCTGTGGGACAAGGAACAGGGTTGGGCTTATCAATTAGCTATCAGATTGTGGTGCAAAAACACTCTGGAATCCTGCGGTGTGAATCAGAACTGGGCAAAGGAAGCGAGTTTTGGATTGAGATTCCTTTACATCAGATAGGAAAATCGGTAAACTATAACGGATTTAAATTGCCTACTGATTTGCAAGAGTCAACAGTCTAGAGAAATTATTGACTAAAAACTATGCAAAATTTAAGTACATCCAACGCTATAGGGCTGAATTTAGAGCTTTTTCATGTCCAAAGCAACACTGCTTTTGAGTTACCACCAAATATTGCGGTGTTTTATATCGGTAAACCCAATGACCAAATTCCACCAGATATTGATGTTTCCAACTTGCCAGATGCAGATGTAGTTTCTCGCATTCATGCACAGATTCAGAACCACATAAATAATTATTTTATTGAAGACTTAGGAAGTTCTAATGGGACATTTGTAAATAACACTAGATTAGAACCTAGAACACCCTATCAAATAAATTTAGGAGATAGAATAGACCTTGGTCAAGGAGAAAAAGTCACATTTATATTCCAAGATCAGATACAATATCAGCAAAATCCTATCTCTTCTGCAAATACCACAACAATGCAGGCTCGAATTCCTCCGCAAAACAGACAAACTCCGGTAACTCAGACAATTAAATTTTTAGGCTTTGTTTTGATGGTTGCAGGTATGATAATTTTAACTGCAAATATTCGAGTTGGGATATTTTTTGGTATTCCTGGTTTATTGCTATGTATATCTGGTATTTTCGTCCTTTGTCAACAGCGAATAAACCCTAACTTAGGATGGATTTTGATGGCGTTAGGAATTGTAGTCATCGCTTTTACTGGTAATGTATTCGCGTCAGTCAATCTTTTAATTGTTTTGGCATCATCTGCTTTATTCTTCGCCGGATATCAACTTTCTAGTACTGGAAAAATCTTAAATTATGATTTGCGATCGCTCCAGGGTTTAATTAAAAAATAGCTCATTTTAACTAATTGCAAAATTACGAATTATTTCAATCCTGCTTCTCTGCGAATTGCATTATTCATTGTAATAGATTCGTATCGGCTCAATAAGTCGGGGTAGCGAATAAAAGTAAAAAGACTTGCTAACATCCAATTTATTGAGAGTTAACTAGATTGTTCTAACGCAGGGATTCTATTTGAATGCAAACGCTTGACTATAAAGGTTGAGGATTAATAGAAAATTTTGAGCGAATAATAGTGTCCAATTCGGGGATTTTATCAGAGAGAGAAATCCGGTCATGTATATATTCAAAGAAGCTGATTCCCAATTTACGAGTAGTGGCAACAAGAGACATAAAAATGTCCCATGCCTTAGTACCCTCACTCGTTTGAGTGGCGTAACTAATTTTTCGTCGCTGCACCATAGTCCTAGCAGCTAATTCCGCCGGATTATTATGTAAAGGTAAGTTTGGATACTCTAAGACCAGCAGTAGTTCAGACTCTTTAGCTGCCGTTAATTTTTTTCGCTCATCTAATTGTTTATATCCAGTTTCAGTACCGAATAGCTGACAGAATTTAGTCTTTAATTCCTGTTTGGTTTTTGGGGAAGGGGGAATTTCTGTAAGCGACTAATTCTCGGTAGTAATCCCAAAATTCCCCTAAAAATTTGTCTAATGTTTGTTGACAAAAACCAACAAATGGACTTAATTTTTTTATAATGTCTGGCTTCATGTACCCAACATAAAGCCAAATTATCTGTAATTAATTTGAATTGGGGTGCATCATCGCAGACCAGAAATTCTACCACTGGTATTTGAGATTGCTGATGATAGAACGAAATTGCAGCAGCTTCCAAAACACGAGTCCGGTATTGAGAACCTAGCTTGCTTAAATACGTATCCAGCAATGAATTAAACTCTAATTCAGTCAAAACTGTTTCTTGCGGCAACAATTTCATTTGATTGTGCCATTTAGTTGGGACATTAAAACTTGTAAGCAACTCGTAAGTCAGCCCATTTAGAACATATTCAAGCTCTTGTCTATTTTGCAAGACCCCAATTACGCTTAGTCGGTCTTTCTTAGCTGTAGTTGAGTAGACTGTGTACCAGGGGTTACAAATTACATTCGTGGTCTGATTTACTCCTTTAACACGGGCACTTGTTTGGTCTATATGCTGCCACGAGCTACTTTCTAACCCAGATGTATAAACTTGATTATATTCAGCTTCAAAATCGCCTAAGTTTTTTGATGAGTAGATTTGATAAATAGCCAGCCGACATTGAGATCCCAATATTCTCTAAAAACTCTAGCAACTTACCTTGGGTCATATTACCGCCGTAATATAAGCTAATTACTAGAGCTTTTATTCCCGGACCAAATTCTCCATCGTAACCAGGTGGCAAAGATGCTAAATACGTTTTTCCAACACTAGGCGAGTAATATTTTTTCTTTCCCGGAATAATACGTTATCAGTTAACAGTGAAATATCTTGAATGATTACCTCTTCATAGCCTTTGAACTGTGCATCAGGCGGTAGCTCACTCGCCGGATAATCCAGAATGCATGTCCTGTCTACTTTTATGCTCTGATTTTTGCTACTTTTCGTATGTTTTTTTGGAGTGTGTCGTTCTTTTTCGGATGAATGATTGCTCTTGAACCCTTTCGACTGATTGCTCTTGATTTCTGGTTTCCCCTGTTCGCCTTTCAGACGATTGTTTTCGTCCCGTAGTTTTTGGTTTTCTTCACGTAATTCTTTTATCTCTGATTGTTGCTGCTCTATGACGTTTAGCAGAACAGTTAATGTCTGGCGCAAGGATTCGTCTGCAAACTTTGAGGGGTCGATGGTTTGCAACAATGCCTCTACTTGTTTTTCTGGAGATTGCTTTTGCGCCATGTCATATATTCTACGACCCTATGTGCATCTCTCTACTTTGTTATTTTTTCTACTACCCCGATTTATTGAGCGGATACATAGATTCTTCGTTTTAGCCAATTTGACCCAGTTTGGATATTCAGTCATCAGTAAATCATAAAGCTCTTGATCTGGTATGCTTTCTGGGTCTTCTAAACTGAAAAAATCTGAATTATCAAGATAGCGATCGCTCATTTCGTCAAGCCGCTCTAGAAAAGTAAAATCACTGGTCTTTGCTTTAGCTAGCCAACCTAAAATACCTTTACCTTTAACATCCTTGCGTGACTTGCCAATTGCCATAAATTGCCAAAAAATAGGCTCATATGAAGACTCTTTAAGATATTGTTCTGTTTGTGACTCGTCAGAGGTTGCTCCATCCGTCACAAACATGATATAAACTGGATTAAAACTTTTATGGTTACCTTTTTTAGATATTGGAAAATAGAATTTTCTAATCATATCTATAGCTTTACCATAGTAAGTACCACCTTCTAGTGGATACTCTTTCAAGAGATTTGGAATAAAAGTTTTAAAATTTTCAATAGTCATTTCACCTGCGTTATAGGCTTTAGCTCCGAATAAAAATATATCAATGGAAGCGTTATCATCAAAACGACATCCTAAAGCAAGAATTTTTTCAGCAAACCGCTGAATTTTACCTAAAGTATAGAGCGCACTCATTGAGCCAGAGATATCAAGGCAAAGCACAACCTTAGCCTTATGATTTGTCAAATTTGCTTTTTGTAGTGATATATCTGCTTTTTTAACAAGATTGAAAATATGTGGCGCTTCTCGCTCTAGCTTTTTCTCTAACGATATATTTAGTTTCGCTGTACAGTTTTCTTGCACACTCTCTACTTTTGTAGATTCTTCCTGCTTAGTTTTGGCAATATATTTATCTACAAAACTTTGTAGTCCAGAACTATAGCCTTCTCCTACCGCTTGAAATCTCCATTCATTCTCTTTTTTATATAAGCGTCCAAATTCCAAAGCTGTCTCTTGAGAAAATACCTCTCTTAAATTGTACCGAGCCAGAGAATTTTTGCTTTCGTGATTGTAAATCTTGATAAAGGCATTTTTGATTTGGCTAAAATTCTGATTTTTTTCTTGCCCTTCATGAATAGTGACAACAAAAACTATCTCCTGAATATCTGGATTGACTTTTGCCAAATCAACATAAATTGTCTCATCATCTCCATTGCCTTCCCCAGTTCTATTATCTCCTGAGTGTCTTAAAGATCCATCGAGTGACTGGAGATTATTATAGAAAACAAAATATTTATCATTGGGAATTCTACCATCTGCGCCTAACATAAATACCGAAGCATCAATATCATAGCTTTGCCCAGCTTTATTTATTTGCCAACCCAAGCCAATAGCTACTTTCTTTAGATTTGGAGCTTCTTTAGAAAGATTAAACCTGCCACCTTTGGTTAATTCAATTTCCATCTCATATACATCCTATAAATTAAACTTTTTTAATTATGCAAAAAAAGGGGGTAACAACAATGAATACCCCCTTTGGATTAACTTTTGAGATATTTACTAAGCAGCATATTGGTCTACAAAACTTTGCAGCCCTGATTTATAACCAGCCCCAACAGCTTGGAATCTCCATTCTCCATCTTTTCGATAAAGTTTACCAAATTCAATTGCAGTTTCTGCGGAAGCATCTTCATCTAATTCATATTTAGCAATTTGTTTTTCTGTGGTGTTGTCATAAATTCTGATAAACGAGTTTCTGACTTGCCCAAAGTTTTGCTTTCTTTGCTCTGCTTCATGGATAGTGACCACAAAAACTATTTCTTGAACTGAAGCATCAACTTTACTTAAATCAACTTGAATTGTTTCATCGTCTCCTATACCCTCTCCAGTTTTGCTATCTCCGTCATGTTTCACAGAACCATCTGGTGATTGTGTGTTGTTATAGAATACAAAGTATTTTTCGTTAGGAATTTTTCCGTTAGCACCTAACATAAATATAGAAGCATCTAGGTCAAAAGCTGAACCTGTATCTGTAACGTTAATATCCCATCCTAAACCAATTCCAGCATTTTTTAAGCTTGGTGCTTCTTTTGAAAGATTGATTCTTTCGCCTTTGCTGAGGTTAATTGACATGATTATTACCTATTTTTGAAAATGAATTTGATTCTGAATTACTATTGATTTGAGTAAATCAATATAGGAATCCGCTTTGATTTCTGAACTAATTTGCGTAGGCAGGCAATAGGGAATAGGCAACAGGCAACAGTCAAGAAGGCTTCTTAGTTGTACTGAGTTTTTTCAGAAATCAAATATGAGTCCTATATGTAGTTAAGCATAGACTTTCACAAGTCCTTCTAAACCATTAATGTTAATGCCGTTGCCAATCGCCGCCATTTTCCACTCATTATTGTGATTATAAATTTCAGCCATAATCATCCCGGTCATTCCTTTATATTCAGACCCCGACAAATGATATTTGGCAAGTTCTTGATTGTTAGATATATTGACCAGACGCACAAAGGCATTTTTAACTTGTACAAATTCTTGTTTACGAGCAATACAATCGTAAATATTAACCGTAAAAACCAATTTGACAATTTCTTTCGGTAGTTGAGCTAAATCTATAATTATTTGCTCGTCATCACCTTCTCCTGCACCCGTGAGATTATCGCCCAAATGGGTAATAGCTCCTGATTTATGGGATAGATTCCCAAAGTAAACAACGTTGCCTGCATCTGTCATTTTGCCATTTTGATTTAAACAGATTACAGAAGCATCCAAGTCGCAGTCTTGAGTGCTTTTGAAAGCCCCAAAAAAACCGCCATCGGTGGATTTTGGTACATCCCAGCCCAATCCACACATCAACTTTGTTAACCCAGGAGCTTCTTTAGAAAGTGAGATGCTTTGCCCTTTTTGTAGATTGATTGCCATCTAAGTTATTTTAGATATATTGGATTGATAAAGTTCTTTGTTATGCGTTCTATCCTATTCACCTTAAAGAAGCGCTGAAATCAGTAAAAATACGTAAACTCAACAACTCCATTTTGGGGTTTTCAACAAATCACGGAGACGCTGCGCGAAGCATCCCGTATGGAAGGGGTACCGAGGATGCAAAGACACGGAGAGCTTATTCTCTCCACAATGCCACCTGCTGTTTGAGTTCTCTCATATCCAAATAATCGTGAGCAAAAGCTTTCCGTAAAAGTGGATGAGGAATAAAACCATCATATTTTTGAAGTTCTGGTGCTTCTGAAGTACTGACTAAATCTTCTGAGGTAATTCTTTGTTCACACAATGAAGCAATTTCATTGTAAAGATGTTTAAATTTATTCTTGCCTAATTTAATTGTCAAATAATAGGGATTTACTCCGCCAATACTTGTAATTTCCAAGGATTCCCGGCAGTAGGAATTGATTAATCTTTCTAAGGTGCGATAAGCAACCGTACCCATCCAAGGAAAAATGCAACATTTACCTTTTTCCAGTTGCAAAATATTCTGTTTATCTAATCCAACCTGCTGCGCCAACTGGCGAACTTGACGTAATCGTTGCAAGGCATTTTTTTGCAAGTAACTATACTCAAAATTTTCTAATAAAACTTGCTGCATCCTTTGCAAAACTTTGGTATGAATAGTACCACTACCACCACGCCAGTAAATACTTGCTTTACCTTCGGCTTGTTTAACAAAAATAGCTTTCTTTTTAAAGTCAACTTCTAAAACTTCCCAAGTTCTCCCAGCTAAAGCAAATTGATTGCCAACCGGAATCGGCGTGACGATACTGCCAATTTCTGTTGCACCTTGCTTAACAATATATTCTTGCTGTTCAGCAAAGACAGCATAAAACTGAAATTTTCTCACCACCTTTTCTCCTGCCAAACCCAGGATTAATTTACCTTGTTCGGTATGCTGAATATGACCAATATCAATTAAATAGCGTAGCAATAGTTG
Organism: Nostoc edaphicum CCNP1411; assembly: GCF_014023275.1. Lineage (NCBI taxonomy): Bacteria > Bacillati > Cyanobacteriota > Cyanophyceae > Nostocales > Nostocaceae > Nostoc > Nostoc edaphicum. The sequence continues at coordinate 6,386,515 of NZ_CP054698.1, forward strand.
GAAATCTTCTTTTAAAATAGCAGCAAAGGGCGGCAGACTAAAAATTTGTTTAGCTAAAGCATTAGCTGAAATTTCACCTGTTGCTGTTAAAATACTCATTGTCTGGTGATAAAGCAAACTCAAAGGATATTTAATTGGTTTGATTGGTTCAATCCATTGCTCCTCTAAATAAAGTTGAATAATAGCGATACACTGCAAAAGTTGCCAAGGGATTTGCTCTGGTAGAGAAGCTTCTGCTAATGGCTGATTTTCAACGCAGACAAAGCGCATATCAGCAGCTTCACCTCTTCTACCACTGCGTCCCAAGCGTTGTAAAAAACTAGCTACAGAGAGAGGCGATTCTAACTGAATAACTCGCTCTAAATGACCGATATCTATGCCTAATTCTAGAGTCAGAGTGGCAGCGGTAACAGCTGGATTGTTGGATTCACGCATTGCATTTTCAGCAGATTGCCGCAAGCTAGAAGATATACTCCCATGATGCACATGATATATATCCGGTAGTCCTTGTTCTGTGGCAATTTTTCGTAAAGATGCAATTACAGATTCGGTACGTGTGCGATTATTAGCAAATATTAGGCATTTGCGAGACTTGCTAAGGTTGAAAATATATTGTTCATCATCTGTCGCCTCTGATTCATCTACTTCATCAGTCATATAAAAATGTTCTACAGCTAGTTTTATTTGGCGTTTTATGCTGTCGATTTTCGGTGTAATAACTGGCTTGTCTGTTCCTGAACGCAACCACTCTTCAGCTATTGAGTAATCACCAAGAGTTGCTGACAAACCAATACGGCGCGGTTGTTTTTGCGTCAACTTTGCTAAACGTTGTAATTGGCAAATAATTTGACAACCGCGTTCTGAACCCATAAAGGCATGAATTTCATCAATGATGACAAACTTTAAATCACCAAATAAGCGAAGTAGGTCGTTATTTTTATTGATTAATAAACTTTCTAAAGATTCTGGTGTAATTTGGAGAATGCCTTGAGGATTCTTTAAAAGCTTGTTTTTTCGAGTTTGCGAAACATCACCGTGCCAGTGCCAAACGGGAATATCTGCTTCTTTGAGTAAGTCGTTGAGACGCTCAAATTGATCATTAATTAAAGCTTTGATTGGACTAATATACAATGCCCCTATGGTTGCAGCCGGGTTGGCATGTAATAGAGTCAAAACTGGCAGAAAGGCTGCTTCTGTTTTGCCAGCAGCAGTTCCAGCAGTAACTAGCAAGTGAGCATCAGTATCAAATATGACTTGACAAGCGGCAATTTGAACTGGCCGTAATTCAGTCCACTGGTGATGATAAATATATTCTTGGATGAAGGGTGCGAGTCGGCTAAAAGCATCGCTCATATTTATTTTTTATAGGTAATATGATTTACGCATTGACAGAAAATACCAAATATGAATTCTTTGAAAAAGCACGTCTGTCGTAGGGGTAAAGCACATTGCTCATTGGTGTCAACTTAACGCGAAACTTCATGTCCGCCAGGGATTGTAAATCCCTGTCTCATAGCTAAAGTCCTCTGAAGAGGACTTCATAGCGCAAAAATTTTCAGTCTACTTCAGTAGACTTGAGCAATTAGTCAGGGAATTATATTCCCTGGCGGGTGAACAACACCTAATCAGTACGCTATTTTTGGCTTAAGTTGACACGCATGAGCAATGTGCTTTACCCCTACATCTGACCATCGAAGAACGATTAATAAAAGGCTGAAACGACCCATTCTCGTATATTCATACGATGATTAAGTTGTACAGTGCGTAAGTCCTAGGTAATTAGTAACAGGTAATGAATTGACTGCATGTTTACAAACAGGGAAAATACTTAAAATCATCCCGTAACGCTTGATAGATATAGCTTTTTAGGGAAGAGGTTAGAGTATATTACATATAAACGAGCGTAGATGCGGAGCGGCTTGTCGTAAGACATCGCTACAAACTTGAGATTTTATGTAAAACTTCACAAAAAAAGTGTTTCTCTTTATTGATTTATTACATTTGCTGGCGTAGTTTTATGCGGTATTTACGTATACATATTTCTATCTTAAGCTTAGTGTTGTGTGATGCATATATCAATGCATCATGTCACTCAATTTTGGAGTTATGACAATGAAAAATATTTTCGCCAAAATCGCTGTTACCACAGCAGCTAGTGTTGCGATCGCAGCTAGTGCTAACAATCCAGCCCAAGCTATTGATTTAAACTTCAACTGGCTAGGTAATGCTGGTTATTCAGCAATAGGTTCATTCAGCTACGACGAGACTACAGCACCTACAATTATTTCAGAAAGTGGTAGTGGAGCGACCAATTTTTTACAATCCTTGAATGTCTCTTTCTTAGATCCATCTAATAATCTGCTTGGAACTTATAACACCGTTGCTGGTGGAGTCTCAGAATCTAATTTCTTCGCTTTCAACTTTGATACTTCCACTCATACCTTGTTTGGCCCCTTTGATGTAGCAGGAGGGACAGGTGTAATCGGAGAATATTTCTTCCAGGGAACCGTTGGTGATTCTTTGTCCTTACGTCAAGATATCGATCAACAGACAGCATTTATAACATTAGATCAAAATTCTGGTTCTATTCAGGTATCCAAAGTCCCTGAACCTGCTTCTATGTTGGGTTTACTGGCATTTGGGATATTGGGTGTAGGCTCAACTCTGAAGAAAAAGCAAGCCTCTTGCTAGAAAGTAGGGCTTCCTAGTTAGAGGTTGCCAATTTTAGTTTAATGAAT